>NZ_FLOC01000004.1 GCF_900089755.1 Marinomonas aquimarina | reverse complement strand
CCGTTATGACTCGTTTCGAGATATCAAAAAATGAATGGCGGGACGGCATCAGGCAGTTGCTCCAACAGCTGGAGAAAAGAGTCTGATCATGAGTAAATTTGTGGGGATACCTCAGGGTCAGATCCCTAAGCAGATCGCAGTCGTTGGAAGCTGATATACGTGCAGGGATCTGACCCCTGAAGCTATCCCCGATAGGAATCGGGTCGTACGAGCGGGTTGTACCCCGCGATCAAAGCAATCCCGTCCCCAGACGGAGCCGGGTCGTACGAGCTGTCTCCTGACAGCGACATTTTCCCGCGGGAACCGCGGTCCTACAATACGGTGTTGGCTTTGTAGGACTTCGCCGAAGGACGGATTACGACGAACAGCTGTAATGGCTAACGCCGCCCATACGGTAGAACTCTTCTGGACGAAGGCGGTAGTATTTATCTTCGATCTCTTGCGATTGCTCTTGATAAGGGTTGTTTAGCACTTCTTGTAGCTCTTTAAGAGGAGCGTAGTTGCCCTGCTCTGCTTGTTGATAAGCGGGCACTACAAGCCACTCGCGCCAAGTGTATTTGGGATTCACTTGTTGCATCGCTTGGCTAACGCTGGCTTGTTGTTCGTCAGCATTGATGGCGGTGCGCCATTGCTCAAGCCATTGCTGCCATTGTGCCAGTTGATCTTCCGTTGGCTCTTTATAAAACGTACTGCTCAAGGCTGAGATGTCGTTTGGCACATGAGATAACTCACGGAAGAACATATTAAAGTCGGCGCGAGTGCTTAGCATCAGTTTTAGCAGTTGCATGACTAGCTCTGAATCATAGTGTTCAAGTCCTAGTTTGCTGGCCCACATGGCTTCGACTTTTTGCTCCATCACATGAATGAATTCATCACGGATCTGCAGCAGTGCTGCGTGAGCGTTTGCATCTTCCTGCAGCAGCAATGGCTCGAGAGATTTACAGAACATGCCGAAGTTTTGATGGGCTGCTAGGGGCTGATTTAAGAAGGAGAAGTGGCGTCCACCGCCGGTCCAAGGTTGGAAGGCCGGATCGAAGATTTCACAGAAACCAAACGGGCCGTAATCTAGGGTGTAACCGCCCGCTGGGCAGTTGTCACCATTAAAGTTGCCTTGGCAGTAACCGACTCGAATCCAGTCAGCCACTAGCGTGCTTAGGCGCTCACGGAACAATTGGGCGAGTTTTAGCAGTTTGTCTGGTAGGCCTAGTGTTGGATCGATTTCGCCCGGGTACTCTCTGTCGATTAAGTGCAGCACGATCATTTCAAGCTCTTTGAGCGCGTCGGCATGGGCATTGTTGCGCACGCGCCGAGCAAACAGCTCTAACTGACCCACGCGCAAAAATGACGGCGCGACTCGGGTGGAGATCGCCACAGGGTTAGAGACCATGATCTCCGGATCAGTAGACTGTGAGCCTTCGTGATACCAAGGTCGGTTGACTTGCTCTGATTTAGAGACGAACAAGCTTAATGAGCGAGACGTGGGAATGCCAAGGGCATGCATGGCTTCTTGCGCCAAAAACTCACGTACGCTTGAGCGCAGTACAGCACGACCATCGCCACCACGACAGTAGGGCGTCCGTCCACCGCCTTTTAGCTGCATCTCCCAGCGCTTACCCTTGAAGATACCTTCGAATATCGACATGGCACGTCCATCACCATAACCATTACCGGTGCGAAAAGGGCATTGCTGTGTATATTCAGTGCCGTAAATGGAGAGGGCGTAACCCGTCGCCCAACCAAGTTTTGACATGGGCGCTGGGGCTTCAGAAAGATCCCCAGAAAAAACGCGTTGAAAGCCTGATGTCTGGGCCAGTTCATCGTCCAAGCCTAGCTCTGCAAAGAAGGTGCTGCTGTGAGCAATGTATTCGGCGTCTGGCAAAGGTGTAGGGGTGACCGGTACATAGTGGCCTGAGTAGACTTGTCTTGGCTGGTGATCATTGCCGTCTTTATTGGCATCTGGGTCAGCGTTGAGTGAATCCATTAAGGAGTAGTTGGCTAACTCGGCAAACTCCTCCATGGTCGAGATCTTAGAATCGAGGTCGCTGGTGGTATCGTGTGCCATAGTGGATCTTCTCTCTTACATATTGGTAGATGGACTCAAATGTCTCTTAATAAATTGTATTTATGCCGCCGTGTGATAGATAGGCCTGCTGACATTTTCTAGCCGTGAATCTCATTACTTTAAGATTAACTGCGCAATTCATTGAACTGATTCATTAGAATAGTGCGTACTTTATGGAGTCGTAAAATAAGGATGACGGTCAATGGGTAGTCAATCATGGGGCACGAACCTATATAAATGGATGGTGAAGTCTGATGAGAAGGAAGAAGCTGAGCGGTACTCGGTCGCAAGAAACTTTTTACGCTTAATCAGTGCACAATTTCTTACCAATACGGGTGATGCAATTGTTAACCCTAAAGTGACTCTACCTTGGTTATTACAATCCGTGGGGGCGCCAGCGTTCCTAGTAGGGTGGTTGGTGCCTATTCGTGAGTCTGGTTCCCTGCTACCGCAGTTGTTCATAGCCAGCGCTTTGCGGCGCTTAAGTATTCGTAAATGGTTTTGGGTGCTAGGGAGCGTTATACAGGCACTGTCACTTCTTTTAATGGCGGTGGTGGCTAGCTTTCTTGAAGGTTTTGCTGCGGGAATCAGCATTGTTTTGTTGCTAGCCTGTTTTAGTTTAGCCCGTGGTCTGAATTCAGTAGCGTCTAAGGATATCTTAGGTAAAACCATCCCCAAGTCTGAACGTGGCCAAGTTACCGGACTCTCCGCGAGCGCCGCAGGTTTGGTAACCATTGCACTAGGCCTGTTGATGGCATTGAGCTATGCCTATGACTGGCAGACGGCTTCGTATTTTGTCTGGGGGTTAGTCGCTGGAGCGATACTTTGGTTGCTTTCAGCACTCATTTTTTCTCGCGTGGAAGAGCCTAAAAGTGAGCAAGAAAGCAGTGATTTTAGTGTTCTAGGCTCTTTCGCTCAGCTGTCGCTTTTAAAATCTGATAAAGCCTTTCGTCATTTTGTTATCACTCGTGCCTGTTTTTTAGGTACCGCTCTGGCCGCCCCATATTACGTATTATTAGCTGGCCAGCGTATTGGCGATTCTATCTGGGTATTAGCCATGTTCATGCTGATCAGTGGTTTAGCTGGCTTGGTTTCTGGCCCTTTATGGGGACGTTTTTCGGATAGCTCTAGTCGCAAGGTGTTGATTTGGGCGTCGAGTTTAGGCGCAGCCACAAGCATCATGGTATTTGTTATTGCCCAGCTTATTCCTGAAGCGTTAGCGAATTTTTGGCTGTTGCCTGGGTTGTATTTTTTATTGACGGTTTTTCATCAAGGCATTCGAGTAGGGCGTAAAACCTATTTGGTGGACATGGCGGAGGGCAATCAGCGTACCAGCTATGTCGCCGTAGGGAATACGGCGATCGGTCTAATATTGCTATTGTTTAGTTTGATCGGACTGTTAAGCGCGGTGATGTCATTTGCGTCACTGATCTTTATTTATGCGCTACTGACGCTCGTGGGGGTAGTGATGGCCATTCGTTTACCGGATGTGTCCAAAGACTAATTAGGAAGAGGTACCTGGTGGCCGTGTTTGATTTGATTCAGAACTAAGGTAGAGCTGATATCACGCACGCCTTCCATACTGGATAACTGTTCATTGAGAAAGTCGGATAATGTGCTCAGGTCTTGCGAAATCACCCGAAGCCAGTAATCACATGGTCCGGTGACGGAGTAACATTCTAGTACTGTTTCCATAGCGGCTACGCGCTCTTGAAAGTTCTTACGTGCAAGACTATTGCCTTTATCTAAGGTTACGGAGATAAAGGCTGTGACTTGGTAGCCCAGCTCTGAGATGTTTAAGTGCGTATTATAGGACTCGATAAGACTGCTTTGCTCTAGCCTCTGTAGGCGACGTGAGCATTGTGAGGGCGATAGATTGACCTGTTCTGAGAGGGCGACATTGGATAGCCGAGCGTTTGTTTGCAGCGCCTTTAATAGTTTCCAGTCGAATGCATCAAGTTCTAAGTGGTTCATTCAAGGTTCCTTAGAATTAGGGCTCAGCTTTGATTTTATATTTGGATTTAGGGGCTGAGTCTTTAGATATATCCTAGGGGAATATTGTAAATAAACAAGCGTAAAATAGCTGGCTTTAGAGAGAAGTGCGCATCTTTTTGCGCTTGGACATAAAAAAGGCTGCCTTTGGCAGCCTTTTTTGCAATTAAGCAGACGGTAGGTTTTTCGCTAACCAAGCCAACGCTTCATCATAAGGCGCTGGCATTGTGCTTAAGGACTTCAGGATTGACTGAAGCTGATCTAAGTCGCCTGAGCAGGCATTTAGATGGCCGACTTTACGTCCTGGACGTACGTCTTTGCGGTACCAGTACAACTCAAGGCCTTTAATAGAAAGCCAGTTGTAATCCACATCGACACCGATTAAGTTCACCATCATGCTTTGGTTCTTCACTTCAGCAGGGGCTAAAGGTAAACCGGCTACGGCACGGATATGGTTCTCAAATTGGTTAACGCTTGCTCCCGCTTGCGTCCAGTGGCCACTGTTGTGAACACGTGGGGCCAATTCGTTGATCAGTAGCTCATCACCGCAACGGAAACATTCCATCGCCATTACGCCAACGTAATCCAATGCATCCATCAGTTTACCCAGCATATCCTCAGCTTGTTCTTGAAGGTGCTCAAGACGCTGTAGCGGTGAAATCGAAGCATATAGAATGCCGTTGATATGTAGGTTCAATGTCAGTGGGTAGAAGTATTTTTCACCGTTCTTACCGCGTACACCGACAACGGAGACTTCTTCGTCGAAGTTGATCGCTTGTTCCGCGATCGCTTGGCCTTTCCATTCCTCTGGAATTTCCGTGCCTTCAGCTTGCTTCAGCCAGTATTGACCACGACCATCATAGCCACCACGGCGGCGTTTCATCAGTACGCGATCGCCCAGTGTCTGGTAGGCTTTTTCAGCAGTTGAGTCGTCTTCTACCGGGAACCAAGGCGCCGTTGCTAGATCTAGCTTATCGATCCATTGTTTCTGCGTTAGACGGTCTGCAAGTTGCGGGAAAGTCTCTAGGTTAACGAAGTTGGGGTGCGCAGCCAGTTGTTTTGTTGCAGCGGTTTCTGGCCAGTCTTCGCGCTCAGCCGTGACGATGTCATCTGCTTGAAGTGGCAGTGTTTCATCAGTCTCGATATCAACTGGTTTAACGTCTAAACCAAGTGGATTTGCTGCTTGTTTTAGCATAGCGCCAAGTTGACCGGCGCCAAGTACCCAAATAGATGACATGAATTAAGCCTCGTCGCGTGGATCAGGATTAGATAGAACGGTGTCAGTCTGTTCGTTACGGAACGCTTCGATACGCTCAGCTAGCTGCGCATCTTCGTTGGCTAGGATTTGACAAGCAAGCAGGCCTGCGTTGAAGGCACCTGCTGTACCAATCGCCAATGTACCCACAGCAACGCCCTTAGGCATTTGCGCAATCGATAGCAAGCTGTCCATGCCGTTTAGGGCTTTACTTTGTACTGGAACACCTAGCACAGGTAGGCGTGTGTGTGCTGCCACCATACCTGGAAGGTGCGCTGCACCACCGGCACCGCCGATGATCACTTTGAAGCCACGCTCAACCGCTGCTTCAGAAAATTCCGCTAGCTTAACAGGTGTGCGGTGTGCAGATACCACTTCTACATGGTAAGCAACGCCCAGTTTGTCCATGATTTCAGCCGCTGCTTCCATGGTGGACCAGTCACTTTTCGATCCCATAATTAGGGCTACTTTCGCTTGCAAAATCGTTCTCCTGCGCTGTTCTCCAACGGATATGAGGGGAGGTGTCGGAGGTAAAGTTCAAGTCATCGGAGGAGCTGCGCTCAACTCCAGTAAATAGGGGCGATAATATAGCCGATTTTCGCCGAAACCGCGAGTTGGGGAGTGCTTAGAAACGACTTTTTTGTTGTGTAGGGAGTGGCGGTGAGAATAAAAAAAGCGAGATCAGAGTCTCGCTTTTAAATAACTGTCGTAATCTGGAATTTGCTTGTCGAACGGCTCATCGAACAAGGGTGAGCTGATCAAAAAATTCGCCGAGGAGACGCTGCAGGCAATGGGGATATTCCACACCGCGGCAACGCGCAGCAAAGCTTTGATATCTGGGTCGTGCGGCATGGGCTCAAACGGGTCCCAGAAGAAGATCAAGACATCGATTTTGCCTTCGGCAATCATCCCGCCCAGTTGCTGATCACCACCCAAAGGGCCGCTGATCAGCGCATTGACCGGAACACCCAATTGCTGCTGTAGAAGGTTACCTGTGGTACCGGTTGCCATGAGCTCATGTTGTACCAGCTTGTCTTTATGCTGGACCGCCCAAGTGGTTAACTCGGGCTTCATATTATCATGGGCAACCAAGGCAACGCGTTTCCGCGCCGCCGTGGTAACGGTTTTCTTATCCATTAAGCAACCGCGCCAACTTCAACCACTTTGATCATGTTGGTGGTGCCGTGAGATACCAAGTGATCACCTTTAGTCACGATCACTAGGTCGCCATCGGCAACTAGACCAAGGGATTTCACCTTGTTCACTAGACCAGAAATAATGGTGTCGACATCGTGTTCTTGAGAAGAGAAAGCAACCGGTGTTACACCACGATAAAGTGCTGTTTTGTTCAGTGTTTCTGGGTTTGGCGACAATGCGTAGATTGGTAGACCAGAAGAAATACGTGATAGCAACAATGGAGTTGTGCCAGATGCCGTCAAGCTGATGATCGCTTTTACGCCTTCTAGGTGGTTGGCTGCGTACATTGCTGACATGGCAATGGTCTCAGAAACCGATGTGAAGGTGACATCTAGGCGGTGCTTAGAGCGCATAACAGAAGGGTGCTTCTCAGCGCCAAGACACACGCTGTCCATCTTCTTAACCACTTCTTCTGGGTAAGAACCCGCCGCAGTTTCAGCAGACAGCATCACTGCGTCCGTACCGTCTAGCACAGCGTTGGCAACGTCGAACACTTCCGCACGCGTTGGCATCGCTTGTGTGATCATGGTTTCCATCATCTGTGTCGCCGTGATAACAGGGCGGTTAAGTTGACGACAACGTTTGATCATGTGTTTTTGTACGCCGATCAATTCCGCATCACCGATCTCAACACCAAGGTCACCACGAGCTACCATCACAGCATCTGACGCAAGAATGATGGCATCCAGTGTTTCGTCATCAGCCACGGCTTCGGCACGTTCTACTTTCGCTACGATACCTGTCTCAAGGCCAGCGGCACGAGCCAGTTCACGAGCTTCTTCAAGATCGGCAGCACTACGTGGGAAAGAAACAGCTAGGTAGTCGGCTTTTAGGGCCGCCGCTGTTTTGATGTCTTCTTTGTCTTTGTCAGTTAGGGCTGCAGCAGACAAGCCACCACCTTGACGGTTGATGCCTTTGTTGTTTGACAGTGGGCCACCAACGATCACTTTGGTGTGCACTTCCATGCCTTTAACTTCAATAACTTCTAGTACTACGCGGCCGTCATCTAGCAACAAGATGTTGCCTGGAGAAGAGTCTTCCGCAAGCTGTGGGTAGTCGATACCGACGCGAGTTTCGTCACCTGCGTTTTTATCAAAGCCCACATCAAGGATAAAGTGCGCGCCATCTTGCAAGGTTACTTTGGTGTCTTTGAAACGCGCGATACGGATTTTAGGGCCTTGTAGGTCACCTAGAATCGCTACGTGGCGATTGTTTTTCGCCGCCATGTCACGCACCACATTAGCGCGATTAATATGATCTTCAGGTTGTCCATGAGAAAAGTTTAAACGGAAGACGTTCGCTCCGGCTAAGATTAGTTTTTCGATCATCTCTGGTGAGCTGGAAGCTGGGCCTAGCGTGGCAACGATTTTGGTTCTGCGAGTCATATTAATTCCAAAAATTTTTTTAAAGCATGAAGTTCGAATATAGAGACGACAAAGGCTGCATCAGCAGCCTTTGTTATTAGAAGTATTATTTTGCGCTCATAAGTGCAAGTGTATTATCTAGCATGCGATTTGAGAAGCCCCACTCGTTGTCGTACCACGCCATAACCTTGACTAATTTGCCTTGAACACGCGTTTGCGTCGCATCAAAGTTGGAAGTATAGGTGCTGTGGTTAAAGTCAGTTGAGACCAATGGCTCGTAGTTGACACACAGAACTTGCGCTAATACTGGGTCTGCAGCAATCGCGTCTTCAATGATTTTGTTCACTTCTTCGGCCGTCGTTTCACGTGGCGCCAAGAAGGTTAGGTCAACCAAAGAAACGTTGATAGTGGGAACACGAACGGCCATACCGTCGAATTTGCCCGCTAGCTCTGGTACGACTAGGCCAACCGCTGCTGCGGCACCTGTCTTAGTAGGAATCATGTTCATTGCTGCGGCGCGCGCGCGGTATAGATCTTCATGATAAACATCTGATAAGCGCTGATCATTTGTGTAGGCGTGGATAGTGGTCATCAAACCGCTTTCAATACCCAGCTGTTCGTTTAGAGGCTTGGCAATTGGTGCTAGGCAGTTAGTGGTACAAGAAGCGTTTGAAATCACCGTCATGTCAGACGTCAGAACGTCTTGGTTAACACCGTATACAACGGTTGCGTCGACTTCTTTGCCAGGTGCTGAGATGATGACTTTTTTCGCACCCGCGCTAATGTGAGCACCAGCGGTTTCTTTGCTAGTGAAGAAACCAGTACATTCGTAAACCACATCGATCCCCAGATCAGCCCAAGGCAGATTCGCTGGGTTGCGCTCAGAAAGGGTGAGGATTTTATCTTCGTTAATGTACAGAGCTTCTGCATCAAAATTCACATCCGCATTGAAACGTCCGTGAACTGTGTCATATTTAGTTAAGTGAGCATTGATTTTGGAATCACCAAGATCGTTAATGGCTACGACTTGAATCTGGTCGCGCTTGCCGGACTCATAAAGCGCTCGAAGTACGTTGCGTCCGATACGTCCATAACCGTTAATAGCTACCTTAATCGTCATATCTCACTCCTAATATAAAAGATACAGTCTGTCCTAAAGGGATAAGTGTAGGACAGTTTCTTTTCAATGTTATTGTAAAAACACTACAAAAATAAAAATATTCTCGGGAAGAAAACACATAACTGACTAATTTTGTTCAAAAAACAGTCATCGGTTCGTAATCTTCCGTCATTTAGCCTGTTATATGGCCCTATTCTAACGAAAAAAACGTGGCTTGGTAGTATTTTTTGGTAAATAAATTACATAAATAGCTGTTTTCGTCAGTTTTGCCCTTGTTTGTTGCGCTCAAATTATTAAAATGTAGTAAAATTACATAAAATGGTTTCATTGGATGTGTCGTGAGGCCTAACTGGAGAACAAAGATGAACCCGATTGTGGAAAAAGTAACCCAAGCCATTATTGAACGTAGCAAAGACTTGCGTTCTCAATATTTAGCGGACATGAAGCAGGCTGAGTTAAAGGGTCCACATCGTGGGGTATTGTCGTGCGGCAACTTAGCCCATGGCTTTGCCGCGTGTCAGCCTCAGGAAAAGCAAAAGCTTAAACTGATGGATGAAGCTAACATCGGTATTGTTTCTTCTTACAACGATATGTTGTCCGCCCACAAACCGTATGAGCATTACCCTGACATCATCCGTCAAGCGGTGGCTGAAATGGGCTCAGTGACCCAGTTTGCGGGTGGTGTTCCGGCCATGTGTGATGGTGTGACCCAGGGACAAGAGGGCATGGAATTGTCTCTCTTTAGCCGTGACAACATTGCTCAAGGTGCGGCCATTGCACTGTCTCACAATATGTTTGATGCGGCCTTATTCTTAGGTATCTGTGACAAGATCGTACCTGGGCTATTGATTGCCGCGTTGCGTTTTGGTCATCTGCCGTGTTTGTTTGTGCCGGCTGGGCCAATGCCTTCTGGCATCACCAATGCCCAAAAAGCCGCGGTGCGCCAAAAGTTCGCCAAAGGCGAAGCCAGCCGTGATGAACTATTGGAGGCGGAATCGGCGTCTTACCACAGTGCGGGTACCTGTACTTTCTACGGTACCGCGAACTCGAATCAATTATTGGTAGAAATGATGGGCTTACAACTACCGGGCTCTTCATTTGTTAACCCTGACGATCCAATGCGTGAAGCGCTAACCCGTTACACGGCGCAGCTGGCCACCAAAACCACGGCGCTGGGCAAAGACTATCGTCCGATTTATAAAGTGATTGATGAGCGTTCGATTGTGAATGCCATCGTTGGCTTGTTGGCAACCGGTGGTTCGACTAACCACACCATGCACATTGTGGCCTTTGCGCGTGCGGCAGGCATTATTGTCAACTGGCAAGATTTTGCTGAGCTATCAAAAGTGGTGCCGTTGCTAACCCGTATTTACCCGAATGGCCAAGCGGACATTAACCATTTCCAAGCAGCGGGTGGTATGGCGTTCCTAACCAAACAGCTATTGAAAGGTGGTTTGCTACACGAAGATGTGAACACCATCGTTGGTCAAGGTCTGACACACTACACCAAAGAGCCTTTTATGGATGGCGAGCAATTGGTATGGCGTGATGGCATTGAAGTGAGCCTTGACGAAGACGTGGTTCGTCCGATTGAGAACCCGTTTAGTAAAGAGGGTGGTCTGGCATTGCTTGAAGGCAACCTTGGCCGTGCCGTTATTAAAGTCTCTGCGGTAAAAGAAGAAAACCGTATTATTGAGGCGCCAGCTGCAGTGTTCCATGATCAAAACGATCTGGTGGAAGCGATTCGTAGCGGTGAGCTTAAACGTGACTGTGTCGCGGTGGTGCGCTACCAAGGGCCAAAGGCCATTGGTATGCCAGAGCTGCATAAACTGACACCGTATCTTGGCAACCTTCAAGACCAAGGCTACAAGGTGGCGCTGGTGACCGATGGTCGTATGTCGGGCGCGTCAGGCAAGGTACCTGCGGCGATCCACCTAACGCCCGAGGCCTTGGCGGGCGGTGTGATTGGCAAGATTCAAGACGGTGACATCGTACGTTTAGATGCCATAGCTGGCACCCTGTCTGTTTTGGTTGAAGACACCGAGTTGGTACTACGTGAGCAGGCACAGTGTGATTTACGTCGCTCACATCAGGGCATGGGGCGTGAGCTATTTGCCAGCTACCGTATGTTGGTTAACGGCGCAGAGCAAGGCGCCTGCAGCCTGTTTCATGAGTAAAGAATTTCTCTGACTACTAACATTTGTTAGTAATAGTGTTTAGGCCTCCTTCGGGAGGCCTTTTTTTTGCCCTGCAGTATGTCGTATTCCTTTCTCTTATTAAGGGGAAGGTTAGGATGGGGTTGAAAGTGAGACATAAAAAAGCCGAGCGCTTCTACAGAAGGCTCGGCTTTTCAATAAGGAAGCTCTGATTACGCTAGCGTATCCAGTTTCTTCTCATACTCATCAAAGGTGTTTAGCACCTCTTTGTTTGGTGCACCGGTGATAAGGCTGACCGCAATGATGGCAATGGTAGACAGAATAAAGCCTGGCACGATTTCGTAAATATCGAAAATGCCGCCAGAGAGTTGCTTCCACACCACGATGGTAATACCACCCACTAAAATACCCGCTAGGGCACCGTTGCGGTTCATATTACGCCAGAATAGGCTCAGGATGATGGCTGGACCAAATGCCGCACCAAAACCTGCCCAAGCGTAGGACACTAGGCCAAGCACTGAACTTTCTGGGTTGAAGGCTAGGATGAGGGCAATGATAGACAGTGCCACAACGCCCAAGCGACCCACGTTCACGATTTGTGATTGTGACGCATTTGGGTTGATCCAAGCTTTGTAGAAATCTTCTGCCAGTGCAGATGAGGACACCAACAATTGTGAGTCGGCTGTACTCATGATGGCTGCTAGAATGGCTGCCAATAGAATGCCTGCAACCACAGGGTTAAACACGGCGTTCACCAAGATCATAAAAATCTTCTCGCCGTCTTCTAGAGCGCCTGCCATATGGTTATCCACATAGACAATGCCCACTAGACCGATCAGTAGGGCGCCGGCCATCGATAGGGCAGTCCAGCCCACCGCGATGCGACGTGCCGTGGTAATGTCTTTGTTTGAACGTGAGGCTTTAAAACGCGCCAAGATATGCGGTTGGCCAAAATAGCCAAGACCCCAGGCGGCGAGAGACACAATGCCAATAATGCTTAACGGCTCGCCGTTAATATCGTTCCAAAGCGTCAATAACTCAGGGTTCTTTGCCGCTAGCGTGTCAGGCAGTTGTGACCAGTCACCTTCCATAATGGCAAGCGGTACGATCACCAATGCCGCACACATTAATAGGCCTTGTACTAGGTCGGTCCAAGACACCGCTAGGAAGCCGCCGAATAGGGTGTAAGACACGACACACACAGTACCGATCACGACCGCCCAACGGTAATCTAAACCAAATACGGTTTCGAACAGCTTACCGCCAGCCACTAGGCCTGAGCTGGTGTAGAACAAGAAGAACAGCAGAATAAAGAACGCTGAGATAGACTGGATCAGCTTAGAATTGTCTTGGAAGCGCGTCGACAAGTATTCTGGTAGCGTCAGAGAGTTATTGGCTTGGATACTGTAAGTACGTAGGCGTTTCGCACAGATCAGCCAGTTTAGCCAAGTACCGACGAGTAGACCTCCTGCCAGCCACAGGGATTCCATACCCGCAGCAAACGCGTAGCCTGGTAAGCCCAATAGCAACCAACCACTCATGTCGGATGCGCCTGCGGACAAGGCGGTTGGCCAGGGGCCTAATGAGCGCCCACCTAGGAAGTAATCTTCAGAATTGGAAGTGCGCTTATAGGCGTATAAGCCAATACCTAGCATCACCACTAGGTAGGCAAGAAAGGTAAAGCTTATCGCTAAGCTATTATCAATCATTCTTGAGTCCTCTTATTATCGTAGTTTGGCAGGCGCCGATGTTACCGAGCTGTCCGTCTTACTTGTGGTAAAAACTGTGCAAGGTAACTTGGTGCATAAGTCATATTTATTGTTTTGAGAATGGGCTTAAGCTTAGAGGAAAGTCGCAACTCTGCTCAAAAATTAAACCTGACCGATGATTCTATGTCTCACTCGAAAGAGCGTCTTTCAGAATTCTCCGACAATTTGTCGAGATTCTCTGGTGCTATTTTGTGGACTGGATAGGGGGCTAGCTAAGAAAGGGCTGTGGCCTTCGGGTGACGAGAACCGAAGGCCAACCTGAGACGCTTAATTCTCTTGTTTTGGCAAACGAGTATCCTGCACGCTGAGTTTTAACTTGCGCAGGTGTTCGTTGAATTCCGGACCACGTTTGAGCAGTACGCCCGTTGCCAGTGCATCGATCAGCGTTAAGTAGACGATACGTGAACTCATCGGGGTGTAGATGTCTGTATCTTCGGTTTCTTCGATCGGCAGCACGATCGAACAATGCTCGGTCAATGGCGAACCAGGATTAGTAATCCCCACCACGGTGGCGCCAGCTTCACGGGCGACGCGGGCCGTTTCGATCAATGGCAAAGTACGGCCCGATAGGGAAATCAGGACCACGGCATCACCTGGATGCGTGCCAGCGGCGGCCATGCGTTGTACCAGAATGTCGGTGTAAGCGACCACCGGCATGTTCAAACGGAAAAACTTATGATGGGCATCTTTGGCAACCGGACCTGAAGCCCCTAAACCGTAGAATTCAATGCGACGTGCTTGGGCTAAGACATCCACCACACGGCTGATCAGGGTTTCTGGTAACAGCTCTTGGGCACGGGTCAGGTTGTTCTTCGCCGCTTCGAAAATCTTATTGGTGATGGCACCTGGAGCATCATCTGGCTCAACGTTTAAGTTAACGTAAGGCGTGCCCTTTGCTAGGCTTTGTGCCAAGGCTACTTTGAAATCAGGAAAGCCACTGCCGATTAAACTGCGGCAAAAACGGTTTACCGTTGGCTCACTAACTTCGGCACGCGCGGCAAGCTTCGCAATGCTGGAATGAATAGTCGTTTTAGGGTCGGCTAAAATGGCTTCAGCAACCTTACGCTCAGATTTACTCAGCGTACTCAGTTTTTCTTGGATTCTGCGAATAATGTCTTCGTGCTTATTCATTTATGTGCTTCAACAGTAAAATATTGACTCAAATGGGGATCAAGGACATTCTGACAGCGGTTTCTCCCTCTGGCAATAAGTGATTGAAAATGTGTGCACTTTCTGAGTATTTGAAGCAAATGAACTCCATCTTGCCGGAACATGGTGAGGTTGAGGTGGTGCCATTAGAGGAAGGCTTCTCCAATAAAACCTACCAGATTAGTTGGCAACAGCAGCCACGTTTAGTGCTGCGTATCTCAGATCTGAATAGCCAAGCGTTTGCTATTGAGCGCGCCGCGGAATTAGCGGTGTGTCAGCTTGTGAGTGCGCAGCGGCTTGGGGCCAAGGTGTTGTGGCACAACGAACAGGCAATCGTGTGGGAGTTTCTCCCAGGGCAGACGTTAGCATGGGATGTGCAGCATACCCAGGCTAGTCTGATGCCCATTTGTCAGTCCCTGTCGGCGCTGCATCAGCTGCCTAGCATCGCACAAGAGTACGATGTTTACCGCGTGATCGCAGACTGGCTAGCGCAGCTTGCCAAGACCGATATGACGCCTGAGCTGCGCGCTCTAACCCAGCAGACGCGGACTTTTTATCAATCCTTAAAGCCCGTGCCTAGGCCCGCTCAGCTGCGCTTATGTCACAATGACTTAAACCCCAAAAATGTCTTGTTAGACGGCAGCAAAGCTTGGTTGATTGACTGGGAAGCGGCAGGGATGAACGATCCATTGTTTGATTTGGCGGTGTTGGCGCATGTGCATCATCTGACTGCCGCGCAGTTACAGCATGCTTACCAAGCGGTGGTCGGTAGCGAGCCGATGCCAGTCGCCTTTGAGGCCATTGATGCTTACCGCAAAGCCTATGTGGTGCGAGAACTGGTTTGGCTGTTGTTGCGTCATCAGTTATGCGGCTCACAAGATTTAGACTGTCTGCAGTGGTATCATGCCCTGTTAAACGACCCTGTGTTTAATCCCTATTTTAAAGCGGAACCCGTATGAATCTCGCAGCCGATTGGCAGGCTCACCTCGCCGACGAATTTAACAAAGACTACATGCAACGTTTGCGTGAGTTTCTCGTACAGGAGAAAGACGCACGTAAAGTCATTTATCCCCATTCCAACGACTGTTTTAATGCCTTAAATGAAACCCGCTTTGACAACGTCAAAGTGGTGATCCTTGGCCAAGATCCCTATCACGGTCCGGACCAAGCCCATGGCTTGTCTTTCTCGGTTAAGCCGGGAGTGAAAACACCGCCATCCTTGGCCAACATCTATAAAGAACTGGAAGCGGACCTTGCGATCCCCATCGCCGATCATGGTTACTTGATCAACTGGGCGCGCCAAGGTGTGTTGTTACTAAACAGTGTCTTGACGGTGGAAGCATCTAAGGCCGGCTCTCATCAAAACAAAGGGTGGGAAAGCTTTACGGATCAGATTATTCAGCTGATCAACGAGCATCATCAAGGGGTGGTGTTTATGCTGTGGGGTGCCTACGCACAGAAAAAAGGCCGTCATATTGATCGTAGCAAACACTGTGTGTTGGAGAGTGTGCATCCATCGCCGCTGTCCGCCTACCGTGGCTTCTTTGGTTGCGGGCATTTCTCCAAAGCCAATCAGTATCTGGAAAGCATGGGTAAAGCGCCAATCGATTGGAGCGCGCATTTACAGCCTGCGAAGTAAGTGATAGCGGAATAAAAAGCGCGCTCAGAGCTTGGCTCGGGCGCGCTTTTTTTGGTGACGGCTTAGCTACCCAGTTCGTAGGGCAGCGGCAGCAAGGTTATCGTGCTGCCTTCGACGGTGGCGTCGCTGATCTCATCTTGTTCTACATTTAAGATCAACTGAGCCACATAAGCGGGACCGGCTGGGGCGCAGTCAAACACAGAGCCAATGGCTTTGCCTTCTGCGTTGAGCACGTCCGAGCCAATCTTAATCGGCCCTTCACAGGTGCACAGTGCTAGGTGCTTTTTCGACTTGCCGCGGTATTTCATGCGCGCCACGATTTCTTGTCCGGTATAACAGCCTTTGGTAAAGCTGATGCCGCCGTTACGCTGCATATTGATCCATTGTGGCAGGATTTCTTCTAAATGTGCTTGGCCCAGCAGTGGACGAGCGGCCAATAGCCCCATTACCTTGTGGGCACTGGGGTCTTCGGCCGTCGGTAGTTCTTCGGCAGAGTGCGCCACGGTAAGCGTTTCTTGGTAATAGGTGTTGTTGAGGATCAGCTGATAGCAACCTTCTTGATGGGTGGTTGGGATCGCTAGATCGTAGTGCTCTTGTGGCTCAAGGGTATCAGTAAGGGCAAATAGGGAGCTCACTTGATACTGTGCGCTGACATCCTCTAAGTCGGTTTTGAAAAAGACCGCGTATTTTTTCAAATGTGCCAACAGGGTGTCGAGCACATCTTGCTTGAGTACCATTAGGAAGGAGTCGTTTGCTTTCTGCAAAATGTAGAAGTTAGCAATGATGCGACCTTTCGGGGTACACACAGCGCCGAACACACTGGCTTGTTCGCTCACCAATTTCATGTCTGCGGTGGTTTGACCTTGCAGCAATTTCACACTGTCAGGGCCCTGAATGGAAATGACACCTAGGTCTTGGCTATGACCATAGCTGGTCGCCGGAAGCGTTTCACTAAGAAGCTGCTGGAGCTGCATAATGACCTCAAATTTGATCAATGAATATGTTTCATTATGTGGGGCAATATTGAGCGAAATCAATGTGTCCGGTGAGCAAATCCTTGCTCTGTCCGAAAAGTGGCGCAAATGGAGTGCTTTTGATGGATAGGCGTGGCACTGGCGTCGTGTCTTGCACAGCGCCAGCGTCAACAAAGCTGGCGTTTCCTGTCTTGATCGGTTTGCCGAGTGTCGGTGAAGGGCTATAATAGCGCCTCTAAATTGGGGAGACCTCTCATGACAGATACAATCGAATCAAAAGATTCAGCTAGCTTCAAACGCTTAAAGTGGCAATGTCGTCGCGGAATGTTGGAGCTTGATGTGTTGTTTGAACCCTTCTTGGAAGACGTATTTCTAACGTTGGACGAAGAAGATAGACAGCGTTTTTATCAGCTTATTGAATGCGAAGATCAGGAAATCTTCCCTTGGTTTATGCAAAAGGAAGTGCCAGAGGATCCGGATCTTGCTCGCATCGTGCATTTGATTCTGACTCGTGTCCAACCAGAGAACTACCGTCGAGTTTAACTCGTCGCGGCTAGCTTGGTTTATGTCACTGCTATGGTTATTAGCGGTGACAGCACTATTGGTGATATTGCAATGGTCAACGCTGTGGCAATGGCTGGCCATGTTCACCGGGGGGCTTTGGCTGATACGCCGACCAATGCGTCCCAACTTCTCCATCGATACCTCACAAGACGTGCTGCATTGGCAGTGTCGCGGCGCGTCTGGCGTGCTGTCGCAGCTTTATCAAACCGAGTACTGGAGTGTATTAGTTCTGCACGTGGACCCAGAACAGCCATTGCTGTATAGACTATGGCATTACCTGTGCCGCTATCGCTGGCTCTATCGTGATCAGCTGTCAGACGCAGACTATCGCTATCTGCGTTCCCGTCTTAATGTTGAGAAGCTGCTTGGTTTGCCAACTCAGAAGAACGAATCCTCGGCTTCAAAATAGTCGGCCCACTGTTTTCCAGTTTTTCTGGGTAATCCAAGGTGAAGTGTAAGCCGCGACTTTCCTTACGTGCCATGGCCGATTGAATGATCAAGTCCGCCACTACTGCCAAGTTACGCAATTCTAATAAGTCGGCGGTGATGCGGTAGTTAGAGTAGAACTCTTCAATTTCAGACAGCAGTAAGTCGACGCGATGTTTGGCACGCAGTAGACGTTTATTGGTGCGCACAATGCCCACATAGTCCCACATAAAGCGGCGCAGTTCGTGCCAGTTGTGAGTGATCACCACGTCCTCATCGGAGTCGGTCACTTTTGAAGCATCCCAATCAGGAATCTGATAATCCGCCCGCGGTGCATTGTCAGACAAGATCTGACGTGCTGCCGAACGAGCGTACACGATGCATTCCAATAACGAGTTGCTGGCCAAACGGTTGGCACCGTGAAGACCGGTGTAAGAGGTCTCGCCAATGGCATACAGGTCTTTGACATCGGTAGCGCCAGATTGATCGACCACGACGCCACCACAGGTGTAATGCGCTGCCGGTACCACCGGAATGGCGGCCTGGGTCATATCATGACCGTAGCTCAAGCAGCGTTGATAAATGGTCGGGAAATGCTCTTTGATAAACTCAGGGTCTTTGTGGGAAATATCCAGCAACACATGGTCCACCCCTAAGCGCTTCATTTCATGGTCGATGGCGCGCGCGACAATGTCACGTGGTGCTAACTCGCCACGTTCGTCAAAATTGGCCATAAAGCGTGTGCCGTCGGGCAGCAGTAAACGACCACCTTCCCCGCGTACCGCTTCGGAGATCAAAAAGGTTTTGGCTTTGGCATCGTACAGGCAAGTTGGATGGAACTGGTTAAATTCCATGTTGCCAACACGGCAGCCGGCACGCCATGCCATGGCAATGCCATCGCCCGATGCCGTATCTGGGTTACTGGTGTACAGGTACACTTTAGAACTGCCGCCTGTGGCCAGTGCAATGCGGTGCGCGTGAAACACTTCCACTTGCTCTGAGTCTTGGTTAAGAGCGTATAAACCGATGACACGATTGTCGCCTTCTAATCCCAGTTTTTGGGTGGTGATCAAATCAATCGCCACACGATCAGGGAAGAAGTGAATGTTCGGGTGCGCTAAGGCGTTCTTCACCAGCGTCTTAGAAATCGCCAAACCGGTTGCATCCGCGGCATGGATAATGCGGCGATGACTGTGACCGCCTTCTTTGGTGAGGTGGTAATCTTCGTTGTCACCATAACGGGTGAAAGGCACCCCTTGGTCGATTAACCAGTCGATGCTTTCCTTAGAGTGTTCTACGGTATAGCGAATGGCGTCTTCATCCCCCAACTCAGCCCCGGCAACAATGGTGTCTTGCACGTGTGAGTCGATGGTGTCTTTTTCCGACAATACGGCCGCGACACCACCTTGAGCGTACAAGGTCGAGCCTTCGGAGATGTCTCCTTTTGTTAAAATGGCCACCTGATGCTCATTGGCAAGTTCAAGTGCTAGCGTCAGTCCCGCCGCACCGGCGCCGATAATAACGATGTCGTGATGAAGATGTTGGCTCATGTAGTTGATCTAAGTAAGGTTAAACACATCGATTTTACACTTGTTTGTAACACCAATGAATACCCCAGTGCGACACGGCAAGGTTACAGCTTTGCCAATAAATCGCATACAATGTCGTCTTAAAGCGGCCAAGTGCATTTTCTTGGAACTCTCTAAATGGTCCGTTGTCCATATAAGCAACAACTTGGTGGGCACAGTATGTTTGCAAATTATGAGGTGCCTATGCAGCACGAAACGTCTACTGATGAGGCGTTGGTTAAGCGAGTTCAGAGTGGAGACAAGCGCGCCTTTGATTTGTTGGTGCTGAAATATCAGCACAAGGTCGCAGCTTTGATTTCCCGGTATGTTCAGGACAAGCAAGAAGTGCTGGATGTGGCTCAAGACAGTTTTATCAAAGCGTATCGAGCAATTGACAGCTTTCGAGGGGAAAGCGCTTTCTATACGTGGCTTTACCGCATTGCCGTGAATACGGCGAAAAATTATCTAGTGAGTCGCTCCCGACGTCCCCCGTCCAGCGATGTGGAACTAGATAATGAGGACGTCCATGCTTCCTATAACGAACTAGCAGATGCAGGCACACCGGACGCCAATTTAAACCGCGATCGTTTAGAGTCGGAGATTCAATTAGCGATCAAAGATCTGCCGGAAGAATTGCGTGGGGCCTTAACCCTGCGAGAGTTCGATGGTTTGAGTTACGAAGACATTGCCCAGGTCATGGATTGCCCTGTTGGAACGGTCAGATCGCGAATTTTCCGTGCCCGCGAGGCGGTGGAGAAACGAATTCGTCCCATAATGGGAGGAGGAGAATAGTCATGTCGAAATTCCATGATAAGCACGGCGTAGGGCGTGACGACAGTCTATCGGCATTTTTGGATAACGAAGCCACCCAAGCTGATATTGAAGCCTTGCTTGCCAGCGATATCAATGTGTTAGCGGATAAATTGGATCATTACGCGCAGATACAGCAAGCGATCCAGCCAGATCATGCTGTTTTGATTGAGGATTCAGGGGCGTTTCTAGCGCAGATGCACAGCAAACTTGAGCAGGGCAAAGCCGAAACCAATGTTGTTGCGTTTCCCAATCAGCCTAGCCAAGCGACGCCCCCCGCTAAACTCGAACAGCTGGAGCTGCCGCATATGAGTCCAACGGCGCACCGTTCCAGACGTTCGCTTTTCTCAGGTTTGGCGGTCGCCGCCAGTGTAGCCTTTGTGGTGGTACTGGGCGGTAACCTGCTGCTGCAAGGGGATAGCAATAACACCACGCCGACGTTCGCGGCCAGCACAGCGCCGCAAGCGACACCGGTTGAACCGATCACAGCGTTGAGCCCAGAAGAAGCGCTGCAGAACAATGAGCGCTTACAAAATTACTTACGCCAGCATGCACAACAGGCCTCCATGACGGCTGGGCAAGGCATGATACCGATGGCGAAAGTGGTGGGTTACCCGCAAGGGAACGGGCAATGATTCGTGGGTTAATAATGTCACTTTTATTGTGCGCCAGTAGTAGCTTGTTGGCGGCACAGACGGGAGTGGACTGGTTGACCCGCATGACCGACTCGTTTGATACCTTATCTTACGATGGCGTGTTTGTGCACCAAGAAGCGGGCATGATGAATTCTATGCGTGTCCGCCGTGGCCTGATTGGTGGGGTGGAATATGAAAGCCTCGAAGATTTAGATGGGCAGCGCATCGCTGTGATCCGCATCGATGACAGTGTTATCTGTGTCTTCCCAGACGTGGGCGACTATGTTGCAGGCGTGACCTTAGCGGAGCCATTGCGTCGCTTTCAAGAGCTTGACAAGGACCGTTTGACTCAAGCCTATGACATTAAGATTGTTGATAAAAGCCAGCGTATAGCGTCCCGTAAAGCGGTCAAACTAAAATTGATACCCAAAGACGAATACCGCTATGGCCATGAATTTTGGATTGATAAAAGCACTGGTTTTCTGCTGAAACACGATGTGCTCAGTTTGGATCATCAGTTGTTGGAGCGTATCCAATTTACCTCGGTTTCTTTTGCGCCCGACTTGAAAGAAGCGGATTTCACCCCCAGTGATGACTCCTATACGCAGCACTTTGTTGAAGTCGAACCAAAAGTCGTGAAACGAAATTGGCACTTTGACTGGTTGCCACAAGGCTTTGCTCTGGTTTGGCAAGAAGCGCGTCGCATGAACGACAGCACCAATATGATGTTGTTGTCTGATGGCATGAGCACGGTGTCCGTGTTTGTCGAACAGACGGATAAAAAGCGTCCGCAAACTATCATGAACCTTGGTGCCACCATCGCCGGTGAAATGAGCATCCAAGTGGATGAGCAAATGTATTTGCTGACCATGGTGGGGGAAGTGCCTGCGGTAACGATTCAACGTCTGATGGCAGTGATTATGCCGGGGCCCGATAATGATTGAAGAAAATGGTACTGTGCTTGCGATTGAGGATGGTATTGCCGAAGTAGAAACCATCCGTACCAGCAGCTGCACCAGTTGTCGTGCGCGTCATGGCTGTGGCCATCACGCCATTGCTAAGGTGTCGAACAGTAACCGTATGCTGATGAAGGCCATTGCCCCTGCCGATTTGGAAGTGGGCCAGAATGTGGTGGTGGGCATTCCCGAAGACACCTTGTTGCAAGCGTCTGTGTGGATGTATGCCGTACCGCTGCTGGGCCTAGTGCTGGGGGCAGCCCTGCCATCAATGTTCACGGAACAGACTATAATTTCGATTGTCGGAGCGGTAAGTGGGTTTGCTGGGGGCTTATGGGCGGCGAAATGGAAATCGTCTCACGAAGCCAAGAATCCAGATTTCTACCCGCGCGTTTTGAGAATCAATAAACATCAGGCCCAGATCATCCCGGTGGTACAAGAAGCCTGAGAAATCCTCTTCACCTGACACAATAGCAACAACCAACTTTGGTACATCTAAGGAGACCAATAAATGAACAGATTGCTAAAGCGTGTGAGCTGGATCAGCGTCACTTTTATGATGTTGTTCTCAACACTTGTGAATGCGGCCAACTTACCTGATTTCACCGAATTGGTGGAAGATTCTTCTCCCGCCGTGGTCAACATCAGCACAGAACAAACCACGACCTCCAATGCGCGTCAGCTCAGTCCTGATGCACGTGAGCTGAATGAGTTCTTCCGTCACTTTTTTGGTCAGCAACCCTTTGGCCAAACACCGCAGCAACCGCGCCAACAGCAGCGTAGTTCGCTGGGGTCGGGCTTTATTATTTCCCAAGATGGCTATGTCCTTACCAATAACCATGTCATCGAAGGCGCCGACGTGATTCACGTCCGTTTAAATGACCGTCGTGAGTACGAAGCCACGCTGGTGGGCACCGATGCGCGTACCGATTTAGCCCTGTTGAAAATCGAAGCGGAGGATCTGCCGACTGTGGATATGGGCGACTCAGATGATCTCAAAGCGGGTCAATGGGTGCTGGCGATTGGCTCGCCATTTGGTTTTGACTACACGGTGACGGCCGGTATTGTCAGTGCGCTAGGGCGTAATTTGCCAAGCGATAACTATGTGCCCTTTATCCAGTCTGACGTGGCCATCAACCCTGGTAACTC
This sequence comes from Marinomonas aquimarina, assembly GCF_900089755.1. Classification (GTDB taxonomy): domain Bacteria; phylum Pseudomonadota; class Gammaproteobacteria; order Pseudomonadales; family Marinomonadaceae; genus Marinomonas; species Marinomonas aquimarina. The sequence goes on along the minus strand of NZ_FLOC01000004.1, from coordinate 169,880 downwards.
CGGTGGTCCGCTGTTTAACTTAGACGGCGAGGTAGTGGGCATTAACTCACAAATCTACACCCGCTCTGGTGGTTTTATGGGCGTGTCCTTTGCCATTCCATCCAATGTGGCCATGTCCGTGGTGCAACAGCTGAAAAAAGACGGCAAGGTGTCGCGTGCTTGGTTGGGGGTTTTGATCCAAGATGTGAATCGCGACTTGGCTGAATCCTTCGGTCTTGAACGTCCCCATGGCGCTTTGGTAAGCCGTGTTATGCCGGATTCGCCCGCTGAAAAAGCCGGCCTAGAAGCGGGTGATATCATTATGGCGTTTAACGGCAAAACCATCGAACACTCTTCAGAGCTGCCTTACTTGGTTGGTCAGCTTGGCGTCGATACCGATGCCAAAGCGCGTGTCTTCCGTGACGGCAAAGAACGTACCTTGACCATTACCCTAGCTAAGCGTCCTGACGGCAATGGTATGCAACAACAGCAAGCGGATGAGAATCGCTTGGGCATGACCGTGGCGCCGGTGCCGGAAAATGTCGCCGAGCGTCTCAACATTGAGGGGGGCGTTATGGTTCAGCAGATTCTAGGGGGCGCTGCCGCACGCAATGGTCTGCAGCAAGGCGATGTGATTACCATGCTTAACGGTGAGATCATTGACGGTGTCAGTGGTTTTAACCGTATTGCACAGACACTCCCTGCGAACCGCTCCGTGCCGATGCGTGTGATCCGCGATGGTTACCCAATGTTCATTCCCTTTAAAATTGTTGAGTAACCTGATCTAACAAAGAGCGTAAGACATAAAAAAACCCGCTGCGAGTGATCGCAGCGGGTTTTTTTGATGCGCCTTGCAACTGCGTTATGGCAGCTGTTTAGCAAAGATCTTAGAGTTACGCTGATAGTTGTACAGCACTTGTTTCTTGGCCGGTAGGCTAGAAAGAGTGGTTTCACGGAAGCCGCGCTCAACGAACCAGTGGGCCGTACGTGTGGTCAGTAGGAATAGGGTATCCAAGCCTAGGCGTTTGGCCTCGTGCTCGATGCCTTTGAGTAAGCGCTCACCACGGTTGGAGCCACGGTATTCCGGTGACACAGCCATACAGGCCAGTTCCCCGGCACCCTCTTGTTCAAATGGGTATAACGCCGCACACGCAACAATGGCGCCATCGCGTTCAATCACTAGGAAACGTTCAATTTCGTTTTCCAGCAGCTCTCGCGAACGGCGCACCAAGATACCTTTGGCTTCCAGTGGCGCGAGCAAATGCATCATGCCGCCGACATCGTCGATGGTGGCGATACGCAGCTTCTCGTAGCTGTCTTCATCAATCATGGTGCCCGAGCCTTCACGGGTGAACAGCTCGCTGAGTAAGCCACCATTTTCATTGTAAGAAATAATATGGGCACGGGGCACGGCGGCGCGCACGGCCATCAAACAGGCTTCTAAGGCATCACGGGTAATGGCGTTGAGGCTGTCTTGGGCCAAGATGGTGTCTGCATGGTGGGCCAGCAATTCGGAGTAAAGCTCGTCTTTGGCGTCGAAGATGCCTTCGTCTTCGGTAAAGATGATCAGCTTGTCGGCTTTCAGCTGGATCGCTGCTTGGGTAGCCACATCTTCGGCTTTTAGGTTGAACACCTCTCCCGTCGGTGAAAACCCTAAGTGAGGCAATAGCACCATGTTGTCGTCTTCTAGCAAGCGGAAAATCGCATCTCTGTCGATACGGCGCACTTCGCCAGAATGGCCATAGTCGATGCCATCGACCACGCCCAGAGGTTTGGCGACGACATAGTTACCACTGCAGACTTTTAAGCCGGCATTGGCCATCGGTGTATTAGACAGACCCATCGACAGCTGTGCTTCCAACTGTACGCGCACTGCTGCAGAAGCTTGAATAATATCGATTAAGTGATCTTGTGGCGTGACACGGTAGCCATCTTCAATCTGTGATGGTAAATCGCGCTCAGCCAAAGCACGATTGATTTGCGGGCGAGCACCTTGCACCAGTACCAGACGGATGCCGAGCGAATCCAGCAAGGCAAGGTCATGGATGATGTTGGAGAAGTTTGGGCTCTCGAACGCTTCACCTGGGATTAAGATCACTAGGGTCTTGCCGCGGTGGGCGTTAATGTAGGGCGAAGAGTGGCGGAACCAGTCTACATAATTGAGTTCGTCAGACACGCGTTGCCTCATTTGTTTTCGGTACTCGGGGTTAAACAATAACGTTCCACTAATCCTTTAATAACGCTTTGCATCGGCGCAATTTGATCGAGCGCCATAAATTCGTTGGGTTGGTGGGCTTGGTCAATGGATCCAGGGCCTAAGATTAGGGTTTCCATACCTAATTGATTTAAGAAGGGCCCTTCGGTGGCAAAGGCGACCGTGGTGGCGTCTTTTTGCGTCAGTCGCTCACAGGCTTGAATGATATCGGACTCTTTCGCGGTTGAGAACGACGGCACATCGGCAAACAAGTGTTGTAACTCGATTTGCGTATTGGTTTGTCGTTCAATGCTAGGCAGTAGTGCACTGATCTCTTGATACAAGGATTCGTTGCTCATGCCCGGCAGCGCACGAATATCAAACTCGAGTTCGCAGCGCCCACAGATACGGTTGGGGTTATCGCCACCGTGAATGCAACCAAAGTTCATGGTTGGGTAATCAATCACAAAGTTGGCATCACGGTACTTTTGCTTTAAGCCATGACGATACACCATCAGTTCAGACATGACTGAGTGCATGGCATCTAGAGCATTGTTGCCCAATCCTGGATTGGATGAATGGCCTGCTTGGCCAGTGATGCGGACTTTCTCCATCATGATGCCTTTGTGGGCATGGATGGGAGTCAGCGAGGTCGGCTCACCAATCAGCGCGTAACGGGCTTTAGGTCGACCCGCTTCAACCAGTGCACGGGCACCGTCCATGGAACTTTCTTCATCCGCCGTGGCTAAGATGATTAATGGCTGCTGTAGCGTCGACAAATCCATCTCTCGTAGGGTGTCCAGCACAATGGCAAAGAAGCCTTTCATGTCACAGGTGCCGAGGCCATACAGCTTGTTGTCACGTTCTTCCAGTTTAAACGGATCACTTTGCCAACGATCGTCGTCATAGGGCACTGTGTCCGTATGACCAGACAATACCAAGCCGCCCGCGCCTTGTCCGAGTGTGGCGATCAGGTTCATTTTCTCCGGTTGCCCCGGTAATGGCATGACCTCGCATTGGAAGCCTTGGCTGGAAAGCCACTTTTCCAATAATAAAATGACGCCTTTATTTGACTGATCCCAGCTTGCTTGACTACAACTGATAGAGGGCGTGGCGATCAATTGTGACATCATGCTCAGCAATGATGGAAGTGAGGACATGGGATGCTCCTGTGGCGTAGCGCCGAAAGTTATTTAGCATGCATTCGCTTCTGGTAAACTTGCTTCTTTGACACTGTTGTCTCCGGCAATCCGGAAGTTTAGAGGTTTTGAAATATGGCTACCGAGCTTGAACTAAAGTTAATGGTTCAACCCGAGTATCTCAAGTCGGCATGTACTTTTCTCGATGATTTTTGTGAAAAAAATAGTGGTGAAAAAGACGATCCTACTGGCAATACCCGCCAAGCGACACTCGATCTAATGAATGGTTATTACGATACGGCGAATGGGCTGTTGATGGAAAATGGCATTGCCTTACGCATTCGTGCGGTCAATCGACAGTATATCCAAACCGTAAAAACACGTGGTAGCAGCCGTGTCGGCATGCACGCACGGGGCGAATGGGAGTGGTCGATCCCGTCGGATACGCTGGATTTAACCAAATTGTCTGACGTGCCTTTGCCGCAAACGCTGCAAGATATGAGCTGGTCACGGGATCTGATTGAAGTATTCCGTACCGATTTTCAACGTCATGTGTGGTTGATTCATTTTCAAGACGCCACCATTGAAGTGGTCTGCGACGAAGGCGCCGTGTCGTCTGCCTATGGTCAAGACCCGATTTGTGAGTTGGAGCTGGAACTGAAATCTGGCCCAGAAACCGCTTTGTATGGCTTTGCCAAACACATTGCACAATCGATTCCTGTACAAGTAAGTGTGGTATCGAAAGCACAGAAAGGCTCTCGCCTGAAACATCGTCGCATCGAGTTTCCAGAAAAGCCAGAGGCCAAAGCGCCTTTGCTGCGTTTTGCTGAGTATTGGTACGAAACTTGGCTGGTCTATTGGGAAGCCATGTTTTACCTCAAAGATGAAGCCTTGCTGCAACCGATTCGCAGCTCCATTCATCAGCTGAAGCAATGTGTGCCAACAGAGATGAGTGAGCAGCTGGAAGCCTTAGATGCGCGCTACGACATATTATTCAAAAACCATGATAAGAGTCTTTTGCCAGGATTGGCAGGCTCGTTAGAAACCGGAATAATGATGTTAGAAACAGGTCATTGGTTAAACAAACAAATCCACTGATACGACCTAAGCGTGAACCATAATAAGGATGATCACTTGACGCTGATACCGCTTTCCCAAGTACAGGCGCTGTTTAGTGCAGAGCAGTTGGACATTAAACGTCAGGCCATTAACGATGCGGTGGCGCGTCGTATTGGTTTGGAAATCTCAGAGCAAGTCTTAGCCCAAGCCGAACGGGTTTGGTTGTTGAGCGACTATGTGCACAAACAGCTGTGCCGTTCGCCGCAGTGGCTGAGTGACTTTCTGATCCCCGCAGAGCAACTGGTGGCGCCTAATTTGGCGCAGTTTTATGCCGGTGAAACGTATTGGGGGCAGGCGCCTGAAGGGCAAGTGGAAGCGCCAGATTGGGATGAAAAAACACTGATGCAACAGCTGCGTCGCTACCGTCATTGGTGGATGACGCGCTTAATTGCCAGCGATGTTGAACAAACGGTGACGCTGGAAACCCTGACCGCACATTTGAGTAAGTTGGCGGATGTGGCGGTGAATGCCAGCCAACTATGGTCGATGAAAAACTACTTGTCGTTGTACGGGCAAGCTCTCGACAGCCAAGGTCAGCCACAAAAATTAATCGTTATCGGCATGGGCAAGCTGGGGGGCTTTGAACTCAATTTGTCCTCCGATATCGACTTGGTGTTTGCTTTTCGTGAGCACGGCGAAACCCAAGGGGGGAAAAAGTCCCTATCCCACCAAGAATACTTTACCAAGATCGGCCAAAAGCTGATTCAACATCTGGACCAAGTCAACGCAGAGGGGTTTGTATTCCGCGTCGACATGCGCCTGCGCCCCTTTGGTCAATCTGGTGCCTTGGTCATGAGCATGGATTCATTGGAAAACTATTACCAAGATCAGGGCCGAGACTGGGAGCGTTACGCCATGATCAAGGCGCGCGTGATGGCTGGGGATGGCAAAGACATTCTCGAATTTGAAGCCCTGCGTCGCCCCTTTGTGTACCGTAAATACCTCGACTTTGGGGCCATCGGTGCACTACGTGACCTGAAATCCATGATTGCCAAGGAAGTGCGTCGTAAAGGCATTGAGCATAATATTAAGCTCGGTGAAGGCGGCATTCGCGAAGTCGAATTTATTGTACAGGCGTTACAGATTCTGCACGGTGGGCGCGATCAAGGCCTGCAAAAACCGGCCTTATTCAAGGTGTTGCCAGTGCTCAGTGACGATGGTTATCTAGCGCCGCAGCAGGTACAGGACTTACTTGAATCCTACCGTTATTTGCGTCGCGTAGAGCATGCATTGCAAGGCTACGCCGACGAGCAAACCCAGTTGTTACCCACCAGTGCCAGCGAGCGTGAGCGTTTGGCATATCAAGTCGGTGAGCCTAGTTGGCAGGCGTTGCACGACACGCTTTGGCAATACCGTCATAAAGTGCATGGCAACTTTCAGCAGTTGATTGATGATGGCGAAGACAATTCTTGTGACGCCTCGGCACAAGAAGCGTGGCGCATGATTCTCAAGCAACCACATGATACCCACTTAATTGCGGAAGCCATCGAAGACATTGCTTGGCAAGACCCAGACGAAGTCAGCAAACAGTTGGGGCAGTTTTTAAGTTCCCGTGCAGTGGCCTATATGCAACCCATTGGCCAAGAACGTTTAGCGGTGTTTTTAGCGGCCTTAATGACGTGTCTGCCAGACGAAGCGGACCCTGATTTAGTGTTGCAGCGCATTATTCCGATTATGGAAGCGGTCACCCGTCGTACGGCGTATCTGGTCTTGTTATCGGAGAACCAAAGCGCGATTGTGCATTTGATCGGCTTGTGCCGTGAAAGTGTCTGGTTCTCAGAAATGATCTCCAGTTCGCCTGCGTTACTGGATGAACTGCTCGATGCCAATACCCTGTTTTCTCCGCCGTCAAAAGCGCAAATGGCTCAGGAGCTGCGTCAGATTCTATTGCGCCTACCAGAAGAAGACGAAGAAGCGCATATGGACGCCATGCGTCGTTTTCGCCGTTCGATTATTATGCGTATCGCTGCCTGTGATATCACTGGGATCTTGCCGTTGATGAAAGTGAGTGATCACTTAACTTGGCTAGCGGAAGTGTTATTAGAGCAAGTGTTGCAGCAGTCTTGGCATTATCTCACCCATCGGCATGGCTATCCGACCCGTGATCAGGAGCCGGTGACTTACCCGGAACTGGTGATCGTTGGTTATGGCAAATCTGGCGGCATAGAGCTGGGCTACGATTCTGACTTGGACTTGGTGTTTATTCATAATGCCGCCACCAATGGTTCTACCGATGGCGCGCGCAGTGTGGACAACTTGGTGTTTTATACCCGTTTAGGCCAGCGAGTTATCCACTTACTCACCAGTTTTACCTCCGCCGGGCGCTTGTACGAAGTGGATATGCGCCTACGGCCGTCAGGGAATTCGGGGCTGCTGGTGGCCAGTTTGGAGTCGTTCAAAGACTATCAGCAAAAAGAAGCTTGGGTATGGGAGCATCAGGCTCTTTGCCGTGCGCGGGTGCTCGCGGGCAATCCGACGCTAACGGCTCAATTTGATCAGACCCGTGCTGACATCTTAGCGCGTGACCGGGATCGAACTGAGCTCAAAACGGAAGTCTTGAAAATGCGTGAGAAGATGCGTTCGCATTTAGACACCAGTGGCGTGGACAAGGGCTTTGATCTAAAACAAGGTGCGGGGGGCATCATCGACATTGAGTTTATGGTGCAGTACATGGTGTTGGCATGGTCCCACCGTTACCCAGCTTTGATGGCCTATTCCGATAATATTCGTCAATTGGAAGCCGCCGCAGAAAGTGGTCTACTGGACGCGGATAAAGTCGACAAGATGAAAGAAGCATACACCTTCTATCGTGCCACGGCGCACCGTCAAACGCTGCAGAAACAAGGGCGCTTAGTGCCGGTGGAAACCTTGGAAGAAAACCAAGCACTGATTGCGCAGTACTGGGAAACCTTTGCTAATCAGCCCTGTGATTAGCCCTGGCGACCCATATAAAACAGCCCCTGAGCGAGAACGCTCAGGGGCTGTTTGCTTTCTAGCGACTGGAAAGTACGACGCTGCTTAGAAAGAAACGTTTACTTTCGCTTGGTAACGACGGCCATCTAGCACTTTGTCGTAGGTTTCTTGGTCGATTTTCTTATCAAACAAGTTGTAGATACCGGCGTAGAAAGTGACTGAGTCATTGGCTTTGTAGCTTAGACCAGTGTCCACTAGTGTGTAATCAGGCAGCTCTTCGGACATGCTCACACGGCTCAGACCTTGTGTGGTTTCACCAATATAGTTGGCTTCGCCCCAGATGTTCAGTTTCTCGGTCGCATCCCAAGACAGGTTAGTGTGCACACGGTGTTTAGGAATACGGTTCAAAGGTTGGCCAGAGAAGTCACCTGATTTTTGCTCCGAGTCAGTGAAGGTGTAGCCCACATCCCATGCCAATGTTGGTAGCAGTTGCATGCCAAACGAGGCTTCAATACCCTGAGTGTCCACTTCATCGACGTTCATACGCTGACTGATAAAGTTGTAATCGTGGCCTTGGAAGGTACAAGAATCCACGGCACCATCAGGCGTTTCACAAATACGCTCTTCGGTAATCTTGTCATCAAATTGCGTGTAGAACGCTGTGATTTCGGCTTTGGTACCTTGATGGTCGGACCAAGCTACACCGATCTCATGACTGATACTTTTCTCTGCTTTAAGGTCGTCACTACCAATGATAACGGCATTTCCGCCACGGCCACCGGTCGCTTGGCCCCAGCCTTCGGTGGCTTGGCGCAGGTCGGGTGAACGGTAACCGGCACTCACGCCACCTTTGATGGTGACGTTGTCAGTGGTTTGCCATACCGCGTACAAACGAGGTGTGACCTCACTGCCATAGTTTTCATCTTCGTTGTAGCGCAGACCACCCGTGATCGACACACTGTCCGTTAGGTAGTATTCGTCTTCAGCGAAGAGGGCACCTTGCCAACGTTCGAGTTCATTTAAACCACTTGGCAGGCTATTGCCCGAGTCGCTTAGAACTTGATTCTCAAACTGACCACCGACTGTTAAGGTATGTTTGTCAAAGAACAAGTGACTTTGGTGGTTCAGTACGGTGGACTCGTACTGCATATCACGGGTTTTGTTGTCGTTGTCTTCGTAGCTCAGGTAAGTGGTGTGCTGACCATTCTTGGTATCGATTTCATGGGTGACAGAAAAGTGGTCACGCTGGTATTCCTGCGCATTCACAGTGTTTGGATTGCCACGGCGATCCAGCACATCAATGGAATTGCCCGGTGTGCTAGTACGCTCTTGGGTTTCCGTGCCTGCTTCAAACTTGATTGACTGGTCTTCGTTTAGCATCCACGTCAGTTTGCTGGTGAGGTTTTGCATTTCTTGATCGGCATAGCCGTCGAGGATGCTGTCTTCATCACGCTCAGAGATTTGACCGAAGACTTCTAAGCCAAGCTTATTATCCACCAGTGGACCGGCGGCATAGAAATCGGTGGCGAGGCTGTTACCTGAGGCGCTGTCTTCTTGAATCGTGGTGCCCATACCAAGCTGACCGTGCCATTCGGGCTGAACTTTCTTGGTGATCACGTTGATCACACCGCCCAGTGCATCGGAGCCGTACAGAGAAGACATAGGTCCACGGATGACTTCGATACGTTCAATGGCAGAGATCGGTGGCAACCAACCTTGCTCAATGCCTGGACCGTCTGAGTTAGGACGGGTTTCACGGCTGCCTTGGCGCTTGCCATCCACCATAATCAGGGTGTATTTGCCTTCTAGGCCACGCATGGTGATATCCGAAGAAGAGCCACCGCCTGTCACGAAGACACCTGGTACCGCCGATAGCGCATCGGTCACATCACGGTAGTTCTTTTTCTGAAGTTCTGCGGAGTTCAGTACCGTAATCGATGCTGCCGCATCTTGTGTGCTTTGTTCGTAACCTGAGGCACTGACAACCAGTTCTTCAAGGTTAACCGTATCGGCATGAGCGGTATGTGCCAGAGCAATGCTGGCAGCCACTAGGCTGAAAGAGAGCGTACGCATGATATGTAATATCCCTAATAATGAACGAATAATGCAAAGTTAAATGGTAATATTTATCATTTGTATTCTGTCGTATTTGTGTAAACTTGTCTTGCGATGGTGCGTTGCGTAAATGACAACGGCAGCCGCTCAGGAGAGGATATCTGTGTACGATTTAAACGATTTAAAAAGCTTTGTATCAGTGGTAGAAACGGGCAACTTAAGCGCCAGCGCCAAAGAACTCGGCGTATCCAAGTCGACCTTAAGTCGACGCATTTCTCATCTTGAAGACGTGATGCGTCAACCGTTAATGCGCCGCCAAGCGAACCGTATGTTTGCCAATGACGCTGGCCGAGCTTTCTTACCCTTTGCACGAAACATTTTGGATACTGTGCACCGTGCGCATCGTACCGTGGATGAGTTAAAAGAAACGGTCTCAGGCAAAGTCAATTTTGCGATTTTCTCTGGCCTAAGTCGCTCTTGGGTGAACCGTGAATTGTTTCATTATCTGGCCCAATACCCAGACATCAATGTCGATGTGTACACCATCTCTAGCATTGAAGAGCTGCGCGCTGAGACCGATGTGGCGATTTGGATGGGCAATCTCAAGGAGATGTCGTTTAAGTCGGATTTGCTCGGCGAAATGGGCTGCAGTCTCTACGCCAGTCAAAGCTACGTCCAGCAATACGGTTTGCCAAACACCATGGAACAATTGGAACAGCACGATTGGGTCAACCTGCACAGTTTTTATTCCAATGAGCAGACTCTGTCGTTGTATCATGCCGAGCAAGGCTATCAGGAAATTGTCATGCCTCAGTCACGACTTAGTACTGATCTTCTAAGTTTTCATATTGATGGCATCGTTAATGGGAAGGGGATTGGGGTGATTCCCGATGCCATGGTCGAAGCCCGCGCCAAGCATCATCCGAATGATATGGTGAGAGTGATGCCAGAGTGGCGAGCACCGAGCATCCCTGTGTACTTGCTATACGCCTACGGCCATCTACCAAAGCGTAGCCAAGTGTTGTTGCAGCAATTAAAAAAGGCGTATTTAGCGCATCACTAAATACGCCCTCATGTCATTAAGCCAGGGCCGCTTGGCGCTGCGGCGACGAAGACGCTGCCCCTGCGTCGGGCGTGGCCGTTGCTGGGCTGCGACGTACGTTGATGAGAATCGGTGCGCCCGTGCGAGGGTCTTCCATTAAGTCACATTGAACGCCGTACAGATGATCCAAAATAGCGGGGGTAATAACCTCCTTTGGTGAGCCTTGCGCGACAATTTTACCTGCCTTCATAGCAATCAAATGGTCTGAATAACGTGCCGCCATGGCCAAGTCATGTACCACCATAACCACGGTTTTGCCGTTGGCAGATAAGTCTCGGATTAAATCAAACACCTCGATCTGATGGCCTAAATCAAGCGCTGAGGTGGGTTCATCCAAAAGCAATAATGGTGTTTCTTGGGCGATCGACATGGCAATCCAAGCACGCTGACGCTGCCCGCCGGACAAGGTATCCAATAAACGCTCGCCCAGATCTTCTAGATTGGCGGAGCGTAAGGCAAACTCAATGGCGGTTTTATCGTCCATGCCCCACTGCTTTAAAAAGCTTTGATGAGGGTGGCGACCAAAACGAATCAACTCACGCACGCTGATGCCATCTGGGGCGGAGGTTTCTTGCGGCAATAGCGCTAGCTTGCGCGCCACTTCCCGTGGCGGCAGTTTATGGATGTCTTTACCTTGCAGTACAATCTGGCCCCGGCTAGGGTGATGTACCCGAGATAAGCCATTCAGCAGGGTCGATTTACCACAACCGTTTGGCCCGACAATCGCGGTGACCTTGCCTTTTGGAAATTGGACACTCAAGTCCTCGATAATAATATGATCCGCATGCTGCAGCGTGATCGAATCTGTGCCTAATGGCGCTTGAGTTAATTGACTCATAGTGAGCTCCGCTTAGGTTTGCGAATTAAAATCCAAAGTAAATAAGGGCCACCGACTACCGCGGTAATCACGCCCACGGGGATTTCGATAGGGCTTAGCAACGTTCGCCCAGCTAGGTCTGCAAGCACCATTACGATGGCACCACACAGGGCGCTGGAAAGCAGCGGTAAGCCTTTGTGACGGGCAAAGGTACGTGCCATTTCTGGCCCCACTAGCGCCACCAGACCGACAGGGCCTGCCAGTGCGACGGCAAAGCCTGTGAGCGCCACAGAAATGGCGACCGCCGCCAAGCGTAGGCGATTCGGAGTGCGGCCTAAGGCGGTAATGACCGAATCAGAGAAAGCCATCAGTTGAAAGCGATAGCACAGCAGTAAACTCAGCAGTACGCCGATTAGCGTGACCATCCCCATCACCGGGATCTCCTCCTCGGAGTGGCCAGACAAGCTGCCAACGGTCCAAGGGTAGGCTTCGTTGGCGGTATCAATATGCACCTGGCTGAGTAGCAGTTGCGACACGGCGGCTGAGACTGAGCCAATCGCAAGACCTGCGACAATAAAGCGATAGCCACGAGTGCCACTGCCACCGCCGATCAAAAAGGCCAGTGCGGTGGCGCTAGCGGCCCCTGTTAAAGCCATGGCGGAAGGGGCCAGACTAATGCCGACACCGACGACGGATGCTACGGCAAAGGCCATCGCCGCGTTATCAATACCAATGATGCCTGGCGTGGCGAGACGGTTGCGCGCCACGGTTTGCATCAAGCAACCAGCAATGCTGAAAGCTGCGCCGCTGTATATACCCGCCAGCAGACGGTTTAAACGCAACTCATTAATCACAAACTGAGTCATGCTATCGCCTTGGCCCATCAGCGCCAGTAAGACCTCTTTGGGGGGCACGGTTAATGTGCCGATGCCAAGGCTGGCAATACTAATAAACAGCAGCGCGATACTCAGCAGCAGATTGCGCTTCAAAGCTACTTTATCGAGCAACAGTCGAGTGTGTCGGAACGACAATAAGTAGTGCCCCGAAGGGGGCGTTAACGGAATATCCGAAGCATCAGAAACAGACACGAAACATCTCCTAGGCCAACGTTGGTAAGCGTTTGGCACGTACAATCAGCATCAGCACTGGGGCGCCAACCATAGCGGTCAAAACACCTAGAGGCATTTCTGCAGGTTGGGCGATAAGGCGCGTTAAAATATCAGCACAAATGATCAACAGAGGGCCTAGGGGCAAGCACAGGATCATGGTGCGGCGAATATCTGGCCCAACGAGAGCTCTAGCCATAAACGGTACCACCAAGCCTACAAACATAATCGGGCCAGCAATGGCTGTGGCTGAGCCGGTTAGTAGGGCGACCGCTAACATGACTAGGTAGCGAATCACACGTGGATTATGACCAAGGCCGAGTGCGACTTTTTCGCCCAATGCCATAGACGCCAGTGGGCGTGAAACATAAAGCGTTAGCAACGTGGCAGCGATGAAATAGGGCAGCACCGCGACCAGGTTATCCAATGAGCGTCCAGCCACGCTGCCGGTGACCCAGAAGCGGATTTCATCGGCCGCACGTTGATCGTACATCAACAAGATGGAAGTGAGGGCCGTCAGTAAAGAGGTCAAGGCCGCCCCCGCTAAGACAAGGCGTACCGGGTCCTTAAATTGGCCCTGTAAGCGCGCCGCGGCCATCACAAAGAGACAGCCCAGCAAGGCACCCAACTGTGCCACACCCGCCGACAAAGTGGCGGCACTGGCGCCCATCATCAACGCGATGGCGATGGCAAATGAGGCGCCGGCACTGACCCCTAATAAGCCAGGTTCGGCCAGTGGGTTGCGCGCGACGGCTTGCATCAGTGCTCCGGCAATCCCCAATGCCATGCCGACAACCAGTGCCACCAATGTTCTTGGTAGGCGCAGTTCGTAAAGAATAAAGACCGCTTCGTCGCTGCCATGGCCGAGTAGCGTTTGCCAGGACTGTGTCATGTCGATGCTGCCCGCCCCGAACAGAAGGGAGAGCACCATGCTCAGCAATAGCGCGAGTGAAACTAGGCTAAAGCAAACGACTAAAGGGCGCTGCGAAGGCGCCCTTTGAAAATGCTGTAGTAACAACGGCATTATTTATGTTGGTCCAATAAAGCGTCGATGTTGTCGAGCATGACCTGAGCCGCCAATGGCCCAGAAGTGCTGCTCCAGACCTGTCCATCTACTGTGGTGACATGGTCTTGTTGCACCACGTTTAGACGGGCAAAGGCGCTCGATTGTTTCGCGGCGTCAAAGGCTTCTTGGCCGTCTTCGTTCAGAGTCGCCATAAACAGCCAGTCTTGGTCGATGACGCCAATGTTCTCAAGACTTAAAATGTTGGAGTGTGGGCGTCCGGCTTTTATCAATCCACCATCAAGGGTTTCAAAACCGGTGGCCGTAAGCACGCTGCCAGCAAACAGGTCTTTGGCCATAATCATAGGCCCCTGTGGCATCCAGCGTACGATGTAAGCTTCGCGCTCATCGGCTGGGATCTGCTGTTCTACTCGTGCTTTAATCTCTGCCGCACGAGTATCCACAGCCTTGAGAGCGGCGTCGACAGCGTCTGTTTTGCCTGTCACAGTGCCGAATAGACGCGCTTCTTTACGCCACGCATTGGGCTCATCAAAGCCCCATTGTGGCACGATTGTTGGGGCAATTTTGGACAGCACTTGGTACTGATCGGCGCTTAAGGCATTGGAGGCTAAGATGACATCAGGGCGCTGTTTAATGACCGCTTCTAGGTTGGTTTCGCGAGCGGTACCGACCAGCTCTAAATCCGGCTGACGATCTGCAAGGTAGTCTGAAATGCCTTCACTGCCACGTGTTGCAATGGAGCCGGCAACAGGGAAGTTAATAGCAGACATTACATCTAAGGCGCCTTCGTGCAGCGTCACCACGGACTGAACATTGTCTGTCACCGTCACAGAGCCATATTTCGTCTCCACTGTCACATCGGCCAGCACAGTGTTGGCACACAAAAGAGCCGCTGAGGCAGCGCTGCTTAGCATTACACGACGCATAAATGACATAATGTCTCCTTCAATCAGAATGAATTTATGCTCTGAATGATAATTTTTCTTATTCGTCTTTAGTATCCTATTGCACAGGATTTACTCAGTTTGGATTCAATGCAGTGTTGCGTATATTGCAACACTTTTGCGGGAACTAATTGATAAAGCATGAATGTATCTTTTTGTAACTTTCAGCCATTTAAGTAATTTTCTGTTAAAGTGTCTAAAAAGTAGGCCGTTAACACGGTGGAGCACTACTGGGATGTATCGCTCATTTATCGTTGAAAAGGCAGGATGCCAAACCAAGAGGTCTGACTATGAACAGTGTCAATAATGCTGGTTCGTCTTACGGCATGGAAATGCTGAGTGCAAAAATGGCTAAAAATCAGCAGGAAGCTCAGGGGCAACAATCTCTACAGCTACTTGCGAGTGCGTCATCGTCCACTCAACAAATTCAAGCCAGTGCCCCTGCGACCGGTAACCTTGGACAAAACATCAATATCAAGGTGTAACTTTGCTGTTGATGTCAAAAGCCGCCCGCGAACGCGAGAGCGGCTTTTTGTTTTTTTTCTGGGTTATAACCTGGGTGCTAAGACAGTCTTAGCCGGTTCACCGGGGATTTCTTTGGCCAGTTTGGGCATTAGATAACCGGGCAGCTTCTGTGCCACTTGCCCCATCAGCTGTTGCGCGGCTTCTATGCTAATGTCAAAGTGGGCGCCGCCTTCGATGGGGTCAAAGGTAAACATGTAATAGGGTAAGATGCCGGCCGCAAACAGTGCCTCGCTCAAGTTCACCTGTGCTTCGACCGAGTCGTTCACGCCTCTTAATAACACGCCTTGATTTAATACCGTGACCCCAGCTCGTTTCAGTAGAGCGACTTTGTCAGCAATGCTCTGATCGATTTCATGGGCGTGATTGCTGTGCAGCACCAACACCACATCTAAACGACTTTGGCTAACCCACGCCAAGAGTTCATCATTAATTCGACTGGGAATCACCACCGGTAAACGTGAATGAATCCGCAGACGCTTTAATTGCGGTAGGTCGTTCAAGCGCGCAATGTGTTGGCTCAGCTGACTGTCTTTGAGCATCAATGGGTCACCGCCACTTAAGATGACCTCGTTCACTTCGGGATGATCTTTTAGATAATCGATCACGCTGTCCCATTCTTTTTGTGCCAATTGGTTGTCACCATAAGGGAAGTGACGGCGGAAGCAGTAGCGACAGTTCACCGCACAAGTTCCGGTGGTGATGACCAAAATACGGCGCTCGTATTTATGCACGATGGCTTTTTGTGGGTTGTGATTGCCTTCATCGAGAGGGTCTTTGCTATAACCCGCCACCGGTAACATCTCGATATCATCGGCTAACACTTGCTTCAGCAGGGGGTCATTGACGTTGCCAAACTCCATGCGTGAGACAAATGGACGTGGCACCAGCATTTTAAAGGATGCCATGGCTTTGTGGGCAGCGGGCAGGTCTTGCTCAGTTAGGCCAAGTAGGGGCCACAGCTCGGCTGGGGATTTAATAGCTTGTGCTAGCTCAGTGGACCAATGGGTCTCGGTCGCATTTTGAATCGGGATCACGTCAAATATCTGCAAAATTAAGTTGAATTGGGTTATTATGGCCGCCAATCTTTGGCCGATTGGCCTTCGCTCTTGTGAGTCTCGCTTAATTATTCCGCGATGGACTCCGACGAACATCTTGTTCGTTCAGAGCTTTTTATCTAAATCATGATATTGTGAGGATTTATGGCGAGTTATTCTACCAGCGATTTGCGCAGCGGTAACAAAGTAATGGTTGATGGTGAGCCTTGTGCTGTACTAGACAACGAACACGTGAAACCTGGTAAAGGTCAAGCGTTCAACCGTATCAAGCTGCGTAACCTAAAAACAGGTCGTGTTTGGGAACGTACCTTCAAATCTGGTGAATCTCTAGAAGCAGCAGATGTAATGGATACGGATATGGAGTACCTATACACTGACGGCGAATTCTACCACTTCATGGCAACTGACGGTTCTTTCGAACAGCACGGTGCTGACGCAAACGCTGTAGGCGATGCAGTTAAGTGGTTGAAAGAGCAAGAGTCTTACGTGATCACGCTTTACAACGGCGCACCGCTAGCGGTAACACCACCAAACTTCATCGAACTTGAAGTAACGGAAACAGACCCAGGTCTAAAAGGCGATACGGCCAACGGCGGTTCTAAGCCTGCGACATTGTCTACTGGTGCTGTGGTACGTGTACCTCTATTCATCAACATTGGTGAAGTGCTACGTATCGATACTCGTACGGGTGAGTACGTATCGCGCGCAACAGGTAAGTAATTATCTTTTTAAAAAAGCCCCCAGCCGTAAGGTGTGGGGGCTTTTTTGTGTTTAAAAGAAGATCATAACTATGTATTCAAAAGACGTTTGGCAACCGACGGCAGATCTCAAAGCACTGAAATTTCGCGCTGAGGTGTTTCATAACATTCGTAGGTTTTTTTATCAGCGTGACGTGTTGGAAGTCGATACGCCGTGCTTATCCCTTGGCACTATCAGTGATCCCCATATTGAAGTACTGACCTGCCAAACCCGCACCTTGGGACAGGACGTAACTTACTACCTACAGACGTCTCCTGAATACGCTATGAAGCGGCTATTAGCCGCGGGTGTACCGAGTATCTATCAGTTAGGAAAGGTGTTTCGCGCCGAGGAAATTGGCCGTCGACATAGCATCGAATTCACCATGTTGGAATGGTACCGCTTAGGCTTTGATCACTGGCAATTAATGAGAGAAATGGACGACCTGTTAACGCAATTGATCGGCCAAACGATCGTCTCTGAGCGTCTTAGCTACGCGGAGGCGTTTGTGCGTTATGTGGGAGTAAATCCGTTTAGCGCCAGCCTCGCGGCGCTGCAGCAAGTCTGCCATCAGCATACCGAATATGGCCTTGAGGAGCAGGATCGCGATACTTTGCTGGAATTGCTGTTTGCCACCTTAGTGGAGCCGAATATTGGTCAACAGGTGCCGTGCTTTATCCATGCTTATCCAGCGTCCCAAGCGGCGCTGGCGAAACAACAGCAAGATGAACAAGGTAATGCCACCGCGGCGCGTTTTGAATGGTATTGGCAAGGCATGGAATTGGCCAATGGCTACTTTGAATTAACCGATGCCGCCGAGCAGCAACAACGTATGCACGAGGAAATGGCAGAGCGAGCCGAGCAGGGGCAAGTGTGGCGCCAAGCGGACGAGCGCTTGATCAGTGCCCTAGAGCGAGGCTTGCCCGAATGCGCAGGCGTAGCCTTGGGCGTGGATCGTCTGCTAATGTTATTGCAAAATAAAGCACATATTGAAGCGGTAATGCCCTTTGCCGGCCCCCACGCGTAAGCGCGGGCTGGCCTAAATCACTGCGCCATAATAACAAAGAGAGTGCCATGATATCTTGGTCAGAGAAGCTCAGTCATTTTATCAATCCCAAGCAGTCCCTCGCTAACCCCAAACGGTTCGCTTGGTTGTATGTGGCGGTGTTTCTGATTTGCCTTTTAACATTATGGCGCGGCGGTGATGCGCTCAAGCAACAGCAAACTGAGGATGTGGCGGCCGATACTTTAGAGCAGCTAAACCAACTGGCCAGCGTGATTGAAAGTGCCATCGCCAAATACCAGCATATGCCAACCCTGTTGGCCTCTAATGATCGCGTGCGCAAGGCGCTGCGTGACGGTTTGCCATCGGATATTAATCAGCTCAACCGTGAACTGGAACAGATTAACCGTATCACCGAAGCCTCAGACAGTTACATCATTGATACCGACGGCAATACCATTGCTGCGTCCAACTACCGCCTGAGTACCTCCTTTGTCGGTGGCAACTTTGCTTTCCGGCCTTATTTCCAAGACGCCATCAAAGGCAAGCCAGGACGCTATTACGCCCTAGGCACCACCTCTAATCGTCGCGGTTACTACTTTTCCTATCCGGTCTTTGAGGGTGACAGTGTCATCGGTGTGGCCGTGGTTAAGGTCGATCTGACCCAGTTTGAAAAACGTTTTAATAACCAAGCCTATGATTTCTTAATGCTCGACCCTGATGGGGTGGTGTTTAGCTCATCGCGCTCGCAATGGCTCTATAAAGTCATGGGTGAACTGTCGCACGAGGAACTGACGCGTATCGCAGAGTCACAGCGTTACTTTGATCAGGCCATTGAGACCTTACCGATCGTGTCGCAACGCCCGTTTGATGAGCAAGCGACGGTGATTGAGATGCTTGACCAAGCGACCGATCACTTAGGCAATGAGTTAGTGGAGCGTCATCGTTACCTCGCCATGAGTCGCTCGATTCAAATGTTAGATTTCCAAGTGGCGGTATTGGTGCCCTTGACCGCAATCGAGGAACAAATTGCCCTGTGGCGCGCGATTTTTGCGGGGGGGATTACCATTACGGTACTGATTTTTGGACTGGCTCATTTACGCTCACGGATGTTGCAAGAGCGCTCCGATGCCATTGAGATGGCACGTCATAATCAAGCCTATATCCGCGAAGTGATTCAGCACACGCAAGCAGGCTTGGTGACCTTGGATGGCCAATACCGTATTGAAGCCCTTAACCCCGCGGTAGAAAAACTGGCGGCACGCTCGTTATCGAGCTTGATTGGACAGCCGTTATCGGATTTGTTCCAAGTGGCGGAGCCGGACCAAGTACGCTGGCGACAGGCCTTGTCGAGTGAAGCTTCTACCGCGCTGCGTTTAACCACAGTTGAGGGCAAATTCCATGTGGAAGGGGCAGACCAAGATGTCAGCGTGGAAGCCACCCTATGTGAGTTACAGCTGCCCAATCGTCGCAGTCATTTGGTGACCTTTCATGATATGACCGAGCGTAAGCGCTACGAACAAGAAATCACCGATGCCCGCAACGCCCTTGAGCTGCGTGTCAAAGAGCGTACCTTCGAGCTGGAGCAAGCCAACCAACGCTTACGCCACGAAATCGGTGAGCATAAGGCGACGCAACAGGAATTGATTCAAACCGCTAAGCTCGCGGTACTCGGTCAGCTCAGCGCCGGTTTAAATCATGAACTAAACCAACCGCTGACAGCGATTCGTGCCTTTGCCGACAACGGTTTGAAATTCCTAGAACGGGAAAAGTTTGAACAAGCGAAAAGCAATCTGCAGCAAATCAGTCAACTCGGTCATCATATGGGCGACATCATTGCCCGTTTCAAAGTGTTTGCTCGCAAAGGCAATGTGGCACACACACCCATCGATGTGCAGTCCGCCATCAATGGGGCGATGAAAATAATGCAACCACGCTTTAAGGAAACCGGTATTGCCGTGGAAGCTCCGAGCAACGTACAAGTGGCGGTGTTAGCGGATATGGTGTTTTTAGAGCAGGTGCTGGTGAACCTATTGGCCAACGCCTGTGACGCCATTGTTGAGTGTGCTGGTCCAGACAAACAGATTCAAATGCGCGTGCAGCCGTTGTACAACAAGGTGCACATCTATGTACGTGACAGCGGTAATGGGCTGTCGCCGGAAGCATTAGAGCACCTGTTTGAACCTTTCTATACTTCGAAAAGCAGTGGTACTGGATTGGGACTGGGGTTGTCCATCAGTCAGCGTATTATGGACTCCATGCATGGTGACCTGAGTGCCCAGAATCACCCTCAGGGTGGCGCTGAGTTTTGTGTTACTCTAAACGCCTTTGAGCTAGATAAAGAATAAGGACTCCCCATGTCAGAATTGGATCGCGTCATTGTCATCGATGATGAGCAATCGGTGCGTATGGCCATCTCGCAAACCTTGCAGCTAGAAGACTTTGATGTGCTGGAATTTGGCTCAGCCCAAGGGGTCACCGAGCAATTGTCCATCGACTGGCCTGGGGTCATTGTCAGCGACATCAATTTGCCCGGCATGAGCGGTCTTGAGCTGTTTGAACAAGTGAAGAAGATCGACGCTGAGATTCCTTTTATTCTGATTACCGGCCATGGTGACATCAGCATGGCGGTCAACGCCATCCGCGATGGCGCTTATGACTTTATTGAAAAACCCTTTTCCAATGACGATTTTATTGAAGTGGTGCGCCGTGCCTGTGAAAAGCGTCGTTTAACTCTGGAGAACCGTTTCTTACGTTTGGAACTGGCGGCTCATAACGCGCCGGGCCCACGTATCATTGGTAACACCCCAGGGATTCATCGACTGCGTCAGGCATTACTGCATGTGGCCGACACCGGTGCTGATATCTTGGTGCAAGGGGAAACCGGCACTGGTAAAGAGATGGTGGCGCGCTTTATTCATGAACACAGCACGCGTCGTGCTAAGCCATTTGTGGCGATCAACTGCGGTGCAGTACCGGACTCGATTATGGAGTCTGAGCTGTTTGGCCATGAGAAGGGCGCGTTTACCGATGCCAAAACCCAGCGTATCGGTAAAATCGAGCATGCCAATGGCGGCACCTTGTTCCTTGATGAAATCGAAAGCATGCCTATGTCGATGCAGATACGTCTGTTGCGCGTATTGGAAGAGCGCAAGGTCGAGCGTTTAGGTTCCAATAAAGGTGTCGACTTGGATCTGCGTATTTTGGCCGCGACCAAGGTGGATTTGAAAGAGCTCAGTGAAACCGGCACCTTCCGTGAAGACTTGTACTACCGCTTAAACGTCGTTCGTGTAGACATCCCGCCACTACGTGAGCGCAAAGATGATATTCCGCTGCTTTGGCAACACTTTTGTTTGGTGGCCACCGCGCAATATAAGCGTGAGTCAGAGCCATTGTCAGCGGAGCGTATGCACAGCTTGATGGCGTATGATTGGCCCGGTAACGTGCGTGAGCTGCGTAACCTTGCCGAGCGTTATGTGTTGATGGGCGAAGCGGGCTCGTTTGAGTTCGACCAGATCATTACCAACGAAGGCAACCCTGGGGTGATGACCTTACCTGAGCAGATGGAGCGTTTTGAGAAGACCCTGCTAGAGCAAGAGCTGATGCGCCAAAAAGGCTCCATCAAAGACACCATGGATGCGCTTGGTCTACCGCGCAAAACCCTGTACGACAAAATGCGTAAGTACGGCCTCGATAAAGACTTATACAAGTCGTAATTCAAATTTCCCTCTAAGTCATTCGAAATCATCGTACAGCCATTCCCCTCTGAAGGAACATGCTAGCATTAGCCTTCCTTCAGAATAGGGTGTTGTTGTGAGCGAATTCTTTTTAAATGGCCTGTCGCCAATGATCTTTTGGCTACTGGTGATCACTGCCGGTTTTACTTCTCTTTTTACCGCCAGCTTTGGCGCTGGTGGCGGCGTTATGCTGCTTGGTGTGATGGCGCAGGTGCTGCCTCCCCTTGTGATTATTCCCCTGCATGGCGTAGCACAGCTGGGCTCTAACGCAGGCCGTGCCGGCATGAGTTGGCGCCATATTGATTGGCGTTTGATTGGTCTGTTTCTTCCCGGAGCGATTGTCGGTGCGTTAATCGGTCAGTTTGTACTCGTCGCATTGCCTGCCGATGTCATGTATTTCTCGATTGCCGGCTTCATCCTGTTCCTGTGTTGGGGGCCGAAGCTGCCGAAGCTGGTACTGGGTAAGTTTGGCACCATGCTCGCGGGTGGCATCACCACTTTCTTGACCTTGTTTGTGGGGGCGACGGGGCCCTTGGTGGCGGCCTTTATCAAACAGGTATTTATCGATCGTTTTCGTACCGTGGCGACCTTTGCCACCGCCATGTCTCTACAGCATGTGCTGAAAATTGCGGTGTTTGAGCAAGCGGGCTTTCCGCTTGGTGCTTGGCTGCCTTTGCTGGTGTGTATGGTGATCAGTGGCGCCATCGGCACTTGGGTTGGCTTAACAGTGTTGAAGAAAATGCCCGACCGTCATTTTCATCGGATTTTTAACCTTATTCTGACCTTGCTAGCGGTGCGCCTGATCTGGCAGGGGCTGTCTTTCTAGTCGTTTGTTTCTCTTGAAGCGGATATAAAAAAGGCGCTCCGAGGAGCGCCTAAGCAATGACAAGAGGGCTGTCATTAAACCGTTACTGGACGATCTCTGGCCCCATAATGGCGTATGGTAGCGCAGTTGATAGTGCAGGAATGTAAGTCACTAGGATCAAGAACACGAACAGTACCGCTACGAATGGCATAGCGGCTTTTACCACGCGTGCCAAGCTCATACCGGTGATCCCCGAGGTCACGAACAGGTTCAGACCAATCGGCGGCGTAATCATACCGATCTCCATGTTCACCACCATGATGATACCTAGGTGAATTGGGTCAACACCCAGCTCCATCGCGATTGGGAACACCACTGGCGCAACGATAACCAAAAGACCGGATGGCTCCATAAACTGACCACCGATCAACAGCAGAACGTTAACTGCGATGAGGAAGGTGAACCAGTTGAAACCAACGCCTAGCATCCATTCAGTGATCGCCTGAGGGATACGCTCTGCAGACAATGTGTGTGCGAACAGTAATGCGTTGGCGATGATGAACATCAGCATGATGGTCGTCTTAGTACCTTCCATCATGGTCTTACGGGTCTCATCACCAAATAGAGCAGGGAAGAAGCCACGTGCCATTAATGAGAAGTTACGGCCCCAAATTGGCATACCTTGAGCGATGCAGCTCACTAGACCATCTTCCAGTTTTGCACCACGTTTTGAGACATAGAACAAAGCAAGTGCTGCACCCAGTACTAGGCCGATGATGGCACGTGTACCAGCGGTCACGGTTTCGCTGCCTGCGAAAGCGAAGAACGACATGATTTCCCACACTAGGAAGAAAGACACACCGTAAACCGTGCCGTTAAAGCCAACACGTGCTGCGGGTGCATCGCTGTCGTTGGTCCATGTTTGGCCTTTTAGAGGGCCCATGTCACGGTACACAAACAGCGCGATAAAGATCGAGTACACGGCGGCGACTACAGCGGCTTCGGTTGGGGTAAACGCACCACCGTAAATACCGCCCATGATGATTACGATTAGGAATAGACCCCAACCAGCGTCTTTACCACCACGAACTAGGTTGCCAAAGCCTTTCCACTCTTCAGCAGGTAGGTTTTTCACTCGCGCTACCACGTAGATCGCCAGCATCAACATACCACCAGCCATTAAGCCTGGGATAACACCTGCTAGGAACATACGACCAACCGATACGTCTGTCGCGGCTGCGTATACCACCATTACGATGGACGGTGGAATCAAGATACCTAATGTACCTGCGTTGGCGATGATGCCAGAGGCGAACTCTTTTGAGTAACCTACTTGACGCATACCAGCGATGGCAATGGTACCGATCGCGACTACGGTTGCTGGGGATGAACCAGACAATGCCGCGAACATCATACACGCCAAAACAGAGGCCATCGCTAGACCACCACGGAAGTGACCCACCGAGGCAATGGCGAAGTTAATCAAACGCTTCGCTACGCCACCTGTCGACATAAATGACGACGCTAAGATAAAGAATGGGATCGCCAATAGCGTGTAGTGCTGGCCTGCACCAAACAAGGAGATCGCTACCGATGACAAAGAGTCATGGGAGAAAAATGTAATAAATAAAATGGACGACAAGCCCAAGGAAATACCAACTGGTAGCCCGATAAAGAGCAGCGTCAGTACCAATCCGAATAAAATTAAAGCTTCCACGATACGCTCCTAACCAATTAGTCTTTCAATGCGCCTTTGTTCTCTTCCACAAGATCTTGCGCTTCGTGACCACTGATCAGCATGTCACGTTTGCCTGTCGCAATCGCCCAAAAAGCTTGTAGAGAACGGTAAGACAGTAATGCCAAGCTGATTGGCAGAACCACTAGTACTAACCAGCGATGTACACGCGGTTGCAGATCGAACATTTCCACCATAAAGGCAGGGTAACGTAGCTCTTCTTGACCAAGACCGATACGCCACATTTTGTACCAGTACTCAATCGCGCCACCTCTAACATCGACGCCCAACATGGCTAGCCAAGTAGAATCCAACAGAATCAGACCGTAAAGAGCCGCTGCAGCAGCACCGATCAATGACAGCACTTTACAGGCGCCTTTTGGTACGGCATTTAGGAGAATATCGACCCCGAGGTGGGAGCCGGTTTTGATACCGTAGCTCATGCCTAACAGGATTAACCATGAGAACATCACGGTATTAAATTCGAGGGCAGCCACCCAGCCGGTGTTAAAGGCATAGCGCGCAATGACCTGACCGAATGAAACAACCATGATCGAAGAAATGATAAGAACCAGTAAGTTTTCTTCCAATCGTTCCATGAATTTTGGAAAACGTTTTTCCAGCGCCCAAAGGGCTAGAATAAATATTAATAAGTATAAATGGGGCCAGTATGCCATGGGGAGACTCCTAAACATCGAACTGCAGCGTAAAAAGGCCTTTCACACCAATTCTCACGGGCGTGCTAACACAATGTGAAAGGCTCGAAAGTGCTAGCTCCGACAGGAGCTAGCATTGCTGCTCGGGTGTGCTGAGCTTATGCGCCAGCGGCAGCGTCGATTAGATCTTTACCGATATCGCTCTCGAACTGTTTCCAAACAGGTTTCATTGTTTCTACCCATTCAGCACGTTGTTCTGGAGACAGAGTATTGATCGTACCGCCCGCTTTTAGGATGTTTTCGCGGTTTGCTGCTTCTTTTGCTTTAACTGACTCGTTTGCTTCTTGAGTGACAGCGTCCGCAATGGCAATGAATTGCGCGCGATCTTCATCGCTTAAGCTTGATAGGAATTCAGAAGAGGTCATAAACAGGTACGCCAACAACTGGTGGTTGGTTTCTGTGATGCTGTCTTGTACTTCGTAGAATTTCTTAGTGTAGATGTTTGACCAAGTGTTCTCCTGACCGTCTACTACACCTGTTTGTAGCGCACCGTATACTTCCGAGAACGCCATCGCTTGTGGAGAAGCATCCATCGCTGCGATCATTTGTTTCGCTACGTCAGAGGTTTGTACACGGAATTTTAGACCTTCTGCATCGCTAGGCACCATTAGTGGTTTGTTAGCAGAGAAGTACTTCATGCCCGACATCCAGTAACCTAGACCCACGAATCCCGCGTAGTCGTCCATTTCGGTTAGTAGGTCTTTACCTTCAGCTGTTTGCGTGAAGCGGATCGCGTGGTCCATGTCTTGGAAGATGAACGGTAGATCGAAGACGCCGTATTTTGGCGTGTAAGAGCCAAATTTAGATAGGGAAGGTGCTAGTAGCTGTACGTCACCTAGTAGAAGCGCTTCAAGCTCTTTGGAATCACCAAACAATGTCGAGTTAGGGAACACTTCGATACATAGTTTGCCATTCATTTCCTCGTTTACGCGCTCAGCAAAGTTGTTTGCAGCAACAACTTTAGGGTGAGTGGTGCCACCAGTTACGTGACTGAACTTAACCACACGTTCGCCTGAATCACAGTTAGCAGAGGCTGTTGTCGCAGTGAACGCTAGGGCAGCAGTCGTTAGGGCAAGGCTGATTTTTTTCATGTGTATGACTCCAAATTTGAGTATTTATTATTGTTAGCTTGGGCATGGCCAAACAGGCAACGCAATTTGGTTGTTGCTGTCCGTACTTATTACACAATCCGTGCCAATTTTTTATTAAATATTTAAGTGTATGTTTTTAAAGGAAAATATTCTTTTTTGAAAGTTTGGAAAGTAATGTTTGAATTGAAAGTGTGAGTGGTTGTTCGCCCATGCTGAGTAGGGGATGGGTGGAAAGCCACCCATTATTTTAGCTGGGACAAGGTGCTGGCAATGACGCTTTTCAAATGCTGATAAAAGGCTTTTTTGCCACTAAAACCTAGCTGATGAGCGTCTTTCTCGGATACTTGATTAAGGCCACAGCCCAGTAATAACAAGGCATCAGCATGCGCTGGGGAAAATGATTGCTTAGCTAGTCCGGATAAAACCAAGCGCAGTAATGGCGCTCGAATGGAGTCGTAGGGACGATGTTGGTGACAGAAAAGGGTCAAATCTGACACATCTTTGGCACGTAATTGGGCCATGTGTGGATTTTCCCCCATGGCTAAGGTGTGACTGATGGCAATCACCAGTGGCTCGGATAAGTCCCGTAAACGCAGCGCTAAGGTGCTGAGCCAGTCTTCGGCAAAATATTGTGACCACTGCTGGGTTAACGCTTTGCTATGATCGTTTAAGCCTTTGAGCATCATTAACGAGTAAGATCCGCTGGCTTGATCCTGGGCCGTGCCTAGGCGTACCGCAGTGAACTGATTGTGTTGCCAGAACTGAACCACTTCAGTGGTTGCGGCAAAACTGGTGCAAACAAAGTCGACGCCCTGAGCCTTGGCCTGCTGCGCGATGCGCTTGAGTAATTGGCTGCCGAGCCCTTGACGTTGGTAGTCTGCCGCAATGGCGATACGGCTAATGCGCCAATAGCGGTACTGGCCCGCTTCGGCAATGCCTTCGTGAGCCAACAAGGATTGTGGTAATAAGTGCCCCCGAGGTCGGCGTTTACCTTGCATCACTTGTTCGGCGAGGTCATCCGGCAGCTCACCTTCCACACTCACCAGTGCCACACCTACGAGGCGATCGTCTTGATAGTGGCAAAAAGTGATCACGCTTGGGTCGTCTACCAACCATCTTTTGTTTTCTGGGGTGGTTTGATAGTGAGCATTTACTAATAGGGCAAAGGCTTGATCTAAAAGTTGTGGCAGTTGTTGCCATTGCGCCCCTGTGACATAACTGGGCTGTTGCTCAAGCAATGGTCCCGCTTGATACTCCTGAAACAGCAGTTGATCCAACCAGTGCTCCAATGGGTCATTTTCCCCCCAACGCAATGGGCTCGTTAAATGATGCTCTTGGCAGGGGCGTTTAGCGGCTTTTAATTGCTGCCTAAAACGAATGCCAAAGCCTCGGCCAGAGCCTTCATAACCGTAATCGGTACTGCTAAACACTAAGCATTGTGCCTTTTCCAGCATGGCTTCTAGCATGGGCAAGGGAAGGCTAGCGGCCTCATCGACGACTAATACATCATAGTGTTGCTCGGCTTGTAGCAAGGCATCTGGCGCGACAAAGGGAGCAGGGGATTGGGCGACGGCTTGATAGTGTTCCGTTAAGGTACTGAGGTTATGGGGGCTGGACGCTGTGCACACACAGCGCAAGCCTTGTTGTTGCCCTTGGTATAACAGCTCGGCTAGGGCATAGGACTTGCCGCGTCCCCTGGCTGCCAACAAGATATGGGTGCCGGAGCACTGCGCCAATACCTGTGTCACAAAGTGCTGTTGTGCTGGGGTGAGAGTTGTTTGAGTCAAATGGTACGGTGTAAGGAGGCTTGGCCAGACTCTGGTAAAAGGTGACTCGGGAGCGTGTAAGGCATGCCAAAAGAGGGTTTTATAATGGCTCGTGACCTGCTCACTGGTCAGTGGCCAAGGTAGGAAGCGCGCTAATTCGCAGTCTTCTCGGGCTAACCAGTCTGCGCCCAAATGTAATACCAGTAAGCCACCGCCGCGCAGGGTTCCCGCCAGAATAGACAGCGCGGTCAGGTGTAACCCGCCAGACAGATCTAAAAAGATCGCTTCATAAGTGTTGCCCAGTTGGTGCTGCAGCGCCTTAAAATTGATCTGTTGCAACGCTGTATTAGGGGGGATGTCGGCGCTGATGTGGCTGACCAGTAAGCAGTCGTCTAAGCCTTGGCAGAGTGTGCTGAAGCGCTCTAGGGCCTCTTCTCGAGTCGAGTAACTGACAACACATTGGCGCGCGGGCATGGGATGGGCAGACATAAGGGTTCCTGGCACTCAAACAAAGAAGCCTACGTAATGTAGGCTTCTGTGCATGATACCTGGGTTCTGGCATGGCGCAAGAACCGATCCAGATTAGGAGATTCTGAATTTCGCCAGGTTGTCTTTCAGTTGTCGTGTTAGGCTGCTGATGCGCTCACTTTGCGCCTGTGAGTGGTGCACTTCTTCTAGGGTGCTTTCTGCCGCTTGATGCAGGTGATCGGCGTTGCCGCGAATCTGTACGGCGGCGACGCTTTGTTCTTCGGTAGCGGCGGCGACCGAGGAAATGCCTTCCGCGACCAAGCTCATGGCATTGTTGATTTGCGAGAGCAATACCCCTGCCTCAGCGGCTTGTTTGACGCTCAATTCCACTTGATCACGACCATCTTGCATGGTGGTTACCGCAGAACGACTGCCTTCTTGTAGACGGCTGACGACGGTTTGAATTTCTTCCGTGGATTGCTGCGTACGCTGTGCCAACACACGTACTTCATCGGCCACCACGGCAAAGCCACGGCCTTGTTCACCGGCTCGGGCCGCTTCGATGGCCGCGTTCAAGGCCAGTAAGTTGGTTTGTTCGGCAATGTCGTTGATGACATTGACGACATTGCCAATGTTGCTGGTCGATTCACGCACGTCTTCGATGGTATGGGCGGCACGTTCAAACGAGCTGGACAGACTGGCAACGGTTTCTTCCACTTGATGTACTGCAGCATAGCCTTTATTGGTCACATCCGTAACCGACACCGTCTGTTCGGAGACGCCAGTAGAGCTGGTGGCGACTTCCTCAGTGGATGCGGACACCTGCTGGATCGCTGCGGCCACTTCCATGCTGGTTTGTGTGCTTTGATTGGCACTGGCAATTAATTGCTGATTTGAGGAAGAGATACGCTGAGCGGAATCCACCAGAGACTCACTGGTCTGATTGACGCTTTCAATTAATCCCAATAAGTCGTCCCGCATGGTTTGCACGGCGACTTGCAGCACGTGGGTTTCATTACGGCTTTTCGAGCTGGCATGATCTTGGAAGCGGTAGGTAAGGTTGCCGTCACCAATTTCCTGCACTCCTGTGAAAATGCTGCTTAGCGGACTTAATGAGCGACGAATAAACAACCAGATAAAGAGGGTTAAGGCGATGGCAGCGATCGAGCTGACGGCCGTTAATAGCCACACCACCGCCATCACTTCTTGACGATACTCGTTGCTGTAAGTCTTGATGACTGCGACCCAGTTCCAGCCATCGACTCGGTGATAGATGGCTTTGGTTTCTTGGGCTTTATTGTCTTTACCCGCGATCAGAGCCGTGTAATAGGTGATACCGGATTCTGAGCTGAACAACTTGGCGAACGCTTGGCGCAGATTTGGGTAAAGATCATAGAAGTTTTTACCTACCAGCGTGGGGTGAATCAAAATATCATTTTCATGTTCACCGCTGTCCACTACATAAATATAACCTTCTTTGCCAAAGCGCAGGCCGCCTAAATTCTTCTGCAGCACGCCGTAGATATTACTCATCGGTACGAACACACTGACGTAAACAGAAGGGTTGCCCGCCGCGGGCAGTGCTTGAGCTAGGTATTCCTTACCCGATAGGGTGATTCGTGTTGCGGTGGCAAAATTACCCTCTGGGCGCAGCGTCGCCAGCTTAGGCACGTCATTAGTGGATGTCTCAAGCACCTTGAATTGGTCACCTTGTTGTTCTAACAGCGCCACTTCAGCATTGCTTGCGGCGGCAAATGTCTTCAAAAAGGTGCTGAGCTGAGCGCTGCTTTGTTCATTGATCGGTGCTAACCCTTTTAGGCCGGCATTGACCATGTGTACTGTGCGGTCAAGAGAACGACTGATCAGGACAAATTCGGACTCCAGCTGCTTTGCTACCAGCTTAGCTTCTGCATGCTGATGTTCGGTCACGGCAGCGTTGATTTTATCTTCTACCAGTTCGGCGATAATAAGGTTAAGTACGATAAAAGTGATCACGATAGAAATCAAAGCGCCGAGACTGATTTGGCTCGGTAAGCGCATTTTGCGGAATGATGAGAGCATTTTGAAGGGGTCCTAGTTGAATTCCTTTTGAGAATCATTCTTATATAGAAATATCGATATTCTTTCTATATGTCATAACCGAAGAACCGAAAAAAAACGCGGAATTCCTTATTTACTGTACAAAGGATGACATTTTATTGATAGGAGTGTTGCCACTTGGCGCTTTTATTAACTAATTGTATTACATAGAAAAAAGCCCCTTGTTTGATAGCAAGGGGCGGGCGAATTACAAGCTGAAGCGGGTTAATTTACGCTGCAGTTCTTCAGCCAACTGATTAATGCGCTGACTTTCGTTGAGCGAGCTTTGCGCTTCTTCAAAAGTTTGATTGGCGACCACATGCAGCTCTTCAGCATTGCCGCGGATTTGCGTCGCCGCGACACTTTGCTCTTCGGTCGAAGCGGCCACATTTGAGATACCGATGGAGACCGTTCCCATCGCATGATTGATGCTGCTTAGGAGCTCGCCGGCATGAGTGGCTTGATCGACACTATTGGTGACTTGGTCACGCCCTTGCTGCATGGTGTCTACCGCGGAGCGGCTGCCTTTTTGCAAGCGTTCCACCACTTGCTTGATCTCTTCTGTTGACTGTTGCGTGCGTTGTGCCAGTACACGTACTTCATCGGCCACTACGGCAAAACCACGTCCTTGTTCACCGGCGCGGGCGGCTTCAATGGCGGCATTGAGCGCGAGCAGGTTGGTCTGCTCGGCGATTTCATTAATCACATTGACCACATTGCCGATGTTCTCAGTGCTGTGCTCCACTTCTTGGATAGTTTTGGCAGCGTTCTCAAACGATGCTGCCAAGTTAGCGACGGTGGTCTCAACCGCTTTGGTCGCTTGATGGCCTTGTTCAGTGCTGGCATTGACTGACACCGTTGTTTCAGACACTTCGGTTGAGCTTTGTGCGACTTCTTCAATGGAAGCGGACATTTGTTCTACGGCGGCGGCCACTTGAGCACAAGAATTTGAGCTACTGGTGGCGGAGCCAATCAGGCGCTCATTAGCCTGGGTGATGGTTTGCGCTGAGCTGAGTAATTGTTGGCTACTAGATTGGATGGCCTCAATTAATTCCAACAAACCGTCACGCATCGATTGTATTGAACGCTGCAAGCGGTGGGTTTCATTCTTACTCTGGGCACTGACGTAATCACTAAACCGGTAAGTGAGATTGCCTTCACCAATTTCTTTCACGCCATGGGCAATGTCACGCAATGGGCGCAAAGAAGAGCGAATGTAGAACCATAAGGTGGCTGCCAGCAATAGGGCTGCAGCGGTACAGATGGCGATCACAAACAGCAAAATGGACATGATTTCTTGTTGGTACTCCGCGGAGTACGCCTTGATGGCAACGACCCAGTCCCAGCCGTTTACGCGCTGGAAGATGGCTTTCGACTCCTGTGCGGTTTGATCTTTACCAGCCACTTGGATGGTGTAATGAATCACACCAGAATCGGACTGATACATCTTTTCAAAGTCGCTACGGACCTCAGGAAACTCTTGATAGATATTACGTTCTGTCAGAGTTGGGTGTACCAGTAGTTGGCCCTCGTTTTGGCCCGTGTCGGTGACGTAAGCGTAGCCACTTTTACCAAAGGTCAGTTGGCCGATGGCAGTTTTAATGCCTTTTAAAATTTCGTCGTAGCCAAGGCCAATATAGAGAATGGCGATGGTTTTGCCAGACTGGACCACTGGAGTGTATTGGGTGATGTAGTTTTTACCAAATAAAAAGGCTTTGCCGACAAAAGGTTGGCCGTTCAATAACGCTTGGTAGCCTGGATGGTTTTTACCCAAGTAGGTGCCAATGGCGCGTTGGCCTTGTTGATCTTTTAAAGAAGTGCTTACACGTAGGAAGTCATCACCGTGGCGCACAAAAATAGTGGCGCTGGCGTCCGTGGCGGCGGTGAAGCGATCGACAATATCAAAGTTTAAGTTAACCGTGTCACCATTAAAGGTCATCTGAGGGCTATCAATCGATTTAATCTTAACGCTCTTTGAGGGATCTACTTTTAGGCCACCTGCTAATTGATCGACAAATACATCAGACAATACGCTGGTTTGGTGTGTGATGGAGCGATACTCAGCCTCGAGTTGCTTGGCAATTAAATTGACCTCTACCTTCTGATGGTCAGTCACAATCTCGGAAAGCTGCTTTTCAAATAACAGCTCGATGGCAACGATTAACACTGAAAATATCAGCACAATAACGATCAGTGCGCCTGCCGCAAGCTGCGAAGGCAAGGATTGGCTGCGAAAACGAGAGAGCATGGGAATGTTTCCTTACGTGAAAATTTTGTCCAGATATTAGCCTAAGTTATAGATTTAGGTAAATGGCATTCATTCTCATTTAGGTGGTTTTTATGTGAATATTCGTATGGTTTTTACATAAAGTTACAATTCGGCCAGCTATTTCAGGCTTTTTGGTTAATATGTGTTCAGTTTAATTGTATTGAAACACAATCTATGAAACCGAGTGTAAGTAAAGTGAGGTGCTCTATATTTTTAGCTGGGTGGCTGCTCAGTAATAGGGTAGCTGGCATTTTGGAGGGCAGAGAGCTGTTATTTAGCTTCTTGATTTAACAGGGTTAAATCAAGAAGCCTTTGGACAGGGAAGGTTATAAGTGAAAACGTGTTAATTTACGCTGCAGTTCTTCAGCTAATTGATTAATGCGCTGACTTTCGTTGAGGGAGTTTTGTGCTTCTTCAAAGGTCTGATTGGCGACCACATGTAACTCTTCAGCATTGCCGCGGATTTGTGTTGCCACCACGCTTTGCTCTTCAGTTGAAGCTGCGACATTCGTAATACCTTGCGATACAGCGTCCATTGATTTAGTAATGCCACTTAGCAAACCACCGGCAAAGGTGGCTTGTTCAACACAGTTGGCCACTTGATCGCGACCTTGCTGCATAGTATTGACCGCGATACGGCTACCGGATTGTAGGCGTTCCACCACTTGTTTTATTTCTTCCGTGGATTGCTGAGTACGTTGCGCGAGCACTCGTACTTCATCTGCTACCACAGCAAAGCCACGGCCTTGCTCACCAGCTCGAGCCGCTTCAATGGCAGCGTTCAATGCCAATAGGTTGGTTTGCTCCGCAATTTCATTAATCACATTGACCACACTGCCAATGTTTTCTGTGCTGGTCTCTACTTCTTTAATCGTTTTTGCTGCGTTTTCAAACGAAGTAGAAAGGTTCGCCACGGTCTCTTCAACTCGCTTAGTGGCTTGGTAGCCCTGTTCTGTAGTGGCATTGACTGATACGGTTTCTTCGGAGACCTCGGTTGAACTCTGCGCTACCTCTTCAATCGAAGCAGACATTTGCTCCACGGCTGCAGCGACTTGAGCGCAAGAATTTGTACCATTGGTTGCGCTAGTAATAAGCAGCTCATTTGATCGCGTAATATTTTGGGTAGAGGTGTACAGTTGTTGGCTATTCGATTGAACCGCCTCGATCAACTCGATCAAACCATCACGCATACTTTGCACAGATAGTTGTAGTTTGTGAGTTTCATTTTTGCTGTCAGGGCTAACAAAATCTTTAAAACGGTAGCTGAGCTTACCTTCACCAATTTCTTTGACGCCATTTGTAATGTCACGCAAAGGCCCTAATGAAGAACGAATGTACAACCAAAGGATGATGGCAAGGGTCGTAGCTGCGCCGGCACAAATTGCCATAACTAAGAGTAAGATAAACATAATCTCTTCGTTGTATTCAGCTGAGTAGGTCTTAATCGCAACGACCCAGTCAAAGCCTTCGACACGATGAAAGATAACCTTGGACTCCTCCACTGCGCTATCCTGTCCAGCGACCTTGATTGAATAAGTCGTTACGCCAGTGGGGCTTTGATACATGGCTTCAAAGGCTGATCGAGCACTTGGGAAAAGCTCAAATACATTTTTGCCGAGCACCGACTCACTAGGGTGAGTAATCAGTTTGCCTTTGTCTACTCCGTTGTCCACAACGTAGATATAGCCTCGTTTACCTATGGTAATATCGTTCAGATTCGCACGCATATCCGGCATGATTTGACTGTAAGGGAGGGCAATCATGAAGATCAATCCCGAATGGTTTGATAAAGGTTGCACATGAACCATGTAGTTATGCTCGTTAAGGCGCAGCTTTCCTGAGTAGTTTGCAGTGGAAAGGTCCACTATGCCTTGGAAGTCATTTGATGTGGAAGACAGTACATTATAGCTACCCTCGCTACGCTCCATGACAACGATGTCAGCTTGTACGTTGCTTTTAATTCGATTGAGCTGGGTAGTGGCTTGAGCGAGAGGTGTATAGCCCCAGAGCCAATTATCGCCTTGTTTTTCAATCGACAAGCTCAGTTCGCTGTCGACATAGTTCGATGAACGATTAAGGGATTTATGGATGTCTTGATATTGTGTCTCAAGCTCATGGGCAACAAGTTTGATCTCGGTGAGCTGGTGGTCTGTTACCACATCGGTGAGCTGCTTTTGAAATAGGAAATCAATGGCAGCGATTAATACGATAAAGATCACTACGACAGCAAAGAGTGCACCCATGGCAAGCTGAGCAGGAAGAGAAAATGAGCGAAAGCGGGTAAGCATTTTGAGGCGTCCTTCGTAAAACTAGTCCAATTTATAACTAATATTACAGGGCGTTATATATTTGAAAGGGGGCTTGCACTATAACAAAACTGTAAAGGCGCCAGTCGATGCTTACGTTTAGTTACAAAGGGTAAGGGAGAGAGTTTGTAACCCATTGATATTAAGTATTCATTAGTTATTTCTAAATTTTATAAGTAAGTTAATGTTAAAAATTAAAACGGCACTGACTTGATCTAAGTCAGTGCCAGAATTTCCTAAATGACAAACAAATCCATAAAGTGATGAACGGCAGTTTGCTCTAGTTGCGGCTGGTTTTTACATAGGTCAAAAATATGCTGGCTGCGACCCGCTGGGAAACGAGTGGCCAAGTTGGCTTTGAATTTCTTCTCCAGTAATGGAATGCCTTCTTCGCGGCGACGGCGATGCCCGATAGGGTACTCGACGGACACCTCTTCTGTTGATGAGCCATCTTTAAAGAACACCTGAATAGCGTTGGCGATTGAGCGTTTGTCAGCTTCTAAGTATTCGCGGGTAAAGCGCTCGTCTTCAACGATTTCCATCTTCTCGCGCAGCTCATCAATGATCGGATTAGATGCGTGGAAGTCATCTTCGTAATGCTCTGCTACCAAGTTACCAAACGCCAACGGCACGGCGGCCATATATTGTAGACAGTGGTCACGGTCGGCCGCATTCGCTAGTGGGCCCACTTTCGAGATGATACGAATCGCGGATTCATGGGTGCGAATCACAATTTTCTCGATTTGATCTAAACGATCTTTTACTTGAGGGTGCAGAGTGACCGCGGCTTCAGCGGCGGTTTGCGCATGGAATTCGGCTGGGAACGAGATTTTAAACAGCACGTTTTCCATCACGTAGGTGCCGTAGTCTTGGGTGAATTTAAATTCACGATCCTCTGGCGATTTAACCTGCTGATCTTTGTTGGTCTTAGAGAAAGACACATCGTAGAAGCCCCATTGTGGCGCGGTTAATACCCCAGGGATGCCCATTTCACCACGCAGCGACATATCCGCTAAACGCACCGCACGCGAGGTGGCATCGCCCGCGGCCCAAGATTTACGCGAACCTGCGTTGGGTGCGTGGCGATAAGTGCGCAGTGCTGAGCCGTCTACCCAGGCTTGGGAAATCGCCGCCATGATCTGCTCACGATTACCGCCCATCATTTTCGCCACCACAGCAGAAGACGCCACTCGAACCAAGAGTACGTGACATAAACCGACGCGGTTAAAAGAGTTTTCTAGAGCGATCACCCCTTGAATCTCATGGGCCATGACCATAGCTTCTAGTACATCACGCATGGTCAGTGGCGCTTCGCCACGCGCTACACGAACTTGAGATAAGTGATCGGCCACTGCCAAAATACCACCCAAGTTATCTGATGGGTGGCCCCATTCAGCGGCGAGCCAGGTGTCGTTGTAATCCAACCAGCGAATAATACAACCGATGTCCCAAGCCGCTTTTACTGGATCGAGCGCAAATGAGGTTCCCGGTACTCGAGCGCCGTTTGGTACCACCGTGCCTTGCACCATTGGCCCAAGGTGTTTAGTACATTCTGGGAAGCGTAGTGCCAACAGACCACAGCCAAGCGTATCCATCAAACAGTTACGAGCCGTATCGAGGGCTTCTTGGCTTTCAATTTTGAAGTTTAAAACATAATCCGCGATGTCTTGGATTACCTGATCGTATTCAGGGCGGTTATTTAAATCGACATTTGCACTCATGGTGGTTCCTCTGATTCTTATTTACCCAGTTCATACTGATGTAGCTTGTTGGTTAATTCTGTTACTCAGTTGAGCTCGAGCTTGATGCTTTTACGCCGCTCGGATGGGGCGTCCTGCCCCAACGACCTACCGCGTCATCCTGACGCTGCTTTAAAAGCATGCAATCTCTCGTTCTAAAATTTCGCACAAAACTTTATAGGGCTTTCAAGCACTCTTAAGCACGCGCCATGGATGGCGCAAGAGGGCGCTTTATCAGGGACGATTACGCGCCCGCGTAGAGTGTTGGAATACCTATCACTCTGTTGAACTCGAGCTTGATGCTTTTACGCCGGTCGGGTGGGGTGTCCTGCCCCAACGACCTACCGCGTCATCCTGACGCTGCTTTAAAAGCATTCAATCTCTCGCTCTAATTAATCTCGCTCTGCAATATCTACCCAAGTGGCTTTCTCCGGGCCGATGTAGTCGGCGCTTGGGCGAATAATGCGGTTATTGGCGCGTTGCTCCATTACATGGGAGGCCCAACCGGTGACGCGTGAACAGACAAAGATTGGTGTGAACAATTTGGTTGGGATGCCCATAAAGCGGTAAGCGCTGGCATGGAAGAAGTCGGCGTTACAGAACAGTTTCTTCTCGCGCCACATCACCGCTTCACAGCGCTCGGACACGGCGTACAAATGTGTGTCGCCCACTTCTTCAGACAGCAGCTTCGACCACTTTTTAATAATGTCATTACGAGGGTCGCGTTCACGGTAAATAGCGTGGCCAAAGCCCATGATTTTGTCTTTGTTAGCGAGCATTCCCATGATGGCGTCTTCCGCTTCATCTGGGCTCTGCCAAGGCTCGATCATGTCCATGGCCGCTTCGTTGGCACCGCCATGCAGTGGGCCGCGCAGGCTGCCGATGCCGCCGGCAATACAAGAGTGCATATCAGAAAGGGTGGAAGCACAGACGCGAGCCGTGAACGTGGAGGCGTTGAATTCGTGCTCTGCATAGAGAATCAGCGATGCGTTCATCACTTTTTCATGCAGTGGGTTTGGGGTGTCGCTGTGCAACATCGCCAAGAAATGACCGGCTAAGCTACTCACCGATGGATTGAGGGTATCGATCCGTACGCCATCATGGCTAAAGCGATACCAGTACAAGATGATGGCTGGCAAAGTCGCCAATAAGCGATCTGCTACATCTTGCTGTTGGCTAAAGTCGGTTTCGGTTTCAAGGTTACCTAAGAAGGAACAGCCGGTACGCATGACATCCATTGGATGGGCGTCTTTGGGGATCAATTCCAAGGCAGACTTAAGCGCTTGTGGTAACTCGCGCAAGTTCATTAGCTTGGTTTTGTAATGATCTAGCTCTGCTCGGTTCGGCAGTTTGCCGTACAGAAGTAGGTGTGCCACTTCTTCAAAACATGCTTTGTCAGCCAGCTCCTCTATGTCATAGCCGCGATAGGTCAGGCCTGAGCCAGTTTTACCGACGGTACATAGAGCGGTTTCCCCTGCGCTTTGGCCACGAAGGCCCGCGCCTGATAGTTCTTTAGCCATTTGTATCTCCATTTTTATTTTTCGAGACTTCAGGGCTACTGCGCTTGCCAATACTTTGTTAAAAACAGACTCAAAATGCTCATTTATAGTTATAAACTCCGCTTTTTCGTCTGTTTTTGCCTCGTCTTGGCTTCGCTCGTGACGCCCTGTAATTGTCTCTTTAGTGAGATATCGAGCGGATTTAATCCGCCTCGGTCGTTACTGCTGTGAATCTCAGGTGATTTAAATTGGTTATTTATCCTTGGAAAAAAGTGCGTCGAGCTTTTGTTCGTAATCGTGGTAGTTCAAGAAGTCGTACAAGTCCATGCGTGTTTGCATGCTGTCGACCACGTTGCGTTGGTGGCCGTCGTTTAATAGGTGTTGGTAAACGTTAAGCGCGGCTTGGTTCATGGCACGGAAGGCGCTCAGTGGGTAGAGCACGATATCAACGCCAGCGCTGGCCAGTTCTTCACGACTAAACAACGGTGTGGCGCCAAATTCGGTAATGTTGGCAAGCACAGGGACTTTGACTGCATCCACGAATTCTCGGTATTGCTCAAGAGTGAGCATGGCTTCTGGGAAGATCATGTCAGCACCGGCTTCCACGCAGGCGACGGCGCGTTCGATAGCAGAGTTCATGCCTTCGACGGCCAGCGCATCGGTGCGCGCCATGATGACAAAGTTGTCGTCATAACGTGCATCGACACAGGCTTTGATGCGGTCGACCATTTCTGCTTGGCTGACAATCGCTTTATTGGGGCGATGTCCGCAGCGCTTTTGTTGTACTTGGTCTTCAATATGCACGGCTGCGGCCCCCGCTTTTTCCATTTGCTGGACTGTGCGTGCGATATTGAATGCGCCGCCAAAGCCTGTGTCGATATCTACTAATAGAGGCAAGGAGCTTGCCGCGGTGATTCGACGCACGTCTTCTAGCACATCGTTGAGATCCGTCATGCCCAAATCAGGCAAACCATAGGATGCGTTAGCAACACCACCTCCTGAAAGGTAAATGGCATGGTGCCCTGTTTGCTCGGCCATCATGGCGCAGTAAGCGTTGACGGCGCCAACGACTTGCAGCGGTGAATGGTCTTTTATCGCTTGGCGAAAACGTGCGCCG
Organism: Marinomonas aquimarina; assembly: GCF_900089755.1. Classification (GTDB taxonomy): domain Bacteria; phylum Pseudomonadota; class Gammaproteobacteria; order Pseudomonadales; family Marinomonadaceae; genus Marinomonas; species Marinomonas aquimarina. The sequence continues at coordinate 130,840 of NZ_FLOC01000004.1, read as the reverse complement.
GGTGATGCTAACGTCATACAATCCTCACTTTTTATTGTTATTGGCTAAGGTTGGCCAGTATTACCCTGAGAGATGCTGTTTTGCAGCATCGCTTTTCTTAATAAATTGGCGGCGCGACTAATGTGGCGACGCATTAGTAGTTCAGCTAGATCTCCCTCGCGATTGGCGATGGCATCTAAAATGGCTTTGTGCTCACGCAGTGCCTGACGCGGGTCTGGGCGTGAGTCCGCGGTGTAGCGACGATACATACGAATCGTGGCGTACAAATCTTGGGTTAAAACGCGAATCAGCTTGTTGTTTTGGCTGGCGTGAATGATGCGCAAGTGGAAGTCTTCGTTGCCATATTGGCTGGCGTAGTGCTCATCTTGGTTGGCATCTAAATGGGCCTGATGATCCTCTAGTAGCTGGTATAGCTCCGCCACTTCTTGTTCGCTGATTAGCTCTGCTGCCAAGCGCGCCGCCATACCTTCCATGGCTTCACGCAAGGTGTAGGTGTCTAACAGATCTTCGATATTAAGCTCAATCACGCGTGCACCGACATTGGCTGTGCGGGTAATCAAGCCTAGGGTTTCTAGCTTCACTAAGGCTTCACGCAGAGGGCCCCGCGACACGCCATAGCGCTTAGCCAGCTCTGGTTCGGAGATTTTGCTGCCAAGCGGTAAAACGCCTTCGACGATCTCAGCCGTTAAGCGCTGAGTTAAGTCGTCAGAAAGGGTGGCAGATTTAATTTGAGTAACCTTGTCCAAAGCTCATGTCCTACTTCGTTGTCTACAATGAAACCAGTTATAGGGTGTAAATGAGTATAGATCAAGGTGGATTGTCGACAATTCGACTTAGGTCTTAGTCTTTGAAGATTTTTAATCTGTAGATTGTCGACAATATGAGAAGGGTTTAGTCGCTGTAATAACAGCCTACCAAGTAATGACTTGATGGTTCCAGTCCATATAGCTGGCGTGACCGTCTACTTCTAGTCTATCCAATAAACTCAAAAGCTGTGTCGCGACAAACTCAGGTGTAAACAATTTTCCTTCTGGCACCGAGCGCTGAAACGGTTCTGATAGGGGAGTATCGGTGGTGCCTGGGTGAAAGGCGAGCAGTTTCACATTCTTCGCTCGTCGTGCCAACTCTACCGCAAAGGTCTGCACCATCATATTCAGCGCTGCCTTTGAAGCGCGATAGCTGTACCAGCCGCCCAGTTGGTTATCACTGATGCTACCAATACGTGCGCTAAACAGAGCCACTTTACAAGGTTCGCTGCTTTTCAAATGAGGGGTTAAGTATTTCAACCAAAGAGACGGGGTGACGGTATTGGCCTCAAACACTTTGAGCATATTTTCGGCGCTGATGCTTTCAAGTTTGCGTTCCGGTTGGAGTTCACCTTGGTGCAAGATGCCTTGGCAAATAAACACCTTAGCCACAGGAAATGTGGGGGCTAGCTCTGAACAGGTGTGCGCAATACTGGCTTCATCATAGTGAGTGTTGATTGCGGTGACTTTTTCGTGTTCAAAGTTTTGCCCACGACTGATGGCGAGTATCTGCTGGCAGTCATCTAAGGCAATTAACTGCTCGATAATGGCTTGAGCAATTTTACTACCTGCCCCGACGACAATGGCTGAATAAGACATCTGATTCTCCTTTGCTAACCCTGTGAATACGCAAAAGATCTCAGGCTGGATTGGTGGCGAGAACTATTTCGGCGGGCAAACGTCTTTGCTGCACGCATCGCAACGTTCTTGACCCGTTAACCAGTAGGAAAGTGTATGGCGATGTTTGGCAAACAAAAGGTAACCACGATCGGCAAACCAACGCATGATGGGCCAACGTAGTGCTTTGAGCCATTTATGCTTGCCCACGGCTTGCCAAACCGCCACATTGGCATCGAGCCCTGTGGCCAGTTGGCCGTTGTTAAGAATAGCGTGTAGTAAGCGATCCGCGGCGTCTTTATCGATTTGTGGATAAAGACGCTCAAACTCTTCGCTGTGAATATCGACCAGTTTTAAACGCTGTGCCGTATTGTGGCGCTGCAGTACAGCGATCTCCTTCATACACAGCGGACAATGGCCATCGTAAAACAGTGTTACCATAAGCTATCTCGTTTTTGCTTAAAATTTTGGATACAGCATGAGCAAATGCATGGCACACACTAAGGTGGTCAAAATAAAGCGTAGACTTGGATAGAAGCTCTGGTCTGGGCGGATTTGCTTCAACCAACGTACTTCCAACCAAAAAATACTGATGTAACCACACAGCAATAGCAGCAGTGACATATGCGGTTGCTCGATCAACAAGCCACACCAAGCGAGAAGTGCGACTAGATTGCTGCCAATTAACAGTGCTGTCCCTTTGCCTTGGAAAGGCTGTTCCAGCACTTGCCCCCAAATGGCGCCGCTTAAGAAGCTCAAAATAATCGCACTGTAGGCAACAAACACAGTCTGAGCGACAAAGCCGTAACCATAGAAATCAAAATGAAATGTCAGGGTGCTGGCCAGAAATGGTAATAGGCCTAACGCCCCAAGCGTTTGAATCAGTGAGCGTGATGAATTACGCATTGAGATATTCCAAAAGTAAAGTTTGGTTTACAGGATTTACGTATTATCTAACAGATTGGATCTTTAGGCATGTGAATGTCATCACATTTTATCAACTTTGCCCAGAATAATGTCGACTTTGGAGCCATTGAGTCGATCAAGGCCACAGAGTACAATGACGAACTTATTTTTATCGGCTACGCCGTTGCGCGCCGGCCGTCCCTAAATTAACGAATTAAGGTGTGTTGAAAATGCCAGCTAAAACGATGGATGAACTCGTTTCCCTGTGTAAACGTCGTGGATTTATTTTCCAAGGCAGTGAGATTTACGGTGGTATGCAAGGTGCGTACGATTACGGTCCACTAGGTATCGAGCTTAAAAACAACCTTAAAGCGGCATGGTGGCGTGCCATGGTCTACGAGCGTGACGACGTAGAAGGCCTAGACGCTGCGATCATCCAAAACAAGCACGTTTACAAATACTCTGGTCACGAAGATACCTTTACCGACCCAATGGTAGATTGTCATGAGTGTAAATCACGTATGCGTGCTGACCACATGAAAGACATCAAAGTGTGTGACAACTGTGGTTCAACCAACGTCACTGAGCCACGTGACTTCAACTTGATGTTTAAGACCAACGTTGGCCCAATGGTGAACGAAGAGTCTTACACTTACCTACGTCCTGAAACGGCGCAGGGTATCTTCACCAACTTCAAAAACGTGGTCGACTCTACTTCACGTGCTTTGCCATTTGGTATCGCGCAAATCGGTAAATCGTTCCGTAACGAGATCACGCCACGTAACTTTATCTTCCGTGTTCGTGAATTCGAACAGATGGAACTGGAATTCTTCTGTAAGCCTGGCGAAGACGAAAAATGGCACCAAACGTGGGTCGACCTACGTACACAATGGTGGCTAGACCAAGGTCTTGGCAAAGAAAACATGGAATTCGAACATGTTACCGGTGATGACCTAGCACACTACTCAAAAGCCACTGTGGATATCTTGTACAAGTTTCCACATGGTTTTGAAGAATTGGAAGGTGTGGCTAACCGTACTGACTACGATCTTGGCTCGCACACCAAAGCACAAGAAGAGTTCGGTTTGTCGGCTAAAGTGAAGCCAAACGAGCACTCTACCACTAAGCTTGCGGTTCGTGACCTTGAAGAAAATAAGATGATCGTACCATTCTGTATCGAGCCATCTGCAGGTCTAGACCGTGGTGTCCTAGCGGTACTAACGGAAGCCTACACAGAAGAAGAGCTAGAAAACGGTTCTACTCGTACGGTGCTAAAACTTAAGCCACACCTAGCGCCGATCAAAGTTGCGGTACTGCCACTTAAGAAGAACAAGCCAGAAATCGTAGAAGCAGCGAAAGGCATCAAGAACCGTCTACAGAAACTGGGTCTTGGTCGTATCCTTTACGAAAACACAGGTAACGTAGGTAAAGGCTACCGTCGTCACGACGAAGTCGGTACACCAATCTGTATCACTGTGGACTTCGATACGATCGAACAAGAAGGTGCACCAGTGACAATCCGTCACCGTGATACGATGCAACAAGAAGTCGTGAACACTGCTGACCTGCCAAGCTTCATCTTGAACTACTTCGTCAATCAAGACTAAGTTGGACGAACGTCTCTAGAGCAGATAAACAAAAAAACCGATGCAGTGCATCGGTTTTTTTTAGCTCTAGTCGAACTGCTTTGCTAAGGCTTGCTGGCTTTCATTTCCTCTAAGCCACCGCCATTGATCACTTGTTTAAAGCCCATATCGTGCAACGTTTGTTTAGCATGAGAGGCGCGATTACCAGAGCGGCAGTAGACGACAACAGTCGCGCTAGGATCCAACGAGTTAGCCATGGTACTGATATCGCTTAAAGGGATATGGAGTGCCCCAGATAAATGTTCTTGCTCAAACTCTTGTATGGTGCGCACATCAATTAACGTGGCGCCTTGAGCCAATGCTTGCCAGGCCTGAGTAGAGCGCTCTGACGCCTGTGCGTTACTGATGCTCAGCATGCTGCTGAGAAGGGCGACTAAAACCAGGGTAGCCTTTATCAGAAGGTTGCTAGGGCGAAAGCTTGTCATAGTGTTCTCCTTGAAGCTGTCGTGTAAAAAACTCTGAGACGTCCTGTGCGATAGATGCTTTACTGGGCATAAACCAGATTAAGTTCGCGACCATATCCACATGACCCATGTTAGGGTAAATCTTAGTTTCGGCTTGTCCACCTTGTTTTGCAACTTCGGCCTGTAGCAGATCTAAATTACGTCGTCCTACCAGCGTATCTTGGGCCCCCCAAAGCAGCAACATGGGCGGCTCAGTACCATCAATAAAACGGGTTACTGTCATTTCAGGATAGCGCTCAGGAGGACCAAAGATGTCTTTTAAGTCCTCATCTTTTGGAATGAAATCGTAGGGACCAGACAGCCCAGCAAACGCTTTGATAGGACGGCTAGAGTGGCCATGACTGGCGAGATAACGCTCGTCAGCACTGATCAAGGCGCCAATATGCGCCCCCGCAGAGTGCCCCATCAGCACCAATTTATCAGGGTTGCCTTGGTAATCCGCAATATTTTCTAATGTCCATGCAACGGCCAGCGCAGCGTCTTCCACAAAGGCGGGAAAGATGACTTCAGGGTATTTACGGTAGTCGGGCACTACCACTATATAACCACGATCAACAAACGGCTTAGCGACGAAGGGATACATACTTTTATCACCATCGGTCCAGCGGCCACCATAGAAAAATACTACAACCGGCTGTTGCTCTGACGTTGTTTGGGCTGGTAGGTAAATATCTAAGTGATGTTGTGGATGCTCGCCATAAGCGATATTCAGATGCTGTTCATTGCTGTCCATATAGGTAGGGAGGTTGGCCAACTGAACGCCCACCTGAGTACAGCCTGTGCTAAACAGTGCCGTGATGGCAAGGAAAGGAGCCTTGATATTAATTGTGGTCACCATAAAGGTTGAAGCTAAAAACATGTTACGCAATGACGCAACGATTGGATGAGGCGTGGACAAAAAAGGTTTCCTTGCGCATTTTGAACCAAAGGGATTGGTAAGCCATTTATGGCTCTGCATAATTAAGTGATTCACTGTCTCATTTGAAAGGATACGCCTATGAATGCGGTACTAGAGCAATTGCAATCCCATCGATCGATTCGTAAGTTTACCGATCAGCCATTGCCTCAAGGGTTACTTGAAAAGTTAGTCGCGGCGGCACAAGGGGCTTCTTCAAGCAATCATGTGCAGGCTTACAGCATTATTCGCATCAGTGATCGTCGTAATCGTGCGTTGCTCAAATCCCTTGCCGGTGAACAAGCTTATATAGAGCAAGCAGCGGAGTTTCTGGTGTTTTGTGCCGATATGAAGCGTAACACTGAAGCGGCAGCACGCACTGGAATTGAACCTACCATGGGGATGACGGAGCAATTGCTGGTGGCCACTATTGATACGGCCTTGGTGGCGCAGAATCTGGCCATTGCGGCGGAATCAGAAGGGCTAGGAATTGTCTATATTGGTGGCGTGCGTAACAATCCTGAGGCTATCTGTGAGCTGCTAAAACTACCGCAAAATGTCTACCCCGTGTTCGGTATGTGCCTTGGCTATCCAGCCCACAATCCGGAGGTCAAGCCACGCTTGCCCTTGGTGACAGTGTTAAAGCAAGATTACTATGATGATCAACACGATCCAGTGCTCATTGATCAATACGACACTGAGATGGAGCGCTACTATCAGGCCCGTACGGGAGGCAACAAGACTTCTAACTGGTCACAGAGCATGGCTCCCATGTTCTCAGGAAAATTACGTCCACACATGCGTGAATTTCTGCTTAAGCAGGGTTTTGAACTGAAGTAAGTTCAATGATGACCGATTCTGCCTAAATGATAAGCGCTTTAGTTGCTTGATTTCTCGACGGAATTTTATGTTATTTTCTTGGCAAGCAGAGGCAGTCTGGCTATAATGGGCGCCGTTTTCGGGCCTGTAGCTCAGTTGGTTAGAGCATCCGACTCATAATCGGCAGGTCCCCAGTTCAAGTCTGGGCAGGCCCACCATATAAAGAAGCGCAGTAGGTACTCACTTACTGCGCTTTTTTATGGTCTTAAAGCAAGCATTTTATCAGCGCATCTGAGTCTTAATCGCTATCCTATTGCTGCCCTCTTAAATGTTCTGGCTATTGTCTGCTTAGATCAAAAGTTGTGTGATTTCTTCAATTCACAGTCTTTAGCGTTTGCTTACATTCACAAATTGACTCATGCTAAGGGTAGGTTAAAACTTATTAGCAGAGGGAACCGCAGGTGTTAAAAAATCTAAAAGTATCTCATGCCATCATGATCGTCGGGCTATTGCCCCTCATCCTAGTGGTCATCCTTGCTTTTTCATTAGGCTCCAGTTTATTGAGCAGTATCGAAGACACGCAGAAAGCGAACGATATTGTACATTTAACCGAAAAGCTGGATGCAGTGGCCCATAATTTTGCGGTAGAGCGTGGCCTGTCAGCGGGCTTTCTCGGCTCAAAAGGTCAAAATGGCAAAGACGCTCTGTTAAAACAGCGTCAGCTGGCTGACCAAGCAGAACAAGCATTACGAAATGTCTCACCTGCGGATTTCAGTCAGCTGTCCGCAGCGGATATTCAGTCAATTATCCAGCCAACCTTGAGTTTGTTTAGCAATAAAACGACGGTACGTCAGAAGGTCGATAATATTGCCGCAGATAACGGTGCCTTCGTGTTTTACTCTAACCTTAATGATTCGGCATTGCGTGGTATTCAGCGCGGTCTGAACTTTGTCGCCAACCCAGACATCAGTAAAACCCTATCTGCACGCCTTAGTCTGCTGTGGATGAAAGAGCGTATTGGCCAATACCGTGGTGCACTCAATGGTGTGTTCAGCGCAGGAAGTGTGTCAGCTCAGCGCTTTGTCGAAATCAAAAGTTTTATTGCTGATGAGAAAGTATGGGAAAACTACTTTATTGATGTCGCCTCAGCAGATCAAAAAACTCAGCTAAATACGTTAAAAAATGATGTCAATTGGAAGTCTGTGGCACAGGTGCTAAACAGCTTTCAAAACACCGGTGATCTAAATAAGGTCGAAGGTCCTGCAAATTGGTTTGCCATGGCAACCAGTCGCATTGGCTTGGTTAAGTCACTGGCCGATGAATTAGGTGAGCAAGTCGACGATCTAGCGGATGCCCAAGAGGCCAGTCATAAAAATGTCTTTATTGCCGTTATTGCTGCGATTGTCGTGGTGTCATTGTTGGTATTGTTTTTGATTCGCCAGGTGTCTAGTAACGTCTCACAGCGTGTTTCTCAGGTGCATCAAGCACTGAGCTCAGTGGGTGAAAAGAAAGACTTTACCGTGAATCTGGAAGTCAAATCCCACGATGAACTAGGTCATATGATGCGTGAGTTGAACCTTCATTTGGGCCACTTGTCGAGTACCTTTGGCATGTTGCAATCGAAGTCAGAAGAATCGAAAGGCAGTATGGACAGCTTGATCCTGCAGGCCCGTGAAGCAGTGAAGGAAACGCAAGATCAATTGGCGCGAACCGATCAAATTGCCGCGGCCATTGAAGAGATGTCGTTGACCAGCAATACCATTTCGTCGGACATGCAAGAAGCAGCAAAATCCACCGAAACGATTCAAGTGCGCGCATCGGAAGGCCGTAAAGGCGTACATTCCATCCAAAGTTCGATTGAAACCCTAAGCCGTGAAGTGACAGGGGGCTTTGATTCAGTGCAGCAAGTGACCAATCAAACCGAGCAAATTGCGAGCATTTTGCAAACCATTGAGTCGATTGCGGAACAAACCAATTTACTTGCTCTAAACGCCGCTATTGAGGCCGCTCGTGCCGGTGAGCAGGGACGAGGATTTGCTGTGGTAGCCGATGAAGTACGCAGTCTCGCTCAGCGTACACAAGACTCAACGGAAGAAATTCGCTCCATGATCGAATCCTTGATTAGCTCCAGTAAGAATGCTTTAAGCTCGATGGAGAGCTGTTCTTCTATGGCGACTAATACCGCTTCAGAAGTGATTAAGAACGCTGAGATGATTGAGTCTTTGTTGGAGTCCGTTGACGAAATCAATATGACGATCGAACGTGTGGCGACCGCGGCAGAAGAGCAATCCCAAGTGACCGAAGACATCAACCAAAACGTACAGATGGTGCGTGATCGTTCGAGCCATATTTTTGATGTCGTGAATACCACCGAGTCGGAAGCAAAACAGACGCAAGATCGCTTTGACGATGTATTAACGGAAGTACGCTCGTACCGTTTACGCTAATGATAACTCTGTAATGAAAACAGCCGCTCAATGAGCGGCTGTTTTATTTCCACACTATTTCTTTTTCGCTTTGGCGAAAGGATTGCTACGCAGCCCAGGGCCTTGGGTCACATCTGGCTTTTTAACTTCTAGCTGAGCTTTGGCCTTGCCTTTACCTTGCGCCGTAGACGCTTGGCCATCGTTCGCTTTGTTCGCTTTCTTTTGGCTTCTTGGGTGGGTATCTGGCACGCGGTGCTCCGCTTCAAAGCCTGGAATTTCTTTGCGTGGCACACGCTGTTTCAGTAGTGCTTCGATAGCGCGCAAGTTTTCCACTTCATCGGCGCAAACTAGGGATACGGCGCGACCTTCTTGCCCTGCACGACCCGTTCGACCAATGCGGTGAATATAATCTTCTGCTACATGGGGCAGGTCGACGTTGATCACCACGGGTAAGCCTTCAATGTCTAGTCCACGTGCGGCCACATCGGTTGCTACGAGATAGGCTAATTCACCTGCTTTAAAGGCCCTAAAAGCGGACAGACGAGCATATTGGTTTTTATCCCCATGCATGGCTTCTGCAGAGAAGCCTTCTGCTTTAAGAATATCTGTAATCTCATCGGCACCACGCTTAGTCTTAGTAAAAATCAGCGCTTGCTCCCAGTGTTGTCGGTTAAGTAACTCGGCCAGCAACTCGGGTTTACGCACTTTATCGACGGTGTAGATTTGGTGGCGAACGGTCGCGGCAACGCGGTTACCCTGTTTAGCCGCGACTTCTTCTGGGTCGTTGAGCCACAATTTAGCCAGTGTTTTTACCGCATCGGAATAGGTGGCGGAAAACATCATGCTCTGGCGTGATTTAGGCAGCAGTGCCAGTAGCTCGTTGAGGGCTTCTTCAAAACCAAGATCGAGCATGCGATCGGCTTCGTCTAACACCAAAAATTCTAACTGATCAAACTTCACTGCATCTTGATTCACCAAGTCGATCAAACGCCCAGGTGTCGCCACCAGAATGTCTGCGCCGCGTTGCAGGCCATTGATTTGTGGAAAGGCTTTCACACCGCCGAAAATAGTCTGGCTACGCAGGCCCAGACCTTGGCTGTAGCGGCGTACACTGTCACCGATTTGGCTGGCGAGCTCGCGCGTAGGGGCTAAAATCAGCGCGCGCACTTGCTTAGCCTCGGCCCGCGTGCCCTGTTTGAGCTGTTCTAGGATGGGCAAGGTAAAGGCCGCGGTTTTGCCGGTGCCTGTTTGCGCGGCCGCCAGTATGTCTTTGGCTGACAAAATTAAAGGAATAGCTTGAGCTTGGATTGGCGTCGGCTTTTGATAGCCCAGCTCGGTGAGGGTATCGGTAATGGCCGTCGATAGGCCAAGGTTTGCAAAGGTCATTGTATTACCAGATTTGAAATAGAGGTAAGCGCTTACACACGCTGAACATCTACAGAAACATTGAGTGCCTGACTGTCACCACCGTCAAAAATAACCCCTTGCAGTGGCGTGACATCGGCGTAGTCACGTCCCCAAGCGGTGACGATGTGTTGTTCATTTGGCATTAAGTCATTTGTGGGGTCGAATTCTACCCAGCCTAGATCCGGAATGAAAATAGCAAACCACGCATGGGAGGCATCGGCGCCGACTAATTTCTCTTGTCCAGGAGGTGGCAAGGTCTCCAAGTAGCCACTCATATAGCGTGCGGGAAAGCCTAGCGAACGAATGCAGGCAATGGCCAAATGGGCAAAGTCTTGGCATACCCCGCGCTTCTCTTTGAGTACCTGCTCGGGCGGTGTGCTGACACTGGTGGCAGCGGGATCAAAGGCGAATTCTGCAAAGATTTTATGGGTAAAGTCCATGCTGGCTTGCAGCACAGGCGTATCGTCGGCAAAGCAAGCACGGGCGTATTCGGCGAGGGCTTCAGCACGATGAATGTGAGTCGAGTCCAAAGTATACTCTTTCACCATGCGCAGCTCAGGAGTGCTGGCTTGGGCTAACAATTGACGCAGTTCACCGCAGGTTAAGCCATGTAAGGTCAGTTGGCTGGAGAGGTCATTTTGCTCGATCTCAAAATAGCATTCTACGTCAATGGCCAGCCTCTTATGGGGCTCTTGTACTGAAAAATAAAACGTCGGGTTGCCGTAATAGTCCTGTCCTTCGGTTTGGTACACAGGCGTGGGGTTGACCAAAATGCGACGGCTGAGACAACGCTGGTTGCGCGTGTCACGTGGCAAAAGGTGCGCCATGTTGTAACACAAGGTCACTGGGGCACCGTATAGGTATTCCGTTAAATGCCGAACCCGATATCTCATACGTTATTTTTCCATTTCGCTTTGATCAGCTGCTGTGGTCCTGCAGTGTGGTCGAAGTACTTATCACTGATCAAGGTGGTCAGCTTTTCTAATTGCTCGATAACCTGAGTCATCAGTTCGGTCAACTGTTGGCGTGTCTGAGTCGTCTCATCAATTTGTGATAAGCCTTCTAAGTCGGCCAGCTGAATATCATTCAGTGACTTGATAATTAAGCGTTTATCCGGCGACAAGCCTAATGAAGTTTGCTCTGTTTGAGGCAACTCTTCAAGGTACTTACGTAGCTGCTCGATTTGGTAAATCAACGAGCGTGGGTTGGTACGGTCGATCATTAACAAGTCCAGACCATAGGATACCCGTGCACGGGTGCGGTAGCGGCGACGGAATGAGATCAAGGCCTCTACACTGAGCAGCACGGACTCCAATATTTGTTGCTGTTGTAAGCTGGGTAGCGGTCGACTTAGGGTATGTTTGAGTAAGTTCGCGGTCAGTAGGGCGCGCTCAGTACGACGGCCAATTTCTTGGAACATCCAGTCCATACCACGTAGCATACTTTCATGGTTCAAACCGGAAATGGCCAATAACGATGTCACCAGACCATCGAGGGATTCTTCGGGCACCGCGGGTAAGCCATTGACGTAAGCTCGATCGACACTGTGAATATGATCACGCAGTTCGTTCAAGATAATACGCGTGTCGGCAGACAGCATTTCTTTTACTTGCTCAGCACAGGCCAGCATCTGCTGCAGGTTGGATTTGATCGAGCCGACACGTTGACTGTTGGCTACCAATGCCGCCAGTTCATCATTTGGATTCTCAATCAACTCAGGATCATCTTGGAAACCCGGTAGTGAACCGGTGATTTCTGACATGGCTCCCAATAGCACTTCACGGCTTTCGGTTGGGAAGTGGTCAATACCATTAAGCTGCTTGAAGATGGTACGCATCAAGCGCAAGCTCATTTCGGCACGCTCAGCGTAGCGACCAAACCAGAATAGGTTTTCCACCACACGGCTTGGTAAATTGGCAACGTGGGCTTGGCTAATGGGCAAGTTATCAAGTGGAATATCGGTGTCGGTTTCCGCGCTATCGCTTAAGATCCATAGGTCTTTACTGCGTGACCCCGATAAGTTTTTACTCACGATCAAGTGATTGGTGGATTCTGCTACCCGCGCCAAACCGCCCGGCATCACACAATAGCCTTGTTCGTTGGCAACACTGAAGGTACGTAAAATGCCAGGACGAGCACACATTTGACCGTTGTCCCAGATAGGGGTCAGAGAGCCTGGAATATACCCCTGTGCCACATAAGCCACAGGGTTAGCTTTGATTTTGGCAATGGTTCTTTGTAGCTCTTTATCACTCAGCTGATGGCAATAAATACTCTTACTCTGTAGGTTGCGAACCGCAGGCTTAATAATCAGGTTACGAATGTTGGCCAGCACATAATTCAGCTGTTCTTGGTTGCCACACCAGTAGCTGTCTACCGACGGTAGTAATAACTCTTCCCCCATGAGGAATTGGCTGATGGCGGGCAAGAAGGCCAATAGCGCTGGGGTTTCCAGCAAGCCAGAGCCAAGCGGGTTGGTGACCACCACATTGCCTTGGCGAGCCACTTCCAGTAATCCTGGTACGCCCAGTATGGACTCAGAGCGAAGCTCTGCTTGGTCACATAAGGTATCGTCGACGCGCCGTAAAATCACATCGACGCGCGATAGTCCGTTGAGTGACTTCATCCACACCTTACCGTTGCGTACCGTTAAGTCACCCCCTTGTACGAGGGGATAGCCTAAATGGTTGGCTAAATAAGCCTGCTCGAAGTAAGTGGAGCTGTAAGCGCCAGGTGTTAATACCACAATGCGTGGTGCTTCGGTGATATGGCTCGCCAAGCGGCTGATGGTTTCACGTACGGTTTGGAAGAAACCAGACAAGCGCATGGTTTGGCTATCACGGAACAGGCTCGGTAACACGCGTGACACCACGGTGCGGTTCTCCAGCGCGTAGCCAGCGCCACTGGGGGCTTGGGTGCGATCCCCTGTGGCAATGTAACGCCCCGTTTGATCCCTAACCAAATCCACCGCATGGAAGGTGAGCATGGTCTCGCTCGGCCAATGCATATTGTGGCACTGACGCAAAAAGCCGGGGTGGGAAAAGACGATTTCGGAGGGCAAAATGCCTTCTTTAAGCAAGCGTTGCTCGCCATATAAATCTTTGTAAATCAGATCAAACAGTTTAGCTCGTTGCTGAAGCGATGCTTCTAAACCGCGCCATTCGCTTTCGCTCATGACCTGCGGAATGATGTCCAGCGCCCAGACATTGGGTGAGAGTGGGTCGCTTTTCAAATTATAGGTCGCACCATCGTCGCGCAAAATACGTTGTGCACGAAGATGGCGGTCTTGCATCCCTTCAGACCCTAATTGCTGCACAGCCGTCATCACTGCTTGCCAAGGCAAGCGTGTTTGGCGGTTGTCTTCAAATGCTTCATCAAAGGCATGGTTTGGTGCAGCATAGGGGGCAACAAACGGCGCCTCACTCAGCGCCGTGATGGATGGAGCAACAGTATCTGTCATAGTAAGACGTTCTAATGGAAATTAGAGCCTAGTATACCTCTTCCTTAGGTCAAGCGTATGAGGATATTCATGACATATCTCTTCCTCTGGTGGGGCCATAGGGCGTGTGGTCTTGGCATGCTCGGTGACACTGCGTAGGGCACTGTACTCAGGTGGCGGAACCAAAGCGCCTTGGCTAAAACCATGATCCCAGAAACGATTTACACGACGGGCTTCGGCCTCGTTGCTGTTGACCGGAAGGGTGTCATAGTTACGACCACCTGGGTGGCTCACATGGTAGGTACAACCACCGATAGAGACGCCGTTCCATGTGTCGATCAAATCAAACACCAAAGGCGTGTCCATGCCCAGCGTTGGGTGCAAGGCTGATGGCGGTGCCCAAGCCTTGTAGCGCACCGCGCCAACCATTTCACCTTTACGACCCGTGCTGCGCAGCGGCACACGACGGCCATTACAAGCCAGCACATAGCGACTTTCGGTTAGACCACTGAGACGCACTTGCAAACGCTCCACGGAAGAATCTACATAGCGAGCGGTGCCCGATTGGGTGATTTCTTCACCCAATACATGCCATGGCTCAATTGCCCAGCGCAGCTCCAACTCGATGTCATCAATTTGTTGACGACCATAGTGTGGGAAACGGAACTCTTCAAACGGTGCTAACCATTCTAGTTTGAACGGCAAGCCGTGTGCTTGCAGGTCGTCCACGACTTCCTTGATGTCCTGCCAAACAAAGTGCGGCAGCATGAACTTGTCGTGCAACGAGGTGCCCCAGCGTACCAAGGGTTTGTGGTACGGCTTATCCCAGAAGCGTGCTACTAGACAGCGCAGCAACAGCATTTGTACTAATGACATGCGTGCATGAGGCGGCATTTCAAAGCCACGGAATTCCAATAATCCCTGTCGACCACTGCTAGAGCCCGCCGCGTACAGCTTGTCGATACAGAATTCTGAACGGTGCGTGTTACCGGTGATGTCCACCAATAAGTTACGCATTAGGCGGTCTACCAACCATGGTTCATCCACCAAGCCCGATGGAATGTTTTGGAAGGCAATTTCCATTTCATACAAGGCTTCATCACGGCCTTCGTCTGGGCGTGGTGCTTGGCTAGTTGGACCAATAAACATACCTGAGAACAGGTATGACAGTCCCGGGTGATGCTGCCAGAAGGTCACTAAGCTGCGTAGCAAGTCTGGACGACGTAGTAGGGGGCTGTCAGCCGGCGTCACGCCACCTAGGGTAACGTGGTTACCACCACCGGTGCCGGTGTGCCGACCATCAAGCATAAACTTCTCTGTGCCAAGGCGTGCTTGATGGGCTTCGTCGTACAGAGTTTCTGTGTTGTACAGCAGTTCTTTCCAGTTCTTCGACGGGTGAATGTTGACCTCGATCACGCCTGGGTCAGGGGTAATTAAGAACTTCTGTAAACGGTAGTCTTTTGGCGGCTCATAACCTTCAATAACGATTGGCATCTCAAGCTGCTTGGCAACCATCTCAATGGCGTTGATCAGTGCCACGTAATGCTCAAGGTAGCTCACTGGCGGTAAGAAGGCATGAAGACGGCCATCACGCGCTTCGATACACAGAGCGGTATGAATCACGTTCTTGACGGCTGTGCTCTGGCTCTGGCTCTGACTTGCTGCAACCTTTTTGCGCGCAGCACGTTGCGAGGAGAGCGTTTGCCTAGTTGCGCTACTTGAGGCTGATTGACTAAACGTCGGCAACGCCTCACGTTCCGCGAAAGGATCTCGCTCGTGCGGCCGCTCTTCTTCACTCAAGGCGGGAAGTGAGTTCAATGGCAGGCGGTAGCCCATCGGGCTGTCACCAGGAATCAGGGTGATAACGTCGGAACGCATGGGCCAAAGGCTGCTTTGCCATTGTTGACCGTTAAACTCGACCGGTAACACATAACCACTGACACGTTCTAAACCACGGTTTAATAGTTTGGCTAAACGACGACGTTCAAGGTCGTCTTTCAGTGAGGCTTTACGTGGGTTGACTTCTTCTGGCAGTGAGCGTTCTAACCACAAGTAGTAAAGCGTGTCTTCATAAGTCGGTTGCAGATACTGAGCTTCTAAACCTAATAGCTGACACAGTTCCTGACCAAATTTCGCCGCATGGGTCTCATCAAAACCATAGTCTTTATCAACGCGGGCGAGGTATTTCGGATCTTGCCAAAGGGCTTCACCGTCGGTGCGCCAGAAGCAGCCTAATGCCCAACGGGGGACTTCTTCGCCTGGGTACCATTTACCTTGGCCGTAATGCAGCAGGCCGTTGGCGCCGAACTTATTTTTCATGCGCAGCAATAGGTCTTTCGCAAGACGTAGCTTGTCGGCGCCTAAAGCCCCTGTGTTCCATTGCTCAGAGTCCATATCGTCAATGGAGACAAAGGTCGGCTCACCGCCCATGGTGAGGCGTACATCGCCTTGCTCAAGACGTTGATCCACCGCATGACCGAGGGCTTTGATGTTTTCCCACTCGTCATCGCTGTAGGGTTTGGTGACGCGTGGGTCTTCGTGGATACGAGTAACAATGTTGGTGTAGCTAAACTCGCACTCACATTCATCGGTGAAGCCGGAGATCGGTGCCGCGGAAATTGGTTCTGCGGTACAGGCCAAGGGAATATGGCCTTCACCGGCAAATAGACCACTGGTTGGGTCAAGCCCGACCCAACCTGCACCTGGTAGGTACACTTCACACCAAGCGTGTAGGTCAGTGAAATCTTCTTCTGGGCCCGAAGGGCCATCCAGTGCTTTGACATCAGCGGTTAGTTGCACTAGGTAACCTGAGGCAAAGCGTGCGGCCAAACCTAGGTGACGCAGAATTTGCACCAATAACCAAGAGGTATCACGGCAAGAGCCTTTCTTAAGGGTCAGCGTTTCTTCACAGGTCTGAACCCCAGGCTCTAAACGAATGCCGTAATCGATTTCATTGGCTAGACGGCTATTTAATGCCACCAGGAAGTCGACAATCGGCATTGGCTTTCGCTCAACGGTTTTCAGCCACTCTTGCAGCTCGGCACAGTCCTCTGATTTATTCAAATACGGCGACAGCTCTTCAAGCAGCTGCTTGTCGTATTTAAAAGGAAATTTTTCCGCGTATTCTTCGATAAAGAAGTCGAACGGGTTAATCACCGTCATGTCGGCGATCACTTCTACCGCAAATTCCAGCTTCTTGGTTTTCTCAGGGAACACTAAGCGTGCTTGGTAGTTACCATAAGGGTCCTGCTGCCAGTTCACAAAATGATCGTCGGGCAGGACTTTTAGTGAATAGCCATGAATATGGGTACGTGAATGAGGCGCCGGACGCAGACGTAGAATGTGCGGCGAAACATTAATAAAGCGATCAAACTCATAAGTGGTGGTGTGTTGAATCGCTACGCGGATGGTCATGCCGCTTCTCCTTTCTGGAAGTTAAACCAGTTTTCCGTGATCTGGTGGTGCAGAGCGATGATGTCGAGCTGAATGTCGTTCAAGTAATTGCTGAATTCAGTATTCAACTCGCTAGAATGCTCTACTGTGCGAGTATGTTCGAGCAGCTTGTCAGCACATGCGATAACAATGCCGGCACGGGGCAATGAGGCCGCGGCTAATTTAATTTGTTCAGCGCAGTAACGTTGTGAGCGCGGGAAGTAGGGATCGTTAAGTAAGAAGGTCACCGCCTTGGCGCCACGAATCGAACAGCGCATGGTGCGACGGAAGCTCAAATAAGCGCTTTGCGACTTCAGTACCTTAGACCACACTACTTGGCCCAGCTCCATATCTTGCCCTGGCTGTGCTTGCATCATCAACGACGTCGCGGCATCTAGGATGCGGGTGTTCATGTCGACACGTTCAAGATAGCGCCCAAGGATTAAAAATTGCCAACCTGCATCACGGTCCATAGTAGCCGCCAACAAGCCAATGATTTTCTGGCAGCCTTCAATAATGGTGTTCAAGTAAGCATGGCGTGCCGAGCGATTGATGCCTTGCTTGATATTTTGCTTGGCGTACAGGTCCAACTCGTTAACCAACTCCCACATTTCATTGGGCAGGACATCACGTGTCGTCCGAATATTTTCTCGAGCGAGGGTCAGAGAAGACAGTAGTGAGCTTGGGTTATCATCATCCGATAATAGGAACTTCACCACATTGCGCTCATCGCGCACCTTATAGCGGTGGTTGAAGGCTTCCACACCACTGTTAATTTCGATTAGGTTGTACCATGAAATTTCCACTACATTTTGTGGTAAGTCGTACAGCAAATCATCGTAGACACTGACTAGGCGAGCCGTATTTTCCACGCGCTCTAGGTAGCGAGCACTCCAGTATAGGCGTTCTGCAACTCTTGAAAGCATGATTAAGCTCCTTTGGTATCCACAATCCAAGTATCTTTACTACCACCGCCTTGTGACGAATTGACGACCAGCGAACCTTTTCTCATGGCCACACGGGTCAAGCCACCGGTGGTGACATAGGTGTCTTTGCTTTGCAAAATAAACGGGCGTAAATCCAAATGACGCGGTTCCAGTGAGCCTTTACCGATTAGGGTAGGCGCCGTCGAAAGCTTCAAAGTGGGCTGCGCGATGTAATTACGTGGATTGGCCTTGATCAGCTCAGCAAACAACTGCTGCTCTTTTTTAGTGGAATGCGGTCCGACCAACATGCCATAGCCGCCCGATTCATTGGCCGGTTTCACCACCAATTCATCAAGGTGTGCCAGCACGTACTCGCGATCTTCTTCGTTATCACAAAGGAAGGTTTCAACGTTTTTTAGAATCGGTTCTTCGTTAAGGTAGTAACGAATCAGTTCAGGTACGTAAGCGTATACCACCTTGTCATCGGCAACCCCCGCACCCGGCGCGTTGGCTAGGGCCACGTTGCCCGCTTTCCAAGCACGCATCAGGCCTGCTACGCCTAACACTGAGTCTGGGTGGAACGCTTCAGGGTCGAGGAATAAGTCATCGATACGACGATAAATGACGTCAACGCGCTCTGGTCCATAGATGGTTTTCATGTACACGCAGTCGTCTTCGTCGACAAATAGGTCGGAGCCTTCTACTAATTCAACACCCATTTGCTGTGCAAGGAAGGCGTGCTCAAAGTAAGCAGAGTTGTAGATACCAGGTGTTAAAACAACGATTTCTGGACGCTCGATATCACGTGGCGAAAGTGCAGCCAAGGTATCAAATAGGTCAGAGGTATAAGCCCCCACCGGCAGAATCTCGTCGTTCTCAAACAGTTCAGGTAACACTCGCTTGGTGATGGCACGGTTTTCCAGCATGTAGGATACGCCGGATGGCACGCGCAGGTTGTCTTCTAAGACAAAGAATTCGCCGTGTTCATCGCGCACCAAGTCGGTGCCACAGATGTGGGCCCAAACGCCATATTTTGGTGATACGCCAACGCATTCAGGGCGAAAGTTTTTCGAGTCTTTGATGATGTGTTCTGGAATGATGCCGTCTTTGATGCAGCGTTGGTCGTGGTAGAGATCGTCGATGAAGCGGTTAAGAGTGGTGAGTCGTTGTTTTAAGCCTTGCGCGGTGATGGCCCAGTCTTTGGCAGCAATGGTGCGCGGCACAATATCAAATGGCCACGCCCGGTCGATGTTGCCTTCTTCGGTATACACCGTGAAGCTGATGCCCATTTCTTGGACCGTGGCCTCAGCAGTGATGCGCCGTTTCTCGAGCTCTTCTGTGGGAAGGTTGTCTAAATATTCTAGTAATTGCTGCGCCGGTGCTCTGGCCTTCCCTGTGGCGTCGATGAGTTCATCAAAAAATACGCCTGAATTATAATTTTGTGTAAGTTTATCCATTTTTATTTGTTCCCCTGTGACGGCTGAGGGAGTGAGTCAACACTGCTTTTTCCTCTTGCACTGTACTGGTTATAGATGACCCAAAACAGCTCGTAAGGCAAGCAAAACTTCCTACCTTGATCTGTGTTTAGCAAAATCTAAGCCAAACATTGTGCCTATGAAAGATGTCATATTTGCTGCAAACAAGGCTAACAGCCGAATTTATATCAGGTTTCTCATAGGGGATTTTGCTATGATGTTGGCGGATCGATCAACAAGTAAGGAAAGATACTGTGGCGCATTTAAACCCAACGAACCAAGTGATTGTGGTGGGGGCTGGTATTGGTGGTTTGACCGTGGCACTTGGACTGGCTAAAAACGGCTTTCAGGTGCGCATCTTTGAACAGGCCGCGAGCCTGAGCGAAGTCGGTGCCGGATTACAGCTAAGTCCCAATGCGGTGAAAGTGTTACGCCAGTTTGGGGTTGCCGATGCGGTTGGCCAACATGTCTTTTCTCCCCAATACGCCTGCATTCGCGATTATCAAAGTGGCCGCTATTATCTTGAGTCCCCCTTAGGCAAACACATTGAGCAGCGCTATGGGGCACCTTATTGGCATGTGCACCGTGCTGACTTGCACAAAGAGTTGGTGCAAGCCTGTTACGCCGCAGGAGTGGAAATTGAGCTTGGTCATCGTGTGCTGGGCTATCGCAATGAAAAGAAATACGCCACGGTGTTGATGGACAAGAAAACCGAGCATGCCGACATCATCATTGGTGCCGATGGCATTCACTCCAAAGTACGCGAGCTGATGCTGGGGGTTCAGGCGCCGATCTTTACAGGGCAAGTGGCATGGCGTGGTACTGTGCCCGCCGCTGCGATCAAAGGCGCGACCGTGCAGCCCAATGCCACCGTTTGGGCTGGGCCGAATAAACACCTAGTTACCTATTACCTGCGCGGTGGTGACTTGGTCAACTTTATTGCGGTCGAGGAGCGAGCTAAGTGGCAACAGGAATCTTGGCGTCAAGAAGGGGATGTCAATGAACTGCGCCGTAAGTTTATCGGTTGGCATCCGGAAGTCAGTGCCGTACTAGAAGCCTGCGATTCGACCTTCTTATGGGCGTTAAATGGCCGACCAACATTGGAAAAGTGGCACGACAATCGCGTGGTATTGCTTGGCGATGCTTGTCACCCAATGTTGCCATTTATGGCGCAAGGGGCGGCCATGGCCATTGAAGACGCGTTTGTGCTGACGCAGACGTTATTGAAGTACGATTATCATTTTGCCTTCGACAAATACGAAGCATTACGCAAGCCACGTGTGACGGCGATCCAAAAGCAATCTCGTGATAATGCTGCGTTGTACCATATGCATGGTGGCTGGCAAGGACGTATGAAACTACAGGCATTGGGATTGGCCTCCAAATACGCCAGCGGCATTATTCATGCGAAGTTAGACAGCATTTATGGCTTTGATGTGACCAGCTTGTCCATCTAAGCTCCACAGATCAAGGAAACGATGTGAGCGCCTCGCCTTCTCATTTAAAAGCGGAACTGATTTTAGTTCTGGTCACCATTATTGCCGCCTTTGGCTGGATTTTTTCGAAAGAAGCCCTCGCCGGGTTGCCGCCGATTTTCTTTTTAGGGGTGCGTTTTGTCATCGCTGGCATCGTCTTGTTCTTCGTCGGTGCGCGTTACTTTAAAGGCATTCGTTGGCAGGATTTAAAAGGCGCGATCATGGTGGGGGCGGTCATGAGCGTGGCGATGATGTTTTGGATTGTCGGCCTAGATCAAGTCAGCAATATCGGTGTTGGTGCGTTTATTAACAGTCTTGGCGTTATTTTGGTGCCAGTGTTCGCGCGCTTGCTGTTCAAGGAGCACCCCGCCAACAGTATTTGGCTCGCACTGCCCATTGCCGTGGTCGGCTTGGGCTGTTTGGCTTTAGGCGATGGCGTCAGTTTTGAATGGGCACAGCTGTATTTCTTTATTGCCGCGGTGACCTTTGCCTTGCAGTTTAATTTGCTGACACGTATGTCCACCAAGCTGCATGTGTTGGTATTAACGGCGATCCAGTTGTTTACGGCCGGTGCTATTATGTTACTGGTGTCACCCAGTATGGAAGAAATCCCACATACGGTGCCCTTACCGATTGTGGGCTGGTTTTTGGCCAGTACCTTGATCGCTACCAGTCTGCGCTTTTTGCTGCAAACCTATGCCCAAAGCCTGACGCCAGCCAGTCACGCTGCGGTGATTATGAACCTCGAACCCGTGTGGGCGGCTTTTATGGCGGCGCTCTGGTTTGGAGAAACTATGGCGGTCATACAAGTCATCGGTTGTGTGCTGATTTTCTTGGCCATGCTAGTCAGTAAGTGGCAACAAGTACGCGTCTTTTTACGCTTAATCTGAGGCAATTTTGTCGGGAAAGAGTTCATTCAACATGTACTCAAACAAACGATGTGAGGCTCGGCTAAAAGGCGTCTCTGGGTCGGAACTACGATGAAATAAACCATCCGTCAGGGCCACCAAAAACTGCACACGTGCTCGAATGTCGGCTTCATCCTGCAAACCATAGCGTTGGCGTACCAACTGGATGGCATGGTCGGTCAAGCGGCGATCGGCGTCCGCTTGGATCGCTGCCAGCGTCTCAGAGCGGTTCGCCTCGGCTTTGATTTCCATATTCAAGACCCGCTCTATTTGAAATTCTTGGCTGTGTTTTTGCTCAAAAATACGTGCCAGCCAGTCCTTCTTTTCTAAGAAGTCTTCCATGATGCCGAGATATTCTTCTGTTTTTTGCTCCACCACCGCGCGTATGATGTCTTCTTTGTTAGCAAAATAACGGTACACCTGACCGACGCTCAGGCCCGCTGTCTTAGCCATTTCGGCCATGCTGGCCTTGTGGAAGCCTTTTTCAACAACGTGCACGATAAATGCATCGATGATTTGTTGGCGACGTTGTTGCTCTTGGGTAGGTGACCTTTTCATATTTATTTACACGATTTAAAGATGGGAAGTGTAACGTCCCTAGATTATAGTGTGAATGAACGCTCATTCTCAAATGATAATTATTGGAGATTTCACAGTCTTATGTTGTCTCGGAACTTTCTATTAACAGGGGTAGTGCTGGCCTCGGCGATTTTGGCAGGATGTCAAGAAAGTGAAAACAGTACAGCGGAAGGAAGTGCGGCCGCGCAACAAGCGCCAAAGGTCCAAGTCGGTGTCATTCATATTGAGCAACGGGCCGTGGAGTTAACCTCCGAATTGCCGGGCCGAACAAAATCCAGCTTAGAAGCAGAGATTCGCCCTCAGGTGGGTGGCATTGTTGAAAAACGCTTATTTGAAGAAGGCCAAACCGTCGCCTCGGGTGATCTTTTGTATCAACTGGATGACTCGACTTATGAGTCAAATGTTGAGCAAGCGCAAGCGGATCTAGACAGCGCCCGTGCGACCTTAACTTCTACCCGCCAAACTTATGAACGCTATAAGACGTTGAAGGAACGTAACAACGTTTCGCAACAAAACTTGGATGACGCGAATGTGGCTTACCTATCAGCCGTTGCGGCGGAAAAGCGTGCCGTGGCAGCGTTGAATAGTGCCAAGATTGATTTGGCGTACACCAAAATCACCGCCCCCATTGATGGCAAAATCGGCATTTCTGATGTCACGGTAGGGGCTTTGGTAACGGCTAATCAATCGACGCCGATGACCACTATCCGTGCAACCGATCCGATCTTTGTCGATCTTGCGCAAACCAGCGTTGAGCAATTACGCCAGCGTACCTTGTTGAGCCTAGAGCATGTCACCTTGGGGGATCAAACGGTGCAGCTGATTCTCGAAGACGGTAGCGAATACCCGTACAAGGGGCGCCTGACGACACGAGAAGTCAGTGTCGATGAAATGACTGGCAGTGTCACAGTGCGTGCCGAATTTGCTAACCCAGATGGCTTATTGCTGCCGGGGATGTTTGTACGTGGTTATATTAATGACCTGAACGACAGCCAAGCGATTTTAGTGCCACAACAAGGGGTGATGCGTAATGTGCAGGGTAATGCCTATGCTCTTGTGGTGAACGCAGACAATCAAGTAGAGCAGCGCATTCTGAAGACGGAACGTGCGATTGGTAACCAATGGTACATCACCGATGGCATCCAAGACGGTGATAAAGTGATCGTGGAGGGCAGTATGAAAGTGCGTCCAGGAGATGAAGTCACCACCGTTGAGCTGCAACGTGATCCGCAAAGCGGTCGTATGGTCGAAGTGAACGCTGCGACCACTGGCCAGTAGTGAAGGGAGCTTGTAAATGATAGCGCATTTTTTCATTCGGCGACCGGTGTTCGCATGGGTAATCTCGATCGTCATTATGTTGGCGGGATTACTGGCGATCACGCAGTTGCCTGTGTCTCAGTATCCAAACGTGGCACCGCCATCGATTCGAATTTCGACGACCTATAATGGCGCCTCGGCGGAAACGGTTGAAAACAGTGTCACACAGATTATTGAGCAGCAGTTAACCGGTCTCGATGGTCTGCTGTATTTCTCATCCAGCAGTAGCTCGACGGGGCGTGCCAGCATTGATGTGACCTTTGAACAGGGCACAGATGCCGATACCGCTCAGGTTCAGGTGCAGAACAAAGTTCAGCAAATTACCTCAAATCTGCCCAATAGCGTACAGCAACAAGGGGTGACGGTGACTAAGTCTCAGTCAGACTTCTTGCTGATCATGGCGCTGTACGATGAAAACGATCAAGCGGCTCCCAGTGATTTGTCGGATTACCTAGTCTCAAATATGCAGGACCCGATCTCGCGTTTGGAAGGGGTGGGCAGTGTGCAGATCTTCGGTACCGCCTATGCCATGCGTATCTGGTTGGATCCACTGAAGCTGGCGACCTACAACTTGATACCCTCCGATGTGGCCAATGCGATTGAGGCACAGAACGTGCAGGTGGCTGCAGGTAGCTTGGGCAGTTATCCGATTGCCAAAGGCCAAGAACTGAATGCCACGGTCACGGCTCAGTCCAAACTGGAAACCCCAGAGCAGTTTGAAAACATCATTCTGAAATACGATGACAACGGCGCGACGGTGCGTATTAAGAACGTGGCTAAAGTTGAAATCGGCAGTGAGAACTACAATTTCTCCCCTCGTTTAAACGGCCACCCGTCGACCGGTTTGGCGGTGATGTTGGCGCCTAGCGCGAACGCTTTGGAAACCTCTGAACGTGTTAAAGCGGCCATTGAAGAGCTAAAACGCAACTTGCCGGAGGGCTACAAAACCGCCTTGCCGTTGGATTCGACTGAGTTCATCAAAATCTCCATCGAAGAGGTGGTGAAAACCTTAGTAGAAGCCATCGTCCTGGTGGTGATTGTGATGTTCGTGTTCCTGCAAAGCTGGCGTGCCACCCTGATCCCTGCGATTGCGGTGCCGGTGGTCTTGTTGGGTACCTTTGGTGTGTTGCAGGCGTTCGGCTATTCGATTAACACCTTGACCATGTTTGCCTTGGTGCTTTCCATCGGTCTGTTGGTGGACGACGCCATCGTCGTGGTGGAGAACGTTGAGCGGGTGATGGAAGAAGAGAACCTGCCGCCTCGGGAAGCGACCATTAAATCGATGAAGGAAATCACCAGTGCCTTGATTGGTATCACGGTGGTGTTGTCGGCGGTATTCGTACCGATGGCGTTCTTCAGTGGTTCGACTGGGGTGATCTACCGACAGTTTTCGATCACCATCGTATCGTCCATGGTGTTGTCGGTCATCGTCGCTTTGACGTTGTCGCCAGCCTTGTGTGCGACCATTCTTAAGAAACCCAACCACCACGGTGAAAAACGTGGTTTGGCGGGCTGGTTTAACCGCAACTTTGACAATATGACGGCACGTTACAGTAACCGTGTGGTGCGTTTGCTGCGTCAGCCGGTGCGTTGGATGGCGGGTTACTTGGTCATCGTCGCGGGCATGGGCTATTTGATGGTGAATACGCCGACTGGCTTCTTACCCACCGAGGACCAAGGTAACATCATGGTCATGGTGTCTTTGCCGGAAGGGGCGTCCATGGCGCGTACGGAAGAGGTGATGGGGCAAATTCAGCACCACTTCCTTGAGCAGGAAAAAGACTACGTTGACTCCATCTTCACCATTTCTGGCTTTAGCTTTATGGGTACTGGGCAAAACGCTGGTATGGCGTTTGTGCTGCTCAAGCACTGGGATGAGCGAACCGAGCCAGGAAGTTCGGCAGCGGACATTGTTGGCCGCTCTTACCCAGGTTTGGCCGGCATTCGTGATGCGCAGATCTTCTCTCTGTTGCCACCGTCCATTCGTGGTCTAGGGCAGAGTAATGGCTTTACCTTCGAGCTTCAGGCATCTGGTAATACGGATCGTCAGACGTTGCTAGAAATGCGTGACCGTCTCTTGGCTGATGCCCGTGCGAGTCAGATTCTGACTGGGGTACGTATGGGGGGCCAAGCTGAGACACCGCAACTGCACATTGATATTGACCAGGAAAAAGCGTTTGCCTTAGGGCTGTCCATGGCCGACATCAGTAGTACTCTGTCATCGGCTTGGGCGGGCAATTATGTCAACGACTTCGTCGATCGCGGTCGTGTGAAGCGTGTCTACATTCAAGGTGAAGCCGAGTACCGTGGTGCGCCAGAGGATCTACAGCATTGGTATGTGCGCGGTAATGGCGATGAAATGACGCCATTCTCAGCCTTTGCCGACAGTGAATGGACCTTTGGGCCTAAAGCTTTGACCCGCTTTAATGGTTTGCCATCTTACGAGATCCAAGGTTCGGCAGCGCCGGGTCTGAGCTCGGGGGATGCTATGGTGGAAATGGCACGTCTGGCAGACCAACTGCCGCAAGGGACGTCCTACGCTTGGAGTGGTTTGTCCTACCAAGAGCAGCAATCGGGGGGCCAGACTTTCTTCTTGTATGCGGTGTCGATCCTAGTGGTGTTCTTGTGTCTGGCCGCTTTGTATGAAAGCTGGACCGTACCTTTCTCGGTGATCTTGGTGATTCCATTGGGGATCATTGGTGCTGCCGGCGCGATTTATCTGCGTGACTTGCAGAACGATGTCTACTTCCAAGTGGCCTTGCTAACCATCATCGGTCTGTCGTCGAAGAACGCCATCTTGATTGTCGAGTTTGCTGAAGCCGCCTACCGTCGAGGTGAAGACGTATGGCATGCTGCGGCGGAAGGGGCGCGTTTGCGTTTGCGTCCGATCATCATGACATCGTTGGCGTTTATCGTCGGTACCATGCCATTAGCCTTGTCATCGGGGGCGGGGGCGAACAGCCGTATCTCGATTGGTTCAGGGATTGTCGGCGGTACATTTACCGCGACCCTGTTGGCCATCTTCTTCGTACCTTTGTTCTTTGTTTTGGTACGTCGCCTGTTCCCGAAACGTCCGATTGAAGACTGAGTTCAGTTCAGCAATCGTCCCTTAGCAATGTAAAAGGAGCCGACTCTCGGCTCCTTTTTTTATGGGCACAGAACAGCGCAGGTTAGCGTTTCTTGGCAGGTAAAAACCTTATCGACTGTTGGTCGTTGCATAGTTGCGTGATTTCGCTAGGGCGGCCTTGCTCATCGAGGCGTACTAAGCCAATGCCAGAATGATTCACGAGGCGCTCGCCACGGGCAGCATGCTCCGGTTTGCGTGGTGAAATTTTCAGCGAGCGGCGCTTGGTGAATATATTCAAGGGGGACCAAGGGGCATACAACCAGCGGTTGAGACGGTCAAACCATTCCAATAGGTCGTGCGGAAACTCATTGCGTAGGCCACTACTGGTGATTTGCCAGATATTGGGGCTGCTTTTTTGACCGCGTAATTTGATGTCATAGGTAAAGGAGTAATGCACATCCCCCGACAAGATAACAAAGTTAGACGGGGTCTTAGGGTGGGTGAATAAATTCATTAACGCGTAGGCAGAGCCTCGATGTGACATCCAGTTTTCCGCATCAACCATCAAGGGTTTACCGATCCAGGTAAACACTTTTTGAATGGCTTCGATCAGCTTGACCCCGAAAATAGGCGCTGGTGACACCAAAATGACCGCCTCCAAATCTTTAATGTCGTGCTGTAAGTCGGTAATGGCTTCCCAGTCCATCAACCCTGAAGGGTGATTGAAGTTCTGCTCTGAACGCCAGCGTCGCGTGCGTGTATCGAGCACCACCAGCTTAGGTTCTGTGTCCCATTGGTAGTGCCATTGTTCGTAACTCAGCAGAGTCTCGATAAAGTCGTCTTTGGCGCCGCCTTCTGTGCTTTGAATAGCCCGTTGCGCTTGGTTTAGAAAGGCTTGGTCATATTGGCCTGGGTTATTGCCCCAGCCCTGACACAGTAGGTAGCCGGTGAGGGCGTTACCGATAATGCGTTTCGACAGAGCGTGCCCATAGGCGGTGGTTTCCCAGTCCGCCGTCAAATTCCAGTCGTCCGTGACATCGTGATCATCAAACATCATTGCCGTTGGCAAGTGGGCCAAAACGCGCTGAACTTGTGGCAGGGTGCTGACAAAGTCTTCAATGGCTTTACGCTCTTCAAGGAAGCGTGCTTTATGCGCCTCATCGGTTAGACTGTCCGGTAACTCGAGGGAGAGGTACTTCCATAAGGTTGGCGACCACACCAATAAGTACATGCAGATGACCTCTGCAAAACTGATTAAATGGTTGTGTGCCGTATCGGTGGTGAATACCGGTTTCTTTTTGCCTTTGAAAAACTGCTGTTTGACCTCATCACTCAGTTCCGTCAGGGGTAAGAGTGCTTCGCGATTGTAAAAGAACGGCTCGGTTGCCAGGCATTTATCGCTGCAGGGCAGCTGCTCTTCACTGATGCCGAGTAAGGCAATGGACTGACGAATGGCGGACAGCATAGGACCGGCCACATCATCGGCGTACACCTGATCGCCGGATAGCACCAGCATGGATGGCCAGTGCTCCATCGGGGTATGGCTAAGATGATGGTCGGCCTGTGCCAGACCGTCACCAATGGCTGAGCGCGTGTCCATTTGATGATAGCCATAATGGGCTTTACGACAAGAGCCATGCAGCAAGGAGCTGACCTTAGGGTGCCAGATAAAGTCAACTTGTTCAGTGGTCGCCGCGTTCTGATAGCTAGGCACAGAGAGTGTTTGCGCGTGATCGAGGTTAACCTGGTAGGTGAGCGCTTGATCGGCAGGGAGGGCGTCGCTAAGGGTGACGCTGATCAGTTTTAAATAGAGCCGTTGCCCCATTTTTAGTGTGCTGCATTGCGTGTCACTGGCAAGCGTTTTGGATCGATCTGCGAGGCTCACTGAAACTGAGTAGTCTTGGCTAGTCGCAAGCCAAAGGTGGACTGCATTCGCTTCCACTTTGCGTAATATTGGCCCTGCAATCACTGGGTCTAAAGAAGGGCTGGCCTCTGAAGTCATAGAGCTGCTCCATTAAAAATCAAACTTCCCATGCTACCTTAAGAGGCTAAGGGAACACTGTATTGGCTTACTAAACTTTATTCATGTTTTTTGCAAAAAGCATCGCCTAAAAGCCATTGAAACACTTAGGCGTATTCGTTAGCGTTAATATATTCAGTTAGAACGCGTTTCGTGGCTTTTGTCACGGGCCTCTTAATAGACAACCATAATAATTGCTAAGAGATTCCCATGCCTAAAAAGTCGATGTATCGGTCGTTAGCTTGCTTGCTTCCCCTGACAACTGCAACCAGTTTGTATGCTGGAAACCTCTCCGAAGATGGCCACAATGGTGCTGTGACCGAACCACTTTTTCCCTCAAAAACCTACTTTTTGATGGCCGTCGATAATGAGATTATCCGCAATATTGGCGATCAAGACGTGGGACTTTTGTTGGGTGTAAAAGATATCAAAAGCAGCGATGCCGAAGCCATTTATTACGGTATGCGCAAAGCCATGCTGAAGTACGCAGCCCGTGCTTGGGACGCTGGCATTGTTTCTTCCTACGGTAAAGATGTGGGGCAAGTGTTTGGTTGGCACGACCCGGGGGCGCATTCAGATCCAAATGAAATCAGAATTGTGAATAAGTTGCTGTTGTTTCATTATGCCCAGCAATATCAGTCTTCCAACACACTGTTACAGCACTACCACCAACAGCTGACGCAACATACCATGCAGCTGCCAGACAACTCTGTGTCTCAGTGTAAACAGCATGAAAGTTACTCTGATTACATTTTCTACAAGCAGCTGGGGCAGTTGTCAGCGAATCCAAATCAGCTGTTTCCTATCGCCGCAAACTACGAAGCTCTGTTCAGCTGCGATAAGGTGCGTGTGGAGACTATGCTATCGGCCACTTCAGAGTCCATTTCAAAACATGACATTGCCTCTATGATCACTGTGGTTGAGCAGTCTTAAGCTCAGCCCATGGCATGGCCAATTAGAGCTTCTTCTTAAAGCGCAGTGACGCCAGAGCCAAACCGATCAAAGTAAATCCTACTAGCCACAGGGCATCTGGCTCGAGACTGCTCAGTTCTGCTTCACGTAACACTATGGCACGCACCATGCGCATAAAGTGGGTCGCCGGCAGTCCCTCCGCAAGCCACTGGGCCAGCTCTGGCATGGCTTGGTAGGGAAACATAAAGCCCGACAGCAGAATCGATGGCAGCAACACAAACACGGTCAGCTGCATGGCTTGTAATTGGGTTTTAGCGACCGTTGAAATCACTAAACCTAGGGTCAAGCTGGCACAGATAAACAGCAAAGCCGCGCCGAATAATGACAGAAGCCCGCCGCGAATCGGCACTGCAAACAGCATATGCCCGACCAGTAAGATAATGCTCACTTGTATCAAACCGGCGAACACATAGGGCGTGATTTTGCCGAGCATCAACTCAAATGGGCGAATCGGTGTGTTGATTAAAAACTCCATATTGCCCTGTTCACGCTCGCGCACAATCGCCGCGGAGGTAAATAAGATCATGGTCATGGTGAGAATAATCGCCAATAAGCCTGGCACAATATTGACCACCGAGCGCTGTTCAGGGTTAAACCACTGTACTACTTCAAAGGTCACTGGGGGCTTCGGGGCAACAGTGTTACTAATATCTGTGAGTGGCATGTTGCGTAAGCTGCGCACGGTGGCAGCAATCAATGTGTCTGAGCCATCCACTAACCATTGTCCAATGGGCTCGTCTAATGTGTGGGCTGGGTCTTGAGTCAAGGTCTTTGCGTGTAGTGCGATTCGCCGATCTAGGTCGTGGGGTAGCACCAGTACCGCTTTAATGTCGCCGCGGATAATGGCTGCGGTCGCTTCTTGGGGAGAGTAGTAGGACTCAGTGAAGGACACTGTTTGGCTGGCTTGCACGGTTTGTACCAGGGCGCGGCTGGTGTGGCTTTGGGCATAGTCGACGACGCCAGCAGTAATATGACGGGCATCGGTATTGATGGCGAAGCCAAATAAGATCAGTTGCACCAAGGGAATCATTACGATCATGGCAAAGGTGACGCGGTCACGGGACAGCTGCTTGAGCTCTTTGATAGCAACCGCCCAAATGCGCACTAAGCTAGCCCACATGGCGACCTCCAGTATTGGCCACAAACACATCCTCAAGGCTCGGGCGCACTTCATCAAAGCAGTATTCTGCGCCGAGTGTGTGCAGTAGCGTTGCTGGTTGGGCACAGGTTTTGTTAACCAATACCCGCAGACGGGTGCCAACTTGGGCTGCAGAGAGAATCTCGGGATGGGAGACCAGTTGTTGCTTTAACTGGCGCAGTTGTGGTCCTTGCGTCTCAAACACCGTAGCAGGCATATCGTTCATGAGTTGCTGTGGCGTGCCGTCGGCGCGTTTATGACCATTTTCTAAAATGGCTAAGGCGTGGCAGCGTTCCGCTTCGTCCATATAGTGGGTCGAGACCAGAATGGTGGTGCCTTGGTCGCTTAAATCAAATAAATGTTCCCAAAAGTCACGTCGGTTTTCAGGGTCCACCGCAGAGGTCGGTTCGTCCAAAAACAGCAATTCTGGTTGATGTAAGGTGGCGCAGGCCAGGGCTAAGCGCTGTTTTTGCCCGCCACTCATGGCGCCCGCTAATTGCTTTGTTAGGGCACCTAACTCGTACAGTTGAATCAGCTCTTGGATACGAGCTTTGCGCTGTTGGCGACCCAGACCATAAATACTGGCGACGAAGCGCAAGTTTTCTAACACAGTTAAGTTATCGTACAAAGAGAACTTCTGTGTCATATAACCAATACGCTGCTTTAAGCTTTCCTCATGATGTTTTATGGGCTGACCAAACAGCGTTACTGCTCCTGAAGTCGGTTCCAGTAGCCCGGTTAACATGCGAATCGCGGTCGACTTACCGCAGCCATTGGGACCTAGAAAGCCATAAATGGTGCCTTGTGTAATGCTTAGATCTAGCCCATTCACAGCTAGGTTGTCGCCAAATTGCTTGGTGAGTCCATGGCTCTCAATGACGCGCTCTTGGCTCATGGCAGGCGTACCTCAAGGGGCGTGCCAAGCGCTATTGCCTCTGCGTCCTGTACATCTATTTTGGCGAGATACATGAGTCGCGAGCGCTCGTTCTCATTTAACGCAAAGTAGGGGGTAAACGCTGGTTGACTGCGGATGGTGCGTACCACGCCACGAAAAGGCTGGTCGACACCATCGATCAAGATCTGTACCTGGCTACCTGTCTGTAGCTGAGTGCGTAGTGTTTCGGGGAGATAGACGCGGGCGTAAGGTGGCTCATCCGTTAACAGACGAAACACCTGAGTCCCCGCCAAGACTGAGTCTCCTTGGTGCCAAGGGGACAGGTCAATAAGGCCTGATGACGGGGCTGTAATACGATGCTGGTTCAGACTCTCTTTGGCGATCCGCACCTGTGCCTGCGCCGCTTCAACTTGTGCTTGGCGTTGCTGTAGCACTTCTTCTCGAGCGCCATTTCTTAATTCCAACCAACCTTGTTGTAACTGCTCGGCTTGGGCGCGGGTTTGATCTTTAAAGGTGCGCGCATTATCCAGCGCGGCGCGGCCAATGGCGTTGGCTTGATACAGCTCTTGAGTACGTTGTAGTTGTAGTAGCGCTTCTTTGTCGTTGGCTAAGGCGCCTTGCCAAGCGGCATAGGCGGAGTCGATTTGCTCTGGACGCGTGCCGTTTTGAAGTTCCGCCAAGGTGGCTTGTGCTAGCCGTAATTGGGCTTCGGCATAATCAAGCTGCGCCTGTGCACTATCGTCCTTAAAGCGCGCCAGTAGTTGTCCTTGGCTAACTTTTTGCCCTTCTGTAACAGGCAGTTCAACAATCTGCTGACTGACCAAAGCGGACAAGATAAGGCTGTCACGTTCTAGGGTGCCTAGGGCAATGTGATCTGGCTGAGATTGGCAGCCATGTAATAGTAATCCGATACCAATAAGCACAGTTGACAAGGCTGGCAGTCCCATGAAAAGCCTCCATTCAATGGCGTGGGTTAAGACTCTATGCCTGCTACTGACTATAGCGCCTAGTGATCAAGTGGTCATGTCTTGGTGGGTATTCAGGGGTTATACGCTGATGTGAATCCACGTTTAATTCCATGCTAAGTCCATCCCTCGATTGTTTATATCCCTAAGATAAGCGAAAATAGCCGCCAATCCCTATTAGCAAAACGATCTTGTGACCAAAAAGTCCCTGTGTGGGGCTTTTTGTTTGATGCTGAGGTCGTGGACACAACAAAGAGTTTTTAAATGGCTGACCAGCAATTTCTTGATCAAGTAAACAAGCGTAGAACCTTCGCTATCATCTCGCACCCTGATGCCGCCCAGCCTTTCAACGCTTAAAACCACCTTTCATTGCACACCACAATCACATCTCTACGTACTGAATTTAAAGGCTTTTTGTCTTTTTCTCGTTTCTTTGCTTTTCAATGATGTTCAAGCGTAACCTCGGAAAGTGTGTACAAACTTGAGTACAAATTCCGTTTTAGAGGCCTTTGGCGAAAATTCCATGACACAAATCTGGCTGTAGGCCTTGTGGTTACTGGGTTTGATGAAGAAAGTACCTCTTGCTTTTGGTACTTTGGTTTCGATATTACAAAAGCGGAACAAATGCGATCATCTCTAGTTTTTTGTTTATAAGCTTATGAATTTAAAGGGTTCGTCATTGTGGTTTTTGGTGTGTCATCGTTGCGAGTGTACAAACAGTGTGTACAAATTTTTCTCGTTAGGCGTGTTGATTGCTATTCATGACACAAACCGCCTTGTAGCCCTTGTTATTCATAGGTTTGAGCTGAAAAGTACCTAATAGCAACATTTGTGTTTTGATAAGGCTGATCTTCTGAACAAATCATGCATCTTTCTGACCATCAACAAGTGATGAATCAGGCGATGATAGCTTTACATTGATTTTCAGGAGAATGCAGATGACAGCAGTAGCGCACCAGGTAACCCCTTTTCTAACATCTTACGAAGTGATGGCTCGTTACCACATAAGCTATACGACGCTCTGGCGAAGAATAAAAGATGGCAGCTTGCCGCAACCTCGTATCAACCGAAATACACGAAACAAGCTTTGGCACATTGAAGACCTAGAAGAGTATGAGAAGAAAGAGGACTGAGCCTCTTTCTTTTATTGTCCGAAACGCCAGTTGAACGGAAAGCCTGTCGGCTCGATGATGGTCTCTAGCTGTTGATACCAAACGTCGTAAGCATGACGCATTTCATCCAGGTACTGATATTGGTTGTAGATAGCATCCAACCCTTTTTTGCTGTGGCCAATCATCAACTCGGCAACTTCTTGCGTGGTGATGGCTGACATTCGCGTTCGCATCGTTCTGCGAAGATCATGCATAGACCAGTGTTCCATCTCAATACCAAGCGACCTGCGAGCCCAGATTTTCACATTGTTAGGAATAGTGGTATCAAAGCCATTTGTGGCAAGCTCTTCTTGTCCGTTAGCGGGAAACAAGTAAGTTGATTTACTCATCTGCATCGCCAGTTCAATCAGCTCAATAGCAGGCCTAATCAATGGCCGCATGATTGGCGCTCCAATTTTCTCACCTTGTTTGCGGATCTCTATAGGCACTGTCCACATTGCTGATTGCAAATCAAAGTGATGCTTTTCAGCTTGAATGAGTTCGCCCTTGCGCCCTCCCAATAAGAGAAGCAGTTTTATGTAGATGCGATTCTTCTCAGTGATTTTTGACTCATGCAAATAGCGCCAAAGTATCCTGATCTCGTTGTCATTTAGCACCCGAGTTCGTTTGCCTTTCTTACCGCCAACCTTTTTTGCTGTGATCCCAGCGGCAGCGTTAATTTCCAAAATTTGTTCATCAATCAGCCAGTCATAAAACTTGTGCAGCACAGACACCAGACGCTCTGTGTTTGAAGGGGACGACTCCGAAACCTCACGAAGACAGTTTCTTAAGGACAATTCATTGATGTCAGTTAATGGGTACTTGCCAAGTCGGGGCAGCAAATATATTTCACTGCTGCGTTTTTGGTAGTGCCACGTTTTCTCCTTTAGCCCTTGCTTACCGGCAGAGTCTATCCAGTCTCGAAAAATCGATTCGAAGCTTTGATTAGCAGAATACTTAGCCCGTTCCTGCTGTAGGTAGAGCTTGGGGTTTCGACCTTGATCAAGTACTGCCCTTAACCTATCCAGCTCATTCCTGGCTTCAGCAAGCTTCATAAGTGGGTAAGTACCAATGTCTACCCGCTGTTGCTTGCCATCGAAACGATAACGAAACTGAAAAACAATTTTGCCCTTGGGCGATACCCGAGCACTTAGCCCATCTCGGTCGGCTTTTACTACGGTTTCTTTTGCTTCTTTATTTAACCTGGCATCGAGCCAGCTAACTGATAACGCCATGTTATAAGCCCAGCCCTAGTTTTGATTTTAATGATTGTTTACGTGATTCTGCTTTGGGTTCTGGCGCTGTACTCTCAGAAGTAACTTCACCATCTGGTGCAAGACCATCCACCGGTACAGATGTCGTGGATAGATTGGGTTGGCTCATGTGAATTAACCCAAAGGTGGCCAGCATCCGCAGACGCTCAGCGCGTTCCCGTGGCGGCGTCTTTTCTAATTCTTTGAGCAGTTCAGGGTGGCTCCCTGGGGGAATGTTGACGACAACTCTCATAATCAGGCCCCATAAAACCAGAAGCCTCGGACGTTCGCCAAAACAGACTGTTCCGGCACGATGATCTTGCTTCGTGAAAAAATCTCCTTGGCCGCTTCCTTATAAGCCATGGCTCCACCTCCGGCGATCAATACCAAGTCCGCATTGATGCTTTCGTCACGCATGGATTGGCGCATGGCTGTAAGAGCAACAGGCGCTACCTTTTTCATGGCAGCATTCAGATAAGGTGAAATATCGACTTTTTCTCCAAATAGCAGCACCTGCAAGTCGCCGGTTCTCATGGCTTTTTCAAGTCGATCCATTCCGACTTTGGCACCATGATCTTCTGAAATCAGCTTATCAATCGTTTCCAGTAGCACGGACATTGCCTGAAGACTGGTTCCTGATGAGCTGTAGCGAATTTCTCCGGCCTCAAGGGCAACCCAGTCAACAGAGAAGAAGCCCGGATCTATGACGACGACGCGACCTTCTTCAATCAAGCCCAAATCACCACCTGTTTGAACCAGATCCATATAGGCACCGGCAGGCTGCGGCAGCACTTTGACGTCATGAACAGTGATGCTGCGCTTAGGCGTCACTTGATGGACACCTTTTAAACGCTGCACAAGGTCAGACTTACGTTGTGGTTCATGAAACTGGGAAACAGGTAATCCAGTGACAACCAAATCGATGGATTCTGTTTCAGCCATTAACAAGGCGGCATGAAAAAGCGCCTTATAGGTTTTTGTGGTGGGATACTCCGGGTGAAGCTCTCGTTCCCAGCCTTGAAGGCGTCCAGCAGGCACACCAGCGGCCCAACGCTCATTATCGACAGATACATACAAACAAGTGTCATCATCGCCCCCACCGATACGCTCTGGCATACGATCCGCAGGACCGGCACCCGCAGGCAGAATAATGGTTTTCGGTTCACTGCCTGATTGGCCAATTGCCAGCTTCAGGTTCGAGTAACCGATATCTACGCCTAGTACAAACATACTTATCTCCTGTGCACTCAAAGTGCTCTAACGGTTTTCAATCAACCGCACTGGTCACGCTTGGGTATGTCCAAGTGCTCTGGCGGTTCACTCAAATGTCATTATCAGGATTCGGTGCACTGGCGGTGGGCAGAAAGGTGACAAATCCTTTCATCTATCTGCCTATTGCATTTTCGCAAAAGTATGAGAATAGGCTCTGTTTGGCGGCGGATGACCTAGCCAAAAAAATCGAGACGCCAAACGTCGTTTGCATTCTGGCCTGAACTTGCCAAACGGTTTGTATCTTCATGGCGATACGTCTTTTCAGGCATTTTTATGTGAAATCGGGCTGTATCCCTTGTCAGGTATGGGATTAAGCGAGTTGATTTATATCGAGACGCTAAACAGTGATTGTTACCGCAGTTTTACGTTTGGCGTTTCGATCCAAAAGCCAAACGGATAGTGGTTTTGGCTTTTGGGGTTAATTGGATGGGGAAATTGGTTTGGTAGAAATCGTCAATGAACAATGGAAAGCAGAGGTATCAGATTTACTTCAGCAAGAAACAGACAGGCTAAAAGCGCTGGCACGAGCCGAAGTTGATGACTTTTGGGTTACCCATTACAAGGTTCGAGAGAATGAGCCCTTTAAAGACTGGGGTCTGCTTGGTGTCCGTATCAGAGACTTTAAGTATGGCTTTGGCATAGAGTGGTACATCAACAGTTTTCACGGTCAACGAGGTAAACGCGTGGTCTTTAGCAAGGGGCTGCGTATCTCAAAGACGAAGCTGAGATACTCATTTTTGGACTGCCAAGGTTTGGCCAAAGAATGGGAGTTAGCGCTGGCCATAGAGAAAGAAGAATTTTTCAGTGATATTCGACGCCAGGTTGATAAGCTCAACATGCTGCGTCGCAGAGTGAATGCCTATTGAGTTAACTGCGCTACTTCACTCGCGGCAACTGGTCCCAGCGTGTTGTGTAGGCGGGAGACAAATGCTCTCGCTTCATCGACCAATCTTTCTTCGTACCTTGTCCAGCAAAGAAAACCTTTCCGGCACCGCTTTGGTTAATGGTGTCCAATACAGACATTAACTGCTGGCTATTAGACCGGGTCGATACTTCATCGAATAGTCCTGGTTGAAACATGCCAGGATCGTAAAAGTCAGACAGCATGACGCCCGCTTTAGTATAACGAAAACCATCCTTCCAAATTCGCTTGAGTAAATGATTGGCCAGCTCGATAAAATCACGCGTATCGCAACTGGGGATCAGCAACTCACCCGATGCAGAGTTGCTGTACTGCGGCTCGTTGTCCTTAAAGGGGCTGGTACGTATAAACACGGTCAGCACTTTGGCTTGCTGCTGTTCTTTGCGAAGCTTCTCAGTGGCGCGGGTTGCGTATTCGCATACGGCTTCACGCAACAATTCAAAGTGCGTCACTTTTGCGCCAAATGAACGGCTACAGACGATTTGCTTCTTGGTTGGCGGGATCTCTTCAAGTTCAATGCACGACTCACCATTGAGCTCTCTGACGGTTCTCTCTAAAACTACTGAAAACTGGTCTCTGATGGCCCTAGGAGAGGCATTGGCTAGATCTAAGGCTGTGGTGATACCCAACGCATTTAAACGCTTAGAAAGCCGTCTACCAACGCCCCAAACATCATCAACCGGGACTAATGCGAGCAATCGACGTTGCCGATCTGGATTGGTCAGGTCTACAACCCCCTGAGTGGCGAGATACTTTTTGGCGGCATGGTTTGCCAGTTTGGCGAGTGTTTTTGTCGGTGCAATGCCTACACAGACGGTGATCCCAATCCAGTGGCCTATGCGCTCTCGCACTTGTTGTCCGAACTCGACAAGAGATATGGCAGACTCAATACCGGTTAAGTCCAAAAACGCTTCGTCAATGGAGTAAACCTCTACTCGTGGTGCCATCTCTTCCAAAGTGCGCATCACTCGACTGCTTAAATCTGCATACAGTGCATAGTTGGACGAGAATGCCAAAATACCATGACGCTGCATTTCAGCTTTGATTTGAAAGACGGGTACGCCCATTTTAATACCGAGTAACTTAGCTTCACGCGACCGTGCAACCACGCAGCCGTCATTGTTGGACAGCACCACAATCGGCGTATCTTTTAAATCAGGACGAAACAGCTTCTCACAACTGGCGTAAAAGTTGTTGCAGTCCACCAAGGCAAATACTGGCATGGGATAGTCACGACTTACGGCGCATGTTTCGCACCACATTGGTGACCACACCAAATATCTCTAACTCTGTCCCTTCAGGAATATGAATGGGCTCATACACCTGGTTTCTTGGGATCAGCATGACGCACGGCCTTAGTTGAAGCTCCTTTACCGTGAGTTCACCATGGATACCAGCGATGACAATGTCACCGTGTTCTGCTTGGACAGAGCGATCAACCACCAAAATATCATCTGGGTGAATCCCGGCATCAATCATTGAATCACCTTCAACACGCACAAAGAACGTTGCAGCTGGTCGCTTGATGCACAGCTCGTTGAGGTCGAGCGTTTGCTCAACATAATCCTGCGCTGGGGAGGGAAAACCAGCAGAAACACGTTCCATGAACAATGGAATACGAAGGCGCTTGGCTTTGATGAAGGCAAGTGCGCCGCTACGGCCTATCAGCGAGACACTCATGACGAACCTCGAAAAATCATAATTAATACTGTTTGTTTATACAGTATCTAATGCTATGCTGATTTCTACAAGTAAAATTGTAGGTAAAACTGTAGTTGTTCGAGTAAGACGCTGTGTTGTCGGTGATTTCTTTTTTGTGTTGAAAAACTAGATGTGGGGGGATCGCTCGCCCTCGTCAAAGCCTGCAAGGCTTGGACAATACTGCTTCTGCCTACTGCTCTTGTTTCTGTTACTGATCCTGTTACTGCTACTGGTTAATGCATGGGTCAAGTAACCGTCAGACAAGGCTTGTTGAACCCTTTGCAAAGGGTTTAAAAACAGTTAGTAAAATTCTGCTTCGTATTGAATTTACTGGCTTAAAGCGAAGTCAGGAGCATCATTAAAATGCTCAGTCGAACTCAGTTAAAGCCTTTTTCAACCGTTTGAAAAGGGATTGGCTAAGCCATACGTAAAGGGTATCGGTAAGGGTTACCTAAACGGTTTAGCTAAGGCTTTCTGAAAGGCTTAGCCAAAGCCTTCATACATGGGTTCAACCAATAGAAAGATTAAAAAAACGCAGAGGTATTCAAGGTGCATTCTGAAAAACCTGTGGCACAGTGAAATAACCTAAAGCGAACAATAGAATTGAAGAGGAACCATCAATGACAAGAGCCCCTGCGCCATTTCCGCTAGAGCGCCTCGCGGATATCCCAGACAGACCAGAAGATTTTAGATTGCTGGAGCGTATTCCATTAACGCGTGAGCCGCAGTCCTGGCCACTTGAACTATCTCCTGTGGTCGGTGATGAACAGCCAATGGTGCTGCTCGATACAGAGACAACCGGACTGTCTGCCGATGACGAGTCCATTATTGAGCTTGGTATGGTTAAGGTGCTTTACAGTCCCTCGGCTAAGCGGATTGTGTCGATTGTTGATGTGATCAGTTTGTATGAAGATCCCGGCAAGCCAATCCCCGAGCTGATTACAGAGTTAACCGGTATTACCGATGACATGGTGCGAGGCCAGCGCATTGATGATTCACTGGTAGCGAGTTGGTTATCCGATGATCCGCTGGTGGTTGCACACAATGCACAGTTTGATCGTCCTTTCTTTGAAAAGCGGTTTGCTGCATTAGGCCATCTATCTTGGGCCTGTTCAGCCAGTGGCATAGATTGGAAGGCGCTGGGTTTTGAAAGTCGAAAGCTTGAGTACCTGCTGCTTCGCTTAGGTTGGTTTTATGAAGGACACCGAGCCGCAACCGATTGTTTGGCGATGGCCTGGTTGTTCCATTTGTTGCCCGAGTCCGTTGCAAACTTGTTGTCTGAAGCAGACAGGCGAACTGTGTTAGTTCGTGCGTTTGGTGCGCCGTTTGACGTAAAGGACTATTTAAAAGAACGTGGTTACCGTTGGCATGACGGCGTTAAAGGTGCCAACAAGCATTGGTGGCGCGAAATCAGCGAAGACGAGTTGCCGCAGGAACAAACTTACCTGGATGATTTGTATCATCGTGGCTCAGAACATGCCCACTATGACTACAAAGATGCCCGCAATCGATTTAAAGCTTTGTCATAGCCCCTTGCATATTTGAAAACCTCTGGAAAATGGAAAGTGAACTCATGGTTTAACCAACAAGAGGAATCTTTCCATGTACCAAGACACCTACATTGAATACTGGGGCGAAATCTTCGTCTCTGCCCGCATCATTGAATTTGGCATCACGTTCGAGCGCTTTCTTAAAGATCCATGGAAGCATTTGATGTCCTGTGGCCAAGAGTCTGCCCCAGACGCGATTGCTGAAGGGATGCTCCCATTGCTACCAGCCCAGGCAGAAGTTGCTAGGCGTGTTCGAGAGAATGAATTGCGTCAGTTGGCATTCCAGCGTGAGCTTCTATCAAGGCCAGAAAAGAAACATTCGAACAATGTCAAGCCAATTTTTATAGCCAACAAGACGACTTGTTGATACTATGAGACCTAATGAAAAAAGGTAGGTTGCTTGATGGCATTCAATCGATGGCTTCCTAGTTTTAAGTGATTAGGGCTTGTCCCAGATGGATTGAGAGGCTGACAGTGCAAGACAAC
This sequence comes from Marinomonas aquimarina, assembly GCF_900089755.1. GTDB lineage: Bacteria > Pseudomonadota > Gammaproteobacteria > Pseudomonadales > Marinomonadaceae > Marinomonas > Marinomonas aquimarina. The sequence continues at coordinate 89,691 of NZ_FLOC01000004.1, read as the reverse complement.
ACTGGACTTGAAGAGCTTAGCCAAGCACAGAGAGAACGACTCGCTCATATTGATTTCACTTTGTTATTTAAGGGTGAAGCTGGGCGTAGTTATTTAACCGAGCGCTTTAGCGTAGCGCCGTCTGTGGCAACACAAGATTTTGCGCGGTACAAAGAGTTGGCTCCTAACAACGTTATGTATGACGAAAAGCGCAGAGTGCACTTGAAGACGAGCGCATTCCAGCCGTTGTTTGATTATGACGTTGTTCGAACTCTTGCGACGATAAGCCAAGGGTTCGGTGATGGCTTTCTTGGCAAGGTCAGGCCACCTATGGCTTGTGAAGCACCATTCCATCTCAATAAGCCGAAATTGGAAGTGGTAGCGGCTATTAGTGAAGCCATACATAAGCGCGCTGTTATTAATATTGAGTACACCTCATTGTCGAGTGGTCATGGGAGCAGGCAAATAGTTCCTCATACCTTGATTGACAATGGCTTGAGATGGCATGTCCGAGCATTCGATAGAAAGCATAGAGAATTTAGGGATTTTGTTTTAACCAGAATAAGTGAAGTTGAGTTGTTAGAGGATGAGGTTAACGACGAAGTTGAGACTCTTCAGTGGGATAAGCAATGGAACCGAATCGTTGAACTAGAGCTGATACCTCATCCAAAACTAGCACATCCAGAAGCTGTATCGATGGACTACGCAATGGAAAACAATAGGTTGCGTGTAGAGATAAGAGCTGCGTTCGCTGGATATTTACTGCGTTTATGGAATATCGATTGTTCAAAGAATATTAAGAGCAATGGGCGAGAGTTCCATTTAGCACTTAAAAATCCAGAAGCACTATACGGCGTTGACAATGCTGCACTCGCTCCTGGATATAGCGAATCGTGAGATGAATTTATGAATATAAAAGAATATTTAGGCGATCTTATCGGAGGCAGTTTATTGATAACTGAATCTAGAATAATCGCAGAATCGCTACTGAAAAAACTTCCAGAAGATGAGTGGAAGTCGTTGATCGTTGAGCAAAATGTTCTTCAGAAAAAATCCGGTCAGACGGCTATTCGTTATGCCAGAACAATCCGTTGGCGTATTGAAGGCCTGGGTGATGAGTTTATGACTGATCTTTTAGCCGCGAGTGAACGTGCCTATGTCCAAATGCTGATGATGTCATTGCTCATTCATTCTCCGGTTGTCGCTGATTTTATGCGACTTACCTTAGCCGAGGCTCGTCGCACCTATAAACCCTCTTTAACCGCTGATGCATGGTCTGAGTTTTATGACACGAGAGTGCGGGCATATGCCGAGCTTGGCGGTTTTTCTGACTCAACTGTCAAAAAAATGGGTAACAACGCAATTAAGGCACTGGTTGATAGTGGCTACCTGAGTGATAGTAGGACAAAGAAAATACAACCTGTTTACCTAATGCCAGAAGTTAAAGACTGGTTAGTTCGTCTGGGCCGGGAAGATTTGATTGATGTAATGGAGTGCACAATATGAAGGCTCTTCAGACCAGGCTTGATCTTATACTGGAACGAATTGAAAGCCCTAAGTTTTTGAAAAACGATGGCTTGGGCAATGAAATTGGATTTTGGGTATTTGACTATCCAGCCAAGTATGAACTGCTTGTACGAGAGCACCTTAAGCACGTTGACGAAAAACTCAACAAGCGTGGTTACCGTTTTGTCCATCTCAATATTTTTGAAGTCTTGATAGATATGCTTGAGGAGCGAGGTCTTTTTGACCGAGCTTGCCAGCGTGAATTGCAAGTCGGTGTTGATGGCCTTCGAAAAACACTAGCCGGGCCTCTGAGCCAAGAGAAAGTGGCAAGGTATATTGCGGACAAATATAAGCCATCAGAACTTGAGTTTGTGTTGCTGTCAGGCTTAGGCAGTGCGTGGCCTCTTGTCCGAGGACATGAGTTACTTAGTGCTCTGCAAGACGTTATGGGTAGCACGCCATTAGTGCTTTTCTATCCGGGTGAATATAGCGGAAGGGATTTGCATCCTTTTGGCATGATCGAATCTAAAAACTACTATCGCGCCTTCAAGCTTGTGCCTGAAGACGGTAAAAAAAATTAAGAGCAGGGAGCCTCCCGAATGAAAATTGAACAGATTTTTTCCAAGAAGTTGACGCGTGACATTAATGGCGTTGTTAAAGCGGAACAAAAAGACAATGACAGTGTGTATGTCGAGCTTGATGAGTATGTTGTAACCCGAGAGCTAGATCGTCACTTTCGAGCATTCTTTGAAGCTTATGTACCATCTGTTGCGAAAAGCCACGGTGATATGTCAGGTAAAATTGGCGTATGGATTTCTGGCTTCTTTGGCTCGGGTAAATCGCACTTCCTGAAAATTTTATCTTATTTGCTTGAGAATAAATCTGTTGAAAAAGATGGCCAAGGCCGACAAGCGTTTGAGTTTTTCAAAGACAAAATCAACGACGCCATGCTGTTGGCGGACATCCAAAACGCTGTTACCAAAGACACTGATGTTATTCTTTTTAACATCGATTCGCGAGCCAATACGGACGACCGAGAAAATGCCATTCTTAAGGTTTTCCTCAAAGTATTTAATGAACGTGTAGGATACTGCGCTGACTTTCCTCACATTGCCCACTTAGAACGCGAACTTGATAAACGTAGTCAATACGCATCTTTCAAGGATAAATTTGCTGAGTTGACCCAATCAACTTGGGAAAAGGAGCGTGACGCCTATGACTTCTATCGAGACGAACTTTCAGAAGCTCTGGCTCATGCCAGTGAGCAATCATTAGAGTCTGCAAAAGCTTGGGTTGAGCAGGTTGAAAACAATTTCCCGCTAGATATCCGAAACTTCTGTAAGTGGGTTAATGAATACTTAGATCGAACTGGGGATCGTAACCTTCTTTTCTTAGTCGATGAAGTCGGTCAGTTTATCGGTAAGAACACACAAATGATGTTGAAGCTTCAGACCATTACTGAAGATCTTGGCACATATTGTGGTGGCAGAGCTTGGGTCGTTGTTACCTCTCAGGCAGACATTGATGCTGCCATTGGTGGTATGGATAAGCGCGATGGCGAGGACTTCTCTAAAATTCAAGGGCGTTTTAGTACCCGCTTACAGCTGTCGAGCTCGAATACCTCGGAAGTTATTCAAAAGCGTTTGTTGTCCAAAACGGAAGAAGCTCGTACACACCTCATCGATGTCTTTGCAGAAAAGGGCGACATTCTTCGTAACCAGCTGACATTTGATAAAACGACAACCGCTTCTCTAAAGGGCTACACCGACGCTCCGTCTTTCGTGGATAACTATCCGTTTGTGCCTTACCACTACACGCTGGTTCAAAAAGTGTTTGAGTCAATTCGAACAAAAGGCGCGACGGGTAAGCACTTAGCCATGGGTGAGCGTTCATTACTTGATGCTTTCCAATCAGCTGCAAAACAGATGAAGGACTCTGGCCTTGATGTGTTAATCCCGTTTTACAGTTTCTACGCACCGATTGAAAGCTTTTTGGAGCCAGCGGTTAAGCGAACGATTGACCAAGCCTGTGAGTTGGATTCCTTAACAGAATTCGATGGCAAGATTCTAAAAACTCTTTTCTTGATCCGTTATGTGGACGTTGTCAAAAGCACACTAGACAACCTTGTGACGCTGTCAATTGATCGAATCGATGCAGATAAAATTGCGCTGCGTAAACAAATTGAAGAGAGCTTGAATCGTCTTGAACGCCAATTACTGATTGCCCGTAATGGTGATGAATTTATCTTCCTGACCAACGAAGAAAAAGAGATCGAAAACGAGATCCGCCACACTGATGTTGAAATGTCAGAGGTCTCTAACAAGCTTTCAGCAATCGTATTTGACGGTATTTTGAAAGGTAATCGTGCCTATCGTTACCCGATTAATAAGCAAGACTTTGCGGTGAGCCGTTTTTGCAATGGTCATCCAAAAGATGGCACCACGCTGGAAGACCTGGTCATTAAAGTCATTTCACCTTTGGATTCGCACTTTGAAAATTACTCCCACGATCAAGCGTGCATCAATCATACGCTTGAGGCTGATGGGTGCGTGCTCGTCAAGCTGGGCGAACATAAGCGTCTTTGGGATGACCTGACAACCTTTATTAAAACTGACCGATTCTTAAAACAAAATTCAGGACAGCGACCAGAGCAAGAACACCTTCTCCGCGAAAAGCAGATGGAAAATATTGAGCGTGAAAAACGCTTAAGAACGGATTTTGAAGCTTTGTTTGCAGAGGCTGACGTTTACGCTATCGGCACAAAACTACCGAAGAAATCAGCAACGCCAAGTGCCATCGTCGAAGAAGCATACAAATACGTTATCGAAAACACCTTCGCTAAATTGAATATGCTCAAGGCAACGCCTGGTGAAGTTTTGCGTGAGCTACAGGCCGTTCTTGTTGCTGATGATATTGCTCAGATTGGACTGGATCTTCAAGCGGATGAATGTAACCCAGAAGCTACGCGTGAGGTTGAGCAGTACGTAACGCTGAAAGTCGAGCGTAATGAGCCTGTTTACTTACGTGACATAGTTGCCCGCTTCGGCAAGCGCCCATATGGCTGGCCAGACAATGAAATCTTATTGCTCACTGCAAGGTTGGGCTTGGCTGGAAAGGTATCTTTTAGTACCCAGGGCACAGATCTGGCGTTGAAAAAAGCTTACGAGCCGTTTACCAGTGTGCGTAAACGCGGCGAGATCCGTGTACATAAGATCAGGCAACATGACGAGCGCCAAATTAAAAAGGCTGCTGGTCTTGTTAAAGAGATTTTTTCTAAAACCTTTACCGGCTCCGGTGAGAAGGAGCTCTACGAATTAGTGCGCGATGAATTACTGGCTTGGAATGAAGAGCTTAAATCATTCAGAACCAAGTCACAGACAGGCCATTTCCCAGGTAAATCTCAAATTGACGATGGTCTTGCATTGGTCGCGGGTATTCTTGAGCAAACTTCAAGCTTCGCCCTTATCGCCCGATTCTTAGAAGACGCTGATGCCCTTGAAGAGTTTGCTGAGGACTTTGAGGATCTTGATGACTTCTACAATAGCCAATTTCAAACTTGGCAAGCCCTTGCTGGCGCATTGAACGAGAAGTTTAAGGCCAATAGACCTGCGTTAGAAAAAGACAGTGAAGCATTAAAAGCACTCACTGAATTAGAACGCATTTTCAATATGTCCTCACCGTATGAGCAGCTGCGCCACATTAATCCGCTTATCGAGCAGGTGGCAAAAGTTAACTCAACATTGGTTGAAGAAAAACGCACTCATGCCTTAGAGCGTGTTGATCTGCGCATAGGACGTGTAAAAGAAGCGTTAGCTGAAGCTCATGCAACGTCTGAACTACAGAACCAAGCACTGCGCCCGCTACAAATGTGCAGACAGCGCATTGAAGCAACCTCTTCAATACCACAAATTATCAGTGAGCAAACTGAAGCGGAAGGTTACGAGGACGAAGCCTATGAGTTGCTGAATGGCTTTATCGAAGATCAACGCAAAAAAGCTGAAGCTGAGCAAAGACGTCGTGAACTCGAACAGAAGAAACGCGAAGAGGAAGCAGCGAAAGCCGGTAAAGCAGCTCCAGCACCTGAGCCAGCCCCTGAACCAGTGCAGCCACAGCCGGTTGCAAAACGTACCGTAACGATTAACCCAACCGATGCCATGGCTAAGTCAGTAACAACCGGATTCATTGAAAGTGAAGCCGAAGTTGATGCCTATCTTGCCGCTTTAAGAGAACAGCTGATTGCTGCTGTCAAAGCTGGCGACCGAGTAAGAATCAAGTAAGGGGCTTATTATGATAAAAAAAATAAGCGTTAGCGCATTCAAATCGTTAGTTGATTTTGAGTTAAACCTTGACTCGAAGTTTAATTGCATCATTGGTTTAAACGGCGCAGGGAAAAGTTCGGTTTTACAACTGTTTAGTTATGTATCTGCTCTTATTGAAGGAAAAATTGACCGTTGGTTAAGTGAAAGAGGTTGGGAAGAAAAAGATGTTGCTTCTCATTTTTTCCCTACACGAGAAACGTTTGATCTTGTACTCGATATTGAGCTTTCAGATAAGCAATTGCGTTGGGAAGCCACTTACAACTGGAAAAGAGGCCTGTGTACAAGTGAGACACTAACGGATTTAGCCAATGGTCATCAGCTTCTACGTCTATATCAGGGAAGACTTAAAACTAAGCGTGACACTATTCCGGATCTTATTTTCAAATATTCAGGTTCAATATTGTCTGCTTTGGATGATTCAGCTTTACCGCAAGAAGCCGTCATTTTCCGAAATTTTATGACTAATATCGATAGCCATGACCTTTTATCGCCTAAAGTTATGCGTTCAGGTCGTTTTGCATCTGAAGGAAAAATAGGTAGTGCTGGTGAGTACTTGATTAGTTATATACACAAGCTTGATAAGAATTCACAAGACATACTATTAAAGAATCTATATGGCTATTTCCCTCAAGTTGTGAAAATAGAAACTAAAACTGAGTTAAATGGCACATTAAGCTTGTTGCTAACAGAGCGGTTTTATAATGATGACGGTTCTCACACCGATGTTGTAACTAATGCCAAGCATATCAACGATGGCATGTTGCGTATTTTAATCATACTGGCGAGTCAAAGAACTAGTTCGAAATTCCAGCAATTTGATGAAGTTGAGAATGGTGTTAACTCTGAAATAACGGAAAAACTGGTCGAGGCATTCATAAACTCACCTCAACAGGTGTTAATTACAACACATAGCCCAATGGTATTGAATTATATAGAAGATGAATTAGCGAAGAGTTCTATAACTCTTGTTTATAAAAATAAACAAGGACATACCAAAGCAACAAAATTGTTTGCCTTACCATCTCTGACTAAGAAACTTAATTCGCTGGCTCCTGGCGATGCCATGCTTGACGTTTACCTAAAAGATGCTGCCGATGAAGCCGAGCTTCTGGCAAATTCTTCAGAGTTGAGTCGGTAGGTTCATTATGATTACAAGCATCTTGGTAACAGGTGAAGGTAGCTCAGATATGGGGGGATCAAATAATGGTCATTCAATATCTAGTGGGGCATCTTACAATCTTGGTCCAATGGCATTGCTGGCTGTTCGTTTATTACGAAATATTTTACCTACTTGGAACGAAGACTACTTAGATTTTCGATCACCAACTGATTGGATTACCTGTATTTCTGGTAATGAGTTGGCACGCCAGGCAAAGAATGTTCGCAAACATCGACCAAGTAAAAAGTTAAAAAAAGGCTTCGTCGAGCATGCAAATAGAGCCACAACAATGGCTGGCTATGCAAAAGACAATGGACACCAGTTGGCTTTCTATTTTCATGATACCGATAAGTGTGATTTTGATGATTTACATCAATCTATCATGCTTGGCTTTAATGGAGCTGAAGGCGTGCATGGGATACCGATGATACCCAAACCAACCTCCGAAGCTTGGTTGATATGTGGTCAAAAGCAGGATCCCTATGCTCATTGCACAGCTTTAGAAACCGAACTGTCAGGGAATGATGCTGCATCAGATGAAAATGCCCCTAAGAAAGTTTTAGCTCGATTGTTAGGGCAAGAAGCGACAACAGAACAGCAATATGAAATGGTAACGGGGATAGATATCACACGCATAGACATGCCTAGTTACAACCAGTTTAAAACAGATTTGACCACAGCCATCGAAGGTGTTTGTGGTCACGGAACAGCGAGAACATTATGAATACTGCGAAACTAAAAAAGTATGCCCCTCAAGCAAGACGTGAATTTATCACCGCAGTTTCAAAACAACTAAACCAGCTAGGTATATACAGCGACAAACAGATATCAGAGGTAAAACAAGAAGGCTCAGTATTACTAATTGAAGGCAAAACCTTTGAGCCTTGCGTAAAAACTGCAAGAGAGCGATTGGTCAAAAAGGTGCAGGCAATGGGCTATAACCAGCTCGTGGAACAAGTAGCCTATACCTGGTTCAACCGTCTGTGTGCTGTTCGCTATATGGAAATCCATGACTATCTAGGCCACGGTTTCCGTGTTTTGTCGCACCCAGACAACCCTAAAGGCTTTGAAATTATCGACCATGCGCAAGATGCTACGGATGAACTCGGGTTAGATAGAGCTCGCATTATTGAACTCAAGCTTGCGGGCAACAAAGACGAAGAGCTTTATCGTGAACTGCTGTTGGGCCAGTGCCACAAGCTACATGAAGCGATGCCATTCTTATTTGACGCATTGGACGATGAAACTGAGCTTCTGCTACCAGATAACCTAACACGTACCGACTCAATTCTACGTGGATTGGTAGATGGCATCCCTGAAGAGGACTGGCAACAAGTCGAAGTGATTGGCTGGCTTTACCAGTTCTACATTTCTGAAAAGAAAGATCAGGTAATGGGTAAGGTAGTCAAAAGTGAAGATATTCCTGCTGCTACCCAGCTATTTACACCTAACTGGATTGTAAAGTACCTGGTACAAAACTCAGTCGGTCGTCAATGGCTGCAAACCTACCCAGATTCTGCCATTAAAACGCAGATGGAATACTACATTGAGCCTGCTGAACAATCTGACGAAGTTAACCAACAGCTAAAGGCTATTACGCCAGAATCTATTGAACCTGAAACCATCAAAGTACTCGATCCCGCTTGTGGTTCGGGCCACATATTGATTGAAGCCTATAACGTGCTAAAAGCCATCTACGAAGAACGTGGTTTCCGCTCTCGTGACATTCCAAAGATGATTCTGGAGAACAACCTCTACGGCCTAGACATAGATGATCGTGCAGCACAGTTATCTGGTTTTGCGCTGATGATGATGGCCAGAGATGACGACAAGCGTATTTTTACCCGTAATGTGCGACTCAATGTACTTGCCTTGCAGGAAAGTAACCATATTGACCTGCCGACCTTATGGAAAGCACTCAACCTGTCGGGAAGCTGGCAAAGCGGCACATCGCAAGGCTTGTTCTCAGATGATGAGCAAGATTTAAGCTCGTTCAATGCAGACAACCGCTACCAACTGCTGAAGCGAACATTGGCAAGATTTACTCAAGCCAAGACCTTTGGTTCTTTGATTGATGTCCCAAGCGATGAGTATAAACAGCTAAAAGAGCTACTGAGCACACTTGTCGAGCTGCAAGAGTCAGGCGACTCAATGCAAAAGCCAGCAGCGAAGCAATTGATTGAATTTGTGCATCAGGCATTGGTTCTATCGACTCGTTACGATGCTGTGATTGCGAATCCTCCCTATATGGGCGGCAAAGGCATGAATGCCGCGCTGAAAGATTTTGCTAAGAAGCATTACCCACATAGCAAGTCCGATTTATTTGCTATTTTTATGGAGCGCACTTTCTGTTTTTTAAAAGAAACGGGGCTTAATGCACAAATAAATATGCAGTCATGGATGTTCCTTGGTTCTTTTGAGAAATTAAGAAGAGATTTATTAAGTAGACACTCGATTCACTCCCTTTTACATATCGGCTACAACAGTTTTCCTACTTTAAACTCTAAAATTGCGCAAGCATGTGCTTTTGTTTTTGATATGGGGTTTTTTAATGAATATAGATCTACTTTTATTGATTTGAATTCTGTAGACCCATCTGAAGATAAAGATAGAGTATTTCGAGAAAGAAATGTTGATATTGAATATTACGTAGAACAGATGAAGTTGTCTTTTATTCCTGGGGCACCTATAGCGTTCTGGATTTCTGAGTGCGAAATGCGTGCTTTTACAACGAATAACCTCAATGGTGAACTATGCACGACTTCAAATGGTGTTCAGACAGGTGATAATGATCGATTTGTAAGAGAGTGGTTCGAAGTTGATAGTAGAAAAATAGAACAGAAATGGTTTCCCTATAATAAGGGTGGTCCATATCAAAAATGGTTTGGAAATGGTGAGTCATTAATTGACTGGGAGGATAACGGAAAACGTGTTAAGTCCATGAGTAATTCGTGCTACCGAGGTGAGGAATTTTATTTCGAACCCTGTATTACATGGACTGATGTAACATGGAGAGTTTCAGCAAGATACTTACCTAAAGGGTATATCTCTGACGCGGCAGGTCCTTGTGCATATTTCAAAGATGACCGCTATTCAAAAAGTGCAATGGGGCTATTCAACACTCCATTGATTGAGCAATGGTCAAACATATTAAATCCAACATTACATTTCCAAGCAGGTGACTTTAAGAAATTGCCCTTCCCTGATAGATATGTGACGCAGGATACTCTCAACATTATTGATGAGTTAATTTCAATAACCTCTGAAGATCTTGCAGAGCAAGAGTGGCATAAGAACTTCAAAGTAAACCCTTTAGTTGAAAGACGAACCTTTAATATCAATAACGACTATTCAAAATATTTAAAACACTGTCAGAGAAGAGTTGAAAGAGTTAAGGAATTAGAAGTTGAGAATCTGAAAAATGCTTTCTTGGCGTACAATATTCAGGATAAAGATTTACCGAAAATAAAAGAATCGCTAATAACACTGCAAGCTAATCCATTGCATAGGTTTAGTGTGGATGTGCTATCGGAATCTGTGTCAGATAAATTTCGTTCAACTATATGTTCCGAACTATTGAGCTTTTCAGTGGGTTGTATGCTAGGGCGGTTTTCGCTATCTAAAAGCGGTATAGTATACTCTTACTCATCGAATGAAGGTTTTACTGAGTTAGTGGAAAATGGTTCATTTAGTCAGTTTACTGCTGATGAAGATGGAATTATCCCTTTAACCGACCAAGAGTGGTTCAAAGATGATGCCACCAACCGACTTCGTGAATTTGTTCAGGTTGTATGGGGTGAAGAACACTTACAAGAAAATCTCGATTTTGTTGCCGAGTCACTGTGCTTAAATGCCATAAAGCCCAAGAAATCTGAATCAGCACTGGAGACGATCCGCCGCTATTTATCGACTCAGTTCTATAAAGATCACCTGAAGACTTACAAAAAACGCCCTATTTATTGGCTGTTTAGCTCAGGTAAACAAAAGGCCTTTGAGTGCTTGGTTTACCTGCATCGTTACAACGAGGGCACGCTTTCTCGTATGCGTACCGAGTATGTCACCCCGTTACTAGGCAAATACGATGCTTATGCTGAGCAGCTTGAGAAGCAGATTGAAACGGCCGACTCAACCAGTGAAGCGAACCGCTTTAAGAAAGAGTTGGACGCCTTAATTAAGAAGCAGGTCGAACTACGAGAGTTTGATGACAAGCTAAAACACTACGCCGATATGTGTATTTCACTGGATCTTGATGATGGTGTGAAAGTGAATTACGGCAAGTTTGGTGATCTGTTGGCTGATGTTAAGGCCATTACCGGTTCGGCCCCGGAGGTTAACTAATGCAGATTAGTGAACTGGCACAAGGTGTCGCTGCCAAACTCGAACAAAGCCGCATTGTGTTTTGGTACGACCCAGAGCAAAGCTTTACTGAAGAGCTTGAGCATTTAGCTAATTCTTTATCGCTTGCAAAAGAATCAGGTGATAAAGCGGCAGATATAACTGCTAGGGTACTGCCAAATGATTTGACCATCCTCAATATGGTCAATGAGTCTGTATTGGCAGTGAAAAAACGCATTGAAGTAGATGAGCGTGAAGCTAAATTCCTTATCTATTTTCCAAGCGCTGAGCCAGAGCCTGACCGCGATTGGTTGCTGGATGTGCGTTTGTATAGCGAGCAGTTTTTTGCTGATCACAGCTCAATGCTGCTTAATGAGCTGGGTATCCCTAAAATGGCGCTACGCACGCACATTCGTAAGCGTCAGAGCTTTTTTGCCAATAAACAGCGCATAGCCGGTTTAAAAAAGTGGGTGACTGAGAACGAAGACGAACTGTCGTTAGACAGGAAGATGATGGCAGTGGTTGTAAAAGCTGATTCTGCGTCTTTGTCGGACATTTTGCTTGGGTTACTACGCGAATATGCGGCTTATATCGAAGATGAAAGCCTTGGTCAACCTTTATGGAGCCAGCTAGGAAAGTTTGATCTTGAGACCTCTCTCTGGGCATATCTGAGTGAGGGTTTTGGCTATACAGTCGAAGAGTCAACCTTCTCAGACTTCGTGTTGAAATTGTTCTGTACTGAATTCTGGAGCCAAATTGAAGGTGTTGAACGCGATTGGTTGCTTAACAATGTTCTAAAAAGCGCATCAGGCCGGGCGACAGCCTTGGCGTTTATGGTGAGCTGGCGCGACAGCCGCTCTTTCGCCGCTTACTACGAAAGCATCTCTAAGGTGCTTAGCCAACAGTTGGAAATTTCGACTCGTGCAGGCCAGTACCATCCGGTTGAGCTTATCGAATGCGAAACGTTCGAAGCTGTGGAACAGGCCATAATCCGTGGTTTAGTTCGTGATTTGCTCGATAGCAGTAAAGCGCTAGACCGGGTTCAGTTTGATACGGTCTTATCAAGACGTCTTGCTAGCCACTGGACATTGTCACGCAAAGAATACTTCGCAATTTATGAAGCTATCCGCAACGCTGAAGAGTTAATGCACTTGCGAAATCGCTATGTGGACGGGTTCCACTTTGATAACGCGAAAGCAATGTACGACGCCTATACCACAGACATTTATCGCTTTGACCAGGCTTACCGTTTGTTCAATGAACATGTGCACTCTGTATTGAGTAAAGGTGCAGACATACTGCGTCAGCTCGACGACGAAGTCGAAAGCATTTATACCAACTGGTACTTATATGAGCTTGGCCTTGCCTGGGATCGTCACTTGGCTAATGAGAAATTACTTGAAAAGTGGCAGATTTCTGGCGTACCGCACCAGTATGACTTCTATGAAAAAGAAGTTCGTACACGACTGAGTCTGAAACAGACAAAACGAGTGTTTGTGATCATCTCTGATGCCCTGCGTTTTGAAATTGCGAATGAGCTTGGCGCTATCATTAACAACGAGAAGCGATTTAAAGCTGAGGTGTCTACGCAGTTGGGTGTTTTGCCGAGTTATACCCAACTTGGGATGGCGGCATTATTGCCTCATAAGGCGCTCAGTTATCAGCCAGAGCAAGGCACGGCTGTTTATGTGGATGGTATTTCTTCACAGGGTTTAGACAACCGCAACGCCATCCTACAAAAAGTAGGTGGTATGGCGGTGAGCTCTAAGGAGCTGATGAGCTGGAGTAACCAGGAGGGGCGTGACAAGGTTCGAGACGTAGAAGTAGTTTATATCTATCACGATACCATTGATGCGATTGGTGATAAGGCTGCAACTGAAGAGAAAACGTTTGAAGCCTGTCGTAGTGCCATTGAAGAGCTAAAAGACCTCGTTGGGCGGGTCATCAACCGTCTAAACGGCAGCCGAGTTGTGATCACTGCTGACCATGGCTTCCTCTTCCAACAAAAAGCACTTGTAGCGGCTGACAAAACCTCGTTGAAAACCAAACCTGCTGGCGCGATAGAAGCCAAGAAACGTTATATCGTTGGTAATAAATTGCCTTCTGATGAAGCCTGTTGGAAAGGCTCAATTAACGATACGGCTCATGGCTCTAGTGATACCGAGTTCCTGCTTCCAAAAGCGGCTCAACGCTTCCACTTCGTTGGTGGTGCTAAGTTTGTGCATGGCGGAGCGATGCTACAGGAAGTCTGCGTACCGGTACTACATGTGCGAGAGCTACAAAAAGAACAAGCAGCAAAACATGAGAAACAACCGGTAGGTGTTGTAGCAGCCACTCAGCCCATCAAATTAGTAAACAATATCGACAAGGTCAGATTTATTCAGACAGACCCTGTAGGCGAGCGTTTCGTCGCACGGTTGTTGGATGTCTATATCGTCGATGCACAAGGTAATGAAGTCTCCAGTCGTGAAACGATTAACTTTGATAGCGTGAGTAAAGTGATGGATGAACGTACTCGCGAAGCTAGGTTAAAGCTTATTGGCTCCCAGTTCGACAGAAACGCTCAATACACATTAGTTCTTGAGAATGCGGAAATGAGAACCCGTTATAGCCAATACGCGGTAACCATTGATTTGGCATTCCAAGATGATTTTTTCTAAGGCGCTGAGGTGAAACATGACAACTGATTTTTCACAAGATCATAAAGACGAAAAAAATCAGATGCAAAGCGCCGATTTAGACGCATTGCTCAACCAATATTTTAAAGGCCGTGTCGTTCGAAAAGATCTGACAAAGCAATTGAAAGAAGGCGCTAACGTCCCTGTCTATGTGCTTGAGTATTTACTAGGCATGTATTGTGCGTCCGATGACGACGAAGTTGTAATGCAAGGCCTTGATAATGTGAAAAAAATCTTGGCTGAGAACTATGTCCGACCAGATGAAGCGGAGAAAGTGAAGTCACTGATCCGTGAACGCGGCACGTTTAAAATCATCGACAAAGTAAGCGTTAAGCTCAATCAGAAAAAAGACGTCTATGAAGCTGCGTTGTCGAATCTGGGTATCAAGGATGCCCTTGTACCGACCAAAATAGTACAAGACAACGAAAAATTATTAACTGGCGGCATCTGGTGCATTATTACCGTCCAGTATTTCTTTGAGGAAGGTCAGAAGACATCACCTTTCTCCATTATGAGTTTAAAACCGATACAAATGCCGTCCATGAACATGGATGAGGTGTTTTCAACCAGAAGGCATTTTAGTACCGATCAGTGGATGGATGTGTTGCTTCGTTCCGTGGGTATGGAGCCAACCAACTTAGAGCATCGGGTGAAATGGCATCTTATCACTCGCATGCTCCCATTCGTTGAAAACAACTACAACGTTTGTGAGCTCGGACCAAGAGGGACAGGTAAAAGCCATGTCTACAAAGAGTGCTCACCAAACTCATTGCTTGTCTCGGGCGGACAAACAACTGTGGCTAACTTGTTCTATAACATGAGCTCGCGCCAAGTTGGGTTGGTTGGTATGTGGGATGTTGTCGCTTTTGATGAAGTGGCCGGTATTAACTTTAAAGACAAAGACGGCGTCCAAATAATGAAAGATTATATGGCGTCAGGGTCTTTTGCCCGTGGTCGTGATTCAATCGAAGCGAAGGCTTCCATGGTATTCGTCGGTAACATCAATCAAAGCGTTGAGACACTGGTGAAGACCAGTCATCTGTTGGCACCTTTTCCTGATGCCATGATTGACACTGCTTTTTTTGACCGTTTCCATTCCTATATTCCTGGATGGGAAATACCGAAGATGCGTCCTGAGTTTTTCACCAATAGCTACGGATTAATCACGGACTATCTTGCGGAATACATGCGTGAAATGCGCAAACGTAGTTTTGCAGATGCTGTTGATAAGTTCTTCAAACTCGGTAATAACCTTAATCAGCGTGATGTAATTGCTGTGCGAAGAACTGTTTCGGGCTTGTTAAAGCTATTACACCCCGACGCACAGTACACAAAAGATGATGTAAGAGCCTGCCTGACGTATGCGCTGGAAACTAGACGTAGAGTCAAAGAGCAATTGAAAAAGCTTGGCGGAATGGAATTTTTTGATGTGCACTTTAGCTACATCGATAACGATTCATTAGAAGAGTTCTTCGTTAATGTACCGGAACAAGGTGGCAGCAAGCTAATTCCTGAGGGCTTACCTCGCGCTGGTGTTGTGCACTTGGTTACTCAGGGAAGCACTGGACAGCTTGGGTTATATCGCTATGAAACCCAGATGATGGCTGGTTCTGGTAAGCACTCGGTGTCGGGTCTTGGTTCGAATACCGCAGCAAAAGAAGCTGTGCGTGTTGGCTTTGATTATTTCAAAGGCAACCTGAATCGAATCTGCGCGTCGGCGAAGTTTTCTGATCATGAGTATCACCTGCATGTTGTTGAGCTGCACAATACAGGGCCAAGCACAAAGTCATCGCTCGCTGCATTGATTGCGTTCTGTTCAATTCTGATGAACCGACCGATTCAAGAACAGATGGTTGTTCTGGGTGAGATGACTTTAGGTGGTGTCGTCAATCCTGTTCAAGATCTTGCAGGCAGTCTTCAGTTAGCTATGGATAGTGGTGCAAAGCGTATTTTGCTGCCTATGGCCTCAGCCTCAGATATTCCTACGGTTCCGGCTGAGCTGTTTTCAAAATTCCAGATCAGCTTTTATGCAGACCCCGTCGATGCTGTGTTTAAGGCGCTTGGGGTTAATTGATTAGGTGTCGTTTGACGCGCCATTTTATGGAGTAATTACAGGTATGTTTACCAAAGCTCGTTTCTTTAAATGTGCATTGCAGGTGAATCCGGCAGGATACATAAAATATCGTGGGCAACAGCAGACCATCACGGAAGATGAATATAACCAAAATCTGCTTGCGGCATCACTGGAAGCGGGCATAGAGGTCATTGGATTAGCTGATCATGGTTCAGTAGATAGTGTTGATAAAATCCGCAATCTTTTTGTTGAGAATGGGATTGTTGTTTTCCCCGGCTTTGAGATTGCGTCAAGCGAGAAAATTCACTTTGTTTGTCTGTTTGATGAAAACAAAACTTCGCAAGAACTTGAACGGATTTTGGGGCGTCTAGATTTACTTGATCCAGAGGATGGTATATTGCCGACCAACCTCACAGCAATTCAGCTGATTGATAAAGTGAATGATATAGGTGGATTTATCTTTGCAGCACACTGCATAAATGATGATGGTGTGCTCAGTCGAAAGATGAACCATGTATGGAAACATGAAGGGTTGATGGCAGCTCAGATACCAGGCGACAAGTCGATTGAAGATCTTAAAGGAATAGAAAATGATTTCTACCGTAAGGTCTTCCTCAACAAAGATCCTAACTATAAGCGCGAGCGCGAAATGGCTGCTATTAACTCCTCAGACGTTGCAAAACCAGAGGATATCAAAGCATCGGGTGCTTCTTGTTTGATTAAAATGACCAACCCTTGCTTTGCTTCCTTTAAGCAAGCCTTTTTAGATGCAGGTTCGAGGGTTCGTTTGAACTCAGATAAGCCAGAAAGCTATGCTTCGGCAATTGAGCGTATTCGATTTGTTGGTGGCTATCTGGATAGCGTCGATATTGAACTATCGGACCATCTCAATGCTGTGATTGGTGGTCGTGGAACTGGTAAGTCAACCTTGTTGGAATGTATTCGCTATGCTTTCGGATTAGAACCTAAAACACCTAACGCAATCAAACAGCACAAAAGTGTCATTGATACTAACCTTGGGAAAGAACGAGGTTTAGTTGAAATTACGTTGCGTTCATCAGTTATGCACGGTCGCAGATTCAAAGTAAGCCGAAAACACGGTAGTGATCCGGTAGTGGTTGACTCCCAAGGAAATATATCCCCCTATCTTCCAACGGATCTTTTGCCTGGTATAGAGCTTTACGGGCAAAACGAAATCTATGAAATGACTCGAGATGAACAAAGTCGTAATCAGCTCATCGAACGTTTTCTTGAGGGCGAACATGAAAAGTTTGATGCAGATATCGCTGACGTTTTAGCAAAGTTAAAAGATAATCGAGAATCCATCAAGCGAGTCCTAGGTCAGAAAGATGACATTGAAGCAGAGGTCGAGCGCTTACCTAAGTTATTGGATCAGGCAAAACAGTATCAAGCATTAGGTATAGATGAAAAGCTGGAGCTTATTCCTAAACTTGAAAAAGAAAAACAATTGAATGATCAGATTGGTGAGGATGTTGCAAGCGTCCAACTGGCTATCGATGCGCTCAAAGACAGTTTGCCAGATACCTTGTATTTAAGTGATACCAATTTGGATGGCTTACCTCATGCTGAGCTCTTGAAGCAGCAGCGTGAAGTTTTGAATGCCCTGAAAACGGGCGTTCAACAGACATTAGAACAGTTAGAACAGCTAACTTTAAATGCAAATCAACAGTTGTTACCGGTCAAGCAATCTTTATCAGAAAAGCAGCAACTTGAAGAGCAAAAACTTGAGTTGGCTTTTAAGGATATACCTGCAAGCCAGGGTAAAACTGGCCGACAAATTGGTGCTGAATATCAGACTCTGTTAAAACAAATTGAGCAGATACGCCCTAAACAAACCACCTTGCAAGATCGCCAGACACAAATTGACGAATTGTACAACGCGCGAAAGAAGCTGCTTCTGGAGTTAGAACAACATACAAGTGCGCGTGCGAGTAGTATTACTAAATCTGTTAAAAGGTTAACAAGAAAACTGGAGCAGAAGGTACGGCTTACCCTACAGCCAGAAGGTGGCCGCCAAGAACTTGTGAATTTTCTGACTGGGTGCAATTTAGAGGGGGTTGGGCCTAAACGTCTCGCCTGGGTATTAGAAGGTAACTTCTCTCCAAGCAGTTTAGCCTCGACTATCCGTCAAGGAGAGTCGGAGCTAGGACGAAAGTTTGGCATATCAGGCACTGTTGTTTCAGCTTTAATTCGTCTTTCAGAAGTAAAACTAATGGAACTGGAAGAATTGCAGTTACCGGATACCATGGCGATTGAGTTAAATGTGACTCATGGAGAACGAGAAGCTGTATTTAGGTCAATTGATGAATTATCGACGGGACAGCAGTGCACTGCTGTTTTGCACTTATTGCTGTTGGATAATCAAGACCCATTAATCCTTGATCAACCTGAAGATAATTTGGATAACGCATTTATAGCTGAGAGGATAGTCGCAGAACTACGTAGGGCTAAACTGAGTCGTCAGTTTCTATTTGCAACACATAATGCCAATATTCCGGTTTTCGGTGATGCTGAATGGATTGGCGTTTTGAGCGTAGAAGATAATAAAGGGCTAATTCTTCCAGAACAACAAGGTGCGATCGATGTTCCCAATGTTCAGGCTTTAGCCGCAGATATATTAGAGGGCGGGAAAAGTGCATTCAATCAGCGTCGTGAGAAATATGGATTCGTGTAAAGCACTATTTTGGTATTAATCACTAAGAATCAGGTTCCGCACCTTTTTGAAACCGTGAAATTAGCTCGTATGTTATTCTTCTACATGAATTATCAATCTATCTAGCCATCAAGCTCAGAGTTGAACCTTCACACTATCGTGTCGGAGGTTCACTATGTTCAAAAACCTATTTTTTCAAACCAAAGCACTACCAGAGCTTTCATCGCAACTGGATGCGGAAATTCCACGCTACCCGCCATTCCTGAAGGGGTTGCCAGCTGCGTCACCCGAGGATTTGCAGTCCACACAAGACGAGCTAATTGCCAAACTGCGCCAGGTACTTGGCTTTAACCTGCGTGACTTTCAAAGGCTGATTCAACCCTCCATTGATCATCTGGCGTCCTATGTTCACTTGTTGCCAGCTTCTGAGCATCACCACCACAGTGGTGCGGGTGGTTTATTACGTCATTCGTTGGAAGTTGCATTCTGGGCGGCACAAGCAGCTGAAGGGATCATCTTTGTTGCCAGTGGCACACCGGTTGAGAAAAAAGAGCTAGAGCCAAGGTGGCGTGTGGCGGCGGCTCTTGGCGGTTTGTTCCATGATATTGGTAAGCCAGTTTCAGACTTGTCCATCACAGACGAAGATGGACGCTATCAGTGGAACCCTTTTTTAGAAACATTATCCCAGTGGACCACAAATAACAGCATTGAACGCTATTTCATTCGCTGGCGCGACGGACGGTGCAAGCGGCACGAGCAATTTTCAATTCTGGTGTTAAACCGGGTGATGACACCTGAGTTGCTCGCCTGGTTAACCCAGCCGGGCCCTGAGATTTTGCAAGCCATGCTGGAGGCAATTGGCAATACCGATCCCGATCATGTCCTGTCTAAACTGGTCATTGAAGCTGACCAAACCAGTGTACAGCGAGATCTGAAAGCGCAACGAATTTCCGTTGACGACAATGCCCTTGGTGTCCCAGTCGAGCGCTATCTACTTGATGCCATGAGGCGATTAGTTGCCAGTTCGCAATGGCTGGTCAATCAGCGAGACGCCAGAGTTTGGATACGAAAATCGAATCAATCAACCAATCTTTACCTGGTTTGGAAAAGCGCGGCTAAGGAAATCATTGAGCTGTTGGCCAAAGACAAGATACCTGGCATTCCAAGAGATCCCGATACCCTTGCGGACATCCTCATTGAGCGAGGATTGGCCATTAAATCCGCCTCAAATGAGCGATATGAAAGCCTTGCTCCTGAAGTGCTGATCAAAGACGACAAGCCAATCTGGTTACCCATGCTGTATATATCTGAGGCCGATTTATTGTTCAGCTCGAATGTACCAAGTGGTGTGACACTGTTTAACAAATCTCAGTGGGAAGCAACACAGCAAACACAAGCAGAGCCACAGAGTCGCTCCAGTGAGCAGCCAGGCTTGCCTGACGCGTCATCATCAATTGAACACAGCAATTCGTCTGAGTCGCCATCGACAAAATCGTCCGAACAAGATGATGAACTCAGTCGTGCAAGCGACGTTAATAGCCCCCAGGCAACTGAAAATGATCCGGGTGATGGATGTGAAAAGCCTAACGATTCAAACAACGCCGCTATCTCAAATAACGTAAACCAGCACGATGCAGACGCATTTAATCTCCCTGGACCTTTGGCGTGGCTCCCAGAGGCCAGCAGTGCGTTGGTTATGGTTGGTGAACAGATACTGATCCGCTATCCCGATGGAGTAAGACCCTGGTGTGCCCCCCGAAAACTGCTTGCTGAACTCAGTCGATTAGATTGGCTTGAACTAGATCCGGCAAACCCGACGCGTAAAGCCAGAACTGTGACTACAAATGATGGAGTTCAGGAGCAAGGGTTACTGCTGAAAGTATCGATTTCTAAAGGGCTTACTGCACTGATAGACCTCTTCAATCAAGACGCAGAATCAGTGACAGCAATTCAGAACAAAGAGGCTTCACAGCGTCCGAGTCGAACTAAGACAACCAATGCCCAAGCAAAAGAGCCCGCCACAAGAGCGGAGCGTAAGCAAAAGCCGATTGCGTCCAATGCGAACTCAAGTACAGACCCCAAACACGCGCAGCGCCAACAGATGGTTAATTTTGTGAAAGATTTGCCCATCTTACTGACCGATGGCGATTACCCAGACGTGGATCATAGTGCCGATGGTATTCGCGTCACGATTCAAACCTTACGCCAAGTCGCCAATGAGCATGGCATTCCAGCCGGACAGCTGCTTCGGGGGATCTCGGCCAGTGACCAATGCCAGTTTGATGAGGGGGAAACGGTTCTGTTTACCGCTCACGCTAAACGTTAATCCATTTGAAGTTAAGCGGATTGTAAACGGTTATTTTGCGGAGCATGAATGAAAGAAAACGCATACGAAATGCCCTGGCGCACGAACTATGAGGCCATGGCAGCAGCAGGTTGGCTGGTTGGGGCCACTGGGGCGATTGCCGCAGAAATGCTGACAGAGTTACCGCCCGAACCATTTTGGTGGATGACAGGGATTTCCTCGGGCATGGCGTTGTATCGCCTGCCTGAGGCTTACCGTCTTTATAAGTTGCAGAAGGGGCTAAAAGGCAAACCATTGGCATTTATGGCGCTGTCGCATTTGCAAAAGGTAATGGCAAAACATCCTGATGAATTGTGGTTAGGTTATGGCTTTGAGTGGGACCAACGCCATGCCCAACGCGCTTATGAAATCCTAAAGCGGGATAAGCAAACCTTGCTTAACCAAGGTCACGGCAAACAAATGGGTTCGACCTGGATTCATGGTGTCGAGCCCAAAGAAGAAGATGTGTACCAGCCAGTTGGTCACACCGAGGGGCATACCTTAATTGTCGGTACGACCGGTGCCGGAAAAACCCGATGCTTTGATGCGATGATCACTCAGGCCATTTTGCGTAATGAAGCCGTGATTATTATTGACCCTAAGGGAGACAAGGAACTTAAGGATAATGCGCAGCGAGCCTGTATTGCCGCCGGTAGTCCTGAGCGCTTTGTGTATTTTCATCCGGGTTTTCCTGAGCATTCGGTACGGCTTAATCCCCTTAGAAACTTTAACCGGGGCACTGAAATTGCCAGCCGAATTGCGGCACTAATCCCATCTGAAACCGGTGCTGATCCATTTAAAGCCTTTGGCCAAATGGCATTGAACAACATAGTGCAAGGTCTGTTGCTTACGTCACAACGTCCTGATCTGAAAACACTGAGGCGATTCTTGGAAGGTGGCCCAGAAGGCTTGGTAGTAAAAGCCGTCACAGCCTGGGGTGAGCAGGTTTATCCGAACTTTAGTGTGGAGAACAAGCGCTTTACCGAAAAGGCCAATACCTTGGCTAAACAAGCCATGGCGATGCTGCTTTTCTACTACGAACGCATTCAGCCCGTTGCCGCCAATACCGATTTGGAAGGACTTTTGAGTATGTTTGAGCATGACAGAACCCACTATTCCAAGATGGTGGCCTCACTGATGCCGGTGCTCAATATGCTCACATCAAGTGAATTAGGGCCACTGTTATCACCGATTGCAAACGATGTGGATGACAGCCGGTTAATTACGGATTCTGGCCGTATTATCAACAATGCCCAAGTGGCGTATATCGGCTTGGATTCATTAACTGACGCCATGGTTGGCAGCGCCATTGGTTCGTTGCTTTTGTCCGATCTCACTGCTGTGGCCGGT
This sequence comes from Marinomonas aquimarina, assembly GCF_900089755.1. GTDB lineage: Bacteria > Pseudomonadota > Gammaproteobacteria > Pseudomonadales > Marinomonadaceae > Marinomonas > Marinomonas aquimarina. The sequence continues at coordinate 67,273 of NZ_FLOC01000004.1, read as the reverse complement.
GATCGCTATAACTATGGTGTTGAAAATCGTCCCGTAAATATCTTCATCGATGAGGCGGCTGAAGTCGTCAACGATCCCTTCATTCAACTGCTCAACAAAGGCCGTGGCGCAAAAATGCGTTGTGTGATTGCTACTCAGACATTTGCTGACTTTGCAGCTCGTACAGGCAGTGAAGCTAAGGCTCGCCAGGTGTTAGGTAACATCAACAACTTGATAGCTCTTCGGGTGATGGATGCCGAAACGCAGCAGTACATTACTGACAATCTGCCAAAGACTCGGTTGCAGTACATCATGCAAACTCAAGGTATGTCGTCCAACTCGGACAGCCCCGCGTTGTTTACCGGCAATCATGGCGAGCGCTTGATGGAAGAAGAAGGTGATATGTTTCCACCGCAGTTATTAGGCCAGCTTCCCAATCTGGAGTACATCGCCAAGCTTTCAGGTGGCCGTGTGATCAAAGGCCGTATTCCTATTTTAACCAGCTCTACACAGGCAGCATAAGGAGTCTGTATGCATCATTCTGTCTGTCTGAAAATGACAACACTTACCAGTAAAGAAATGCTCGCTCAGTGGCAGCAACATAACCCCCAGTTCAAGGAAACCTTAAGACTGCTTGAAACTGACTGGCCTCATGCTTTGGCTTCAGTGCACTGTTTGGCGGACTATTTAACAGATGCGCTCACGTTAGATGGCCATTCCATCTTTGATTTGTGTCTGTGTAATGGCTTGGGCAGTTATGACGAAGTCAGTTGTGATGATGATAGTGTACGCCTTTGGCATTTCATTGAGGCACTGACCTGGACTGCCGCCAGTGCTTTAACGGGGATTCGCCTGCGTGATCCTGACCATTTCGAGTGGGCTGCCGTAGATGGTGTGTATTTCCACACCTGGATGCGTAATCGTCCAAATCGGATGGCGTATTTGGCTGAAGGACGTATCGACGTGCGTTATGTTAGTGGCCATACGACGACAAAGCGGCTTCAACAAGTGATTAAAGCCCGGATTATGACGCCAACCGTTGCAGCCATGCTGGCCCGAGTAGAAGAGGATGTTTGGCATGAGCAAGCATAAGTCGGTTTGGCTACTTTGTCTGGCGCTGATGCTGGAGATTATTGCTATTGGCGTGTTAGTGCCCGGTGATTGGACTGGCCGGGTCATTAGTAAAGAAAAGCAGATGATCCAAAATCAATTGGGCGCTCAAACAAGCTATTGGATTGGTCAAACTAGCCATGGCTGGTATCAATCATGGGTTGTGGATACGCAGATGGAGCAATCGGTGCGTGATTTTCTAATCCCCACTGAAGAGCAGCGACTGCGCTCTAAAGGGATGGAGAACATGGGAGGCTTTTGGTTTGTCTGGGTGGAAGACCGTATTCAGGCATTTTTTGATGTGTTGTACCAGGTGTTCACTCGATTTGCTTTGCTGATGGTCTGGTTGCCCTTTGCGTTTATTCTCATGTTACCGGCTTTGTGGGATGGCTTGATGACCTGGAAGATTAAGAAAACAACCTTTGATTTTTCGAGCCCAATCATTCACCGCTACAGCATGATCATCTTGGGCTCAGGCGTCATCTTGCTGTTTATGGGATTGTTCGCCCCACTGGCTATTCCACCGGTGGTGTTACCGTCGCTGATCATCGGTTTAGCATTGATGGCGGGGTTGGCGTTAAGCCACTTGCAGAAGAAGATATGAGGCCTGTCAGGCCTCATCTTGTAGAGCTAAAACCTCACGCCTACGGTATTGCCGTTCTCGTCTTCAGCAGGCAAATGGTAAGTATCAATAAGGTGGCCTTGAAGCCAAATATATTGCGGCATCCAAAAAGAGTACTGTCGTATAAGAGCCAATACTTCTTTTAACGGTTTGTTTGCATGAGGCTCGGCAAGACGGAAGTACATGAATGAGCAATAATCTCGAAAATACTCATGAAGCTCTGAATCCGATAGCGTTTCTTTTAGCGGCCTGTTTTGTTCGTCTTCCTCATCAGGGGAATTGGCATAAATTTCGAATAGCTGCTTTTCAGTGAGCATCTCCAAGAAGTGGTCTTCAATTAAAATTCCATCACTGGTATCGACATCCATACCATCTTTGACATCAAAAGCCATGACACATCCTGAAGATAACGCCACTTCTGATGGCTTCAGTAAGTCATTAGCTTGTACAACTTGATGCCAATGATTAAAACCAACAGAGATTGCAATTTCATCGAGTGCTTGAGTGTGTGGAATAGATTTTTCACGTTTAAGCTTTCGTGCTTTTTGCTTTAAACGTTCAACCGTGGCAGAGGAAATGATTTTAGTAATTTGCATTGAGTTTCTCCTATTAGCGAATACAGTGCCCACTGCCGAGGTCGCAGAAAAAACCTAAGCAAAAAATATATTTGATATGCATGTCGTCCCGTCCGGGTTTGCTAAAGTGGGCAGCTGGTCTCGACACGACCAATATCCTCATCATATCAACCGCATCAAAAAGATCAATTGTTAGTATTGTCTGAGTAGAACCCTCAAAACCTTCAAGAATTCGGCATCTAGCTGACCACTGAAGCTGCCAATCCCGAGGCATTCTTCACTTCTCAATTCAAACAACGAGGAGTGACTATGGAACCTGTGAGTATTCCGTCCTATATCGATGACCCGCCGCACTTCCTGCTTTGGAGTGCCGATGAGATGGCTCCCATTCTGTTGGGGCTAGTGATCGGCATTTTTACCGGTAATGCCTTGGTTTTATGCCTGTTGGGGTTGGTGACAACCAAGCTCTATCGGCGTTTTCGTGATGGTCGCCCAGATGGTTTTATTCTTCACGCCATCTACTGGGCCGGACTGTTGCCAACCAAAGCCAAGACGATCCCTAACCCATTTATCAGGAGCTATCTGCCGTGAAGTTCGACGTGTTTTTAAAATCATGGCAAGGCACGCAATTAGAGAACCGATGGCAACGGTTTCTGATTGCGGTGCTGGTGCTATCTAATTTGCTGCTTGCGGTAGCGGCATTTTCTCGCAATACCGTGGTGGCCATTCAACCGCCAACCTTGTCTGAAACGGCTGAAGTGTCACGAAACCAGGCTACTCAGCCTTACTTGGAATCCTGGGGGCTCTACCTGGCTGAGCTTATGGGCAACGTGACGCCGGGTAATGTGTCTTTTATCCGGGTTGCTATTGAGCCGCTACTTTCTCCAGCGGTGTACCAGCAAGTGGTCGATGCACTGGAGATTCAGGCAAGACAGATCCGTGAAGACCGAGTCACGCTCAAATTCCAACCCAGACAAGTGGAGTATGAGTATGAAACCGGCCATGTCTTTGTGACCGGTTATTCCTTGGTCTCTGGACCATCTGGAGATGAACAGCGCCAAACTCGCACCTATGAGTTTGACATCGATATTGAGCAATACCGTCCAAAACTCAATTGGATGGATACGTATGAGGGGCAAGCTAGAACGAAGCGAGTTCGTGAAAAGTTGACCCAAGAGCAAAACCGGAGGGTGAATGATGCGAACCAAAATTAGTCGATGGATGACACCAAGCTTAATCGCAATGAGCTTGAGTGGCGTTCTGTTATCACAAGCGTCGTATGCAGACGTGGAATTGCCGATTGTGCCAGCCAGTGTGATGAAGCAGTCTGCTACTGCAAATCCACCGGTTCAAAGCAATTCGGTTGCAGCGGATACGCCAACAACGCTACTGATGACACCGGGGGTTAATGAACTGATCCCTGTAGCACTTGGTCATCTGAATCGAATTGTGACGCCGTTTGAATCGCCTCAGGTGAGAACAACCAGTGATGCTCAGACGCAAATCAAGGGGAATGTTGTATATGTAGCCACGGACAAAGAATCACCGGTTTCACTTTACATCACACCGCCTGGTCAGGAAGCGCCCGCATTATCAGTCACCTTAGTACCTCGTCGTATTCCACCGCGTGAAATCACCTTAGCTATTGATGGTCAGCAGTGGCCTATTAAGGGCGTCGTGAACCGAAAAGCCGCCACTTGGGAAACGGCTCAACCATACGTCGATAGCTTACGTGACTTACTCAGAAGCCTTGCATTAAATGAGTTACCACAAGGCTATGACATCCGTTTAGCTGGCCAAACTGACACAAGCCCGAAATGTTTTCAGCCGGGCTTAAAGTTTGGTTTTAAGCAGGGGCAAATTGTGACGGGACATTACTTCACCGTCTATGTAGGACTGGTTGAAAGCTTTGCCGATGAGCCGATAGAAGCCAGTGAAATAGCCTGTCATGCACCAGATATAGTGGCAAGCGCCTACTGGCCTCGCAATATCTTGTTGCTGGGTGAAAAGACTGAGTTGTATGTGGTTGTTCGCAATCATCGTGAAGAAGCGGTGGAAAGTCAGCGACCTTCGCTTCTTGTGGGAGGTGAATAACGATGAAAGCACAATGGGAACAAATGAGCCCGAACATGAAGCGGGGCCTATCGGTTGCCGGTATTGCTGGTGGTCTCATCTTTATGGTGATGGTGTTTTCACCTACTCCTGACGATGGCTCAAGCAGTCGGAACCGACAGGAAACGATCCGGCACATTCTTACGGATACCAATACTCGTGATGTTGGGGTCGATAGTTTGGCTGCGAACGTAAAACTACTCAGTGAGCGCAATGAACAGTTACGTCGTGAAGTTGAGCGCTTGCGTCGTGACGTCGATTCAGGACGGCTAAGCCCAGGTTCGCCTTCTATACCAAGTGAGGTCAATGCGGAGTTGGCTCGCCTTCGAGCTGAACTTGATGATGTTCGCGCTGGGGGAGATTCAGTAGTTGAAGGCACAAATAGCCGTTTTGAAGTGCCTTTATCTGCCATGGAATTACCCAAAGACGAAAAGCCACTGCCGTCTAACCCAGACGACTATTTTGCCAATGCGCCGCTGCCTGATCCGCTCTATCAGCAGCCAGCCAATGGCCAAGGTACACGAGCACGAGATGTTCCATTGCCGCCAATCACGATTCGTATGATTGAGCCTGAAGTGGTTGCTGAACCAGAGGTTGTTGTGCAAGAAGCGCCGCCTTTGTATCTACCGGCGGGCAGCATCATCTCAGGTACTTTAATCACCGGTTTGGATGCACCTACTCACGAGTCCGCAAGACGCGAGCCTTTTCCTGCATTGCTGAGGATTCAAAAGGAAGCCATTTTACCCAACCGATTTAGAGCGGATATCAAAGAGTGTTTCTTGATCGCCGCAGGTTACGGTGATTTGAGCTCTGAGCGTGCTTATTTGCGAGGCGAGACCATTTCATGTGTGAGAGAAGATGGTGGCGTCATTGAAACACGACTGGATTCTTATGCCGTAGGTGAAGACGGCAAAGCTGGTATTCGTGGCCGATTAGTGTCGAAACAAGGCCAGCTGGTGGCCAAATCGATGATGGCCGGATTCCTTCAGGGCTTGGCAGGCGCATTTGATGTGAATCCTGTTCCGACGATTCAGACGGGTAATGCCGGTGATACTCAGTTGTACCAGCAAGTCATGAGCCAAGAAGCATTACAAGGTGCTGCGATTAAAGGCACCGGTAAAGCATTGGATCGAGTGGCCAAGTTCTATTTGGACATGGCTGAAAATATGTTCCCAGTCATAGAGGTAGACGCTGCAAGGAAAATTGAAGTCATAGTCACTCGTGGTGCCTCGTTGTCGTTGGCCACTTCGCAAGGGGGAGGTGCAAGAAGATGAAAAAATCCTGCATGTTGCTAACCGATCGAAGTCCGTTTCAGACAATAAGATGTGTATCCAGAGGAGAGTTAACCATGACGACATCAATGCAGAACAACTCAAAGCACCAGCTAAAACAGTGGTCTAAAGCTGGATTACTTTTATTGGCAGTCGGCTCAACCTTATTGTCTGGCTGTAGTTCATTGGGTCTTGGGAGTAGTGAATATGGATGCCCAGGTATGCCTGACGGTGTGCGCTGTTTATCCGCTCGTGAAGTCTATGAGCTTACCAGTAATGGCGCTGCACCCAAGACGATTGATGCTGTGGCGACTCGAATTGGTTCTCCCTCTGGGTATTCACAATCTGATTTAGAGACAGGACTGCTGAGCCATCCGGCATTACCCGAGATGCAGCAATCTGCACCTATTCGCATTCCTTCAAGGGTAATGCGGATTTGGATTGCGCCTTGGGAGGATGACCGTGGGGATCTGAATTTATCCAGCTACGTGTTTACCGAAATTGAACCGCGCCGGTGGGATATTGGGGTGTCAGCACCTCGAACGGTTTCGCCAGTGCTACGTCCACTTCAGACTCAAAGCGATTCTGCCTCAGCGGGAGCTGATGGTAAGCGCGATAACTTGAGTATCTACGGAGAAACTAACGAATGACAAATGTAGTTCGCACCATTCAAACTCAGCGCCTAATGACCATTGGTGCGCTTGGTTTAATGGCGTTAATGATTTCGGAGCCCTCATTTGCGGGCACCGGTGGTGATGCTTTCACCGATGTTTGGGATACCCTAAAAGATTGGACCCAAGGTACTTTGGGACGGATCGTAGCGGGAGCCATGGTTCTGGTGGGTATTGTGGGCGGTATCGCTCGCCAAAGCTTGATGGCTTTTGCCTTGGGCATTGGTGGCGGTATGGGTCTCTACAACACACCAACAGTCGTTGAAAGTGTTATGTCTGCAACCTTACCTGTTGTTGCCAGCACTCAAGAAGTTATTGGCACATCTGTTCCAGCAATCAGCGCCGTTTTACTGGGCACCTGAATGTGAACCACAGTAGGCAGTTCACTTAAGGCAATCAAACTTAGGTCTACACAACATCGGGTTATTGGTGATGTTGTGTAGACTTTTTCATTTCAGCGACGCCACATTTGCGAACTTGGTTTATAGTATTTGGTATGTTAATACCTAAAGTGTTAAAATCCCTATCGTAATAAACTAAATGGTTTATACTGTTCGTGATATTCACACTTGGGGTGTTAAAATGTCATCTAAGATAAACTGGCTTGTTGCTCATACTTCTCCTGGTGCGCTAGTACTTCAGCAATGGCTGACTGAAAACGGTGTGAGCTACTCCCTGGCTCAAAAGTACGCGCAGAACGGTTGGCTGAAGAAGCTTAGTTCTGGCGTGTACTATCGTCCAGATGCGCAGGGCGATATAAAGCCAACTTGGGTTGATGCCATTCAAGCATTGGATGTGCAATTGGGCGTTTCAGTTCATTTGGCTGGATTGAGCAGCTTAACTCACCAAGGACTGAGTCACTATTTACAGCTGAACAAAGAGCAAGTTTGGATTTGCGTTAAAAATAAGTCGTCCTTACCAAAATGGTTTCGTGAATTCCCTTATCAGAATTGGTTTTACTGTGGAAATCATAAGCTTGAAGTGAATCCCGAGAAAGATTTGAAAAGGATCACGGTTAAAGAGAAAGAACTCACTGTCAGCTGTGCAGAACTTGCTGCCTATGAAGTGGTAGACGGGATTGGGAAGCTGATTTCATTTGAGCATGTCGCAGAATTATTTCAGGGTTTAGTCAATCTTAGCCCTAGAAAAGTACAAGATATTCTTGAGCGAAGCAGCTCTGTTCAGGCAAACCGAATATTTCTATTTCTGGGTCGATACTACGATCACCAGTGGGTCAATCGCATAGATGAAACAAGAATTAAATTGGGTGCAGGAAAGCGGCAGGTTGTCGAAAAAGGACGTTTTGATGAGCGATATCAAATCACAGTGCCAGAGATATTAAGCGTCAAAAAAGGTGAACAACATAATGGATAAAGATAGCCCATATTACAAACAGGTTTCCTTGCTCATAAGACTGCTTCCTGTGGTAGCAACAGAGACGGTTTTTGCACTTAAAGGTGGCACCGCCATTAATTTATTTGTGAGAGATTTTCCTCGGTTATCTGTAGATATTGATCTTGCTTATCTTCCACTTGAACCAAGAGATGAGGCTTTGATTAATGTCAGGGCTGCATTGCAGCGCATTACAGACAGAATCAATACTCAACCAGATATCCGAGCGGCATTTCAGGATAATAAAGCTGATGAACTGAGAATCGTTGTATCAAGTCCGGTTGCGACGATCAAAATTGAAGTGTCGCCCGTCGCCAGAGGTACATTGCATAGTGCAGAAATAATGCCAGTTCAAGAGTCTGTTGAAGACGAGTTTGGTTATGCTGAGATTCAGGTAGTCAGTCTTCCCGATCTGTATGGTGGGAAATTGTGTGCTGCAATGGATCGCCAACATCCTCGCGACTTATTTGATGTGCGTATGTTACTTGGCAGTGAAGGGATTTCGAGAGAGATTTTGGTGGGTTTTTTAACCTATACATTAAGTCACCCTCGGCCTATTAATGAAGTCATGTCGCCAAACTGGCAGCCTCTGAATGAGAAATTTCAGGCAGAATTTGACGGAATGACTTTTGAAAAAGTTGAATGCGAAGACTTAGCCTCTGTTAGGCCCATGATGTTAATTGAACTGCAAAAACATTTCACAGAAAGGGATCATGCTTTCCTTATGTCATTCAAAAGAGGGCAACCTGACTGGGCATTGTTTGACTATCCTAATGCAGCAGACTTGCCAGCGATTCGTTGGAAGTTGCAGAACATTAACAAATTGGCAAAGAATCAAGCAAAACATCAAGAGCAATTAGATAAATTGAAGCAAGTGCTTGATGATTGGCTTGTTAACGCAAACGCCGAGTAATTCGTTTATAACAAACCTCAACGAGCTATAAGCCCCCTAGTTAGATTGCGATTTCTTCAATCTATCTAACCGAGTCCACATAGGACAACTGCATAGACTGGAGCCTCGATTTACATTAACGAGGACTCCTCATGCGAAAACTATCTCCAATTATTCTGGCGCTTGCGCTGTCTCCTTTGGTTCAAGCTGAACCAGTGTCTGAAGTGTCGCCCGTTGGCAAAATTGACGGCATGGTTTCTTTGCCGGTCACGGGTATGAAAGCGGTTGAAAGCAATGGCCGTATTGTTTTCATGTCAGACAGTGGCCGGTTCGTCATTGATGGCACGCTCTATGATGCCTGGTCGAAAAAGCCGCTTACTAGCCTTGAAGAAATTCGTGAAGCGGGGAACACGCTGGACTTAAGTCGTCTTGGCTTAAAAATGGATGATTTGAATCCACTGACGCTGGGTGAAGGCAAAAAGAAAGTGGTGGTCTTTGTTGATCCACGATGCCCGCATTGCCATGAGCTTTTGAAACAAGCCTTACCGTTAACCAAAGAATACACCTTCCAAATTCTCCCTGTGCCAGTGCTTGGTCCTGATTCAGAGCGTCAGGTTCGCCAGCTTGGCTGTGCGCGTGACAAAAAAGCGGCCACCGATGCATTGCTGAATGGTCGAATTAGTAACTTAGAGCAGGATGATGCCTGCAACTTAGAGCCAATGCAGCGTACCTTGGTGACGGCTCAAATCCTGGGCATTCAAGGCGTGCCTTTCATTGTCGCCAATGATGGTCGCATCAGCCGAGGCCGTCCTTATGACCTTTCCGCTTGGTTGGAGGGGCGTTAATGAAAGCCTCTCTGTATTCAGGGCAACGCGCTTCTGAGCTCTTGCCAGTATTGGCCTATTCAGACGATGAGCAACTGTTTTTCATGGAAGACCAAAGTGTTGGCTTTGGTTTTCTATGTGACCCATTGCCGGGTGGTGATGAGTCTGTTGCAGACAGGGTTAATGTTCTACTTAACAACGACTGGCCAAAAGACACTTTACTGCAATTTGGCCTGTACGCCTCGCCTGATATTCAAACCGACCTTCAACGCATGATGGGCTTACGGCATCGTCAATCCGATCCATTGCTCAGGGCGTCGATACGCAAACGTGCGGATTTCCTCGATGGGGGCACGGTTCAACCGATAGAAGAATCGACCCAGACTCAGGTACGCAACTTTCAACTGATCGTCACCTGCAAATTGCCTTTGGAAAGTCCTATACCGACGGAGCGTGAGTTGAGTCGAGCATCCGCGCTTCGGGCTTCTTTCTCGCAAGCGCTGGCAACGGTTGGTTTTCGTGTTACTGAGATGACTGACCGAAATTGGCTCGCGGCATTAAGTGCTCAGCTTAACTGGGGAAAAGATGCTTCTTGGCGCAATCCATCTCCAATCCGCAGTGAGGCAGATAAACCACTTAGGGAGCAAGTGTTGGATTATGACCGAGCTATCAAAGTGGATAGCCAAGGTCTGATGCTGGGTGATTACCGAGTTAAAACCTTATCATTTAAGCGCTTGCCTGAGCGGATCTGGTTTGGTCATGCCGCAAGTTTTGCGGGCGATATGATGACGGGTAGTCGCGGTTTACGCGGCAGCTTTTTGCTGAATGTCACCATTCACTTTCCCTCAGCCGAGGCGATGCGATCTCGTCTAGAGACGAAGCGTCAATGGGCGGTCAATCAGGCCTATGGCCCGATGCTCAAGTTTGTGCCGGTGCTTGCAGCCAAGAAAAAGGGGTTTGATGTTCTTTTTGAAGCCTTGCAAGAAGGTGATCGTCCTATTCGGGCAAATATGACCTTAACGCTGTTTTCCCCAACGGAAGAAGCGTCGATCAGCTCTGTTTCAAATGCTCGAACCTATTTCAAAGAACTTGGATTTGAGCTGATGGAAGACAAGTACTTCTGTTTGCCCATTTTCCTGAATGCCCTGCCATTTGGTGCTGACCGCCAGGCGATGAACGACTTGTTTCGATTCAAGACCATGGCGACACGGCATGTGATCCCTCTGTTGCCTTTGTTTGCGGATTGGAAAGGCACTGGCACGCCGGTGATTAACTTTGTTTCCCGTAATGGCCAGATCATGAGTGTGTCCCTTTATGACTCGGGCAGTAATTACAACTGTTGCATAGCGGCGCAATCAGGGTCGGGTAAGTCATTCCTGGTGAACGAAATCATATCCTCCTACTTATCAGAAGGCGGGCAATGCTGGGTGATTGATGTTGGCCGCTCTTATGAAAAACTGTGTGAAGTCTATGACGGTGAGTTCTTACAGTTCGGGCGGGACAGTGGCATTTGCTTAAATCCGTTTGAAATCGTTGAGGACTATGACGAAGAAGCGGATGTACTGGTTGGACTATTGGCCGCAATGGCCGCGCCTACGCAGTCATTAACTGATTTTCAGATGGCCAACCTAAAGCGTCAGACCCGTGAACTGTGGGAGAAAAAAGGTCGTGCCATGTTAGTTGATGATGTGGCAGAGGCTTTAAAAAATCATGAAGACCGACGTGTGCAGGACGTGGGTGAGCAGCTCTATCCGTTTACGACACAGGGCGAATATGGCCGCTTCTTTAATGGCCACAACAATATTCGCTTCAAAAACCGTTTCACCGTTTTGGAGTTAGAAGAGCTCAAGGGGCGCAAGCACCTGCAACAAGTGGTGTTGCTTCAGCTTATCTACCAAATCCAACAAGAGATGTACTTAGGTGAGCGGGATCGTCGCAAGATTGTGTTCATTGACGAAGCCTGGGATCTGCTGACTCAAGGTGATGTCGGTAAGTTCATCGAGACGGGTTACCGGCGATTTCGAAAATATGGTGGCAGTGCTGTAACGGTAACGCAGTCGGTCAACGATTTGTACGACAGCCCAACAGGTAAAGCCATCGCTGAAAACTCGGCCAATATGTACCTGCTTGGCCAAAAAGCCGAAACCATCAACGCGCTCAAAAAAGAAGGCCGTTTGCCACTCGGTGAAGGCGGCTACGAATACCTGAAAACGGTTCATACCGTCACGGGTGTCTATTCCGAAATTTTCTTTATTACCGAGATGGGCACCGGGATTGGCCGCCTCATCGTCGATCCGTTTCACAAGCTGTTGTACTCGTCCCGTGCAGAAGATGTAAACGCGATTAAGCAGTTAACGCGCAAAGGCCTTTCTGTTGCTGATGCCATCTCCCAGTTGTTAAAGGAGCGAGGCTATGAATAAGTCCACGCTTTGGCCATTTATGGCTTCTATTACTTTGTCTATTGCTGGTAGCGGTTTAATGACCAGCTGGCTCTTAATGAAAACACTCGAACCCATCCACAGCCAGTTGGCGTTAAGTACGCCCATTGCAGTCGTGGATTTTGGGGAGGCTGTGCTGTCACTGGGCCCCAATGCCAGCGAACAAGACATCGAATCCAGGTTGCTTCAGACCAATCAGCAAATTGAAAAGCTAAAAGCAGCCGGTTTTATCGTGCTGGATGCCCAAGCGGTGGTGGGTGCTGATGACTCCGTATTTGTGCCAGTAGGCTCAAAGGAGGTGTCTCATGCAGATACTCCGTAAAAGAATGCCTTGGCGGCCATATCTCATCCGGTTGACCGCTCTCGCGTTAATCATGTCCGTGGTAGGCACCTACGCCATGATGCGCTACCGAATAGGAATCGATACCCAGCAAGAGCGCTGCCTGCCTGATACCACGGTGTATCTGATTGACCTATGGAATAAAGAGCCCGTTAAGGATGGTTTGTATGCCTTCCACTCAAAAGGACTCGCTCCGTTATATAACGACGGTACTCGGATGCTGAAACGCCTAACAGGGATGCCAGGGGATGAAGTCAAGGTGACCCCTGAGCATGTGCTGGTGAATGGTGCTGAAGTCTCTACCGGCATGGCATTAGCCCAGCGTCTTGGTGTGGCGGGATCACAATTTAGCCGCTCATTGACGCTGCAAGAAAACGAGTATTGGTTTTCCGGTGAGGCCGCAACGAGTTTCGACTCCCGTTATTGGAATGCCGTTAAGCGCGAGCAGATTGTCGGTCGCGCTTGGCCGCTTTGGTAGGAGGTAGATGATGCAAAGACTATGTCTCTTATTTTTGTTGGTTGCTCCATTGTCTTGGGTTCAAGTGTCCTGGGCACAAGAGCCTTATCCGTTGTCTGACGAGGACAAAAAGATCGTCGAAATGAGCCGCAGCATTTTACAAAGTGCTGTGGATGGTTCATCTGAATTTATCGAGCCTTTTTCACCGATTGAACAACCTGCGTCGCTCAAACACAGCGATGAATGGTTGATATTTGCGTCGTCCTCACTGGGGGATTCCTCACTGAAGCAGCTATTTAAAGAGGCCAGTGCTACCGGCGCTATTGTGTTGTTTCGGGGAATTCCTGAAGGAAAGACCTTGGGGGCGGCTATCCGTGATTGGCATACGCTGATGACGGGGCTTGATCCTGTTCCTCAGGTTCGAATCGATCCGAAAGCCTTTGTGCACTGGCGGGTGACTAGCGTGCCTGCCATTTTCCGCATAGAAGATGACAAGGTGACTGCAAGTGCACTAGGGGTTTACAGCAAGGACTGGTTGCAGCGTCAAATTGAAACAGGCAATACCGGTTCATTGGGTCAACGCGGTCCTATTCATTCGATTTTAGAACCGGATTTGATGCAAGTGGCGATGCAGCGTTTACAGTCGATTGACCTGGGCGCATTAAAGAAAAAAGCCATTGAGCGTTTCTGGTCTCGCCAAACATTTACTGAGTTACCCAAAGCCACGCAGTATCGGATAAGAATGGTTGATCCAACCATCGTCATGCAGCGGCCACTATTGGATGCCAATGGCCGAACATTGATCCCAGCAGGAACGCGTATTAACCCGCTAAAAGCCTTGCCGTTTACTCAGCAGCTTGTGGTGTTTAATGCGTCGAACGCTGAAGAAGTGGACGGAGTAGCACATTGGCTTGAGGGCCAAGATAGGACACTGCGCCGCATTACGCTTATCACCACGCAGCTCGACCGTACTCAAGGTTGGAATAGCCTCAATGCGCTCGAAAAGACATTGGATAGCCCGGTTTACCTTCTCAATGCCTCGCTAAAGCAGCGCTTTGATTTGCAAGTCACCCCATCGTTTGTTCAAGCAAAGGGACTCGCGTTTGAAATAGAAGAAACTCCAGCAAAGGAGCTTGTTCATGAAAAAGCTCAATAATACGTATCGTCTGTTGCGGACTCTCGTTGTCATGTTTGTCCTGGGCGCATCTATTCCTGCTAAAGCCGAACTGACCTGCCCAGACGCGGGTTTATTGTCGGGTAAGCTGCTGACGGATGTTTGCTGGTCATGCATTTTTCCTATCCGGGTTGCAGGTCTTCCACTTGGCTCTGGCAGTGTCCCAAGCGGCGCATCAAACAAGTCATTTTGCTTATGTGAAGACAACTTAGGCGTGCCAAGGCCAGGTATTGTTACCAGCATGTGGGAGCCAGCGCGTTTGATTGAACTGGTCAGAACGCCAGGTTGTTCGCCTTCACTGGGAGGGATTCGTTTACCGTTAGGTGATAGACGATTGCAAGGTGGTCATGGTGAAGGTGAATACGATACCGGTGATCTTGCTTTCTACCATTACCATTATTACGCCTTTCCGCTTTTGGTCATGCTCGATTTGTTCATGGATGGCAATTGCAATGCCGATGGTTACATGGACTTTGACTTGATGTATTTGTCGGAATTGGACCCAACATGGCTGAACGATGAACTGGCCTTTTTTACTCAGCCTGAAGCGGCTGCCGTTGCCAATCCATTGGCTATATCTGCTTGTACCGCTGACGCTGCTTCATCAACGCTTGGTAAACCCATCGACCAGTTGTTTTGGTGTGCTGGCAGTTGGGGCCATCTCTACCCGTTATCTGGCCACACCTTAGCCTTTGGCTCATTAGCAGAAAACACCAGCCATTTAGCGGCGCGTGCAATCGCGGCTCAACACAGGCGTGGTCTTGCTAGGCGAACAATGGGGAACAGTGCGCTATGCCGACCTGTTATCGAACCCATGCTGCCGAAATCCCAATACAAGATGAGTATGTTCTTCCCTGTACCGGAAACTGAAAGTGCGCATGTCATCGGTGAAAGCACCATGAAATGGGGAGAGTGGCGAACGATCCCCGGTGCCGGTGAAGATGCGCTCTACATTTTGTGGCGCTGGCAAGACTGCTGTAACTCGGGAGGTTAACCATGAAACCAACACTTTTTACCCGAGTTTTAGCGGGTATTTTATCAATCACTATGGCGTGCCTGCCCTTACATGGTGTGGCCGCTGATGTGCAGCGCCAATCCGGCCTAAGCGGACAACAAGAAGGTAAGCAATTGCTGCAAAACTGGACGATGCCCGCACTCAATGGCAATACATTGTCGGTGCCGAATGGCAGTGGTAATGAGTCCATTAACTTGCAAGAGCTTTTCCCTGGTATGGATCAGGGCTCATTGGATGTCTTAACGGGCGTTTATGGCTCTGATGCCAGCATGAATCAATTGGGGACACAGCGCCAAGAGAGCATGGCATCCGAAAGTGGCGCTACGGGTGAAGCATTTCGTTCGCTACAGCAAATCAAAGACAGGTCTCGGCCAGATATGGTCAATGATCCGCTTTGGGCATTAACTGATGCGGTTCAAACTGACCCAAATCTATTAACGCAAAGCTTCCCAGGCTGTGAGTCTCAAGGTGAAGGCAGTCCAAACTACCAGCAATGTGACAGGCTCAATACAGCGGTTAACAGCTGCACTATTACTCACGATTACACGGCAGGCATTATTGAGCATGTTTCTGGACCGATGAACCTTCGCTCTTGTGGTGAGGGGTGTCTTGAAGTTTGGATAGGACGTATTGGCGACAACTACTGGAGTGGCCGTTGTAAAGTGTTTGAACAGGCCATCACACTCAAAGTCGTGAACCCCGATGCGATTACCTCAGCCGTTCTTGAGTACGCCAAATGGGATGACTACATGCAGGTGTGGCTTGGCGATCAGAAAGTCTGGTCTGGGCCCAATAATAACTTTCCTCCAGAAACGGCTGATCGCTGCGAGCTTAGTACCAGTTGGGAGCGCAATCCTAATACCGATCTAACGGCCAAGCTAAAAGCGGTAGAGTCAGGTTTAGAAGTGCCGGTAAAAATTCGCGTATCGGTTACGGGTAGTGGTGAGGGGTATGCACGCATCAAGGTGCGCTTTGATCCAACCAAGGTGGTGATGAATGATAGTTGGTCGCCACAATCCTGTATCGAACAAGCAGCGGATATCCCGGCTAAGTTTTCAGACTACAGCATTCAATGCACGGATCAGCCGTCTTCAACCAACGGATGTACGGTGGTCAATGGTGTTTCAGTTTGTGAATCCTATTTTGCCCCAAGCCCTGTGGCTGGCATATCGCCTTTGTGTCGGCGTGTTCAAGTCAGTGTGGATGATGAAAGCTATAAGGGGATTGAAAATCAGGTCTGCCAAGTGCTTGAAGCAAATCCTTCCTGTGGATTCATGTCGTCAAAATGTGCCGAGACCAATGATAAAGGTGAATGCATTCGTTTTACCGATACCTATGACTGTGGATTGCAAACCAGCGATCCAAAGTGCGTGGTATCCAATCTTATGCCGAGTAGTTTTGAGGCCTGTGAGCCTACTCAGACGATTACGCCATTCACTGAAATCAAGCATGTACCGGATTACCAGGTGTGCGAGAAGATCAGCACGCTTACTCAGTGTCAGTTAGAGCGACGTGTATCCGCTGAAACCCATCAACAAAGCTGGTCCATTGAGCGTGGTTGCTTTAGCTCTGAAACGCTCAGCTTTGTTCCACAGCACAGCAATACTATGCAAACTGGAAACGCTACGCTGAGGATTTTTGATAATCAAAATACTGAGATAAAAATCACTGAGTCGCCGTCCAAGGCAAATGGTTGGAAAACGACACTCTCATTGACGGGCAATAAGGAGACGGTGACTGAGACGAAACCGTCCATTAAATACCCTGAAATGACCTGTCCAAAAGGAACCTTGGTTGGCTCATTGTGTAAAGTCGTCAATGGTTCGATTATTTCGTGGCATGAACCCCAGGAAGTCACGCGTTCCAGATGCGAATCCGGCTGGAACAAAGTCGATTTCGACACTTGCAGCCGAGAAGTTCAGAAGTGTTTGGCTCCTGCGAAACTGAGCGCTTCATTGACCTTCTCTGGCAAGTACTTAGAGCAAGACATTGTTCATCAATCAAGTGATCCGGGCATAGACCAATGCTTGATGCAAACGGATCAGTTTACTGCGGTGCAGTGGCAGTGTTTGGATACGGGGACAAAACGAATCGAGGGGTTAACGGTTGGTAGTGGCGAGTTGGCAAAGCTTGGAAGTCTTTATCCGGCGGTTGTTTCGTCTCCTGCTCATTTAACCAGTCGTGGCAGTTCTGATAGACTGGGGCTCTCATGCTGGAGGGCAAGAGCGACCTACAATGCTTCGACTGCTCATCCAGAGTTCAACATGGGCAGCTCAGATAGCTGGGTAGATGCCAATGGTAATACACAAACCATCGTCAATAACGGACAAAACACGACCACCAATACGTGTGCCGCGCTGGAGCAAAACCCGGCCTGCCAGTATGTCAGAACCGAATGCACTGAAGGCGGGGCTGGTCATGAAGGCTTCTGCTATATCCAAAGTCTGGTGTATGACTGCGGACAAAGCGTTGAAGTGCAAAACGCTCGAATGGAAACTCAATACAACTGTGAGGGGCCAGTTCGCTGCATGGGCACAGATTGTTTAGAGCCAGAGTCAATCAAGCAGGCTAACTTTGCAGAGGCCGCTGCGATGCTTAATGCGGCGCAGTTTATGACCAATGATATGTCATGCACGGGAGCTGATGGCCAAGATAACGTCGAGTGTACGGTCTTTAAAGGAAATGCTGGCCAGTGCAAAAAAGCCGTTGGCGGCATAGTGGATTGCTGTGAAAAGCCAAGTGGCGTGTCGTTATCGGATTACATCACGATGATAGTGGCGGTTAACAAGCTTGATACGGCAGTCATGGCTATGAATCCGTCTTCGGCAATCTATGGTTCGTGGAATACGCTTAGGGAGCCAATCACGAGTACTTGGAGTGCGGTCAAAGAGCCTTTTGTGTCTGCATGGGACTCTCTCATGGGGGCTGGGCCATCAACGGCTGCTGGCGCGGGAGCGGAGCAAGCTGCGACTGGCTTCATGCAGGTGTTGACCAACAAAACGGCTGAATGGGTAGGCTCTACCTTTGGTTCGGGGGCGCAATCGGCACTGTTTAGTAACGTTGGTGGTGCTGTCGGAGCCGATGGTGTTGTTTCGGGCGGCAACTTTGCGCTGGGTGGCGCTGCGGGCGCGGTTCTGAGTACGGTTATGACGGCCTACATGATTTATTCAGTCACCATGATCCTCATTCAGCTTATCTGGAAATGTGAGCAGAGTGAGTTTGAAATGAATGCCAAGCGGGTATTGAAGAGTTGCCACTATGTAGGTTCTTACTGCAAGTCTAAGTTCTTAGGTGCCTGTGTTGAGAAACGACAATCATATTGTTGCTTTACTTCGCCGCTTTCACGGATCATTCAAGAACAAGTTCGTCCGCAATTGGGCCTTGGTTGGGGCAGTGCAAAGTCACCAAACTGCGAAGGTTTGACCGCGAGTCAGTTAAACCAGGTAGATTGGAGCCAAGTCAATCTGGATGAATGGATAGGTATCTTGTCGATCACGGGCAATCTACCTGAAATACCGTCACTGGATCTTGAGAGACTCACAGGCTCAGGAAGTACGCTAAATGTTGATGGAAACCGTCAAAGTGCCGCAGACAGAGCCATTGAACGGCTAAACGGAATGGATGCCCAGAAACTGCGTCAGGAGGCGACGGAAGAAGTCTCGGGCAATAATTGAGCACGCCCTTCTAAAATAGCTGCGCCAATAATGTTCCATATTGGTTACTTTAATGCGTTTTTCCGCTGTAAAGTAACCATTTTTTGGCTTTCTGATTTCAGCTCGAACATACTTCAGCTAACACGGTTTTGCCCCTTAGCGTGACAGCTTGTTTTTTAACCGATAAATTTCGTCCCAAGTTAATCAGGTTTGCACGAATGACTGGAAGTTAACGCACGGTGCTCAAAAACTCCCAAAAGTTATCAGAACACTAAGCTAAATTTGCCAACAAATGAATGCATAACCATGCAGCACAAGGCTGCCAGCAATTACAGAAAAATGCCAATCAGGTTATGACTGGCATTTTGTTGAAAAGGTTGCTTTGTGAAACTATCGCAGTTTATGAAAATGCGTTTTCAATACTCACCATTGCGATACCACGCACTTGCATAGAATCTAAGGCTAATGCATGAGCAACAGGATCAACTGTACAACAACACTCCTCAATGACTTTCGGGGTGTATTTTTCTGCTGCTGGAGACAGCGCAGTATGTGTCACACAGTTATGGGTCATCATTCCCGTTAATAAGATCTCTTCTACTCCCATGCCCTGAAGTAATTCTTCGAGATTGGTTTTCTCGAAACAATCAGCATGACGCTTAACAACAACAGGTGAGGTAGGTGCCGCTGCCATGATGTCTTTTTGAATTTCAGCGCCTTCCGATTCATCATAAAAGAATAGACCTTCACCCAGTTCAGGAGATACCAGATGTTGAATGTGAATAATCGGGATGTTCTTCGTATTCGCAATGGCCATAGCTTCTAGGGTTTTCGCAGTTGTAGTTTCAGGTTGATAAAGAGGATATTTGCCGCCAGCGAAATAGTCATTTTGGATGTCGATTACAATTAGTGCTTGTTTAGTCATGATGTTTCCTTTGAGTGTCTCGTTTTGATGCGTTCATTATGTTGAATTTGAACTTCTAGAACGAGAGGCTAAAATGACACATTAGAAGGCAAATGCGACAACGGTTCTGAGATGAAAATAGTTATAATTGAGATCATTAATTACCCGACAGCCAGCCAATCCGCTGTACATGGTTTTGCTGAAACGATGATGCTTGCCAACACAATTTGCCAGCAGTTTGATGCATCTATTAGATTTGATGTGGGTATAAACACGTTGGAACAACTTGATATTGAAAGGCATGCTAAGGTTGTGGTGTTGCCTCCCTGTATCAACGACGATTTCTACACCCAACACAATACGGTTTTAAATCAATATCTTTTAAAAATGCAACAACAAGGCGCTGTATTAGCTTCAGCTTGTGTTGGTGCATTTATTCTTGCTAGAGGTGGTTTTCTGGATAACAAGTTTTGCACGACACACTGGCGACTAGGTGAGTCTTTTCGATCGGCTTTTCCCAGAGCAAAACTCAACGACAATGCGATCATTGTAAATGAAGGGAACGTCATTACCGCAGGCGGCCGTATGGCATGGCTTGATTTGGTATTTGAGATAATTTCGTTATTCTCTTCACCCACAATTGCTCTAAGTCTATCAAAAGAAATGGTGGTTGATAGCGGCTTTCGTGAGCAGCGGTTTTATCATCAATTTATACCAAAACTTGACCACGGTGATGAAATGGTTCTTAGAGTTCAAAATTATTTGGATGAACACTACGCCAAACCTTTTTCTGTAAAGAACATAGCAGAGAGTTACTTTGTTAGCCCTAGAACCCTGCAAAGGCGGTTTATAAAAGCCGTTGACTCAACCATAGTCCAATACTTACAGAAATTGCGATTGCATAATGCATGTCAACTGATCGAACTAACTAAAAAAGGAATCTCTGAAATCTCTTATGATGTGGGGTATCAAGATGTTAGCGCTTTTAGGAAGGTCTTCATAAGGGAATACGGCCTTACCCCGACAGAGTTTAGAAAACGGTTCAGTACTGATTCAATAACCGAATAACTTCTCATTAACTTAGCATTTTAAATATGAGGTAGTTCGAAGTCATGGTGACTGCTTTTGTCCATTTTCGTTCACCAACGGCATCACAGGAAGTGGTGCCGTTCGGCTATTTGGGATATTAAAAGTTCTCCGATGGGTAGATTCCGCCCAAAGCGGCTAAGAAGGTTCTGTCCAAAACTGTGTTACAAAATCCACAACACCAAATTTTGAAGAGCCCCTTCGAGAGGGGCTAGTTGAGGGGAGCCTAGCTGGCTAGTTGGCGGGGGTATCTGTTTCCTCTTCAGTTATATCGTCATCGGTTGAAGGCACCGCTTGCTCAACTTCTGCTTCTTTACCCTTAGCTTGAGCTGATTTTCGTGCTCGAATTTCGATATCAATAATGCGCCTAGCCAGTTTGATAACGCGCTGTTGCCATGCGTAGTTGCCATCAACACGTTGCTTGTTGCTAAGCACGCTAGATAACCAGAGTGTGTCCATTGAGATCATCAACGCATCGAGTTTGCGAACTAAGCCGACAAACTGGCCAACCTGAGGCGAGCTGATTTTGGCGTTGAAGGTAATCGGGTCGGTGTAGTCAGGTACTTCATCGATGCCGTTGGACTCCATCAGTTTGTCCAAACGAGCTTGTTCGTTGTCTACCGCTTTAGCGCAATCCTCGATCAACTGGCTAATGATCTGTTCCACTTCATCAATTTCGTTCTCATCGCCAATGATGCGCAGGATGACATCGATTCCGTAAAGCGCACTGACCGTCCGTCTAAAAACACGGTCAACGACACGTTGCGCCTGTAAGCTGTTAATTGTGAATGATTGTTCAAAGATGGGTTTTGAGTAATTGGGTTTTGCTTGGGCCATAAGTTTGCTCCTGATATGACAATAATCAGTCCCTAGCCTAATCCTCTGTGAGGTAACGGCCTCTCAGCTAGGTGGAAGAATTGAGCATCTTTCTAACTATCCTGTCTGGATAAGACGGTTACACTGACTATCAAATATTGCTGATCTGTTTCAGTGATATCTGCGCCTGAGAGCATGAGCTCAAAGGAAGCCCGCCGCTGAGTTTTCTCAGTGGTACTAAGAGGTAGCTAGCCTCCTTAAACAAATAGCCTGCATGTTTTTACATGCTCAACCATGCGTTCCTTACGGTTCGCCTTTTCACCACCCAACTGGGGGAGTTTTCCCCAGTTGGGGGTGACTCCTTCAAAACCAACATAAGGAGTCACCAATGGAATATATCTTCGGATTTATTATCCAAATCGCAGGCATTATGTTACTTGCAAAACTGAGCTGGTCGCTTTTGCGATTGCTTGCTCGTCAAAGCGTGCGCCCGTTTCGATTTGTATTTACTCAAATCAAGCGGTTGCTCACACCAACACCAAAACGTCGTCCAATGGCAGTGCCTAAAGCTCCTGGTATGCCCCGTTTGACATCTGCGTTTTACAAAGAGCCACATCAGTACGACATGGCTTTACTCGAAATACCAACCTATCTGCGTCGTCAGTCTTCTTTGCCCAGCCGGGTAGAAGCGACTGTGTGCACAGAGTTCAACTAAGACGAGGAGAACATCATGAAAAACCAAGTAACACTCATAGGCTACGTTGGCTCTGAGCCAGAGACACGAGCCTATCCATCAGGTGATTTAGTGACCAGTATTTCACTGGCCACTTCTGAGAAATGGCGCGACCGTCAATCCAATGAGCTTAAAGAGCATACGGAATGGCATCGGATCGTTTTTCGAGACCGTGGTGGATTTAAGTTAGGGCTAAGAGCAAAAGATTTGATCCAAAAAGGAGCGAAGCTTTTTGTTCAAGGGCCTCAGCGCACGCGCTCATGGGAGAAAGATGGTATTAAGCATCGATTGACCGAAGTGGACGCGGACGAGTTTCTGCTTCTTGATAGTGTGAACAAAGCATCTGAGCCATCACCGGCGGATGATGCGAGCTCCCAAGCTAATTGGGCACAAACTTATCCTGAACCAGATTTTTAACCGAGCGATAACGCTTTAACCCAGCCGGGAGTACTTTCCCGTCAGGGGCAGACTCCCACTTTGATTGTCGGAGTCCATAATGGAAAAACCAAAGCTAATCCAACGCTTTGCTGAGCGCTTTAGTGTCGATCCAAACAAGTTGTTCGATACCCTAAAAGCAACAGCATTCAAGCAACGTGACGGTAGTGCACCGACCAATGAGCAGATGATGGCGCTCTTGGTGGTTGCAGATCAGTACGGTTTGAACCCTTTCACCAAAGAGATTTTTGCGTTCCCTGATAAACAAGCTGGGATTATCCCAGTGGTAGGTGTCGATGGATGGTCTCGCATCATCAATCAACACGACCAGTTTGATGGCATGGAGTTCAAGACTTCAGAAAACAAAGTCTCACTGGATGGCGCGAAAGAATGCCCTGAATGGATGGAATGCATCATCTATCGGCGCGACCGTTCGCACCCAGTCAAAATCACTGAGTATCTGGATGAAGTCTATCGACCGCCTTTTGAAGGTAATGGCAAAAATGGCCCTTACCGTGTAGATGGTCCATGGCAGACGCACACTAAGCGAATGCTAAGACATAAATCCATGATCCAGTGTTCCCGCATTGCGTTTGGCTTTGTGGGAATTTTCGATCAAGACGAAGCGGAGCGAATTATCGAAGGCCAAGCAACACACGTTGTTGAGCCATCTGTGATTCCACCCGAGCAAGTTGATGATCGAACCCGAGGGCTTGTTTACAAGCTTATCGAGCGGGCGGAAGCTTCAAACGCTTGGAATAGTGCATTGGAATATGCCAATGAACATTTTCAAGGTGTTGAGCTGACGTTTGCGAAGCAAGAAATCTTTAATGCTCAGCAACAAGCAGCCAAAGCGCTCACACAGCCTTTAGCTTCTTAGCGCCACGCATTCATTTTACTAACCCTGGCGGGATTATTCTCCCGTCAGGGGGAAGGTCTCGTCTTTTTTTTGGAGATCTTCCATGACTAAATCAGCCTCACTTTTTCGCTTGGTATTGGTTGTTGCCCTTGTCTTAGGTTCGATTCAAGCCGGTAAAGCGGCAATTGATTCGGTTCAAGCAAGTGTTGTTCAGCACCAAACAGCGTTAGCACAAGCTGCAAAGTAACCACTTAACCCTGAAGGGGAGTTCTCTCCTTCAGGGGAGTCTCCCTTCAAAGGAGGCAATATGAAGGTTATCGACCTATCACAACGTACTCCTGCATGGCACCAGTGGCGCATTGCAGGGGTTACGGCATCTGAAGCCCCAATTATTATGGGGCGTTCACCCTACAAAACACCTTGGCGATTATGGGCAGAAAAAACCGGATTCGTATTACCGGAAGACCTGTCGAATAATCCAAATGTGCTTCGTGGTATAAGGTTGGAGCCTCAAGCAAGGCGAGCATTTGAGAATGCGCATAATGACTTTCTTCTGCCGTTATGTGCAGAAGCCGATCATAACGCAATCTTTCGAGCCAGCTTTGATGGCATCAACGATGCGGGCGAACCCGTTGAACTGAAATGTCCTTGCCAGTCAGTTTTTGAGGATGTGCAAGCTCACCGAGAACAAAGCGAGGCGTACCAGTTGTATTGGGTGCAAGTACAGCATCAAATACTGGTCGCCAATAGCACGCGAGGTTGGTTGGTTTTCTATTTTGAGGATCAACTGATTGAGTTTGAAATACAGCGAGACGCGGCGTTCTTAACTGAGTTGCAAGAAACAGCGCTTCAGTTTTGGGAGTTAGTACAGACCAAAAAAGAGCCGTCAAAATGCCCTGAGCAAGATTGTTTTGTTCCCAAGGGTGAAGCCCAATACCGTTGGACATCGCTGTCTCGACAGTATTGCTCAGCACATGCCGAAGTGGTCCGACTGGAAAATCACATTAAATCTTTGAAAGAGGAAATGCGAGACGCCCAGTCAAAATTGGTCGCCATGATGGGTAACTACGCTCATGCCGACTATGCTGGGGTCAAACTCAGCCGCTACATGATGGCGGGCACGGTGGACTATAAGCAATTGGCCACCGATAAGTTAGGCGAGCTGGATGAACAGGTTTTAGCCGCTTACCGAAAAGCGCCACAAGAGCGGTTGCGCATTAGCACCAATAAGCCAGAGCAGCCCGTTGAAACACCAATCAAAATCAGCCTTGAGCAAGATAACTTGGTTCTGCCAGGTGACTCGCCGAGCTCATTTTACTTTTAACGTTCACTTGGAGCCGATTTCGGCTCCTTTCTCATGCGCTTACATCGAGTGCATCAGAAAGCAGTTTCACTCGTAGCCAATGCTGGGTACGAATGATAGAGCGAGCTGAACTCTTACATACACAGCCATACCACAATCAACACACCACCCGACGGGGACTTCATTCCCTGTTGGGGCATGGGGCCTCGTTAAAACTAATGAGGTTTACCATGACAGAACAATCCCCATTTTTGGTTCAAGTGAATCAAGCGTTTAATGTCCCGGCTCCTGATGCTTTCGTTCTGGAAGGATATGGTGCCGACACTACCCATCCAAACATTCCCGTTCGCAAGGACGAGTATGTTTTTAGAAAAGAAGACTTACGTGACGTATTGGCGTTCTTGTCTCACCCAGACGGTGACGGTTTGTATATTACAGGCCCCACGGGATGCGGTAAGACCTCGCTAATTTGCCAAGTTGCTTCTCGATTGAATTGGCCTGTTCAGCAAATTACTGCGCACGGTCGATTGGAGTTGTCCGATCTTATCGGTCACCACACACTGGTTAATGGCAACATGACCTTTGTGTATGGGCCGCTGGCACTGGCTGTCAAGCATGGCCATTTGCTGATCATTAATGAAATGGATCTTGCTGAGCCTGCTGAACTGGCTGGGCTCAATGACATTTTGGAAGGTGCCCCGTTGGTCATCGCACAAAATGGCGGTGAGATCATCATGCCACATGCCAAGTTTCGTTTTATCGCTACCGGCAACAGTGCGGGCAGCGGTGACCAAACGGGCTTGTATCAAGGTGTGCTCCAACAGAATTTGGCTTTTCTTGATCGCTTTAGAATCATCGAAGCGACCTATGCAGAGCCTTCTGTAGAGGAAGCCATTCTGGAGAACGTTGCGCCGGGCTTGCCAGAAGTCTTTCGCCAGAAAATGGTGAAAGTGGCTGGTGACATTCGTCGTCTCTTTATTGGGGGCGCGGATGGCGGTGCTGAGCTTAGTATCACCATGTCCACTAGGACCTTGGTGCGCTGGGCAAAGTTAACACTTGCTTTCAAAGGTGCTCCTAACGCAGTGGAGTATGCACTGGTTCGGTCTTTGACGGCTCGTGCTGAGTTGGAGCAACGTGAAGCTATTCACCGTATTGCCGCTGATGTCTTCGGTGACCACTGGGAGGATTGATGATGGAAAAGTGCTTTGCTCTTTACCGTTACAGTCATTCTGATGGGACAGCCAAAGAATGGGCCATTTACGTTGGATCAGACACCCAGGAGATTGAAGTTCGGTTTGGAAAAGCTGGTCAAATGTCGCAGCAGCGATTGATTGACTCGACTGATCCTAACGCTGAAGCAGACCGACGAATCAATGAGAAAATCAACAAGGGTTATCGATTTGTTGGACAAGTCGGCATTGATCATCAAGGGCGGCCATTTGAACTCTCAAATGCGCTAGATAGTGTCGCGTGCGCCAATAACGTCAGTTGGGAGTTTCGTACTCGCAAGGACGTCAATGGCCAAATCTCGCTGGCTCAAAAAGCGTTGTTCGATATGGCAAAGCTGCTTGAAGCCTATGGCTTGGCTGTTATTGATGATAACCAGGTCAGGATTGGAAAATGGTCATTAGGGTTTTGCAAAAGCGGATTACCTAGTACCAATCAAATCAGCATGGTGTCAGGTGAAGGCGCTGGCATTGTTAACACTGATGATGGCCCGTGGCCATTGTTGCTGTTACTGGCCTTTAAGCGTCAATTACCACCATTGTGTTCGCTCACAGTAGCGAGTCCTGAAGGGATAGAAGTATCCGACCAACTGAAGTTGGAAAAAGATGTATTGAGGCTTTTAGGCAGTGATTTAGAGCGGGTTCGCCCGATTGCTGAAGCACTGGACTTAATGCCTGCGAAAATCGATCTCAACCAATCGTCGCCTGATTCGCAAAATTACT
Source organism: Marinomonas aquimarina (assembly GCF_900089755.1). Classification (GTDB taxonomy): domain Bacteria; phylum Pseudomonadota; class Gammaproteobacteria; order Pseudomonadales; family Marinomonadaceae; genus Marinomonas; species Marinomonas aquimarina. The sequence goes on along the minus strand of NZ_FLOC01000004.1, from coordinate 40,663 downwards.
ATTTCTGATAGTGGTATTGCCATTAGCGCGTCAACTACTACCACCCAAACGGGGGCCATTGCTCCTGTTGGGAGTGGTGCGTCCCCATCTCGCATGAGGATGCACTATGAGTATTCAAACCCTCGACAAACTTTTGATTTGTCACATCGACTGTTCCATCTGGAGCGGTAGAAAAAAACTAAGGCCTGAAGATTTCAGATTAGCCAATGGCAGCCAACTTCCACCGAAGGATGTTGCCAGCTTAGGGAGTAAAAAAATTTGCGACCCAGAGGCATTGGCGAACTTTGAACGGCTTAAAAAAGAAGCGCAGCGCTTGTGTGAGCAAGTCGGTGTGCGGTTTTTAGGTGGCTATGCCGTCCCTGAAGACCGAATTGATCAGATTGTTCCAGAGCTTGACCGGATCGGTCAGGAGTTTGCGCAGTGTAAGCAGTTGTTCTTGGACAACTATGATCAGGTGACGTTTGACTGGGTTGCGAAACACCCGGAATTTGCAGATGCAATCCGGCGTGCGCTGTCACCCATCGAAGACGTGGAACAACGGCTTCAGTTCGATTATGCCATCTATCGAATGCAACCGGCTGAACAAGCTGGAGGCTTAGATGACAAGGTCAATGGTATGGGACACACCCTCTTTAGGGAGGTGGCTCGTGATGCCAATGAACTGTTTGAGCGTTCCGTTGCAGGCAAGAATCAAATCAGTCAGCGAGCCCTTAATCCGCTCAAGCGATTAAGAGACAAGTTGGATGGTTTGTCCTTCCTGGATCATCGAGTTCAGCCGATGGTTGAAGCGATGGACAATTTATTTGTTCGTCTGCCGAAGACCGGCCCTGTGACAGACAATCTCTATCACGAACTGATGGCGACCATTTTAATTTTGTCTGATCCAGACAAGATGAGAATGCACGGTGAAGGTCAATTGGATATCAGACAACTGATGCCCAAACCTGAACCTAAACCCGCACAGCCAGTATCTGCTCAGGCAGATAACTTACGTGCAATACCACAACCAACCGTCAGACCAAACCTTGGTTCGACTGTACCAAACTCATTTTATTTCTAACGTCCTTGAGGGCATGTTGCCCTTAAGGGCGCATGTCCTCTGAACTATGTAAGAGGAAATTATGCAATCAACCATCCATAACCCCTGCCAACTGAACCAGTTTGAACCGCATTTTCGTGGTGTGACTGATGCGGTTGAAAGTGAATCGATACCAGAAGTGGCGTGTTGTCGAACGTTAGTACAACGGTCGTACTCAACACATAGTGTCTTGATCCCCAAGAACCCTGTTTTGATCGCAGATGCGGACGCACAAGGAGTTTGGGTAACGGCCATGGTATTTGTTCCAAACATGGCATTGCAGCAAACCGCTTTTGAGCGGGCCTGGCTGCAATATCAGCACGAGGTGTCTACTCAGTTACAAGACCAGTACGGTCTGACATTGGATGACATCCTGAGTTTAGACCAGCTTAAAACGTCATTTGAGCAGCACGAGAGTCCAGCTCAATTGGTGGCTTGGTTAGGTCAAAAATATGACCTGGATAAGCTAAAAGCACAGGTTTAAACACTTACATTCCCAGCGGGGAAACGCTCCCGCTGAGGGAGTATTCCCCCTAATGATTAGGAGACTCCCATGAATCATCCATTAAAAAACGCACTGCCAATCGTTGCCGCCGCTTATGGCGAAAAGTTTGGTGTGAAGGTGCTTATTCAAGGACAAGATGCGTTTACCGATGGTGAGCGGATTGTGATCCCAACAGCAAACCCAGACGACCCACACTATCAACAGATAGCTTGGGGTTATCTGGCTCATGAAGCGGCGCATATTCGGCATACCAATTTTGACATGGTGAAGAAGGCGTCGTCTAAGCCGATCCGTAAGGCACTTCTCAATATTATTGAGGATGTGCGCATTGAAAACGAATTGGCAAAGGATTACCCCGGAACCCGGCGCAGTATTTCGCAAGTGATTGAGTACATGGTGGACACACAGCAAATGTGTGTACCTGAACAGCCTGAGCCTGCATCTAACTTGCAAGCCTGGTTGTTGTTTCGCTTGAGATGCCATTTTCTGGGCCAGAAAGCACTGACGCCTTTGTATCAAGCTGTTGATGAAAGGGTGAGACAACTCTTTCCTGCCGCAGCGATGAGCCGGTTAAGCGCCATGCTGACAGCAGTGCCTAGCCTGGCATCTACAGGTGAAGTGCTGAAACTTGTCGATGCCATCGTTGCCATGTTGGAAGAAGAATCTCGTCCACCACAGGATGAGTCGGATGCTGATAACGGTGATGACATTGGACAAGATGCGAGTAATGACAGCAATAGCAGTAGTGACAGTCAAACCCCGGAAACAGGTTCGTCTGCAACGGGGGATGCTGCTGAAACGGGAGATTCTGATAACTCTGATCAAGCTGACAATTTGCGACAAGCCTTAGAGGCCAGTGCCGCTCAGTTTGAATCCGATACCTTTGCACAAGTGGCAGAAGTGTTGTCGGAACAAGCTGAAGGACATCAGGGTGTCACTCCACTCAGTTTGCCCCAAGCAGAGCAGGCTATGTTGGGTGATGAGGCCATCTTGACCTTATCGGCGTCTGAGTCCGCTCAAATTCGAGCCCGACTTAGGGGCATGGTTCAGTCCAGTCAGGACAATCGGAATCATGCCAAAAGGCACGGTCTTCGAGTTGCAACCCATCGTCTTGCCGCTTCACAAGCCGGTGAGTCGAGATTGTTTATTCAAAGGCAACCTCGCATTGCGCCTAATGCTGCTGTGCACTTGCTGGTCGATATATCGGGTTCAATGGGTAAACCCATTGGCGAAGGTAATCGAAAGTACTTTCATGTTGCCAATGAAGCCGCTTTGGCTTTGGCCATGGCACTGGAAGGCATACCGGGTGTTGTACCTGCGGTCAGTTATTTTCCTGGTATTCATCAGGAAGTTTCTATCGCGTTATTGCCCAAGCAATCGGTTCGACATCGGGCCGCCTGTTTTGACCAAAAACCACGAGGTTGTACGCCTATGGCACAAGCGATGTGGTTTGCGGCAAACAGTTTGTTAGCGCAAAAACAGAAGCGAAAGCTAATGATAGTGCTAACGGATGGTGACCCAGATGATTGGGCTGCCACGCATGACATTGTTGACCGGTGCAGACGCAGTGGCTTTGAGCTGCTGGGAATAGGGATTCAAACACGCAGTGTTGAGAAATTCTTTCCTCAAAGCATCGTGATTAACGACGTCAAAGATCTGAAGCGTGAGTTATTCGAAGTAACACAACAACTGTTAATTCAGTAACCACATCAATTTTACCACCCTGCGGGGACGATTCCGTCCCCTTCAGGGCATGGGTTCGTCTCCGTTTTTTTTGGAGACTCCTATGAAAAACAAAAAATTCTTAGCTGGCGAAGAAGCCGGTACTTACATCGTTCCTGAGCAAGTGACTGAAGCGGATATCTTAGATATGGCGCTCAAGCTTGCCCGTGGTCGATTGAGTAAAGGTCGCAAAATTGAACAGCCATCATCGGCGTTCTCATACCTGCAAACACTGATGCACGAGTATGAGCACGAAGTCTTTGGCGTGCTGTTTCTTGATACAAAGCATCGCGTTATTCGATTTGAAGAGCTGTTCAAAGGCACTTTAGATGCAGCGAGCGTGTATCCAAGGGAAGTAACAAAGCGGGCGTTGGAATTTAATGCGGCAGCAGTGATACTGGTTCATAACCATCCATCGGGTGATCCTGAACCCAGTGAAGCTGATAAACGCATCACTCATCGACTTCGTGACGCCTTGTCACTTGTTGATATTCGAACGCTTGACCATGTCGTGGTCGCATCCGAGGGCTGCGTTTCGCTTGCCGAACGCGGTTATCTGTAATGAATGGGCGTATTGCCCATTCTCCTACATCACAAAAGCAGTCCCATCAGCACACATCAGCACAGCTCGAATTTCTATTTGAGTTTGATGATGCCCCTGTCACTTGGTCTGACACGGAAATCTGGCAGTTACGCGAAGGCATTCTATTGGATGCGATCCGTGTATTGCTGGACGGTCGTGTCAGTACTCGATTGCGAAAGGATGTGTTGTCGTGGATTCAAAATGACGAATTAGCGCCATTTTGCTTTCGTGTTTGCGCGATGGCTGCGGTTGTCGATCCTGATGTGCTTCGTGATTCCATCATGTGGCTATTAAGACGACATGGTATCCAGCTTGACTAACGTTCCTGCATTAACCAAACGGCTCAATGCAGGACCCAAGCTGACTTTTACCACCTGTGGTAGGAGTCGGCTTTTTACTTAAGGAGGTTATATGGCGTTACCTTTACAGATTGACACAGTAAGGCCATATCTTAATGGCCAATGGCTTCAAATACTGGCGGCGTTGGTGCCAGAACTTGATGCCGCTATTGCTCGAAAAGGCCGTCATGTGGCTTGTCCTGTTCATGGCGGTCGTGATGGCTTTAGGCTGTTCAAAGATGCTGAATATACCGGAGGTGGCGTTTGTAACACCTGCGGGATCTTTCATGATGGTTTTGAACTGTTGTCTTGGATTAATGGATGGAACTTTGCTCAGTCTATTGAAGCAATCGGCCAAGTTCTATGTATTCAACCCGGACAAATACAAGCGTCTACTCGGCCAATACCGAGTAACGCTGTTGATTGGAAGGCTAGAAAGCAGGACGAGGACAAAGCGATTATCCATCGCTTGAATCAAACCTGGGGAGAAACGTTATCTCTTGCAGATACTCGTGCGCAACCGGTTTGGAACTACTTGCATCGTCGTGGCATTGTGACGCGGCTTCGTCCTGAATGGGATTCGGTGCTGAGGTTTCATCCTAACTTGCCTTACCATGATGAAGATGGTCTGTTTATCGATAGCTACCCAGCGCTGCTAGGTAAAATCGTTACTCAGCAAGGGCGTTCGGCCACGTTTCATCGGATCTACCTAAGTGAAGATGGATTCAAAGCGGGGGTTGAAAAGCCTAAAAAGATGATGCCCATACCAAGTGACAGAACAATCACTGGTGGTGCCATTCCGATAGGTGAGCCTGGTGAGGTATTAGGTGTTTCTGAAGGCATCGAAACAGCTTTAGCGGTTACCAGAGCTACGGGACAGACATGTTGGTCGGTTGTGAATGCAACGCTACTGGCTAGGTTTGAACCACCAAGTAATGTGAAAATGCTGTACATCTGGGCAGATCACGATCTCTCTGAGACCGGCCTGAATGCAGCGAATGAACTCAAGAAAAAAGCCTGGCAGAAAGGCATTCTGACACAAGTCCTGATCCCTCCGATACCAACGTCACTTGGCGTGAAAAGTTGGGATTGGAATGATGTGCTGAATGTTTACGGTGCCATGGGCTTTCCTAAAGTTCATACCTGATCCAAGGGGCTTCGGCCCCTTTTTTTGCGCCTTGCATATTTGAAAAAACATGGAGAATGAAAAATAGATAACCAATAGGAGAAAAAAACATGATGGTATTAACCCTTTTAACAAAGCAGACTGATGGCAAGTATACGGTGTACTGGAAGACCGGCCTTCGAAGAGGTGGTGAGCTAAAGGTCAATTTAGGTGAGCAATACGACAAGCTACCTGAGCAGCAAAAGCCAATTGCAGCTGAGCTCTATGCGATTCATCACCTACTGTCAGTGAAAGAGGTGATGGGGAGTAACCGAAGCGGCAATGGGCTTCAAATCCGAGTCAGTAAAGGTGCCATCAAAAAGTTACAGAAACAACGCTCAACTCAGCATTCACTTTACAGCCTGACTAGGTTTTTGCTCACTCGATACCAGGAAGCACAGATCTCGGTAGAGAAGCGGGACGATTGGCTCTCACATTCCTTCGAAGAATACAGCGTCGATAATGCTACAGTGAGAGAAATCGATGAAGTCATCAATGTGCCAAGTATTGGACCTGTCGTGGTGACTCGTCACGCGCTAGAACGATTCGTAGAACGGTTTGCAGACGGTGTACCTAAGCATCCTTGGAAGGCTTTGTGCGCCAAATTGCGTAGCACAGAATTGGCAAAATCTTTATTGCCAGAATGTATAGCCTCAAAGAAAGCAAAAAAGTACTTCGTACAGGCTGAGTTTTGGTGTCATGGGAGCTCTGGTATGCACTTTGTTTTGGTGCCATCAGCCAACGCACTTACGTTAGTAACAGTGTTTAATAGATAGTCAGAAACACTCACAATTCCTTCATCTATCTGGCCAATCGCTCTAACGGGGATCTTTAGCATGTTAGCTCTATGAAATTTTCTGGAGCTGACAATGAGAACCCCCTTGTTCCCTTGGTTCATCCTATGGGTGACCATCCCAATCATTATTTTCTTGCTATTCATCTTGCCCGCCCATGCCAGTGATGGACCATTCTATCAGCGTGGTCAGGAAGGCTGGTTTTGGTATCAGGTTATTCCTGAACCTGAGCAGCCTGATGAGCTGATAGAGCCGGAAACTGGTGTCGTGGAGTCCAGTCAGAGCGAACTAAAGCCCTTCAGTGCCGCATGGTTCCGAGAGCATATGCAATCGTTCATGGACAAGGCAATTGATGAGCCGACGAATGAGAACGTCAGGGCTTATCTGTATCTTCAGCGCGTCATGATGGATAAGGGTTCACAGTTTGCTGATGTTAGTCAGCAGGTGGTCATGGGCGATCCTGTTTTGGATGAAATCAGTCGCAGACCCTTGGCGACCTATGCTGCCAATCGGATGGATCGAGAAGCTGGCGCTCAACGCGATGTAGCTTTAGGTGAAGTAGCAAAACGGGCTGGCTTGTTCTTCTTCTATCGTTCGGATTGCCCTTACTGCCACGCTCAAGCGCCTATCATCGAATCCATGGCTTTGAACTACGGTTTCGAGGTGTTTGCTATTGCTGTCGATGGCATGCCTTTACCGGGTGGAGAGTTTCCCAATTACAAAGTCGATTCAGGACAAGCTCAATCATTGTCCGTTACGACTGTCCCTGCCGTGTTCTTAGTTGACCCGCCTAACGTCATTACTCCGATTGGCCAAGGTGCAATGAGCCTCGATGAGCTCAATAATCGAATCATTCTCGCAGCCCATCAAGCCGGTTGGATTGACGATCAAACTTACTATGCCACCAGACCCGTTCAACCCGGTGTGTCACTTGCGATGTCAGCGCAAGAGCTTAACGAAAAGATATTACAGGACCCTGAGTTCCTTGTTCGCTATCTGCGTGCACAAGGAGGGTTATAACGATGAAAAAAGTATTCCAAGTATCGCTAATCGCCTGTGCGATTGGTTTTTCGTCTATGAGCCAAGCAAGCTTGCAACAGGAGATGAACCAGTTGTTTGGTTCAATGACCAACAGCACTGCGCCTGGTGTATTCGAGAGTCAGCGGCGTGGCGTTATATCTGGCGGAAGTGTTGTTGTCCGTAACAGAATCATGAACGAGAACCTCGTCTCAATGGTGCCTCCGTCATTCCAAGCCGGTTGTGGCGGCATTGATATGTTCGCGGGAAGTTTGTCATTTGTTAACGCGGATCAGTTTGTTCAATTACTTCGCTCTGTTGCTGCAAACGCCAAGGGGTATGCATTCCAATTGGCGCTCAGTGCTATGTGTGAGAAATGCTCCCAGCACATGGAGACACTGCAAAAGAAAATCCAGCAGTTGAACGAGTATTTTGGTAATTCCTGTCAAATGGCTCAGGGAGTCGTGAACGATACCCTGGCTGCTTTTGGTAAAAAGGGGCAAACAGAAGCCAGCATGTTGAGCTCACTTAAAGGGGCTGGGGACATTTTTACCAGTTGGAGTGAGTCCAATGGTAAGAACCCTTACGAGAATGCTTCAAGTGTCGCGGCATCTGATGTGAACAAAACGATTAAAGGTAACTTGGTCTGGCGAGCACTGAAACGTCACTCGGCATCAAGCTGGTTTGCATCGGGGGATGACCGTTTTCTTGAAGCGGTTATGTCGGTGACTGGTTCGATCATTGTTGGTGATCTAGCTAATGCGGCTGATGGCCAAGGTAAAGCCCCAAAACTGACCAGACTGAATGGCAATAAAGTGACTATTGAGCATCTAATTCATGGCGGTAACGTCGCTATGTACCGATGTGACACAGTGACGCAAGACGGTTGTTTGAACCCGACAATCACTAACGTGACCCTTACCGGGTTATCAACTCAGGTAGAAAATTTACTTCTTGGTACAGGTTCTAGTAACGGCATTATTTTTAAGTTTGCTCGAAATACAGGGGCTGCTAGCACCACCGAAAAGGCTTTTATGACCTCGGCTCCTGCAAGCATTGGCGGCATGATTCGAACACTTTCTGCATTAAATGAAGGTGCCGCTAGGTCGTTTGCTTCACGAGCAGCACCATTTACTGCTGTTGAGATGGCCCGGGCATTGGTTGAAGACATGCTCAACGCAGCTAGAAGCACCTCTGGTGTGGAAGATCATGCCTATGCGAAGTTGTTAACCGAAGACCTTGAACGTGCACGTCGCCAAATCAATGAGGAGTACGCCGCGTTACAGCGAAGATACGGCTCAGAGCAAGAATTACTGGCGCATTTTAATCAGGTGATTCAGACCATTCGCAAACAGCGTTATTACACCGTTAAATCTACGGCGCTGGGGGAATAGATAATGTGGGAAATCTATTCCATCGGGGATTCGGCTTTTTTAGAGCAGGTCCTGAATGCTGTCGCGATGATCACTGGTACAGGCGACTTTACTTCAATGGTTCGGATTGGCTTGCTCATTGGGGTATTGATGGTCTCTGTTCAGGCCTTAATGCAAGGTGGTCGTGGGATTAACTTTCAACACGTTTTAGTCTCATGGCTAGTCTTTGCAACCATGTTTGGGCCCAGTACCCGAGTGAGCATTGAGGATGCGTACACGGGACAAGTTCGAGTGGTTGATAATGTGCCCATCGGTGTTGCTGCCGCAGGCAGTACGATTTCGACTGTTGGCTTTCAAATCACGCGATTGTTTGAAACCGCCTTCTCAACTCCCGCCATGACGGAATACGGTTTTGCATCCAGTTTACAGTCACTGATTAAGGTGAGAAAACAGGTGATGGATCGCTCTGGGTTGGGTGATGCAAATCGTGTCGGTGGCTCAGATATCGAACAATCGTGGTTTAACTACATCAAAGAGTGCACCTTGATTGGTATCGACATCGGCCAAAAGAACCTAGATCAGGTGCTGAGTGATCCTAACCCGATGACTGCGATTAGGTTTGATTCGCGCATTTATGGCACTCGAATCATGCTCAGTGGTAGCAGTAGCGATCTGGACTGCACCGACGCCTACAGCCAACTGAAACTCATGACAGAATCAACCTTCATTCCAAGGCTTAAACAGGTTCTGTCAGCCTCATTGGGGACTTCGTCAGCAACGGACACTGATGACGTGATCCGAAATGCACTGAATAATCTTGGTTTGGCTTCGGTTAACACCCAAGAGTACATGACCGCGTCAGTGCTTTTGCCTATTTATGAGCAAAGCGTGACGGGCAAGTATATGGATGATCAAGCTTTCACCGCAGCCGTTATGGTTAACCAAGCGATTGAGCAGCGCAATACGCAATGGGCGGCGGAGCAGACCCTGTTCCAAAGTATCGTTCGTCCGATGATGACGTTTTTTGAGGGTTTCATTTACGCCATCACCCCATTGATGGCCTTTGTGATTGCCCTTGGCCAAATCGGGATGCGAATGGCCGGGAAGTACTTGTTAATCCTGCTTTGGATTCAACTTTGGATGCCTGTCATGGCCATCATTAACCTTTATATCCATTTAACTGTTGCTGGGAAAATGTCGGCTCTTGATGCCTTTGCGGGTACAGAAGTGCCATCTTTTGCTGGGATGATGCAGATGGATTCAGTGCTGCAAACCTGGATAGCTACTGGCGGCATGTTGGCGTCGAGTGTTCCGGCGATTTCGCTCATGCTCGTGTATGGCTCAGCAATAACCGCTACCCACTTGGCTGGACGTCTTCAAAACGGTGATGCCATTGATGAAAAGATGGCAAGTCCAGATGTCGCGAAAAATGCCCCGGTGATGCAATCACAGTCAATGTTCCAAAATTCAGCCCTCACTGGTTCTGCTATGACCGGCGCGTCAAACCTACTTAGCAGTTTCTCTGTCGGAAATGCGGTGGGTTCAATGGTCGGCTCTGCAAAAGAATCCATGACTCAGGCAACTCAAGCCTTTAGCCGTCAAGTTGGCAATACCATGAGCCGAACTTTTGGTGAAAAGCTAAGTTACGACAACCTTTCTTCGGTTGGACGTCAGATTGGTTCTTCTAATTCCGCATCTAGCGCCGTTGTTAATCAGGTCACTGATGACCTGCAAACACGGTATGGTTTCGGAGACGATAAAAAAGACGCTGTACGTGGCTTGGTATCGGGCGTGTTATCTGGCGGACTAAGGATTGGTGGCGATGGAACCATTACTAATCCCGGTGAGAAAGAAGTTGCCGATAAGGGTTTTCTTGGGAGGCTTCTTGGAACGGGAGGCAATGATTCTCCACAAGGTAATTTGCCTGGAGTTGATAAGCCAGATTCATCTCGTGTACCAAAACTATCAAGGGTACGAGCTGGGTTGGATCTAGGTGGTAACTTTAGTGGCCAAGTTGAGTCGTCAGAAGGCAGTTCTCGGTCTACGAGCGCAAATACGCTCACTGGGGAGATGCAAAGCTTGGCATCGAGTGATTCACGACGTGCTGAGTTTCGCGATGCGATGGTTAAGGACCTTTCAGATTCAAGACGCTCTGGCGTTGAGATGTCGTTGTCTAATCAAGACTATCAGTCACTTCAGAGTTCAGCACAAGACGTTATCACGGCATCAAACCGCTTTAGTGAGCTTGATCAGGCCAGCTACAGTCTATCAGGACAAAGGAACACGGATGGTGCGACGTTAACTCGATTAGCAGCGGATAATCCTGAAGTCATGGATTATTTAGGTCGCTATATGAACCAGCATGTTGAAGCAGGTAACCGATTACGTGAAAACCTTCCAATGTATCAGCGCTTGCTACCTGATGATAATCAGGCGTATGTGGCCGCAGCTATGGAGTCTTTAACCTATAGCAACTCCTCTACGCCCGCTGAACGAGACAATGACTATCAAGCAGCAATGACTGTTATGGCCATGGCTACCGGAGCCGATTTACGATCTATTCAGCCACGCTCTAATGAAGGCTTGTCATCAACGGCACCTACTTTTGGTGGCACTCAAAGCCAAGTTGAATCAGGTGTTCTGGGAGGCTATGAGGATGCTGCAACAGTTCAAACGCAGTTCAATTCGGCTCAATCTGCTTACCAAACCAATCTTTCTGGTGTAGATGGACAGCTGAATGCGCATCAGCAACAAGCCCAGCAGGCCGTAGCTTCTGACACAAGTACCTATCAATCTGGACTAAACAGTGAAGCTGGCTCTCAGTGGCGATCTCGCATTATGGCTGATGATAGCGGAGTCTCTGGTGCTGAAATGTTCTTCAACAGCGCCAGTGCTATTGGTGATTTCAGTGGCAAGCATACTGATGCAGCTCTGCATACCTTGAATCACTTTGGCGAAGACTATGAGAGTTACAAAGAACAAGCGCTTGAAGATCCTGGCTCACGAGGTTTCTTGCACAACGCAACGGTGGCCAGCAAATCAACCTGGGATGGGTTAAAAGCCGCCGTTGATGCCGGAACCTCTTTGGAGAATCCATTGACGGCGTTTAATGATGCATACAGTGGATCGAGTTCGCAGTATGCCTCCGAAGTAAACTGGGGCACTAAGTCTGAAGCCATGTTGGCGGGGGCATTTGGTGCGGCAGTTAACAATCGATATGGTGAGTTCTTAGAACAGTATGCCGATGATTTTAAACAGGAAGCATACAGCGAAGGGCAGAGAATGGGATTGACCCCGATTCAAAGTCAAGTGTTCGCTCAAGCTTTCAATGAAGGTTTGGCGGGACGCGTATTCAACTCTGAAGACTCATCGAGTTGGTCGCCTGAAATGCTAGGTCTAAGGGAGCAAATGCTAAATGAGTATCGTCAAAAGGATGAGAGTGGCGCTTACATTCCTGACAGTGTGTCCGAAGAAGATAAAGCATTTGTGGATAAGCAGATAGCGGTGATCTCAAATGCATCGCTTGCGGGAGATTATGCTCAGAACAACTTGATCGATATTAGGGCTTATAACCAGGCATCAGGAAGGAACTGAAAATAGAAGGTAGCCAGCTTGTGGTGGGCTGGCTATTTTTTTGGCTTTTTGGGATACCTTGGATAAAAGCCATCAAAAAACGAATGGAGCTTATACCAATACCATTTTTCTTCAATGCTCAAAGTTCTACCCGAATCTTTAACTTGGCTACTCAAGAATCTAATTCCAGTACAAATAGCTATGAAAAAGAGTCCCAATCCAACAATTGTCCAACTCGCTTGCCAATATGCGATTGCTAAAAACATAGTGGTGATGGCTATAAGGCCGATGGGGTTGCAGGTCGCTTTGAATCCCAAGTAGCTGAAAAAAACGACGGTGCAGAACAGAAATGGCAGAGCCGCTAACTTGGCAGATGCCGTTAATATTTCTGATGGAAAAAAATGAGCCGCAGCCAAAGTCGCCAGAAAAAGCCCCAGTGATATAACCCAGCAGCGTGCTGGTAAAGATTTAAGTAAGTTTGTCATCTTAGTACTCTCAAAGTGCACGGGCGGTGCACAATCAAATCATGTATCAGCATGTTAGTTCTCAAAAAGTGCTCTAGTGGTTTGCTCGGCCATAATCTCGCACACAGGACATTTAAGCTGAATGCGCTGTTGAGATACCGTCAAATACAGACTACCGCATCGACACCGGTGTAAGGATGCAAGCTGTGATCTTAAATCACGAGCTAGAACCCAACCTTCATTGATGGTCAGTTTTTTCCAGGGGATCTCAGCTGGAAGGTCTGCCTCTTCTCTTGCAACCAAGTACGCATCGTAAGCCTTCATCAAAGCATCGATATTTAATTGCTTGTAGACATTATCACCACCAATATTGACATAAAGCGCCATCAGCAGGGAGCCTTCAACTAGGGCTCTTCTGCTTTTAACGATGGCATCAGATTCTGGCAATTGACCAGGACAAGGTGACTTGCCAGTCACTTCTTTGTGCAGCCTTCTGATAATGTGGATTGGTAAACCTGTATCGAGCGCGATAATGGTCGTTCGAAATCCGTACTTAATAAGCAGCGAGGCTCGGGTAAACAGCTCACTTTTGGACAGGTTATCAATCATGCATCCCCCTTGTTGTTTAGGGTTGATAATAAATAAGCGATTCTTGGGATACCTGTGCCTTTGCTCTTCACCATCTCAATCAGTTGGCTTTGGTTACCCCTTGGTTGAAACAGCATGAATGATGAGGTCGCCACTCGTTGCAGGTCGTCAACACCGGCATTAATCAGTGCATCCACCACGTCGCGTGTAAGTCCAAAGCGCAAGACCGCCTCTTGCGGATCAATTCGCGCTAATTCACGTGCTGCGTGTAGGTACGCCAAATTTAATTGATAGAAGTCTTGTTGATTGGTTGTCATTGACGGACCTCCAGTTCATGTAAAATATTGCGATAGATAGAAAGCACTCTTTGCCCATACCAGCGTGCACGCTCTTCGTTCCAACTGTGATAGCGGCCTATGCCAAGCTCTAAATCGTTTGGTGAAGACTTGATTGCTTCGGCCAAAATACTGGAGCCGACAGTAAGGTTGGTGATGGGGTCTAGCAGTTCAGCTGCTGAGCTCACTCGATGCCCATGCCAATGCAAATTGATTTGCATAAGGCCAATATCGAGCTGGTATTTTTCACTCTCTTGAAGTGCCTGGTTTAACAGTTGCTCCGCTTCTGTCTTAGATTTGGCGTAGGTTGCGTTTGAACCATTGCGAATTGCGTATGGCCATGGACTGGTCATGTTAAGACCTCGATGTGAGGCTGACTCAGCCAAGGCAACGGCGTAGAGCATGACTGGATCAATACCAACACTTTGTGCTGCTTTTTCCCACTGATAGCCCGGAAACGCATAGACTGAAGTGCTTGCGGACATGGCTATCACTAGGGCAATGGTTTTTGCTTTAATCGTTTTCATTTTTGTCCTCTAATTGATTTCCGAGAAGCGCCTGAATGGCTTTCGGGCTTATTCTTTTTAATGGCACTGCGCTAAAGTCGGCGATGCCTCTCGTATAAACTTGTGCCGCTTTTGACCAGTCGCCTACGGCAACAGGCGCTTGCATATCAAATCCTTTTTGCTGGTTCTGATGGTCTGCAATACCCTGTAATAGCCTTGGGTATTCACCCACTTCGTCCCGCAGCAAGTAAGCCTGGTAGCGTGTTAAAAACTCTTTTTGCTTAAAGGGGTATTCCCTGTCATCAACCTTGCAGAGTTCAACCCATCCACCCATGTCTGAAATCACGCGGTGGATAAGCGCATCGTCAAACATCACGGATGTCCAAGCGCCAACCTGACGAACAGCCTTGTCAACTTTGTTCCAAGCAACCATGGCTCTTGAACCTGAGTTGCCGTCGATATGCTTGATGACGTCAGCGGGCTTTGGAAAAAATTGCCCAGTATCCGGTGATTGAATATGCCGAGTCAGACCGATTCGCACTTCTTCAATGCTATAAGCACGAAGGGCTTCAAATGCGATGGATAGCAATTGTGGTGATACGCTTTTGCCATACATGGCCCAAGCTGCTCCCCAAACTTCAGCAAACTCGCGTTTATCAACCTCCTGCACTTGAACGAACCTCCCGAATACCTGGTCCGGCCCAGCTTTCAGCAATGCGGCGATTGCTTTCTTCAATATTCAATTGGTGATTGCTGCCCTTTAGGCTCGTCGATGATTGCTGTACTTCATCAATGCGAACGTACTCGTCTTCCCATTGCCGGTTTAAAAGCCAGTTATGTGGCATAGGGGTCTTAGTCCGATCTTGATACTGCAATCGGTTGTCTCGTTGCTCTTTCCAGCGTGTTAGCACTTCCAAGGCGAGTTCATGGTCTTCATTGAGGCCCATGCGTAGCCATTCTTCTTTGGCTTTCGCTTTTTTTTCTTTGCGTATTTGTACATCCCAGAAGTCTTCAAACTGTATCTGGTCAACAGTTTTAACTGTTGGTTTATTGCTTCTCTCAGAGTCATCCGACCGTTGAGAGTCCCTTACCGGGTTGCCATCAGGCATAAACAATGTTGAAAATTCTTCTGGTAGCCGAGCTTGAAAAGCGGCAAGAGATTTCAAAAGCGATGCCATACCAACGAAGTCGGCAGGTACATCTTTAAACAACCGAAAGGCTGCCTTACCTTGGTTTGGGTTTTCGATTGGGTTGTGCTTCAGAAAGCTTCGAATCAAAGTCCAACCGGATTCCTCGCAACGAATCAGGAACTGATCTTGTTCTAACTCATTTAGAGCCTTGGCAACCTGTTGTTCATCCCAGTTCAAGTCAGAAGCAACGTAACCAATCGGCAACCGAAAGCAGCCAAGCAAATTACAATGTGGGCATGTAAGCAAATACAGTCCTAGCAACTTCGCAGAGTCACTCCAGGACAAAACGTTTTGCTTTAGCCAAAAGCGGGTATAGACCTTGCCATAATCACGCATGGAGGTACTCGCTTCTGTGTTTACGTAAAATGCTGACCATTACTTGCCCTTAATCCTACTGGTTACTGGCTTTCAGCTCGCTTTGGCCTTCGGGATAGATATCCGGTCTTAACTGAGATCGGGTTACCTGTCCTTGCGTAGCTTGTTCGATGGGTAAAACGAATTCAGCGGGAACACGTCCGGATTTATTCAACCAAAACCAGACGTTTTGCTGTTTTGAGTTGATGGCTCGCGCTAATGCTGATTGCCCGCCGACCAAATCAATGGCACGGCGGAGATGTTTTTGTGTCGTGTTGAACACTTCCATACCGTCTCCTGTTACAATAATAACTGTTACAAGATTGAATGTTACAGTTTAAACTGTAGTTAAGTCAACAGTTAAAATTGTTGAAAGACTACAGTTTTATTTGTAGAATGCGGGCTTATGAAAACTTTATCCGAACGACTAAACCATGCCTTGCAGCTTACTGGGGTAACTCAGTCTGAGTTGGCTCGTCGCATTGGTATCAAACAGCAGTCGATCAGCCAGATTTGCTCTGGTAAATCGGCTAGGTCTCGTTACACCATGCAGATCGCGGAGGCGCTTCGCGTGAATGCTCATTGGCTCGCCACAGGTGATGGCGAGATTGGCTTGGGGGTCGGTAATGTAGAAGTCGGGCCTGATATTAAGGGAAGAATTCCTCTCATTAACTGGGTTCAGGCCGGTGATTGGACTGAAATAGCGGAGGGATTTGCCCATGAAGATGCTGAGGAGTGGCGTGAAGTCACTGGGAAAGCACATGAGGGTTGTTTCGCACTTCGCGTAAAAGGCGACAGTATGGAAAATCCAAGCGGAAAAAAATCCATACCTGAGGGGGCAGTGATCGTTGTTGATCCTGAGTTACCTTACTCTTCAGGTTCATTGGTTGTTGCGCGTTTGGATGATTCGAAAGAAGCAACCTTTAAGCAGTTGGTTATTGATGGTGAACAGAAGTATCTAAAACCTTTGAACCCGCAATACCCTGCAATACCGATCAACGGCAACTGCACCATCATCGGTGTAGTACGACAAGCTATCATCGATTTCTGGTAGCGAAGGAATTTGTGGTTTAGCCACAGTTGTTCATTAGCTGAAGAAGCAACGATTGCAAACAGCTACAACTGAGCATTGGTGCACGCTGAGAATAAATGGTAACCGATTAGATAACCATTGATTGTTTATAAAGTCAAGATCAGCGAAAATAGCGGCCAATTACGATTAACACGACGGATTTGACAAGCGAAGAACTGAAAAGAGAGTACTTCCAAAAGTGTGTACAAATCCGTGTACAAACTAAAAGAATTTATACATGGCAAACCAAGATTTTCTCAATGAAATCAATAAGCGAAGGACCTTTGCTATCATCTCGCACCCTGACGCCGGTAAGACCACCATTACGGAAAAAGTATTGTTGTTCGGACGCGCGATTCAATCCGCAGGTACGGTAAAAGGCCGTGGCTCGAATCAGCATGCCAAGTCGGACTGGATGGACATGGAGAAAGAGCGTGGTATCTCGATCACCACCTCTGTGATGCAGTTCCCATACAATGATTGCTTGGTTAACCTGCTGGATACTCCTGGGCACGAAGACTTCTCGGAAGATACCTACCGTACGCTAACGGCAGTGGACTCCTGTTTGATGGTGATCGACGCGGCCAAAGGTGTCGAGGATCGTACCCGCAAACTGATGGAAGTTACCCGTCTGCGCGATACGCCGATCGTGACCTTCATGAACAAATTGGACCGTGATATTCGTGATCCAATGGAATTGCTGGATGAAGTGGAAAACGAGTTAAACATGATGTGTGCCCCAGTCACTTGGCCAATTGGCTGTGGCAAGCTGTTTAAAGGGGTGTACCACATTCACAACGATGAAACGATCCTTTACTCAACTGGTCAGGGTCATACCATTCAAGAACTACGTGTGGTCAAAGGCCTAAATAACCCTGAGCTGGATGCCGCGGTAGGCGAAGAGCTAGCTGAGCAACTGCGTGAAGAGCTGGAGCTGGTAATGGGCGCGTCGAATGAATTCGATCAAGAACTCTTCCTAGCGGGTGAACTGACGCCGGTGTATTTCGGTACTGCATTGGGTAACTTTGGTGTGGATCATATGCTGGATGCCTTGACGCAATGGGCACCGGCGCCAATGCCCCGTGAAACCCATGATCGTCAAGTGGAAGCCAGCGAAGAGAAGTTCTCTGGTTTCGTGTTTAAGATTCAAGCCAACATGGATCCAAAACACCGTGACCGCATCGCCTTTATGCGCATTGTTTCAGGTACTTACCGCCAAGGTATGAAGATGAACCATGTGCGTATCGGCAAACAAATCAGTATCTCGGATGCGGTAACCTTTATGGCCGGTGACCGTTCCCGTGCCGAAGAAGCCTTTGCCGGTGACATCATTGGTCTACACAACCACGGTACCATTCAGATCGGTGATACTTTTACACAAGGTGAAAACCTGAAGTTCTCAGGCATTCCAAACTTTGCCCCAGAATTGTTCCGCCGTATTCGCCTAAAAGATCCATTGAAGCAAAAGCAGTTGCTGAAAGGTCTAGTGCAGTTGTCTGAAGAAGGTGCGGTACAGGTATTCCGTCCGTTCCAGAATAACGACTTAATTGTAGGTGCGGTGGGTGTGCTGCAGTTTGACGTAGTGGTTGCGCGTCTAAAAGCAGAGTACAACGTGGAAGCTATCTACGAGAGTGTCAACGTCGCAACAGCGCGTTGGGTTCAAGCTGAAGAAGGTAAAAAGTTCGAAGAGTTTAAACGTAAGAACGAAGCGAACTTAGCGTTAGATGGTGGCGATAACTTAACTTATATTGCCCCAACCATGGTCAATTTGAACTTGGCGAAAGAGCGTTACCCTGAAGTGGATTTCCGTGCGACTCGTGAGCACTGATCTATACTTGACTGAATTACTTGGTTAAGAGGATAATTCTCGCCATTCATATAGCAACGTAAAAGTTGCCTCAGTATTTTGGTGGAGAACGTAATGGTGGAATCAGCTGATCCCATTTCAATGACTGATGCGGCGGCAGCCAAGTTGCAGTCTTTGATTGAGGAAGAAGAAAACGAGCGCCTGATGTTACGAGTGTACGTAACGGGTGGTGGTTGTTCTGGCTTCCAGTATGGGTTCGCATTCGATGAAGAACATCAGGAAGACGACACAGAAGTGTTGAAGAACGGTGTGAAACTCGTAGTGGATCCTTTGAGCTTCCAATATTTGGTCGGCTCAGAAGTGGATTACAAAGAGAACTTAGAGGGAGCACGTTTTACCGTGACTAACCCAAATGCTACTTCAACCTGTGGTTGTGGTGCGAGCTTTAGTATCTAATTGCAAAGCTTTGCGGCAGACAAAGTGATCTTCGAAACCCTCGCTTAACAGCGGGGGTTTTTTTATGGCTAAAGTTTGTATATAAGCTAATTTAGCTAGGTTTGTTGTCTTGTTTTACAAGGAAAAATAAGGCGGTTTCGATGCGGCAAGCAAGTTGCATGATGTTTGTGATGGATTTTGCCATCTCAGACACGGAATTGCGTGGTTTTTGCACGGCATGATCTTTATCTGTAGAAAGCGGATGAGTATGATAGCCCGCTTTTTAATTTACTCGGACTAGGGGAAGTTATATGAAATTAAAGTCTTGCGTTTCGACGTTGGCCCTTACGGCAACGGCTATGGTGTCGTTCTCTGCTCAAGCAGAAGATGTGGTGCACTTTTATAACTGGTCGGATTACATCGACGAGGCAACGCTTCCTAGCTTCGAGAAAGAAACCGGTACTGCTGTGGTATACGATGTCTTTGACAGTAACGAAGTACTAGAGGCGAAGTTGCTCTCCGGTCAATCTGGCTTTGACTTGGTGGTACCGACTAATGACTTCCTAGGTAAACAGATCAAAGCCGGCGCTTTTATAGAGCTGGATCGTTCTGCTTTACCAAACTGGTCTAATCTCGACCCGCAAATGATGAAAGCCTTAGAAGACGTGGATCCAGGCAATAAATACGCCGTGCCTTACATGTGGGGCACAACCGGTATTGGTATCAACACTGGCAAAGTTAAAGAGCTATTAGGTGACGATACGCCGATCAACAGTTGGTCTTTGGTATTTGAAAAAGAATACCTAGAAAAGTTGCAGTCATGTGGCGTGGTGGCACTGGATGCACCAACAGAAGTCATGAGTTCTGCACTGAACTACTTGGGGCTTGATCCAAACAGTACCGACAAGGGGGATTTAGACCAAGCCAAAGAACTAATGCTGTCGGTTCGCCCTTACTACCGTTACTTCCATAGCTCAAAATACATTAACGATCTAGCAAATGGTGATGTGTGTGCTGTAATCGGTTGGTCAGGCGATGTGGCGCAAGCGGCAGCCCGTGCAGAAGAAGCGGATAACGGCGTAGAAGTCAGCTACATCATTCCTAAAGAGGGTGCCTTGATGTGGTTTGATATGCTGGCGATTCCACGCGATGCGCAGAACCCTGAAGGGGCATTGTCATTGATTAACTTCTTAATGCGCCCTGACATTACTGCAAACATTACCAACTATGTTTGGTATGCCAACGCCAACCCTGCGTCCATAAGTATGGTTGACCCTGAAATCTCTGGTGATGAAAGCATCTTCCCACCAGCAGATGTGCGTGACAAACTGTGGTTACCTAAAGTACTCGATCGACGTACAACACGTACCATCACACGTGCCTGGAACCAAATTAAAACAGGTCAATAACCTCACCTATGTCAGCGAGCGCTGCTCGCTGGCAGTCTTCGAATTCAATAAAAGGGCATGTCTAGCCTTGAGGAATTTCAATGATTGAGCCGAGCATTACGCGCGATAGCGCGGATGGCCATTTCTTGCAAATTAAAAGTATTGTCAAAACCTACGACGACGTGGTTGCGGTGAATGATGTTTCACTGGATATTGCCAAAGGCGATATTTTTGCGCTGTTAGGTGCTTCTGGCTCGGGTAAATCCACACTGCTGCGTATGCTCGCAGGTTTTGAAACGCCCAACTCTGGGCAGATTATTTTGGATGGCGAAGACATTGTCTCCTTAGAGCCTTATCGTCGTCCGATCAATATGATGTTCCAATCCTATGCCTTGTTTCCGCATATGACGGTGGAGCAAAACATCGCCTATGGTCTAAAACAAGACCGTATGCCGAAGAAGATGATTGCCGATAAAGTCGTGCAAATGCTGCGTTTGGTGCACATGGAGAAGTTTGCCAAGCGTAAGCCCGAGCAGTTATCCGGTGGTCAGCGTCAACGTGTGGCGTTAGCGCGAAGTTTGGCCAAATCTCCGAAGTTACTGCTGTTAGATGAGCCGATGGGCGCGCTGGATAAAAAATTGCGTACTCGGATGCAGTTGGAAGTAGTGGATATCCTTGAAAGTGTTGGCGTGACCTGTGTCATGGTGACCCACGACCAAGAAGAAGCCATGACCATGGCTAATCGCATCGCCATTATGGAAGAAGGGCGTATCGTCCAAGCTGGCACGCCGCGTGATATCTACGAAGCCCCTAACAGCCTTCAGGCGGCGGAGTTTATCGGCAGTATGAACTTGTTCCACGGCGAGATCTGTGTCGATGCTGAAGACCATGCTGTGATTGATTCACAAGAGTGCGCTAACAAATTGTATGTGTCTTATGGTGTGACCACGGCGCTTGATGACAAGCAAGTGGTGTTTGCTGTGCGTCCAGAGAAAACCATGATTTCTCGTGAACAGCCAGACAGCGAATACAACTGGTGTCGCGGTATGGTGCACGACATTGCTTACTTGGGTGGGCACTCGATTTACCATATCCGCTTAGACAACGGTAAAATTCTCAATTCCTTTATGGTGAACTCGGATCGCTTTGCTGATGCGCCGACTTGGGAAGAACAGGTCTACGTATATTGGTCTGATGACAGTGGTTTGGTACTGCGCCCATGAATAAGTTATTTGAGCGCTTTAAGCCCGGCTCGGAACATGGCAAGAAGTGGGTTATTGCGCTGCCAACCTTATGGTTAGTGCTGTTCTTTGCGCTGCCATTTTTGATTGTTTTAAAGATCGCTTTTGCTGAAGCTGAGATCGCCATTCCCCCCTACAGCGCTTTGCTGTCAATGGCGGATCAAGCGTTTGATTTACATGTCTATTTCGGCAACTTTATTTTCTTAACCGAAGATGACTTGTACCTGGCCGCGTATCTGAACAGCCTCAAGATGGCGGCTATCTCGACCTTCTTTTGTTTGCTGATTGGCTACCCAATGGCCTATTACATTGCTCGTGCCAAGCAAACTACTCAGTCGATTCTACTGTTGCTGATCCTGTTACCCTCTTGGACATCCTTTCTGATCCGTATCTACGCCTGGATCGGTATCTTGAAGAGCAATGGTGTGCTTAATAACGTGTTGTTGTGGACGGGTGTGATCAATGAACCACTGGCGATCTTGAATACGAATGTCGCGGTTTATATCGGTATCGTTTATGCGTATCTGCCCTTTATGGTGTTGCCGCTGTACGCCAATTTGGTAAAGCACGACCACAGTTTTATCGAAGCATCCCAAGACCTTGGTGCCCGTCGTTTGCAGTCGTTCTGGCACATTACCTTCCCGCTGTCGCGCAACGGTATTGTTGCCGGTAGTATGTTGGTGTTCATTCCGGTAGTCGGGGAGTACGTGATTCCAGAGCTATTGGGGGGTACCAACTCAATTGTGATCGGTAAAGTGCTGTGGCAGGAATTCTTTAATAACCGCGATTGGCCGCTGGCGTCATCCTTGGCTTTGATCATGCTATTGCTGCTGATGGTGCCAATTCACTTCTTCCGTAAGCATCAAGAGAAAGAATGGGAGGGCAATCAATGAAGACTCCGGTTCGTTTTTCCGCGTGGATGTTCTGGGTGGGCATGGCATTTTTATACTTACCGATGCTGAGCTTAATTATTTACTCCTTCAACGAGTCACGTCTGGTGACCGTATGGGCCGGATGGTCAACCAAATGGTATGGTGAACTATTTCGCGATGAAGGTTTGATGAGCGCCGTGTGGCGCAGTTTAGAGGTGGCTTTTTGGAGTGCTAACGCTGCGGTCTTGCTTGGCGTGATGGCATCGGTGGCGCTGACTCGGTTTGGCAACTTTCGTGGGCGTTCCATGTTGCACAGCTTAGTGGCGGCCCCGCTAGTGATGCCAGATGTGATTATCGGTTTGTCATTGTTGCTGTTGTTTGTGTCCATGACAGATGTGATTGGCTGGCCACAACAGCGCGGCTTGCTGACCATCTGGGTGGCCCATGCCACCTTCTGTACCGCCTACGCGACGGTGGTGATCAGCTCGCGCCTGAAAGAGTTGGATCGTTCCTACTTAGAAGCGGCGATGGATCTAGGGGCAACACCGCTGAAAGCCTTTATCCAAGTGACCTTACCCATAATCATGCCTGCTTTAGTATCCGCATGGTTACTGTCATTCACACTGTCATTAGACGATGTGGTGATTGCTAGCTTTGTCTCAGGCCCTGGTGCTACCACCTTGCCAATCGAAGTATTCAGTTCTGTGCGCTTAGGGGTATCGCCTAAGATTAATGCTTTAGCGACCATTATTATCCTGATCGTGTCTTTGGTGACGCTTGCGGTTTGGTGGTTGTCACGCCGTAAACTGCAGCGTGAGAAGCTCGCTAAATAAGTCTGCTAGGCGTTGGTATCTAATGTCCCTGAGGTGATATTGCCCGCCTCGGGGGCGTGTTCTTCACTAGTGTAAGCTTCATAGTTTCCCAAATAAACATAGCCCAGTCTCCGATCACTGATCAGCAGCGGTAGGGCGTCTTCTTGCCGTTCAAACCAGATCTGTAGGCTATTGAATTGCGCAGTATAATCTGCCGGTTTGAAGGTGCTGGTCTCATATAGAGAAGCCAGCGGTTCGGCTTCACCGTCTTGATCAATTTCAAACACCCAGTGCAAAGGTAGCAGCTCTAATTCGTGGGCCGAATAGGGCATGTGCAAGGTTTGTTTTGGGGGGAGCTGCACCAAGGCTTGCTGCAGTGGCGCAGATAAGTGGTGTTGAATAAAGGTCAGTTGGCATAGCTTATTGGTTTTGTCTTCGCCAATTAGGTGCAGTTCGATGCGCTTAAATGGCTTGTCTTTTTGCAGCTCTTTGACGTTGCTGGCGTAACTTGGGCCGGTATCAGCTTGGCTAAGGGGGGGCGTTTGTAGGGTAAGTTGCCATGAGTTGTTTGCTGGGGCAATTTGGCTCAAGGCTTCCACGTGAATATTTAGATCATCCAGTTGCTGCAGCACGGCTTCCAGCATATTGGCAATAATACTGTCAGTAGGAGTGAGGTTGCTGGCATTCTCATAAGACAGAGTGATCTGCTGTACATGTGCGGCGGCTTCGCTCAGGGTTAAACTATCCTTGTCGGTACGCGAGCGACGGCGACGGAAGTGTGTTGGGGCTTCCCGCTCAGGCAGATGGGTGATTCGATTAACAGTATCAATGAAAATCATGGCGCGTACT
This sequence comes from Marinomonas aquimarina, assembly GCF_900089755.1. Classification (GTDB taxonomy): domain Bacteria; phylum Pseudomonadota; class Gammaproteobacteria; order Pseudomonadales; family Marinomonadaceae; genus Marinomonas; species Marinomonas aquimarina. The sequence goes on along the minus strand of NZ_FLOC01000004.1, from coordinate 16,602 downwards.
CTTTTCTTTTATATGAAAGTGTATCGGCGCGTAAGTTCAAATATTGAGCGAGGAAAAATTAAGGCCAGCGAGGCTGGCCTTAATTCAGAATCCTTAACGAAGCAAGTTAGACAGCTTCGGGTTCGGCTCAAGCGCTTTGCGATGTAGCAAGGCTACTTTACCGATGGTCTGCACGATTTGTGCTTTTAACACTTTGCTGGTTTCTTCGATCAACTCGTAGCGAGCTTCACGATCTGTAATGCTGTAACGAACTTTGATCAGTTCGTGGTCTTCTAGGGCACGGTCGATCTCAGTCAGTACGGATTCTGTCAGGCCGTTACCTGCGACAGTTACCACTGGGTTAAGTGTGTGCCCAATGTTGCGATATTGCTTTTTTTGAACGTTTGTCAAACTCATAGTTAAAATTTCTCATCTTGGTTGACCCTCTTTATTGGAGGCTTCAGAGGTTAAGCGATATTATAGCGGAATATCTATTGAATTAGGTATGATGAAACCGTAGAAGATCAAAATCTAGCGATCTCGAAAAGATGGAACATTTTGCTGATCACCGTGTCAAAAAGTACCAAGAAGTGATCGGATATATCGGAGCCTTCGTAGCATCTGTTATATTTAGACGTTACCATGACTCAACCGGATGAAAGCGGTGCGATTTTGCACCTCTGGATATACGAAAAACTACTTTCTAAGATTGGAAAGCCGGCGCCAGATCTTGTAATTTCAGGCTAGGCCCCAATATGTTTACTCATAGTTCCGATTTCACAGAAGCAGTTTCTTGTTGAGGTCTTACCAATTTAGGCTCTGAATGTACCTAAAAGCGATGCGGAACCGGTTGGTTTCGTTGTCACCCGTAACCCCTATGCTGTTAGCGCGAGCTGTCAGCGTACTTACTAGGACGACAAATTAAAGGTTATTTTCCCGCACTTTATTGTGCATGGTTAACTAACCGTTAAGAGGTGTGCTCTTGAACGATATGCTAAAAAATATTTTATTGTGGTTGGTAATCGCTGCAGTGTTACTGACAGTGTTTAACAACTTTAATACCTCTTCGGATACCAACCGAATCTCTTACTCTGAATTCGTGCAAGAGGTTCATGATGGCCGTATCGCACAAGTGGTGATTGATGGCTACACCATCAGCGGTTCTCGTACGGGTGGCGATAGCTTTGAAACCGTGCGCCCTGCGGCAGCAGATCCAAAAATTATGGACGATCTGCTAAGCAACAACGTCGTGGTTGAAGGCCGTATGCCAGAGCAACAAAGCCTCTGGACACAACTGTTGGTAGCCAGTTTCCCAATTCTTTTGATCTTGGCGATCTTCATCTTCTTCATGCGCCAGATGCAAGGCGGTGGCGGTGGTAAAGGCGGTCCCATGTCGTTTGGTAAATCCAAAGCGCGTCTGCTGCCTGAAGACCAAATCAAAACTACCTTTGCCGATGTCGCAGGCTGTGATGAAGCCAAAGAAGACGTCGAAGAGCTAGTCGACTTCCTGCGTGAGCCAGGCAAATTCCAGCGTCTTGGCGGTAAAATTCCACGCGGTATCCTAATGTGTGGACCTCCAGGTACGGGTAAAACCTTGCTCGCAAAAGCGATTGCTGGCGAAGCGAAAGTGCCGTTCTTCACCATTTCCGGTTCTGACTTCGTTGAAATGTTTGTCGGTGTCGGTGCGTCACGTGTTCGTGACATGTTCGAACAAGCGAAGAAACACGCACCTTGCATCATCTTTATTGACGAGATCGATGCGGTAGGTCGTAACCGTGGCTCAGGTATGGGCGGTGGTAACGATGAGCGTGAGCAAACCTTGAACCAATTGTTGGTAGAGATGGATGGTTTCGAAGGTAACGAAGGTATCATCGTTATTGCAGCGACTAACCGTCCAGACGTATTGGACCCTGCGCTATTGCGTCCAGGTCGTTTCGACCGTCAGGTGACAGTAGGTCTACCGGACATCCGTGGTCGTGAACAGATTCTTAAGGTCCACCTACGCAAAGTACCGGTCGCAGACGATGTTGAGCCAAAGAACATTGCTCGTGGTACGCCTGGTTTCTCGGGTGCCGACTTGGCTAACCTAGTGAACGAAGCAGCCTTGTTTGCAGCCCGTTCGAACCGTCGTCTAGTGAACATGGAATTGCTTGAGCTGGCGAAGGATAAAATCCTGATGGGTGCTGAGCGTAAGTCCATGGTGATGAAGGAAGAGGAAAAACGTAACACGGCATACCACGAAGCGGGCCACGCGATCGTTGGTTACCTAATGCCGGAACACGATCCAGTGTACAAGGTGACTATTATTCCTCGTGGTCGTGCCCTAGGTGTGACCATGTACTTGCCAGAAGAAGACAAGTACAGCCTCAGTAAACGTGGTCTGGAATCGCAAATCTGTAGCTTGTACGGCGGTCGTATTGCCGAAGAGTTGATCCACGGTTTTGATGGTGTATCAACCGGTGCGTCGAACGATATCGAACGTGCTTCAAGCTTAGCGCGCAACATGGTCACTAAGTGGGGTCTATCTGAGGAGCTAGGTGCGTTCGCCTACGAAGAAGAAGACCAGCAAAGCATGACCGGCAGCAAAAACAACTACTTCTCACCGGAAACCGGTAAGAAGTTGGATTCAGAAGTACGTGATATCATCGATCGCTGTTACAAGAAATCGACGGAAATTCTGAGTGAGCACCGTGACAAGCTAGACATGATGGCGGAAGCCTTGATGGTGTATGAAACTATCGATGCCAAGCAGATCAAAGAAATCATGGACGGTAAGAAACCAACGCCACCAGCAGGTTGGTCTGATCCATCTGCGGGCGGTAACAGCTCAAATGGCGATGCCGAAGAAGTGCAGAACCCTGAGCCTCAAAACAATGATTCTAGCGATCAAATGACAGGTTCATCTGACTCATCAGATGACGAGCCTGTGTCTCAAAAACCAACCGGCGAAGCGTAAGCTTCGCCGGCGTTGTTTCTACAGTAAGTGAACAAACCAATGTCTGTAATGGTATTTGGCGATAAGTCGTTAGACTTATCGCTTCCTCGCGTTATGGGGATCTTAAACGTTACCCCTGATTCTTTTTCTGATGGCGGCAAGCACAACAACTTTGATGACGCCATGCGCCAAGTCGAGCGCATGATCGAAGACGGTGCGGACTTTATTGATGTTGGCGGCGAGTCCACTCGCCCAGGCGCCGCGATAGTGGGTGAGCAAGAAGAGTTGGATCGTGTCCTGCCTGTGGTGGAAGCCATAAAACAGCGCTTTGATACGATCGTCTCGGTGGATACCAGTACGCCATCTGTGATCACTGGCTCGGCAAACTTGGGAGCGGGCTTGATCAATGATGTGCGCGCGTTAGAGCGTGACGGCGCGTTGGTCGCGACTGCGGCAACAGGCTTGCCGGTGTGTTTGATGCACATGCGTGGTACGCCGCAAAACATGCAAGATTCACCTTCTTATGAAGACCTTGTGGAAGATGTTGAGCAGTATTTACTGGCTCGCATTGAAGCCTGTGTCGCGGCGGGTATTAAAAAAGACAACATTATCTTGGACCCAGGTATCGGCTTTGGCAAAACCCTAGTTCATAATACGACCCTACTTAAACACACAGAGCGTCTGTTGAATTTAGGTCATGAAGTGCTGATTGGTGTGTCTCGTAAAACCATGATCGGCGACATCCTTGGTGTGCCAGTATCCGAGCGACTATATGGCACCATGGGCGCAAATGCTTCAACCTACTTGAAAGGCGCACGCATTTTCCGTGTTCATGATGTGAAACCCCATGTGGACATGTTGAAAGTGATGCATCAAATAGAAGAGAGTCGTCATGCGTAAATATTTTGGTACCGATGGAATTCGTGGGGAAGTGGGCAAGGCTCCAATCACACCTGAATTTATGCTTAAGCTAGGCTGGGCGGCAGGCCAAGTCTTTAAAGAACATGACAAGAAAATTCTGATTGGTAAAGATACGCGTATCTCAGGCTATATGTTCGAATCGGCCTTGGAATCGGGGATTGTGGCGGCCGGTGCGGATGTGCGTCTGGTTGGTCCTATGCCAACGCCAGCCATTGCTTACCTAACGCGTACCTTCCGTGCCAGCGCGGGGATTGTTATCAGTGCCTCGCATAACCCTTATACCGATAACGGTATCAAATTCTTCTCTGCCCAAGGCGGCAAAATCTCTGACGAGTTAGAAGAAAAGATTGAATACTACCTGGATCAGCCGATGCAGGTGGTGGAATCCGGCCTGATTGGTCGTGCTAAGCGTATTGATGACGCGGCGGGCCGTTACATTGAATACTGTAAAGGCACCTTCCCAATCGGTTTGCAGTTGTCTGGACTGAAAATTGTCGTGGACTGCGCCGATGGGGCGACGTACCACGTGGCACCGCGTGTGTTCTCAGAGCTGGGGGCGGAAGTGATTGCCATTGGTGTCAATCCTGATGGTTTGAACATCAATGAAGACAGTGGCGCGACTAAGCCAGAGCTACTGCGTAAGAATGTCTTAGCAGAAGAAGCCGATATTGGTATTGCCCTAGACGGGGACGGTGATCGTCTGATTCTCGTGGATCGCTTTGGTAAGGTCTGTGATGGTGACGACGTGCTGTACATCATTGCCAACCACTTGATGGACACTGGCCGCTTTAATGGCGGTGTGGTGGGTACGCTGATGAGTAACTTTGGTTTGGAATTGGCGTTTTCTGAAAATGGTATCGGCTTCAGTCGTGCTAAAGTAGGTGATCGTTACGTTAATGAAAAACTGATTCAGCATGGCTGGGTCCTAGGTGGCGAGCCATCGGGGCATATTGTTTGCCGTGATATCACCACCACAGGTGATGGTATTATCGCAGCGCTGCAAGTTTTGCGCGCCATGATTGAAGAGGGGAAAGCGCTTCACGAATTGCTGGCGGGTTTGATTAAATTCCCACAAAAGCTAAAGAATGTTCGTGTGGCAGCACGTTTTGCCCCAGCAGAAGAGCCGGCTTTGCAAAAAGCCATCGCCATGGCCAATGAAAAGCTCAACGGCCTTGGTCGAGTTTTACTGCGTGCCTCAGGTACAGAGCCACTGATTCGAGTGATGGTCGAAGGCCGTGATCAAGAAATGGTGGACGAGTTAGTGGACTATCTCGCTGCTGAAGTGGAGTCGGTTGCTAAGCAAAAGAGCGAGCAATTGGCTGATTCTTAACTTAAAAATCAATAATTAGCGCTTGATATAGGCTAGACAATTGCCTAGAATGAGCGCCTCTAAATCAGAGGTATCACTATGACGCGTCGTAAGATAGTCGCAGGCAACTGGAAAATGAATGGCTCAGTAGAGTCCGTAGTTGAACTGGTTAAAGGCTTAAATGCCTGTGATACCCTTGATGTAGTGGTAGCGCCAAGTTTCGTATACTTACCGTTAGTGGCTCAACAATTGGTGGATTCATCCATTAAATTGGCTGCGCAAAACGCGTCAGAATACAACTCAGGTCCTTACACTGGGGAAGTAAGCTTGTCGATGTTACAAGACTTCTCTGTGTCTCATGTGATCTTGGGACACTCTGAGCGTCGTGCTCTGTTCGCAGAAACGGATACTCAGGTGGCGAAAAAAGTCGCAGCAACGTTAGCTGCAGGCCTAACGCCAATTTTATGCGTCGGTGAAACACTTGAGCAGCGCGAAGTGGGTACGACTCTAGCAGTATGTAACGCTCAAGTTGATGCAGTGCTAAATGAAATCGGCGTAGAGTTGTTTGAGCAAGTTGTGGTTGCCTACGAGCCTGTTTGGGCTATCGGTACTGGTAAATCAGCGACTTCAGAACAAGCTCAAGAAGTACATAAAGGTATTCGAGATAATATTGCCACTCAGTCGGCAGAAATTGCGGAAAAAATCGCTATTTTGTACGGCGGCAGTGTTAAAGCATCGAACAGTGCCGAGCTATTTGCTCAGCCTGACATTGATGGTGCCCTAGTAGGTGGCGCTTCTTTGGATGCTAAAGAATTTAATTCGATCATAGAATCTGCGAAGTAAAAAAATGGAAGCTTTAGTTTTAGTTGTTCATGTATTAGCAGCCGTTGCTATCATCGGGTTGGTGTTGATTCAGCAGGGTAAAGGTGCTGATGCAGGTGCTTCTTTTGGTGGCGGTGCATCGCAAACAGTATTTGGTAGCCAAGGTGGCGGTAGCTTCTTCGGTAAACTAACAGCTGTATTTGCTTTGGTATTCTTTTTGACTAGCTTTGGTCTAGCGTTCTTCGCTAGCGAGCAGGCAAAAACTGTAGACGGTGGTTTGGACTTCGTGCCAAATGCGTCACAAGTGGAAGAAACTGTGGAAATGCCAGAGCTTGAAACAGGCGCTGAAGAATCTGCAGCCAACCAAGATATTCCTACAGTAGAGTAAGAATCTACAAAAAATTGCCGATGTGGTGGAATTGGTAGACACGCCATCTTGAGGGGGTGGTGGCCTACGGCTGTGCCGGTTCGAGTCCGGCCATCGGCACCATTCTTGAGAAAGACACATTGTTGTAGTAGAATGTGTCCTCGTTGACGCGGGATGGAGCAGTCTGGTAGCTCGTCGGGCTCATAACCCGAAGGTCGTCGGTTCAAATCCGGCTCCCGCAACCAACCTAGTCTTATTATGTTCACATAGTAAGATTAAGGTCTGAGAAGATCTTATAGTTTGGATGGCCCCTATATGGGGTTTTTTGCTATCTGAACTACTGTTAAATGGGCCTTGAGCCCGTTTTTTGTTTCTACGCTTTTTATCGGAGAAGTCATTTGTCTACTAAGTTCACGCAACTAGAAGAGCTAATCAAGCCCGTTGTTGAAGGTTTGGGCTTTGAATTTTGGGGGCTCGAATACATTTCTCAAGGCAAGGATTCTGTTCTACGTGTGTTTATAGAAACAGACGCCGAGAAAGGAATTGATGTAGAAGATTGCGCATCAGTGAGTCGCCAAGTGAGCGCGATCATGGATGTGGAAGACCCTATTTCTGGCGAATACAGCCTAGAGGTGTCATCACCAGGTTTGGATCGCCCATTATTTGAACTCAGCCAGTACCAACGTTTTCTTGGTTCTGTTGTGTCATTACGCTTGCGCGTGCCGTTTGATGGTCGCCGCAAATTTAAAGGTCAGCTCACCGGCATTGAAGGTGATGAAGTGGTGCTGCTCGTAGATAACGAAGAGTACTTGCTGCCAATCGAGTTGATTGAAAAAGCAAACATTGTTCCTCAGTTTTAATTTATTCAACCTTTGAGAGAGGCTAAAAGGATGAGCAAAGAGATTCTTTTGGTAGTAGAAGCGGTATCCAACGAAAAAGATGTACCAAAACAGGTAATTTTTGAGGCCGTAGAAACTGCATTAGCAAGCGCTGCAAAACGTCGTTTTGACGGCGAAGCAAAAGTACGTGTATCCATCGATCAGCGTACAGGTGATTACAAAACCTACCGTCAGTGGGACATCGTGGCGGATGAAGACTACTCAGCTCCAGATTCAGAACTAACCACTGATGACATGGAAGAAATGGGTCTAAACATCGCTGCCGGTGAGATTTACGAAGAAGAAATCGAATCAGAAGAATTCGGTCGTATCGCAGCACAAACAGCGAAGCAAGTGATCGTACAAAAAGTACGTGAAGCTGAGCGTGCAAAAATGGTGGCGATGTACAGTGACAAAGTGGGCAAGCTAGTTCACGGTCAAGTGAAGAAAGTGACCCGTGACAGCCTAATCATCGACCTAGGTGAAAACGCTGAAGCATCCTTGCCAAAAGATGCCCTAATCAACCGCGAAACGTTCCGTCTAAACGACCGTATTCGTGCGTTGCTACAAGAAATTCGTGAAGACAACCGTGGCTCACAGTTGGTGCTATCACGTACTTCTCCAGAATTCATGGTGGAACTGTTCCGTCTTGAAGTGCCTGAAATCGCAGAAGAAGTGCTCGAGATCCGTGGCGCAGCCCGTGATCCAGGTCTACGTGCGAAAATCGCTGTTAAGACAAGTGATCGCCGTATCGATCCAATCGGTGCTTGTGTGGGTATGCGTGGTGCGCGTGTCCAAGCGGTTTCTAACGAAATGAATGGTGAGCGTGTTGATATCGTGCTTTGGGATGATAACCCAGCGCAACTAGTGATCAATGCGATGGCACCAGCAGAAGTTGATTCAATCGTAATTGACGAAGACTCTCACTCTATGGACGTAGCAGTGAAGAGCGACAATCTAGCGCAAGCGATTGGTCGTAACGGTCAAAACGTTCGTCTAGCGTCAGCATTGACTGGCTGGACTCTAAACGTAATGACAGCGGAAGATGCAGAAGCTAAACAACAAGAAGAATCACAAAAGCTGATTGATCTATTTGTTTCTGTTTTAGACATCGACGATGACCTAGCGATTCAGCTAGCCGAAGAAGGCTTTGCAACGATCGAAGAAGTTGCATACGTGCCGATGGAAGAGATGTTAGACATCGACGGATTTGATGAAGATTTGGTAAACGAACTACGTACTCGTGCCAAAGAAGCGCTATTGAACCAAGCACTGCAAGCGGAAGAGCAGCTTGAAAGTGCCAAACCAGCACAAGATCTACTGGAAATGGAAGGCATGGATAACCACCTAGCCTTGGTTCTAGCGTCGAAAGGCGTGGTAACGATGGAAGATTTGGCAGAGCAATCAGTCGACGAACTATTAGAGATTGATGGCATGGACGAAGAGCGTGCCGCCGCCCTAATTTTGACAGCGCGTGCACCATGGTTTGCTGAATCTGAATAAAATCTGAGTAAAAAGGGGGAACTTAATGACAGTTCAAACCGTTAAGATATTATCCGAACTGGTGAGCACACCAGTCGAGAAACTATTAACTCAGATGAAAGATGCTGGTCTGCCTCATCAGAGTGCAGACCAAGAAGTGTCTGATGTTGAGAAGCAAATACTGTTAAACTATCTTAAGCGTCAGCATGGCGACTCAAGTGAAGCCGAAGGTGAGCAGCGCATTACCCTTCAGCGTCGCACAAAGAGTACGCTATCAGCGGGTGCTGGTAATAAAACAGTGAACGTTGCGGTTAAGAAAAAACGCACTTACGTGAAGCGTACTGATGTCGAAGATGAGCTAAAACGCCAGCAAGAAATGCTAGCAGAGCAGCGCGCGGCAGAAGAGCAAGCACGTATTGAGGCTGAGCAAGCTCGCGAAGAGGCGGCAAGACTTGAGGCCGAACAGGCAGCTAAGGCAAAAGCCGAAGCTGAAGAACAAGCTCGCAAAGAAGCAGAACGCCAGCAAAAAGAGCGTGAAGCAGCCGACCGAGCAGCACAGAAAACGGAGCCAAACGACTCCGATATGGGAGCGGATAAACTCGTGGATAATTCGAAAGAGACCAACACTACTCGTAAGGTGTCTCAGACTGCTGGCAACAGTAAACCAAGTGGTCCAGCACCGAAAGGTAAAAAAGCTGCACCTAAACAGAACGATCGTAAAGATGACAAGCCACGTGGTCGTGCAGATCAGAAACGCACAGGTCGCATCTCTTTGAATGATGATGACGAATTTTCTCGTCGCGGCGGCAAGCGCAAGCTGAAGAGACCTGGTAAACAAGAGCACGGCTTCCAGAAGCCAACAGCTCCAATCATTCACGAAGTAGCATTGCCTGAAAGTATCACGGTTGCAGAACTGGCTGAGAAAATGGCCATCAAAGCAGCAGAAGTGATCAAGGTGATGTTCAAGATGGGTGCGATGGCAACCATCAACCAAACGATCGATCGTGACACAGCAACCCTAGTGGTTGAAGAAATGGGTCACAAAGTTAAGTTCATCGACGAAAACGCGCTAGAGAACGACATGATCGACTCTATCGACTACGAAGGTGAATCGATCAAACGTGCGCCAGTTGTGACGGTAATGGGTCACGTTGACCACGGTAAAACATCGCTACTTGACTACATCCGTACCACGCGCGTAGCAGCGGGCGAATCGGGTGGTATCACACAGCATATCGGTGCTTACCACGTAGAAACAGACCATGGTATGGTCAGCTTCCTAGATACTCCTGGACACGCGGCGTTTACCTCAATGCGTGCTCGTGGTGCGCAAGCGACAGATATCGTAATCCTAGTGTGTGCGGCAGACGATGGCGTGATGCCACAAACGATTGAAGCGATCCAGCACTCTCGTGCTGCGGGCGTGCCTATTGTTGTTGCCATGACTAAGATCGATAAAGAAGCGGCTGACATCGATAAAGTTAAAAACGAATTGGTAGCGCATGAAGTTGTCCCTGAAGAATGGGGCGGTGACGTTCAATTCGTAGGTGTGTCAGCGAAATCTGGTCAAGGTATCGAAGAGCTTCTAGAAGCGGTTCTACTGCAAGCAGAAGTACTTGAACTAACAGCGGTACCAAGTGCGCCAGGTAAAGGTGTGGTGGTTGAATCTCGCCTAGATCGTGGTCGTGGTTCTGTTGCAACCGTTCTGGTACAGAACGGTACCCTGAAGAAAGGTGACATCGTTCTAGCCGGCCTACAAATGGGTCGTGTACGTGCGCTGTTGGATGAGAACGGTAAGACAGTAGAGTCTGCTGGTCCATCTATCCCTGTTGAGATCCTAGGTCTTGACGGTACACCTGATGCCGGTGAAGAGTTCATCGTTGTTGCCGACGAGCGTAAAGCGCGTGAAGTAGCGAACTTCCGTCAAGGTAAATACCGTGAAGTACGCTTCGCACGTCAGCACTCTGCTAAGCTTGAGAACCTGTTCTCCAACATGGGTCAAGACGAAGTGGGTACGCTAAACATCGTACTGAAAGCCGACGTACGTGGTTCTTTGGAAGCACTGATCAAGTCTTTGACGGATCTAAGTACTGACGAAGTAAAAGTAAACGTAGTATCGAGCGGTGTCGGTGGTATCACTGAAACTGACGCGACCCTAGCGCTTGCTTCAAACGCCGTTATCTTCGGTTTCAACGTACGTGCGGACAGCTCTGCGAAGCAGTTCATCGAGCGTGAAAACGTTGACCTACGTTACTACAGCGTCATCTACAACATCATCGACGACGTGAAACAAGCCCTATCAGGCATGTTGACACCGGATCTACGTGAAGAAATCGTGGGTACTGCAGAAGTACGTGACGTATTCCGTTCACCTAAGTTCGGTCTAGTTGCTGGCTGTATGGTTATCGAAGGTACGGTTTACCGTAACGAGAAAATCCGTGTCCTACGTGACAACGTGGTTATCTACGAAGGTGAACTGGAATCTCTACGTCGCTTCAAAGACGCTGTAAACGATGTCCGTCAAGGTATGGAATGTGGTATCGGCGTGAAGAACTACAACGACGTGAAAGAAGGCGATAAGATCGAGGTCTTCAAGACTATCGAAGTCGCTCGTTCACTTTAATACAGGGATACACAATGGCAGGCGAATTCAGTCGTACTAGTCGTATCGGTGACCAGCTCCAAAAGGAGCTGGCATCCCTAATACAATTTGAAGTGAAAGACCCACGTCTGGGTATGGTAACGATCAACGAAGTACGCGTTGCAAAAGACCTAGGCTATGCGGATGTGTACTACACCGTGCTAGGCCTGGATGACAACGCGGAGCGCTTGGCGGAAAACCAAGCGGCACTGGAAAGTGCCAAGAACTTCTTGCGTTCCCGTCTTGCGAAAGAAGTGAAGCTGCGCGTCATGCCGCACCTACGTTTCCACTACGACGCGAGCGTAGTAAACGGTGCCCGCATGTCGGCGTTGATTGACGAAGCCGTTCGCAAGGACCAGAAACAAGACTCAAACGAAGAGTAAGCGATTACCATGGGTAAAACGCAATGGCGCGCCATTGATGGCGTCGTGCTTTTAAACAAGCCTCTGGGTCTGAGCTCTAATCAAGCGTTACAAAAAGTTCGCCGTGTGTTCCGTGCTGCCAAAGCCGGACACACGGGGGCACTTGACCCACTTGCTACCGGCATGCTTCCGCTGTGTTTAGGCGAAGCAACCAAATTCTCACAATTCCTGCTCGACGCTGATAAGCGTTACATCACCTGTATTGAACTGGGTATTCGTACCACCACAGGCGATAAAGAAGGTGACATTCTGACTAACGAAACCGTACCACAGCTTTCTGATGACGAATTAGAAACACTGCTGAACCGTTTTCGTGGTGAGATCGAGCAAGTGCCACCGATGTACTCTGCGTTAAAGCACGAAGGCAAACCTTTGTACGAATACGCACGCCAAGGCATCACCATTGAGCGTAAACGCCGCAAAGTGTTTATCTCAAACTTGCAGGTACTAGAGCGCACCGAAAACACTCTGACGTTGGACATTAGCTGTTCCAAAGGCACTTATATCCGCACCATTGGTGAAGATATTGGTGAAGCCATGGGCTGTGGTGCGCATCTTAAGACCCTGCATCGGGTGTCGACGGCGGGATACGATCCGGCGGATATGCTCACCATCGAAGAGTTTGAAGCCCTTGCAGAGCAGGGTGAGGACATTCTCGATCAGAAGCTAATGGGCTCGGATACTGCCGTGCTGCACTTGCCGGAAGTTGTCATGTCAGTGCAAGAATCTCAGGATATAGTGTTCGGTAGATTGCTGAACGACACACGTGGTTTTGATGAAGATCAATTACTGCGTCTATACGTCGAAGGCACGCGTGCTTTCATGGGTTTAGGTGTAGTGAAAAAAGGTAAAATTAAGCCACATCGACTGGTAAATACGAGTGAGTTAGCGAAAAAATAGTGCTAGAATACTCGACCTTAGGATGACTGAAAATATGCTCGGCCACCCTGAATTTTTAATTGCATATTAATATTGGAGATACAGATTATGGCATTGTCTGCAGAACAAAAAGCAGCATTGGTTGCAGAGTTTCAAACTAAAGAAGGCGACACTGGTTCACCAGAAGTTCAAGTTGCATTGCTAACTAAGAACATCGAAGGTCTACAAGGTCACTTCAAAGCAAACAAAGGCGACCACCATTCTCGTCGCGGTCTAATCCGCATGGTAAACCAGCGTCGTAAGCTGCTGGACTACCTTAAGCGTAAAGACGCAGCACGTTACACTAGCTTGATCAAGAAGCTAGGTCTACGTCGCTAAGACAGAGAAAGGGCCATAGAGATATGGCCCTTTTTTCTTAAAGGCCTCCCAAGGGACAGCCTGTACTTCACATGTATTTTTCTTCGCCCAACGACACGAAGCTTTAAAGAATACATCTGAGTACTGGCTACTAAAGATTGTCTTTGGGAGAAAGTAATAAAAAATAAGTTAAAGGAATACGAGTGAGTATTACGACTAAAACTTTCCAATACGGAAATCAAGAAGTTACCCTAGAAACAGGCCGTATCGCACGTCAAGCGACGGGTGCTGTTCTATGTACAATGGGTGATGCACAAGTTCTGGCAACAGTGGTTGGCGCGAAGAGCGCAAAAGACGGCCAAGACTTCTTCCCTCTATCTGTACACTACCAAGAGCGTACTTACGCGGTAGGTAAAATCCCTGGCGGTTTCCTAAAGCGTGAAGGTCGTCCTTCAGAAAAAGAAACCCTAACGTCTCGTCTAATCGACCGTCCAATTCGTCCACTGTTCCCGAAAGGTTTCATGAACGAAGTACAAGTTGTTTGTACGGTTATGTCGACTAACACAGACCTAGATGCTGATATCCCAGCAATGCTTGCTACATCTGCAGCGCTAACGATTTCTGGTATCCCATTCAACGGTCCTATCGGTGCAGCACGTGTTGGCTTCAACGATGAGTCTGGCTACGTTCTTAACCCACTAAACTCTGAGCTAGCAGAATCTCTACTAGACATGGTGGTTGCGGGTACTAAAGACGCCGTACTAATGGTTGAGTCTGAAGCACAAGAGCTGACTGAAGACGAAATGCTAGGTGCCGTGCTATACGCACATAAAGAAATGCAAACTGCAGTAGACGCGATCAACGAATTTGCCGCAGAAGCTGGCAAACCACGTTGGGAATGGTCAGCAGAACAAGCCAACGCTGAGCTTGTTGAAGCGGTTAAATCTGGCTTCTCAACACAGATCGAAGAAGCGTACACCATCTCTGATAAGATGGCTCGCTACGCGAAACTGGGCGAAGTTCGTGAAGCAGCGATTGCTCACCTAGTAACTGAAGAAGGCTACCACACAGAAGCTGAAGTGGCTGGTGTATTCGGTAAGCTAGAGAAAAACATCGTTCGTCGTCGCGTAATCGACGGCAAACCACGTATCGACGGCCGTGACAACAAAACTGTTCGTGGCATCAACGTTGAAGTGGGCATGCTGAAGAAAACTCACGGTTCTGCTTTGTTCACTCGTGGTGAAACACAAGCAATCGCTACTTGTACACTAGGTACAAGCCGTGACGCACAGATCGCTGACGGTCTAGCGGGCGAGTCCAAAGACAGCTTCATGCTGCACTACAACTTCCCTCCTTACTCTGTAGGTGAGTGTGGTCGTATGGGCGGTGTAGGTCGTCGTGAAATCGGTCACGGTCGTCTAGCACGTCGTGGTGTACAAGCGGTTCTTCCTTCAGAAGACGAATTCCCATACACAATCCGCGTCGTATCTGAGATCACTGAATCTAACGGTTCAAGCTCAATGGCGTCTGTTTGTGGTGCGTCTCTATCTATGATGGACGCTGGTGTTCCTCTTAAAGCACCGGTTGCGGGTATCGCAATGGGTCTTGTAAAAGAAGACGACGGCTTCGCAGTCCTAACTGACATCCTAGGTGACGAAGACCACCTTGGCGACATGGACTTTAAAGTAGCGGGTACTGAAGAAGGTATCACAGCGTTACAAATGGACATCAAGATCGAAGGTATCAACGAAGAGATCATGGACATCGCGCTATCTCAAGCGATGGAAGCACGTAAGTACATCCTACGTGAAATGTCTCAAGTAATTGGCTACGCTCGTCCAGAAGTATCTCCGAATGCACCATCTATGGCGACATTCAAGATCGATCCTGAGAAGATCCGTGAAGTTATCGGTAAAGGCGGCGCAACAATCCGTTCTATCACTGAAGACACTGGCGCATCTATCGACCTAGACGACGACGGTACTGTACGTATCTACGCACCAGATAAAACTGCATCTGATGCCGCAATGCTACGTATCCACGAAATCACTGCAGAAGCAGAAGTAGACAAACTTTACCAAGGTAAAGTAGTTCGCCTAGCTGAATTCGGTGCCTTCGTGAACATCCTTCCTGGTAAAGACGGCCTAGTGCACATCTCTCAGATCGCTGAAGAGCGTATCCGTGCAGTAGCTGACGTACTAGAAGAAGGCCAAGACGTAATCGTTAAGGTTCTTGACGTAGACGCTCGCGGTCGTATCAAGCTATCTATCAAAGAAGTAACTGAAGAAGAAAAAGCAGCATTCGTAGCTGGCTAATCTTAACTTCTCGTTAACTCTCTAAAAGGAGCACCTCGGTGCTCCTTTTTTATTGCCGATAGAAAAGGAGTCAGACTCCTTGCCTATAAAGATCGGCTGATTATCGTCAACATTATTGGTGTAAAAGGGCTCTGACCCCTTAACTGTCGAAGCTGCTATTCCTGACAAGCTAGCACTTGTGGGAGGGGCATCCTTGCCCCGATTGCTCTGCATATCTGAAGTAAATCGCGGCTTTGTAGGACCGCGGTTCCCGCGGGAATCGATATCGCATGTCTGAAGTAAATAGTGGAGGCTGTAGGCTTTCCAGCCTCGGCCTTCTAACCCGCTTTGCGGCTCTATCCCATGCAATTCAATTTGCTTGCGCCTGTCTCGGTTCGTGCCTCACCACCGACGCGTCAGCACAAATCAAACGCATGGGATTGAGCTAAATAATAAGCGGCTATCCCTGCTGTGGGAGGGGCATCCTTGCCCCGATTGTATGACCCGATTCCATCGGGGAAGGGCATCACATACCTGAAGCAAATCGCAGCTTTTGTAGGACCGCGGTTTCCGCGGGAATGAAGCTCGCATTTCTGAAGCAGATCGCAAAAGTTGCAGACTTTCTAGTCTCGGCCTCATATCCTGCTTTTCGGCTCCATCCCATGCAATTCAATTTGCTTGCGCCTGTCTCGGTTCGTGCCTCACCACCGACGCGTCAGCGCAAATCAAACGCATGGGATGGAGCTAAATATGCCATCTTTGGGAGAGTTCCCTTGCCCCGATTTTACGACTCGATTCCATCGGGGAAAGGCATCGCATACCTGAAGCAAATCGCAGCCTTTGTAGGACCGCGGTTCCCGCGGGAATGGATCTCGCAGGTCTGAAGTAGATCGTGAAGGTTGCAGGCTCTCTAGCTTCGGCTTCCTAACCTGCTTTGCAGCTCCCTCCCATGCAATTCAATTTGCTTGCGCACATCTTCGGTCGCTCTTCCCTTCGACCGTCAGCGCAAATCAAAAGCATGGGAGGGAGCTAATTAATAAAACCTAATATTTGATCAAATTATAAACATGCAATACAATGAGTGTGTACCAATATTGGTACTTTAAAGCATAAGGACTTAAAATGACCCGGAAAAGGATGCCGGCTCGGTTCTACTGCAATCTTAATGGAATAGAACCGGTGAGAGAGTTGTAGTGGTCTAATAAAACCGGACACCATTTAAGGTGGTAATATAGCCACATCAAAAGAGGTGTCCAATGACAAAACAACGTCGTACATTTTCAACAGAGTTTAAGCATGAAGCAGCCTGCTTAGTG
>NZ_FLOC01000003.1 GCF_900089755.1 Marinomonas aquimarina | reverse complement strand
TTGTAGACCCTGAGGTGACATTGCCAGATAACCAAGCGCCAACCTTGACGGTTACAGAAAGCTTTGATTTCGCTCAAGTCGATGGTGCGTCTGAGAATGACCTTGTGGCGACCTTTACCACAGCAGATGAAGACGGTGATGAAGTTACGGTTACCTTGAGTGATATGGACAACTATGCGTTAAGTGGTAATACAGTTGTTCTGACGGAAGCGGGTGCAGCGTTAGTCAATGCAGGGGAAGAGTTGCCTGCGTTCACCTTGACGCCAAGCGATGCTGAAAATAATGGTACTGCGGTGATTGTAGACCCTGAGGTGACATTGCCAGAGAACCAAGTGCCAACCTTGACGGTTACAGACAGCTTTGATTTCGCTCAAGTCGATGGTGCGTCTGAGAATGACCTTGTGGCGACCTTTACCACAGCAGACGAAGACGGTGATGAAGTTTCGGTTACCTTGAGCGACATGGACAACTATGCGTTAAGTGGTAATACAGTTGTTCTGACGGAAGCGGGTGCAGCGTTAGTCAATGCAGGGGAAGAGTTGCCTGCGTTCACCTTGACGCCAAGCGATGCTGAAAACAATGGTACTGCGGTGATTGTAGACCCTGAGGTGACATTGCCAGATAACCAAGCGCCAACTTTGACGGTTACAGACAGCTTTGATTTCGCTCAAGTCGATGGTGCGTCTGAGAATGACCTTGTAGCGACCTTTACCACAGCAGACGAAGACGGTGATGAAGTTACGGTTACCTTGAGCGATATGGACAACTATGCGTTAAGTGGTAATACAGTTGTTCTGACGGAAACGGGTGCAGCATTAGTCAATGCAGGGGAAGAGTTGCCCGCGTTCACCTTGACGCCAAGCGATGCTGAAAACAATGGTACTGCGGTGATGGTCGATCCTGCGGTGGCTCCTGATGAGTCCATCATGACTGCAACCTTCGCAGATGGAGTGGTGAATGGTCTTTCTTACTCAACAACAAGTGGCCTTTCTGGTCTTACAGGAGAAGGGGAGACTGATGGGGCGTTTTCTTATCGTGATGGCGACACCATTACTTTTTCTGTTGGTGGAGTAGAAATCGCCGAGATTTCCTCTGAGGTGATTAGCGGAAGCGTGTTATTCCTTCAAGACATCGCGAAGACAGATCTAGGTGATGTAAACCTAAACTATGTTGAGAACATGGCAATTTTCATCCAAGCCATTAGTGAGGGCTTACAAGACTCAGACGTTGAAGATGGTGTTTTAGACACAAGTGATATCATTAATCACCCATCTGGCAGCCAAGTGCTGAATATTACCAGTGACATGCGTGCCGCTTTTGATAATTACGATTTAAATATCGCAGAAGCTGGTAAACAGATGATTTCTGATGCTCTAGCGCATGTGAACATTGAGTTTACCCGTGAAAGTGAAACCGAAGATAACTTAGGCCATAACGAGTTTGAGACAGCGGCAATGGAACACGTTGCGCAGACTATTGAGTCACTCGCTGGCGATCGTACACCAGACTCCTTTGATGAGCGTACTGCCGATGTCATCGAAGTTCCTGGTGGCGTTGTGCAATACAACTACTCTGAAATGAATGGTCAAGTTACTTTCACAACGAATGACTTATTGGAAGGCGCTGTTGGTCAACAGGTTACAACAGAAAACTTGTTGGTTAAGAATGTTCAGTTATCTGCGCAATTCCAAGAGATTGGTACTTTGGTTGATCAAGGTGATGGGAACTATCTCATCCAATTAAATGAAGGCATCAATCAGTACGATCTAGAAGGTCTGAGTATCGATTATCGAGTAGAAGACTGGACGGCTTACACAGATGTTACCTCTTCTACTTTAGATACATTCAAGTCCCACTTATCTACGGACGTGAGCTCTGTTTCTGAAGGGGATGGTTATAATCAATTCTCGCTTAACAGTACGCTGACGTTTGATACAGCTCAGACGCTTAAAATCACCTTTACCAGTGAGAAGCTAAGTGCAGAGCTTGGTAAATCGATTGCAGAATACTCAGATGACTACACAATGCCTGTGGAGTATTCAACTGATGGTGGTGACACTTGGATGGCTGTTAGCTTGGATTCAGTTGAATACCAAGATAACGGCGATGTATGGCCAACCTTCTCGATGGAAATGCCTGGCGGAAGTAACGCCATTGACATCCGCATTCCAATCTTTGATGACTATGAAATCGAAGGAACTGAGTACTTCAATGCTACGGTATCTGGCGATAACTACTACGACGAAGATATTACGTTTGCTATTGAAGATAATGACTCAGCAGCTACTGATCTACCTTTGGTCGGCATTGACTTCGTTTATGCGGTGGAAGGTCAGGAATATGCTGAGTTCACCGTCAGTTTGAGTAAGGCCGCTGAAGGTGAGGTTAGCGTTGACTACACAACAATCGGCATTGGGGCTACCGCAGGTGTAGATTTCACGGACTATACCGGCACCGTTACTTTCGCAGCGGGCGAAACATCAAAGGTTGTCCGTATTGGTATCGAGGACGATACCACTATTGAAGATATGGAAATGGGCTTTGTTACACTTTCAAATGTAACTGGGGATGCCCTGCTAGGTGATGCTCAAGGCACATTGCGTATTTTCGATAATGATGGTCCTGCAAACTTAGACGTTACGCTAACGATTGATGATGTCACATCTGATAACTTAGTTTCCTCTGAGGAAGCAGAGGGTAGTGTAACTATTACGGGTACTGTTTCTGGTGATGCCTTTAGTTTTGCTGTCGTAACACTGAATATTAACGGACAAGAATACAGCCTACGTACGGACTCTACAGGCAAATACCAACTTACTCTAGATGCGTCTGAATTGACTGAAGACGCAGATCTCAAGATTGAGGGTACTGCTCATGCTTTCGATAGCTCTGGTAATCGAGGCGATGGTAGCACAGCCCACATCTATGAAATTGATGTGCCGAACGATGTTCCAGAAATTACCGTGACGAATGTTAATGTCTTCACTGAAGATCAAGCGTCGGCAGACGAAGTGGTGGCAGAGTTCACGACCTTCGATGCTGACGGTGATGACGTGACGGTAACGCTTAGTGACGAAGTGAATTACGCCTTGAACGGTAACACCGTGGTGTTAACCGAAGCGGGTGCGGCGTTGGTGAATGCGGGCGAGGATTTACCGTCATTCACTTTGACGCCAAATGATGGGAAAGAGAATGGCCAGTCAGCCTTTGTTAGCCCTGTCGTAAATATTGATACTGAGATTGCTACGCCAACTATTAGCTTTGAAGATGCGGGTACTGACCAAGTTTACAACAACGATGAGGTTGGCAACGATGGTACGGTCACTGCGACTATTTCTGTGACTGGATCAGAGGTTGGCGACACACTGACATATAAAGTGAACGATGGTGAAGAAGTCACGATTGAATTGAAGCAGAACCACCTAAACAATGGTGTGTCCTTCGAGGTGTCGCCAGAAGATAGCGTGACGGCCAGCTTGTCTGATGAAGCTGACAATAAGTCACCTGATGTTACAGAAAATGCTCCAGCAGCAGATATTGACGGCCCAAGTGTGACGATTACGGCAGCGGATGAAAATTTATCTGTAGGCCAAGAAACAACAGTTACATTCCAATTCAGTGAAAATGTGGCTGGCTTTGAAATGGGCGATATCAAAGCTGATGGTGGCGAATTAAGTAATCTACAACAATTGGATGATGATACTTGGACTGCAACGTTCACATTTACTGGTGATAAAGAGCCAAGTATCAGTGTGGCGAAGAATAGCTACACTGATACTGCTGGCAATAAAGGCTCAGAAGGTGAGTTAACACTAAGTATAAACGATGCACCTGAAGTGACGCTGAGTAACCAGCAGAACTTCACTGAAGAACAAGCGTCTGCGGGCGATGTGGTGGCGTCTTACAGCACCAACGACGAAGACGGCGACACGGTCACGGTGACCCTGAGTGATACAACCAACTACGCGTTGGATGACAGTAACAACGTTGTCTTGACCGAAGCGGGTGCGGCACTGGTGAACGGTGGTTCCGAGTTGCCAGCGTTCACGTTGACGCCACATGACGGCACAGTGGCTGGCGAAGCGGCCAGCTACGACCCAAGTGTGACCTTGGTGAACGACGGTCCAGTGATCGAGGTGACAGCGGCAGCCGAGTTCAATGAAAACGACGCGGCGGTGGATACCGTTGTGGCGAGCTTCACGGCGTCAGACGAAGAAGACGGCACGCCAAGCGTGGACTTCACAGACGGCACGAACACCGAGGGTTACTACGCGATCGATGGCACCGATGTGGTGTTGACGCAAGCGGGTGTTGAGGCGATCAATGCGGGCGAGACCTTGCCAGCGGTGAGCCTAACGGCGACCGATAGCGCAAATGTGACGGATACTGACAGCGATACGCCAAGCTACACAGCACAAAACGACGGTCCAGTGATCGAGGTGACAGCGGCAGCCGAGTTCAATGAAAACGACGCGGCGGTGGATACCGTTGTGGCGAGCTTCACGGCGTCAGACGAAGAAGACGGCACGCCAAGCGTGGACTTCACAGACGGCACGAACACCGAGGGTTACTACGCGATCGATGGCACCGATGTGGTGTTGACGCAAGCGGGTGTTGAGGCGATCAATGCGGGCGAGACCTTGCCAGCGGTGAGCCTAACGGCGACCGATAGCGCAAATGTGACGGATACTGACAGCGATACGCCAACGTATGTGCCAGAGAATGACGCGCCTGAATGGGCTGCGGCTGCTTCCACTACTCATAGCCTCTTGGAGGGTGAATCATTTGCTTTTAATGCTAATGCAAGCTCACTTCTAAGCGATTTTAGTGACGAAGAGAATGAGACTTTAACCATTTCAAGTATTGCGTTGGATTCTAATGGTACTGCTGTAACAAGTGATTTTGTTGACGGTTATTTAATAATTGAAAGTGATGATTTTGGCGTATTAAAAGTTGCCTCAGATGGTTCTTATAAATATGAAGCGCCAATTATTCAACACAGTTCCGATGATGCTGGTGACCTGTCATTTACTTACAAAGTATCAGATGGCTCTAATGAGTCTGAATGGGCGTCTGTGTTCATAGATATTCGTGACCAAGGCCTTACTGGTGTTGATGATATAGGCTTCTCTAGTGTTGAAGGCAACGTATTGAATAATGATACCCATACGGATTCGATTCAGTATGACCTAGCTACTGGAGCCGGTGGTGTTACATCTATTAGTTATGGATCTGGTTCAGACAAAGTCACAAAAACTTTAACTGATTTAAACTCAGAGGGTAATTGGGAAGTTCAAACTGATTCTGGCACTTTAACTATGGGTAGAGATGGTGGCTTTAGTTTTGCCGTTAATACTCTTACAGATAGTTCAGCGACTGGTTTTCAGGTAATTGGCTTCGATCATGGTGCATCTTTAAGCAGCGATAACGATGGTGCTTTCTTTAGTGCTAGTAAGATTCGCTGGAGTAATGATGATGTAAACGATAACGTAAAGGAAACAGGCGGTCAGGGTAACCCTAAAATAGGCGTTGGTTCGAACAGCCTGATAGATTGGAACGGAACAGTTTCTGAGACTTTGCTTGTGAAACTGGATACAGTTTCTACTGCCGTTCAGTTTGGTGTCCATAATATGAATGGTATCGATCAATCTGAAATTTTGGCTTTTGATAGTAATGGTGACATTATTTCAGGTATTACGGTCACAGAGAATTACAATAATGGTAATAAGATTGAGTCCGTATCCATTTCGGCTGGCGGAAATGCAATTAGCTATGTGTCGTTTTCAAATAGCCAAGAGAACAGCAATAACGATGGTTTCTCTGTACAAGAAATTGAATCTCTAACTCCTGCTGTTGATGAATCGTTCACTTATACGTTTGAAGATAGTGATGGCAGCCAAGGTTCCGCACTACTGCAAATTACAGATAAATCTGATTTTGAGGGCATGAATTATTCTGTTTGGTCAAATGTAAACAGCTACGAGTACGGTGGAAACTACAATGGCAGCGGTGGTTCTGAAGAGCAGCTTAATACTGTTATGGATAACGTTATTGCTGATGATAATAAGGCTGTTAGCACCAATATTATAGATGAGCTTCCTTCAGATCTTAACTATGATGCAGATGACAAATATACGGTTGCACATAGGGAGTTAGGTGTTATTTCTGCATTCATTTACCTAGAAGAAGGTAAGGAATATTCTTTTGAAGGGACAGTTGATGACAGCTTTTATGTTTCGATCAATGACACTGTAGTCGCTTCCGCTCGTTGGGGAGCTGATGGCTACGACCCAAATGAGAGTAGTTATACCATTAGTAAATCGGATGGTAGCTTTGTTGCTCAGGAGTCCGGTTACCATGCAATCCAGGTTGTTTATCATAACCAGGAGAACTGGGGACACCTTAATTTTAAGATTGCTGTTGATGATAATGATGCTGTTGAGCTAAATACAGACAATTTCGATTTAATGCCAATGACACTAGATGGTGATCTAATCAATGTATTAGAGGGCGCTAGTGGTAAGGATGATCTCGAAGGAGGTTCAGGTGTTGATGCTCTGTTTGGGAATGACGGTGATGACTTGTTATTCGGTGGTGATGATACAGAGTCAGATACTCTTATCGGTGGTTCGGGTGCAGATGTTTTCATTTTGAATGAAAGTTCAAACGATAGCATTCAGGACTTCCACGCCTCGGAAGATGCATTGGATATCTCTGACCTTTTAGATCTTCCTGGTAACACAGACTCAAGTGATCTAGAAGCCGTTCAGGCGTATTTAGATGAAAATGTTGCTATCTCTCAAGATGGTGATGGTGTGAATCATTTAACTGTGAAAGGAAGTGAAGTGGCTACCTTCGGCTCTGATAGTTCGTTTGATAGCGATGGAAATGGTTCGGTGAATTCCACTACAGACAGCTTAACCGTAATCTTCAATAACCAAGAGTTTACGATTAATCAGGATGGTTAATAGTCAGCAACCGCTCTGTTAACACTTAAAAACCAGCTCGAGTCATCGCGCTGGTTTTTTTGTTTGTACGAAATTAGCTGCTATTTAGAAGAGGATGGTGGGGTTTTATAGTGTTTCTGTTTAAAAAGTGTACTTCAGTACAATAGGCATCTTTATTTTAAAGGGATAGTTTAGTTGTTACTAATGCTATTAAGCAGGGAGCTTATATGAGCGACAATCAAACTATTCAGTCTCTAGGTGAACCTGTTGGGTTCGTTTCACAGCTTCAAGGTGCGGTTCGAGCGCACTCTGTCGATGGGCAAGAACGTATCTTGCAAATAGGGCAGCCAATTTACCAAGGGGATATCATATTTGCAGCGGTGGACGCTAGCGCGACGCTTGCGTTTACTGATGGAACAGATGTTTACCTAGCTGAAGCGTCGGCGGTTGAAATTAACGATGAAGTTTACCGATTGTCGCAAGAAGCAGTTGAAGCGATACCGTCAACGGAGTTTTTAGCGGATGGCATTGTAGACCTAACTGCTCTGCAACAAGCCATTTTAGCAGGGCAAGACCCGACTCAAGTTCAAGATGCACCAGCCGCTGGTGAAGGCCCTCTCGCTGCTGGTCTCGGTGGGGTATTGGTTGATATCAACCGTTCAGGTTTATCGGCTAGTCCGACGTATGGTTACGATACCCAGGCCCTTAACACCGAGTCTATTACTCTGACAGAAGATCAAACTCTTTTGGACTTGAATGAAGCTGATCCTACACAAGAGCCAGATCCTGAAACGCCTACTATTCCAGAACCTGAGCCAGACAGCCCTGATCCAGAGGACCCAGATCCAGAAGACCCAGATCCAGAGGACCCAGATCCAGAGGACCCAGATCCAGAAGATCCTGATCCAGAGGATCCTGATCCAGAAGAGCCTGATCCAGAGGACCCTGATCCAGAAGATCCTGAATCATTAGACTCAGCTCCTGACTCATACCGTGTAGAGGAAGGGGAGCATAATGATGGTGATGCGCAATCTGGCCTTGATGTCTCGGCAGCCCAGGGGGTATTGGCAAATGATGAGCAGGTAACAGGGCTGAAGGTTACGTCGCTATCTTTGAGTAATGATGGCTCCACCGCGTCCGTATCTGTGTCGAATGGTGAGTTCAATATTGCTACGAATCTTGGTGGCACCTTAACCGTTAAGGAAGATGGTTCTTTTACCTATAAAGCGCCTAATAGCCTTGATCATTCTGATGTGGCGAGTGGTTATGTGTATGACGGTAAGGATATTGTTGATTCAGTTTTTTATAAGTCGAGTGATGGTTCCCGAGAAACGGATTGGACTAAGCTGGCAATCAATATTGTCGATCAAGGCGTTACCGGAGTTAATGATAATGGTGTCGCGGGTGTGCAGGGTAATGTACTGAGCAACGATACCCATATTGATAATTTAAGTGCAGTCACTTCCGTGATTTACGACAGTACAAGCCATAGTTTTGCTGACGGTAAGGATACGCTCGAAATTCTAACAGGGTCAGGCACTCTCACGATTGAAAAAGACGGCGATTACAGTTTTGCTGTGACCACGCTGACTGGTGCTTCTGCGCCGAGCTATGGTACGGGGTTCAAAGCGATTGGTTTTGGCCATGGCAACTCTTTAAGTACGGATGATACTGGTGCTTTTTTCAGTACCACTAAAGTGCGTTGGGATTCTGAAGATGAAGGGATCAATGTTAACCATACCGGTGGCACAGGAAATCCTAAGTTAGGGGTCGGAACGAACAGTTTAATTGACTGGAATGGCACTGCGTCGGAGACCTTGCTGGTAAAACTTGAGACGGCTGCGACGGCTGTGGTGTTCGGTGTCCATAATATGAATGGTATCGATCAGTCGCAGATCCTTGCATTCGATACTGCTGGTGACTCAATCTCAGTCACGGTGACACCAAACTTTAACAGTGGGAACAAAATAGAGTCGGTATCGATTGCTTCTGACAATACTGCTATTGGCTATGTATCGTTTGCAAATAGCCAAGATAACAGAAATAACGATGGCTTTACGGTTCAAGAAATACAGTCTATCACTCCTTCGGTCAATGAAAGCTTCACCTATCACTTTGAAGACATTGATGGTAGCCAAGGCAGTGCTGAGTTGCAGATTAGCTCATCTAGCGGTGCATCGTCGCTGCTTCAATATGAAGGCACGATTCAGCGCACGGCCTTGATAAGTGAAGAAGAGGCTATGGATGACTATCTTATTGGAGGACTGAACTCTGATACATTAACTGGCGGTGAAAGGGACGACACTCTTTTTGGTGGTAATGATATTGAGTCAGATTTGTTGATAGGTGGGGAGGGGGCGGATACCTTCATTCTTAATGAGCAATCAGTGGACCGGATTGAAGATTTCACCGCTTCGGAAGATAAATTGGATGTATCTGATCTCTTAGATTTACCACTTGATACGGATTCCAGTAACTTGCAGGCGGTTCAGGAGTTTTTGGACTCCAAAGTAGAAGTCTCCCAAGATGGTTCGGGTGTCAGTTACGTTAAAATTGATGGTCAGGATATTGCGACATTCGGTTCAGGTAGCCAGCTTGATAGTAATGTAGATGGCACAGTGGGAACTGATGATCGTTTTACTGTGATTTTCAATGACCAAGAATACACCATCAATATAGATGGTTAGTGGTTGATAGTAATAGGTGAAGATAAAGCCAGCTTGCTTCTCAAGCTGGCTTTTTTTGTGCTTAAAAATGGGTCAATTTATTGACGAATTCCTGTCTAAGGCACGTTCACCACAAGACGTAACATATGAAAATAAGTGATAACTGTACTTTAGTACAATGGAATATATGAGTGAGGGGGTCTAGTTTTTAAAAGTATCGTTAATACAAGTGGAGGTACTTGCTATGAGCGACAATCAAACTCTTATCACATTAGGTGAACCGGTTGGGCTTGTGACCCAACTTGATGGCACTGTTCGAGTTCAGTCTGTAAATGGGCAAGAGCGTGTGTTGAAAATGGGTGATCCTATTTATCAGGGAGATGTTGTTGTAGCTGCAGCGGAAGGCAGTGCCACCATTGGTTTTAACGATGGTACCGAAATTTATGTAGCCGATGCGTCGGCTGTAGAAATAACCAGTGAAGTATATGGTCTTGCTCAGACCCCTGCCGAAGTAGTCGAGGAAGCAGCCACAGAAGGCTTCGTCGAGGATGGTACGGCTGATCTAACTGCGTTGCAGCAAGCTATCTTAGCGGGACAGGATCCGACTCAAACCCAAGAAGCGCCGGCCGCTGGTGAGGGGCTTCTGGATAATGCGCTAGGTGGTGTTTTAGTGGACATCTCGCGATCAGGAGCATCAGCGAGTCCTTCCTATGGCTATGACACACAAGCTGCTAGTTTTGAGGCGTTAGAAGCTGCTGAAGACCCGACTATTATCCCTTTAGTTGAGCCAGAACCTGAGCCAGAGCCAGAGCCAGAACCTGAACCTGAGCCAGAGCCAGAGCCAGAACCTGAGCCAGAACCTGAGCCAGAGCCAGAACCAGAACCAGAACCAGAACCAGAACCAGAACCAGAGCCAGAGCCTGAACCAGAGCCTGAACCAGAACCAGAACCAGAGCCAGAGCCAGAACCAGAAAATGAGCCTCCAGTTATTGATGTGGTCGCAGAAACTGACATTGACCTAGACAGTGTTGCAGAGGGTACGGTTGTGGCGACCTTTACCGCCAGCGACCCGGAAGATGGCACGTTAGGTGTTGGTAGTGGAGTGGACTTTACGCCAGGAAGTAATGACGATGGCTATTTCGAGTTCAACGAGGATGGCGAGGTTGTGTTGACCAGTGATGGTGCAACTTTCGTGAATGGTGGGGGAACTCTGCCAGCTGTTAGCTTAACTGCAACCGACTCTGAGGGCTTAACCGACGTCGACCAAGATCAGCCAACATTCTATGACGCACCGGACTCTGAAACTGATGCTTACAGTGTTTCAGAAAGTGATGGCCTTGATTCTGATAATGATGAAGATGTCGATGGTGCATTAGAAAATGATGAGCCAAGTACAGGTTTGACCATTGTCGGCATATCTTTGAATGCTGATGGTTCGGATCCTATCGCAGCAAATGGCGATGGTGACTTTGTTGTGAACACTGATATCGGTGGCACGCTAGTCATTCAGCCTGATGGCTCGTTTACCTATACCGCACCAAACAGCATTGACCATACAGGGATTGAAAGTGGTTATTTAGAGTCTTTCTACTATCAAGCTTCAGATAGTGAAAATACCTCTGATTGGACTCAACTAACCATCAACGTCACCGACGATGGTGTTGAAGGTGTCGATGATAGCGGCTTCTCAGGTAATGTACTGGCCAATGATGTGCATACTGATTCCATCGATTACGATGATGAGAATGATGTCGGTGGTGTCACTTCTGTAACCTATAACGAGGTTGAGTACACCTTTGCAGAAGGCGAAGATGAGCTCGATATTGAAACTGGTACAGGCACATTGACCATTGATAGAGATGGTAATTACACCTTTGAAGTAGATAATACGCCGCCAACCTATGGCGATGGCTTTACTGCCAAAGGTTACGAGTATGGTGTTGATTTCTATGATGAAAACGGCGATATCGATTGGGATGCCGGTAATGCTGATTTGATCAGTTCAACCGGTGCTGGCTTAGGTGTCGGTACTGGCGAAAATAACCCTATTGATGTGAATTCATCTGGTGAATCTGAGGCTCTGGTGATCAAACTGGATGATGCGGCAACCGCGTTAACCTTTGGTGTGCAAAACGGTACTGGTCTTTACGATCAGAGTGGTGACGATAAGGTGGATGTGGTCGGCTTTGATGCCGCGGGTAACAAAGTAGATGTCACCTTTACCGCAGCGGGTAATGGTAATAATTTAACGTCCTTGTCCATTACATCCACTGCTGCAATCGTATATGTGGCATTCACCTTTACTGATGCTGCGGAAGCGAATGATGGTTTCAGGGTTCGTGACATTGAGTCGATTACCAAGGTAGTAGACGAAACCTTTAGCTACGACTTTGAGGATATCGATGGCAGTACAGGTTCTGCTGATCTCGTGGTGTCTTCAGAAGGCGCTGAGTCTGAAGGACTTCTACAATATCAAGGCTCGATCATGAGTAGTGCTGTGGTAGACGATGACAGTAGTGCGCAAGGTGACTATATCGTTGGTGGACAAGGTGCTGATATCTTGATCGGTGGCGATGGAGATGACGTGATCTTCGGTGGCAATGATGTCGAATCAGACACCATGACCGGTGGCGATGGCTCCGATACCTTCATCTTAAATGATGAATCCGTCGATACGATTCAGGACTTTAAAGCCGCAGAAGATACTTTGGATATCTCGGATCTATTAGAGTTACCTGATGGTACTGATGCGAACGATCTGGCAGCGGTACAGGAGTTCCTAAATGCCAATGTTTCCGTGTCTCAAGATGAGAGTGGTGTGGGTCGTGTGAAAATCGGTGGTCAAGACATTGCGAACTTTGGCCCTGAGAGTAACTTTGATTCTGATGGTAGTGGTACCGTCACTTCAGAAGATACTTTAACGGTCATCTTCAATGACCAAGAGTACATCATTAACCAAGATGGTTAATTGATAACCTCCCTCTTATGGCAGTAAGAGTAAAGCCAGCTCGGTATTCGAGCTGGCTTTTTTTTATTTTTAAAACAAGCGTTTGCTAGCGTCATAATCTGTCGTCAGTTTGGTGTACCATAACCTGAGTTGAAGTATTGCTAAGGAGTGTCACGTGAGTAACTGGCCGACAGGATTGATGGTGATCCAAGGAAACCGTCTGGAGTCTTTAAAAGATGTCTTAGTAGAGTGGGTGAAGCGCTACCCACTGGAGCCTCTCGAAACAGACAAGTTCTTGGTGCAGAGTAACGGTATTGCTCAATGGTTACAGCAGGCCATCGCTCAAGACACAAGCGAAGGTGGTTGTGGCATTGCCGCCTCCATCGATGTGGCCTTGCCGGGACGTTTTATTTGGGAAGCTTATCGTGCGGCGTTTTGGGAGCTGGATACTCAGTCTCCGTTTGATTTAAAGCCCATGACCTGGCGTTTATTTCGCCTGTTAAATACGCTTGAAGATATTAACCAAAATGGCCAGTACGATGCCTTGCTCAACTTTATGGCCACTGGTAAAAGCCATGAACATCGCCGTTTTATCTTAGCGGAGCGCATTGCCAAACTGTATGACCAATACCAAGTTTACCGCGCCGATTGGTTGCAAGCATGGGAAGCGAATGTAGACGTTTTATCCAGCCGTGATGAAGTAGCCAGCAGTCAGTCCAAAGCGGTGCCAGAAGAGCAAATTTGGCAGCCTATGCTGTGGCGTTATTTGGTACAGGATGTCCAGCAAGACCCTGACTTTGCCGGCGATGCCCGTAAAATCGTTAACCGTTCTGAAATTCACAAAGACTTTATTGAGCATTGCCGCAATGCCGACTCGTTGGATGGCTTGCCACGCCGAGTGATTGTGTTTGGTATTTCATCGTTACCCAACCAAACCCTTGAAGTACTGCAAGCGATCGCGCCGTTTACGCAAGTCTTGCTGTTTACCATGAACCCCAGCGAATATTTCTGGGGCGATTTGATCGAAGGGCGCCAGCTGCTGCGTCAAGCCAAATCCCGCCGCCCCTTACGAGAAGGGCGAAGCCAAGGCAAAGAAATTTCTTTGGATGAAGCCCATTTATACGGTAATCCTTTGTTAGCTTCTTGGGGCAAACTAGGTCGTGATTATCTTCATTCGCTGGATGAAAAAGACCAGCCTGACAGTTATCAGACGTTTTTCGTCGACAGCAAAATTGACTTGTTTGAAACGCCAGGGGTGGCCTCTCTGTTGCAGCAACTGCAAGACGATATCTTTCAGTTACGCAGTTTAGACGATTGCCAAGCGCTAGCTCGTTCGGTCGACCTGGAACAGGACAGTATCCGTTTTATTGAAACCCACAGTCGTCAGCGCGAAGTGGAAGTGTTGCATGACTTGCTGCTCAATGAATTTGAGCAAGCCAAACAAAAAGGTGACCCTCTAGAGCCACGAGACATTCTGATTATGGCTCCGGATATCAATGTCTATGTGCCGCATATTGAGGCAGTGTTTGGGCGTTTTTCCAAATATGGCGATCATGCTGACAAACGCTTCTTACCATTTCATGTGGCCGACCAAAGTGCGCGTCAGCAGCACCCAATCGTCGCGGCTTTTGAGTCCTTACTATCAATCTCCCGTTCACGTTTTGAAGCGACGGATTTGTTATCCCTGCTCGATATTCCCGCCTTACGGGCGCGCTATGAGATCAATGAAGCCGATGTGGCACGACTAAAAAATTGGATAGAGAGCGCTAATATCCGCTGGGGCTTGTCTCAGTCCCAACGCCAATCGCTGGGTTTAACCAGTGCCAATGAACAGAATACTTGGTTGTTTGGCTTAAAACGCATGCTGCTTGGTTACAGTGTGGGTGAGGGGGAAATCTGGCAAGGCGTATTGCCATATGGCGAAATCGGCGGATTGGAAGCACAGATATTGGGGCAAATGCATCGTCTGATCGATGATGTGCAGGCGGTCTGGCAAGACTTTGTCGAACCGAAGACCCTAGTTGATTGGAGTGTGGCGTTACAAGGGCTGCTGGATACCTTCTTTAAACCGAGTAATGACCATGAGCGCCGAGTCATCACCCGCATCACCGAGCAAATTGAGCAGCTCGAAGAGCAAGTGAAAGCCGCTGGGGTGGATGAAGAGCTGGTGGCCATCGATGTGCTACAAGAAACCTTTATGGGCCAACTAGACGAGCCAGCCCTAAGTCAGCGCTTTTTATCCGGTTCGATTAACTTTGCAACCCTAATGCCGATGCGCGCCATACCATTCAAGCAAGTCTACTTGATCGGCATGAACGACGGCGATTACCCACAAGTCAGCACGCCGATGGACTTTGACTTGATGGTGGGAGATTACCGCCCTGGCGACCGTTCTCGTCGTGAAGATGCTCGATATCTATTCTTAGAGGCGGTGTTGTCAGCTCGAGATAAGCTGGTGATCAGTTGGCAAGGTCGCAGTGCCAAAGACAATAGCGAACAGCCGCCATCGGTGTTGGTGGGGCAATTGCGCGATTACCTGAACAAAGCGTGGAGCGATGACAAACTGTCTGACAAGCTCACTCGCGACTATCCGATGCAATCGTTCAGTCGTCGCTATTTTCAAGGCGATGCGCCGGTCTTTACCTATCAACATGAGTGGCAAAGTGCCTACGAGTCAGCGCCTCACATGTCAGGAAAAAGCGATAGCTTGCCAGCCTGGCAACCGGATGCGCCGCTCAATGCCCGTAAACTGACTGACTTTTATCGCTCTCCGGTGGATGCGTTATACAAGGAGCGCTTGGACATCCGTAAACCCAGTGAAATCGAAGAAACCAAAGTGGTGGAAAATTTCGAGTCGGATGGCCTAGAAGAGTGGCAAGTACACGACCAGATGTTGCAATACGCTAAGCGTCATGATGTCACCGAGTCTCAATGGGACGATCGTGTTGAGAAAGAGTTAGAGCGCTTGATTGCGGCAGGAGAGCTGCATAGCGGCGCGTTTTCTGAAATTCGTCGTGAGCGACTGTTCTCCAGCAAATTAAAGCAGCTGTATTTTGGTTGGAAGAATGCTCTAGCAAGCCATACACCGGCGTCTGACACCTTACGTCAAGCGGAGTTCTCTGTGACCATTGGCGATCAAGTAGTGACCTACGAAGATGACTTAGACCGCCTCTATAAACCAGTCAACGATGATGTGTTGGTGCAGTTTATCATGCAAACCTCGAATGCCTACAAGGACAGCATCATTGCTGAAGAGGAAAAAATCGAGCGTGATATTACCGACAACAAGCTGGGATCGGGCACCACTTGGCGCAACTTGGTTAACGCTTGGGTACGTCATTTGGTGGCTAATGTGGTGCACCAACGACCGGTGGATACCCAGTTAATGACCCCAAATGGCGATATGCGTTTTTATGGTATGGAAACCAAGATGGCTCAGAAAGAGTTTGAAACCTTAGCGGCGGCTTGGCTCAAAGCCATGCATGAACCTTTGTGCTTTGGCATCAATGGCGGTATGGGATTAGTGGTTGAGATGAAGGGCGCTAAGAAAACCTCCGATGTGCGTATGGTGGAAAACTATCTTAACTTTGATTTGGGCAGTGAGCGCAATCACTATGCAGGCCTGCATATTCAAGAGCCCCTTAGTGACGACCAAATTGCAACCCTGGAGCATTACGCCCAGTTGCTTTGTGAGCCAATTGTACGCAGTCTGAACAAGGAGATGGCCGCATGAGCGACGTGACCAACCAATTAAACCCGTTAACCTTTCCTTTAACAAGTTCTGCTTTGATTGAGGCCAGTGCCGGTACCGGTAAAACCTACACCTTGGCGTTATTGTATTTACGCTTGGTGCTTAAGCATGGTGGCGATAACAGCTTCAGTGATTATTTATTACCGCCGAATATCCTGGTGGTGACCTTTACCAAAGCGGCGACCCGAGAGCTGCGTGATCGTATTCGCGCACGTTTAGTAGAAGCAGCCAACTATTTTCGTCTGTCACAAGAGCCAGAGAAGCCCGACCCATTGCTGCAAGCGCTAAAACAAGACATTGCCAAGGAGCAAGACCTCAACAGCGCCGCGCGTCGTTTAGATGTGGCCGCGGAATGGATGGATGAAGCCGCGGTGTCCACCATCCACTCTTGGTGTAGCCGAGTGTTATCCGAGCATGCGTTTTACAGTGGTTTGAACTTCCAGCAAACGCTGATCGAAAACGAAAAACCGCTGATCATTCAGGCCTGCGAAGACTATTGGCGTGAGATGGTGTTTACTCTCGACGAGCCCGAGCTGCGCCAAGTGTTAAGTGTCTTTAAATCCCCCAATGCGCTTTATAAAAAGGTCAATGCCCTGATTTATAAGACAGAAGCGTTTGCGAAACCTGAGATGGAACTGTCGGATAAGCTTCAGGCGATTGAAAAAGATCGTGCAGAGCAAATGGCGAGCCTAAAACAGCAAGTGCAAAATGCCTTGCCAAGCCTAATCGAAGGGCATGAAGCCGCGACCAAAAACAAGCTGATCAACGGTCGTTCCCTGAATAAAAAGCATCTAGGGGATACCTTTGCTGCGTTGCAAAAATGGGTGAGCAGTCAAACGGATAGCCTATCGATTCTCTATAAGCTCTTTGACGGGAAAAGCTTTGCCAAGATTGCCTTAATCGAAACAGGTCATTGGAAAGATCCCAGTCAAATTACCATTGACCAACAGGCGGCTGCGATCTTAGCGCAACTACCGGAAGCCATTGAGCAATTGGTTACAGCGGATGAATTCTTAATCTGTCATAGCAGCCATTGGGTGGCGGAGCGTGTTGAGCAAGAGAAAGTGCAGCGTGGTGTGCTGAGTCAAAACGATCTGCTGTCTAAGTTGGATAAAGCCTTGCAAAGTGAGGGCGGTTCACGTTTGGCAGAGGTAATCCGTAAGCAATTCCCGATCGCTCTGGTGGATGAGTTCCAAGACACCGACCCCGTGCAATATCGTATTTTTAATACCATTTATAATGTGGCAGAACCGCACCCAGATACCGGTTTCTTTATGATCGGTGACCCGAAACAGGCCATTTATCGTTTCCGTGGGGCAGACATTTTTACCTACTTGGCTGCCAAGCGCGACACGGGCGAGCGTCAATACACGCTGACTCATAACTATCGCTCGGCTCCGGATTTGGTGGCCAGTGTGAACCACTTCTTTGAACACGCGGAAGCAATGAACCCCAAGGGGGCGTTCTTGTTTAAAGACGCTGGTCAAGATCCGATCCCGTTTCAACCTGTCGGAGCGGGCAAAAAAGATGAGATCGAGCTGCTGATCCATGGAGAGCGTTGTGCGGTACAAAACCTTTGGGGCTTAACGCCAGAGGAAAGCGAAGACGAGAAGGAGGCGAAAGCCCCTGACCGCGCCAAAGTGACGGCCAATGAAGTCGCGTCTTTGCTGAATTTGTCTCAAGCGGGTCATGCCACAATTAATCTAGGTGAGGGCGCGCGAGCGCTGCAGCCCAAAGACTTTGCGATCCTAGTGAACAGCGGTAATGAAGCGCGTCAGATACGCCGTGCCCTGTTCGAATTGAATATCGCCAGCGTCTATTTATCCGATGCCAGTGATGTGTTTGATACTGATGAGGCAGACGATGTGCTGCGGCTGTTGCGTGCGATGGCAGAGCCATTTAACAGCTTCCATTTACGTGTCGCTCTGGGCTCGCGCTTAATGGGGTTGTCTCTCAGCGATTTAGACCGCTTAAACCACGATGAGCTGTTTTGGGAAGGCTTTATCGAACTGTTCCGCGGCTATCATCAGCATTGGTATGAATTCGGTATCATGGCAGTGTTGCATCGCTTCTTTACCGAGCAACACGTCACGGGGCGTTATTTAACCGAAGCCAATGGTGAGCGTTCGATCACCGATTTATTTCATATCTCTGAATTACTGCAGCAAGCGTCGGAAACCATTCAGGGGCAGCAGGCCTTGATCCACCATTTAGAGCAACGCATTACCACGGAAAAATCTGGCGAAGAAAGCACTCAGCAGCGCTTGGAAAGTGATGCGGATCTGGTGCAAGTGGTGACGGTGCATAAGTCCAAAGGTCTGCAATACCCGATTGTTATGTTGCCGTTCTTAGATTACGCACGTCCTGTAAAGTCCAGCGATTTCCCGATTGAATACCACGATGAAATGGAGAATCTCGCCCTGACATTCCAAGCCAAGAGTGAAGAAGTGAAGCTGGCCGATGCCGAGCGCTTGGCCGAGGATGTGCGTAAGATCTATGTGGCCATGACTCGAGCCATCTGTGCGCAATGGATGGCCATTGGTGACCCAAAACGCAACGACGACGGAGAAGCGGTGCCGCTAACCGCGGCGGCCCATGTGCTGCTTGGCGTGAGCGATTGCACCGTGGTTGATCGGGCCAGCAAGATGGCTGATACCTTTACTTTGGTGGCCGTCAAGGGGCAGGAAGCGTCTTATCAAAGCCTTGATGAGCTGGCATTCCGTCCCGCTCGCCAAGTGCAGAACTTGGGGATTGAGCCTTGGTGGATCGCCAGTTATTCCTCGTTTACCTATGGTGGTAAAGAGGGACTGGAGTTTCCAACCAGTACCTTATCTGAGCAGCCAGTGGATGAGCAGCTAACGGACGATGAGGATGTGCTGTTAGAAGAACAGCCATTGACGTCCAAAGGGGAGAAGGTCATGCATCGCCTGCCCCGTGGCAGCCATATCGGTACCTTCCTACACGGTATTTTAGAGTGGGCAGCGGAGCAGCGTTTTCAAACGCCAGAGGGAGAGCGTTTGCTCGGTTTTGCAGCGGCCCAAGCAGATAGCGCAGGGCGTCTGGACATGTTGCAAGGGCGCTGTCGCAAGCGCCAATTGGAGGCTTTTGTGCCTGAGCTTTCGAGTTGGTTAGCAGCGTTTCTGGGAACCACCTGGCAGCTAAATCAACTGCCTTCGAGCAAAAGCCGCGATTTCCGACTCATCGACCTGCACCCCAAAGACGTGGCGGTGGAGTTGGAGTTTATGTTTGCCGCCAATGCGGTGCATTCGCAGCGTTTAGATGCCTTGGTACGTCAGTACACCTGGGGTGGTTTGGAGCGCCCCGCAGCGAACTATCAACAATTAGAAGGCATGTTTAAGGGCTTTATCGATTTGGTCGCACAGATTGATGGGCAGTATTACGTGATCGACTGGAAGAGTAATTATCTGGGTGAGCACGACGCGGATTATGACCTGGATAGCCTCAAAGTCGCTTTGTTGAAAAAGCGTTATGACTTGCAATATGTGTTGTACCTAGTGGCCTTGCATCGCCATTTGCAGGACCGCATTCCAAATTATGACTACGACCAGCATGTGGGTGGTGCGGTGTATTTCTTCTTACGGGGTTTTGAAAACCCTGAAAGCCAAGGTTTGATAATGGATAAACCACCTAAAGCGTTAATTGAAAAATTGGATGCCATGTTTGCCGGCGAAAATGCTGCAGAGGCCATGCAACAGGAGTTTGACTATGTTTGATCTAATGAGCCTAAAGTCGTGGGTGGATGGCAGACTGGTGCGGTACGTGGATTATGCCTTGGTGAAATGGATCGCAGAGGAGCAGCCAGCGCTCTCCAATGATGTCTTACCTGTGTTGATGGCGGCTAGCTACAGCGCGTCTATGGGTCAGGTATGTATCGACCTTAAACAGTGGTTACAAGCGCCTGAGTTGAGCCTTGGGGCATCTGACAGTGAAGATGAGTCTGTGCAGGCGTTATTTGAGGCACTGCGTGCTTGGGCTGATGGTGTGTCCATTGCTGTATTGGTCGAGGCGTTGGAAAATAGTCAAGCGGTGGCAGCAGATGAAGCGCTTATCGCGACGCAAAGTACGCCATTTGTCTTGGTCAAACATAAGGGCTCGGCGTTATTGTATTTACGACGCTATTGGCAGGCGGAGCAAACGATTGTCTCCGGCATCCGTCAGCGATTGAATCGAGCCACCAGTGTGTCCGAAGAAGACATCCGCGAGCTGTTGAGCGCGCTCTTTCAAGAGGAGAGCGGGCAGACAGAGAGTGATAATGAACCGGATTGGCAGAAGGTCGCCTGTGGTATCGCGGCCAGTAACCATTTCTCGATCATCACCGGTGGTCCAGGTACCGGTAAAACCACCACTGTTTTAAAGCTATTAGCTTTGCTGCAAGGACAGCGCCTGAAACACCATCTGCCACCCTTGGCGATTCGCTTGGCGGCGCCGACGGGTAAGGCTGCAGCACGCTTAAATGAGTCCATTGCTGCGAACCTAGCGCGTTTGGAATTGCCTGAGTTAGGTGGCATTCAGCCCTCGGATTTAAAGCAAATCATCCCCACGCAAGTGACCACGCTGCATCGATTATTGAAGCCTAAGCCGAACTCGCGACAGTTTAGTCATAATAAAGCCAACCCCTTGGTAGCAGACATTGTTGTGGTCGATGAGGCCTCGATGATTGATATCGAAATGATGGCCAGTCTCTTTGATGGCATTGAGCCTGATGCGCGCGTCATTCTTTTGGGTGATAAAGATCAACTGGCGTCGGTGGAAGCGGGCTATGTGCTGGGGGATTTGTGTCGTGGTGCAGCAAGGGGGAGCTACACTAGTCATACCGCCGCATGGGTTAAGGATGTCTGTAAGCAAACGATTCCAAGCGCCTATATTGAGGAGCAAGGTACCACCCTCAATCAGGCTGTTTGTATGCTGCGACACAGTTACCGCTTTGTGGAGGGGGGCGTGATTCACCAGCTCGCCAGTTTGGTGAACCGTGAGCAATCAGGGAAGAAATGGCCGACGTTACAGAATATCTTTGCCCAAAGTCGACAGGAATCACCTGATGCGCCCGCTTTATCTTATCTGCAGCAGGAGCAATCACCTCACGCGGAGCTGAGCAATGATGTGCGTAATTTATTGGTCAAAGGCTATGGTGAATATTTCGATGTGGTGGCGAAGATGCCATCTGTGTCCGCCGGCAGCGCTGCGTTTGATCAATGGGGTAAGCAGGTGCTGGAGCGGCATGTCAGTTTTCAGCTGTTAGTGGCCATGCGCCGTGGCGAGTGGGGCTTAGAGGGGATGAACCATCGTATCGAGCAGCTGCTGTTGAAAG
The DNA here is from genome assembly GCF_900089755.1 of Marinomonas aquimarina. Classification (GTDB taxonomy): domain Bacteria; phylum Pseudomonadota; class Gammaproteobacteria; order Pseudomonadales; family Marinomonadaceae; genus Marinomonas; species Marinomonas aquimarina. The sequence goes on along the minus strand of NZ_FLOC01000003.1, from coordinate 185,691 downwards.
CGGGCAAGCTAAGATCTGTGGCGGGCTTGTGGTACCTAGGTCGTCCGGTGATGGTGACGCAAAACGATTACAGTGTCGACTTGATGAATGGCGACATCGGCATCAGCTTATTATATCCCGTCAACGGTGAGTTAAAGCAGCGCGTGATCTTCAGTGATGGACACGGCGGTGTTCGCTGGGTACTACCAAGTCGCTTGCAAAGTGTTGAGACCGTGTTTGCGATGACAGTACACAAATCACAAGGCTCTGAATTTAGCCACACGGCGATGCTACTGCCTAGCCAAAGCTCACCAATTTTAACCAAAGAGCTGATCTACACAGGCATTACTCGCTCTAAGCAGTACTTTACTCTCATTTCGGGCAGTCAAGCTGTCTTGGAAGACGCCATGCATCGCAAAGTTGAGCGAAGCAGTGGTTTAAGTTTGTATATTGACTAGCCACTGGTCAAGCAAATAGGGCGGCTCCATGGGCCGCCTATCTGCCTTTCATGTTGCTATCTTTCTAATCCGATTGGGCAACTAATGCCTGTTCCTGCCAAGCCACAGTAGCCATTTGGGTTTTTAAACAAATATTGCTGATGGTAGGTTTCAGCAAAATAAAACACCTCCAATGGTTCGACTTCCGTGGTAATCATGCCAAAGCCAGATTGAAGAAGTCGCTGCTGATAGCGCTCTTTGCTGGCCATCACTGCTGTCAGGTCCTCATCGTTCAGGGTGTAAATAGCAGAGCGATATTGATTGCCAATGTCGTTCCCCTGACGCATACCTTGGGTCGGGTCATGGTTTTCCCAAAAGACTTTTAAGACCTCATCTAACGACGTTTCAGTGTTATTAAAGATCACTTTTACCACTTCCGTGTGGCCTGTTTGACCAGTGCAGACTTCTTCATAGGTGGGGTTGGGCGTGTGGCCGCCCGCGTAACCCACTGCGGTTACTTTTACCCCTGGCGTATTCCAGAGCTTTCGTTCAGCTCCCCAGAAACAGCCCATTGCAAGATAAATCTCGGTTTCAGCAGTTTCTGAATGGCGCTTTATGTTTTCTTTTGTAACTAAATGATTTTCTTCTATGAGTAGTGGTTCACTTCTCCCTTTGAGAGCCTCTTCTTTGCTAGGAATAGTACATTTTTTCAATAACTTATCTATTAATTCTGGCATATCTTTAACCTGCATATCTATTATGAATGTTGTTTATATATTGATCTATTGGTTACATTTGATTACGTTTGGATGCAAAAATCTACTATGTAAAGATGGTTTTAAAGGTAGCCTAGCATAAACTTGATTTATCTATTTTAGGGATGCCGCTGCTATGGCCGACGCATTAATTATCTGGGACGATCGCGACAATAATGAAGACCTTAAATCTTTCATTGATGAGTTTGCTCTTGAATTGAGTCGATACTCGCTGTCGTCTCGAATGGTGTCTCTTTCCTACAATACGGATGGTGCCGGCGATCAGATTAAACCCAGTATGCGTGCCTTGATGGACTTGGTATATCAAGAGTCGCCATTGCACCTTATTACCTTTGGTTCCAAGCCTAACTCCTTGGCTGCATTAATTAGTCCTGCCTTACGTTGCCAGTTGCATACCAATCGATTGCCTGAGTGGTTGGAAAGTGGTCAAGTGCCTTCTGCGATTGCGAGAATCGCCAGTTACATACACAAAGACGATACATGGGGCAGTGGTAAAGAGCTAAGCGATTACTTTTACCCGCACTCCTATTCCAAAGCGACCAGTAATGTATTGTGTATTGAGGAAGACTTGTTGTCCGAAGAGGTGATGAGTCATGCCAGTATGGCGGGGGTAGCGTTGCAGAAGCTGCCGCTAAAGGCGTTTTTGCCACCCTCAAGGTTACAGTTAGAAGAGTGTGGTTTGTTAGTGGTGTCAGCGGATCTGGTGACCAAGTCAAACCTGATAGAGGTGGCGAACGGTTACGGTGTGCCTGTGCTATTGATATCACCTGATAATCGTAATTTTGGTATACGTGATGGTGAAAATGGCTGGGTAGTGAACAATACTCAGCAGATCCATTACACTAACTACCTTATTAACTGGCAGAGCATGTCGCAAAATACACGAGAAATGGTTTCCCGTTATTGTCGTACTATCCAGTCGAATCAATCGGGCTTGCGCTGTTACTGTTCCTCTCTAGGATACCCTGAGCGATTAGAATTAAAAGATTTTAAGCTAAGGGGTTGACCAACCTAAAAAAGATCCGTAATATGCGCACCTCGTTGAGGCAAGGCACCGAACGGTACTGAGGCCAACGACGGATAGCGAATATTGTTCGTGATCCAAAAGTGATTAGTTAAAACTAAATCAGGCGCGGGATGGAGCAGCCTGGTAGCTCGTCGGGCTCATAACCCGAAGGTCGTCGGTTCAAATCCGGCTCCCGCAACCATTTAGTTTTACAGCTACCATAATCACTTGAATGAAAATCTTAGACAGTCGCTAGACTGAATGGCGCGGGATGGAGCAGCCTGGTAGCTCGTCGGGCTCATAACCCGAAGGTCGTCGGTTCAAATCCGGCTCCCGCAACCAATTCTAAGATTCACATTCTACAATCAGTTATCTTTGACTGTCAGGCGCGGGATGGAGCAGCCTGGTAGCTCGTCGGGCTCATAACCCGAAGGTCGTCGGTTCAAATCCGGCTCCCGCAACCAGTTCAAAGATCACAATTCTAAAAGTCAGTTTCTATTAGACTTTTGTCAGGCGCGGGATGGAGCAGCCTGGTAGCTCGTCGGGCTCATAACCCGAAGGTCGTCGGTTCAAATCCGGCTCCCGCAACCAATTCGTAAAGCGTTTGAATTGGCTGAAAGTTTCAAAATATCATTACAAAATCTAATCAAACTTAGATTCATGGCGCGGGATGGAGCAGTCTGGTAGCTCGTCGGGCTCATAACCCGAAGGTCGTCGGTTCAAATCCGGCTCCCGCAACCAATTCGAATAGTCGTGAGAATTGGCCACAAGTTTGAAGTATCATCACAAAATCTAACTAAACTTAGATTCATGACGCGGGATGGAGCAGTCTGGTAGCTCGTCGGGCTCATAACCCGAAGGTCGTCGGTTCAAATCCGGCTCCCGCAACCAATTTAAAGATTTATATTTTAAAACCTTCCTCTATATCTCTCTTTAGTTTTATCTCTCTTTAGTTTTATCTCTCTTTAGTTTTATCTCTCTTTAGTTTTATCTCTCTGGTGTTATGACTCGAAGGTCGTCGGTTCGCTCTCTAAAAAAACAGGGGCTCCCGCAACCAATTTAAAGATTTATATTTTAAAACCTTCCTCTGTATCTCTCTTTAGTTTTATCTCTCAGGTGTTATGACCCGAAGGTCGTCGGTTCGCTTTCTAAAAAAACAGGGGCTGCCGCAACCAATTCAAGATTTACACTTCAATCTCTTTCTCAGTACTTCACGTCAGCTTTATCTCTCAGGTGTTATGACCCAAAGGTCATCGGTTCGCCTTCTAAAAACAGTGGCTCCCGCAACCATTTCAAGATTTCCTCTTTAGCTTTATCTCTCTGGTGTTATGACCCAAAGGTCATCGGTTCACTTTCTAAAAAAACAGGGGCTGCCGCAACTAATTCAAGATTTACACTTCAATCTCTTTCTCAATATTTCGCTTCAGCTTTATTTTCCGGGTATCGGCAGCCAAGGGTCGTTGGTTCGTTTTCAAATGCTTCAATCTATTGACTGTTCCACGGTGGAGTGGTTGAAGCTTTGTGTGCTGTTTTATGGAGAGCTGTAAAAGTGGCGGGTGATAATGAGTCAGAGCGGTAAGTAGTAATATGGCTACTGCTACTCTTGCTCCGAACTCATTGCTATTTAAGTCGAAGTTGGCGTGCTAGCGTCCGCTTAATTCGCTTGCTCTTTGATGAGTTGCAGTACGTCGGCGGCCGTCTTTTCAAATGGGCCTTCTAGACTTACATCGGCACCATACTGCTCTAGAAGTTTGTAGCAATCTTCAAAGTTCTGCGATGCCGCATAAAAGGCTGGATAAAAGCCTGACATCGGATCTTGATCGTTGATCAGCTCGTCAGCGATGTGGTTTTCCAAGAGGTAAGATAGGCACTCACTGGAGCCGTTCATGGCGCAAGCATCTAGGGTGCTGATGCCGACATGGTTGCGCACTGTAAAATCCACGCCTTTGTTGTGAAATATTTTCAGTGCTTCAAGGTCATTATCAATGCATGCAGCGACTAGCAGGGTGTGACCGTCACCAAGATCTTCACTTTCGATGTAATCATTAGTCAGTTGGTTCAGTTTGTCCTGCATTTCGTGCGTTGAAGAATCTGAATTACTCATAGCTACTACAATCTCTTTATTAACTTTTAGATGACATAAGTATGGCAAAAAAGGCCTCGCTCGTCCTGCTTTTTGACGACACTAGTATTAGCTGTCTGGTTCGTATTGAGTGTTAAATTCGTTTTCATCACTAGAAGAGTGCCGGCTCAAATCCTTATTTTTCACTCGGTATTAGCGTCAAAATTTAGCAAAGTCTCTGGTATATAAATTCCTCTTCCTTGCCAAGGATTGCAGTAAATGGATTTTGAACAGAGTACACGTCAGTACTATGCCGACAATGCGTCTGTATTTGTTGAAAACACGCAAAATGTCGATATGTCAGCGCTTTACGAGCGTTTCTTGCCTTATATTCCAGAACAAGGCTCGATCCTTGATGCAGGCTGCGGCAGTGGTCGTGATGCCAAGCATTTTCAATCCTTAGGTCATCAAGTGGCGGCGTTTGACGCCAGTCCAGAGCTTGCAGAATTAGCCGGTCAGCTATTGCAGCAGCCCGTTTCCATTCAAACCTTTCAGCAGTTCGACAAAGCCGATGCCTATGACGGTATTTGGTGTTGTGCCAGTTTGCTTCACGTTCCTAACTCAGAGTTATTGGATGTGATTAAGCGGTTGCATAAAGCGCTGAAACAGAGTGGTGTGCTGTATATGTCATTTAAGTACGGCACACAGGAGCGAGTCAAAGAAGGGCGCTTCTTCTGTGATCAAAACGAGCAGACAATTCAATCGTATTTAGCTGGATTTAAGGTATTGGAAACTTGGGTGACAGGCGATCAGCGGCCAGATCGAGAGTCTGAGCAATGGCTCAATCTGATCGTGCAGAAGCAAGAGCGTTAGTCGTATGAAAATCGCGATTGAATTTATTGCTTACGTTCAGCGTTTATTGGTGGAGGGCGACTTCACCGCCACCTACAAATATGCATTGCTGCACGCGATTGCTGACGTCTGTGTTGAAAGTCCTAATGTCACCGTCAATGGCAAACTACCTATTTCGTTAGATGTGCTAGCAGATAAGCTGATTCGGCTTTACTGGAACCAAGCTCGTCCGTTTGGCGGTCAAGCGCATCAACAGCAGCTTCACCAAAATAGTGACTCACAGAAGCAAATTGCGATCATCTCGAAAGTACAGAGTATCCAGCAAACAGGGCTTTATAACATCAATCAGCTGTATAAAAGCTCTCACTATAAAGCCGTTCACAGTGTCGCCAAAACAGCGCTTAAAAATGGCCCGCTGTGGCGCTTACAGATCTTAGCCAAAAAAGAAGAGTGCTTTTTATACCCTCATGATAAGAGTCAGAAGCATATTGAGTTAAACGCAGGCATCGCGGGTTACTTTCGTGAGTTTTACCACCTGATTACCTACCTTGCTCGTGCCGCTTGGATCGACAAAATCATCTCCTTCAAGCACAACCAATATCTCGTTGGCGCGCAAGCCAACTTGCCTGAATTTCTCTTTGGCCAAGATCGCAAAGCCTTGGCTTACGCCAAACCATTGCTTCAAGAGATCCAGAAAAATGCCTGCTTCTACTGTGGTAAAAAACTCGACCAACACGCTGAAGTCGATCACTTCATCTCTTTTGCCAAATACGCCTTCGACCTTGGACACAACTTTGTGCTTGCGGATCGCACCTGCAACAACAGTAAGCGAGATTATCTCGCAAGCTACGAGCACAAATACAAATGGGAAGAGAATAACCTCGGTAATCATGCGCACCTTATCTCCGAACAACTCGCCAGCTACGTGGAGTGCGATACCGATAAATCCATGGCCGTGGCGGATTGGGCCTACCAGATTGCTCGAAACAGTGCCTCGAACTTATGGCAGAGCAAGAGTGGGTTTAGGTTGGCGTAAGTTAGTCTGTTTCTAGATGAGTTGTATTTTATGTGTAGTGATTAGCTTCGTTTTAACATATCTGGTTATGTTGTCGATGGTGAAGCCTTTGCATATATCCGAATGAGTGGAGGCTTTCTATCCAGCTATTGAGTTATCAGGAAAGAGCTTAGTGTTGCTGAAGGGTGGTGATGAAGTGCCGGATGTAGACGCTAGTCACGAAATGTTTCAAGATTCTTTTGAAGTGTGAGGTTGCTTTGATTAAGTTGTTTTGTCCTTAAAACGAAAGCGCTATTTTATTGTTAAGGAGGGTTTTTTGATAGCGCATAAAACTAGAGTTTATTGAATTTTTTTAATAAGTAATGCTGAACTCTTTGTTTTCGTTAATATTTTACTAATGAAAGGTGAGGCTATTGGTTTTGGTTGAAAAAGTTTTTAGCATTGTTGAATAATGACTCACAAAGCTTATTTTGTTTGTCGTATTCAGAAGAGCTGATATTCAGTTGATCAAGCTTAGTTTTGGCTTCTTGATATTCACTTACCATAGAATGGTATTTCTTTTCGTTAACAGTTTTCCAAGCTTTATCTTTCATTCGGCTGCTGTTGTTTTTCTTTTTTATTGGCTTCTTCATGATTATCTCCGTTAGATTGAATAGAGGGGAGTTTCGTCTCGATAAAAGACGAAGCTAAAGCTAAGATTTTGGCTCAGATAGCCTGAACATTGATAGCATTGTTGCCTTTAGCGCTAGACTCAATGTTGAAGGAAACTTTTTGGCCTTCTGCTAGGCTTTTAAAGCCTTCTGATACGATCGACTTAAAGTGAACGAATAGGTCTGGGCCACCATTTTCAGGTGAGATAAAGCCAAAGCCTTTAGTATCGTTGAACCATTTAACAGAGCCGGTGTTTTTTGTAGACATAATTACCTCGATATATTTTTCATGATCGAAAACGAGGCTATTTGGGAATATAAATTATAAGTTACTGCTAGAGTCGTGTGACGAAAGAATCGAAATAAAACTGAGGAGAGACTTGATCTAAAATTTCAAAAATAGCTCATGTTTAAGAGCTAGGGGCACTATACGCTGATCTGAAGGAAAAGATAGCTTTATTTCGTTTTTATATCATATGCAAGTGTTTAGACTCTTTTTTTAGGGTGTTTGGTTGAATTAAATGGTTTTTATTGAATAAGGTCGAGCTTTTGCATAAGAAGTACGTAAGTGGTTATCCGATATTTTTTGCTGGGACTAGATTAGTCAGCTTTTCACCAATCTAGGTACCATGTCACTATCTACCACGACCCTTATACCCAGCTGCACATGGTGTCGTCACCACTGATTATTGATGAGTCTGACTCCTTAATTGTGGCGCAAGCCAATTACACTGTATTTCGCACTAAGAGTGATGGCATCGCCGAAGTGTACAATGTCGGGCGCTATCAAGATCGTATCCGAGTGACGGAACAGGGGCTCAAGATCGAATCTCGGCATTGTATTTTCGACAATGAAATGGTGCTCAATTCCATGATCTATCCCATCTAGGCTTCAACGTAAATCCGCGGTGCTAGTGATTCGCGAACCGAACAAAGAGAGATAAATAATGAGTAATAACTGGATTGAAATCATCAATATCGACGATATCCCAGAAGACGATGTGATTGGCGTAAATGTCAGCGGTCAGAATATCGCTTTGTACAAAGTCGATGGTGAAGTGTTTGCCACAGACAACCTGTGTACACACGGTCATGCGTTATTGAGCGATGGCTTCTTAGAGGATGGTGAAATTGAGTGCCCATTACACCAAGGCCGATTTTGTGTCAAAAGTGGTAAGGCAATGAGCGAGCCGCTTACTGAAGATATTAAGACTTACGCTACCCGTACAGAAGGGAATCAAGTGTTTCTGGCGATGAGCTAGTGTCTATGCTCGGGGGAATTTAACAGTGCCGGTTAAATTCCTCCGATTTATTATCATGCCAACCAGCTCTGCACCAATCTCGGCACCATATCACTGGCGCTACCTCTTAAATGATCGAATTTCTTCGGCGGTGTCATAGTGCTAGGATCTACGATGTAACGATCTGTGGCGCTGTGGGCGAATAAAACCAAGCTGGCGGCAGGTTGAACTTGTAGTGATGTGCCTACCACAAGTACCTTGTCTGCCTCAGCAAACAGCTCGATGGACTCTTCTATATAAAAAGGTTCTTCTGCAAACCAGACAATATGTGGGCGTAGCTGAAAGCCGCTTTCACATAGCTGCCCTAGGTTTACTTCACTATAGCCGATGTCGTATAGATGATAATCACTGCCAGAGTCACCGCGAACTTTGGTGGCTTCGCCATGCAGGTGCAACACCTTACTGGAGCCTGCGCGTTCATGTAAATCGTCCACGTTTTGGGTGATGACGGTGACATCGTAGCGGGACTCTAGTTGTGCAATAGCGAGGTGCGCTTCATTGGGTTGGGCGTTGCCGATTTCTTGGCGACGTTGATTGTAAAAGTCCAAGACTTTTTCTGGGTTACGTTGCCAGCCGTCTGGATGACACACTTCGCGGATGTCATGTTTGTGCCAGAGACCGGTATCACTGCGGTTGGTTTCAATACCGCTTTCGACACTGATGCCTGCGCCAGTAAAGACAACGATTTTTTGTTTTGGTTGGTTAGACATTTTACTAAGGGGTTATAATAGGTTGATTAAGGTAGTTTTCTAAATTGCTCAAGCCGTAGATAATAGCGGCTAAAATAAAGCGCATCCAAACTGGGTTAGGATAATCCTATTGAGCGTTTTATTGTGCTGAGCCTATATGCTCAAAATTCAGTAATGGAGTTTTCTCGTGTCCAATGCGCCCCAATCACAAACCTATTGTATTGCTCTACAGCCGATCTGCAATGCTGACATGGTTCATGTTGCGGATGAGCTGCTTTATCGTGCCGCCTCATCCATGACCACTGCGACCATTGATGACCAGCAAATGGCAACAGCAAGGGCTTGTAATGCGGCGTTTTATGAAACGGGCATCGAAAACCTATGCGGTGCGGGAAAGCTGTTTTTTAATGCGCCACGTGAATGGTTATTAAAGCCTGATTTATTGCCGCCTTATCCAGATCAGGTGGTGGTTGAGGTACTCGAAAGCGTTGAAGGGGACCCGGAAGTCATAGTCGCTCTGCAACACGTTAAGTCATTAGGCTATCAGATCGCCCTCGACGACTTTGTATTGAACGATAGTACTCGGCCGCTTTTGGACGTGGCGGACATCATCAAATTGGATATGTTGATGCCTCAGTCCACAGACACCATTCGTTTGTACCTTGATAAAGGGATACAGCTGCTGGCGGAAAAAGTAGAAGATTTGGCCACGTTTGAACGTTGCAAGAAGATGGGCTTTAGCCTGTTTCAAGGATATTTTTACGCTAAGCCCGAAATCAAAAGTGCTACCGCGGTGCAACGCAGCGGCAACACCAATACTTTGTTGGAGATACTGCAGGAACTCTACCAAGAAGATGTGAACCTGAAAAAAGTCGAACAAATGGTGATGCTTGAACCACAGTTGGTGATCCGACTTTTAAGAATGATTAGAACGCCAGACTACAAGCAAGTAAAAACCGTCAGCGATTTGCATCAAGCGATTAGAATTTTAGGTATCAACAAGCTGCGTACTCTGGTGAGTACGCTGGTGTTGGCAAACGATCATCCGTGCAAAATGTTATTACTGCCAAGGGTATTGACCCGAGCGGCTATGTGCCAGGCTTTAGCTGAGCATGAGTTTAAAGCCAATCCAGATGAGGCCTTTCTGGTAGGCCTGCTGTCACTTGCCGATATTATGCTGGATCAAAATATTAAACAGATATGTGATCAACTGCCGCTGAAAGAGGACACGTACCATGCTTTGGTCGCCCGTAAAGGGAAGCTAGGCAGTATCCTGACGTTGGTACAGACGTTTGAAAAGGCCGACCTGCATTCGGCCAGTGACAAGACAGTCGAAAAGCTTAACCGCTATTACTTAGAAAGCCGCAGCTGGGCAATGAATATATTGTCGGGCATAAATGGGTAAATTGGTGGGGCGTATATTGAAAAGACTATATGATGGTTTGGTGAAACTATCTGGTTATGGCTGGTTAGGTGACTTTTCTATGTCTCATCTTCTTTAAGTTTTGGTAGTATTTATGACTTAAAAGGAGCTTGTTTATATGGACATAAAACAATGGGGCACACCGAATCCCAATTGGCTGATTGAATTACTGCTGTACTGGGAAGGGCACATCAACTCCCGTGCCATCACCGAACTCTTCGCCGTTACCCGTCAAACCGCCGGAAAATGGATCAAAACCTACCACACCGAAACAGGTTTACCGGTCGATTATCAAGCGTCTAGTAAGGCCTTTCATGCGCCTGTTTTTCATACGCCACACTATATTTCTGGTGCCATTGATGAATACCTAGACTGGCGCCAGCTGGGGTTGTTTCCCAATCGTAGCCACGATACACAAGTCTCTGAGACCCAAGGTGTCACGCGTATTGTGATGCCGCGCCGCTTTGTCGCACCAGAAATCATGCGTCCGCTGATCCAAGCCTTGGATAGCGGCACAGCAGCCGATGCCAACTATCTCTCTATCAGTGGTAGCGCCGCCCAAGAGCGTATCCTTTATCCGCACACCTTTGTCAAAGCGGCTAACCGCTGGCATGTACGTGCTTACTGTGAACACGCGCGCGACTTTCGTGACTTTGTCTTAAGCCGATTTATTAGTGTCGACTTCGACGGTACGCCCGCCACTTTCACTGCAAAAGACGATCAAGCTTGGAGCGCACCAGTAGAGATTATCCTTGAGCCTGACCAACGCCTTACCTCACAACAAAAAGCCATTATCGAACACGACTACGGCATGCAAAATGGCCAACTTGTCATCGCCACAACTGGTGCTTTAGTCAAATACACCCTCGACGATCTACAGATCAAAACCAAAATGCTCGAAGTGAATCCCCAAGCCCAGCAACTGGTATGTGTTAACTACGCTGACATCAAACCATGGCTTTATGACTAGGTAGATTGCTGCAGCGCAAACACCTGTTAACTCAGTTAACGTGTGCAAATGTACAGGGTTGTGATGGGTGAAAAAGGGGTTAAAGTGAAGGGAAATGAACGAGGGCTAGATCGATGGAACTGACAAATGTGGCAAGTTATTTTTTCTACTGGGGTAAAGCCCAGAAGAATGAACTAGACAGCAAAGGCGATCCTTATCATTTATTGCCGTTTCACTGCTTGGATGTGGCGGCGGTAGGAAAGGTCTTACTCACTCAAAACAAAGCATTAACTAAGAATATCGCGTCATTTCTTGAATTGGATGAAGAGGCGTTTATTTCGCTATTTATCTTTTGTCTGCTGCTACATGATTTAGGTAAGTTTGCATCGGCCTTTCAAGCCTTATTTAAGGATGAGACTGGTTTTCTTTTCGATGCTAATCCTACATGGCACTACAACAGCAAAGAGCATCGCCATGATCAGTTGGGCTTATTTTTCTGGCATGAGCTTAGAGAATTAGCAGAGCTATTTCCGACCTCTCTTTCAGATGCCGAAGAACCCCAAGTTTTTGAAACATTCTCAGTCTTAATGGAGTGTAGCTTAGGGCATCACGGAAAGCCGATTCGATTTGAGAAGCCCAGCGACTTAAAGCGTTATATACAAAAGCACAATGTTGCGGCGGCAAAGTCTTTTGTTTTAGGCGCTTATCATTTGATCAAGCCATCAATTCCATTCGAAAAGTTTCTCGATGCTTCATGGCGCGCGCGTTTGAAGCAAGTGAGTTGGTTGCTCGCAGGCGTTGCCGTGTTAGCTGACTGGATAGGGTCTGATCGAGCCTATTTTCCGTATCGCTCTGTACCCGTTGAAGCTCTAGGTGATTATTGGAAGGAGGCATTGGCAAGCGCCCAACTCGCTTGGCAAGCCACGAGATTGGATAGTAGTGCCTCGATCAAGCCTTTTCAATCAGTGCAAGCTCAGTTTGGCTTTTCACCAACGCCTTTGCAGGCGTGGGCTGAAAGTGTGGATATTGATGATTCCCCACAGCTTTTTATCCTTGAGGACATCACTGGGAGCGGTAAGACCGAAGCTGCTCAAGTGTTATTGCATCGATTACTCGAAGCAGGAGCTGCTGATGGCTTTTATTTTGGTCTGCCAACCATGGCGACCTCTAATGCAATGTATCAGCGTGTACTCGATCATTATTCATCCATGTACCAAGATCAATCAGCTTTACCGAGCATTGTCTTAGCGCATGGCGCTCGAGATATGAATGAACAGTTTCAAGCGACTCTCATGTCTGAAGGTAGCAGTGAAACCAGCTATACCTGCGATGATCAAACCGCGACCGCTCAATGTAGCCAATGGTTAGGGGATTCGCGTAAGAAAGCTCTATTAGCACCGATTGGTGTCGGCACAATAGATCAAACTTTATTGGCAGTTTTACCGCGTCGTCATCAATCTTTGCGGTTGCTGGGGCTGCATCGAAAAGTATTGGTATTCGATGAGGTACATGCAGCAGATGAATACATGTTTGAACTGCTCGAAAGTTTGCTATCACTGCATCTGCATTTTGGTTGTAGCGCTATTTTATTAACAGCGACTCTTTCTCAACAGCAGCGTCAGCGTCTTACAGATATTTGGCTCAGCACTTCGACTCACTCCGGTAAACAGCTAGAGCAAACACATTTTCCTTTAGCGACTAAAGTCTCGCTTTCTAGCGAGCAGCCTTTACTAGAACAGCCGCTAGATAGCCGAGAAGATGTAAGCCGTTCGGTAGCTGTGCACTTTATTGATCAGAAAGACACGGTCGTTGAAAAGGTTGTTCAAGCCGCAAAAGCTGGTAAATGTGTTGTCTGGATACGTAACTCAGTTGATGACGCAATCAGTGCTTACACTGAAATCCGCGAGCAATTGGATAATCCAGACAATGCGCTTCTATTCCACAGTCGTTTTGCGTTAAGTGATCGTCAAGCCATCGAGCACAAGGTGTTAAATTGGTTTGGTAAGCACAGTGACGCTCCAGCCCGACATGGCAAAGTACTAGTGGCGACACAGGTTTTTCAAGAAAGCTTAGATGCGGATGCCGATCTTATGATCTCGGATCTTTGCCTGATTGATGATCTGATTCAACGAGCGGGGCGTTTGCATCGCCACACGCGCAATGCTCAGCGTGAACGAGAGCTAGGTATCCGCGATACGCGACCTGCCCCATTGCTGTACGTCCATGCACCAGCTTGGTCTGATGATCCCAGTGTGCAGTGGCTTAGCGAGGTTTTACCTAGCGCCCAAGCGGTATATCGCTCACCCGGTAGGTTGTGGTTAGGAATGAAGAAATTAAGAGAGCTGGGTGGTATTCATATGCCAGAAAAAGCCCGTGATCTAATTGAAGCTGTGTACTCTTCAGAAGCTCAAATGCAGATCCCCAAAGCGCTAGAAAAAGCGGAATTAGAAGCCTGCGGTGAACAAGCGAGTAAAGTCAGCGCCGCTAAATTCAATCGCCTACAGTGGCAAAACTATGGTTATAGTACGCAAAGTAATCAGCAGTGGTACGACGATCAAACGGATATCAGTACGCGTTACAGCAACCTAGAATACGAAAATATTTTACTGCTTAAACGAGATAGTAAAGGCGAGCTTGTACCTTATGCAGACCAGCCTAAATTTGCCGTGCCATTGAGTACTTTTAAGGTGCTAAAAAGTAAGTTCGCGGATCAGCTGACTCAAATCAGTGAAGAAGAGAAGCTTGCTTTGGAAACGCGTTATCCAAGTGCTAAATACCTTCAGCCATGGCTAGCTAGTGACGATCCGAGTTTTAGTTACAGTGATGTGTTTGGTTTTGGTGAGAGGTGAAAGTCCCCACGATTGTGGGGAACGTGTTTCATTCTTAGTCGAAGGCTAAGCTCTAAACGGTTGATCCCAAGTTGATCTCAGGAACAAGGTGTATTCTAAAAGAAAAGAGAAAAGATATAAACTTGTTTAGATTTTTATATAGTAGAAAAGTAAGCTCTAAACTTATTTTTTTGTTGCGAGATAAGCTGGTTGTCGTTATAGTGAGCAAATGATGAGCAGCGAAGGCGGCTTATTGTGTCTAAAGCTACCTCCGCTGACATCCGTAGCAAGATTAATGTTAGGTGGTTTTGACTTACAGAGCAATGCTCTTACGCCTTATTTTAATCTATATAGGAGGTGCCTATGTTCGCATCCATTATTTCAATTTTTGTTCCGAAAATCCGCTTCATTTTAGTATTCAAAAAGAGTAAGCAGAATCAAGAGTGTCCACAGAAGTGTATGCTGCTTTTTGGTTTGTCTGTTACATGGCGGAAACGAGGAACACGCTTGATGGGGCGAGCGTGTTGGTTAGCATAATCATCAGGGAGAGCATACTCTCCCTACTTCTAATAGGGATATATGATGAACCTAGTAAAAGACCCATGGTTGCCGATGCGAATGCGCGACGGTTCAGTGCAGGCGCTGCCCATTAGCCATATTTGCGCAGATGACGTTTTAGACTTTGCTCTACCGCGTGCAGATTTCCAAGGTGCGGCTTATCAGTTTGCAATTGGACTGTTGCAGACAGCCTTTGCCCCTAAAGACTCAACTCAGTGGGTGGAGCGATTTAAGCAGGCGCCTACCCAGCAGGAGCTTGAGCTAGACCTTCAAGCTGTCGAGCATGCTTTTAATGCCGAGGGTAGTGGCCCTCTGTTTATGCAAGACTTTGAATCACTTTCTGAGCAAAAGCCCTCGAATATTGCAGGACTGCTTATCGATGCGCCAGGTGAAAACGGTATTAAAAATAACACAGACCATTTTATTAAACGGGGTGTGTGCGATCAGATGTCGTTAGAAATGGCCTTGTTAGCGCTGTTTACTCTTCAAATCAATGCCCCTTCAGGCGGCGCAGGGCATCGCGTAGGGCTACGGGGTGGCGGGCCATTAACGACTCTCGTGATGCCGGCAGATTCGGACGCACCTTTATGGCAAAAGCTATGGCTCAATGTGATCAATCGCGAGAGCTGGGTTTATGAAGACCCTGATTTTAGCGATGGCTCAGTGTTTCCCTGGCTGGCTCCGACACGCACTAGCGAAAAGAAAGGCTCCGAAGTTTTTCATGATCATGTGCATCCGCTGCATATGTTTTGGGCCATGCCGCGACGTATTCGTTTAGATGTGAAGAACCATGAAGGAGTATGTGCAATTACTGGCCAGACGACGAGTAACATTGTAAGTGATTATCGTACGCAAAATTACGGTTACAACTATTCAGGTAATTGGACACATCCGTTAACGCCCTATAAAGGTGATCCGAAAAAGCCCGACGGTGATTGGCTATCGGCTAAAGGTCAGCCAGGAGGGATTCAATACAAAATATGGGATGCCTTGACTTTTTCTAGTGAAGAGAATGCCCAAAAGTGCGCTCGTGTTGTTGGCCACTTTGAGCGTATCAGTGAAGGTAATCCTAGAGTTTTTAAAAAGGTTGTTACCAGTCTTTGGGTGTTTGGCTATGACATGGACAATATGAAGCCCCGTGGCTGGTACAGCACGACTATGCCTTTGTTCCAATTTGATCCTGAACAACAAACGGATCTTCTTTTAGAAGTGAAGCGTTTACAAAAGCTTTCTGGCGATGCTTTGTGGCATTTACGCACACAAGTAAAAGCTGCTTGGTTTGAAAGTCCAAGTGATACTAAGGGTGATATGTCTTTCATCGATTTGGAGTTTTGGCAGCGCAGCGAGACAAGTTTCTTTAACGCTGTTTCTCAATTAATGGATGCCGTAGACGATGGCTCAGAAGTTTTACCTAGCGCCACTGCAAATGTATGGCTCGGCCAATTACAGCATACAGTCCTCGATTTATTTGACGAGTATGCGCTTTCAGAGCTTGGCTCGGAGCGAACTATGCTGAAACGCATCGAAGCACGCCGGGCATTATGTGGTTGGTTGTTTGGCGGTAAAGACATCAAAAAATTTAAACAAGAATACCAGGTAGAGGAACAGCAGGAGGTGATGTCATGAGTGGCATGAATCAGTATGGAAATACAGTGTTACGCTGGTGGCAGGGAATGTTTGAAGACTCTGCTACATTAAAAGCGAAGGGGATTCCACCAGCGCCAACGTCTCATAAAGCTCAGCTAAAAAGATGTGACAGCGCAGACGCAGTAATGTTACAAGAAGGTTTTCGCATGCTTTGGTTGGAATTGCTAAACCAAGGCCTCGAAGACGTACCGCAAAA
Organism: Marinomonas aquimarina; assembly: GCF_900089755.1. Taxonomy (GTDB): domain Bacteria; phylum Pseudomonadota; class Gammaproteobacteria; order Pseudomonadales; family Marinomonadaceae; genus Marinomonas; species Marinomonas aquimarina. The sequence continues at coordinate 169,323 of NZ_FLOC01000003.1, read as the reverse complement.
CCTAGAAGCATGGGCGACCGTCGCCGCAGTACTGGTACATATCAAGCAAGATAATGGCGAGAAGCTGGCCGCTCAAGCGGGTAAAAAAGTAAACAAACATGGCGAGCCAGCTGACAAATCGATCGTCAGTGAGCTGCGCTTTGCCAAGCTACAAAATGCTCCAACACCAGATGACTTCCTAAAGCGTATACGTCGTATTGTGCTGCAATTAGATGGCAAAGCATCGCCCACCAAAGTGGCTGATGACATATTGCAATGGTTTGATGAGTTCTACGCATGGTCACCGCGTAAGGCGGATAAGCGCATCAGTGTACGTTGGGCGATGGACTACTACCAAGCTGCCAACCAAAAATATTCTAAATCTAAAACTGCTTAAAAAGGAATTTTCCATGAGCCAATTTATCCAACTTCACTTCCTAACGTCTTACGCACCATCTAATTTAAACCGTGATGACTTAGGGCGCCCAAAAACTGCAAAAATGGGGGGCTTCGATCGTTTGCGAGTGAGTTCTCAGAGCTTGAAACGTAACTGGCGTTGCTCCGAAATCTTTGAAGAGTCTATGGCAAATAATCTTGGCAAGCGAACCAAACGCTTTGGCGGCGAAGTTTTTAAAGTTCTAGTTGAGAATGGCGTTGCGGAAAAGAATGCTCAAAAATGGGCTGCAAGCATTGCTGGTGTGTTTGGTAAAGGTAAAAAGGGCTCGCTCGAAATTGAGCAGCTAGCGCACATCAGCCCAGAAGAGCAGCAAGCCGCTTTAGATTTGGCAGCGGTATTAGCTGATGAGAGTCGCGAGCCGACCGAAGAAGAGTTGAGCTTATTACGTCATAACCAAAGCGCAGTGGATATCGCATTATTTGGTCGTATGTTGGCCTCTAGCCCAGCCTTCAATGTAGAAGCCGCTTGCCAAGTAGCTCATGCGTTGAGTGTCCATAGTGTGGTAGTGGAAGATGATTACTTTACTGCTGTAGACGATCTAAATGATGGTAAGGAAGATTCGGGTTCTTCACATATCGGTGAGTCTGGCTTCGCCGCGGCTCTTTTTTACAGTTATGTTTGTATCAATAAAACTCAGCTCATCGAGAATTTGGATGGTAACGAAGCTCTAGCAAACCAAGCTATTCAAGCTTTGACTGAAGCTGCTGTAAAAGTATCTCCAAAGGGCAAGCAAAACAGCTTTGCGTCACGTGCTTACGCGAGCTATGTACTGGCTGAAAAAGGTGAGCAACAACCGCGCTCGTTATCGGCAGCATTTCTAAAACCAATCAAAGGTGAAGATCAAGCGTTTCTGGCGATTAGCGCATTGGAAAAGCAAGCCGAGAATTTTGACAAGGTTTACGGCCAATGTGCAGATACTCGTTATAGTATCAACGCAGTGGTTGGTGAAGGTTCATTTGATGAACTCAAAGCATTCGTCGCTAATTAATAGCTGGAGTGCAGACTATGAAAGACTATTTGGTATTTCAACTCTATGGACCTATAGCGAGTTGGGGCCAGCCAGCTGTAGGCGGCGATCGGGCGACACATATATCGCCCACCCGCTCCGCTATTTTGGGCTTATTAGGTGCGGCTTTGGGCATCAAGCGGGAAGAGAGCGCCCGTCTACAAGCGCTTCATCAAAGTGTACAGGTTGCGACTAAGCAATTAACACCGACCAGCTTGCTACGTGACTACCACACCAGCCAAGTGCCTGCTCGTAACAACAAGTACGTTTACCGTACTCGTAAAAATGAGTTACTTGATGAGCCAAAGGATAAATTGAATACGATTCTCTCTACGCGAGATTATCGTTGTGATGGTTTATGGGTGGTGGCGCTTTCTTTAACTGACACAGCTACTGTTACATTGGATGAACTTCAAAGTGCACTTATTCGTCCCGTATTTACTTTGTATTTAGGGCGCAAGTCTTGCCCTGTTTCCGCACCGTTACGCCCTTTATTGGTTGGTAATAGCGAGTTGAAAGAGGCTTTAGATCAAGACTTTCCTGAGATAACGCCAGAAGGCATTTCAGACAATACTTGGTTGCGACGTAGCCGAGCGTTTACCTATACATGGGAAGGCGATATCTCTGAGATTCAAGGTGATACTGTCATGACGACACACCCATGGGATGATCCAGTGAGTCGGACTCGATGGCAATTTCAGCAACGTGCTATGCATCAAGTCACCATTCGGGCTTCTGACGCTGGTAGGGAGGTATAAATGTTTTTATCTAAAGTATCTTTTCAATCGTCAGATCAAGCGCGTTTAATGCTAGCGGGGCTGGGAAACAAAGGCGTTTACTCCTCGCATCAAGCATTATGGCAATTATTTACTAACGATGAGGCGCGTTCGTTTTTATTTCGAGAAGAACAAGATGGTCAAGGGCGTCCGGTGTTTTATGTTCAATCTGAAAACGAGCCTGAAGTCGATAGCAGCTGCTTCAAAGTGCAAAGTAAGCGCTTTGAACCAAAGTTGTATTCGGGACAAAGACTAAGCTTTTCACTAAGAGCCAATCCAACCGTGACGGTTAAAAACTTTCAAGGTAAAAATCAGCGCCACGATGTCATGATGCATGCGAAACGTAATGCTAAGCATGATGGGGTTACTGATCCCGAGGAAGTTAAGGCATTAATGGAGCAAGCTGCTCAGCAGTGGTTAGCTGCGCCAGATAGACTTCAGGATTGGGGGATTACACTTGATGCGCTACCGTTTATTAAAAGTTACCAACAGCACCGTTCACGTAAATCCTCTGATACGACGATTCAATTCTCAAGTGTCGATTATGAAGGTGTTCTGACAGTGCAAGACCCTGATCGCTTTATAGGTAAGCTCAAGCAAGGTGTCGGCAAATCGAAAGCTCTTGGCTGTGGCTTGATCCTAATAAAGCCTATTTAAAAGATAAGGCTTAATCAGTGAAATGATTGAGCCTTACTTTTTGATTGCATAATAACTGATCATACAAGGAGTTAGTATGAGTAGTTTTATCCCGCTAAATCCCATCCCGATTAAAAATCGCGTCTCGATGATCTTTCTGCAATATGGTCAGTTGGATGTGAAAGACGGGGCATTTGTGCTAATTGATGTAAATGGCGTACGCACGCATATTCCAGTGGGTTCGGTGGCGTGCATTATGTTGGAGCCGGGCACACGAGTGTCCCATGCAGCAGTTAAGCTTGCCGCGACAGCGGGTACATTGCTTGTTTGGGTAGGAGAAGCTGGTGTTCGGTTATATGCCTCAGGTCAGCCTGGTGGTGCCCGATCAGATCGTTTGCTATATCAGGCCAAACTTGCCTTAGATGAAAACTTACGTCTCAAAGTCGTACGGAAAATGTTTGAACTGCGCTTTGGTGAAGCACCGCCAAGTCGTCGATCCGTAGAACAATTAAGAGGTATTGAAGGGGCTCGTGTTCGAGAAACTTACAAGCTCCTTGCTAAGCAATACGGGGTCAATTGGCAAGGACGGCGCTACGATCCAAAAGATTGGAGCAAAGGCGATACGGTTAATCAATGTATTAGTGCTGCTACCTCCTGTTTGTATGGGATTACCGAAGCAGCAGTCTTAGCTGCAGGTTACGCGCCAGCTATTGGTTTTGTTCATACAGGAAAGCCATTGTCGTTTGTCTATGATATTGCCGATATCATCAAGTTTGATTCGGTGGTGCCTAAAGCATTCGAAATCGCGTCAAAAGGTACCTATCAACCAGATAAAGACGTACGCATCGCCTGCCGCGACATTTTCCGTAGCTCCAAAGTATTAGATCGTCTGATTCCATTGATCGAAGAAGTGCTTTCAGCTGGAGAGATCGAACCGCCGAAACCACCGGAAGACAGTCAACCTCCTGCGATTCCTGAACCCGAATCCCTCGCCGATAGCGGCCATCGCAGCCATTAGAGGAGATTTGCAATGAGTATGTTGGTAGTAGTAACAGAAAGTGTGCCAGATAGATTAAGAGGGCGTTTAGCTATTTGGTTACTCGAGATTCGAGCGGGCGTTTATATTGGTGATACGTCACGCAAAATACGTGAAATGATCTGGGAGCAAGTCAACGCCTTAGCCGAACAAGGGAATGTTGTGATGGCTTGGTCGACCAATTCAGAATCGGGTTTTGAATTCCAAACTTATGGTGAAAACCGCCGTATACCGGTGGATTTAGATGGACTTCGACTGGTGTCATTTTTACCTCAAAAATAGCTAACTTAATGATTTTTATGGACTTTCGGTGGAATTTGTTTGTTTGAAGCTCCTTTCGGTTAAGTTCTTTAAAATCAAAAGGTTATAGATCTTTAAAAACTTAAAAAGAACACTAAATCTTGGTGGATTTCTTTGTAAGGCATTTTCCTCTATAAAACAATAATCTACACTAAGAGCGTTCCCCGAGCACTCGGGGATTAACCGCGTGGGGACGTATAAAGTCAAATGAAATCAGGCGCGTTCCCCGAGCACTCGGGGATTAACCGTTTATTGCCGCCGCTTACACTAACGTCTGATAGCGTTCCCCGAGCACTCGGGGATTAACCGAATGCCGAGGGTTCGGTCGTTGCGATCGTAGAGCGTTCCCCGAGCACTCGGGGATTAACCGTGACCGATTCGCGCTTTGTAGAAATTGACGACGCGTTCCCCGAGCACTCGGGGATTAACCGCGACGATAAAATCTTTGACCTTGCTTTTCAAGCGCGTTCCCCGAGCACTCGGGGATTAACCGTTAAACTCTCGATTAGCATCGATCTCTTCTTCGCGTTCCCCGAGCACTCGGGGATTAACCGTAGACCTCTTCTTCACATACGCCGCCAAGCTCGCGTTCCCCGAGCACTCGGGGATTAACCGACTGAAACCGCGTGATCTGATAAACGTACTGAGCGTTCCCCGAGCACTCGGGGATTAACCGCCAGCATTTTGGTTGCTGCCAGCAGATATTGAGCGTTCCCCGAGCACTCGGGGATTAACCGTCAAACGAGTTCGCGCCGTCGTTCACCGCTTGGCGTTCCCCGAGCACTCGGGGATTAACCGGCAATGATCAAGAAGACCAAAGCAATGATGCAGCGTTCCCCGAGCACTCGGGGATTAACCGCGATCTCTGCTATGTGAGGCGGCGCCAGTTGCGCGTTCCCCGAGCACTCGGGGATTAACCGTATCTCGAAAGTCTGACTTACACGGACAATGCGCGTTCCCCGAGCACTCGGGGATTAACCGTAACATGGCATTAAACGAAGTAAAGTTAATTGGCGTTCCCCGAGCACTCGGGGATTAACCGACCACCATCTTAAAAGGTATGAAAGACCAGTCGCGTTCCCCGAGCACTCGGGGATTAACCGGGGTGATTGTGCTGAAGGTGGTTGATGATGTTGCGTTCCCCGAGCACTCGGGGATTAACCGGTTCTGATGCATCAGCGCCTGGGTGATGCTCCGCGTTCCCCGAGCACTCGGGGATTAACCGTCAGTGTCGTCTACTGCCAGCGCTCTAACGCTGCGTTCCCCGAGCACTCGGGGATTAACCGCGCCGCTGCTTCCATCAAGTTCTTGTGATCAGGCGTTCCCCGAGCACTCGGGGATTAACCGTTTCCCCGACTACGGGGTTTCTGAGTTAGTAAGCGTTCCCCGAGCACTCGGGGATTAACCGTCTTTCTTAGAAAAGCAGCTCACAATGGATGAGCGTTCCCCGAGCACTCGGGGATTAACCGCCACCTATCGATGATCCGCATTCTTACCTTATGCGTTCCCCGAGCACTCGGGGATTAACCGAGTGCAGGGCTAAGATGCGTAGTGTAATTATTGCGTTCCCCGAGCACTCGGGGATTAACCGAAAGAAACTGGCGGCACGGTATTTAATGAGCAGCGTTCCCCGAGCACTCGGGGATTAACCGAATATTTAGATACCTACATGGATTTAGATGAGGCGTTCCCCGAGCACTCGGGGATTAACCGCTACACCCAAACCGCCACGATTGGTTTTATTGGCGTTCCCCGAGCACTCGGGGATTAACCGATGGTATTCAGGAAGCGCACCCGAAAGAATTGGCGTTCCCCGAGCACTCGGGGATTAACCGCTGGAATCGGCGGCGGAGCTGGCTCAAACACTGCGTTCCCCGAGCACTCGGGGATTAACCGTGCCACAACTACGGGAGGCGCTGGCGGAACAGGCGTTCCCCGAGCACTCGGGGATTAACCGTATGGCAGTGGCCTTACAGAAAGCTTCTGCTGGCGTTCCCCGAGCACTCGGGGATTAACCGTTTTGGAGGCTAAATAATGAAATACATTCGTAGCGTTCCCCGAGCACTCGGGGATTAACCGGCTGGGCATGGCTTAAGAAACTATTTGAAAACGCGTTCCCCGAGCACTCGGGGATTAACCGATCCGCACCGCCGCCGTAACCCATACCGCCTCGCGTTCCCCGAGCACTCGGGGATTAACCGTTAGCCGAGGCGCTTGACCACGCAGCAATCAGGCGTTCCCCGAGCACTCGGGGATTAACCGCGCCGCGTTGTCGCTGACTCGATCCGAGTTCAGCGTTCCCCGAGCACTCGGGGATTAACCGGTTTTAACCCATTTTATGTGGCGAAAGGGCCAGTGTTCCCCGAGCACTCGGGGATTAACCGCGTTTTCCATTCTTATAGATGACTCACTAAAAGCGTTCCCCGAGCACTCGGGGATTAACCGCGATAAAAACATTTTTGACATTTTCATTGAAAGCGTTCCCCGAGCACTCGGGGATTAACCGCGGAGGTGGTGGAGATATTTGGTAATGAGCAAGCGTTCCCCGAGCACTCGGGGATTAACCGTGTTGCATTGATTTTGGAGTTACTGCGCCTGAGCGTTCCCCGAGCACTCGGGGATTAACCGCAAATTGAGCACGTTATAGAGACTCACCGTTTGCGTTCCCCGAGCACTCGGGGATTAACCGGAAACGTGCTCGCATTGCGTAGTACCCCTCCAGCGTTCCCCGAGCACTCGGGGATTAACCGATGTAAAGGTGTTGTCGCCTAGTCCGTTGGTCGCGTTCCCCGAGCACTCGGGGATTAACCGACTTATGCTGAAATCGAAGCAGCTACGGGGATGCGTTCCCCGAGCACTCGGGGATTAACCGGCAACGGGGAAAATCACCGGCGATGCCACCACGCGTTCCCCGAGCACTCGGGGATTAACCGTTCCTTACTTGGAGCTTGTTCAACTAGCAGGGGCGTTCCCCGAGCACTCGGGGATTAACCGCGAAACCGTTACAGCCCCATTGCAGCGCGCACGCGTTCCCCGAGCACTCGGGGATTAACCGCGCAACTCACCAATACGCCCACCCCACATAATGCGTTCCCCGAGCACTCGGGGATTAACCGCCACCCATGCCGAGTTTGTAAACAGTCTCGTTGCGTTCCCCGAGCACTCGGGGATTAACCGCGACGAGTTTGGCGATGGGTTGGTCTGAACAAGCGTTCCCCGAGCACTCGGGGATTAACCGTGTTTATGACCGCCGCCGTTAAGCGCGAATACGCGTTCCCCGAGCACTCGGGGATTAACCGGTTCAGCTTCTGGGCTTCTTCAATTGAAAGAAGCGTTCCCCGAGCACTCGGGGATTAACCGGAAACTCGCGACCCCTGCTGTATCGTCGCCAAGCGTTCCCCGAGCACTCGGGGATTAACCGTCTTTACCTGACCTAGCCTTAAACGCATTGTAGCGTTCCCCGAGCACTCGGGGATTAACCGCGCTAGAGGAACAAATAGATGCGGCGGAAGAGGCGTTCCCCGAGCACTCGGGGATTAACCGACGGTTGCCGCCCTGATCGGTGCTGACTACCAGCGTTCCCCGAGCACTCGGGGATTAACCGGCATCATCGAAAGCAACGACAACCTAAAGCACGCGTTCCCCGAGCACTCGGGGATTAACCGGTGGCATGCTCATCAATAGGCGGTATGAGTACGCGTTCCCCGAGCACTCGGGGATTAACCGTCCAACTAGATCATTTGGCGGTAGATCATAGTGCGTTCCCCGAGCACTCGGGGATTAACCGACATACAATTTATCTCGACCTGGCGGGGTCGGGCGTTCCCCGAGCACTCGGGGATTAACCGCGAATGAATAAACTTATAAGCTGCTCAGTCGTGCGTTCCCCGAGCACTCGGGGATTAACCGGATGTTGTGTTTATTGGTGGCGAAAACTTTATGCGTTCCCCGAGCACTCGGGGATTAACCGATTCGTTCTTTTGACGGCAATAACGGAACCGTGCGTTCCCCGAGCACTCGGGGATTAACCGCACATCGCGGCGCAGAGCGCTTTCTACTTTCAGCGTTCCCCGAGCACTCGGGGATTAACCGGATACCAAAGCACCTAAACGCCTACTAATTGCTGCGTTCCCCGAGCACTCGGGGATTAACCGGCACTAGAAGACGTTAGAAAGGAAATCTCCATGCGTTCCCCGAGCACTCGGGGATTAACCGAGTTGGCCACGGAAATGGAGCACGTTGGTTTAGCGTTCCCCGAGCACTCGGGGATTAACCGTACACAACTGAGTACATGGATTTTCTGTACTCGCGTTCCCCGAGCACTCGGGGATTAACCGGATGGTATGTGGTATCTGCCGCTAGTGAAGGGAGCGTTCCCCGAGCACTCGGGGATTAACCGCCATGGATGGCGCGTACTTGTTTAAGCTTGACGCGTTCCCCGAGCACTCGGGGATTAACCGATCCAAATGAACAAAGGAGTCCCTCAGATTGAGCGTTCCTCACGACTGAGGGAATTAACCAAGACCGTTGTCGGGTTCAGTCATCACACCTAGGTGTTCCCCACGACAGTGTGGGGCTATAGTATCTGCAGAACTAGGCCTATATATTCAGCTTAATATCAATTATTTCTTATCGCTGCTAACATCCGACCCTTGTTTGAATGGATTTAGCGTGACTTATGATTCGATTACACTGCACTAATAAACTGCTCCCGAAGCTGCCGACCAACGCTAATGGGCGTTTGCCGAGTTCGGCGTCACAGGTCATCCCTGGGCTAGAAGCGTTGAACCCCCTAAGTGGCTGGCACGGCAGTTTGTTTTTGGTTAAGGGGCGCAACTGTGTGATTTGCGTCCACGAAGCAACACGCCTAGCCATTTACATCCCCTGTCTGAATAAAGCCGATTTCGCTGATTTGGACCGCTTGTTTGCTCAGGCGCTACTGCAATCCCTAGAGGCCATCCAAGCCACTGAAGAGCAGATCAATACTGCTAAGCAGCTGCTTCAGCCGTTAGTGATTGATGATGAGTGTAAGGATGCCATGCATATGTGCCTAAATCAGGCTAAGGCGTGCATTGAGCAAATGCTATGGGATGACAATACGCCGTTTGAAAAGTTACCTTTTGCGAAGGCCAGCTTTTTGTTAGCCGAAATGCCATTCAATTTGCAGGCGCAAAAAGAGGTCGTGTGGCCGAAAAAACTTATGCTGCGACTGTTAGATGATGCCGCGGCCAGTTATCAGCGTGCCACCAGTCGCCACACATCCACCGATGGCCATGCGTCGCCAGATGGTAAGGTGGTATCAATGGTGGACTTCAAAAAGCCACGTAAGTCCTAGCGCAAAATCTCAGCGCTGTTTGATTTTAGCAAGCGGCGTTTATTTGAGGTCGTCGACGCTGACACCTTGTTGGGCCATGGCGTCGAGGATCATCTTGGCTTGGCTCGCGCGTTCATCCATAGCGGCCAGCGATTGTTCAATCAATTGTAACAGGGTGGACTTCTCTAAGTGTGTTAGCAGGCTGCAGTGTTTTTGTAGTTCAGTGATTTTTACGTGATGTGTTTGAATCCGGTCTAGTAATGTCAGAAGCGTGCTCTCGATGGGGACATTCTTCGACTCTAAATCATAACCTGAGGACTTATGACGCCTCAGTCCCTTCTGTAATTTCTCAAGCTCTGAGCGCAGGTCGTGTCGTTTAGCAAGCGTGGCGACACATTTAGAAGAGTTGGATACGACCGTAAGGCTGTAGGCCAGTGACTTGATAAGGTTTGATAATTCGTTCATTGATTTGATGTGAAGTCTCAATAGTAATATTAACGCTCGTCGGGCTTTAATATTAAGCGGATATGAAATGCCAAGTTACTTCCGTATATGTTTATATCATAGGTTGTTTATAAGCGGATCGCCTAGTTATTTCGCTTATAGGGTCGCATTATTGCAGCAAAATGAATCTCTATCTGGGGAAATTGGATAGAGGTGGCCTTCTTTTCAATGCTAGAATTTTGAACAAAATTCGGTAACCTGCAGATTTAAGGGACTTATGTCAGAACAGGAAAGTTTATCTGATATCTTTATTCAGACGCTTCAGCAAGCAATCGATGGCGTGGTGGTGATTAACTCGCAAAACCAGGTGATTCTATTCAATCAGGCTGCAGAGCAACTCTGGGGCTACAGCAAAGAAGACGTCTTAGGTCAGAATGTAAAAGTTCTCGTGCCCGACCATATCAAGCCACAGCATGATCATTTTGTGAACGCTAATCGCGAAACTGGCGTCAACAAAATCGTTGGTTCCAGCCGTGACATAGAAATCATTCGCAAAGATGGCGAGAGCCGCTGGGCGAATTTCTCACTGTCAAAAGTGGAAGTGGGCGACAAGATTTTATATACCGCGTTTGTCAAAGATGTGACGCAGCAAGTACAGGATCGAAAGTACTTAGAAATGCTGTCACTGGTGACGGACAAAACGGATAATGCGATCTTTATTACCGATGCAGACTGGCGCGTCGTTTATGCGAATAAAGGTTTTAAACAAATTCTTGGTTTTGATGAAAGTGAGATTATAGGGCGTGCGCCGAGCTCCGTGATTGCACCACATTTTGATGAGCAACGTTTGCAAGCCAGTCGTGCCGCGATTAAGTCAGGGCAGTCGATCAAAAGCGAAGAGCTTTTAAAAAGTAAATGCGGCAGAAAAGCCTGGTGTTCTGTTATGTCAAATCCAGTTTTTGATGAGCATGGCCAGTTCAAAAATATGGTGACCATCTTATCTGAGATTACCGCCTCCAAGCTGCATCAGGTCATTCATTCCAAAGTACTGGCGTCGATCGCCAATGACGAGCCTTTAGAAGTGATTATGGATGCGGCTTGCGGTGAAGCCAGTGCGATTGATCTTGGTCTTTACCCAGCTATTTTTAAGGTGGATGCGAATCGCCGTTTACAGCTACTGGCTGCCCCGAAATTACCGCCATCCTATAAAAAAGCGTTGAATGATATTGCGATTGGTGAAGGCGTTGCCTCCTCTGGTACTGCGGCTTTTCGCGGTGAGCCAGTTTGCGTTGCCAATATTGAAACGGATGAATTATGGGCATCCCATAAGCACTATATGTTAGCTGAAGGGTTTCGTAGCTGTTGTGCGGTGCCGATTAAAGACTCGCAGGATGAGGTCATCGGCGTCATTGCGTTCTCCCGTAAGGAGTATGAGTCATCGAGCGAGTTAGACAATGTCTTATTCAATATTTTGTCGCCCATTTGTTCCCTAGCCATTGAAAGGGAAGCGCAGCAACAGAATATTCGTCAATTGGCCTATTACGATAGCTTAACAAAGCTGCCGAATCGCAGTCTGCTGCATGCCAAAGCGGAACGAGCGCTGCATGACATGGAGATTGCTAATTGTCCTCTGGCGGTTTTGTTTATCGATCTTGATCGCTTTAAGCAAGTGAATGATACCTTGGGGCATCCGGCAGGTGATCGCTTGCTAAAACATATCGCGCATAACCTGCAAGACACGTGTCAGTCGGGGGAAGTGTATGGCCGCTTAGCTGGGGATGAATTTGTAGTGGTCGCCCCCAACCTGCAAGGCAATGCCCTGAGCAGCTTTATTGAAGACATTAAGGGGGCGCTGTCTACCCCTTTCCATTACAACGGTGAGTTACTGCATCCAAGTGCCAGCATTGGCGTCAGTGTTTTTCCTGAAGATGGTCATGATGTTGGCACCTTGATTCATCGAGCGGACATGGCGATGTATCAGGCCAAGTCTGCCGGCAAAGGTCGCTTTGCTTTCTTTAGTCATGAATTGAACCAATTGGCGCAGGAAAAGCAAGAGCTCGAATCCGAACTCCAAAAGGCAATCCGAGAAAAACGTTTAGAGTTGGTATATCAGCCCCAGATTCGCATCCAAGATGGTTCGTTATATGGGGTGGAAGCGTTGGCGCGCTGGAATCACCCGAAGTTTGGTGCCGTGTCTCCTGGGCAATTTATTCCGCTGGCAGAGGAATGCGGTTTAATTGGCGACTTAAGCCAATGGTCGTTGTCTTGCGCCTGCGAACAGATGGCTCAGTGGCGCCGCAAAGGTGTGCCCATCCCAACCGTTTCCGTGAATTTATCGCCGAATAATTTCCATAACCTAGGTCTGTGTGATCAGATTATGAGTACCTTGCGACACTATGAATTACAGCCGAGCGATATCACTTTAGAACTGACCGAAAACGTCTTGATGGATACGAACCCAACTACCCTGAAGGTACTGCATGACATTCATGCCTGCGGTGTCAGTTTTTCCATTGACGACTTTGGGACGGGTTATTCGAGTTTAAGCTACCTACGTAAAATCCCGATTAAGGAGCTGAAACTCGATCGCAGCTTTGTCACCGAATTGGAGTTTGACAGTAAAAGTCGTGCCTTAAGCCGTGCGGTGATTCAGATTGGCAACAGTTTGGAGCTTGATGTGGTGGCAGAAGGTGTGGAGGACCATGCGCAGTTACAGGTATTGCGTGAGCAAGGCTATCATGTGGCACAGGGCTATTTGTTTTCCAAGCCTCTGAATCCGGTTGAAATCGAATTGTGGGTCGCCAATACCGTGCAGGCCTTAGCGGCTCAACCCCTATGAATCTTGCGAAATAAGCGCATTGAGGAGTAGTGAGAAAGCAAGAGTTTGATTACACTAGCGAAGCATTGTTGCACTGGATTAACGTGTCTGATAGGAGAAGCTCATGGACACGCTGATGGCGTTTTATTCAACGTATGAAGCACAAATCTTCGTGATTGTGAAAAACATCTTGCTCGCTTGCCTGATTATTCTGGCAGCATCGTTTGTGTCAAAAGTGGTCCGAAAAGCGGTATTCGCCGGCGTCTCTAAGCTTAGCAATAACGACGAAATCATTTCGAGATTATTGTCAAAAGTCGCCTCCTATGCGGTTTACCTTATTGGTTTAGTGATCATTTTAGACTTGTTCGGGGTCAATACTGCCAGTTTAGTCGCGTTGGTGGGTGCGGCGGGTCTCGCAATTGGCCTAGCCCTAAAAGACACCCTGAGTAACATCGCCGCAGGGATTATGATCCTGTTCCTAAAACCCATTAAAAAGGGTGAATACGTTGAGTTTAGCGGTAACGTGGGCACGGTAGTGGATATTGGTTTATTTACCTCGGTGTTTGAGACCGCAGACGGTTTATACATTTCTAGTCCCAACAGTGTGGTATGGAATTCCACCATCAGAAACTACAGTCGCAACAGCAAGCGCCGCTTGGAAGTGACCGTTGGGATCTCCTATAAAGACTCGATCGACACTGGCATGCAGGTGCTGCTGGATTTGGCGGCAGAAAACGCTGTGATCATGAAGGATCCGGCGCCGCAGGTGATCGTTCATATGCTGGCGGACAGCTCTGTCAACCTTCAGTTACGGGCGTGGGTGCCGCCAGAAAAGTTCTGGGATACCCATTGGGCGATTCAAAAGCAAGTCAAACCACGCATCGAAGCGGCTGGGTTGACGATTCCATTCCCACAACGGGATTTGCATATTATTAAGCAAGAGTTGCTTTAACAGGAAAAGGCCTGCGCTGCGCTGCCAGCTATGCAGGCCTTTTTGTTAGTCACGATGTCGTAAGGCATCAATCACGATATCGAACGCAGGGGATGAGCGCATCCGATTAGGGAAATAGAGATGGTAGCCAGTGAAAGGCGGACACCAGTCTTCTAGGACTCGCACCAATTTGCCGGCTTCGAGATCCTCGGCAAAGATATCTTCTGGCAAATAACCAATACCAAAACCCGCCAACGCGGCCCGGCGGATTTGCTGCACACTGTTAAAGATCAGTTGCCCATCCACGTTTACATTCAGTGAGCGGTCGCCTTTTTCAAATTCCCAAGCATAGAGACCACCGTAGGTCGGTAGGCGCAAATTAATACAGGCGTGTTCTAATAAATCGTGGGGTTCTTTGGGCTTGCTGTGCTGCTCAAAATACTCCGGTGAGGCAACCGCCGCCATGCTTAAATCAGGGCCAACGCGGATCGCGATCATATCGTTGGCGATGGCTTCGCCAAAACGTACCCCGGCATCAAAACGGCGCTCGACAATATCGGTGAAGCCATAATCGACGCACAACTCGATTTTAATATCTGGGTACTGACGGATCATGGGCTCAAGCTTGGGCCAGAGCAGGGTATCAATGGCATGATCGCTGGAGGAAATGCGGATGGTGCCTGCTGGTTTGTCACGCAGCTCATTTAAAAACGTGATTTCGGCGTCGATCTCCTCAAAACGAGGGGCAATCTTAGTCAATAAACGCTCGCCAGCATCGGTCAGAGAAACGCTGCGCGTTGTGCGCGTTAATAAACGAATGCCTAAACGTTTTTCCAGTCCTTTCACCGTATGGCTTAGAGCGGACTGGGTGAGGCCAAGTTGCGCGGCGGCACGGGTAAAGCTTTTCGCTTTGGCCACTTCGATAAAGGCAATCAGCTCGTTGTAGTTTTCTCTAGACATAAATGAACCTTTGACATGAATAGTTAAGTTTTAGCAATGTTGGCTAATGAATTCAATCAAGGTTCGAGGAATAAAAAAGACTCTGAGCAAAACACTCATAAGATCATCTGAATCATTGCTTTGGATGACTCAGACAGGAGTGTTGAACAGTAAATAGGGATTTATCTATCGCTAAATCCCTATTTCGATGGACTGTTTATTGGCCGCGTAGAATGACTTTAAGCGTGGTTGCTCGCGCACGAGCATTGATCATGGCATCGAGATAAGAGCTAGTGCTGTAGCGGTTGCTGTAGGCATGATCCACCGCCGCCAGCGTCATGTCGTCGTCGATGGCCTCATAGCGCACCTCAAAACATTTACCTATGGCGAAGATGCGGCCAATTTGTTGAGCCAACGCTGCTTGATACCAGCGCGAACGTTTGCCATGGTAGGCGCGCACATACAATTCCCCCGCGACTTCCACACACCAGATCCAAGTGGGTGTGCCGGTGGAGCAGCCATCTTGTTTGTAGGGGGCGATGTGTAAGTCGTCTTCCTTAAGAATGTCGTGTAGTACGTCAGGATTCCACATACGGCTATCCTCCTAAATGAAATAGACGCTTAAGCTTGGCGAATGGTCACCGGAACGGGGCCAGATTTGCGCAGTAGTTCTTGGCCTTCATCCAAGGTGCCGAGCTTTACTAGGCCGCTGGCATGCTTAAAGTCTTTAATAAAGTACGCCAAGTTGCCCCACGGCGCATAGTAAGTCAGGTCACCTGCTTTCGCTGAAGTGCCTGAAGGTTCCCCATTGGTCGACAGTTTTTTCGGTAAATCACTGACTTTTTCAATCGATGCGTAGTCGGTCAGAGTCAGCTCCAGAGGCAGTAGGTTGTAAAAATCTTTTGCCGCAGCGCTATCGCCTTTCAGCGTGGCAGCAATGGTAGTGTCAGCGACATCAATCAAAATCTTCATATGTTCTCCAAAAATATCTATGGCTTAACTATAGTCTTTAAGCGTTGGAATAGGCTTGTCTACGGGCTTGATGGCGCGTACCTAAAATGACAATCACACAGCCAACCGCTGCCAGTACACCGTAAGCACAAGCGACTTGAAGTAGTGAGTAACTGCTTGAGAATTGTCCCGCTAGTAACGTTGGTACCGCGGCACCTGTGTAAGAAGTGAAGTAAATCACAGAGAAAGTACCGGCACGTTCCTCGGTGGTCAGCTCGGCCACCATGGAGCGAATACTGCCCGTCAAGATTGCCCCTTGTGCGGTTCCTGCTAAGACACTTGCTACTAGGAAACCTACTAGCGTGCCTATCTGCAGCGACAACAAGAGCCCTGCCAAGCTTAGTGTAAATGACAGCATGCCAAACACTTGTACTTGGCGTGGCTGGAAACGTCCGGCAATGGAGGCACCGATAAAGCTCGGTGCCATGACCGAGGCGAAGACTAAAGCAGCGGCCACGGCACTGTCTGAGTGCAATTGCTCATGGGCCATGGCAGGGCCGAAGGCCTGAAAGAACCCACCTAGCGCCCAGGTACAAACAAAGGTTACCGCAGCAATAGGAAAGGCTTTTCGCGCCGATTCTGGCAGGGCGATTTGTGGTTTTAATGAGCGGAAAGCGCCGGGAATGCGGTTAACCGTTTCCTTGCCAAAGCAGACCATAAAAATGACCAATGCTAATAAGGCGATGATGGTGGCAAACGGCAGAATACGTGGGTCAGGAGCAAAATCGACCAATAACCCAGAGCCGACACCGCCAATGGTTAAACCTGTCATCGGGCCACAGCCGACTACAGCAGGGGCAATCCATTTAGGAATGCCGTGGGAGGTATCAACGATCCAAGAGGCAATGGCAGAGGAAGCCAAACCACAGGACAGGCCTTGGAAAAAACGGCCAAGTAATAACGGGCCCGCATCATGGATAAACAACATTGCCGCGCAACCTAGTATGCCAAATAGCAGAGCTAGAATCGTGGTTAAACGTCGCCCGAAATGATTCGAGAGACGCCCTAAAAACAGTAGTGAGATCAGTGCGCCAATAAAGTACACCACTGAGCTGAGAGAAAGGTCTTGATAGGAGAGACCGTCGGCAGCACGGTATAAACCATACAGCGGGATCGGTGTGGCAGAGGCCACAAACAATACGATCAGCGACAAGCTGCTGCCAATAAAAGAGTAGGTTTGTTTCGGCGAATTCATGAAAAGAGCATCCTTTTTAATACGTAGTGACCAAGCAAAGCGAGTCGACCGAGAGCGTTAAAGTCTTTTCTTTAGCCTTATTAAAAAAGCAGAGTTGGTTTGCGTCATCTAATGAGTTTTTGACTGCGGTTTATTGTAAGAAGTCCCCCGCAATAGGCAATGTCATAAAAGCCATAGCTCTAATGAGCATTACTCATTAATAAAAATGATGTTCTGCTGTGCTTTGCTATTAATTTAATAAAGATTATATATTTCAGTGGGTTAGGAGGCTTTTGTCTGGCGCTGAAAAAAGTGTTTGAGCGGTATTTGCATGAAGTCAGGGATTAAGGATTTTTGCACAGGTTATCAGCCTAAAAACCCTGTGTTACTAATATTGGCACATACAAAACGTTTGCAGGGGAGAGAAACATGTCTCACGATTTTACCAATAAAGTGACCTTAGTAACGGGCGCGGCATCCGGTATGGGGCTGGCGGCGGTCACAGCATTTGCCAAAGCCGGTGCCGCCGTGACGGTAGCAGATATCAATGGCGAAGGGGCTCAACAAGTCGCCGATGATTTGAACAAGCAAGGCTATCAGGCCTTGGCGATTCAATGTGATGTGACCGATGAAGCGTCTGTTAAAGCCATGGTTGAGCAAACCGTCGCCGCATTCGGCAGTCTCGATGCTGCGTTTAACAACGCCGGCGTACAATCCATGGCCACAGAAACCGCTGACCTTGAAATGCAAGAGTTTGATCGTGTGCTGGATATCAACCTCAAAGGTCTGTGGCTATGCATGAAGTATGAATTGATGCAGATGCGTAAGCAGGGCAGTGGTGCCATCGTAAACTGTTCTTCCTTGGGTGGCTTCGTTGGTGTACCTGGGCGTGGTGCCTACCATGCAGCAAAACACGGCGTGCTTGGTTTAACGAAAACGGCAGCACTTGAGTACGCAGAGCAAGGCATTCGTATTAATGCTGTCTGCCCTGGCATTATTGACACGCCCATGGTGGCGGGCATGAAGAACATGGAACAAGAAGCCATGGATATTCTCATGGCGCAGGTGCCAGCCCGTCGTTTGGGCTCTGCCGAAGAAGTGGCGGATCCTGTGCTGTGGTTATGTGGTCCAGGTTCAACGTTTGTGATGGGGCATGGGCTAGCGGTCGATGGTGGTTACACGGTGCGCTAAGTTTTGACGCATAGCTCATCGGTGGGTAAAGCCTCTAAGGTGCAAGTCTTAGGGGCTTTTCTCTTTCAAGGATTAAGAAACAACGATGAATAGGCAAGGCTGCAAGAGTATTTTGATACAGCCTTTACGGGACATTTTGGTTTAATGGCGCTTTTAAATAATAACCCTGTATGCGAGAGAACGGATAAATGAGTGAGATGGATAACTCCATGACAAGAGAGACCACAGACGATACGGCCAATTGGAGCGGTGTATTCGCCATGACCCTGTGTGCCTTTTTAATGGTGGCAGCAGAGTTTATGCCAGTGAGTTTGCTAACCCCCATGGCACAAGAGCTGTCGGTGACCGAAGGTGCAGTCGGTCAAGGTATTGCCATCTCTGGTATTTTTGCACTGATTGTTGCACTAAGCGTGTCCTCTGTTGCAGGAAACGCTGATCGTAAAAAAGTCCTGATGGCCCTAACCGGTGTGATGTTGGTGTCGGGCTTATTGGTGGCGTTTGCTGCCAATTATGCGATGTACATGGCTGGGCGTGCATTGGTGGGCGTGGCACTCGGAGGCTTTTGGTCCATGTCGGCGGCCGCCGCGATGCGCTTGGTGCCTGCCCATAAAGTACCCAAGGCGTTGGCGATTTTTAATGGTGGTAACGCTTTGGCGATGGTGGTGGCTGCGCCGCTGGGCAGTTTGCTCGGAGCGTTGGTGAGTTGGCGTGGCGCGTTTTTCTTCCTTGTCCCCGTGGCACTGGTGGCGTTCGTTTGGCAATACATGAGTCTGCCCAGCATGGCCGCCGAAGGCGAGAAACGTAAACTGCATCATATCTTTCGCCCATTAAAGCGCCAGGAAGTCGCGGTCGGCTTCTTTGCTACGGCGTTACTGTTTATGGGGCAGTTTACCTTGTACACCTATATTCGTCCGTTCTTAGAAATGGAAACGCAAGTCAGCGAAAGTATGCTAACGCTGGTGCTGTTGATGATTGGCGTTGCCGGCTTTATCGGTACCTCTTTAATCAGTCGATTTCTCGGCAAATCACTGTTTTATACCTTGATGACCATGCCAGTTTTGCTGGCGCTGTGCGCTTTCTTGCTGATTGAGTTTGGCGCCCACGACTGGGTGGTTATGCCAGTGTTATTTGTTTGGGGGTTGATCGCCACCTCGGCGCCAGTGGGCTGGTGGACTTGGGTCGCACAAACCATGCCGGATGACGCAGAAGCGGGTGGTGGCTTGATGGTTGCGATTGTGCAATTGGCCATTGGACTGGGTTCCACCGTCGGGGGAATCTTATTCGATATGTGGGGCTACCAAAGTGCTTTCTCAGTCAGTGGTATTTTATTATTGCTGTCTGGTGTCATGGCCTTTATGGCAATGACCGTTAATAAGCGCTGGAGTGTCCAAGAGGCGTCATAGCCAAACAAAAGGGCGATCGCATGGATCGCCCTTTTGCTTAATAGTGTGGTTAGGACGCTAATTGCTGGCGACGCAGTGCCTCGATGTCTTTCTTTGGCGGCAGGCCGAAGTAGCGTGCGTACTCTCGAGAAAACTGCGACGGGCTTTCGTAGCCTACCTTGTAGGTGGTGGCGGAAGCGTCTAGGTTCTCGGTCAGCATCAAGCGACGCGCTTCATTTAGGCGTAGCTTTTTCTGGAACTGCAACGGTGTCATGGAGGTGACAGAGCGAAAATGATTATGGAAGGCCGATTTACTCATGCCCGTGTAATCTGCTAATTCACCGATGCTTAAAGGTTCGGAGTAATTGCTATACAGCCAATCAATGGCTCTGGAAATTTGGTTGCTGTGACTGCCTGCGGTTGCAATTTGGTATAGCAATTGGCCTTGATGGGTTTTCAAAATGCGATAAAAAATCTCGCGCTTAATGGCGGGTGCGAGAATTTGAATGCTTTCTTCATCATCACAAAGGTCCAGTAAGCGTTGAAATGCATTCAAAATAGGCAAGTTCAACTCACCCAAAGCAATGCCTGTTTGTGATTGTTTTGATGTTTGAAAGCGTAAGCCACTTTCCACGATCAGTTGTGAGATCTCGGTTAAATCCAACTCCAAAACAATGCCGACATAGGGCTTATCTTGCTGTGCTTCAACAATGTTCGCAACGATGGGCAAATCCACCGATGAAATCAAAAATTGGCTGGCATCGTAAACATAGGTTTCATCTCCCAAAATGACTCGTTTGACCCCTTGTGCAATCAAGCAAATGCTTGGCTTCATGGAATAACTGGTGGGGTCGGTTGTATGGGGCCATTTGTTAATGACTAAGCCTTTGACCGGCGTTTGTATCTGGTTGACGTCACCCGCGATGGCCAGTGCCTTACGGGATAAATCATTCAATCCCGTTTGCATCTCTGGACTTGTTTGGTTGCTAAAGGACATGGGTTAACCTCATAAACATGTTCGGATGTGCCGATAGTATGCTATGCACTCGTCATGTTTCAATTCTATTAGGCAAGTGTGAAATTTGATAGAAAAAAGTTGAGTTGCATGTTTTTTATGCAATGTTATTCATGTCTGATGTTTTGGAAATCCATTATTCTTTAAAAACAATGGTTTGCTGGATTTGTTTTTTGTGCAAATAAAGTGCTCTTCTTTGCAAGACTGCCCTTTTTAAAAACTCCTTTGACGTATTAGGCAATAATGATGCAGGAATAGGCTAACGCATTGCCCTTATGGCTGTCTACTATCGTAATCAAGCCATGGCGACCTAACGTACCGCTTCAAGGGGAAGACTGTCGCTGTCTAGCAAGGAGATGCTTACAAAGGTGCGAGCCATAACGCCGATCTATCTCGGTGTTTAATTGAGTTAAACGATGGAGCTTAGCTCGGTTTGGACAACAGGAATCTGCAAAAGATTAATTAGCATGATTCATAAGTCTTATCAGAATGCTTTTCGTTTCAGAATGTAAACAGATCAGATAGCGTTGTACTAAATTTTAGGAGGATCCTTATGAACAAGAAGACATTAATCGGTTTAGCGTTTTCATTGGCGGCTTCTGCAGGTTATGCAGACTCTATCCAAGAAAATTTGAAGCGCGCGGCTCCAGCGCTTGCCCATTACAACCAAAATGTTTTGGAAAATGACCTATGGAAGCGTGAAGGTCTGTCGCCACGGGATCGCAGCGTAGTGTCTGTGGCAACCTTGGTTGCAGCAGGCAAAACTGAAATGTTACCTCAAGAGTTCGCTCGAGCACTGGATAACGGTGTCAAACCAGCGGAGCTGTCTGAAATTGTCACGCATTTGGCTTTTTACGCGGGTTGGAATAACGCAGTGGCGGCGGCTGATGAGCTGGCGGACGTGTACGAAGACCGCGATATTGATGCGAATGATCTGCCTGGCGCTGATGTCGAGTTACTGCCGCTGGATGAAGAGTTTGAAGCCATGCGTGAAAACTCTGTTCAAACGAATTATGCGCCTACCTCACAAGGTGTGGCGGACTTTACTCGTGAGCCATTGTTCCGTGATGTCTGGTTGCGTCCAGACCTATCGCCACGTGACCGCAGCTTAGTTACCGTGAGCTCATTAGTGGCTAACGGCCAAGCAGAACAAGTACCGTTCCACTTGAACCGTGCCTTAGATAATGGCTTGCAGCAAGCGGAAGCCTCTGAAGCGTTGACGCAGATGGCGTTCTACGTCAATTGGCCAAATGTATACACCGCCATGCCAATTTTCCAGAAAGTGTTCGACGGTCGTAAATAATACGCAGTGTTGACTTAATGGCTTCTCAAACAATTTTATAACTTGATAAACCTAGGATATGACATGAAAAAGATTATCACGACAGCACTCGTTACTCTGATGGCGGGTTCTGCATTAGCAGCGGACGTTGAAATTACCCGTGCCGGTTCGCAAAACACCATTATTGGATCTGAAAAACTGTTCACTGGCACATCCGTAATTAATCCGGTTTTTGCTCCAAATGAACACCGTGAGTTCAGTATGGGTGAGGTGATCTTTCACCCAGGTGCTCGTTCGAACTGGCATACACATCCAGTAGGCCAAACGCTTGTTATTACAAGTGGCACTGGCTGGACTCAGCAAGAAGGTAAAGAGAAGCAAATCATTCGTGCAGGTGACATTGTTTGGTGTCCACCGGGTGTGAAGCACTGGCATGGTGCAACGGATACAACGTCTATGACGCACTACGCCATTCAGGCGAAAAACGAAGAAGGTTCCGTGGTAGATTGGATGGAACCTGTGACGGATGCTCAGTACCTAGGTGAATAACTGTTCTTAGAAAGTTATCCTGTATAAGGTTAAGCATCGTCTAAAGCGCGACGCAAAAGGGTGTCAGTCAGGTAAGCTTGGCTGGCACTTTTTTGTATTTTGGCTTGAATATTATATGTTTAGAAGCGAATGTGAAGGTCAGCTATGTTGGATCCTATTTTAAAAAGATTAGCGACATTAGGCGTGCCATGCGTGGCTGTGACATTGCCTTTCATGGCCAGTGTAGCAGTGGCTGAAACTACGGAAATTCGAGTGATTGCTGGGGATCAGGTGATTCATGCTAGCTTGAATGATAGCTCAGCCAGCCGTGACTTTTTGGCTCAACTGCCATTGCAAATTGAGTTATCTGATTATCACAGTACCGAGAAGATTGCGTACCTTCCAAAAGCGCTGTCGACGACTGGTATGCCCAAAGCGATGGACCCCGAAGTAGGGGATTTTACCTACTTTGCCCCTTGGGGAAACATTGCTCTGTTTTATAAAGATTTTGGCTATTCCAGAGGGTTGGTCAAACTAGGTGAGATCCACCCAGAGGACATCAATCTTTTGCAAGCTTTGCCCAAAGTGAACGTCATCATAGAACGTTCACAGCCTTAAATACGGGCTTGCAAAAACCATTAAAAAGCCCCTGCTGAAGAGAGAAACAGCAGGGGCTTTTTTGGTTCCATGCGATATGCACTGGAGGTAACGCTCTTAACGGCGCTTTTCTTGGTGAGGCCTAACGTCTAGGCCTGGTTCTCTACTTTGCCACGGTGACGGTGATCACCAGCGAGCAAGCAGTAGAAAGTCGGTAATACAAACAGGGTAAATAGGGTGCCTACCAGCATGCCCATCACCACCACAATACCGATGGCGAAGCGGCTTGAAGCACCGGCACCAGCGGCAAATAACAGTGGCACCAAGCCTGCCACCATGGCCGCTGTGGTCATGAGTACCGGTCGCATACGCACCGCAGCCGAATGTCGGATTGCTTCAAGCTTGGACATTTGCTGATGAATTTGCATATCGTTGGCAAAGGACACCATCAAGATACCGTGTTTCGAGATCAAGCCGATCAAGGTCACCAAACCAATTTGGGTGTAGATATTGAGCGTGGTGTAGCCAAGATAGATTGGCGCCAAGGCACCACAAATCGCCAAAGGTACGGTAATCAAAATCACCAGTGGGTCACGGAAGCTTTCGAACTGAGCCGCCAACACCAAGAAGATCACGATCAAGGCAAAGGCAAACGAAATCGTTAGCTGATTGCCTTCTTGCACAAATTGGCGACTGTTCGATAGCCAATCCACGGTGGTACCGTCTGGTAACGGCTGGGATTGTAAGAAGTCCACCGCCTGCCCCATGGTCACCCCCGGCATTAACACCGCAGATAAGGTCGCCGAGTTCATTTGGTTAAACTGTGGCAACATGTTTGGTTGTGGTTTCACTTCCACGTTCACGACAGTCGACAATGGGATCAATTTGCCCGCCGAGGTGCGTACATAGAACTCGCCGAGGTTATCTGGTGTTAACCGCTGATCCTGTGGGGTTTGTGTGATGACATCGTAAGAGCGGTCGAACCAGTTAAAGCGGTTGATGTAGTTTTCACCCACCAAAATCGCCAGGGTATTGGCAATCTCCGACATAGATACGCCCATATCACCGGCCTTAGCCCGATCAATACTGATGTGTGCTTCAGCGCTATCAAAGGCCAAATCATAGTCGACAAAGGCAAACAAGCCACTGCCCCAAGAGGCACCGACCAGCCCCATTAAGGTACCGTATAGGTTGGTGAAGTCGTCGGTCGAGCGAATCACCATTTGCACCGGTAAGCCACCACTGCCGGCAGGCAAAGGGTTATCTTGGAACAAAGACGTATAAACGCCCGTCACCGCCCCTGTTTTACCTGCTAACTCAGCTTGGATTTGGTCCGCCGTGCGCTCACGCTCAGACCATTCTTCTAGGATGATACCGCCAAAACCGATGTTGGCGTTCTCGCCACCAATGGCAAAGAAACTGCCGGTAAATTCTGGGATTTCTGAGAAGATCTGATCCACCTCTGCACTGTAGCGTTGGGTGTAATCCACATTGGCATACTGTGGTGCTTTGGTTTGCGCGAACACATAGCCCATGTCTTCTGGCGGCGCGAGCTCTTTCTCAGAGCCTAAAAACAGCATCACAATACCGGCCAAAATGGCAGCGCCGGCGAACAAAACTGCGCCACGAGCACGAAGGGTTTTATCCAGCAAACGACTGTAGGCATTGGTCATGCCTTCCATGTAGTGCTCAACCGCCTTCGCCATTTTTGACTCAGATTGTTTGGAGCTTAGCAGTTTGCCACTCATCATCGGTGAGAGGGTTAAAGCCACCACCCCAGACACAATCACTGAGCCTGCGAGGGTAAAGGCAAACTCACGGAACAGTGCACCTGTTAGGCCGCCCATCAAGCCGATCGGTGCATAGACTGCGGCAAGGGTGATAGTCATGGAAATCACTGGGCCGATGATTTCACGGGCTCCCACCAGTGCCGCTTTGATTGGCTGTAAGCCTTCTTCAATATGACGGTGAATGTTTTCCACCACCACAATGGCATCGTCCACCACTAGACCGATGGCCAATACCATGGCAAGCAGGGTCAATAGGTTGAGAGAGAAGCCAAACGCAAGCATCAGAGCCGCAGTGCCCAATAGGGATAGTGGAATGGTCACCACTGGAATGATCACCGCGCGGAAAGTTCCTAAAAACAGGAAAATCACCACGATAACGATGATAACCGCTTCGATCAGTGTATGTTCCACTTCTTCAATGGACGCGTTCACGAAGTGCGCCACATCGAAGCGGTTAATGACTTCAAGTCCAGGAGGGGCAGCACGTTGTATATCGGGTAGTAACTTATTGACCGTGTCGACGATTTCAAGCGGGTTACCGTCGGGGGTGGGGGAAATGGCGATAAAGACTGCGCTTTTACCATCGGCGATGGCTGCTGAATCGTAGTTTTGGGCGCCCAGTTCAATAGTCGCTACATCGCTTAGGCGCACCACGCCGTTAGCGCCGTCTTTGACGATCATCTCGCGAAACGCATCCATATCCTGCAGGTCAGTGCCCGCAGTGATATTGATCGCCGTATCAGGGCCTTTTAATTGACCAGGGGAGGCTTGGATATTATTAGCACGCAGTGCATTGGCAATATCACTGGCGGTCATGTCGCGGGCTGCTAGCTTGGTTGGATCCACCCAAATACGCATAGCATAGGAAGCGCCACCAGCCATTTGTGCTGAGGCCACACCCGATACTGACGTGATCAGCGGTAAGGCGACACGATCGGCAAAGTCGACAATCTGTGCGCTGGCTAGGACATCACTTTTAAAGGCAATGTACTGAATCGCCGAAGCACCGTCAGTAATCTTTGAAATCACTGGGTCGGCTACGCCCTCAGGTAACCGGTATTTCACCGTTTGTACTTTCGACAGGATCTCTGTCATGGAGCGGTCCGCATCGGCGTTCAGTACCAGCTTAGCGGAAATATGGCTCTTACCTTGTTTCGAGGTCGAGGTGATGTATTCGATACCACTGGCGGTTGAGATCGCTTGAGCGATCGGCGTGGTAACAAAACCCTGCATCATATCTTGGGTTGCGCCAGGGAGAGCCGTATCAATGGTGATGGTGGCACTTTCCATTTTCGGGTATTGGCGCACTTGCAGATTATAAGTGGCGCTTAATCCAATTAATAAGATCAATAAACTGACCACGATCGATAAGATCGGCCGGTTAATAAATATGTCGGTGAACTTCATGGTTAGCGCTCCTCAGACCCAGTATTGTCAGAAGTGCTAAGCTCAGAAACAATCACTTCAGCGCCCGGTTGGATGCGGTTTTGCCCCACTGTGACGATGACGTCGCCAGCGTTCAAACCTGATGTCACCACCATTTGGTTGCCAATGCGCTCGCCAATTTGAACGCCGATGATTTCCGCGTTGCCTTTCTCCGTCGCATTCTCACCACGAATGGCGATGGCACTGTAACCTTGTGCAGAGGTTTGAATGGCGGTATTGGGGACCAGAATGGCGTCTTTGCGGTTGTCCAACGATAAGGACGCATTGACGTACATTCCTGGACGTAAAGCGCGGTCTGCGTTATCAAGGGTGGCTTGAATATGAACGTTTCGAGTGTCTGCGTCTACTTGGGGCTCAATGGCATTCACTTCGGCCAGAAAAGCGCGATTAGGGTAGGCATCGGTTGTTAGTGTCACTTGCGCCCCTGTGCGAATCGAAGCGAATGCCTGCTGTGGCACAGAAAATTCAACAAACAGAGTCTCCAATGCGGTCAAAGACACCACGGGCTGGCCTGGGCTTAGGTATTCCCCTAAATCAATTTGACGAATCCCCAAATCCCCTGAGAAAGGCGCAAGGATTTGTTTTTGACGCAATAGGGCTTCGATACGTGTCACTTCAGCTTGAGCTTGCTCATAGGTAGAGCGGCGTACCTGTAACGTATCCAGCGGCTCTACACCGGTTTTGGCTAGAC
Source organism: Marinomonas aquimarina (assembly GCF_900089755.1). Taxonomy (GTDB): domain Bacteria; phylum Pseudomonadota; class Gammaproteobacteria; order Pseudomonadales; family Marinomonadaceae; genus Marinomonas; species Marinomonas aquimarina. The sequence goes on along the minus strand of NZ_FLOC01000003.1, from coordinate 142,580 downwards.
GTTCTGAGCGGTCTAATTGGCTTTTCGCGAGTTTGGCATTGGCTTTAGCCGCTTCTAGTGCAGCTTGCTCCGTACCATCGTAAAGATCTACCAAGGGCTCGCCTTTTGCTACCGATTCGCCTGACTTAAAGTGAATGCTTGCCACTCGACCAGAAGCTTCTGCTGCCAGCAGTACTTGCTCCGAAGCACTTAAGGTACCGATCGCACTTAGCGTAATGGGTAGCTCAGTGGTCTCCACTTGCATCGCCGTCACGGGCACGGCTTGAGGCTGCCAAGCCGGTGCTTGTTCCTGAGCGTAGTTTTTCATGTAGTACATGCCGCCAAAAATGCCGGCCAGCACTACGCCTGTGAGTGCAAAGGCTAATTTTGGCGAAGAACGGTCGATTTCTAATGGTTGTTTGATGTGCTGGTTGTCGTTCATGCTTCACCCCCTAATGAATGGAAAGTGAAAACAAAAATGCTTGGTGTGTGTGCGATGACATGCCCAAAGCGTGTGCAGGTTTGGAAAGGGGAGTGCGGGCGATTCATGTCGGCTCCTACGAAAAACAAACGATAAAAGGCACTTGAGTGTGCTAGCCGACAAGAATAATATGACCTCAAGTATACTTGAGGTCAATAGCTTTTTTACTATGAGTAACGAGCAATCATTAGGTGTGGGTGAAGTGGCAAAACGCAGTGGTGTAAATGTCTCCACGCTCCACTTCTACGAGAGCAAAGGTTTAATCGACAGCTGGCGCAATTCAGGCAATCAACGCCGTTATGATCGTTCGGTATTGCGTCGCATTGCTATTATTCGTATTGCTCAGCGTGCGGGAATTTCGTTGGCGTTAATCAAGGAGCACTTGGATACCTTGCCAAAGAAAAAAATCACCGTCGAAGAGTGGCGTGAGCTGAGTATCGAATGGCATGCCATGCTCAATGAGCGCATTAATACTTTGCTGCAACTGCGTGATCAAATGGAGGGGTGTATCGGTTGTGGTTGTCTATCGTTAGACGACTGCCCGCTCAGAAACCCTGACGACATCGTGGCCGAACAGGGCCCTGGGGCCCAGCTATTGGAAGATGTTAAGGTCGCTTCTCGCCAAGATTCATGAATTATACTCATGGGTCTATTAGGTACAGCGACATTCTCTTAGCGGCGCTGTTTGTTATGATCGCCGCTTTGATTTGTTATAAATGAGTATTATGCGTCGTATTTTCACTTGGCTAATGAGCATCCTTATCCTGCTAGCGTTAGCCAGCATTATCTATCTGCAGCAACCTCAATTTGTTGCCCCGAGAGTTGAGGCTCCGGTTGCCAGTGATCATTTTGCAGAAGGGCATTTTCACAACAATCCTTTAGTGCCGGTGTCGACCAGTGATGAAGGGCAGTTTGCACTGTTTTATCGTTTCTTGTTCCAAGAAGTGATCGATGCAATCCCAGAAAAGCCTCTGCCGTCTAAGAAAACCGATTTACATGCCTTAGATCCCCAAGACAATGTCGTGGTATGGATGGGCCATTCGACCTACTTTATGCAGTTCGATGGTAAAACGTACCTGATTGATCCAGTGTTTAGTGACTATGCTTCCCCTGTACCAGGTACCAATAAGGCATTCCCTGGTACCAATATCTATGATGCGGAAGATATTCCTGCCGTTGATTATCTGCTGATTTCACATGATCACTGGGACCATTTGGACTTGCCAACCCTGGAAGGCTTGAAAGGAAAAGTCGGTCAGGTGATTGCCCCTTTAGGGGTCGGTTCTTACTTGATTCAATGGGGCTTTGCGCAAGAGCGTGTGTTTGAAGGGGATTGGTATGATGCCTTTGAAGACGCTGATGTCAGCATTTATTTGGTGCCGTCCATTCATTTCTCGGGACGCTTATTAACGCGCAATCGCACGCTTTGGTCGGGTTTTGCCATCCTCACTGAGAAACGCAAGGTGCTGTACAGTGGTGATACGGGTTATGGTGAACATTTTAAAGAAATACGTGAGCGTCTTGGGGCTTTTGATCTCGCCATTTTAGAAGACGGTCAATACAACGAAAATTGGGCGCACATTCATATGTCCCCAGAGCAAGCGGCACAAGCGGCGCAAGATGTCGACGCCAAAGCGGTATTAGCGGCCCACAACAGCAAGTTTAAATTAGCCCATCATGCGTGGTATGACCCGTTAGAGCGTATTAGCCAAGCCTCCGAGGGGCAAGAGTATCGCATGATGACCCCATTGATCGGCGAACGAGTGAACCTCGATGATGACACGCAAACCTTTCAGGATTGGTGGCGTCAGCGCTGATAAGATATCGAGTCTTTTGATGAAGCGTCCTTAGTCTGTGCTAAGGGCGCTTTTTTGTATTCAGAAGAAGCAGTTAGTGAGCTTTGATTATAAAAATCTATTGAGTCCGATTTAAAAAGCATATTTCTCTAATCGGTAAAGGTTTCCTATGCTTATAAAACAAATCACGCAGCGAAGAAAAATGTGATCTTTTTAAAGTAAGTGATGCGTATGCCCAACATTCATCTATTTTTAATTAGGAATGTGTATGTGTGGACATACCTGTTCTCTCAAGTGAAGGAGCCAAGACATGAGCCAAAATAATAACAGTTCGCAAGGTAAATGCCCCGTCATGCATGGTAGCCACACAGAGTCTGGTGACTCTGTCATGGCGTGGTGGCCGAAGGCACTTAATCTCGATATTTTACATCAACATGATACTAAGACTGACCCTTTCGGGAATGAGTTTGATTACGCAGCCGCCTTTACAAAGCTTGATCTTGAAAAAGTTAAAAACGACTTAAAAGATTTAATGACTAATAGCCAAGACTGGTGGCCAGCGGACTGGGGCCATTACGGTGGCTTGATGATTCGTATGGCATGGCACGCCGCGGGTAGTTACCGTGAAGCCGACGGCCGTGGTGGTTCTAACACGGGTAACCAACGCTTTGCGCCTCTGAACAGCTGGCCAGATAACACTAACCTTGATAAAGCCCGTCGCCTTCTTTGGCCGATTAAACAAAAATACGGTAACAAACTGTCTTGGGCTGATTTGATGATCTTGGCTGGTAACATGGCCTATGAGTCCATGGGGTTAAAAACCTTTGGTTTCGCTGGCGGTCGTGCCGACATTTGGCACCCAGAAAAAGACGTCTACTGGGGCTCTGAGAAAGAATGGCTAGCACCAACCGATAACCCAAACAGTCGTTACTCGGGTCAACGTGACCTTCAAAACCCGCTAGCAGCGGTAATGATGGGCTTGATCTATGTAAACCCTGAAGGTGTGGACGGTAATCCTGATCCACAAAAAACAGCCCATGACGTGCGTGAAACCTTTAAACGTATGGCCATGAACGATGAGGAAACCGTTGCCTTGACGGCAGGTGGTCACACCGTTGGTAAAACTCACGGTAATGGTGATGCGGCAAACTTAGGTCCTGAGCCAGAAGCGGCGGAAATCGAAGAGCAAGGCCTAGGTTGGAACAACCACAAAACTCGCGGCATTGGACGTAACGCGGTCACCAGTGGCCTTGAAGGTGCTTGGACAACTAACCCAACTCAGTGGGATAACGGCTACTTTGATATGCTACTGAACCATGAGTGGCACAGTGTTAAAAGCCCAGCGGGCGCTTGGCAGTGGGAGCCTGTGGACATTAAAGAGGAAGATAAACCGGTCGATGTTGAAGACCCAAGTATTCGTTGTATGCCGATTATGACGGATGCGGATATGGCCATGAAAGTCGATCCTGAGTACCGCAAAATTTCAGAGAAGTTTTACAAAGACCCAGAATACTTCTCAGAGGTGTTTGCTCGTGCATGGTTTAAATTGACTCACCGTGATATGGGGCCTAAGAGCCGATACCTGGGTGCTGATGTGCCGGCGGAAGATTTAATTTGGCAAGACCCAATTCCAAGTGTGGATTACACCTTAAGTGACATTGAAATTGATGATCTGAAAGCCACAATTTTAGCTTCTGGACTTACCGTGTCGGAATTAGTATCGACTGCGTGGGACAGTGCTCGTACCTTCCGCGGCTCGGACTACCGAGGTGGTGCTAACGGTGCACGCATTCGTTTGGCACCACAGAAAGACTGGCAAGGTAATGAGCCAGAGCGTTTGCAAAAAGTCTTGTCGGTTTTAGAAGGGATTCAAAAAGGTCTAAGTAAACCTGTCAGCATGGCCGATTTAATTGTGCTTGCTGGTAGTGCAGGGGTTGAGAAGGCTGCCTACGATGCGGATGTACACATTAAGGTACCTTTCACGCCAGGCCGTGGCGATGCTACCGCGGAGCAGACCGATGCAGATTCCTTTGCTGTATTGGAACCTTTACACGACGGTTTCCGTAACTGGCAGAAAGAGCATTACATCCCGCAACCTGAGGAGTTATTGCTTGATCGTGCGCAGTTAATGGGCTTAACCGCACCAGAAATGACGGTGCTGATCGGTGGGATGCGTGTCTTGGCTACCAACCACGGTGGTACAAAATATGGTGTTTTAACTTACCGAGAAGGGGTTCTGAGTAATGACTTCTTCGTTAATTTGACGGATATGAGAAATACTTGGAAGCCAACTGGCCGTAATTCTTACGACATCTGTAACCGAGAAACCGGTGATGTGAAATGGACGGCCACTCGTGTTGACCTAGTGTTCGGTTCGAACTCCATTTTGCGTGCCTACTCAGAGTTCTACGCACAGGATGACAACCTAGAAAAATTTGTGAAAGACTTCGTCAATGCTTGGGTGAAAGTCATGAATGCGGACCGTTTTGATTTAAAATAGGTCTACGCATTTTGCGAAAGCCGAGTAATGTTGGGTGATGCCAACAACAGAAACGCCTTAGTCTCGTGGCTAAGGCGTTTTTTTTATGGGCATCTCAATGTTGAAGGCTCAGCAAAAATCGTTAACACTTATAGATCAAATAATTAGAATCAAAGTCGGACGAAAATCATGACAGTAAAACGGACCCCATTACATACTCGAAACATTAATATCCAAGGCTTTCAGCGTGACGATGGCCTATGGGAAGTAGAGGGTGTGCTGGAAGATACCAAGGGCTATCCGTTCTCTTTGGAAGATCGTGGTTTAATCGAGATCGGCGATTTTCTCCATCGAATGACCCTGACATTGGTGTTTGATGACAGCTTTACCATACGTGATGTCCGTGCAGAAATGCATAATACCCCTTACGCAGATTGCTCTGGGGCAGAGCCGCAATACAAAGAATTGATTGGCTTGCAGATTAAAAAAGGCTGGATGGATAAGGCGAAGGTCGCGTTAGGGCGCACCACTAGCTGTACCCATTTGACGGAAATGCTGCCGCCGTTAGCAACCGCAGCGTTGCAGACCATTCGTGGTTACAAATTAAATTTCGAACCCAACTATGCCTCGGGTTCAGAAGAGCGCCAAACTGTGCGCAATACCTGCCACGGTTTTCGTGATGGTGGTCGCGCGCAGCAACTTTTATGGCCACAGGTCAATGAGCAAGAAAGCAAAGCTTAAAGGCTTTGCTTAAACTGCTCGACTGCACTGACCACTTGCTCCGCACCGGCTTGAATGTCGTTGATCACCACACCCGCTTCACTGGACAGTCGGTGGGCATCATTGACTTTACTGAGGCTGTCGTTGATTAAGTTCACGGCCTGCTCAGTGAGCTTTTTGTTTTCTGCGACCACTTCAATGATCTGCTCGGTCGCGCTACTGGTACGGGACGCTAACTGACGAACTTCATCGGCGACCACGGCAAAGCCGCGACCTTGTTCACCCGCGCGGGCGGCTTCAATCGCAGCATTGAGCGCTAACAGGTTGGTTTGTTCAGCAATGCCACGAATGCTCTCGACCAGGGCCGATACTTTAGAAGATTGTGTGTCCAGTGCAGTAATACCATCGCTGGCGTTGCTCATATAAGAGGTCAGCTCTTGCATGGTATCAATGGTGCGCTTAATCACTGCTATGCCTTCTGTGGATTGCTGCCCAGTTTGTTGGGAAATGGTGTAGGCGACTTCCGAGGCATCGGCGATCGCTTGTTCACGCTTCACCTGGTCGGTCACGACTGAAGCAAACTTCACCACCTTATAAAGTTCACCATTATCATCATGAACCGGGTTATAAGTCGCTTCTAGCCAGATATCATGGCCATGGCTACCCACTCGGCGGAATCGTCCAGAGAAAAACTTCCCTGAGGCCAGAGTGCGCCAAAATTCCTGATACTCACTTGATTCAGCTTCACTGGGGTGACAAAAAATACGATGATGTTTACCGAGAATCTGGCCCTTGCTGTAGCCCATGCCCTGCAGGAAGTTGTCATTGGCATCGAGGATGATGCCATCCACGCTGAACTCAATCACTGCTTGCGAGCGGTGTAGCGCCGCGAGCATGTCATCGTGTTGACGAGACTCAGAAATGGTACGGGTCAATTCGACACAGTAGGCCGAAAGGTGCGTGCCTGTCTTATTCGGAATGGGTTGTAGAATGACGCGATACCAGCGCTCCATACCTTCTTTGTCGATAAACTGCATGGCGCCATGCCAATGGCGGCAATCTTGGATGGCTTCAAGCATTTGCTGGAAGTGCGCTTTGTATTTGGCTTTGTCTGAGATATGGCGAGAAAGCTTGCCTAACTCTTCGAAACGAAAACCACAGGATTCCAGAAAGCCTGGGTTAGCTTCGATAAAGTTGCCTTGCTGATCGACAGCAAAATACAACATCGTCTCTTGTAGGTCCCTGCGAATACTATGGAATGCCGCTAATTCCTTTTCCAATTCCGCAATACGTTGTGCTGTTTTTTTTGATTGAAACAACATGGGGATTTCCTCGTATTACATTTGGCTTACGGTCATAGTTTTGATTTCCCTGCAGTGACGTAGAAGCAAAATGTATCGTCAAAAAGTGTATCCACTGAAATTTGAACGCTATTTCCTTTACAACTCAAATCTTGGAACGCTCTAATCTAGGTAGTCCACATGTGACATCATCTAGATATAAGTTATTTATTTACAAGCACTTAACTACGTTATGAACCGTCATTTGGATTACTAAGGTTATCTGATTCAGCATTTTTCATAATCAAGCGTAGCCACCCTTATCGCTAGAGTAAATGTTTGCAGGAATATATTGATTTACTATCAAAGCAAAGCCAACAGGTGTCTGTAATAGGCTTGTATTGTTATGTGTATTTTATGAATACGAAGTGGCTAAAGGAGAGGTGAATTAGTCGGACGTATTTCTTTATAAAACTTACACTTTATCTGCAAACTATTTAGATATTATTTGTGCATTTTGCGGGTGACGGTTTTAATTTTACAGTAACTGACTAATATTTATAGGGTTTTAATGTGACTGTAACCTTGTTAGTCTCATTATAGTGTAAGGTTATGGATTTACTTTAGAGCTAACATGTCTGTCGCATCCCCCTTTAGCGCTGTTCAGGAAGACCTCACTTTTTTGCTTGGCGAACTTGTTAAGCACGGTGACTTTGCTCAGTTGTTTTGCAAAACAGGTTCCCCCGATATTCTCATTCGTATGAGAGCTCGTGGCGGATACGTACAAACCTTACGAGAGAAGGTTGAGCTTAGTTGCGCGCAAATGTTGGAGCGCCGCAAGCTTGGTACTGCCTACTACAATCGTGTGATTGCGGTGCGTGGTTTCGCTAATGCGTTATCCGAGCTCGCAGCGGGATTAACCGAATGTATTGATGCGGCCACTTTAGCCTATGAATATCGCCCCCCAGCTGCTAGCCAAACGCTGAAATTCATCAAGCATTTGAACCGCTCCATCCAGCTGATTAAGTTTGGTTTCTATACGGAAGTCCGTCGAACCAGTATCAAGGTAGCGCGCAGAGCCGATAAGCTGGCGCTGCTGTTTGATGAAGTCCAGGTTCACACTCTGAAGCAGAAGCATTTGGTGAGTGATGAGGAACTGAATGCCGCGATACACGGCAACGCCCACTTAAAGCGCTTGATCAAGCTGCTTACTAAAGTGGCAGAAGCCCTTATTAAGATAGACCTTGGTCACGTGGCGACCCTAAAAAACTATCGCCATCTTAAACACGTCTCTGCGTCACTTAATTACGAACTTGATGATTTAAAGGTGAAGCGCCTCGCGCTAACGCGCTCCGGCAGTGCCATTGCTTCTTTGACTCATGAGGATGAGTCGGGACAAAGAGTACTGGCGGTGTATAAAGAAGGGGATCAGGACAAAATCGACGAAGAAGTTCAAGGGGTGGAGAACTGGCGTAAGATCAACCCCAAATTGGCGCCGGATGTGCTAATGCAAAGTGAAAACGATGGCGAAACATCGGCGTTACTGATCGAACACATTCCTGGCAAAACGCTGGAATCATTGCTGCGTGAAGGCAAAGAAAAGCCATTAGAATTGGCCTTGAAAACACTGTTTAAAACGCTGCAGAAAACTTGGCAGGATACCTTGAGCAAAGAGCCCGCTCAGGCGCATTTTATGCAGCAGCTCACTAAGCGCATAAAAGACTGCATGGCTGTACATCCAGAATATTTTGCTCCCGAGCAACGTATCTGTGGCGTGGTTAAGCCAAGTTTTAGCCATCTAGTGGGCTGTGTCGCCGTCCAAGAAGGGCGCTGGCCAGCACCATTTTCAGTGATGATTCACGGTGATTTTAACGTCGACAACCTCATTTTTGATGGGGTTGAAAAGCACATTTATTTTATCGACTTACATCGTTCAAGTTATTTTGATTATGTGCAGGATCTCACCGTGTTGATGGTATCCATTTATCGCATGCAGATATTAGAGCCGAAACAGCGAGCCTTGATGATGGCGTGCGCCAAACAGGTGTATCAATTTGGTCGACGCTTTGCTAAACGGTACCAAGACTCGACTTATGAACTGCGTATGGCCGCAGGTTTAGCCCGTTCTTTCGCCAGCTCAACACGTTTTGTTTTGGATAAAAAATTGTCTTCGCGTATGCACCTTCGTGCTCGCTACTTATTAGAAACGTTGGCCGCTTTGCCAGCCGAAAAGGAAGCCAAGTTTAAGCTTCCACTTAAGGAGTTATATAGTGAATAAGCCCAAAATTGGGGTGGTAGGAATCCCTGGAAAATGGTCAACAGAAGTCTTGGCGGACCGTTTAGAAGCCCTTACCGGATTTCGCGCTGTCATTGATATGGCCAAAGTGGAGTTACGACTGGACAGCAACCAACTGATGTTTGGTGATCTGGATCTTGCTCAGCTTGATGGCATTATCGTTAAAAAGATCAGCGAGGTGTACGCTCCAAGTACTGAGGATCGTATACATGTGTTGTCACATATTGAAAAACTGGGCGTACCCATGTTCAGTTCAGCACAGACGATTGGTCAGCTTATTAATCGTTTAAGTGGCACCTTAGCGTTGCAGCAGGGCGGTGTGCCTATGCCTAAGACGCGTATCACCGAAGACCTAGAGCAGGCATTACAAATCGTGCATGAGTTTGGTTCGGTGATCCTGAAACCGCTGTATTCGACCAAGGCACGCGGTATGGTGATGTTGACAGCGGAGCAACCGGAGAGCGAGTTGCGTCAAGCCTTGGCGGAGTATCGCCAAGACAACAGTCTTTACTACATGCAGCAAACGGTTAAATTGGATGGCAAAGATTTGGGGATGGTGTTCTTGGGGGGCGAGTATCTGTGTACTTACGCCCGTGTAGGGAACAAGGATTCATGGAATACCACCATTCACAGTGGCGGCCATTATGAATTGTTTGAGCCAAGTGAAGAGCTGATTGAGCTGGGCCGTAAGGCGCAAGCTTGCTTTAACTTGAGCTTTACCACGGTGGACATTGCTCTTACGGATCAGGGTCCAGTGGTATTTGAAGTATCCGCATTTGGTGGCTTTAAAGGCGCCTTGGAAGGCTGTCAGGTGGATGCAGCAGAAGCCTATGCGCAGTATGTGCTGAAGCAAGTACAGCAAAAAGGAGTCTTGAAATGCTGACCGATTTGTTTGATCAAGCCCAGCTACAAACGCTGCAAGCCGTCTGTGAGCATCAGCGTGGTTACGTATTCGCCGACGTCGGTATTCAGGTGTTTAGTAATAATGCCGCTTTGTTGGATGAGCTAGATCGCTATTACAAAAGCTATCTTGGCCACTCTGAAGCGCGTCATAATATCGCCTTGTATGTGGTTGAGCATGCGGTGGTAGGGGATGAGTTAGAATGGCTCGAAGTCCCCCGTGAGGCTGGTAAAACTGGTCGCAAAGAAGGCTACTTAGACGCTTGGCCGGGAGCCCGTTGGATTAAGAAATTTAAGACAGGGTTAACGCTGCTGCAAGCCAATGAAAAGCCTACCGTGGTGGGACCTTGTGGTCAGAATCTGGCGCAAATTGTGAACTTCATTAATAACCAATGTTTGAATCATTATCTTAGCCAAGGCTATGAGTTAGGCCATGCTTCGGCGTTTGTGCGTGATGGCAAAATGACTGCGATTGCGGCGGGTTCTGGCGGCGGGAAATCTACCTTGATGCTACGTTGCTTAGAAGACAGTGGGCGTGACTTTATCACCAATGATCGTCTGTTGTTTAAACGCAGCGGTGAACAGGTTCATGGGGTGGGGATCGCGAAATTGCCGCGGGTGAATCCGGGCACCTTGCTCAACGCCGAGCGTTTAAAACACATCTTACCTGAGTCGCGTCAGCAAGCACTATTGGCTTTGAGTACGGCTGAGCTTTGGTCGTTAGAAGAAAAGTACGATGTGCAGATCGAAGACGAGTATGGCCAAGGCCGTGTTGCGACCGAAGGTCAGCTGGCCAATTTGGTGATGCTGGACTGGTCACTGGATAGTGCAGTGCCAACCGCATTGCTAGAAGTCGATTTGGCCAATGAAGCGCCAGTGATAGACGGTCTACGCAAACGCCCTGGACCGTTTTATCAAAACCAAGCGGGTGAATTCTGCTCTGATTTAAACGAATTGGCGTCCCTTGCGCATTACAGCCAAGCATTGGCGCCGGTTAAGGTCTATCGTTTAACAGGACGCATTGATTTTGATCGAGCGTTTGAACTGCTGGAGAACTTGTAATGGCCATCTGTGCTTTGATTCGACATGGGGCGTATGAACAGCTAAAGAATGTCCCTAGCGCGCTACAGCCGTACCCTCTCACCGCGGAAGGCGAGCAAGAAGTGCGTCGACAGGCGCGCTTGTTTAAAGCGTGGCTGTTGTCATCAGGGCACAGAGTGGCACCTGAAATTGATGCCTCTAGTCTGCTGCGCGCTTGGCAGACGGCGACTATTTATAAAGAAGAGCTCGCCGGTTTCTTTGCCGGGGAACCTGAAGTACGCAGTTACCCTACATTGTGTGAACGCAGTGTGGGGGCTGTGGCCAACCTGAGTGTCGATGAGATTGAGCGTATTTTAGCGCTGGATCCAAGGTTTGATGACGCCCCCGAAGGCTGGAAATCGGATAGCCATTATTGTCTACCATTTGACGGCGCAGAATCCTTGCTGCAAGCTGGTGAAAGAGTCGCGCAGCATATTCAAACATGGCAACAGCAGCAACAGGACGAAGAACGTCCCCTTGTGAAACTGTTTGTTGGTCATGGTGCTTCGATTCGACATGCCGCATTTCATATGAATGTCATGAAGTTTTGCGATATTAAACGATTTAGCATGCACTATGGGCATCCAGTGGTTTTGGAATTGGTTGGCAACAAGACAAATCAGCTGTTCGGAGATTGGAAGCAACGTAAGCTGCAAGATGCTCCGGATTAACTGACCCAGACAGACTAAGGTGTCTCGTTTATTATGCAAAACAAATTACCCTCCATCGTAAAATCCCCTCTACATGAGGAAATCCGCGCACGTATTCCGACCAACGTCGCCTTGTGGCCGCGAGAAAATTGCTCGTTTAACCACAAAGCTTTGGATACGCACCAAGTGCTGAATAAGTACTGGAAAAAGAAAGTGCGCTGGCCGAGCCGTCCTGTGGTGTTTATCTCAGACCCCCATGCGGATGCCGAGGCGTTTGAAGCGTCTTTAATCGCTGCGGGGGTAGTCGAGCGTACCAAACCAGGTTTAAGACACCTGAAGCTAACTAAGTTTGGCAAAAAGGCCGAGATTATGGTCGGGGGCGATTGTTTAGACAAAGGCCCAAGTAACCTAGAGTTGCTACGTAGTCTTAAGCATTTGTACAAGATTAAAGCCAAGGTAACCCTGTTAGCGGGTAACCACGATCTGCGCTTGCGGATGGGATTATTGGCCATTTCACGTAAGAAAGACGTGGGTAATCAGCACTTCTTTGTACGTATGGGTAAGAAAATTGTGCCTCTGTTTAAAGAGGTGTTTGAGCAATATCTCGATGGCACAAAATGGGAAAAGAAGGTACCAGACGAAGCTACTTGTCGTCGTATTCTGTTCCCGAACGAAGACTGGTTTAATGAATTTCCTTTCCATGCGGCGGGTTTCTTGACTGCCGAAGGGATCGACCGAGAAGTGCGCAAGATGCAGTCCAAGGTTGAAAAGTTCGAGCGTCATTGTCTTGAAGCTGGTTTGACGTTGCGTCATGTGTATGCAGCGTCCATGCAGTGTCAGAAGATGTTCCTGGGCAAAAAAGGGGAGTTCAGTTGGTTCTTCCGCAAAATGAAGCTGGTGGAAAAACGTGGCTCTTTCTTATTCTTGCACGCTGGGTTGGACGACGTCATGGGGCAAATGCTGTTAAAGAATGGTACGCGCTACGCCAATCGTGCCTTCCATCGCAACCTACAGCGTCGTGATTTATTTGGCTTCTATTACAGTCCTTTGGCCAATACCTTCCGTACCAAATACCGTGATGCAGATTTGCCGTTGACGCAACGTGGCGTGAAAGCCATTCATAAGTCAGGGGTTAAAGTGGTGGTGCAGGGGCACGTCAATAAAGTCCACGGGCAGCGTATTGCCATTAAAAAAGGCTTGGTTCACGTGGAAGGGGATATCACCCTCGATGAGAACTCTCGCAAAATGGAACAGCTGCCAGGCATGGGCATGGGCGCGACCATTATCAGTAAAAAGCTTGGTATCGTCGGTATCAGCTGTGATTACCCAGTGATCAAGCAATTACCTGCGAAATCACTCAAACATATTTATTCTTAGTAGAACATGAAGTCAAAAACAGAATTTAAACACGAAGCACTGGTTGAAGCGGACGATATTCAAGAGGTGCTGCAGGCCCTAGCAAAGGGTGTTGAAAAGGGAAAAATGGAGTTCAGTGACGGCAAAGACAGCCCGATGGAACTCCTGCCGAAAGGGTTGTTGCGCCTCAAAGTGAGTGCCAGTGAAGACGAAGGGCGGCAGCAGTTTGAAGTCAAAGTAAGTTGGGAGAAGCGTCCCAAATCCCTGGCTAAGACGCCACCCAAAATCAAAAGCTAATCTCTTCTAGTTATACGCACACCAGCCTTGGCGCGTACCTCCATGATAGGTGCGTGCATGGCCGGAGGCGATCAGCGCCTCCGAGAGTGATGCGCCATCGACGTACACGTCTGCCAACAAACGAAAGTATTTACCCCGTTGAATGTTGCGTAGCTCAATGGTGTGACCGCTTTCTAGGAACCTGCGCGTGTAATCACGTGCGGCTTTTGCTTGTTGCTTTTCACTCAGACATTTGCCGCGTATTTCTGCCGCGTCAACGCCGTTCACGCGAACGGGAATATTCTTGCCTACAATATCTGGCCAATTACTGATGTCCACTCTAAAAGTGTCGGCATCATAAACGGAATTGATGCGCGCAACTTTTGCATTGGTGTCTGCAAAGAGTGGTAAAGCGACTACTAAACTGCCTATTACCATCGCCATACGAAACACGATAAATCTCCACGGTAGAATGACCACAGCCTTGTGAAGAAACGATTCATCCATAAGCTAGCATGATAATTAGCGTGGCTTATAACGCAATGGGGTTGTTGAAAAACTTCTGTGATCGAGTTTTTGATCGTCACGTGAGAGGCTTTCATTCAACCGTCAGCGTGCTTGTGTTAGAGTACGCGCCGCTAGAGGTTGCCAACTTAAGTACGGCACGAAGAGGGAAGTCAGTGAGAGTCTGACGCTGCCCCCGCAACGGTATTTAAAGTAAAGCTTTGTCATAACGCCACTGTGGGTATCCATGGGAAGGCGACAAAGTGAGTCGTAGCTGCTTTATCAGTCCGGAGACCTGCCTTTAGACCTAGGGGGCTTGTGCTTGCAAGCCAAACATTGATCACTGTACGGGCGTGTGCAGTGTACAAAAAGACATTTCAATGATGACTCAATTTCATTCTTCTCCAGTGTTTGCAAAGTCGGCAACGGCACTGGCTATTCTTGCGGCAAGCTCAACTCAAATGGTGCTTGCAGATGACTCACAAACACTTGCACAGCTGGTGGTGACGGCCACCACTACAGAAGTTACCCAAGCACAATCGCTGACCTCTGTGACCGTGATTGATCAACAAGACATCGACAAACAACAACCGCACGAAATCACCGAATTGCTGGCGGCACAGCCAGGTGTCGACATAGTTACCAACGGCGGTTATGGCAAAAGCATGAGCCTTTATACCCGTGGCTCGAACAGCACCGGCACGAAGCTTTTGGTCGACGGTGTGCCGATTCAATCACACTCGCTGGGTTCGTCATCTTGGCAGTACTTACCGATGGCGCAGGTAGATCGTATCGAGATTGTGCGTGGGCCTAAGTCTTCATTGTATGGTTCTAGCGCTGCCGGCGGCGTCGTGCAGGTATTCTTACCAGAAGCGGGTCAAGACAGCCAAGCGAATCTTTCCGTCGGCGCAGGCTCTTTTGGGACACGTCAAGCGGACGCTTCCGTTTCTGGGACCACTGGTAACGCGAGCTACTTATTGTCGGTTGGCTCCTTTAAAACCGATGGTGAAGAGGTCAAAGAGGGCGCAGGGGACATGGGCTATTCAAATGACCATGTGATGGCACGTTTTGGCTACGAATTCGATAGTGGCGCTTATCTAAAAGCCCTCATGATGCGAGCCGAAGGTGAGTCTGACTACACTACCTCAAGTGGCAGTCTGCGCAGCAATGATTACATTAACCAAGTGTTGGCGTTAACGGCCGGTGTTGATGTCACTGAAAACTGGCAATCGGAACTGCAAGTGCGTGAATCCCGTGATGATTACGACATCTTAAACGATGCCGGCATCGAAACAGGGACTTACTACAATAGCAAGTCTCAGGGCGTACGCTGGAATAACACCCTGTGGTTAGGTGATCATGAGTTTGTGGTGGGCGCTGAACACGTCAAAGACAGTTTTGCTGGGTCTTATGCCAAAGAACGCACCAATAACAGTGTTTTTGCACAATCCTTGTCTGAATTTGGCCCGTTTAGTGTGCAGTTAAACATTCGTGCCGATCATTACGATGAATACGATACGCAAACCACTGGTGGGGTCGCGTTTGGCTACCAGTTGGACAATGTGCACACCTTCCGTGTGAGTGGTCGTACGTCTTTTACGGCGCCGACATTTAACTCCATGAATGCAGAAAACTGGGGCTACACGCTGGCCAATGAAATCCGTCCCGAAACGTCAGAATCATTTGAAATCGGCGTACGTGGGGGTTACCAACAGAGCTACTGGGATGCGGCCATCTATCAAGCGGACTACGACGATCTGATTGCTTGGAACTACCCAACTGTTGGTAATATTGAAGCGGCACGTGTGCAGGGCTTGGAGCTGGCTGCAGGCACCGATATTGAGCAATGGTCATTTGCTATTGCGGCGACGCTGATGGATACCGAAAACCTAAGCGACGGCGCGGTGAAGGGCAACCGTTTGGTCCGTCGAGCCAACAAGAGTGCTCGTTTTGATGTGGATCGACACTTTGAGGACTTCTCATTGGGGATGACATTCGCGACCTATGGTGATCGTTATGACGATGCAGAAAATGACACCTTGTTACCAGGTTATGGCTTGCTAAACCTGCGTGCGAGTTATGACTTTGCGGACAACTGGAATGCTAAATTGACGGTCAAGAACGCTTTGGATAAGTCTTACCAAACCGCGCAAGGTTATAGCAATCCTGGCGTGGGTGCTTTCCTAACGGTTAATTACTCGGCCTTTTAATGACCTCATTATTTTTTCTACCTCGTCATCTGATGACACTTTTACTGGGGCTGCTCTCTGCGATCTTGATCGCAGAGAGTGCCTGGGCACGAGGGTTGTGTGTCGAAGATGATAAACAGCGCGAAGTCTGTATGGCGCAACCGGCGCAACGCATTGCCGCCTTGTCGCCAGGGGCCACAGAACTGATCTATGCCGCGGGGGCCGGTGAAAAGGTGGTGGCAGTGGTGTCCTTTAGTGATTATCCACCTGAAGCGAAGCAAGTCACCTCGGTTGGCAGCCACACTCGCTTGGACTTAGAGCGTGTAGTGAGTTTGAAGCCCGATCTAGTGCTGGCTTGGGGCACGGGCAATCCCAGTGAGCAGATTGCGACCTTAGAGCGTATCGGTTTGACGGTGTATTACGTTGAGCCGCATGATTTTGAAGACATCGCTGATAACATCAAGGATATGGCGATTTTATCTGGTACTGAGGGGGCGGGTTTCAAGGCGGCCGATGACTTCCTTGCTGGTATTCAAGCGCTTGCTGATCGTTATCAAAGCGCCGCACCAGTGGCGACCTTCTATCAGGTTTGGGATGAACCATTGATGTCGATGAACAGTCGCCATTACATCAGTAAAGTGGTCACTCTTTGTGGCGGTGTGAATGTTTTTGCAGACTCTCCGCGTCTGATTCCGCGCTTGAACCAAGAGTCGGTATTAATTAAAAACCCAGAAGCCATTCTGGCCGGTGGTATGGGGGAGCGTAATGCTAAGTGGCTCGAAAAATGGCGTGCCTTCCCAGAATTATTAGCCACGCAGCGTGATAACTTGTTCTTTATTCCACCGTCTTTGATTCAGCGACCTACGCCACGTTTACTCGACGGTGCGCGCATTATGTGTGAGAAGTTGGACGTTGCGCGACAGCAGCGCGGTTAAGGGACATTATGATTGCACCGCGATATCTGATTTGGCCGCTGTTAACCCTGACGATCGTCTCCTTAGTGTGCGTCATCGCTGCGGTGACACAAGGCAGTGTCGCGCTTTCCCTTGAACAACTGTGGCAGGCATTTCAGGGTCAGGGCTCCTTGTTAAACCAGACCTTGGTTTGGGAACTTAGGGTGCCGCGGGTATTAGCGGCTTTCGCTACCGGCGGTTTGTTGGCCGTAGCAGGGGCCTTGATGCAAATCTTGTTGCGTAATCCACTGGCCGACCCTTATGTACTGGGGATCTCCGGAGGCGCTTCGGTGGCGGCGTTATTGGCGATTCTCGCGGGCATCACAGGCGTTTTCCTATCGGGTGCGGCATTCATTGGTGCGGTATTGTCGACTCTGTTGGTGTTTGGTTTGGCGCAAGGGGTAGGGCGTGCGTCGCCCATGCGTTTGTTACTTACCGGTGTGGTGATTGCTGCCGGTTGGGGGGCATGCATTACCTTGATGTTGGCCCTGGCGCCGCCACAAAAAATCCCAGGTATGCTGTTCTGGCTGATGGGCGATTTGTCTTATGCTCACACACCTTGGTTGGCTTGGCTGGTTTTGGTACCTATTTGCTTTGTGTTAATGCCCCTAGGGCGCAGTTTAAATGTGCTCGCCAGAGGGCCGATGCAGGCGGCGGCATTAGGGGTCAATGTGAAACAGCTGGAACGGCTTGTGTTTGTCATTGCTAGCCTGTTAACCGCTGTGGCCGTTACCACGGCAGGTAGCATTGGTTTTGTGGGGTTAGTTGTGCCGCATATGTTGCGCTTGGTATTGGGTAATGATCAGCGCTTGATATTGCCCGCCTGTGCCTTAGCCGGCGGTACCTTGGTCACCTTAGCGGATACTTTGGCTCGAACTGTCATTGCCCCAGAGCAATTGCCAGTAGGGGTGATCACGGCCTTGTTAGGGGTGCCCACCTTCTTATTTTTATTGCGTCGGGGGCGAGTATGACATTGTCAACACACTCTTTGGTGCTGGATATTCCTTTAAGAGAGCCTCATCCGTTAGAGCTGGCCATTGAGTCAGGGCAAATGTGGGGGATCCTCGGACCGAATGGAGTGGGTAAAACCACTCTATTACACACTCTGGCGGGTCTCGTCACGCCTCGTTCTGGTAGCGTGTCCTTAGCGCATAAGCCGCTTTCTGATTGGCACCGTCTTAGCCTTGCGCAACAAGTAGGGGTAATGTTCCAAGAACATCAAGATGGCTTCCCTGCCACGGTTTTGGAAACCGCACTATTGGGGCGTTTTCCGCACCTATCGCCCTGGGAAATGGAAACCGATGCCGACATTGCCATGGCGAGAGCGTCGTTGGCGTATCTTGAATTGTCGGCGTTGAGTGAGCGTTCTGTGAGTCAGCTATCCGGCGGTGAGCGTCAGAGAACGGCTTTGGCGGCTTTACTGACGCAAGATCCTTCTGTTTGGCTGGTGGACGAGCCTACCAATCATTTGGATTTGCATCACCAAGTGGCAGTGATGAGATTATTACAACGCAAAGCGCAGTCCGATAAGCTAGTGGTAATGTCGTTACACGATGTGAATTTGGCCGCGACATGGTGCAGTCATGTATTGTTGCTTTATCCAGATCGTCCAGCATTAATGGGCCGCGCTGATAAATTGTTAACCCTTGAGCATTTGCAGCCCTTGTATCAGCAGCCCCTAGTACAAGGTGAAATCGATGGGCGCTTGGTGTTCTTACCCAAACCAGTGTAGAGAGGCCGCATAAATGAGGTGGTTGCAACGTATTGGAGTACGCTGGCTGGGCAGAAAGCAGCCATTGCCTAAGTTGATCATGGTTGGCATTGACACCCATTGCTACCAGTTAGCGCAAGCCTTAATCCAACAGCGTGAGGCTGACATTATCGCTTTTATAGACGATGAGCCTTGGACTAACCGAACGGAACTGCTGGGGGCCAAGGTGTATTACCCAAGTGATATGGTCGCCTTGGTGATGCGTAACGAAGTGCAATTAATCGTCGATTTTGCTCAATCAAATATGGTGCCTGAGTCAATTAAAGCGGAGTTGGAAGCACTGCCTGTGCAGCAGCTTTGTTTAACTGAGAAGGCGACTGGTGCAGACCTTGCTCTGTGGCGCGAGCAAGTGCTGCAGTGCTTAGCCTCTTCAAAATAATTCAATTTCATCATAGCGCAACTGCGCCGTAGCGACGGCTTCGCTAAGCTCTTCTAAGGTGACGGCGGGTGAAAAGTAAAAGCCTTGTAGTAAATGGCAGCCATTCGTAATCAAGTATTTAGCTTGCTCTGCCCCCTCGATCCCTTCACAGCACGTGCTCAGTTTCAAATTATGTTATGAGATGCACGGTTTGTATCGATTTGTTGGAAATCGCTGAGGAATTGATAACGGTTAGGTCAAAGTGGCGTGCTAGGGGGAATTTAACCAAAAAAAGGGCGCCAGAGGCGCCCTTTGAATATTGGTAAGGCTAATAGCCAAATAAGCTTGGTAGGAAGGTGACTGTGCTTGGTACGAAGGTAATCAGCAACAGCACTGCTAGCTCGACTAGGAACATTGGCATAATCTGGCGTGAGATGGCCGCGATGCCGACGTTGGCTATTGAGTTGGAGACGAATAAACAGATCCCCATTGGTGGTGTCACCAAACCAATCATCAAGTTAAAGATCACCACGATACCAAAGTGAACCGGATCAATGCCCAATGACATGGCAATTGGGTGAAGGATCGGCAACAGGATCAACATGGCTGCGATCCCTTCTAGGAACAGACCAATCACTAATAGGATCACGTTCACTAGGATCAAGAACACCCAAGGGCTTGAGACAGAGTCTAAGACCAACTCAGAAACGGTCTGAGGCACGCGAGAGAACGTTAGTAGCCAGTTGGCCGCCGCGATCACCGCCATAATGATCAGAACCACGGAGGAATCACGCATGGCACGGATAAAGATTGCAGGCAGATCGATTACCTTCAAGGTGCGCAAGATAAACATACCCGCGATCAGAGCGTAGGCTGCCGCAAATGCTGCCGCTTCAGTCGGCGTTACGATACCCGTTAGGATCGAACCGACGATAAAGATTGGCATGAATAGTGGAATCCAAGCTTGTACGAACGCTTTCATGCGCTCTTTCATGGTCTGTTTAGGCTTTAACTCAGCATAATGACCTGCAAAGATGTATACGTAAATCGATAAACCAGCGGCCAAGAATAAGCCTGGTGCTACACCCGCAAGGAACAACGCAGGTACCGAGACTCCTGTGGTGATCAACGCGTAAATGATCACTGGGATACTCGGTGGGATCATTGGACCGATCACAGAGGAGGCTGACGTCAGTGCCGCTGCGAAAGAGCGCGGGTAGCCTTCTTTTTCCATGGTCGGAATGAAGACACGACCCAAAGCTGAGGTGTCGGCCACAGCAGAGCCTGACAGGCCGGCAAAGATGACCGATGCCCAGATGTTTACTTGAGCCAGACCGGCGCGCATATGGCCCACTAAGGCGTTAGCGAAGTTAATGATGCGGCTAGTAATACCACTTTCGTTCATTAGCTCACCGGCTAATACGAACAGTGGGATGGCAAGAATCGAGAAAGAGTCTAGACCGGCAAAGACACGCTGCGCCACCAAGCTGATGTTAAATGGTAGGGTGGACACATGGCCGACAACCCCCAATAAAATAGCAAATGCAATCGGACTACCAATAGCAAGAAGAACGAGTAAGACACCAAAGCCCAACATAATTACTTACCTTCCTCTTGTTTGTTTGTCATGATTTCAATGATTCGAAGCAGCGCTGCGATAGCAAGCAGTACACCACCGATGACCATGGCTGCTTGGAAGTAATACATTTGGATGCCAACGGCAGGCGCATTGATCGCACCGCGTTTCATCATGAATAGGTAACCAGAGTAGGCGAGTACCCCACCCGATACCATGGCCACCACATCAGAAATCAGGTTCAACACCTTTTTGAAGCCAGGCTTGACGGCGTCCTCTAAAAACGAAAAGCGGATGTGAATACCGTGTAAGTAACACAGCACCGTACCGAACATGGTGCCATAAATCATGGCGTAGCGAGCAATTTCCTCGCTCCATTGGATGGGTGAATTCAACAGGTAGCGGCTTAGGCTACTGACCAACACCACTGCAAAGATGACAAACAGTGAGCTGCCAGTTAAGAAAGCCAGCAGGCGTTTATAAAGGCGTATCATGGGCGATTCCGGGTATAACTAAATGGGGTTAAGAAAATAATCGGGGACTGGGTCCCCGATTATTGGCAGGCTAAGGAGTTAGCCTTAGTTTTCTACAGCGATTTTAACAGAGGCTTGAACGTGGTCGATCCATTCTGGCTCGACTTCACCTTTTAGCCATTCAATGACTGCAGGCTGAGCGGCAGACTGGAATTTAGCCAGTTGCTCAGAAGTTGGTGTGGTGATTTCCATACCGTTTTCAGATAGGGACTTCAGACCTTTAGCAGAGTTAAACTGCTGGATGGCACGACCAAGAGTACCCGCCACACGTGCTGCACGCGCAACGATCTCCTGATCTGCTTGATCAAGTGATTGGTAAATGTCTTCGTTGATTAGGAAGAAGTCAGTACCGTATACGTGACCATCTAGAGTTAGATACTTTTGGAACTCGTAGAATTTGTTCGCATCAATCACGCTGACAGGGTTTTCTTGGCCATCGACAACACCTGTTGTCAGTGCTGATGGTACTTCAGGCCATGCGATTGGCGTTGGCTCAGCGCCCATCGCTTTCACCATCTCAACGTAAAGAGGCAGTGTCATCACGCGGATTTTTAGACCTTCAAGGTCTGCTGGTTCTGCTACAGGACGTTTCGAGTTCGTGAAGTTACGGAAACCTGTCTCGCCGTAAGCAAGGGTACGAAGACCGGTTTGCTCTAGACAGTGTTGTGACAAGGCTTTACCGAATTCGCCGTCTAGTACTTCCCATGCAACAGGTGCTGATGGGAACAAGTATGGAATTTCTAGAACTGATGCTTCTTTACATACCTTAGCAAAGGCGCCTGACACCATGGTCATGCTGATCATGCCTTCTTGAGTAGACTGAACTAGGTCGGTCTCACCACCAAGTTGGCCTGAAGGATACACGTTCACTTCGATGCGACCACCGGATTCAGCTTCCACTAGGTTTTTGAATACTTCTGTTGCCGCGCCTTTTTTAGATGACGTCCATTCTTGTGGGTCTACGTGACCAACGGTCAATGTTAGATCAGCTGCTGTGGCTGCACTTGCCATGCCTGCTGTGGCTAGACCAAGCATCAGTTTTTTTGCAAATTTCATATTTGTCTCCAAGTCCGGGCTAGGCCCGTGATCGTTATTTTTGTCTTATGTAGCCGTTACGCACTCACAATAGTGAGTTTATAAAGCGCTTTGGTGACCGAATAAAGAATATTTAAATCGGTCTTGCCATCACATTGTGTGCGAAGTGGCGTATCTGGAGCGCTCTTGGTCACTGCTAAAACCAGGAACGGCACAAAAATGGATTAAATTGCGCCTATTTAGAAATGAATTTTTCATACCCTTAATATTCCAAAAACGACATACAAAATATAGTTTAATCGTGTAATTAATTAGAAAACATATATAAAACAAGGTTTTACCATGATGTTTAGCACCCTTTTGAAAGTATTTTTCATGACCTAAGTACTTGATTTATTCAGAAAAAACATTGCTATTGAAAAAAAGTAATAGGGGGTTATATCAAAATGCAATACAGATGCATTCAAAATGAAATAGTAAAAAAGGTGCTTGCTCCTAATACTTTTGCGTACATTAAGGCGTAGTGCATAGGTCTGATGGTGGTTGCCAGACTGGCCTACACAACGACACACGTCGCCATTCCCAATAAAAATTAGAGTATAAGAGAGCAGTAGCATGATTATAGATTGCCATGGTCACTACACGACGACTCCACCAGCTGTGGGTGAATACCGTGATAAGCAGAAAGCTGAAGTAGCGAAGGATCCTTCTTTTGTTGGTGAAAAGGGTGCGATCCACGTTACTGATGACGAAATCCGCGAAAGTATCATCAATAATCAGCTGCGCTTACAACAAGAGCGTGGCACTGACTTAACCATTTTTTCACCACGTGCGAGCTGGATGGGTCACCATGTTGGTAACGAACACACAAGCCAATACTGGACCGAACACCAAAACGATCTAATCCGCCGCGTCTGTGATCTATTCCCTGAAAACTTTGTGCCGGTGGCGCAGTTACCTCAGTCTCCAGGTGTGGATCCAGCGAAATCTGTTCCTGAAATTATCCGTACAGTGGAAGAGATGGGCTTTATTGGCATCAACCTAAACCCAGATCCATCTGGCGGTCACTGGAACGGTGCATCTCTTGGCGATCGTTCTTTCTACCCAATCTACGAAAAGATGTGTGAATACGATATCCCGGCTATGGTGCACGTATCTGCTGCTTGTAACGATTGTTTCCACACCACAGGCTCCCATTACCTTGGTGCGGACACAACCGGTTTCCAGCAACTGATGATGTCGGATGTCTTCAAAGACTTCCCTGAACTTAAAATCATCATTCCTCATGGTGGTGGCGCCGTACCTTACCACTGGGGACGCTTCCGCGGCCTAGCGCAAGACCAAGGGTTTGACCTAGCTGAGCGTGTACTGAATAACATTTACTTCGATACTTGTGTTTACCATCAGCGTGGTATCGATCTATTGCTAGACATCATTCCAACTAAGAACATCCTGTTCGCTTCAGAAATGATTGGTGCCGTGCGTGGTATTGACCCAGAAACCGGTCACTACTTTGACGACACCAAGCGCTACATCGACAACAACACGGTTTTGACGGCAGAGCAAAAACAAGACATCTTTGAACACAACACACGTCGTGTTTTCTCTCGTCTAAAAATCTAATCGTCTGAAGTTAAAGGAGCAAAACATGCGCGAAAACGTAGTAGTACAACATATTGAACGTGCCGATCAGGCGGTGATTGACGGTTTGGCAGAATGCGGCGTGGCAACGATCCACGAAGCACAAGGTCGTGTGGGTCTATTGGCGCACTACATGCGTCCAATCCAACAAGATGTGGCGGTGGCTGGCTCAGCGATTACCATTTCAGGTGCCGCGGGCGACAACTGGATGATGCACGTTGCCATCGAGCAATGTAAAAAAGGTGACATGCTGGTGTTTGCGCCAACATCGCCTTCTAATCATGGTTTCTTCGGTGACTTATTGGCAACATCGGCACAGGCCCGTGGTGTCGTAGGTTTGATCATCGAAGGCGGCGTACGTGATACCCGAGACCTTCGCAAAATGAACTTCCCAGTTTGGTCAAAAGCCGTATTTGCGGAAGGTACGATCAAAGAAACCGTCGGCTCAGTGAATATTCAGATTGTATGTGCGGATGAAATCATCAATGCCGGTGACGTGATTGTTGCTGACGACGACGGTGTGGTTGTGGTGCGTCGTGAGAAAGCCGCTGAAGTGCTAGAGCTGGCGCGTAAGCGTATGGACAACGAAGAAGCCAAACGTGTGCGCCTAGAAAACGGTGAGCTTGGTTTGGATATCTACGACATGCGCCCACGCTTGGCTGAGAAAGGCCTTAAGTATGTCTAAGGGCATCGAATGCATGTGGATGCGCGGTGGTACGTCGAAAGGGGCGTACTTCCTAGCTGACGCCTTACCCAGCGATGAGCAAGTGCGTGCGGATACTCTGCTGCGTGTAATGGGCTCACCAGATGCGCGTCAGATTGATGGCATGGGGGGCGCGGATCCATTGACCTCTAAAGTGGCTGTGGTACAGAAGTCTGAGCGCGATGACGCCGATGTAGACTACTTGTTCTTACAAGTCTTCGTCGATCAAGCGATTGTGACGGACGCGCAAAACTGCGGCAACATTCTTGCGGGGGTTGGGCCATTTGCGATTGAGCGCGGTTTGGTCGAGCCCGTAGAGGGCGAGACCGAAGTGCGCATCTTTATGCAGAACACTGGACAAATCTCGGTAGCACGAGTGCAAGTAAAAGACGGCGAAGTAGTGTACGAAGGCAATGCGCGCATTGATGGCGTGCCAGGCTTTTCAGCCCCAGTGCCGATTACTTTTAAAGACACAGCAGGGTCTAGCTGTGGTGCCTTGCTGCCAACGGGTAATGCTGTCGATGTCATTGATGGTATCGAAGTGACCATGATCGATAACGGCATGCCATGTGTGGTCATGCGTGCATCCGACATGGGCATCAGCGGTACGGAAACTCGTGAAGAGTTGGAAAACAATGCCGAGCTACGTGCTAAGTTAGAGTCGATTCGCTTGCAAGCCGGCCCACTGATGAACCTTGGTGATGTCAAAGATAAGTCAGTGCCGAAAATGACCATGGTGTCAGAGCCAACCAATGGCGGTGCTATTTCAACGCGCACCTTTATTCCCCATCGTTGCCATGCATCGATTGGTGTCTTGGGGGCGGTGAGTGTGGCCACAGCCGCTGTATTGAAAGGTTCGCCTGCCAATGTTTTGGCGACTTATGAGTCAGCGGCGCAAATGACCCTAGACGTTGAGCACCCAACTGGCTGTATGACGGTAGTGCTTGATCAAAACAGTCAAGGTGAGGTGGATTCTGCGGCCTTGTTGCGAACCGCCCGTAAGCTGTTTGACGGTAAAGTATTTGTACATGCGAACGGCCTGTGAGTCGTCCGTTCATTAACAAGAATAAATAGGTAGTAAAAAATGGACAAAGATTATCTTCCATTTCATCCAAACCCTAGTAAACCAAAATACCAAGCCCCTGCAGGTGCAGTCGATGCACACTGTCACGTTTTTGGTCCAGCTGATCAGTTTCCATACCACCCAAAGCGTAAGTACACCCCTTGCGATGCCTCCAAAGATCAATTGTTCGCGCTGCGTGATCACCTAGGTTTTTCTCGTAACGTTATCGTTCAAGCGTCTTGTCACAGCACTGACAACGCAGCACTGATTGATGCCTTGCAAACAGCGGGCGAGTTGGCTCGTGGTGTTGCCTTTATCGACGACAGCTTCACCATTGAACAGTTGCAAGAAATGCATGATGCCGGTGTTCGTGGTGTGCGTTTCAACTTCGTTAAGCGCTTGGTTGATAGTACGCCACGCGAAGTGTTCTTCTCCATCGCTGAGAAAATTAAAACACTGGGCTGGCACATCGTTGTTTACTTTGAGGCGCCAGATCTAGAGGAACTGATTCCATTCCTAAAAGAGCTAGGTACGACGATTGTGGTGGACCACATGGGTCGTCCTGACGTGGCCAATGGTGTTGATCACCCAGGCTTCCAGCGCTTCATCAACTTTATGGCGGACAACGACAACGTTTGGTGTAAAGTGAGCTGCCCCGAGCGTTTAACGCTGCAAGCACCGGATTATTCAGACGTGGTGCCATTTGCGAAAACCTTGGTTGAGCAGTTCCCTGATCGAGTATTGTGGGGAACGGATTGGCCACACCCAAATATGAAGTCGCACGTACCAGATGACGGCCACTTAGTAGATGTGATTCCGATGATTGCAACGACCGAAGAGCTTCAACAGAAGCTACTAGTGGACAACCCAATGCGTCTATACTGGAAATAATCCAGTTAGAACAAAATAAAAAGAGGTCACCCTATGGCGACTAATGAAAAGAGAGACATTCCAGGCACCTATCTTTTTGATAGCACTATGGCTAAAAAAGGTTATGGGCTAAATAAAATGTGCTTTTCCTTTAATAATCAGGAAGCACGTGATGAATTTAATGCAGATCCAGATGCGTACTGCGATAAATTCAATTTAACGGAAGCTCAGAAAAAAGCGATTAAAGAAAAAGATATTATTGCAATGCTTCGCGAAGGCGGCAGTATTTATTATCTGGCAAAATATGCCGGTTTATTAAAACTGAATATGCAAGATATTGGCGCTCTACAAACAGGTATGAGTGTTGAAGAATTTAAAGACATGCTTGTTAAAAACGGTCGAGGTGAAGTGTAATGGCAAATATTATTGGTGGTATTACAACTTCTCATATTCCAGCGATTGCTAATGCCATGGCGAATGGTTTAGAAGATACGCCGTACTGGAAACCGTTTTTTGACGGTTACCCACCAGTTCGTGATTGGCTAAATGAGAAAAAACCAGATGTGATCATTTTGTTCTACAACGATCACGGTTTGGAATTCTTCATTGATAAAAAGCCTACGTTTGCCATTGGTGTAGCGGATGAATACCACAACGCAGATGAAGGTTGGGGAATTCCTACCATTCCACCCGTTACAGGTGAATCGGACCTTTCTTGGCACATTGCTAACAGTTTGGTAGAAGATGGTTTTGATATGACCATCTGTCAGGAAATGAAAGTGGATCACGGTCTAACGGTGCCACTTAACCTGATGTGGCCAGGTCACAACTATGGCCATGTGAAAGTCATCCCTGTGTGTATCAACTGTGAGCAGCACCCAATGCCGCAGCCGAAGCGTACCTTTGCACTAGGCCAAGCGATTGGTCGTGCAGTGCAGTCATTTGATGATGATCTGAAAGTGGCGGTATTCGGAACGGGTGGTATGTCGCATCAGCTTGATGGGGAGCGAGCGGGTATCATTAACCGTGAGTTTGACTTGATGTGTCTAGACAAACTGGTGTCAGACCCTGAAGATCTGACCAAGTACTCTAACTTTGACCTAGCAGAAATCGCCGGTGCACAAGGGGTTGAGCTAAACATGTTGATCGCCATGCGTGGTTGTTTGATCGGTGATGTGAAAGAGTTGCACCGCAACTACCATGCGCCGATTTCCAACACTGGTTCTGGTCTGATGTTGTTAGAACATACCATGCCTGAGAAATAACCTGTTCCTTCCCCTTTACAAGGGGAAGGTTAGGATGGGGTTATTGAAAAAGCCATAACATTTGTTATGGCTTTTTTTGTTTTTATTCTTTTTAGTGGTATGAAGTTAATATAACTTTTGCGCCTTTTTATCGTTCTAATTAATCAATTTAAACCCTGTTCGTTACTAGATGTATATCAATTAATTGCACAGATAAGCCCCTTATACTGGTTGGCAGATGAGTTGTTAGATCATCCTATAAAAATAACACGGTGAGGTGTGAAATGAGCCAAACGGTAAATATCCCAGGGACTATTATGCTCGATGGGCCAATGGCAACTAAAGGGTATCCATTAAACAAAATGTGTTACTCCTTTAATAATGCAGCGGCCCGGAATGAATTCAAGGAAGATGAAGAAGCTTACTACGAGAAGTTTAAACTAACCGAAGATCAACGAGATGCGATGCGTAAGCGAGATGTGATTGCAATGCTTGAAGCAGGCGGCAGCATCTATTATCTGGCGAAGTTTGCTGGCTTGTTAGGGTTAAGCGTACAAGATGTCGGTGGTTTGCAAACGGGCATGAGCACAGAAGAATTCAAAGCATTTTTGGTGAAACAGGGAGAAGTATAATGGCGAAATTACTAGGTGGCATCGCCACATCACACATCCCTGCGATCGGTGTTGCTATGGATCAGGGGTTAGAAGAAACACCTTATTGGAAAGAGTTTTTTGAAGCTTACCCGCCAGTCCGCGATTGGCTCTACACCCAAGAGCCCGATATCGCGATCATTTTCTACAATGACCATGGCTTAGAGTTTTTCCATGACCGTAAGCCAACGTTTGCCATCGGTGCAGCGGAACAATATGAAAACGCCGATGAGGGCTGGGGAATCGCGGAAATCCCACCGGTCACCGGAGAAACGGAGCTGTCATGGCACATTGTCAATCATCTGATTGAGCATGATTTTGATATCACTGTGTGTCAGGAAATGAAGGTAGACCACGGTTTAACCGTACCGTTAACCTTGATGTGGCCGGGGCACAAATACGGTCATGTGAAAGTTATTCCTGTGGCAATTAACTGTGAACGTCACCCAATGCCAAAGCCAAGCCGCAGCTATGCGTTTGGTAAAGCCATCGGTGATGCGGTGCGCAGTTTTGCAGGTGATCAAAAAGTGGTGGTCATGGGGACAGGTGGTTTATCGCATCAATTGGATGGCCAGCGCGCGGGCTTTATCAATAAGCCGTTTGACCTGTACTGCATGGAAAAAATTGTCGATGAGCCAGAGTTACTCACCCGTTATTCTAACTATGAATTGGTTGAAGAAGCGGGTGCTCAAGGTGTTGAATTAAACATGTGGCTGGCCATGCGTGGTGCCCTAGAAGGCGAAGGCAAACTAAAAGAACTGCACCGCAGTTATCACTTGCCAATCTCTAATACTGGCGCGGGTTTACAGTTATTGGCCACCAATAGCGCACGCTAAGCTATCTATAATTTTTCTGATATAAATTCAGTAAAACTTATCATAACTATGGAGGCGTACTTAGTGTACGCTTTCATCACTTCTTATATTATTCACGACTCTCTTTTCATGCTCTTTTACGGCTAAAAATTCGGCGTGACTCAGTATATGTGCTCGACTCAGTATCTAAGGATCTTCTCATGCAAAATATTGGTTTAATCGGTCAAAGCATTTCCGCTTCTCGTGCCCCTTCTCTTCACAATATGTTAGGTGAATTAAAAGGCCTGCCTGTGAAATACGAACTGCAGGAATTGGATAGCCCTGAAGCGGCGGCTTTTAAAGAGCGTTTGGCCTCAATTCGTGAGCAAGGTTTTATTGGTACCAACGTCACTTTCCCATTCAAGCAAATCGCCGTTGACAGTGCTGACGAAGTCAATGACTCAGTAAAAAAAGTCGGCTCGACCAATACCTTGCTACTGAAAGACGGCAAAGTATGTGCGTTCAACACCGATTACACAGGTTTTATCCGTGGCTACCGTACACGTTTGGGTGACTTGCCAGCAGGAAAGGTGTTGATGATTGGTGCCGGTGGTGTCGGTCGTGCGGTGGCCTTTGGCTTGTTTGAAGTGGGCGCGATAGAGCTGTTTATCTCTGACCTAAATGTGGCTGGGGCTGAAGCGCTAGCAGAAGCATTAAACGAAGCGGGTTACAAAACTACGGTTGTGGCTACGGGTGATGTGGCTGCCGTGGCAAAAGAGGTCGATGGTCTCGTGAACTGTACTCCAGTAGGTCACTACAAAACCCCTGGAAATCCATTAGCAGAGTCGGCTTTTGGTGGTCAGAAATGGGCGTTTGATGCGGTTTACACACCGCTGGATACAGAATTTCTAAAAGCGGCGAATGCGGCTGGCCTGAAAATTGTCTCAGGTTTTGATCTATTCTTTTATCAAGGGTTGGATGCGTTTGAAATCTTTACCGGTGTGGAAGTGGGTGATGTGACGCCAGTGTGGGATCAATTCCGTGAAAAATACGATGTGGTCAGTGATCTGATTTAAGCGGTCATTTTGGTGATAGAAAACGCAGCCTCGGCTGCGTTTTTTTGTTTCTATGTATTCCTTTTTAGACTGTATATTCATTTGATATTTCATTCGATTAAACCCCTTTCAAAGTCTAATATTCTTTGCCATAAGGCTTAGTTAGAACGAAAACTTTTCGACTACTCTTATATATTAAAATTGATATATGTTAAGGGGGATTTAATGAAAACTGCATTAGCTACCGTATCTATCTCGGGTACTTTGCGCGAGAAGATGGAAGCAGCCTCAAAGGCGGGTTTTCAGGGGATTGAGATCTTTGAAAATGATTTGACCCAGTACAGCGGGTCGCCATCCGAAGTGGGTAAGATGGCGAAAGATCTAGGTTTGGAGATCATTGCACTGCAACCATTCCGAGACATGGAAGGCAACCCTCGTGACATTCAAAAGAAACGCATTGAGATGCTTAAGCGTAAAATGCA
This sequence comes from Marinomonas aquimarina, assembly GCF_900089755.1. GTDB lineage: Bacteria > Pseudomonadota > Gammaproteobacteria > Pseudomonadales > Marinomonadaceae > Marinomonas > Marinomonas aquimarina. The sequence continues at coordinate 111,866 of NZ_FLOC01000003.1, read as the reverse complement.
GGTGGCCCATGAATTGGGTACTAACCGTTTGTTAATGTGCTCTAACGTACAGGCTTACGCATCCTCTGATCGTGATCTATGTGCTGCTGACTTGCGTCATTTAGCAGACATTGCTGCTGGCGAAGGCTTGGTTTTAGGCTATGAAGCTCTAGCTTGGGGTAAACACATTGCCGACTACGAAGATGCCTGGGACCTAGTAAAGCGTACTGACCACCCAAATCTTGGCATTAACCTAGATACTTTCCATATGTTCTCTCGCGGCAACACCTTGGATTGTCTGCGTGATGAAATTAGCGTGGATAAAATTGCGTTGGTACAGGTGGCCGATGCGCCAGTGATGCCACGTACCGATTACCTAACCTACAGCCGTCACTCACGCTGCTTCCCAGGTCAAGGTGATATGCCGGTGGTGGAGTTTGTGCAGATCCTGAAAGACAAAGGCTTTGACGATTACCTATCGCACGAGATCTTTAACGATGAATTCCGCTCTTCTGATCCAGTCGCCAAAGCCATCGATGGTATGCGCTCATTGATTTGGTTGGACGATCAAACCACGCCGAAACACGATATTGCCGTGGACAATATTGAAGAGTCCGCATCCATCAAAGAAGTGGAGTTCATAGAGTTCGCGGTCGAAGGTGATACGGGCGATGAGCTTGTGAAGACCTTGTCACAACTTGGTTTTGCTGAGACGCACAAACACCGCTCTAAGAATGTTAGCTTGATGCGTCAAGGCGAAATCAACTTAATTTTGAACAAAGAGCCTAAGAGCCAAGCCCACGAGTACTTTCAAAAGCATGGTGTCTCTGTCTGTGCCCTCGGCTTTGCCACTGATAGCGTGAAGCACACACTGGCGGTAGCGGAGCACTACAAAGCGGAGCGCTTTGAGAATCAAGCGGGCCCTGGTGAGTTGAATATCCCTGCCATTCGTGGCATCGGTGATAGCCTGGTGTACTTTGTTAACCGTGATGCCGGTTACCGTTTCTTCGATGTCGACTTCAAGCCGATTGACGGTGTACAAGGCGAGCAGGGCGTTGGTTTAAAACGTATTGACCATATTGGTCAGACGGTTGCCAACGTTGACTTCCTATCGACTGGTTTCTTCTACAAGTCGCTATTTGGTTTTGATATTCAGCCAAGCCAAGACTTGCCGGACATCCATGGTCTTGTAGTAAGTCGTACCGCGACGAACAAAGACAAGAGCATCCGTATTCCGATCAATATGACCAATGCGCGTTCCGCATCGGCAGAGCGTTTCTTGACTCAAACACGCGGTTCAGGTGTGCAGCAAATTGCGTTTGCGTGTGATGATATCTTCACTGCTGCGAAGAATATGGGCCAAGAAAAAGTGTTGGCGATTCCAAATAACTACTACCGTGATATCGAAGCGCGTTTTGATTTGTCCGAAGAGTTGATCGCGAAACTAAAAGCGCACAACATTCTGTTTGATCGTAATGATCAAGGTGAATTCTTCCATTTCTACACTGAGCAAATGCACGGTGTCTTCTTTGAAGTGGTACAGCGTGTTGCTGACTACGACAACTATGGCGAAGCCAATGCCTTTGTCCGTCTCGCAGCGCAAGCTGAAGCGGAGCAAGACAAGGCTTAAGTCTTGGTCGCTGAGCTTGAATGTTAAAAGGGGCTGCCTTCATGAGGCGGCCCTTTTTTTATGTCTAGAAGGCGCTGAGCGAACACCTTATATTCGATAATGAGCCTATCAATTCTCTAATGTTGGATTTCTGTTCTATTATTAATTTGTTGTTTTCAGGGAAGTTTGAGAAAGCGCTTAATATACTTATTAATTTGATAGTTAAGTGTCACTTCAAATTCCCATAAATTTCTTTTGTGGGTGCTTATTATGAAAAAAACACTTTTAGCGACTTCGATTTTAATGTCATCAGCCTCTTTTGCGGGGATGTATTTGGGGGCCTCCGCGGGGGTAGCGGAGGCAGATCAAAGCTTTTTAGACAACAGTCATTCTTTCTCGGTGACGGCGGGTTATGAATTAAACGACAATTTCGCCCTAGAGCTTGCCTATGTTGATTTAGGGGATATGGATGACAATATTGGTGCGGGTTTGACGGTAAATATCGATGGTCTACTGTTTTCCGCTGTCGGTAAGGTACCGGTTACTCAGTCTATCGATTTGTTTGCGAAAGTGGGGCTATTTGCCTGGGATGCGAGAGCCGACCGTGATGCATTTGGTACAGTGCTAAAAGACGATGGAGCCGATGCAGCATTTGGTGTGGGGGCGTCGGTTGATGTGACACCTAACTTTGGGCTTTATGCGCAATTCCAGCAGTTTGATATTGACGATGATGAAGTGCAAAACTATTCGCTTGGCGCCCAATATATGTTTTAACTTGCTAATAGTTTAGTAAAAAGGAGGACTTTTGGTCCTCCTTTTACATGTGGCTGACAGGGTGGTGTAAAGCCTAAGACTGACTGGAAGCGTTGATTAAAACTCTTCTGTATCGATCTCTTTTTGCTGGACGGCGTTGTAACGTGTGCCGCTAACATTGCTCTGGTTGATCATATCGTTTAGGTCGTTTAATTGACCAGCTGACAGTTTTACATCGCTCGCAGCTAGGTTATCGCGCATATGATTGACGAAACGTGTGCCTGGGATCGCTACCACGTGATCACCTTGATGTAGGACCCATGCTAGCGCTAACTGAGCGGGTGTACAGCCGATCTCTTTGGCCATCTCAAGGAAGTTGTTTAGCAATGCTAGGTTAGTTGGGTAGTGCTCATCATTGAAGCGTGGCATGTTAAGGCGAATGTCGCCTTGTTCTAGCTCGTCAGCACTGTTGACTGCGCCTGTGAGGTAGCCACGTGCTAGTGGACTGAAGGCAACAAAAGTCACGCCAAGTTCTTTGGTGGCTTCAAGCGCAGCGATCTCAGGGTTACGAGTCCATAGTGAGTACTCAGACTGTAGTGCTGCGATAGGGGCTTCTGCATGGGCCTTACGCAGTGTCTCGGCTGACACTTCAGATAGACCGATCGAGCCAATTTTGCCTTCTTTAACCAAGTCATTCAGTGCGCCGACACTTTCTTCGATGGCGACGTTAGGATCTTTACGGTGTAGGTAGTACAGGTCGATGTGTTCAACACCAAGGCGCTTCAGGCTGTTTTCACATTGCTGGCGAATATTGTCAGGGCGGCCGTTGATTTCTTTTTTGCCATCGACAATCGCCATGCCACATTTGCTGGCTAAGAAGAATTCATTGCGTAGGTGTTTAAGAGACTTGCCTACGAGCAGTTCGTTTTTGCCACCGCCGTATAGGGTTGCGGTATCGAAATGGCGGTAGCCCATATCAAAGGCTTCGTGAAGGGCTTTCACTGCTTCTTCTTCCGCAACCGGTGAGCCGTATGCGTGAGATAGGTTCATGCAGCCTAGGCCAATGCTAGGTGTCAGTAAATTGGGGTGTTTGTTAGACATTTTCCTTGCCTCATTTATGGTCTGTATAAATGAAAAAAGCAGGGCATTAGGCCCTGCTTTTGGATCACTTGCGAGTGCTTAGTCTTCTAGGCACTGTTCAAGTTTGTGCAGTGTTTCCATGGCGTCGATGGCTTGCGTCACACAAGAATTTGGCGCGCGGCCTTCCTCGATTGCAGCGATGAATTCACGGTCTTGCAGTTCGATACCATTGTTCGATACGGCGACGCCAGAAAGGTCGATCTTATTCTCGTTGCCATCAAACAGGTCATCGTAACGAGCAATGTAAGTGCCGTTGTCACAGATGTAACGGAAGAAAGTGCCGAATGGACCATCGTTGTTGAACGAAAGAGACAGAGTACAGATAGCACCGTTTGGTACTTTCATGCCGATGCTCATGTCCATCGCGATGCCCAATTCTTCATGGATTGGGCCTTGAAGGGCTTGTACCTTCGTTGCTACTTCACCTGTTTGGTATTGGAACAGGTCTACTGTGTGACAAGCATGGTGCCATAGTAGGTGGTCAGTCCAAGAACGTGCCTGACCTAGGGCGTTTTTGTTTGAGCGACGGAAGAAGTAGGTTTGCACGTCCATTTGTTGAACCTTCAGTTCACCGGCTTCGATCTTATTGTGGATCCACTGGTGAGAAGGGTTGAAGCGACGTGTGTGACCTGCCATCGCAACAAGACCCGTACGCTTTTGTACTTCAACGACTTTGCGTGCGTCTTCGATGTTGTCCGCCATTGGGATTTCTGACATCACATGCTTACCCGCTTCCAAACATTGAATCGTTTGGGCGGCGTGCATTTGTGTTGGTGTTGCCAAAATCACGGCATCAACGTCATCGCGAGCAAGCGCTTCAGCTAGGTCAGTAGTGTAGTGTGGTACGCCGCGTTCTTCTGCGAACGCTTTGATGGCATCAGGTTTGGTGCCCACTACAGAAACCACTTCAGAGCCTTCGATGGCTGCAATGGCGTCCATGTGTTTCATGCCGAATGCGCCAGATGCACCTGCAATACAAATTCTCATTAGATATCTCCTAACCGTTGTCTTGTTATTCTAAATGAGTGTTTAGACTCGTAACTGTATTCGTTCAATCTAACATCGACTGTATCAATGATGTAATTCGTTAACCAATAATGCTATTTAAAAAAAGCATAGCAAGTCTTTTTTATAGGCTTATCTGAACTGGTCGCATATTTCTCTTAAAACACTTAAGAAGTGAGACTGAGTAATGGTTGGCAGCCAGTTTTTACGGACGCAAAGGCCAATGGGACGACGGGTATGCTCCAATGGATAGGATAAGATTTTGAGTAAGCCTATGTCGACTTCACGTTCCATCTGGTGCTTTGAAATCAGGGTTAAGCGATCACTTCCTAACAGTAACTCACGGATCAGGATCTGTGAACTGGATTCCACAATGCGACTCGGTTGCTCACAATCCGCCTGCTCAAAGATCTCCTTAAAGGCGTGACGTGTTGGTGTGCCTTCAGCGGGAACGACCCAGGCGAACTTGGCCAGGTCCTGTGCCGATACGGTTTCAAGAGACAGTAGTGGGTGTCCAGCACGACAAATAATCGACAGTGGCGGATTCCACAACTCTTCTTGAATCACATCGTCTGCTGGGGCAGGGTAACGTAGTGCACCCAAAACAATATCAATATCGCCATGACGTAAGTGATGTAATAAGTCAGGGTAAGGCCCTTCGATGACCTTTACGTTAACGTCTGGGTGTTGGTCGCCAAAACGCAGGATCGACTTTGGTAAAATCGTCGTACGTGCCAAAGGCATGCTGCCTAGGGAAATGGTCGAGACATCTTTGAACTGCAGGGCGTGAATTTCATAGATCCCCTGGCGTAATTCGTTAAAGGCAAGCTTAGCAGCTTTGGTAAGCGTCTTAGCTGCGTCGGTGGCGTTAATGCCGGTGTTGGTTTTGTCAAATAGAGCAATGCCAAGTAGTTTCTCTAAGTCTCGAGCTGCACGGTGCACTGAGGATTGGGATACCCCTAAGTTACGACTGGCGATACTGAAGTTTTGCACATCGCAGACGGCGACTAAGGCTTTTAGTTGAGTGGTACTGATTTGCGCTAACACATTAGCGGACAAAGTGTCTTTTAGAGACGGTTCTCTTAGCAATTCTGCTGTGGAGTCTCTTAGATAATTCAAGGAGCGAGTGACACGCTTTTGCCATAAAATGCCGGACTCTGTTGGATACATGCCATCCGAATGCCGCTCGAAAAGATGTGTTTCAAGCTGCTTCTCTAATTTTGCAATGGCTTGTGTGATCGCTGGCTGGGATAAGTAGATTCGCTCAGACGCTCGGGTAATGCTTTTTAGTTCGCACACCGCAAGAAAAACACGCAAGTGCCGCAAATTAGGAATTTGAATATCCAAAACAGGCTCCAATCATTGATTTTGAGAGACTATATCAAAATTGAATATAGTTTAAAAAGACTGCTTTTGTTAATTAAGATTGTCTTGACCCTTTGTCGGGTCATGACCAAGCATTAAAAGCCTACATTTTTCCTTATATTTACGCTATGTTGGCTGAAGTAGATGTAATGAGATTTAGCATGCAAACGAGTCAGATCAGACGCACTTTCAAATGGATCCTCTGTATATATAGCGTTTTTGTCAGCGCTTGGTTGTATGGCGCGTCAGGCTTTAATGACTACTTCATGGAAGTATGGACGTCCCATCAGGGGCTGCCACATAACAGTGTCAATGCGATCACGCAAACGGACGACGGTTATCTGTGGTTTGCGACTTGGGAAGGGGTGGCCCGTTACAATGGTCTTAGTTTTGAATTATTTAGCCGCGATGTAAAAACGGGGATTGCGGATGCTGGCATTCGCACCCTTGTGGCGGATCAGCAAAATCGTCTCTGGATTGGTGGTGCGCGCGGCGGTCTGACCCTGCACCAAGATTTTAGTTGGTATCCGCAGGCCTTAGCAAAGAGTCTTATCAATCATGTATTGGTCGATCATGAATCGAACCTTTGGCTTGCTGTAGAGGGGGAAGGCGTCTTCTTTCGCCCTTACCTTGGTAACAACGAATATGGCAACGGGCGTCAGGTGCTCGATGTCGGTGCCTATCGCCTTGTACAAGCCACCAATGGTGTCATCTACGCAGCAACCAGTGCCGGGGTCTATCGTGTCAGCCAGACCAATGCCGAGCAGTTGAGCATTCCAAGTGTACCGGATAAGACGCGAATTTATTATGTGGCCAGTGATCATCAAGATGAGTTGCTAATTGCCTCTGCTAAAGGGGCGTGGCGCTTTGATGGCAATACTTTTAGCCCAGTGGCTGAAGAGCTCAGTGGATCCGTGGTCACCTTAATCGAAGAAGATGATGAGGGCACCTTGTGGTTGGGGACCTTAGATAAAGGTTTGGCACGAGTGGGTTATCGACAAGTGGACTATATCGACACCCAGTCGGGGCTACCTAATAACCGTGTGATCTCATGGTTTCAAGATGTGGAGGGCAGCATTTGGGTCGGCACCAATGGCGGTATATTACGCTTGCGTACCGCGCCGTTTCAATCGGTCGATGAGCAAGCTGGACTGTTAGGGAACTTTGTTCGTACCGTGTTACAAGTGCCTGGTGAGCGTTTCCTAGTGGGTTCCAGTGAAGGTTTGAGCTTGCTTGAAGATGGTCAAGCTTTTCCAGCCTCAGACGATCTTGTGGCGCGCCAATCCGTACTCAGTCTTGCCGCGCTTGATTCTGGGGACGCCTTAGTCGGCACCCAGCGTTCCGGTGTGTATGAGTGGCGCATGGGGAAGATGCGACAACTCTATAGTCAAGGCAATGGCTTGCCAGCCAATGAAGTTCGAGCATTATTGGAAGACTCTAAAGGTAGGCGCTGGATTGGCACCGTAAATGGTTTAGTGCTGGTAGAGTCGGATGGCTCTATGACGCAAATTAATCAGCACAATTCTGACTTGCCAGACGATTACATCATGGCGTTAATGGAAGATCATCGTGGCAGAATTTGGATCGGTACTGCCCAAGGTGTGGCGTTTTATGATCGTCGTAACCAAATTAAGCAGATTGACATCTCTACTTACGAGGGGGCCCAGTATGTATTTGGTTTTTACATTGAGCCTGGCTTTATTTGGATGGCGACCGATCGTGGCTTGCTACGCTATGATGCCATGCAAAACACCCTGAGCGGTATCGGAAAGCCGGCCGGACTGCCCATCGATAAATTTTTTCAGGTCATCTACGACCACATGGGCAGTTTTTGGTTAAGCAGCAATCGGGGCATCTGGAAAGTTGGCTATGTTGAAGCCCATCGCGTCGCCTCCGGCGAGCGTCATACCGTTAACTTTGAGCATTTTGGTGAAGAGGATGGCATGGGTAGCAGTCAGGCAAATGGCGGCTCAAATCCTGCGGCGGTCAGCTCACGCGGAGGTAACTTGGTGTTTGCCACTGCCAATGGGATCGCTCTGATTCGACCTACGGCACTGAAGCAACTCTATCAATATCGTCTTCCTGTCGTGGTTGAAGAAGTCGATGCGGATGGCGTTAAAGTCAATCCGAAAATTGATAAGCAACTAGGCGCTGGTGTTAACCGGGTACGCATTAAATTTGCCGGGCTGAGTTATATCATGCCGCAGCGCTTGCAATATCAAACCAAACTGGTCGGCTTTGAAGAAGAGTGGAACTACCATGGTAACCAAACTGTGGCGGAGTACACTAACCTGCCACCGGGGCACTATGAGTTCTTGGTCAGCGCGCGTTACCCTTATGGTGAGTGGAATGCCACAAAACACTCGTTGAAGTTCGAAATAGAACCATTGCTTTGGCAGCGTAAAGATGCACAGTTGCTGGCAAGCTTAGGATTACTGTTTTCTATTGGTAGCTTGATGTATTGGCGCGTCCATTCTTTGAAGAGCCGTCAGCGTGAATTGGCGCAGCAAGTGCGTATCAAAACCCAGGCGTTAAGGGAGCAATCTGAGCAATACGAGCGTCTCGCCAAAGAGGACCCTTTGACGGGATTGTATAATCGTCGTGCGTTCGATGAGCGGGTGCGTCGTGATTTTATGATGGCCTCCCAGTCTTTACGCCAGCTCAATATGGCGATCGTAGACATTGACCACTTTAAACAAGTTAATGATCGTTTTTCTCACTTAGTCGGAGATGAGGTTATTAAGCTGGTTGCTCATTACCTCCAATATACGGTGCAGCCACCGAATATTGTGGCGCGCTGGGGCGGTGAAGAATTTACCTTGCTGATCCATGGTGATGAGGAAGAAGCCGAGAAGTTTTGTCAGAAACTGCTGGTTGGAGTGTCTCAGCTGGAGTGTGAAGCCTTACACATGCAATTTAACTTGACCGTCAGTATTGGCTTATCGAATGCATTGGGCTGTAGCGATTATCAAACCCTGTTAAAACGTGCCGATCAAGCCTTATATGAGGCCAAAGAAGCGGGGCGGAATCGGGTGGTTAAATATCAGGAGTTTCGCATCTATTGATGCGCAATTCATGATTTAAGTCATGTTCTGAGAATGATTCCACCCGTAGTCTTAAAAGTAATCAACAGACTAACGAAGGTTAGGAAAGCAGGAGAGAAGTATGATTGATAATGGTCGTCGTAAATTTGTAAAAAAAGGATTGTTTGGTCTAGCGGCTTTACCTTTTGGTATGGGGGTGCTAACAACGAAGGCGTTTGCAGCTCTGCCAATGTTGGATCCAGAGGCGCCTAATGCCAAGGCTTTAGCGTACACACCAGACGCCTCAACTGCTGCGTCCCATCCGGCCTTTAAAGCAGGCAGTGATTGCGCTAACTGTAACTTCTTTAATGCTGAGACGGGAGCTTGTCCATTGTTTGCAGGTACAGCCGTAGAAGCGCAAGGTTGGTGTCAGGCATGGGTTAAGCGCCCTTAACCTAGAGCACACTAAAACGAACTAAAAAAGCTCTTAAGCTGTGGAAGGCTTAAGAGCTTTTTTATAAACATTGCTGTGACTCAATAGCATTTGGCCGCTTGGTTGGCGGCTTTTAGCGAACTGTAAATTTGCTTAGGTGCTGCCATTGCCGCATTGAGATCTTGCATGCGTGTTTGGTGAGATGGGTGAGTGGAGAGAAACTCAGGAGTGCTACTGGCGCCTTTTTTCGACATGTTCTGCCACAGTTTGATGCTCTCTTCTGGATCAAAGCCAGCTTTGGCCATTAGATCAAGTCCAATGACATCGGCTTCAGATTCATGAGTGCGGCTAAAGGGTAGAATAATCCCGATTTGGGCGCCAATCCCAAGTCCTTGAAAGATAGCCGCTTTGGTTGCGGAATCTTCACCAGAAAGCTGGTATCCCAGTGCCAGTGCTTGGCTGGTAGCGAGCTGTGTCGAGACACGCTCATTGCTGTGTCGCGCCAACACATGGCCAACTTCATGTCCCACTACGGCCGCTAATTGATCTTGGTTCTGTGCAACCTCAAGCAGGCCAGTGTACACGCCAATTTTGTAGCCAGGTAGAGCAAAGGCGTTGACCTGTTCATCATTAAACAGAACCACTTCCCATGCTTGCTGGCGGTGCTCTTGCGGTAAAACGGCAATGATGCGGTCGGCAACACATTGGACATTTTTAGTCGCTTGCGTGCTACCAGAAGCCGGTGTACTGGATTTCATTTCGGCAAAGGAAGCGACACCCATTTCATTGAGTTGACTGTCAGGCAATAACACCAACTGCTTGCGGCCGGTTGGTGAGGTGCTGCATGCTGTCAGCAGAGCTGTGCTGACAAGGCCGATAGCAATGTTGCGAAATAATTTAGAGGTCATGAGGTTATCCTCTTAGGCTTATCCTTGAATGTCTTGCAGCAGTTCAGAGGCTTGTACCACGATGCCTTCGCCTGCCATGTTCGGTGCAACCCCTACACTGACGCCGTCATTGGCCATGCCTGGCAACCAGATATCCGTGAATGACTCGTTACTGACATCTAATGCACTAAAGCCTTCGTGCTCTGTTTTCGCCCATTCGTTGGCCATTTCTTCACTAGGCCAAACGGGTAAAACCCTTTCACTACCGATGCTAACGTTTAGACAACCTTCTGCGTCCGCTAACGCGTAACAAGTCCCGCCATTTTTGATGTGGGCCACAAATAAATCATAGCGGCTTTGACTGGTTTCTCTAAAAAAAGTGGTGTTATCAAAAGTCATAATTTTTTTCTTCAATAAAATTTATTCGATAGTAACACATGAAACTATATCCGATAGCTCAAAAAAATGGGCAGCCCTAGGAGGCTGCCCATTGCGCAAATAAAAAGGAGAAGTGTGAACTAACGTGGAATCGCGTCAGTGATGCCTTCAACGTACCAATTTACTTGTGCTAGCTCCGTATCCGTTAGACTATGACCTGCTGGTACCACCACATTGCCTTTATTGTCCATAATCGGGCCTGTAAAGGGCTTGAATTCACCGGATTTGATTTGCTCGTAGGTCTCATCAATTTTCGCACGAACGTCATCGGGCAAGTTGTCATTGATGGAAGCAAGGCTGAGCATGTCTTCACTAAAACCGCCCCAGAAGTCTTTCGGCTCGTAAGTACCGTCCATGACTTCCTGAGTAACTTTGATGTAGTAAGGAGCCCAATCATCGCGTACTGAGAACACGTGAGCGTTTGGCGCAAAGCTGCTTTGATCCGAGGCTTGGCCAATGGCACGCATGCCACGTTTCTCTGCTGCGATCAGAGGCGCAGGGCTGTCAGTATGCTGTAGTAACACATCTACGCCTTGGTCCATTAGGGCGTTCGCCGCGTCAGTCTCTTTACCTGGGTCATACCAAGAGTTCACCCATACGATTTTGATTTTAACTTCAGGGTTAACGCTCTTAGCTGCCATATAGGTCGCGTTGATATCGCGGATAACTTCAGGGATTGGGAAGGAGCCAATGTAGCCAATGGTATTGGTTTCGGTCAGCATGCCGGCTGCCACACCAGAGACGTAGCGACCTTCATAGGTACGCAGCACGTAGGTTCCCATGTTTTTAGAACGCTTATAGCCAGTCGCGTGCTCGAAGGTCACCTTAGGGAAACGTTTCGCCACTTTAAGAGTAGGGTTCATAAAGCCAAACGACGTGGAAAAAATTAGGTCGTTTCCGGACTTTGCGAGTTGCGTAATCACTCGCTCAGCATCAGCGCCTTCTGGAACGTTCTCGACGAAAGTCGTTTCAACTTTGCCATCAAAGAACTGTTCCAGTTCTTGGCGGCCGCGATCGTGCTCGTAGCTCCAGCCTAGGTCGCCAACAGGGCCCACATAAACAAATCCAACTTTGAATGGGTCATCTGCCGCTTGCGCTGCGCCGACACCTGCTAGTAGGCCAAGACCTACAAGTAAGCTTTTTAGTTTCATTCTCTGCTCCTTTTGTGCCCGAAGGCGTTTTCTATTAAAGACAACAAAATGGGGAATTAGGCCATCTGACGTGGATCAAATGGCTTGCCTAGCGAACGTGGCGCTAGCAATTTTTCTTTGTACTTATCCGCACCGATAATCACCATGACGACAATGGTGGCCACGTACGGCAACATCGCCAGTAAATTAGGGGAAATAGACCAGCCCATACCTTGTAAGACAAGGTGCATAATGCTTGCCAAGCCAAACAGATAAGCGCCCAAGACAATATTGCCAATGCGCCACGAGGCAAAAACCACCAGTGCCAGGGCGATCCAGCCTCGGCCGGCGGTCATGTTTTCAACCCACATCGGCGTGTAGACCAATGACATATAGGCACCGCCAAGGCCAGCCATGGCGCCGCCAAACATTACGGCCAAATAGCGTACTTTTAGTACCTTAATGCCAATGGCGTTGGCCGCATGCGGATTCTCACCTACGGCTTTTATGGTCAAGCCTACACGCGTTTTATTGGCAACAAAACCGATTAAGATCGCTAGGACTATGGCCAAATACACCAAAGGATCATGGCTAAATAAGACTTTGCCAAGCACTGGGATCTCAGACAGTAGCGGAATATTAAGCGGTTGGAAGCCGGTAATGGTGTGACCAACGACACTGGCACCAATGAACGCGCTCAGGCCAGTACCAAAGATGGTCAAGGCCAAGCCGGTGGCCACTTGATTGGCCCCTAAGTGCAGCACCAAAAAACCAAAAATGAGGCTCATTAACATGCCAATTAGCATGGCGCCGATAATGCCCATGCCAGCGTTTCCCGTCGCGTAAGCGGCCATAAAGCCCACCACGGCACCCATTAGCATCATGCCTTCTTGGCCAAGGTTGAGTACCCCAGTTTTCTCACAAATCGCCTCGCCGAGTGCGATAAACAGTAAAGGTGTGCCCGTTTTTATGGCTGCGAACAGCACCTGAGTAATTAGATCAATGTCCATGTGTTGCTCCTAAGCCATATTTTCGCGGGATGGGACGATGCGGTAACGGATAAAGAAGTCACACGCCAACAGGAAAAATAGTAAAACCCCTTGGAACATGCCGACCACTGCAATCGGAATCCCCATTTCAATTTGTGCTAGATCGCCGCCCATGTAGAGAATGGCCAAGAAAGTCGCAGCGATGATGGCACCAGCAGGGTGCAAACGGCCAAGGTAGGCGACAATGATGGCAGAGTAGCCGTATCCTGGAGAAATATTAGGCGTCAATTGACCAATTGGACCAGCCACTTCGGCAACCCCTGCAAGCCCTGCTAACGCACCGGCAAACAGCATCACAAACCAGCTGATAGCTTTGGCGTTGAAGCCCGCGTAAGTGGCTGCGGGTTCGTCAGCGCCATACACGCGAATCTTAAAACCTAAGTGGGATTTACTCAGTAGGAACCAAGCCACTAGCGCCAATAATACGGCCAGAACCACCCCTAGGTGGACGCGGCCACTGTCAAACAGTACAGGTAGTAGCGTCGCATCTGAAAACAACGCGGATTCAGGGAAACCAAAGCCTGCTGGATCACGCAGTGGACCATGCACCGCCCAGATCAAAAGATACAAGGCGATGTAATTCAGCATGATGGTGGTTAAGATTAAGTTAGAATTGAACTTGGTCTTCAAATAGGTCGGAATGGCCGCCCACGCCATGCCCGACAAAATGCCAGCAAACAGGGTTAACGGCATGGCTAGGGCAGAGTCAGAGTCGACAAATTGCAGCGCCATAGCGCTGCCACCTAGGGCGCCAGCCAATAATTGGCCTTCGGCGCCAATGTTCCACATGTTGGCACGGTAACACAGGGAGAGGCCAACCGCACAAAGCAGTAAAGGCCCCATTTTGACCAGCATTTCACTGATGTTGTAGGCATCTGATAGGGGCAGTACCAAGAGTACATGCAGAGCTTGGATAGGGTCTTTGCCCAAAGCAGAAAATAGGACAGAACCAAAAATAAGCGTCAGCACAATGGCCAAGAATGGCGACGCAAAGGTCATAAGTGTACTCGGTTCGGTACGAGCTTGAACGCGGATCATGTCAGCGCCTCCGAAGAGTTTGAGTCGTTAATAAAAGTACCAGCCATCCATTGTCCGATTTGGTCAATAGAGGTGTCTTCGGTACGCACCACAGGCGATAAGTGACCATCACAAACAGCCGCCATACGATCGGCCAGCAAAAACAGTTCGTCGATGTCTTCAGAGATAAGCAGGATAGCGGCGCCTTGGTCACGCAGCTGCAATAAGGCCTGGTGAATCGCTAGGGCGGCTCCCACATCAACGCCCCAAGTCGGGTGGGCACAAATCAAGACTTTAGGGTTTTGACCAATTTCTCGTCCCATAATGAACTTTTGTAAGTTGCCGCCACTCAGGCTTTTCGCTTCAGAAAATTCACCATGGCATTTGACGCTGTATTGGTTAATCAGGCTCTTGGCGTACTCTTTTACCGCCGCCCAATTCACTAGGCCTGATTTAACAAAGCCACGGCTGTGTGTCAGTAGTGTATTTTCAGATAAGCTCATTTCTGGCACCGCACCACGCCCTAAGCGTTCTTCCGGTACGTAAGCAAGACCTGATTTGCGACGCGCGCCCGCTGAGAGCACGCCTAAATCGGCGCCGTCCAAGGTCAGCACATTTTTCAGGGAGCGGCTATCTTCACCACTGATGATCGACATGAGCTCTTCTTGACCATTGCCCGCGACCCCTGCAATGCCGAGAATCTCTCCCTTTAACAGTTCGAAATTGACAGCTTTAAGCGAGGTGCCAAAGGGATTCTTCGACGCTAGGGTTAAATTCTTGGCGGCAAAAATCATCTCTTGGCCATGGGCCTTTTCATAGCCCGCGTCTTGCTCCGCCAGATCGCCAACCATCATTTTGGCAATGGTCGCAGGTGTTTCATTGGCGGGTTCGCAGTCGCCAACAAATTTACCGCCACGTAAAATGGTGGCGTTGTGACAAATCTCAGTCACTTCATGCAGTTTGTGGGAGATGAACAAAATACTGCAGCCTTCGCTAGATAGCTGACGTAGGACCGTGAATAGCCCAGCCACTTCCTGCGGTGTGAGGACAGAGGTTGGCTCATCAAGGATCAATAATTTTACCGATTGCACCAAGCAGCGCATGATTTCGACGCGCTGACGTTCGCCGATCGAGAGAGAGTGCACATAGCGCTCAGGGTCGACGTTTAAACCGTAGGCCTTGGATAAATCGCGAATACGCTGTGCCAGATTACCGATCTCGGACAACTGCTCTTTGCTCAAACAGAGTTCGATATTTTGCGCAACAGTCAGGGTTTCGAAGAGAGAAAAGTGTTGAAACACCATGCCGATGCCCAAATCACGGGCGATCGAAGGAGATTTGATGTCAACTTCGTGGCCATCCCAAATGATTTGGCCTGAATCTGGAGATACTACACCATATATGGTTTTCACCAAGGTGCTTTTGCCGGCACCGTTTTCACCAAGTAGCGCATGGATTTCCCCTGGCATTAGGGTCATGCATATTTGGTCGTTGGCAAGACATCCGGGGTACTGTTTAGTGATATTCAGTAATTCTAAACGCGGGCTAGAATTCTGCTTTTTCAATGTTTCCGACACCGTTAATACTCTATCTATAATTGGGTGGTCTGCTGCTGTAACAGCAGCTTGGACGGCTTTCTGTCTCGTTCTACTCTGTCGTCCTTGGCTTATGGGACTGACAATCGCGTTCTTCTATGCCGCTGCGGCGGGAAAAACTTGTCAGTCTGATAGGTCGTTATCAATAAGTGTGCCAATACTATTAAAAATAGTCGAGGGGCACTAATAAGGCGCGAAGAATACGAAATTTTCACTTGTTTGTCTGCATGGTCAGCTTTTTAAGAAGGTAATATTTGCTCTGATTCGCAAATAATCCTGTTTTTTCGGTCAAAATTGAACTGATATGGTGTTAAGTTTAACCAAATGGTCCAGAATTAGGCATAGGCGCATGACCCTTCCATAGTGTAAAATATCTGCCAATATCACGGCTTGAATTAAACCATTCCTTCTGGCCAGTCGCTTTCATGTCGTATAGGACAAACGTTGTCTTTATTTAGCGAATATTTGCAAAAACTAGCTTTGATTGGGTCACGAAACAGCGCAGATGTTGACCATAATCGAAAGCAAGTGGTTAACATCACTTACTTACTGTCCATGTTGGTCGGTACGGTATCTGCGATGATATTTACCGCCCAAGGCTGGTTGGTTGAGTCTTTGCTGCATTGGGCAGGGGCTGGTGTTTCATGTATTGGTTTCCTACTCTCAATCAAAGGCCACTCACGCAGCGCAAGAGTACTGTTTCCGTTTGCCTGTGCATTGTATGTCTCCCTGTGTACTTTTCTATTTTATGGCTCCGATAGTCACTTTCCATGGTTGTTGATTATTCTGGCTGCCTATTCTGTGGCGGGCTTTCGAGTCGAGAGCGGTAAAGAACAGCTGTCCGTTTGTTGGTTTGCCTTGCTTGTCTTTGCTTTCAATAAACTCTTTGCACCGCTCACTACTGGCTATGCGTCTAAAGATGTGCAGCTGTTTGTTTCCTTGGCCACCTTTATTGCCGCCATGATCATGATTGTGTTGATCACCGGAGTGGTCGTAAATAAGCTGCGCAAACTAAATGAACATTTACGCTATCACGCAGAAGTCGATGACCTCACCAAGGTGAGTAACAGGCGAAAAGTGCTGGCGGAAGCGGTAAATGTGTTTGCCGACGCAGTGATCAGTAATCAACGCTGCTGTTTTGCCATTTTAGATTTGGATCACTTTAAACAAATCAATGACTGCTTTGGCCATGAAGTGGGAGACCGTGTACTGCAACGCTGCGCGCAAACGATGCAAAATGCTGCGCGACGTGGTGATTGGGTGGGGCGTTATGGTGGCGAAGAGTTTGTGATGGTTCTGCCGAATACGCGCTTACAGGAAGCCTTTGAAATTATGGAGAGTTTACGGGTCCAAATAGGGGATTTGCGTATCTATCTTGATGATCAAGATGCCCCTATTGCCGTGACCACCAGTGTTGGCGTTGCCGAGATAAAAGACAATACTTTGCGTTACGAGCAGATTTTAGCCCGTGCGGATGCCGCACTTTACTTGGCTAAAAAGAACGGTCGCAACCGTGTTGAAATGGATCTATCAGAATAAGAGTAACCCATGAGCAATATTGAAATTCTCTACCAGCACGCTGACTTCTGGGTAGTGGTCAAGCCAGCAGGAGAAAGCTTTCATTCTGAAGACGGCGTAGGCTTCGCTCAACGCCTACAAAATACCTTTCCTGAGCAAACGTTTTATCCAGTGCATCGATTGGATAAAATGACATCGGGCATTATGCTGTTCGCCACCCATAAACAAGCGGCGGCGCAATTTGGTGCGATGTTTGCCGAACATCAATTTGAAAAGCGTTACCTCGCGGTGTCAGCCAGTAAGCCGAAAAAGAAGCAAGGTACCATTGCCGGAGCCATGCAGCCTAGTCGACGTGGCCAATGGAAGCTCACCTCTCAAGGGGATAATTTTGCTGTTACACAACTTTTCAGTGTGGCATTTGAGAGGAAACGTTACTTTTTTTTACGGCCCTTGACGGGTAAAACCCATCAAATACGCGTGGCCTTAAAAAGCTTAGGCGCGCCGATCTTGGGAGATACACGTTATTCCGGAGGTGAGGCGGATCGTGGCTATTTGCACGCCTATTCGTTAGCCTTTACTTGGCAAGCTCAGGCGTATGCGTTTCAGGCTTGGCCCGAACAAGGAGAGGCGTTCTCCGCAGCGGCCAAGGCTATCTGCCAAACACATTTTTTCGAGCCATCTTTGTCATGGCCTAAATTCACTATTCCAAAGAAAAACACCTCGCCATTATGAAAAATATTTTAATTTATTGTCGCCCAGGGTTCGAGAAAGATGCATTGGCTGAAATCTCAGACAAAGCAGCGGAGCATGGGCTTTACGGCTATGGTGTACCCTCTGAAAATTCTGGTTATGTGCTGTATCACACCGGAGATGATCACGGTGCGGAGTCACTGATTCAGTCCCTTTCCTTTAATCATCTGATTTTTGCTCGTCAAATCATTGCCGTGAATGATGTCATTGATTTCGAGAAAGGTGGGCGTGTACAAGCATTGCTTGAGGCGGCTCGAGAACTGCCATTAGCGGAAGACATTTGGTTTGAGACCGCTGATACCAATGAAGCAAAAGCACTGTCTGGCTTGATTAAAAAGATTGAAAAGCCATTGTTAACAGGCTGGAAAAAAGCGGGCCTGTTGCGCAAGAAAGCGGTGGGGGTGCGTCACCATGTGTTTTTCATGGAAGGTGACCAAGCCTACCTAGGGGTGAGTTACGCTGAATGCCGTTCTGAGTTCCCATTGGGCATTCGTCGTTTGCGTTTTCCTGCTAAAGGGCCTAGCCGATCAACGTTGAAGCTGGAAGAAGCGTTGTTGCAATTTGTGCCAGAGAGTCGACGTGAGAAAGATTTGCATGATGGTATGCATGCGGTGGATTTAGGCGCTTGCCCAGGGGGATGGACGTATCAATTCGTTGTGCGTGGTATTCATACCTATGCGGTGGATAATGGGCCAATGCAAAAAGAGTTGATGGCAACGGGCTTGGTTTCCCATATGACCGAAGATGGTTTCAAATTTCAGCCGCCAGTTAAAGTGGATTGGATGGTATGCGATATGGTGGAGCGTCCGATTTTGGTGGCGGAGCTGATGGCAAAATGGTTGTGTGAAGGTTGGACTCAACGCACCATATTCAACTTAAAACTGCCAATGAAAAAACGTTACCAAGAAGTGGTGCAATGTCTTGAACTCATTGCTGGTCAATTGGCTCAAAATGGCTTGCGCTATGAGATGCAGTATAAGCATCTGTATCATGATCGAGAAGAAATTACGGTGTGTGTTATGGTGAAATAAAGGAGGGGCATTAAGCCCCTTCTTTATTTTTGGGTGACTAGTCTGATTAAATGCTTTCTTTGGGAGTAAAGGGGGCGTACCCCATGGCTTCTTTCATTAGATCATCGCGTTCGTAAATGTCGTGACGAAATTCCGGCATGCCGTTGGTATTTGGAACGACGGTAAAATACACCAGATACACTGCCATCGAATGATGCAATGGCACCTCAGTGGTTTGTTGTGATGCACGTGCCTTGGCAAGCCGCTGCTCTGTTCTGCGATTGCCTGCAGCCAATAGATTGGCAAATTCTTCGGCCCGTTCTAGGCGAATGCACCCTGAGCTAAAGGCTCGTTCTGTTTCATTAAACAAGTGTCTGGCTGGTGTGTCATGAAGGTAAATATCAAATTTATTGGGCAGCATAAATTTGTAGTCCCCTAGGGCGTTGTCATCGTCAGCTGCTTGTTCAAAGCGGTAACGCAGTTCGTCCGGCTGAATAGCTT
This sequence comes from Marinomonas aquimarina, assembly GCF_900089755.1. Lineage (GTDB taxonomy): Bacteria > Pseudomonadota > Gammaproteobacteria > Pseudomonadales > Marinomonadaceae > Marinomonas > Marinomonas aquimarina. Next base: position 92,664 of record NZ_FLOC01000003.1, on the reverse strand, counting down.
GCCAATCAACCGCCAGTGGGTCGAGCTGAGGGGCACCAATGCTCCAGCTGCTGAACACATGGTAGCCATTTTCTGTTAAGTAGTTGGCGTTATCCTGAAGCTTAGGCAGCAAGTTTTCCCGTGCAATACGCATAGGGACACGCCAAGTGGGGTTGACCACCATGTAAGTCAATTTGCCATAAAAGACATTGGTTTTACGATCAGGTTTGCCGATCACCACCTTCATGCTTTCGCTTTGCTCGTTGAGATGGATGTGGGCCCTGTAATCCGTCAAATCGACCCAGATACGATTGTCTTCTAGTTGTGAAGGCAGCCAGCGCCAGCGTTCGAGGTTGTAGGCAATCTGTTTGGCACGCTGCGCTAAGCTGATATTGAGGGCTTGTATGGTTTGTACGCCCGCGGTGCCATCGGCTTCAAGGTGGTGGCGTTTTTGAAAGCGCATTAAGGCTGCTTGAACATCGCGATCAAAGTAATTTTCTTTGACCTTCTGTGATGAAAAGCGAATGTCTCCTAATTGCACTAAGCGGGCTCGTAATTGCGCAACCCGTGGGGACTCGTCACCTAGGCGCAGTGGTGGGCCGGTGTTGACTCGAATATCGCCTTCTTTGCGTGCCGTTTCTTGGTAGGTGGTAAGCCAATTCTGCAGCACCTGATAATCAGGGTGGCGTGGCACTAAAGTGGGCAGATAAGTAGTAATGTCCGATGGCGAGCCCAAAAACAACAGGTTTTTCCAGTCGTCATTGGGGGCGTCTAATTGCCAATTAGGGTCAATCAGTTGTGGTTCGTAGCGGCCGTTGGAAAGATCGTGCGCAAAGCTGGATAACGCCATGGTGGTGAGTACATCTAGTTCAGCAAGTTGCTGAGAGCTTGGTGAGGCGATACTAAGGTATTCTTTGATCGTTTCTAGATGGTAGTGAACCGGATTGAGGCCATGGCTTGATGCATCTTCTAGCATATCGACAAGCTTGTAAATCGCTCGGTCTAGCTGTTTTTCTTTAATCCAAAAAGGCTCAAAATTTCGAAATTGGTAGGCGTCCAAAACAGTTTGATTTGGCAGTGCTTGTCCAGCAATGGGAGTGAAGGCGTCGAGCATCCAAGAGACTTGTTCACGCACGCTGTTTTCAATCTGAGTGTCGCTTGGGGGAGTGTTAATGAAAGTCTCCCCTTGGCTCATTTTGCTACCGTTCGAAGAACAGCCTGCCACAAGGGTGCAGGCGAGCAAGGCGATGCTAATTTTGAGTTTGGATGATGTCATGTGCTGTCCCTAATGATGCGAATTGGAGAGGTAGAGGATTCCAACTCATCAAGTGTCGCTATGGCGTGGTCTCGATGACTGCCGCATATGTATTCAACGGCTTTAAACCCAGCGCAAACAGCAGGCCGATCAGGCTGACCAAAGATTTTGCAGCGAAATTCAGCGTCAAGTTGCACGCACGGTACACCTGCTGGCTTACCATTCGGCATGCCGGGAATGGGGCTGGAGATCGATGGAGCAATGCAGCATGCGCCACAGTTGGGTTGACAGTTCATGGGGCCCTTTTTACAACAAATCAAAAATTCTACAACTAATTGAGCGAGGTCAGCCGTCGGCGTTACACCGACTCATAAAAGCTCGCTCCCTTAAGGGTAGCAGAATGTATAACATATTGGAGTGTGAAGATACGGCCATGGTTAGAAATTCAATGGCTGGATGAGTCGGCGTGATGGCTTTTATATGACGAATGCTTGTGTTGATAGAGTGCATAAAAAAAGCCCGCATCAGGCGGGCTTTTAGGGGCTAATTAGGTAGCTGTTTAGCCTTTAAGAAGCTTATTCAGGATAGGGGTAACGACACCTGGGTTGGCTTTACCTTGAGAGGCCTTCATGACTTGACCCATAAAGAAGCCGATCATCTTCTTCTGCTTGTCTTCATCAGACGCACGGAATTGCTCAACTTGAGCAGCGTTGGCTTCAATCACACCTTGGATCATAGCTTCAATCGCGCCAGTGTCGGTTACCTGTTTTAGGCCTTTTGCTTCAATGATTTCATCGGCTGAGCCTTGGCCTTCCCACATCGCTTGCAGCACGCTTTTCGCAGTGTTGCCGTTGATCGTGTTATCGCCGATACGTACCAATAGACCACCTAGCTGTTCAGCGCTGACATTAGATTCAGTGATCTCTTTGCCTTCGGTGTTTAGGTACTTGCTCAGTTCACCCATGACCCAGTTGGCCGCAAGTTTTGCGTTGCCAGCAGCTTTTGCTACTTCTTCAAAGTAGTCCGCCATCGCACGGGTCGCAGATAGTACGCCAGCATCGTATTCGCTTAGCTTGTACTCAGACATAAAGCGCTCAGCTTTCTGCATTGGTAGTTCTGGCAGATTGGCTGCGATGTCATCAACGTATTCTTGCGTTAACTCGATTGGCAGTAGGTCTGGACAAGGGAAGTAACGGTAGTCGTTGGCGTCTTCTTTAGAACGCATGCTACGCGTTTCATCTTTGTCTGGATCGTATAGGCGTGTTTCTTGAACGATCTTGCCACCATCTTCTAGGATGTCAGCTTGACGTTCAATTTCCGTATAGATCGCACGCTCAATGAAGCGGAACGAGTTGACGTTCTTGATTTCGGTACGTGTGCCGAATTCCTCTTGGCCTTTTGGACGTAGAGAAATGTTGATGTCACAGCGCATCGAACCTTCGGCCATGTTGCCGTCACAGATGCCTAGGTAAGTAACGATTGAGTGAATCATCTTAACGTAAGCGACCGCTTCTTTCGCTGAGCGCATGTCTGGCTCAGAAACGATCTCAAGAAGAGGGGTGCTGGAACGGTTAAGGTCGATTCCTGTCATGCCATGGAAGTCTTCGTGCAAAGACTTGCCGGCATCTTCTTCAAGGTGCGCGCGCGTAATGCCCACACGTTTTACTGTGCCATCATCTAAGGTGATGTCTAGGAAGCCCTTGCCTACAATTGGGTGATCCATTTGGCTGGTTTGGTAGCCTTTTGGAAGATCCGGGTAGAAGTAGTTCTTACGTGCAAACACGGATGTCATGCCGATCTCTGCGTTTACCGCAGAGCCAAACATGACCGCCATACGTAGCGCTTCTTTGTTGAACACAGGCAGTGCGCCAGGCATGCCTAAGTCAACTAGAGTGGTGTTAGTGTTTGGCTCAGCACCAAAGCTTGTCGCTGCACCAGAGAATAGTTTTGACTGAGTCGATAGTTGGGCGTGGATCTCCAAGCCGATGACAACTTCCCAATTCATGATTATGCTCCTTCTGCCAAGCTAGGGTTTTTGGTGTGCCAATCGGTTGCTTGCTGGAACTTGTGTGCAACGTTCAGTAGCTTGGCTTCTGCGAAGTAGTTGCCCATGATTTGTAGGCCAACTGGCATGCCGTCCGCGAAACCTGCTGGGATCGACATGGCTGGAATGCCGGCAAGGTTAATCGATAGGGTGTAGATATCTTCTAGGTACATGGCGATTGGGTCGTCTGTTTTCGCACCAATGCCGAACGCAGTGGTAGGTGCCACTGGGCCCATGATCACATCGACTTCTGCCAAAGCGTTAACAAAGTCTTCTTTGATTAGGCGACGGATACGTTGTGCTTTTAGGTAGTAAGCATCGTAGTAACCTTCAGACAGGGCGTAAGTGCCGACCATGATACGTTTTTGTACTTCTTTACCGAAGCCTTCGCCACGCGAGCGCTTGTACATATCCATTAGGTCTTTTGGCTCTTCGCAACGGTAGCCGTAACGAACGCCGTCGAAACGAGACAGGTTAGAAGACGCTTCCGATGGGGCGATCACGTAGTAAGAAGGAATACTTAGGTTTAGGTTAGGAAGAGAGATCTCTTTAACCTTAGCCCCTAATTTTTCGAATTCTTTGACGGCGTCTTGAATAACCGTGGCAACGTCGTTGTTTAGACCATCACCGAAGTACTCTTTTGGTAAGCCAATCGTCAACCCGTCTAGCGGCGCGTCAAGATTTGCAGTGTAGTCTTCAATTGCCACTTCAGAGCAAGTGGAGTCGTTGCCATCAAAGCCTGCGATAGATTGTAGGATGTGCGCACAATCTTCCGCTGAGCGTGCCATCGGGCCTGCTTGGTCAAGGCTGGATGCGTACGCAATCATACCGAAACGCGATACGCGGCCGTAAGTTGGCTTAAGACCTGAGATACCACAGAAAGAGGCTGGCTGACGGATCGAACCGCCGGTGTCAGTACCGGTCGCGGCAACACAAAGACCTGCTGCTACGGCCGCGGCTGAGCCGCCTGAAGAGCCACCTGGTACCTTTTCAAGGTTCCATGGGTTCTTCACCGCACCGTAATAGCTGTTTTCGTTTGATGAACCCATCGCGAATTCATCCATATTGGTTTTACCCAAGGTGACCACGCCAGACGCCAGCATGCGGCCTGTTACGGTAGACTCGTATGGCGGTACGAAGTTGTGCAGCATTTTGGAAGCACAAGTGGTCAGAACGCCATCGGTACAGAATAGGTCTTTGTGAGCAATGGGGATGCCTGCTAGAGCGCTTGTTGAGCCAGCTGCGATCAGTTTGTCTGCGGCTTCGGCTTGCGCTAGCGCGACTTCATCCGTCACTGTGATGAAGCTGTTTAGTTGGCCGTCTAGCTGTTTAATACGAGCTAGGTAGTCTTGCGTCAATTCAACGCTGGAAATTTCTTTTGCTCGCAGTTTTTGCGCGAGCGATGCAATGCTTTGATCAACCATGTCAGTAAGCTCTTAATCGATAACTTTAGGAACCAAGAAAAGGCCCGCTTCGGTTTGAGGTGCGTTAGCAAGGAAGGCTTCGCGGCGATTCTCTTCTGTCACCACGTCTTCACGTAGGCGCTGTTTCGCTTCCAATGGGTGCGATAGTGGCTCAACACCGTCCGTATCAACAGATTGCATTTGTTCAACCAGATCAAGAACACTCGTTAGTGAGTGTTGGTATTGCTCGGCATCGTTGTCATCCAACGCTAAACGAGCAAGGTGCGCGATTTTGAGCACGTCTTGCTTTTCTAGAGACATGTTTCACCTAATTTTATCGGTTTTCAAAAAATGCGGACATTGTAGCGCCATTGGGAAATGGTAGAAAGCGCAGCTTGAAAAAATATCGAATATTCCTATCGAGAGTGAAAAAACGCCAATAAACAAAGATATATGAGTAAAGAAATCGCATAATTGTGAGGTTTCGGCTTGCCCAAAGGACAGCTGGTTGTTACATTTTCTGACTATTCGTAATGGATCTATTCAGGGTGTAGAAATTCATGTTTAAAAAAATTAGGGGAATGTTCTCAAGCGACCTATCCATAGATTTGGGGACAGCTAATACCCTTATTTACGTGCGCGATCGTGGAATCGTTTTGGATGAACCGTCTGTTGTCGCAATCCGCCACAATGGAAATCAGAAAACTGTAGCGTCTGTTGGTGCAGATGCGAAGCGCATGTTAGGACGTACGCCTGGAAACATTACTGCGATTCGTCCGATGAAGGACGGGGTCATCGCTGACTTCCATGTTACTGAAAAAATGCTTCAGTACTTTATTTCCAAAGTTCATGAAAACAGCATGCTGAAACCAAGTCCGCGGGTGCTGGTGTGTGTGCCGTGTAAATCCACTCAGGTGGAGCGCCGTGCAATTAAAGAGTCTGCTCTTGGCGCTGGGGCGCGTGAAGTCTTCATTATTGAAGAGCCAATGGCAGCAGGGATTGGTGCAGGTTTGCCAGTAGCAGAAGCATCGGGCTCAATGGTGATCGATATCGGTGGTGGTACCACAGAAATCGCCATTATTTCTTTGAATGGCATTGTAACGTCAGAATCTATCCGTGTCGGTGGTGATCGCTTTGATGAAGCCATCACGACTTATGTGCGTCGTCAATACGGTAGCTTGATTGGTGACGCGACTGCAGAGCGCATCAAAACGGAAATCGGTATGGCTTACCATACTGGTGAGGAACTTCAAATCGATGTTCGTGGTCGTAACCTAGCAGAAGGTGTGCCTCGTTCATTTACATTGAAGAGCAGTGAAATTTTAGAAGCTTTACAGGAACCGCTCACTCAAATCGTACAAGCGGTGAAAGCCGTTCTAGAGCAATCGCCACCAGAGCTTGCAGCAGATATTGCAGAGTCTGGCTTGGTATTGACTGGTGGTGGCGCGCTGTTGCGTGAAATCGACCGTCTGATTAGCGAAGAGACTGGTTTGCCTGTGATTGTTGCCGACGACCCACTAACGTGTGTGGCACGTGGTGGCGGTATGGCACTTGAAATGATGGATAAGCACGCATCAGAGTTATTCTCACCAGAGAGTGATTAAGTGTAGGAGCTTTCCCCATTAGCAATTCCGTATTCTTATCAAGCAAAGTCTCCAGCGCACGCGTTGTGATGCTGGTGCTGCTGTCCGTTGCGATGATCGTAGGGGAGTTGCAGTATAAGCTCTTTAGCCCTGTTCGACCCTACCTGAGTTGGCTGGTGACGCCGATTCAGGTGGTTGTTGGCGCGCCTCAAAAAATGATTAGCTGGGCGGAAATGCACCTAGATAGTCGTGAAGATCTTGTTTCCCAAAACCAAAGTTTGAATCAAGAGCTGTTGATGCTCCGCGGCCAGTTACAGCGTTTTGATGCTCTGAAGGCCGAGAACGTACGCTTGCGAGAACTGTTGGACGCTTCCCAGCGAGTCGATGAAAAGGTGGTGATGGGGGAGGTTATTGGTTTTGACCAAAATGCCTACAGCCACAAAATTTTAATCGATAAGGGCTTCTCTAATGGTGCCTATGTGGGGCAGCCTGTGCTTGATGCGACCGGTGTTCTTGGTCAAGTGGTAGAAACGTCAGCCTACACCAGTCGTGTGCTATTGATTGCTGACGCTAGCCACTTTGTACCAGTGCAGTTGGCACGAACCGGTTTTCGCAGTGTGTTGCGCGGGACGGGGGATATGAAGCGTATGGAATTGATGAGTGTGCCACATACCGCTGACATCAAGAAAGGCGATATTTTGACCACCAGTGGTTTGGCCAATCGCTTCCCAGTGGGCTATCCCGTTGGCATAGTGCGTACTGTGACTCATGTTTCCGGTAAACCTTATGCGGATGTCGAAGTGGTGCCGCTGGCCCAGCTGGGTCGTAGTCGTCATGTCATGTTGATTGAGCGTGCGCTAGAGGATAGTCAATGAAGTCTTCGATCGTTTTTATCTTAACCTTTATCGTCGCTTTGATGCTCGAAGGCCTGGTCTTTCCAACCTCTTTGATCTGGTACAAGCCAGAGTGGACCTTATTGGTCATCTTGTATTGGGTGTTAGCGCTGCCCCTCAAAGTTGGGGTAGGGATTGCTTGGGTGTTAGGCCTTTTGGTGGATTTGTTGCAAGGGGGCGTGATCGGTCAGCACTCTTTAACCTATGTCATTGTAACCGCCACCTGCGCCACCTTGTATAAGCGCCTACGAATGTATCGCCGTTGGCAGCAAAGTATTTTTATTTTTCTGTTAATTTCCATGAATCAACTGGTCGGGTTCTGGATTGACCATTACACCGGCGATGCTGAACCCACCCTGATGATCTTTATGCCGGCTGTTATTTCCGCGCTGTTGTGGCCTTGGCTATTTGTGCTCTTACGCAGCATTCGTCGTCTATATTCGATACAGTAAAGGAACGTCATGATTATTCTTGCCTCCGCATCACCTCGTCGAAAAGAGCTCTTGTCCACCTTGGTGAATGAGTTTTCCGTTATGCCGGCGGACATTGATGAGACGCCTTACGGTTTAGAAAAGCCTGAGGAGTATGTGGTGCGCATGGCGCGCGAGAAGGCGGAAGCCATAGCCAATCGCTCTGACCTGTCCCACCGAGATATTATCATTGCCTCGGATACTAGCGTGGTATTGGGTGATGAGATTCTTGGCAAGCCGGAAAATTTTGAGCATGCGCAGCAGATGTTGCGTGCGCTGTCTGGGCAAAAGCATCAAGTGATGACCTCTTTATGTGTCTGCAATGGCGGTTTGAATCGCGTGGCGACCTGTAACGTTGTGTCCGAGGTGTTATTTAGAGAGATTTCGAATCTTGAAATCGAACAATATTGGCGCACAGGTGAGCCTGCGGATAAAGCAGGCGCCTATGCGATTCAGGGGTTAGGTGGGATGTTTGTAAAACACATCTCAGGCTCGTTTTCGGCGGTTGTAGGGCTTCCTGTTTTTGAAGTCACACAGTTATTAAGCGAATTCGGCATCAGCCCTTTAAAGGAGAAAGTTCGTGAGTGAAGATGTATTGATTAATGTCACTCCCATGGAGATCCGCGTTGCGCTGGTTGAAAATGGGGTGCTGCAAGAAGTTTATATTGAACGTTCTACCCGCAAAGGGATTGTTGGCAACATTTACCAAGGCAAGGTGGTGCGTGTTTTACCAGGCATGCAAGCCGCCTTTGTCGATATTGGCCTTGAGCGCGCTGCTTTTATCCATGTGTCAGAAGTGTCTGACAGAGATGCGGTCAATCCCAGTGATCAAATCGGCGATTATTTGCGTGAAGGGCAATCTTTGGTAGTACAAGTGACCAAAGACCCCATTAGCACCAAAGGTGCACGTCTGACCACACACTTGTCTATCCCATCGCGTTATTTAGTGTATATGCCTGACCAAGCCCATGTGGGGGTGAGTCAGCGCATCGATAATGAAGAAGAGCGCGAGCGACTCAAATCTTTGGTGTCTAAAGCCCTAGAAGATCGTGATGAAACCAGTGGTTACATCCTGCGAACGGCTGCGGAACGTGCAGGTGAAGAGGAAATTCTTTCCGATATCAATTTCCTAACGCGTTTGTGGCAGTCCGTTAAAAAACGTATTACCAGTACCAAAGCGCCAGCGATCATCTATGAAGATTTACCGCTGCATTTACGTACCATGCGTGACCTAGTGAGCCTTTCAACGGAAAAAATTCGCATTGACTCCCGTGAAAACTACGCCAAATTACGTGGTTTTGCCGAAGACTTTATTCCAGATTTGATGGATCGTATCGAGTACTATCCTGGTGAGCGTCCAATTTTTGATCTTTACAGTGTCGAAGATGAGATACAGCGTGCCTTAGATCGTAAAGTGCAGCTGAAATCGGGTGGTTACTTATTGATTGAGCAAACTGAGTCAATGACGACAATTGACGTCAATACGGGGGCCTTTGTCGGCAGTCGTAACTTGGAAGAGACCATTTATAAGACCAATTTAGAGGCAGCCACCGCCATTGGTCGTCAACTGCGTCTACGCAACCTGGGTGGTATCATCATCATTGATTTTATCGATATGGAAGATGAAGAGCACAAGCGTCAAGTGTTGCGTATGCTGGAGAAAGTCTTAGAAACGGATCATGCCAAAACCAAAATTACCGGTGTTTCAGAGCTGGGCTTGGTGGAAATGACTCGTAAAAGGACTCGTGAAAGTCTTGGCCAAGTGTTGTGCGAACCATGTCGCTCCTGTCGTGGTAGTGGGGTGATCAAAACGCCTGAAACGGTATGTTACGAGGTTCTGCGCGAGATCATGCGTGCTGATCGGGCTTACAATTCGCAGACCTATACAGTTCTGGCCAGTAACTCCGTCGTTGAGCGTTTTTTAGATGAAGACAGTACCGCCGTGGCTGAATTGGAGGCCTTTATCGGCAAAACCATTCGATTCCAAGTGGATCCCGTCTACACTCAAGATCAGTATGATGTAGTGCTGCGCTAACAAAGGAACGCTCTATGCGAGTATATAAGGCAACGGCAATCTTCGCCTTTTGGACATTGGTGACGGCCAGTGTGCTTCTGGCAAGCGTTGTCTTGCTCGCAAAATTCTCTTTGCCATTGCTCAATGTCTATCAGCCGCAGATTGAGCGCAACTTGACCCAGCTGACTGGGATGCGTGTGCAGGTTGGGCAGCTATTGGGTGAGCTTAATGGCATTGATGTTGAGCTGAGTGTGTCCGACATCAAAGTCAGTACGGCAGAGCAAGAAGGCGCGATACAAGTTGAGGATTTAAACCTCGAGCTTGATATCGCTAAGACTCTGTTGACCTTTTCCCCGCAGTTTAAAAATGTCTCGGTCGCCAATGTCACAGTGCTTTTGCAAGAGGATGGCGCTGGTAAGGTCTCTCTACGTGGACTTGCAGAGTCCACTAAAGCCTCTGGTGGTGCTAATGTCGCCATGTCCCGTGTGCTCAATTACGCGGCTGAGCAACAGCAGATGTCGTTCACCGACTTACGGGTCGATCTTCGCAGCCCTCGCTTCGCGGATCTGAATATCCATGTGCCAGCCACTTATCTGGTCAAGCAATCTTCGCGCACCCTGTTGCGCTCCGATGTGTTTATCAATGACATTGCTCAGCCGATTCAGGTGCGAGCTCAGATTAGCACCGACTTAACGAACTTCCTGCAACAACAAGTGCAGGCCTACATAGATGTCCCTGAGATCAACTTGCCACTGGATTGGCTTCAGACTGAGGCCGTTGCCAAGTTGCAAGATGTCAGTTTGGCGGGGGAGTATTGGTTAACCTACCAACCTAATAACGGCGTTTCTCTGCAAGCGGACAACAGTCGCTTTAAATTAAGTTTTACGGAACAAGCGCCATTATTTGTCAGTGCTGATTGGCGTTTGCGTTTGTCCAGTGATGGTATGAATGCCACGGTAACGAACATGGCCTTTAACGACGATGGTCGTCTCTATGAAGGGGTGGACATCAAGGCTGAATGGGAGCGCCAGGGGAATCGTACCTTTGTTGTGTTCAATAAAATGGACGCCGCAATTGCCAATCGATTGGCGTTGAATTTTGTCCCAGAGGATTGGCGTCTAGCGAAAATATTGTCCGGCCTACGTCCCCGTGGTGAAGCGCAAAATGCTTCGTTACGGATTTGGCGTGGCAGTGAAAAACTGCGCTATCAGTATTTAAGCAACTTAATTAATGCCGAAGTGGAGGGTCATAATGGCATTCCAGCGGTCAACAATGTCTATGGCTTATTTTCCCTTACTGACTCCCAAGGCAGTATTGAGTTTAAAAGTCAGCAGGCGCAGCTAGCGTTTCCGACAGTTTATGATGATGTCTGGGAGGTTGCTCAAGCCAGTGGTGAAGTCGCTTGGCAACTGCATGATAATGCCTTTGTGGTATCGGGTAGGGAGTTAAGCATCGAGCGTAATGGTGCCACTATTCGCGGAGGCTTCCACCTTGAGCAGCCTCGAGATGAGACTGGGGTTGGCGAGGATTGGCTGACGGTTGATATCAATGCTCAAAATGTACCCAAGCAGGATCGTCTCACCTTTGTTCCCCCTAATGTACTTTCAGAAGAGCTAACCCAATGGCTGGATAAAGCGTTGGGCGATGGTGAGGCCAGGAATGTCGACCTACTGCTCCGAACTGGGCTTAAAAAAGGTGTCTCAGAGCCGCACCTTAGGTTGGCGATTGATGCTAACTTGGATCGAGTCAGCTTTGCTGATAACTGGCCGTCTGCGACGCAAGTCAATGGCAGAGTTTTAGTAGATAATCGTCAAATCAGTGTCGACGTCAAAAGTGCCTTATTTGCAGGCCTGCCAGTAGAGAATATTCAGGTCATTGTGCCCATTCGCGGCGAGCGCTCTGGTTGGTTGACGGTGCAGGGAGACGTTGAGCATGATGCTGGTAAGGTGTTGTCCACACTGGCTCAAACGCCACTGAAAAGCTCGGTACTGGCCCCCTTTGTTGATTGGCAGATCGGCGGGGAGGTCACCGGTGAGTTTGCGGTTGTGGTGCCTATTCAAGGTCAAGCGCGTGAGCCAGATGTCACGCTGGCTTTGGCCTTTACCAATAATCCTCTTAATATTGCACAAATCGCGCTGCCACTTCGAGTGGGTCAAGGTGTGCTGCATTACAACAGTGAGCAAGGACTGCATGACACCCGCTTTAGTGTCACGACTCTAGGTGGGGCCTCAGACTTGGTCTTGACCTCTGAGCGTCTTGCCTCGGGGCGATTGGCAATTGATGGGGTCATCAAGGGTACCGTGGACACAGTGCAGCTGGCTAAGTGGCGTCAAGCACCGGCGCCAGTGATCTCACGTGTGCAAGGTGTGACCGCTTATTCTGCCTCTCTAGGTGTGGGGCGCTCACAAGCAGATCAGGTGGATTTCAACCTTGCTAGCGATCTAAAAGGTGTGTCGTTAGCGCTACCTGCGCCATTTGCTAAGCGTTCAGACCAGTTGCGTCCCACTGATGTGCGTATTCAAGTGTTGGCGGGAGAGGTGATGCTGGAAACGGCTGTCCAGAATCTCGTACATTCGCGTTTGCTGATTCAAGAAGGGGGGCTGAAAGGTGGCAGTGTGTCACTGTTTAAGCCACTACCGAAAGACGTTGCCATCACCAAGGGCGTGTCTTTTTACGGTCAATTTGATGAGTTTAACTGGCAAACTTGGCAGCCGATTGTAGAGGATTTTTCGCCTAAAATGCCCCTGAGTGAGCCGGTCGCGGCGCCAGCGCCAATAGCGATGGTGCTGCCAGAGTGGATACGCGCAGCCGACATCATCGTTGATCATGTGCCCATTAATGACAACAACCAGCTTAATAACGTTAAATTGACCTACAGTCGAGGTCAGGCAGGCCATCCATTATCTGTCACGTCGGATGAATTAAATGCCGTGTTGCGACAAACGGATGCAGGTCCCGAGTTGCATGTGCACTATCTGAATTGGCGCTCAGCGGATAAATTGATTGCCATGGAAGGTGTTGAGCCAGTTGCTGCTGAGGCGAGCCAAGACAGCGCTTTACAACCGGGTGTGATTCCGTCCATGCTCCTGCGCGTGGATCAGATTTTGATTGATAATCGTCCCTATGGTGATTGGCAGGGTAAGGTAGTCAATCTTGGCAATAGCATACGTATTGATGATATTTCGACCCGTCTGCCCAAGGGGCAATTCAAAGGGCAAATCTTTTGGCAAGGTGGTGCCCAGGAAAATGTTGAGTTGACCATTAAGGCTGAAGGTGAAAATGCCCGTGAACTGACCAAGAAATTCTCACCGACCCCCTTCTTGTCGTCGAACCGTTATCAGATGGACATTGCGTTAAGCTGGAAAGACTCTTTGCTCAAGTTTGATCGACCTTCGTTAAACGGTCGCATACAGTTTAATGTGCAGAATGGTAACTTTAATCAAGTGGATCAGCTGCCGCCATTTTTGCGCTTACTTGGCATCTTTAACGTTGATGCACTCGCAAAACGCCTCACGTTTGATTTTACAGATTTGTACGAGCCCGGTATGCCATTCGATAGCTTTAGCAGCTCGCTGTTCATCACTGATGGCATCTTGAATACTGCTGAGCCCGTGCGAGTTAAGTCGCCCACAGCAGAAATCACTTTGCAGGGCAGTGCCAATCTTGTTGATGAAACGCTGAAAGAGCGCCTTACTGCAACCGTGCCCATTACCAGTAGCTTGCCTGTAGCGGGGCTGCTTTTAGCCTCACCGCAGATCGCTGGTCTACTCTACATTACCGACAAATTGATAGGCGATCAGTTGTCTAAAGTGACCAGCATTCAATACGAAATCGAGGGACCTTTTAGTAATCCTAAGGTGACCCCTGTTCCATACTCTCCAATAAGGTAGTTAAATTATGTCGAAGCTTTCTGTGGTGTCTATACAGTTGACCAGTGGAGCGGATTGGCAGAGCAATTTAGACACTGTATTGGTACTAATGAACGCCGCGTTAGAGCATTCACCGCGCTTGATTCTATTGCCGGAAAATGTGTTTTTGTTTGATGCCAAGCAAATGCGCTCGCTTGCGGAGGGTGAGCCAACGCAGCGAATTTTAACTGCCATGTCTGAGTTTGCTCGACAGCATCAAACCTTTATTTTAATTGGTTCACACCCTATGGCACAGCGCCCTGATGGTAGTCTGGTGGCGGATGGACGAGTGCGTCAGTCGAGTCTATTGATCTCAGACCAAGGTGAGCTGGTGGCGCGTTATGACAAAATCCATTTGTTTGATGTGCAAGTGGCAGATAAGGCAGCGCAATACCAAGAATCGCGTTTCATTGAGCCAGGTGAGTTGTCACCAGTAGTGTATATGATTGATGGCGTGTGTTTGGGGCTCAGCATCTGCTACGACTTACGCTTTCCTGAATTCTATCGTCAGCTGATGGCTTTGGGAGCAGATGTTGTGGTGGTGCCTTCGGCGTTTACCCATCGAACGGGCCAGGCCCATTGGCATGCGCTACTGCAAGCAAGATCGATTGAAAACCAATGCTATATGATCGGAGTGAACCAGGCGGGTTGGCATAACGAGACGCGTCAGACCTACGGTAATAGTGTGGCTTATTCGCCATGGGGAGAACAGTTGGCTTGTTTAGATGATCAGCAAGCGGGTGTGCTGCATTGTGACGTAGATACGGACTATCGTCAGCAAATAAAAACGGCGATGCCCTGTGCCGAACATCGCCGTATTTTTCATTAGATTTACAGCAGCCCTAGCTGTGCATCCTGTACTTCACGCAAGTACTTAAACAGCTTTTTACGGCTGGTCGTGGATTTGCCGGTTTCGGCTTCTTTGATCGCGGTGCGTACCAAAGAGCGCAGCTGTTGAATATCCACTGCAGGGTTCTTTTCAATGTATTCGTCGAGAACCGTTTTGCTGTTTTCACCGATCAGTGCGTCGCGCGTTGCCTCAAGTTGGTGGAAGCGTTTGTTGTTCGCTGCAGAAGTGCTATCAAACAACTCTAAACGTGCAGCAATCGCTTCTCCGTCTTCAGTACGCATCACTTTACCGATGTATTGTAGGTGGCGACGTTTTGCGCCCCATTGCTTGATACGATCGGCTTCTTCTAATGCGGCACGTAAGGTGTCCGACATGGGGACTTTTTTGCGTTGACCTGGGCTCAATTGTGTCAGCTTTTCACCTAAGTCTTGCAGAGCTTCCATTTCTCTTTTTACTTGGGTCTTACTTTTGTAATCGTCTTCGCTGTCGTCGTAATGTTCAAAATCTGTCATGGTTAATTCGTTTCTATAGTAAAAAGAGTGTTGCCAACCCTAGGAAAGAGAGGAAACCTACCACATCGGTTACAGTTGTTAAAATCACACTGCCTGCTAATGCTGGGTCGATGCCTAATTTCTTCAGGGCGATCGGTAGTAGGGTGCCTGTTAGAGCGGCAAAGAGTAAATTTATGACGATGGCTCCAGCGATGACATAGGCGATTTGCATATCGCCAAACCACACCACCGTGAGCAATGCGATCACGGTCGCCCAGAGCACACCGTTTATGAGGCCGACAACGACCTCTCGATTGAGCAGCCAGCGGGCGTTCGAGGCACCGATCTGATTCAGTGCGATACCACGAATCACTAGGGTGAGTACCTGTGATCCGGCGATCCCCCCCATACTGGCTACAATGGGCATAAGGATAGCGAGTGCGACGACTTTGTCCAATGTGTTTTGGAATAAACCGATCACATAAGACGCTATAAATGCTGTGATTAAGTTGATGCCCAACCAAACCGCACGGCGCCGCGTGGTTTGCATAACGGGGGCAAAGGTATCCTCGTCATCGTCTAGACCAGCCATTTGCAGCATCGAGTGCTCGGCTTCGTCACGAATGACATCGACCACGTCATCGATGGTAATACGCCCGAGCAGCTTCTTGCTGTCAGGATCGATAACCGGTGCTGAGACCAAGTCCATCTTTTCGAAAAGTTGTGCTACTTCGGCTGCCGTTTGCTCAGCATGGATAGCATCGCAGTCTGTTTCCATGATGTCGCGAACGGTGGTGTCGGTATCGGCTACCAGCAGTTTGCGCAGTGGCAAAATCCCCAGGAAACGGTCTGAACGACTCACCACTAGCAAGCTATCGGTCATTTCCGGTAGCTCCGTGTGGCGGCGTAAAAAGCGAAACACGATATCAATGGTGATGTTAGGGCGGATAGTGATGGTGTCTGTGTTCATCAGACCACCAGCAGAATCCTCTGGGTAGCTCATCAAGGACTCCATACGCGCACGGTTCTGTGCGGTCATGGAGGCTAGGACTTCCTTTACTAGCGTTTCAGGAAGTTGCTGTAGAATGTCGGCAAGGTCATCGTTATCGAAGCTTTCAGATACGGCCAACAGGCGTTCAGTGTCCATGCTTTTCATGAATTGGACACTGATCTCTTCTGACACGTATTGTAGAACGTCACCCTGGTTGTCGTGGTCAATCAGTTCCCACAACAGCTTACGCTCTTTTGGCGGAGAGGATTCTAAAAGACGAGCAACGTCCTGTGCTGGCAGAGCACCATTAAGCAAATAACGAATTTGCATCGTTGCCCCAGACTCAAGGGAGTCGGCAACAGTTTGTAAGTGTTCTAACGTCGTCTGATCGCTCATCAGGCTATTCGCCTTCCCCAAAACGGTCATTAATTAAGGCAACGATGGCTTCCATTGCCGCGGCTTCGTCTTCGCCATTCACCTTGATGTTGATGATAGTACCTTTGGCGGCAGCCAGCATCATCATGGCCATGATGCTTTTCCCATCAACGTTACGTCCTTCTTTCTCAATGGTGATATCGGACGCAAACTGGCTAGTCGTTTCAACAAGTTTCCCTGCTGCACGCGCATGAAGGCCCAGTTTATTGATGATTTCAATGGATTTCTCCAGCATAGGCTTGTCCTTAAATCAAAGAGTCGAACACAGCGTATAACTCGCTGTTGCTTTGTGCTTGTCGTAAAACATCCAGCTTGTCTTCAGATTGTGCAAGCTCAGCAATTTGCGCTAGGGTCGCCAAATGCTCATCACACTGGTGTGGCGGTACCAGCAAGGCAAAAATCAAATCCACTGGGCGACGGTCGATTGAGTCAAAATCAATCGGTGTGTCCAGCGACATGAGCACGATCTTCGCGCAGTTTGCCTGCTCTAAGCGACAGTGAGGGATGGCGATTCCATTGCCAATGCCCGTACTGCCCAGTTTTTCACGTCCCAATAGGGCATCGTATACATCGTCTGCGTTGCAATGCAGACGATCGCCAACAGACTCAGCTAATTGTTCTAACAGTCGTTTTTTGCTGGAGATTTGCTGTTTGGCAAATACCAGTTCAGGTTTGACTAAATTTTTAACTGACATTTCGATAGCCTTTAGATAAGTCGTTTCCGCTCGTTAGAGGGCGGGATGTTCATTGCTTCACGGTATTTAGCGACTGTTCGTCGCGCAACCTGGATTCCTTGTTCGGCCAGAATGGTGGCCAATTTGTTATCGCTGAGCGGCTTCTGAGGTGGCTCATCGGCCACCAGCTTCTTAATCATCGCGCGAATAGCTGTAGAGGAGCATTCGCCGCCTGATGCGGTATTCACATGGCTTGAGAAGAAGTACTTCAGTTCATAGATGCCACGAGGAGTATGCATGTATTTTTGTGTGGTGACACGTGAAATTGTCGACTCATGCATGCCCACTTCTTCTGCGACATCGTGCAGCACCATGGGTTTCATCGCTTCTTCACCGATTTCAAAGAAATCAACCTGCTTGGCGACAATACAGCTGGCCACTTTCAATAGGGTTTCATTGCGGCTTTGTAGGCTCTTTAAGAACCATTTGGCTTCTTGCAGTGAGTTCTTGATGTAAGAAATGTCTTCACTGGAAGCGCTGCTATTCACCATAGCTGAATAGGTTTCATTGATTTTGATCGGCGGGAGGGCGTCGTTGTTGAGCTCTACCTGCCATACACCGTTGTGTTTTTTGACGCTGACATCGGGGATGACATAATCCGTTTCGCTGGTGTCGATAACGGAGCCTGGACGTGGATTAAGCTGTTGAATCAGAGTGATGACGTCTTTCAGGGCGTCTTCTTTTAGTTTGGTTTTGCGGCTTAGTTGAGCGTAGTCACGGTTGCCTAACAGACCAAGGTGCTGATCAACAATATTGTAGGTGGCACGAAATAGGGGGTGTTCTTTGTACGCTTCTAATTGTACTAGCAAGCACTCACGCAGATCCTGCGAGCAAACGCCGACCGGATCAAAGCGCTGTAAACGATGCTGTACTGCAGCCACTTCATCCAATTCGAGCTCTTCTAGCTCTTCGGCTAACGCGCTGAAAATTTCTTCTAAACTAAGCGACAAATAGCCATCAGTTTGTACGCTGTCGATGATGGCGTAGGCGATCTCGATGTCGCGATCAGACATGTGCGTCAAGTTTAGTTGCCAGATCAAATGATCTTGCATGTCCTCTGACAGGGCATTGCGGCTATCAAAGTCTTGATCACCATCAAACGACGGTGTGTCAGCTGCGGCGGCAGAGTTTTGGTAGGTATCATCCCAATGGCTGTCGATTGAAAGTTCATTGGGAATGTTATCAGTCCATTCAGATTCGACTTGTGGTTGCTCTGCGGCGGCATCGCTCGCTTCACTACTAGACGACTCGTTAGCGTTATTGGCTTCGCTGGTACGGTTTTCGCTCTCCGCTACGTAGTTCTCTTCCTCGTCAAACTCTAACAGAGGGTTTGACTCAAGAAATTCATGGATTTCTTGCTGTAGGTCGAGCGTGGACAATTGCAGCAATTTGATGGCCTGCTGCAATTGCGGAGTCATGGTTAACTGTTGACCGATTTTAAGTTGCAAAGACTGCTTCATAACGCAACTCTTATATTTTCGTTTATTTGGAATGACTTATGCATAGTACTCCCTTTTTATGCGAAAAATAAGGGGCTTAAAGTCTGAAGTTGTCGCCTAGGTAGATTTTTTTAACCTGCTCATTGTTGATAACGGACTCAGCATCTCCTGAGGCGATAATATGACCATTACCGACAATGTAGGCTTTATCACAAATGTCCAAGGTTTCACGTACGTTGTGGTCGGTTATCAAAACACCGATACCACTTTTTTGCAGGTGTTTGATGATGCCCTTGATGTCGCCAACGGAAATAGGGTCGACCCCAGCGAAGGGCTCGTCAAGTAGCACAAACTTAGGGTTCATGGCTAACGCACGGGCAATTTCAACACGTCGTCTTTCGCCACCGGACAATGCCATGCCAAGGTTTTTGCGGATATGGGTGACGTGGAATTCCTCAAGTAGGCTTTCCATTTTCTCAAGGCGCTGCTCTTTGCTCAGGTCTTGGCGTGTTTCTAATATCGCAAGGATATTATCTTCCACCGACATCTTGCGGAAGATGGATGCTTCTTGCGGTAGATAACCAATGCCCTTTTGCGCACGGCTGTGCATGGCATCTTTGGTCACGTCTTCGCCGTCAATAAAGATGCCACCAAAATCGTTGGCGATCATGCCGACGATCATATAGAAACAGGTGGTTTTACCGGCACCGTTAGGGCCGAGTAGGCCAACGGCTTCTCCAGAGCTAACGGCGAGGGAGACGTCTTTTACGACTTGTCGTTTTTTGTAGCTTTTGGCTAGATTTTTTGCTTCAAGAATGGCCATGAAAATTAATCTATTTGGTCAGTAAGGCTAGGTTGAAGGGTCATGTTGACACGACCGCTGCCACGGTTCTCGGCTTTAAATGTGCCTTCTTCAAGAAGGTAGTGGATGTAGTCTGCAGAGATTTCATCCTCACCGCGCTGGAGATAGCCGTTGTTATGTATTTCCAACTGTCCGGTGGTGACATCATAGTCTAAGGAGTCACCGTTGGCGTGCATGGTGTTGCCGGCTTGATCCATTTGCTGAGAGAACTTAGAAGGGCTGCCTTGTGCGTTCAGAGCTTTAAATTCACCCGTTTCTGGGTTGGTTTGGATCGTCAGCTGCTGTGCTTCAATGACGATAGAGCCTTGTTTTACCATGACATTGCCGCTGTAGCTCGCGGTGCCTTGTTTTTGGTCAAAGAAAGCTTTATCGGCTTCGATACTGATCGGTTGTTGATGGTCATTTGGTAAGGCAAATGACGGGCCACAGATGAGTGCGATGGCTAAAGCAGCGAATGTAAGTTTAGGGTTTTGAAACGTCATAATGTCCTGTCACGCCTCCATCTAGGGTTGCGGTATTGTCGACTAAATTAAATTGGATGCTGTCTGACTCAGTAATGCCTTGTTGGGTTGTCAGTTTACTTTGCTGTTGCCCGCGTATGGTTTGATCTTCGTCGCTATAGGTGATGGTTGACGCTTCAACGCGAGCTGTCTCTTGTTGATCCAAATAGCGAATCACGCGCGCCTCTTCACTGAGCGTGAAACTGTCAGAAACATCGTCAATCAGGCCGTTCTTAGCGCTGGCGATGGAGCTAATGTTGCCAGCGCTGCGGGTAATGACTGGGTTGGTCAGTCGAGTATGCTGCGCATTGTAGTGGTTGGCGGCGTCTGCATGGATGGTTTCCTGCAGTTGGCCAGCTTCGTTAAAGGATTTTAGTTGCACCCCTTCTAAGAAAAAGTCAGGGGCCTCAGATAACTTCTGCTCTTCTAAAATATACAGAGTAGGGCGACTGCCCAGCAGAAATACAACGGCTGCCACTAAGGCAACCGCCACGCCCCCTGCTAGGCCTTTATGCTGAGCAATCTTTTTGATGCTGTCGAGCATGACTTATCCATTCATAGCAAGTAAATATAAGTAGCCGGCATAGCCACCTAGTAATGGTAACGCAAACCAGCGAGGAATGCTGAAACTGCGATGCTTTGAGTAAATGATAACAGCTAATGCAAACAGAAGGGTAAAGCCAAGCATCCACCAGTAGTCACGACTTAGTACGGTGTCTTCTACTAATCCAGGGGCTAATAATGCTGGCAATGGTAGGACAGTGGCTAGGTTGAAAATGTTAGAGCCCAGTACGTTACCGATGGCAATGTCATGGTGCCCCTTACGAACACTGGTAATAGATGCCGCCAGTTCCGGTAAGCTGGTGCCAATCGCAACAATGGTAAGACCGATGACTAGGTCGGACACGCCCAATGCGGAGGCAATGCCAATGGCGCCCCATACCAACAGCTTTGAACTGCCGATTAAGACCGCTAACCCCAGCGCAGCGATGATCAATGAGCGTGTCACACTGCCACCATCGTCTTCTGGTAGCTCTTCGGTCAGTTCGTCTTCTAAATTGCCAGAGTTCTTAAGTAGCAGCGTCAGAATGACCACAAAGGCTACCAGCAGAATAACACCGTCCATCACCGATAGGTTTTGGTCTAGCATCAGTACACCAGCCAATACTGTGATCGCCAGTACCAAAGGGATTTCTTTTTTAACTAAGCCGCCGTTAATTGGTACGGCAGCCAGCAATAAGGTGGCACCAAATACCATGCCAATGTTAGCAATGTTCGAACCGATAACATTACCGATAGCAATGCCAGGGGCATTATCAAGTGCCGCAATCGCTGACACCACCATTTCAGGAGCGGATGTGCCCAAGGCAACTAGCGTGATGCCAATAACAATGGGACTAACATTAAGTTTTTCGGCCACTAAAGCGGCGTGTTCGATAAACTTATCGGAACTTAATACGAGTAAAATTAAGCCAGCGATTAACGCTGCGGAGAACAAGAGCATCTGCTATCTACCTGGTGAAATTGAGAGAGTTGTGTAAAACGCCCCATTTAATGTGGTTTATTCAAGGAATTCAAGACTTGCATGCAGGCAAAGCCAAAGAGTTGGCGTATCTTTTACTTTTACGCGGTGCTAGTATCCGTTCGTTTTTTTAGCAGGAAGTCGTCTATGGAAGTCTATGTTGACGTTAAGAATTTGTCCTTTTACCGTGGTAATCGCGCGATTTACGACAATGTCACCTTGCAAATTCCTAAGGGTAAAATAACTGCTGTGATGGGGCCAAGTGGTGTCGGTAAAACCACCTTGTTGCGCCTTATCGGTGGCCAAGTTGAACCAGACTCAGGTACGTTGACTGTTGATGGTGTCGACATCGCCGCCGCCTCTCGAAAAGAGCTGTTTGAAGCTCGCCGCAAAATGGGCATGCTGTTTCAAAGTGGTGCCTTGTTCAGTGATATGAGTGTGTTTGAAAACGTGGCTTTGCCACTGCAAGAATACACCGCTTTTGACAAAGAAATGATTCGCGACATCGTGCTTATGAAGTTGCAGAGTGTGGGGTTGCGGGGGGCAGCAGAGTTGATGCCATCCGAATTGTCAGGCGGTATGGCGCGTCGTGCTGCCCTCGCTCGAGCCATTGCCTTAGATCCCGACTTAGTTATGTTTGATGAGCCCTTTGCAGGACAAGATCCTATTTCAAAAGGTGTGCTGGTGGAACTGATTCAGCGCTTGAATCGCGCCGCGAACATAACCAGTGTCTTGGTGTCTCATGATGTGGAAGAGTCGTTAAGTATCGCTGATCATGTGTGTTTGTTGTCGGGCGGGACAGTGATCCTTTCTGGTACCCCTGATGAAGTGCGCAGTTCAACCGATGAACGTGTTGTGCAGTTTCTACAAGGGCATGCAGACGGCCCTGTGGCGTTTCATTATCCAGCACAGGAATATCGCGAACAATTGTTGGAGCGTAAATAATGGCAGTGTTTAAATACCTGTTTGCCAGCATCTATGGCTTTGTCGATTCTATTGGGCAATCTGGCATTTTTCTATTTCAATCCCTGTTTCGTTTGCCAGTACGCTATAAAGAGGCGTTACGCCTGTATATTCGCCAAGTGTACTCGGTCGGAGTCTTGTCACTGATTATTATTGTCGTGTCAGGGGCGTTTATCGGTATGGTGTTGGCGCTACAAGGCTACACCATTCTAACGCGCTACGGTTCTGAAGCCGCTGTCGGACAGCTGTTAGCGCTTACTTTGCTACGTGAGCTTGGACCGGTCGTGACCGGTTTGCTGTTTGCTGGTCGAGCTGGCTCTGCGCTGACCGCCGAAATCGGTTTGATGAAAGCCACTGAACAGCTGTCGAGTTATGAAATGATGGGCATCGACCCATTGCGTCGTGTGATTGCGCCACGTCTTTTGGCGGGTATTACCTGTATGCCTATTTTGGCGTTGATTTTCTCAGCGGTCGGTGTCTGGGCAGGCATGATGGTGTCTGTGCATTGGCTGGGGGTTTATGAAGGCTCATTTTGGAGCAGTATGCAGCAATCCGTGTACTTCGACACGGATGTGATGAATGGCATTATCAAATCGTTTGTGTTTGCTGTCGCGGTGGTATGGATTGCGGTGTATCAAGGCTATGTGTGTCAGCCAACGTCTGAAGGCATTGGTCGAGCGACAACTCGTACCGTGGTGCTGGGCTCGTTGGCCATTTTAGGGTTGGATTTTCTGCTGACTGCAGCAATGTTTGGAGATTTTTAAAATGAAGGATAAAAAAGCTGGCATATTGGTTGGCCTGTTTATGCTTTTAGGTGTATTGGCCTTTGTCTATTTAGCGCTTCAAGTAAGTGGCTTGGCATTTAGTAATCAGGCCGAGGGCTATGAAGTAGAGGCTTACTTTGATGACATTGGTGGTTTGACTGACCGTTCTAAGGTGACCGTCGCTGGCGTGACCGTGGGTCATGTTCAAGCCATTGAATACGACACTGAGTACTACATGGCGAAAGTGACTATGTCGATTTACCCAGACGTGAATAACATCCCAACAGATAGCTCGGTGGCCATTTTAACCAGTGGTTTGATTGGTGAGAAATACCTAGGTATCTCGATCGGTGCCGAAGAAGAGGTGTTGCAAGACGGTGATCAAATTTATGATACACAGTCGGCACTGGTGCTGGAGAATCTGATCGGACAGTTTTTGATGAATGCAGGAGGGGGTGAGTAATGCGCCAGTTAATGTTAGGTCTAGTGACCACTCTGATGATGTTTGCAGGTTCCGTATTCGCGGCGGTTGACCCCGAGGGTGCGCGCGACCAAGTGCTGCGCGTGGTAGGCGATTTTAAAACCAAGATAGTCGATCAGCGTGACGTGCTAAGTAATGACTCTGATAAGTTACGTGATGCCATGCGTGAGATTATTGCGCCAGTAGTGGACTTTGATGACCTTGCTAAAAAGGTGATGGGTAAGTACTACCGTCAAGCCACGCCAGAACAAGTGTCCGCTTTTGTGGGGGTGACTGAGGGTACGCTGCTAAGAACTTATAGCGCTGCGGTGATTGATTTTGATCCAAGTCGTTTAACCGTATTGCCACTGGCGCGTCAAAAGCCAGGCCGTGAAGTGCGTGTGGACGCTAAGTTTCAGCTAAGCGATGGTAGCCCAGTGGATATTGCCTTTTATATGGAGCCTGCTAGCAGCGATCAATGGATGCTGAGCAATGTGGTCATTAACAATATTAATTTTGGCCTGACCTTCCGTAAGCAGTTTGGTGTCATGATGCAGCAAAACGGCAATGACATTGACCAAGCGATTGCTGCATGGCAGAAGTCTCTAGCGTCGACGGAGGAATGATATGGAATTGCACGCCTCAGAACAGGGGTGGCGTCTAACCGGTCATTATGATGCGGACAGCTTATTAAAGATTAAGCAAAGGTTGGAGGGGGCGAGCGATCACGCAAATGGCTCCCTCGACCTGTCGCAATTGCAGGCGATTAATGCGCCCGTTATCGCACTATTGATTGAAATTCGACGCCGTAGCGATACCTTAACGTTAAAAGGGTGTCGAGAAGAGTTCCGAGAAATGTTAAAACTGTACGGTGTCGAGTGCATTTTTCAGTTTGCATAGGAATCGTAAACAGGAGGAAACTCCTGTTTTTGCGTTATAAAGCTGACAAAAAGCTTGTTGGGTAAGGTACAATACCCGCCATAGAACATTGAATAAATATTGGAGTTTTTGTGAACGCCTCCGAAGTGAAAGCTTTATTAGAATCAAAAATTGAAGGCAGCCAAGTGACCGCTCAAGGTGAAGGCTGTAATTTCCAAGTGATCGTAGTGGCAGAGGCTTTTGAAGGTCTAAATACCTTGAAAAGACAACAGCTTGTTAACTCTCATTTGCAAGAAGCTATTTCATCGGGCGCCATCCATGCGATTACGATGAAAACTTACACGCCAGCACAGTTTGAAAGTCTTTAAATTCTAAGTGAGATGTAAATGGATAAATTGCTGATTACTGGCGGTAATACTCTAAATGGAGTTGTACGTGCGTCAGGAGCAAAAAATGCTGCGTTGCCGATTCTTGCTGCGACACTGCTGACGAAAGATCTAATCACCATTAAAAACCTTCCACACCTACATGACATCACGACTATGTTAGAGCTGCTTGGCTCTATGGGTTGTGGCGTGGTAGTGGACGAGCGCATGAATGTTGAGCTTGATGTGTCTTCACTGGACAATTGTGAAGCGCCTTACGAACTAGTGAAAACCATGCGTGCTTCGATTCTTGTGCTAGGCCCTTTGGTAGCGCACTTTGGTCGTGCTGTGGTGTCTCTGCCAGGTGGCTGTGCCATCGGTAGCCGCCCTGTAGACTTGCACTTGCGTGGCCTTGAAGCCATGGGCGCAGACATCGTTGTCGATAACGGTAACATCATTGCCAAAGTAGATGGTCGTCTAAAAGGCGCGCGTATTTTCTTTGATAAAGTGACCGTGACCGGTACGGAGAACTTGTTGATGGCCGCTGCATTGGCCGATGGTACGACCGTATTGGAAAACGCTGCTCGCGAGCCTGAGGTGGTTGACCTGGCAGAATGTCTGATTGCTATGGGGGCGAAGATCACCGGTCAAGGTACTGATACCATTACTATTGAAGGTGTAGAGCGTCTTGGCGGCACAACTTACTCGGTAATGCCTGACCGTATTGAAACGGGTACCTTCTTGGTGGCCGGTGCCATCACTGGCGGTAAAGTGCGCGTCATTGATACCGATGTAGACAGTCTTGAAGCGGTGCTGGCGAAGCTTGAAGAAGCGGGCGCTAAGGTCACTTGTGGTGACGACTGGATCGAACTAGATATGGAAGGTCGTCGCGCTAAAGCAGTTAATATTTCGACGGCACCATACCCAGCTTTCCCAACCGACATGCAGGCGCAATTTGTTGCCCTAAATGCCGTGGCAGAAGGAGTGGGTAGTGTGATTGAAAACATCTTTGAAAACCGTTTTATGCACGTCAACGAAATGGTGCGCATGGGCGCAGACATTGAAGTGAATGGTAATACTGCCATTGTGCGTGGCAAAGATAAGTTAAAAGGTGCGCCAGTGATGGCGACTGATTTGCGTGCATCGGCATCGCTGGTTCTGTCTGCTCTTGTGGCAGAGGGTGAGACCAAAATTGACCGAATCTACCACATCGACCGTGGTTACGAGTGTATCGAGGAGAAGCTTGGTGCATTGGGTGCGAAGATATCAAGGGTTCTAAATTAAAATGAGCGAAACCTTAACGATTGCGCTGTCGAAAGGGCGTATTTTAGGCGAAACGCTGCCTCTTTTAGAGAAAGCGAACATTTATCCTTTAGAAGACATCAGTAAAAGCCGTAAGCTGATTTTTGATACGAACCATGAGCATATTAAGCTAGTGATTCTGCGTGCGACAGATGTACCCACTTATGTAGAGCACGGCGTAGCAGACTTTGGTGTGGCGGGTAAAGATGTCCTAATGGAAGCCAATACCAAGAACCTGTACGAATTGCTGGATCTTAAGATTTCTAAATGTCGTCTGATGACGGCCGGTGTGCAAGGTCAAGAACTGCCGAATCGCCGTCTTAAAGTGGCGTCTAAGTTTACTAAAACTGCGAAGGCGTACTTTGCCGAGCAAGGCATTCAGGCGGATGTTATCAAACTGTATGGTGCCATGGAGCTGGCTCCGATTATGGGCTTAGCTGACCTTATTGTAGACATTGTTGATACTGGCAATACGCTACGAGCAAACGGTCTTGAAGCGCGTGATCTGATTGCGGACATTAGTACGCGACTAGTGGTCAATAAAGCGGCTTACAAAACTAAGTATGAGCACATTCAGCCAATCCTAGATATGTTGAATGGTGCAGTATCTGCTGAGGCTTAGAAGATTATGAAATTAGATATCAGACAGTTTTCATCAAAAGATGATGGCTTTCGTCAGGACTTAGATCAGCTGCTTTCTTGGGAAAGTGTGTCTGATGCTAACGTTCAAAAGAGTGTAGAAAACATCGTCAATCGCGTTCGTCAAGAAGGTGATGCGGCGTTGGTTGAGCTGACAAACTGTTTTGATCGCCGTTCTGTGCAATCCGCAGCAGAGTTGGTAATTGAGGCAGATGAGCTGGCCAAAGCAGCTGAACGTGTCGACAGCACTATTGTCGATGCACTGAAGCAAGCGGCAGAGCGTGTTAAGTCTTACCATGAGCGTCAGATCCAACCATCTTGGCAATATGAAGAAGACAACGGTACCGTGCTGGGTCAGCAGATCACACCATTGGATCGCGTCGGCGTATACGTGCCGGGCGGTAAAGCGGCTTACCCTTCTTCTGTTTTGATGAACGTCATGCCAGCAAAGGTAGCCGGTGTTGGCGAAATCGTGATGGTAGTGCCTACACCTGACAACGTGGTCAACGATATCGTATTGGCGGCTGCACATGTGGCGGGCGTGGATCGCGTGATCACAGTGGGTGGCGCACAGGCGGTAGCGGCTTTGGCTTACGGTACTGAAACCGTGCCTAAAGTTGATAAGATCGTCGGCCCTGGCAACATTTACGTCGCGACAGCGAAGCGTATGGTGTTTGGTGCCTGTGGCATTGATATGATTGCCGGCCCTTCTGAGATTCTTGTGGTGAGCGATGGCTTGTCTAATCCAGATTGGATCGCCATGGACTTGTTCTCACAAGCCGAGCACGATGAAGATGCGCAGTCTATTTTGATCAGTACCGATGCAGACTTTATTGCCAAAGTGAAAGAGTCGATGGAGCGTCAGATCGAAGACATGTCTCGTCAAGAGATCATTAAAACGTCTTTGGAAGGTCGTGGTGCATTGATCCATGTGGATTCGATGGAAGAAGCCATCGAAGTGGCAAATATTGTTGCTGCAGAGCACTTGGAGCTTTCAATCGAAAATCCAGAAGAGTGGGTGGGTAAAATCCGTCACGCGGGTGCGATCTTTATGGGTCGTTACACACCTGAGGCGCTGGGCGATTACTGTGCTGGTCCAAACCACGTATTGCCAACGTCTGGTACGGCGCGTTTCTCTTCGCCATTGGGCGTGTATGATTTCCAGAAGCGTAGCTCGATTATTTACTGCTCACACCAAGGGGCAAGCGAGCTGGCTAAGATTGCTTCGCCATTGGCGCGCGGTGAATCATTGGAAGCGCACGCAGTCTCTGCGGAATTCCGCATGATTGATAATGCTTAAATAGGAGGTTATCAGTGCAGCCAACACAAGCACTGGTATCTCTGCGTTATGTAACCCGCATTGCGGCCGTCATTATTTTAATGGCGGTTGCTGTGGGTTTTTTTCTGCCTTCAGATTATCGTATCGAGCGTCGTGCGCTGGCGCCAAGTGCTCAGTACGACTTGGTTCAAGAGCGACTGTATAACCCTGAAGCGTGGAAGGATTGGGTGTACATTGAGTCAGGAAGCCTAGTGCTACAGGAAGGTGGGGAAACCCTTCAGCCTGGCAACCGTTACCTGATTCAATACGATGGTGAAGTGACGAAACAAGGATCCATTGTGATTAATTCTGTTTCAATGAACGAGATCACTTTCACGGTCCAGCCTAATCAAAAAACGCAGCCGATACCGAATACATTACAGATAGAAGTTGCAGCCAATGGCCAGACGAATCTGCAGTGGGTCATTGAAGGGGAGTTAGATGCTGGCTTTTTAAGTCCTTATCTAGCGTTCCTAGCCAACCGAATTGCTGGCGGTAACATCGAAAGCAGCTTATCCAACTTAGTGCGATAGTTATTGCTCAACTGCCTGCATCGCAGGCAGTTTCTCCACCAAAGCTTGAATGATGTAGCTTTGTGTGCCACGAATACCCATAATACTGATACGCTCCCCAGGCTTTAAGCTGGATACCAGCTGTTGCGCGTCTTGTGCGCTTAGATTAGTGCGTTTTTCAATCGATGTTAAAATATCTCCGGCGCGGATGCCTGCCTTGGCGGCTGGGCCTTGCGGTACGACGCTGGTGACGATCAGTCCGTTTTCTACGGGTAAGTTGAGCGCCGTCGCAACCTGAGGGTTGTTTTCTTGTACTTGTAGTCCCAAATAACCACGAATGACGCTGCCGTGTTTGATAATAGATTTCATGATGCTGATGGCATCATTGATCGGTGTGGCAAAGCCAATGCCTTGTGAGCCGCCTGAGCTAGAATAAATGGCGGAGCTAATGCCAATTAGGCGGCCCGTTAAGTCTACCAGTGCACCACCTGAGTTGCCTGGGTTGATGGCGGCGTCGGTCTGAAGGAAGTTTTCGTAGGTGTTCAGGCCAATGCTATCGCGACCTTTCGCGCTGATGATGCCTGCCGTGACCGTCTGGCCAATGCCAAATGGGTTGCCGATGGCGAGGATTTGGTCGCCCACCATAAGGTGATCACTGTTACCAAGAAGAATGGGGGATAGGTTGTCTAAATCAATTTTCAGTACCGCCAAGTCTGTTGCGGGATCGCTGCCAATCATTCTGGCACGAGTTTGTCGCTTGTCGTTAAGTGAGACAATCACCGTACTGGCACCCTGAATGACGTGGTGGTTTGTCAGGACATAGCCATCTTCCGATATAATGACCCCTGAGCCAAGGTTAGTGATCGTCTGGCTGCTATTGTGATTAAAGGGAGAAGTTTGGTTGGTGAAGGTGTAGATGTTTACCACTGAATTAGCGGTTTTTGCGGCGGCACTGGCAAAGCTTTGTCCGCTTTCGCGCTGATAGTGCTGCCAAAATAAGAGGGCGGTTCCGAGCCATAATCCCAGTAGTATCCAGACAAGACTATTACGACTTTTTAAACTATTTAGTGTGTATGGAGTAATCATGAATAAAACAGAACTCGAGAGAAAATTGACGGCGTTGTACCAGCCGCGCTTATTTAAAGATTATGCGCCTAATGGTTTACAAGTGGAAGGCAAACAAGAGATTAACAAAGTCGTTACGGGTGTAACGGCCTCCATGGCGCTGATTGAGGCTGCAATCGAAAAACAAGCGGATGCCATCATTGTTCACCATGGCTATTTTTGGAAAGGTGAGGTCCCTGAAATTGTGGGGATGAAATATCGCCGTCTATCGTCGTTGATTAAAAATGACATCAATTTGTTTGGTTATCATCTGCCAATGGATGCCCATTTGCTGGCGGGTAATAATGCCAACTTGGCTCGTGCTTTAGGGGTTGAGTCGTTACGACCGTTGGAGTCTGAAAAGCCATTAGAAGAAAGTATTGGTGTGGTCGGTAAACTACAAGAGCCACTGGCACCAGCGGCGTTTAAGGCGATCATTGAGCAGGTTGTAGGCCGAGTAGTGCTATTTGAGGCGGTATCGGGTGCGCCCATTAGTGAAGTGGCGTTGTGTACCGGTGGTGCTCAAGGCTACATTGGTAAAGCGTTGGCAGCGAATGCTGATGTCTTTATTACCGGCGAAGTGTCAGAGCAGACTATTCATACGGCCCGTGAAGAAGGGATTCATTTCTGTGCGGCAGGCCATCATGCGACCGAGTGTTTTGGTCCGCGCGCGCTGGCTGAACACATTCGTGATAATTGGGGAATTGACTGCGAATTTATTGATATCCCGAACCCTGCGTAATAACAAGGTTGCGTACAGGCAATAAAAAAGCCTGCTCAATGAGCAGGCTTTTTTAGTTTGTTTGACGGACTGTTTTAGTAAGCTGCGCGGCTTGGCTCTTCCGCTGCTTTGCGGTGTAGGCCATAGTTTTCGCTTAGCGTGCCTTCATCATTACCAGATTTGGCGGCGTAGTCGCGTGGTGGGGCGGTAGTTTCCTCTGAGTCTGTGCCGTTTGCACTGTTAACTTCAGGTTTTTCTAGCTCAACAGTGGCTAGCGTGGCAGCACCATCAAGTACGGCTTTGCGTGCGTCAGCCAGTTTCTTTTCTGCTGCGGCTAGGTGAGCATACAGTTGTAGGAAATGGTCGTCAGCTAGCACTTGGCGGCGCTCCATTTCGTGTTGCATTGCCTCAATGGCGGCACCTGATGAGTGTTTGTCATTAGAGCTTTTCTTACTCATTGCGCGGAAAATAAGTGCGCCAACGAACCCAGCGATGATGCCAGTAACAAAAACGATGATATCGAATACTTCTAGTTCCATGGTTTACTCCCCAAAACATCTTTTCAAATTATAACGGAAATACACCATGGGAAATATAGGGAATAGTGAGGTTTCTGTATCTATTTGGTAATATGTCGCAATCTTACATGCAATGGTGTATCCGCAAACAATGACCCCGTTATCGAAATATCAGGAAGACCTAAAACGTCCAGACTTTAACTACGATCCCGCTCAAGAAGAAGCTGTTCAGGCTTTGCAGGATTTGTATGAGCGCATTGTCGCAAATAGCTCAAAACCGACAAAAGCACAAAAATCACTGTTTGGTTTTCTGAAGAAAAAGAAACCAGACATTAATGTTGAACAAGGGCTGTATTTCTGGGGCGGTGTAGGTCGAGGTAAAACTTACCTGATGGATACCTTCTTTGAATGTTTGCCTGTTGAGCGCAAGTTGCGACTGCACTTTCACCGTTTTATGCAAATGGTGCATCAAGAACTGCGCAAGTTAAGCGACACCAAAAACCCGTTAGAAATCGTTGGTAAGCAAATCTCTGAAAAAGCACAGGTGCTGTGTTTTGATGAGTTTTTTGTCACGGACATTACCGATGCGATGATCCTAGCGGGACTGTTAGAGCAGTTGTTCTTAAATGGTACGGTATTGGTCGCCACCTCCAACATTGAACCAGATGGCTTGTATAAAAACGGTTTGCAGCGTGCGCGCTTCTTGCCTGCCATTGATTTGGTGAATCAACACACCAAAGTTATGAACGTAGATGGTGGCATCGACTACCGCTTACGTACCTTGAAGCAAGCGAAATTATACCATTTCCCACTTACGCCTGAAGCATCTGATGCCTTAAACGAGCGTTTTTGCAGCCTAGCGGTTAACCAAGACAGCATCGAAGAAGGTGGTGAAGTAGAAATCGAAGGTCGCTCTATTCCTCTGCTACGCAGTTGTGAAGACGTGGCTTGGTTTACGGTTAAGGCGCTCTGTGATGGTCCACGAAGCCAAGTGGACTATATTGAGATCGCTAAATTGTACTCCACCATTATTATTTCGGATTTACCGCAGTTTGATTCGCCTCGCGATGATATGGCGCGCCGCTTCATTAACTTGATTGATGAATTCTATGATCGCCATGTCAAAGTGATTATTTCGGCGGAAGTGGCGATTCCTGAAATCTATATCGGTACGCGTTTGGCGTTCGAATACGATCGTACCGTGAGTCGATTGCTGGAAATGCAATCAGAAGAATACTTAGCCCTAGAGCATCGTCCGTAATTAACTGCTGAAAGGGCTTTAGTTTTTAAAGTGCTTTGGTTATAATTCGCGAGCTCTTAATTTGAGTATGAGTACGTTATGCCGTCATAACCTGACCGCGTAACCAATAATAATAGGTATTGACATGCGCACAGCATGTAAATGATAAAGGGTTTTTTAATGAAAACTTTTACTGCAAAACCTGCTGAAGTACGCCGCGACTGGTTCGTGGTTGATGCTGAAGGCAAAACTCTTGGTCGTTTGGCTACAGAAATTGCTCGCCGTCTACGCGGTAAGCATAAAGCAGAATACACTCCTCACGTTGACACTGGTGATTACATTGTTGTTATCAACGCTGAGAAAGTACGTGTAACTGGTAAAAAAGCTTCTGACAAGAACTACTACCGTCACACTGGTTACCCAGGTGGCCTACGTTCTATGAGCTTTGAGAAGTTGATTGATCACGCTCCAGAGCGCGTTCTTGAGATCGCTGTTAAAGGCATGCTTCCAAAAGGCCCTCTAGGCCGTGCTATGCACAAGAAAATGAAAGTATATGCTGGCGCTGAGCATCCGCACACAGCACAACAGCCACAAGAACTAAACATCTAATACGGGAAGATCATTATGTCAGCTACTCAATACTACGGAACTGGTCGTCGTAAAACGTCTACCGCTCGTGTATTCCTAAAGGCAGGTTCTGGTAACCTAGTTGTTAACAACCGTTCTTTAGAGCAATACTTCGGTCGCGAAACTTCTTGCATGGTTGTTCGTCAGCCACTAGAACTAGTTGAAGCAACTGAAAAATTTGACGTTTACGTTACAGTAAGCGGTGGTGGTATCTCTGGTCAAGCAGGTGCTATCCGTCACGGTATCACTCGTGCGCTAATGCAATACGACGAGACACTACGTCGCACTCTACGTTCTGCTGGTTACGTTACTCGTGACTCTCGTCAGGTTGAACGTAAGAAAGTTGGTCTACGTAAAGCACGTCGTCGTCCACAGTTCTCTAAGCGTTAATTTTTACTACGCTTCGAATTCTTCAAAACGCCTGCATTCGCAGGCGTTTTTTTATGTCTCAAATCAGTGTTTTGTGATTGTGCAAAAATGTTGCCTTGTCACCAAATTCCCTTTCCCATAACATCAGTTAAAGTATTCAAATCCTTATTTTTTTTATGGATTTGGGCTTGTTGACAGTAAATTGGTGGGAGAGAACCATAATGAGTCAAAGCGGCGTAAATAAGGGCCGTCGTCGATTTCTATTAGGTGCAACTAGCGCGATTGGCGCAGTGGGTGCCGTAGGGATCGCAACGCCTTTTGTTGCCTCATGGAATCCAAGTGCCAAAGCGAAAGCGGCTGGCGCACCGGTGAAGGCCGATATTAGTAAACTAGAAGTGGGTCAGCAAATGATTGTTGAGTGGCGTGGTCAGCCTGTCTGGGTTGTTCGTCGTTCGACACAAAGTGTTGCTGATTTGTCCAAATTGAATGATCAACTGGCAGACCCAACGTCTACGGTTGAACAGCAGCCAGACTATGCGCAAAACGAGCACCGCTCAATCAATCCTGAGATTGCCGTTTTACTTGGAATTTGTACGCATCTTGGCTGTTCTCCTACCTACCGCCCAGAAATCGCGCCTGAAGATTTGGGGGAGAAATGGCTAGGTGGTTTCAATTGTCCTTGTCACGGTTCACGTTTTGACTTGGCTGGCCGCGTCTACAAGGGTGTACCAGCCCCGACGAACCTAGTGGTGCCACCGCATCGTTTTATTGATGATTCGGTTATCGAAGTCGGTGTTGACGCTGGAGGTAACGCATAATGGCTGCAATGAAAGATTTGATGGCTTGGGTAGATGCGCGTCTACCGGTTACACAAGCTTTCGAAAAACACATGAGTAAATACTACGCACCAAAGAATCTAAACGTTCTTTACTTGTTTGGTGTGTTGTCTTTATTGGTATTGGTTAACCAATTGCTGACGGGCGTATGGTTGACGATGAGCTACAACCCATCGGCTGAAGGTGCGTTTGCATCGGTAGAGTACATCATGCGTGATGTAGAATACGGTTGGCTGATTCGTTACATGCACTCCACCGGCGCGTCGGCGTTCTTCGTGGTCGTGTACTTGCACATGTTCCGTGGTCTGCTATACGGCTCATACCAAAAGCCACGTGAATTGGTGTGGTTGTTTGGTATGGCGATTTACCTAGCACTGATGGCTGAAGCCTTCATGGGTTACCTACTGCCATGGGGTCAAATGTCATACTGGGGTGCACAGGTAATCATCTCACTTTTCAGTGCGATTCCAATGATTGGTCCAGACCTAGCGCAATGGGTGCGTGGTGACTACTTGATCTCTGGTATCACCCTAAACCGCTTCTTCTCTTTGCACGTGATTGCGCTGCCATTGGTGTTGGTTGCCTTGGTTGTGTTGCACTTGTTGGCACTTCACCATGTGGGTTCGAACAACCCGAAAGGTGTTGATATCAAGAAGCACAAAGATGAAAACGGTATTCCATTAGACGGCATCCCTTTCCACCCTTACTACACAGTGCATGACATTGTTGGTGTGGCAGTGTTCCTATTCGTCTTCTGTGGTGTGGTGTTCTTCTTCCCTGAAATGGGTGGTTACTTCCTAGAGAAGCCAAACTTTGAGGCGGCTAACCCGCTGAAAACACCGGAGCATATTGCGCCAGTTTGGTATTTCACACCATTCTACGCCATCCTTCGTGCGGTGACGTACCCGCTGTTTGGTTTGGATGCTAAGTTCTGGGGTGTGGTTGCCATGGGCGGTGCCATTGCCATCCTATTTGTTCTGCCTTGGTTAGATCGTAGCCCAGTGAAAGCTATGCGCTACAAAGGTTGGATGAGTAAAGTGGCGTTGGTTCTTTTCTGCATTAGTTTCGTGGTATTGGGTGTGTTGGGTGTATTGCCATCAACAGAAGGCCGTACAACCGTCGCTCAGCTTGCATCAGTGGTGTACTTCGCATACTTCATTTTGATGCCGTTCTATACCAAGTGGGAAAGTACTAAACCAGTTCCGGAGAGGGTGTAATAATGAAAAAGATTTTCGCAACAGTGGCGCTGGTGTTCGCGTCGGCGATGACTTTCGCGGCTGGTGGTGCAGGGGTGCACTTAGAGCATATGGCACCGGATCTACACGACAAAGCGTCTTTGCAGCGTGGTTTGCAGTTGTACACTAACTACTGTGCTGGCTGTCATGAAATGGGCTATGCGCGCTATGAGCGTGCTGCCAATGATCTGGGTATTCCAGCGGACTTGTTTGAAGAAAACTTGCTACCTTCTGGTAAAAAGATCGGTGACTTGATGTCCAATGCCATGGACGCAGGTGATGGCAAGAACTGGTTTGGTGCGACACCACCGGATCTAACGCTGGAGGCGCGTCTACGTGGTCACGATTGGGTATACACTTACCTAAAGTCTTTTTACGAAGATGAGACACGTCCTTGGGGTGTTAACAATACAGTGTTCCCAAGTGTTGGTATGCCAAACGTGCTTGAACATCTACAGGGTGTGCGTCACATGACTTGTGCACAAGCGCCTGCATTGGATGAGCATGGCAAGCCAAAATTTGATACACTTACCGGCGATGTTTTAACGGAAGAGCAATGTAATGTTGTAGTGCAGAAGACAGAAGGCCAATTGTCTGAAGAAGAATTTGACCAAGTCGCTTACGATATTACAAATTTCTTGGTGTATGTAGCAGAACCAAGCCGTTTACAGGCTGAATCATTGGGCATAAAAGTGTTATTATTTATTGTTCTGTTCGGTATCTTCGCATACCTGTTGAACAAAGAATACTGGCGTGAACTTCACTAATGATCTGCTGAGTTTTGCCGAAATGTCCCTCCAGTGGAGGGACATTTACAAATTAGTTTGTTAAGTTAACCCCTTCATGGGGTTTTCGTTGTTTATTGAATAGGGGTTATACATGGGTGTTATTGCAAAGCGCTCTTCAATGACGTTCTTCTCTGATGGAGAAGATCATTACAGTCATCGCGTACGTATCGTTTTGGCTGAGAAAGCGGTAACCGTAGATATTATTGATGTTGATCCTTTCAACAAGCCAGAGGAATTGGCGGATATCAACCCTTACAACGAGTTGCCGGCTCTTGTGGACCGCGAACTTGTTTTGTACGAACCAAACGTGATGATGGAATATTTGGATGAGCGTTTCCCGCATCCACCATTGCTACCTGTGTACCCTGTTGCACGCGCTGACAGCCGTCTTTACATGTACCGTATCCAGCGTGACTGGGCGGTGCTAGTGGATACGATTCTGACTAGCAAAGATCGCGATGCAGTTGAGACAGCACAGAAAGAATTGCGTGAGAGCCTAATCAGCGTTTCACCAATCTTTGAAGAAAAGCCATACTTCATGAGTGAAGAGTTCACCATCGTAGATTGCTGCCTAGCACCAATCTTGTGGCGTCTGCCGGTACTGGGTGTGGGAATTGAGAAATCTCAAGCGCCTGGTCTGTACAAATACATGGACCTTGTATTTGAGCGTGAGTCTTTCAAAGAAAGCCTTTCTGAAGCAGAGCAAGAAATGCGCCTTGACTAAGGTGCGCTAACGTATATGAAAAGGGGCGCTTAGCCCCTTTTATTTTTTCTGGAGTGCAGTGAATGATTCCAAAACGTTCTTATTTGCTGAATGCCACTTACGAGTGGATTGCAGATAACAGTCTAACGCCATATTTATTGGTAGATGCTGACTTTCCGGGTGCCGTAGTGCCTCGTGAATTCGTCAATGAAGGCCAGATCGTGCTGAACATCAGCATGAGTGCTGTGCGTCATCTGCACATCGATAAAGAAGCGGTGTCGTTTGAGGCGCGCTTTAGTGGCAAGCCGATGCAGGTGTATGTGCCGATGGCAGCAGCGATTGCGCTGTATGCGAAAGAGAACAGTGATGGCTTGGTGTTTCCACCAGAGGAGTTTGATGAGACTCCGGAGCCAGAACCAACGCCACCGGAGCCACCAAAGAAAGGCTTTACCCTAAAAGTCGTTAAATAAACGAAATTTAGTCGTCATACCCAAACAACTGTCGTTCCAGTAGGTCTACCAAGGCATGCACGACAGTTGTTTGCACTTCTTGCACCCGCGCCGTACCGGTCAAATTAATCTTAATCTCTGTATCATCTCGAGAGGTCAGCGAGGATACGTTTTTCGCGTCTGGTGTGGTCAGCGCGACGATGTTCATCTTGCGCTCATGAGCTGCCTGAATGGCCTGAATGATCGGTGAAGTGTTGCCCTTGTTGGCAACCACAAACAGCACATCCCCAGGGTTGCCAATGGCCGTGATTTGTTTTGAAAACACGTCGTGGTAACTGTCATTGTGGGTGATCGCCAGTAGGGCGTTACCGTTGCTGGTGAGGGATACCGCAGGTAACCCTGGGCGCTCTCGGTCCATACGATCCAGCAGTAAGGTGCTAAAGTACTGGGAAATATAGGCGCCAGTACCATTGCCTACGGCCACCACTTTGCCACCATTAGCGATGCTGTTAAACAGTACCTTTGCCGCGTGTTCAATAAAGGGTGGGAGGGTTTCCAGTGCGTACTGTTGTGATTCAAAGCTCTGGGCAAACTGAGTGTAAATGGCTTCTTGATAATCCATAGGTGACTACTATATCTGCACTGCTTGCAGCCAGTGTAAGTTATCGACGCTCAATTGGCCGTCTATGGCGATCACATCGATCTGATACTGACTGTTTTGCAAATTGTTTTTGGTTAACCAATACTCTGCTGTTTTAAGGCAGCGGAGATACTTGTGTTTCGTGACACTCTCAGAGGCTGTGCCTCGAGAAGTGTTGGCTCGATAACGCACTTCGACAAAGACAATGGTGTTGCCGTGGCGCATAATCAAATCCACTTCGCCCACACGCGAATGAAAATTGCGGGCGATACATTGATAGCCTTGCTCAACTAAATAGCGCTCCGCCAGTTGCTCTGCGGCGGCACCGTCATTCAGCTTCTTTCTGGGCGAAATAACTTTCCTTAGCATCAATAAGCTCTCCTTGCTTATAGGTCACAATGTTTGGCCGACGATTGAATATACCATCATCGTCCAGTGTGATGATTCCTGTTTGGGCGGATACCTTCGCGGATTTGACATTGGTAAAGAGTGCTAAACGTTTGGCCAACAAATAGCTGTCATTGCCAAGTGCGCTAAGACGCTGCAGCACAAACGGTGCGTTGCCACCTTGGCTGGTCTCGGACAACACCGCTGGCAGCTCAGTAAAGATAATGCGTTCGATGTCTTCGCTTTTGGTATTTGAGCTAGGCGTCTTATCGTGGATCGTCTGCGATGCCAGCATTGGGATGTCTTCGGCAAAGTAAAAGTTCAGCAGTGGGCGAATTTGTTTAGCGTCGCCTAGTTTGCCTACGTAATAGACGTAATCCAGATCTTGGCGTGCGCGCGGAGTGGACTCTACATCCTGTCGCGTCCACTGGCGCACACTGCGAATACGCGCTTCACTTTCGTCCACTTGCAGTAACTGTTTGACCGCCTGAGCACGACCAATCGGGGTGTTCTCGTAAGACAAGGAAGTGAGCACTGGCAGGTTAGTTTGTTTCGCAACCTCTTTGAATTGATCGCTTTGGCGCAGTGCCCAAGTGGATTCCATCGATAGAATGGCTGCGTTTTCAGCCCCTTCTTTCTTAGCAAACGCCATCAGCTCGCGGATATCATCACTCACGTTGAGTGAGAAATGGTACAAGTTTGGAATAATACGATTGCTTTCCAACTGGTTCAGAGCGATGGTCGGGATGTCTTGCACTAGGTCGCCAAGCTGCGCCACATTTTGCTTACGCAGTGGGCCAATAATGGTTTCAGCGCCTGAGTTTAGGGCGGCGAAATAGGCCTGCGAAAACTGGTCATATTGGTCGGTATCGATAATATGCAGATTGGGCTGCGCTGAGCTATTGGCGTAATACTGTTGCAAAATGCCGTCCAAGATGGACTCGGAAGCGACTTTCAGCTCACTGCTCATCGGCAGCAGCACGGCCACAGAGTTTGGCATACGCTGTTCCAGCGTGGCCATAATCTGGAAATCCAGCGGAGGATAAATCGCCGCTGGGTGACTGCCATGGATTTGCTGCCACTCTTGGAAAGCTTGCACTTGCTGCTCAACGGTGAGGGCTTGCTGACGTAAAATTTTAGACACGTCTAGCCAACCATCCAATAACGGTAATTGGTTACCTTCAAGGTAGCTCATTTCGTTATCGGTTAAGTTCTGAATGGCCTGCCATAGATGGCTACGGTTTTGCTCTTGTTGCTCCGCCGGCAGCATCAGACTTAACTGCATGTAATCTTTAACAGCATTGGGCCAATTATCCAAAGAGGCCATCACTTTAGCGCGTTGTTGCAACATTTTGATGTTGTTGCCAGGGCGCTGGGCGGACGCTAATTGTGTTGCTTGGCTAAGCATCTGCAGTGCCAGCATCGGCATTTCTTGTCCCAAGGCGATATCACTCATCAGCAAGTAGCCATCAAATTGGCTTGGGCTGCGTACTGGTAAGACATAAGTTTCCAGTAAAGTACGCGCCTTAAGGAACTGTTCATCCATCACCAATGCTTGTGCTGCTGCCCAGTAATATGGCGCTGCTTGCTCTGGCGTAGATTGTGCCTGAGCTTGTGCTAGGGCGTAGTTGTAATCAGATAAATCTGCACCTTGTTCCATTTGAGCATTCGACATGCCCGGACCAGGCATGGAAGTTTCAATAGCACCACAACCAATTAGCGACAATGTAACCAAGGAAAGTGGTATGATACGGGATCTAAACAAACTCATATGCACGCAATACTTAAGCCTATAAAAGAGGAATCATGGTAACACAGTCTGATAATGATGTGAGAGGAACCTTCTACATTGTAGCGACCCCAATTGGCAA
Source organism: Marinomonas aquimarina (assembly GCF_900089755.1). Lineage (GTDB taxonomy): Bacteria > Pseudomonadota > Gammaproteobacteria > Pseudomonadales > Marinomonadaceae > Marinomonas > Marinomonas aquimarina. Next base: position 52,601 of record NZ_FLOC01000003.1, on the reverse strand, counting down.
TCTGGATGATTTTACGGATCGTGCAAAACGAGTTTTACAAGAAGTTGACTTTATCGCCGCAGAAGACACCCGTCATAGCAAACGTTTAATGAATCATTTTGGTATCGACACCAAGCTGTTTGCTCTACATGACCACAATGAGCGCGACAAAGCTTCCTACATTGCTTCCTTGTTAAATGACGGCAAAAACGTTGCCTTGATCTCCGACGCGGGCACACCTTTGATCTCTGATCCGGGTTATCATGTGGTCAATTTCTTGCGCCAAGAAGGCCATAAAGTCGTGCCTGTACCGGGTCCATCTGCGCTCATTACCGCACTCTGTGCCTCGGGTTTACCGACCGACCGTTTTAGCTTTGTCGGCTTTTTGCCAGCAAAGAGTAAATCTCGTCGTGATGAAATGTCGAGCTGGGTACCAAGCCTTGGCACAGTCGTTTTCTACGAATCCACCCACCGTATTTTGGACTGTTTGGCGGACCTAGAAGCAGTGTGGGGTGAGTCGGTTCAGGTGGCGTTGGCCCGTGAAATTACGAAAACATTTGAAACCTTCTTGAATGGTTCGGTAGCTGAAATTCAGCGCATTTTAACCGAAGATAGCAACCAGACTCGTGGTGAATTCGTGATGATGGTGTCTTTGCCTGCAGCGGAAGAAGACAATAGCGAAGCGCTTAAAATTCTAAAAATCTTACTGAAAGAACTGCCAGTAAAACAAGCTGCCGCGCTAGCAGCTGAGATTACTGGGGAGAAGAAAAACGCCTTGTACAAACAAGCGTTGGCGATGAACGAAGAGTAACGGCTTCAAACCTTCATCACGTTTTGGGAGTTTACAGCGACGCCTAAACGCGTATACTGATGCGCAACTTGTCGGAGTGCCTTAATTGGCTGAGATCGCATTTTAATGCGGGATCCGCAGAACCTGATCAGGCTAATACCTGCGAAGGGAACAAGAAAGCATCATTTCTTTTCTGCTGAAATAGCGTTGTTTACCCAAGCCTAAAGTGAAACGGCATGGGCCTAAAAACAACCGCGCGTACGTGGAAGTACGTGTCCTCCTGACAAGCATTTTTTCCAAATACAAACATAATGGGAATCTGCTTATGTCGACTACAATGCCAAAGCCAAACAAAAAAACACGTGAAAAAGCCCGTCTAGAAGCCAAAGCCTTTATTGAGTCTTTGCAGGCGACGCCATTTCCGTCGTCTGAGCGTATATACGTGCAAGGCTCTGATGAATCTATTCAAGTGCCAATGCGCCAGATCAACCTAACCGATACGCCGATCGGCTCGGATCCTGATAACCTTACCTTTGAGCCAAACGAGCCAATTTACGTTTACGACACAGCGGGTCCCTACGCCGATCCAGCGGAAAACATCGACGTACATGTGGGTCTAAAAGCACTTCGTCAGCAATGGATTGAAGCGCGTAACGATACCGAAGTGCTAGAAGGCGTCAGCTCAAACTTCGCTCAAGAGCGTCTAGCAAATAACGAACTAGACGAGCTGCGCTTTAAGCACCTGCCAACGGTACGCAAGGCCAAAGCCGGCCAATGCGTGACGCAAATGCATTACGCGCGCCAAGGCATCATCACGCCAGAGATGGAATACATCGCCATCCGTGAGAATCAAAACCTACAGGCAATCAAATCTGAGCTGTTGCTGAAACAACACCCAGGTCACAGCTTCGGTGCCAATATTCAAACGGAAATTACGCCAGAATTCGTGCGTAAAGAAGTGGCTGAAGGCCGCGCCATCATCCCTAATAACATCAACCACCCAGAAACCGAGCCAATGATCATTGGCCGTAATTTCTTAGTGAAGGTGAACGCCAACATCGGTAACTCGGCGCTAACGTCTTCCATCGAAGAAGAAGTAGAGAAGCTGGTATGGTCAACCCGCTGGGGTGCGGATACCGTGATGGACTTGTCGACTGGCAAAAACATCCACGAAACTCGCGAATGGATCCTACGTAACTCGCCAGTGCCAATCGGTACGGTGCCGATTTACCAAGCTCTAGAAAAAGTAGATGGCGTCGCCGAAGACCTAAACTGGGAAGTGTTCCGCGATACCCTAATCGAACAAGCCGAGCAGGGCGTGGACTACTTCACCATCCACTGTGGTGTCTTGCTACGCTACGTGCCAATGACAGCGAAACGTCTAACCGGCATCGTGTCTCGTGGTGGTTCCATCATGGCGAAATGGTGTCTAGCGCACCACGAAGAAAACTTCCTTTACACACGTTTCAAAGAAATCTGTGAAATCTGTGCGGCTTATGATGTGGCCCTTTCCCTAGGTGACGGCCTACGTCCGGGTTCGATCATGGATGCCAACGACGAAGCACAATTGTCGGAACTACGCACTCTAGGTGAACTTACGAAAATTGCTTGGGACTACGATGTTCAGGTGATGATCGAAGGCCCAGGACACGTGCCAATGCAGCTGATCAAAGAGAACATGGATCTGCAACTTGAGCAATGTCATGAAGCGCCGTTCTACACCTTAGGCCCCCTAACACAAGATATTGCACCAGGTTACGATCACATTACTTCAGGTATCGGTGCCGCACAAATCGGTTGGTACGGCTGTGCCATGCTGTGTTACGTGACGCCAAAAGAGCATTTGGGTCTACCTAACAAAGAAGACGTGAAACAAGGTCTGATCACTTACAAGATCGCCGCTCACGCCGCAGACTTGGCCAAAGGTCACCCAGGGGCCCAAGTACGTGATAATGCCTTGTCAAAAGCTCGTTTTGAATTCCGTTGGGAAGATCAATTCAACCTGTCTCTTGACCCGCAAACAGCACGCTCTTACCACGATGAGACGCTACCGCAAGCATCGGGCAAAGTGGCACATTTCTGTTCTATGTGTGGTCCAAAATTCTGTTCGATGAAGATCACCCAAGAAGTGCGTGACTACGCCGCTGGCCTTGAGAAGATCGAAGCGGTAGATGTGACGGCCGAAGAAGGCATGCAACAAATGTCTGAGCAGTTTAAAGAGCTAGGCAGTGATGTCTATTTAACGACTGACAAGCTAAAAGCAGATAAGCATTCCGAAGACGAGCTAGAGACGGAACAGTAAATGACCACAACAGATGTTAAACAGATAGCGTTTCGTGATGCTGGGTTTAAATCATCTGTTTTGGACAACACTCGACACCTAGGGTGTCGAGTGCTTCACTCCACAACGGATGATGTCCGAATTGAATCCCATCAAAACGGATTAGCACTGATCACCGGTACGGAAACGTGGCAATTTGTGCGTGAATTGGATACGGCTAATATCGTTTTCCAAGCCTTATGCCAAGACAATCTGGTTACGGTTCAGCTACCCGATCAGCGTATTGCTTACTTTCAGGCTGAGAAACTGACCAAGGTAAACCAAAATGATCTCGCGGTGGCGCTGGCCTGCTTTATTGAGCAAGGCTACGAACACTTGGATGCGATGACCCTAGCTTTGGCTTGGCTCACGCAACAAGCCCGTGCCGCAGGGGCAGGCTGGCCCGAAGATCGAGCTTGGTTCCCACGCACCAGCTTTGCTGACGACCATGTGATTGCTGATGGCGCTGAGTTTAGTTCGATTCGCAAAGAGCTATTCACCCTTTACCCAGTGGTTGATACAGTGGAATGGCTAGCTCTGGTGTTAGAGCAGGGTGTGACCACCACGCAATTACGTATCAAAGATCCGAACGACCCAGACCTAAAGCAAAAAATCCAGCAAGCCATCGCCTTAGGTGAGCAGCATGGCGCGCAAGTCTTTATCAATGACTACTGGCAACTGGCGATCGAACTGGGCGCTTACGGTGTGCATTTGGGGCAAGAAGACATTGAAGTGGCGGATCTTTCGGCCATTCAACAGGCGGGCTTACGCTTGGGTATCAGCACTCACGGCTACTTTGAAATCATGCGTGCCTTTAACCTCAAGCCAAGCTACATCGCCCTAGGGCATATCTTCCCAACCGTGACCAAAGACATGCCATCACAACCACAGGGCTTAACCCGTTTAGGTCAATATGTGGAACTGATCAATGGCGCCTACCCAACGGTTGCCATCGGTGGCATCAACGCGGAACGCTTACCAAAAGTCAAAGCGACCGGCGTGGATTCCATTGCTCTAGTGACCGCGATTACGCGTGCTGACGATCCAAAAGCCGCCACGCAGTCTTTGTTGAACGCTGTGATCAGCAACGCACAAGGAGAGGCTCATGCAGCTGTATGTGAATGATGAGCCTGTTCAGTCAGAGCATAGTACCTTAACGGAGCTACTAAACAGCATTGTCAGTGCTGAGCAGCGCGTGGCCGTGGCAGTTAATCAACAAGTGGTGCCACGCAGCCAATGGTCGGAGTGCCTGCTAAAGGACAACGACCGTATCGATATCTTTGAATCCATCGCAGGGGGTTAATATGTCATTAACGATTGCAGGTCATACCTTTTCATCACGCTTATTTACCGGCACGGGAAAATACGCCAACCAAGAGCAGATGATCGCCTCGATTTTGGCCAGTGGCAGTGAAATGACCACCTTGTCCTTGCGCCGTATGGATTTAAAAGCCGGCTCCGACAATATCCTAAAGCCACTGCAGCAGCTGGGCGTTAAGCTATTGCCGAATACCTCTGGTGCCCGAGACGCCAAAGAAGCCATTTACGCCGCACAATTGGCCCGAGAAGCCTTGGAAACCAACTGGGTTAAAGTGGAAATCCACCCAGATCAACGCTACCTGATGCCTGATCCGATCGAGACCCTAAAAGCGGTCGAAGAGCTAGTGCGTCAAGGCTTTGTCGTGATGCCTTATATCCACGCCGATCCTGTGTTGTGCAAACGCTTAGAAGAAGTGGGCGCGCAATGTGTTATGCCCCTTGGTGCACCGATTGGCTCCAACCAAGGCTTGGCCTCTAAGCCGTTCCTCGACATCATTATTGAGCAAAGCACTGTGCCTGTGATCGTCGATGCCGGTATTGGCGCACCGTCCCATGCGGCGGCCGCGCTCGAAGCCGGCGCGGATGCGGTATTGGTCAACACAGCCATGGCGGTCGCCAGCCAACCGGAAATGATGGGTAAAGCCTTTAAACTGGCAGTGGAAGCAGGGCGCATGGCCTATGAGTCTGGTACTGGCAAAGTGCAGCAGACCGCAGAAGCGTCCAGCCCATTTACCGAGTTCCTCAAGGAGCTATCATGAGTGGCGCCATACGAGTCTTACATCAAAGCCCAGCGGTAGCAGGCCAATTTAGCGCGGAGCTAGAAGCGCTAAATTGGGACGCGACCACCGCTCAGCACCAAAACGCTACCGAAGCGGATGTGCGTCGAGCGCTGGCCAAACCTAAGCGCGATATCAATGACTTTGCCGCCTTGATCTCCCCAGCCGCCAAGCCATTTATCAATGAGATGGTGGCAGAGAGCGAGCGCCTGACACTGCAGCGTTTTGGCAAGACGGTGAGCTTGTTTGCGCCGCTGTATTTGTCCAATACATGCGCCAACGAATGCACCTACTGTGGCTTTTCCATGAGCAACGCCATCAAGCGTTTAACCTTGGACGAAGCCCAGATCGAGCGTGAAATCGCCGCCATCAAGCAAAAGGGCTTTGACCATATCTTGCTGGTGACCGGCGAAACCCAAAAAGTCTCTATGCCATACTTCGAGCGCATGCTGCCACTGTTTAAGCCTGCTTTTAGCCAGCTGTCCATGGAAGTGCAACCGCTAGAAATGGAAGAGTACGCTCAGCTAAAAGAACTCGGCCTAGATGGCGTCTTGGTGTACCAAGAAACCTACCGCCGCAGTACTTACCTTGAGCATCATCTGCGTGGCAATAAATCCGACTTTAACTATCGCTTGGACGCTCCGGATCGTATCGGCCAAGCCAAGGTCCATAAAATCGGCTTAGGGGTCTTGCTTGGTTTGGATGACTGGCGCACCGACTCCATTATGATGGCGCACCATCTAAGACACCTGCAAAAACGCCACTGGCGCTCACGCTTTAGCGTTGCCTTTCCGCGCATTCGTCCCTGTGCTGGCGGCATCGTACCCAAGTCCGTGATTTCTGATCTGGAACTGGTACAACTGATCGCCGCATGGCGCTTATTTGATGCTGACCTAGAAATGAGTCTCTCCACCCGCGAATCACCGGAGTTTCGTAACCACGCCGCACGCATGGGCTTCACCACCATGAGTGCCGAATCGAAAACCCAACCGGGCGGCTATGCTGATGACGCGAAAGAAGCCCTCGAGCAATTTGAAGTCAGCGACGAACGTAGCGTCACCGAAGTCGCCAACGACATCCGCGCCCAAGGCCGCGAAGTCGTCTGGAAAGACTGGGACATATCCCTAAACCTCGCCTAATTGAACTGCCTCATAACAGAGGCAATTCAATTTCCCGATTACCAAGGGCAGGGGACTCTGAAGAAATATCGGATTCCCTCCCCTTGTTTCTTTAAGGGGAGGGTGAGGGAGGGGTTAACAAACTCGCCATGTACGAGCGGGCTGCACCCCGCGACCAACCCCGCATTTCGTAGGAGGGGTATCTTACCCCGACCAACCTCTCAGCATCTGCAAGCAACCAGCTTCGGGGCTCTGATACCACTTTGCGGCACCATTCCATGTAATTCAATTCGCTTGCACACATCTTCGGTCGTGCCTCCCTCGACCGTCAGCGCGAATCAAACACATGGAATGCTGCTAATGAGACTGTGTCTTGTAGGAGCGGGTTGTACCCCGCGACCAAGCACGCATCCATGATATAAATCGCCCAAGCCCAAATTTCGTAGGAGGGGTATCTTACCCCGACCTGTTTTAAGCTCTGCAAGCAACCAGCTTCGGCGTTTGAAACCACTTTGCTTCACCATTCCATGTAATTCAATTCGCTTGCGCACATCTTCGGTCGTTCCTCCCTCGACCGTCAGCGCGAATCAAACACATGGAGCGTTGCTAATAAGACAGTGTCTTGTAGGAGCGGGTTGTACCCCGCGACCAAGCACGCATCCATGATATAAATCGCCCAAGCCCAAATTTCGTAGGAGGGGTATCTTACCCCGACCTGTTTTAAGCTCTGCAAGCAACCAGCTTCGGCGTTTGAAACCACTTTGCTTCACCATTCCATGTAATTCAATTCGCTTGCGCACATCTTCGGTCGTTCCTCCCTCGACCGTCAGCGCGAATCAAACACATGGAACGTCGCTAATGAGACTCTGTTTGTACGAGCCGATTCAATCGGCGATCAAAGCGATAGCTTTGTCACTTATACGCTATTGGCGTATAGTTTAGCGGCACATCTTTTATGGAGGCTTGGCGCGATGAGCAATCGTAATTTTTTTGAAGAGCTAAACTCAGCGTTAGGGGAAGCGAAAGCACACTCCGAAGGTAAACTGACACTTAAAACTCATCAAGTTAATGATGTGTCGGAACTAAAAATCACACCTAGCGAAATCGTCAGTATCCGTGAGCAATTCAACATGTCACGTGGAGTCTTCGCTCGCTTACTCCATACCTCTGCTCGCACTTTGGAGAAATGGGAACAAGGGCGTAGTGTTCCAAATGGTCAAGCCATTACCTTACTGAAGCTGGTCAAGCGCCACCCAGAAACGCTCAACCAAATTGCTGAGCTATAAATCGTCCAGTCCACATTTCGTAGGAGCGGGTTGCACCCCGCGATCAAGCCTGCTGCCCCCATGAGCTAAATCGCCCAACCCCGCATTTCGTAGGAGGGGTATCTTACCCCGACCTGTTTTTAGATCTACAAGCAACCAGCATCGGTGATCTCAAAACACTTCGAGGCACCATTCCATGTAATTCAATTCGCTTGCGCAAATCTCAGGTCGTACCTCCCTCGACCGTCAGCGCGAATCAAACACATGTAATGCTGCTAATAAGCTCTAATTTTCATCTGCCCTCATCTGATTTGGGTGTTTTAGCTTATGAAAGCGAATGAATTAATGAGTCCAATATAAGTAAGATTTTTCCGTTTTCATACTGTAGCTACGTATACGCATCTCGCTTCGAAGGTGATTCATAAAGGGTCTGAAAGACATCGCACGCTCCTTGTGGATATATTTAATTATACTGTATGAATATACAGTTTATTTTTGTGTTCGCAAATGGGAGGCGTACTTTTATGGTCTGAATGCTATTCAGTTTCTCGCTTTGTCATAGAAGCGTCAGCGAAAGTGTATTAAGATCAATAATTAAACAATACGACAGCCAGAATAATGTGCTGTGGACAAATGATATATCGCGCATGCTCGATTTCGTGTTTTGAGCTGTTATTGGATAAATTTGAAAAGTGTCATGAAAACAGGTTGTTAGAGGGATTATTTGGGCTCTCTGGCACAGCGTAAACGAGCATGCGCACTATTAAAAATGTTATGTAAATTTGGCTTACCATGTAACATTCTCAACTTAACAAAGGATAAATAATGGATTTAGAGTTAGGAACACAAGGTTTGAAAAGGGTAGATGTTTCTTTAGAAATTTTCCTATCACGAATTAGCACTGGTAAAGCTATTTTATTCACAGGTGCAGGATTTTCTCTAAATACAGAAAATTTGAATGGAAAAGAGCCTCCTTTAGCTAAAGGATTAGCAAGGGAAATAGCAAAACTTGGCGAAATGGAGTCTAGTGATAACTTAATGTATGTATCGGATTACTATCTTTCATACAAATCTAAACCGAATTTATTAAATTTATTAAAAAACAACTTTGTGTTGAACGAAGTTAGCGACGATCATATTTCGATATGTTCTATTCCATGGAAAAGAAGCTATACGACAAATTATGATAATTCAATTGAGCTTTCAAATCGAAAAAATGGAAGAAATATAGAGTCATTATGCACAGAAGATAATCCTAATGACTATATCCATATTGGAAATATTTGTTTGCATATAAATGGGAAAATAGAAAATTCAACTGTCGAGCATTTGGAAAGTAATATAAAGCTGAGTAACTCTTCTTATATTTCAGCTGATTCCTTTATAAGTTCAAATTGGTTTTATCATTTTAAAAGAGATCTGGAAAGTTGTACGGCTTTAGTTTTTGTTGGTTATTCATTGTACGACTTGGATGTTCAAAAATTCTTATTTGACAATCCATCGATTAAAGAACGAACTTACTTCATAACACGTAAAGATGCTACTCACGAAGAAACTTATTTTCTAGGGAAGTTTGGACATGTACTTGCAATAGGGGTTGATGGTTTCGGTAACTTAATAAAAGAAAATAAAAGTGCAATTTTAGATCAGCAACACGAAAACTATACCGAGTCATTAGTTAAGTATGAAAACACCTTTGATGATATTAATATTAGGGACGCAGAGGTCGAAAGATTTATTCTCCATGGTGATATCAAGCAGTCACATATAGATAAGGCCATTTCGATTACGCAAAGCATACCTTATTTTATTAATAGAGACTATGTGCAGGAAGTTTGTGATCTTTTAAATGAAGGAAATAATGTTGTTTTAGTTTCAGAATTAGGTAACGGTAAGTCGATTATTCTAAAAAGTGTCGTTGCTAATTTAACCAGGAATGGTATTGATACGTTTATTTTAGAAGATGATGGGGGTGACTACTTAAGTGATTTGGATGTTCTAAGCAAGATAAGCAAAAGGATAGTAGTGGCCGTTGATGATTATGATAAGTATATTGAGCTAATTAAGCATTTCGATAATACGAAACCAGCGAACATTAATTTAATTCTCACCTCCAGAACATCAGAGCATGAAAGGCATCGACACGAGTTTTCGTCTTTTGAAAGCAAGTTTTTAGAAATTTCTATCGATACACTTACAAAAGATGAAGTTGAATTTTTTATTAGCATAATCGACAACATAGGAATTTGGGGCGACATAGCAAACTGGAGTAATGAAAGAAAGATCAATCATTTAATCCGTAAGCACCACTCTCAACTATCATTAATCTTGTTAGATTTATTTAATTCACCATATATTGTAGATAAGGTTAAACAGCTAACCCATGCTTTGTTTAGTAACTTGAAATATAGAGATACCGCATTCGGAATTGCATTGATTGAAACTGTAGGTCTTAAGGCAAAATCGAGTTTGATCTCAGAGATATCGCTGAACAATGAAATTTATGACGGTAAACTAACTAGCAATCCTTCTTTTAGAGAACTATTTAAAATTGAAAATAATGTAGCATGCTCAAAATCAAGTTTGTTTGCTTTATCTCTCATTAAAAACTATTTTTCAGCCAATTATATTGTTGATCAGTTGCTTTTAATTGCCAATCACCTAAATTCTGAAGGTGGTCGATCCTATGAAGAAAATAGAGTGTTTAAAGAACTTCTAAAGTTCTCTTTCATTGAAAGGCTGCTTCCAGAGCAAAATAGGAAAAATAATTTATCGAAATACTATGAAAATCTAAAAATTTCCGCACCATGGTTAAAGACTAGCCCACATTTTTGGGTGCAGTTTGGGATGTCGCGACTACCTTATAAAGATTTTAAAAAAGCTCAGGATTATTTTAATCAAGCATATTCTTTTGCTAAGAACAAAAATGATTACCACACTGAAAATATAGATACTCAGCAAGCGAGGCTTTATATTCTTCAATGCCTTGATTCTAATGACCCTGTTGAATCAGTAAAATACTTTCAAGCAGCAGATGATTTGTTGAACTCACTGAATGATGATGTTTATAAATTCAGGCAAGTAATCAATTATAAAGATGTTTATATTAATAAGTTTGTTAATTTTTCCAATAAACAAAAAGTTGCTTTCGAACATTCATGTAAAAACTTCCACTCAGCTGTAGAGCGGGCATCACAGGCTGGAAAAATAAGTATTAATGATGAAAAGATAATTTCAAAAGTAATAGATAGTTTGGACTTTATTATTAAAGATATTCAAGTCAATCGTTAATTCACATAACAAATCAAAGCACTCGGACGCAGCAAAGCTGCGCCGGTGTTTGAGGCGTTATAGCGCAAATAGTTAATCTGGAGAGTCCATGAATTTTCAACCAAACATCTCCAATGTAAGCAAAATTGAGTTTAGGCCTTACATGATAGAATGTGCTTTTGATTATTACAGCATGTCTGTTATGTCTAACCATCAAAGGATGGGGTTACAGACAGTAATGTGTGCTCTATCAATTGAAATAATTCTTAAGAGTTTTCTCGTTTCAGTTGCAGGTAACCATGGGCAACTAAACGAGACCTATCAATTTGATAAAAAGTTACTGGTCGCGGATGGAACGCTACCTAAAAAATCAGATGTACATGATTTAACCGTTCTGTATGAGGCATTACCAAAAGATTTACAAACTTATCTATTTGAGACTTTTGAATTTAAGATCTTGCATGAAAATAGAAAATTATTTACTCAAAGTCGTTATATTTATGAGCCAAGTGCCAATACTATTAATAATGACGATATTATTAAATTAACAGCTCGCTTGGTGTGTAAAATTGTTTATCTATACAAGCATCAAGGATGTGTCGACCCATTTATACTGGAATTCGAAATAGATAAAATCTATTTCTCTCATGTACAACCGTATGCGTTCATTGAAGCACTATAACAAGCAATTTAAATCGGAACTCCAACAGTTGGCTTAATTGGGCGTTAAACGGCAAAATAAACTACGAAAGAATGGGTGTAATCGAAGTCCTTCCAGCCTGCGAAACTGACCTTATCGATATTCATTCTTGAGCAAGGAAGGCTTATGAATAATATGTTTCTCGTATGGATAGAGAACCTGCACGATGCAGAGCTCTTAACAAGCCACCTACCTTAAAGAGTGCTTAGCAACTCACTAGCCAGTTCTGCCCATAACTGGCTTTTTTATGCTCAATCAACCCCCAATAAACTTCCCCTCCAACCCCCTCAACCCATAGCCCTTACGGCACTTTTTCTCTAACGACTTGTCATTCATTAGAGTGGTGCTCACTCCATTCAACGGATGATTTATCTTTTATGCTTTCACTTCTATCAAAACTTCCTATTTTTCGCACACTTGTTCTCTGCTCCTTTTCTGCGAGTATCGCTAATGTCGCACAGGCAAGCACCATTGATTTGAGTGCCATGGACAAAACCGCTCAAGGTTTTTCAAATATCAAAACCGTTCAAGTGGCGTATCAAGGCGAGCTTGTTTGGTCTAAGGCGTATAACAATGCAGACATGGATGCGGTGACAAACATTAAGTCTGCTTCAAAATCCTTGATGTCGGCGATCGTTGGCATGGCCATTGAGCGTGGTGTGTTGGATGGAGTGGATCAATCGGTTACGACGTTATTACCTGACCAACTGCCGCAAACCCCTGATCCTCGTTTAAAAGAGATTACCCTTAGTCATTTGCTCTCTATGCAAGCTGGGTTGGAACGCACATCCGGGCGTAATTATGGAGCTTGGGTCGCCAGTGATAATTGGGTGAAAGGTGTGTTGTCTCGACCTTTTGTAGAAGAGGTGGGTGGCGAGATGCAATATTCCACCGGAAATACTCATGTGCTATCGGCCATCATGATGCGTGAGAGTGGACGTCATACCTATCAGCTCGCCAATGACTGGTTACAAGGTTCTGGCGTGCGAGTCCAAAGTTGGGAAACTGACCCTCAAGGGATTCCAATGGGTGGCAATCAAGTGGGCATGACGCCTGCGTCGTTATTGGCGTTTGGTGAGTTGTACCGTCGCGGCGGTGTCACCAAAGATGGCAAGCGGATTCTTTCCGAACAATGGATAGAACAAAGTTGGACACCAAGAACTCAGTCTCGTTACCATCGCGGCCTTTATGGCTACGGCTGGTTTATTCAGCCTTTTGCGGGTGTGCAGGGCTATTACGGTTGGGGCTATGGCGGTCAGATGATTTATGTATTGCCGGAGTTAGAGCTCACCGTCGCCATTACCTCGCAGGAATATTTGCCTTCTGGCCGAACTGGGTATCGTGACTCACTGCATCGTATGTTGAGCCAAGATATTATCCCCGCGATTCAGTCGGCTCAATAAAAGGCTTCACCAGCTTATTTCAATCACCAACAATGATCTGCCCTGATTTTGTGCAATACTCAGAGAAGTTGCATTACTAGGATCCTATCTGATGAATGAATCACCCAATCACAGTGGGGCATTTCCGCCGCTGGAAATTGCTCATAAAGTTGAGCTGCTCGGTGAGAAAAAAGCCAAGACCGACACCCTCACACTATTTGTTCTCGCGGTATTGGCTGGTGCCTTCATATCCATGGGGGCGCTGTTTTATACCGTGGTGATCACCGATAGTGACCTTGGCTTTGGCGTGACGCGTTTGCTGGGTGGGCTGAGTTTTAGCCTTGGGCTGGTGCTTGTCGTGGTCGCGGGCGCTGAGCTCTTCACTGGCAACAACCTGATTGCGATGGCTTGGGCCAGTGGCCGGATAGGCATTCGCGCTGTGATGCGCAACTGGATCTTGGTATATCTGGGTAATGTGGTGGGATGTCTAGGTACGGTTCTGCTGGTATTGGGCAGTGATATTGCCAGCTTAGGTGGCGGTGCGGTAGGAGAAACCGCCATTGCTATCGCTCACGCCAAGATGAATCTTACCTCAGTCGAAGCTTTTTCTCGCGCTATCCTCTGTAACGTGTTTGTTTGCCTTGCGGTGTGGTTGGCGATTGGAGCACAGAGCGTCAGCGGAAAAATCTTGGCCATTGTGTTTCCTGTTTCGGCGTTTGTGGCCATTGGTCTGGAACACTCGATAGCCAACTGGTTCTTTTTGCCGTTTGGGTTTGCTCTAGATGGGCACAGCGAAGTGTCGATCAGAGACTTCTTCATCAACATGCTGTTGGTGAGTGCTGGTAATATCGTTGGCGGAACCTTGCTGGTGGCTGGCGTCTACTGGCTCGCTTATCTTAGGGGCGAACACCAACATAAAGACTGATTTTTATATTCAGCAATGGGGTCAGATGAAAAAGACTTTAATTTTCATCTGACCCCAAAAGGCTCTCTAATTTTCCAACGCCATCTGTGCCATTTTCATGGTGTTCTCAAACGATTCACAACCCGCAATAAACAAGCCGTTATGACAGAACATAGCATCCTCTAAGCCAGTCACTTGTTGCAGCTGTTTACCTGATAACCCTGCCCAGGCAGCAGGCAGTTTCTTGCGATCTTCAAAGGAACCAAGTTCAACCGGCACGGTTTGGATACGCCATTCGCCGGTTTGCGATGGGTAGATCATATACAAGGCTTCTTGTGACAGATTCAGTACCGTGGTTTTCCAAGGCGTGAATTGCTCGAGCACGATCACTCGCGGATCTGCGGCGTTTTCGATGGCTTTGGCAACGATGGATTTAGCGTTAACACCGCCTTTTGCCGCGGCGATAAAGCGTGCCAGTACTCGTGAAGCAAAGGCAACGGCTTCTATAAAACAGGCATCGAAATCGCCGTGCTCTTCCCAGGTTGGGTTAAACATGGAGATGGTTTGACTCAGGCTGACGCCAGTCAACGGGCCGTCTACGTGGCCACAGTCGATGGCATCGATCACGGAGACGAGGTTCTTATCCACGGCATCGGCGATTTCTTGATTGCCATTACAAAGCTCTAGGCCGTACTTTTGCCACATCAAGCCAAACGATGAAAACGGAATGCCATTGTCACGGGCGCCGGCGCCGCCGCGTTGGTGATGGTCAAAACGGCCGTTGTCGGCATCGTATACGCCGCCCACATCTAATACGATATCGGCTTTATCTAACAGGGCTAAGTCGCGTGTGCGTACTACTTCAGCAGATGGGTAAATGGTCTTGAGTGCTGCCACAGCAAATACGTCGTCTGCGTGAAAGTTGCCGTTATGCGTTGCAATCACTGGAGTTTGTTCGGTCATTCGTCCATCTCTTATATCGGTGTTATTTCTTTTGGTCGTACACAGGTACTAAAGGGCAAGATTTTACGGGGTTTTGAAGGCAGGTGACACCGTTCATTTCTTTTGCGGGTGTTGCTGCAAAAAAAATCAGTTTGAGTCGTTTATTTATGCAGTATTGGTGCGTATGTCTTGTTAAGATGCAGCTGCGCCGAATAGGGCATATACATTTCTATTTATGAGAGTTATACATGACAAAATTTGATACACGCGTTGAAGAGTTGATCGCGAAACACCCACACTTAAGCAAAGATGAAGCGATTAAAATCGTCACTGAGAAGAATGAGCGCAAGAAGCAAAAGCGCAACGCACGTTCAAACAAAGCGAGCAACTAAAAAGGGTCAATAACGGAACATACGTTTAAATCATTTACTAGAGTTTGTCCACCATGGTGAGTTAACCCACTTAATTATATGGTGCATCATGGCTCCTCTGAGCAGCACTAGTAACCTGCATACAGCTTTCCTTTGCGGATCAGGTTTAAGCCATGGTCCTAGGTTTACTGCCTCAGTGGTGCCCTTTGAACAAAGCTTTTAAAGGGCGCCGCCAATTTCGTTATGAAGGTGTTTGATTAAGTAGTCACTCAAAGTGCGTACAGCAGGTGATGGGCTTTTTCGCGAAGGCATCAGTAGGCTTAATTCTGCCTTATCGGATACCCAATCAGGCAGTACTCTGACTAAGCTTCCATTTAAGAGTTCTTCACGACAGATATAGGCCGGTAGGCTCACGATGCCCAAACCATTGATCGCGGCATGTTTTAAAGTACTCATGTCGTCGCTGCAAAGCTGCGGGGTAAATGGCACCGTGGTGACATGGCCTTGTTGATGACGCAGAGTCCAATGCCCTGTGCTTGGCTGCCAACCCACCTTT
The DNA here is from genome assembly GCF_900089755.1 of Marinomonas aquimarina. GTDB lineage: Bacteria > Pseudomonadota > Gammaproteobacteria > Pseudomonadales > Marinomonadaceae > Marinomonas > Marinomonas aquimarina. Next base: position 36,908 of record NZ_FLOC01000003.1, on the reverse strand, counting down.
AAACTTTGCTGTTTGTATAAGTCATGGGGCGATTGCGGAATGCCCGTTTGCGATAAATAGCTCGGGCTAGCGAATAAGTGCCACGCAACCGTGGCAAGGTGTCGTTGAATACTGCTCGAGTCGGGCAGGACATCGGCATGGCCGCGGATGGCCAAATCGATACCTGATGATACCAAATCCACTGTTTGGTTGGTGACTTGCTGAACCAGCTCTACTTGGGGGTGCTCGATTAAGAATTGTGTGATCAGTTGTTTGATCGCGAACTGCGCTACGCCCACTGAGCAGCTGATGGTGACACGACCTTCCAAGGTATTTTTGCGGCTTTGAATCGCTGCTTCGGCGGCTTCCGCTTCTTGCAGCAAGGCGCGCGCATGTCGATAAAATATCTGCCCTGATTCGGTTACATGAAATTGTCGAGAGGTGCGCTGAATGAGCTGGCTGTCCAGCCGCTCTTCAAGGTTTGCCACATGTCGGCTGAGCCGAGATTTAGGCATATTTAAGGCTTTGGCGGCGGCGCTGAAACCTTGCTTTTCGACAACGTGGACAAAGTAGAAGTAGTCGTTTAGATCGATCATAGGCGTCACAACCTTAGTGTTAATGGCTTCATTGTTGCAATTATAGAACGAAAGTTTCAGATTTTGTATCTAACAGTGCCTATTGTCCTACTGCTAGTATCTATAGCGTCATTTCACAAAATAGGTTTGGGAGAGAGAACGATGAACACACCCATGACAGCAACACAAAGTACTGAGTACACCCCAGCCGAGCAACTTGTTGTATCACCGGTCGTAGATGGAAATCTATTTGAAATTGGTCGTGGTTTCTCGGCTTTATCCTTTAGAGAGAGCGCCTTTGCTGAGGCGATGGACCCTTTGGTCATGGTCGATCATTATAAAATGACTGCAGCGACTTTTGGTCCTCATCCCCACGCAGGCTTGTCTGCCGTATCGGTACTGTTTGAAGACACACAAGGGCGCTTTCGAAATCGCGATACATTGGGCAACGATTTTGATTTGCTGCCGGGCGATCTGTACTGGCTAAAGGCTGGTTCGGGCATCATTCACGATGAGTCTCCTCGTCCAGGGTCAAGCATTCATGGTCTTCAAGTCTTTGTTAATCTACCGCTTAGCAGTAAAACAAGCGCGCCAGAGTCGTTACATGTGACGGCGCAAAGTGTTCCTGTTTATGAGGGACAGGGTAGTCGTGTACGAATTCTATTGGGCAGCAGTCAAGGGCTAACAGGGCAGTCATCTCCTGCCTTACCCATGACCATTCTCGATGGTAAGCTGGCGCTGGACGGTCAGTTTTCACATCTCCTAAAGGCAGGTGAGAATGCTTGGGTCTATGCCGTAGCAGGCGACCTGCAATTATCCATTTCAGAGCAAACGATCACCTTACATAAGGGGCAATCGATCGCCATGTCAGCGCTAGGAAATGGCCAGGTACAAGCGCTTCAAATCGTCAATAGTGGAGGTGAGCAGGCGCACTTTGCATTGTTTTCAGCACAGCCTGTGGCGGAAGCTTTTGTTCAAAAAGGCCCGTTTGTGATGGCATCTGAGGCGGAAATCGAGCGCATTGAAGCGGAATATGCGGCGGGTAAATTAGGTCATCTAAACACACTGGATGAATAGGCATAATAGGCAGTAGGTCTTTGCCACTTCTTTCATAGGCTTAAAAATGGCCAATTCGATTGGCCTAATTGCCATTTTTAGACTCTACTTAAAGTTAGCAACGTTATTTGTATATCGTGCAAAGATGTGTTGGGGGATAGTAGATGAAGAACGATGAAAGCCAAAATGAAATTGTTCATGAAGAGCTTCCGGCTGAGCATGAAGACTCTCTAATTAGCTTCTTACATAAAGTTATTCGCCTAGCTATTAAAGCACTCGCCATTTTAATGGTAGCGATTATTCTCTTTGGGGTTGCTGATGTGGTTTTTGTTGTTTATCAAAGACTGATGGAGCCTCCGGTTTGGCTGTTAGAGGTTGGTGACATTTTTCAAATATTTGCTGCTTTTATGGTAGTGCTTATTGCAGTGGAAATATTCATCAATATTCGTCTGTATTTAGGCACAAATATACTGCCGATACAGCTTGTGATTGCCACGGCATTGATGGCGATTGCTCGTAAAGTCATTATTTTAGATTTTGATACCATCACCCCTGAATACGTTTTTGGGATTGCCGCTGTGGTACTGGCCTTGGGGGTGTCGTACTGGTTAGTACAGAAAAAAGTGAAACAGCCTTGGTCCTAGTAATAAACAGCAGGAGGCCTCAATGGGGGATATTGTTGATATCAGGCAGTACTTGAGCACCCTGTCTGATAATGCTGAACTCGAGCAAGCGTTGATGAAATCACTTGATGCTCTGCCACTGACTCTGTCAGAGGAGGAGAAGCATGAGGTGTATCTGTACGCGAATGAGCTATGGACCGATATAAGAAATATGGAAACCGCATCTAAATACACCTTTACGTTGGAGGTTGCCTGCACGGATGAGCAGCGTGAAAGGATCAATACGCAGATCAATGACTGCATGCATTTCTTAATCGACCCGCGAACTAAGATGATTAATAATCTGGTGGCTGAGTTAATTATCTGCAAGATCAGAGAAATTCAAAGTAGGAAGCTGTTTACTGATTAGTCTTGATATTGGTGTAGCCACTTATAGACAGTCTTTAATTTGATCAGTACCCCGTTACAAACACAAAATCCATGTCACTGTCCTATACTCAGAAACCAGCGGCCAACAAGTAGGTTAATCATGGGCAAAAAACAATTAAAACAACACTGCGCGCAGCTTTTATCGACTATTGAAGAAAAACTCACTGATCTGTTAAAACAACAGAGCGATGACGAAACCATCCACGAGCTGCGTGTCTCGGTGAGGCGCATTACCCCCGTTTTAGAATTGTTAATTGCCCTCGAACAAGACAGTCAACACAAGAAGCGCTGGCGCAAGCATAAGCGCGTCTTCCGCACGCTATTCAAAACATTATCCGCACCACGGGACCTAGAAGTGCAAGTTAAACTGGCACAATCCCTTGCTGACCAGACTATCCAAGATTCGTCTTCACTAGCGCTCTATATTGAGCGCCTACAACAAGAAAAGCAGCGTTTGGATGGGCAACTTTTAGCGTCCGTTGCAGGGTTATTTGTGTCCGAGTCTATCGCATTTGCACGACAGAATGCGCACTTTGATGAGGTTAAGAAGAAGACTCTGCAGGCGCAGTTACAAGCGGATGAAAAGGCCTATAAACAGGCTCTGAAAGCGTCTGTGAAACAATTGAAAAAAGAGGCCGAGCACTTCCATTCAACCCGAATTCAGTTAAAGAAATTTCGCTATTTTTTAGAGTTGAACCAGGTCGCAACGCAGGTCGATGATGAGCGTCTCAAGACGCTAAAAACCATTCAAGATCACTTAGGGGATACCAATGACCTGCATATTGCCTTGAAGCTTATGGCGCAAAATCATACCGACGCGGCAGTTATCGAGCAGGTAGAGGGGCTTTATCAGGATCACTTGCAGAAGTCTGTCGCGGCCATCTTTAATAATTTGAAGCCACTTAGGTTGAAGTGATCGATCGGAAAGGTGGACGAAAGCTGTGCAAGCTTTCGTCCATTCAAGTGCTGTATTGGTTCTCAACTTGCTAGAGAACCTGCGGATTAGGCTTGTATTTGTAAATACTCGACAGGTACATGAAGAAATAAAACGGACTCCACCTGGGTAAAGGTCTTTTGCTTCTCTGCTTCGACACAATCTTCAGGCTTGCCATACAAGTGTTTGTCACGAATCGCCGAGGCAACGGCGAGTACTTTTTTGATTCGACGATTGTTGGCGTATTGGCGAAAGATACGTTGGTATCTTGGTTCACCGTAATCATTTTTCGCATGATGTTTTAAATGACGAATAAGGGCGCGATTGTACTCTAGAGCCCCTTGATGTGGATCGTCACAGATCGCTCCTTCCAGTGATAAGTATTTATCCGTCTCTGGTAAAGAATAAGAACCATCTTCCAACAGGATGTAGTCTGATGGGGTGACGAGTGGGTGTAGCGCTGCAGCCATGCTGTCATTTTCTCCATTATTATATTATTGCTTGCACTTATTAAGCTTCTAAGGTTGATAGCAACCTGCTAAGCGCAGCCGCGAGGCATTATCTATGATTTTGATCTGTTCTTAAAGTTCCTTTTTCCCTTATATGACTTGTTGATGGATTTCGATAGACTTGCAAACGTTTGATTTTCTTCTTTTAAATCATTGAAGCGGATGCCTATTCCCCATGAACGATCGCACCCACGTGTCTATTAAGGCTGAACGAAGCTCCGTTTTGACTGGGGTGATGTTGGGTATTGCCGCTATGTTGGCCTTTGCGACCCAAGATGCCTTCACCAAAATCATTGTCCAAGAAATGTCCGTTGCGCAGGTGGTGATGGTGCGTTATTGGGTGTTCGCGGTGTTTGCGGTGGTATGGGTATCTCGAACAGGTGCACTAAGACGAGCCCTGCCGACCGCCTCTTATAAGTTGCAAATACTTAGGTCACTGTTATCCCTTGCTGAGATTGCCTTGTTCAATTTAGCGTTACGCTATCTAGGATTGGCAGAAGCTCATGCCCTGATGGCCGTTTTTCCATTGGTCGTTATTGCCTTGGCAGCACCCGTGTTAGGGGAAAAGGTGAGCCTGAAATGCTGGCTGGCGGTGATGGCTGGCTTTATCGGTACCTTAGTGATTCTGCGACCAGGCTTAAGTGTGTTTGATCCTACTTCGGTCATTCCATTGTTCGCGGCACTGTGTTTTGCCGGTTACCATGTGGTGACGCGTAAGGTAAGTGGCTTAGGTGATGGCTTTAATACCAATGTGTTGTATATGGCACTGGTAGGCTGTGTCGTCACCACTGTCTTTGGTGTCTCGGCTTGGCGGGAGCCGACCCTAGAGGAATGGGGCTGGTTAACGATCATTTCCGTACTAAGTGTCGCGGCGCAGCTTCTATTAGTCAAAGCGTTGGAATATGCGCCGGCTTCTTTATTGCAACCGTTTAACTACAGTTTGCTGGTGTTTGCCACCCTTATTGGCTTATTTGCTTTTGGCGAATTTCCAGATCCTTGGACCATCATTGGCGCATCGGTCATTATTATCAGTGGACTTTATTCGATTCACGGACAAGGTAAGCGACATTAAAAGGGAACTGGATGTCCAAAATTATTCTTCAAGGCTACATTCTTGTGCCCGCAGCAGAGTTAGAGACAGTTCAGTCTGAGTTAAGAACGCATATTCAGTTAACGCTGGCTGAGCAGGGATGTCTGGCGTTTTCTGTGACGCAGTCTGCAGTTAACCCCTTACGATTTGATGTTTATGAGGAATTTGTTGATCAGTCTGCATTCGATGCACATCAACAAAGGGTTGGGAATTCGAATTGGGGCGCTGTGACAGTCAATGTTGAGCGCCACTATCAAATTTCGCAGACTTAGGTTCGGAACTAGGGGAATCATAAATGCAAGCCTACTTCCTATAGGTTTTACGATTCTTCTGACTTATCGCAATGGCGCTTGAGATTGGCGCGCAAATGCTCTGTATCCGGTGTTCTCTCTTAATATATAAGCGTATGTTATCTAATCAGCATCACGAAGTGGGTGCTGTAGTTGTTAGAAGGCAAAATCATTTTGCTTGAAGTCGATGTTTGAAAGAGGCAAGGAATAGAAATGAATTCAAATCAATTCAAAATAGCTGTCATCGGTGGAGGAAACGCAGGACTGGAGTTGTTGGACAGATTGTTCAAAGCAGAATTTGTCGACATTATTGGCGTTGCAGATCCTAACCCACAAGCCCCAGGTATTCTGTTAGCGAAAGAGCACGATATTCTGGTGACGATGGATATGTATGATTTGTTAGTTGACAGTTCTCAGATCGACATCTTGATTGATGTAACAGGGATTAAAGAAGTGCGTGATGCTTTGCGAACACATATGCAAGAAAGTGGCAATCAGCATACTGTGATCATGCACGAACGGATATCCGCGCTGCTGATTTCGCTTTTCAATGGCATGATGGTGTCTACCAAAGCCAGCGATGAGTTTTATTAGATATTGGTTAGAATGTTAACTCTGGTATGTATTTGTGGAACTTTCAATCCTCTACCATACTGAGAGTACACTCATATACCAATTGGTACAGAGCTGTCGGTTCTGGCCGAGGAGGGTTTGAAATGTACACTAAAATAATGGTGCCAGTGGACTTAGGGCACATTGATCGTCTTGAAAAGGCATTAAAAACCGCAGCGGACTTGGCGAAAACCTATGACTTACCTGTTTGTTATGTTGGAGTAAGCAGCTCAGCTCCGAGCAGCGTAGCGCATAATCCAGAAGAATTTTCTGAAATGGTGGACGCGTTTGCTAAGGAGCAGGCAGCTAAGTACGATTTAGCGAATGTGACGGCTGTGTCTTACAGCATTCCTGATCCTGCTGTTGATTTGGATGAAACACTGATCAAAGCAGAGAAAGAGAATGGTGTGGATCTTGTGGTGATGGCATCACATGTACCAGGTTTAGCTGATCATATTTTCGCATCGAATGCAGGTTATGTTGCCAAGTACTCTAAAGTATCGGTCCTCGTTGTACGCTAGGCGTTAGGTCAATGTTGCTTGGTTGTCTGTTCATAGCTGTGGATTGAGTGGTTGGGGTGGCTGGTTGTTCTTTAAACGAAAACAGTTAAGTGCCCCAAGCTTAATTCTACCAAGTCAACAATCGATAAAATTATTTTATAGGTCTTTGATTTTTAAAGCATTTTTCTATTAATTCGTAATTTTGTAATATTTCTCAGATACTATGTCAGCCAATCCATAGAACGTAGGTTAGGACATGGTACATCTCACCGTATCATTGCTTAGATTAGGCGCAATGGGCTTAATTTTGCAGGCTTCTTTATCTTTTGCTGTGGAGGAGCCTTCATCTGAAGATGATTGATAACACCAAGCCTAAGTTCACACATGTTTCATATCATCAAAATGTTACCAGTTCGTAAAATTTGCTTGATTCTTACATCTAGTCTGCGATATTGGTTAAATTATATTCACAAGAATTGATATAAACCTAGATAGGGGGAGTATGAACGTTCACCGTATTGCCTTACCCGAGAAATTTTCATTTGAAGACTATGAATGGTTTCGCAGCCAATACACTGAAGCCTTAGTCGCCAGCAAACCCGTAGAATTGGTGTGTAGCCAAGTAACGTTTTTAGACTCTGCTGCGTTGGGAATGATTGCTTCGCTGCAAAGGAATTTAAAAAATGTGACCAACTACGACCTTGTTGTCAGTGCACCTTCTAGCTATTGCGACGAGTTGTTCCAGTTAGCCAACATGTACGGAAAATACATACATTTACAGCTCCCTGCCTAGGCTGCAAATATATGTAACACGCATGCTAAATCTGTGTTGGGTCCTGCAAATCGAACACATGAATTAGCCATTTAACGCACAAAAATCCCCGCTATTATTCGTCACTTCTAATGATTTATAGAGCCAGTGTTTGCTCTCTTTTTCTATGACCTCCACGTTATCGGCTCTTTAGCGGTCCATGTCACTCCTGTGTAGCCAAACCTTCCACTTAACTATAAAGCTGAGCGATTTAAGTAAGCATCAGCGCAACAACGATTAATTGATAAAATGTTAAATATTAGAAAATTCTTATGATCCAAATTGTTTAAACACAGCGTATTAAAAAAAGATTCACAACCGCGATGAACATCGTTGCGGGTTCGTTGCAGAAATGTGTAGATATGTTGTAAATTGAATGCGCGTTTAAATAAGTGCAAGTTTCAGAGGAATGTTTTTTATGTCTGAAAAATACCGTATTGTACTGCCAGAAAAGTTCTCGTTTGAGCATTATGAATGGTTTCGCAACGAATACATGGAAGCGTTAATGTCGAGCAAACCGGTTGAGTTGGTTTGTAATCAGGTCGCTTTTTTAGACTCTGCTGCACTTGGCATGATTGCGTCATTACAAAAGAACCTAAAGGGAGCCACGGATTTCGATTTATTTGTGAGTTCACCATCCAATTACTGTGACGAATTTTTTCAATTAGCTAATATGTATGGTAAGTACATACATTTGCAGCCCTCTATCTAGGCTGAAGTTTAACCTGCGATATTTCAAGCAGAGCCGTTAAAGTTTTAATCAAGGAGAGATTTACTTTTTATAATCAGAATACCTGATTTACCGGTCTGCTTTGTGGCTCTTAGGAGTATCATTGATCATGCCGTGTCAAAGTCGAGCGTTACCTCCCACCATTGCCACGATGACGGAAGCGTTTTTATCGTCTTCCTTAGGTGCTCCATTATTCATTTTAAACCCTCTCAAAGATCTTGAGGTGGTCTTCACTAATCCACCGAGTCAACGTTATTTTGATTTGCCTGAACATCCCGCTCCTGATTGGTTTATAAACAAGTGGCCAGAAGGTCAAAGTGCAGCGTGGCGAGATGCGTTGATCCAGCGTATTGAAGCAGAGCAGAAATGTTACGAGCTGATTCCTAAATCACTGCAAAAACTGAAAAGTGCACCCCAAGAGCTGTGCTTTATGTGGTTTGAAGCCCAAGGTTTTCCTTTGATTGCTGTGGTGATGTTGAACGCCAACTCACGAACATTAAGCAACTTTGAGCCAAAAGCGATTCAAAGTGCGTTGTCTTTAGGGGACTTTTACCACTCGATTTTAGACAGCTTGCACGACTCCATCGGCTTACTTGAGTTTGATGAGAGAGGCATATTAAAGGTGGTATGGTTGAATGCACGGGCCATGCGCTATGTGGCCCCTCATCAAGATGTTGAGGGACAGCCAGTAGTTGCTTTCCTTTATGACTCGATCAAACAAAGTTGGTTAGACTTTGAATCCTCACTAATGAGCAGTGATGAAAGTATTAGCTGCAGTTTTATGCTTGGCGATCGGCCAGGGGATAACGTCTGTGAGATTCATTTTCACCCCGTTGCTCTAAATGGAGCCTCCCAGAAAAAACAATTTATAGCAACGTGGCATAACGTCACCAAGCACTATGAGCAGGAGACTGTTGAAGCTCAGCAGAAGCAGGATTTTTATAATTTAATCGAAAATGCCCCTGACGTGATTGTTCGCTATGACGTTGAAGGCAGACGTACGTATGTTAATCACGCTTTTGAGCAAGCGACGGGAGTATCCCGTGAAGCCGCTATTGGTAAACGCCCCCTTGAATTGGCTGGTATTGGTGACAGTGCGGCCCATGTGCAACGCAATATCCTAAAGGCAGCGAGTACCGGTGTGCCAGTCATTGAGCGACTTGTGGTAGATGTTGTCGGCGCTGAAGATGTGATTCACGAAGTGCGTTGTATCCCAGAGTTTGACAAGTTTGGAGGTATTATTGGGGTGCTTTTAATTGCACGGGATTTTACCGATGAAGAGCGTGCGATTCAGCAAACAAAAAATAGCGAGCGCCAGTTTCGCACGCTAGTTGAAAACTCCCCTGACTTTATCTGTCGCTACGATTTGCATGGCAAAATGCAGTACACCAACCCTGCCTTGAGTGCACTGTTTGCTTGCCCAGTAGAAGACATGCTGGGTAAAACACCGACTGAATTGAACACCTATTTGTATCAGCATTTTGGTGACCAAGTCCCCAGCTCGGTCACCCTTTTAGAGGAGGCTCTAGCTGATGTGATTCGAACTCAGGCAAGTGCTGAATGTGAACTGTCGATTCCGACTGCAAGAGGGCTGGTCCACAGCAATATTTCACTGACACCGGAGTTTAACTTAGAAGGAGAGTTTTGTTCGGTGCTGGTGATAGGCCGAGATTTAACGGAGCTTAGAGAATACCAAGATAAAGCCAACTATTTGGCAAAATACGATCCGCTAACGGGGCTACCCAATCGCAGTAACTTACTCAACAAGGTCACCTCACAATTAATACAGTCACCAACCAATCCTCATAAGTTTGGCTTTTTGGCGCTGGGGGTCGATCACTTTAAAAGCATTAACGATAGCTTGGGGTATGAATACGGAGATCGGGTGCTGACCGCCTTAGCGACAAGGCTGCAAAGCCTGGTTTCGAACGCTTCCTATTTAGCTCGGATTGGTGCCGATGAATTTGGCGTCTTCGTATCTCCCGTGTCAGACCGCCATAGTTTTAGTCTTGAAGCCGGCAGGATCAGCGAAGCCTTGTCTAATCCTTTGCTTATCGGAGGGCGAGAAGTACAGGTATCGGTCAGTATTGGGGCTTGTTTGTACCCGGATGACGCGCAAGATCTTGATGACCTTGTCCGTTATGCTGACTCAGCGTTATTTGCTGCAAAATCCTCTCAACGGGGCAGTATACGCTTTTATTCCCATGACCTAACGGCACGAGCTAGGGAGCGTATGGAGTTTAGGAATTCGCTGCGTGCTGCAATGACCAATAAGGAGTTTTGCGTATATCTACAGCCTAAAATTCGTCTTAGCGATGGCAAAATGATGGGAGCAGAAGCCTTGGTACGCTGGCAACACCCGACACGGGGTCTTATTACACCGGATCATTTTATTCCGGTGGCGGAAGAGTTAGGGCTGATTTCTGCAATTGATATGCAGGTACTGAGCATACTTTGTCGTTACTTAGAGGTATGGCAGCCGCATCTCGTGCCGGAGCAGCGTTTTGCGGTCAATCTTTCCGCACTGCAGTTTAATCATGAAGACTTGGTTCAGACCATTTCCGATACTTTGCAACAAAACCGTTGCGGTACCGAGCATTTAGAATTGGAAATCACCGAAGGCGTCCTGCTGGTGCATTGTGAACACTTAGCCAATAAGATCCTACAGTTGAAACAAATGGGTTTTACCTTGGCGCTGGACGACTTTGGCACCGGTTATTCCTCGCTGAATTATCTATCACGCTATCCCATTGATGTGCTGAAAATCGACCGGTCCTTTATCACCGATATGAATACCTCGAGATCGAGCCAAGTGTTGGTGAAAACCATTGTCTCGATGGCGCGTAATCTGAATATGAAAGTTGTTGCCGAAGGGGTAGAAGACGAGCAGCAATCTGCGTTGTTGCAAAGTTATGATGTGGAGTTAGCGCAAGGTTACTTATTCTCTAAACCGATTCCGATAGAGCAATTTGCGCAGTGCTACAATCTGCCTGAAATCATTAACGACTAGTCGCTATTGGTGCTACTTGTAGCGACAAATATCACTGTTTTGCTAATTTTGAACAATTAGTTAGCATTATCATTTTGGTAAATTTCCAACATAACGGTGGAATCATGCTTTTGAAAGTTTGATTTCAGCCAAAGTGGTGACGAAATGTTGTTAATTTAGTTAGAATCCTTCCGTTTTTATCTGCTTGCCTATTTCCGACTAATCACGCCGAAAATTAGGCCGTTTTTAGGAGTCTACCTATGGCCACCCCATCTCAACACGATTTACGTAAAGATTTTCGTGCTTTGCTTGAAAGTGATAACTGTTACTACACAGCTTCAACCTTTGACCCCATGTCTGCGCGTATTGCAGAAGATTTGGGTTTTGAAGTCGGTATTTTAGGTGGCTCTGTGGCATCGCTGCAGGTCTTGGCTGCTCCTGATTTTGCCCTGATTACCCTAAGCGAGTTTGTCGAGCAGGCGACGCGTATTGGCCGAGTGGCACGCTTGCCTATCATTGCGGATGCCGACCATGGCTATGGTAATGCTTTGAATGTGATGCGAACTATTACCGAGCTTGAACGGGCGGGAGTCGCTGCGTTAACCATCGAAGATACCTTGTTACCAGCCAAATACGGTCATAAGTCGACAGATTTGATTCCATTGGATGAAGCCGTGGGCAAAATTGAAGCGGCGCTGGAAGCGCGCATTGATCCGACCATGTCTATTATTGCCCGTACCAATGCCGGCCAACTGACAACAGAGCAAACCATCGAGCGTGCCAAAGCGTACCAAGCCGCCGGTGCAGATGGGATCTGTATGGTAGGGGTGAAAGACTTTGCACACCTTGAAACCATCAGTGCGAACGTTAGTGTGCCATTAATGCTAGTGGCGTACGGTAACCCAGAATTAAATAATCGCGAGCGCCTAGCAAAAAATGGTGTGCGAATTGTTGTTAATGGTCATGCGGCGTATTTTGCAGCGATCAAAGCAACCTATGATTGTTTACGCGAACAACGTGGCATTGCCGAAGGTAAATTAAATGCCTCCGAATTATCTGAGCGTTATTCTACCCTTGATGAAAGCCGTGTATGGGCAAGTAAATTTATGGATGTAGAAGAGTAAGATAAATAATGGGTAAGGTATTTATCAGTATATTGTAAATAAAAGCCGGCTTAATCTTTTTAATAGAATAAGCCGGCTTTTTATAATTAGTAATGCACGTCCCTGTGCTAGGCTTCCTAAAACCAGTCAATTAGTTGTTCGTTGCGCTGTCGATTTCATCAGCGGCTTCGTTTGCACCATCCTGCACAGCATCTACGCCATCTTGCCAAGCATCGCCTGCGGCATCAGCACCGTCTTCCAGCGCTTCCACAGAAGAGTCATAGGCTGACTCAGCCGCTTCTTGGCTATTTTCAAGCATCTCTTGAGCATTGTTTTGGCTTTGTTCTAACAGGTTAGAAGCCGTTTCCTTACCTTGCTCAATACGGAAGTCGAAGCACTTATCTGAGAATTCTTCACGAACTTGGCCATCCTCAATTTGTTGGATGTTGGCTTGAGTACAGTTCTCTTCGTTCACATCCGGCATCTTTTCGCTGCAAGCAGTCGTAAACGCGGCAACGGCTACTAGGCCTGCGATGTATTGTGGCTTGATCATTTTCATAGTGCTTCCCTCGATTAACATTCTAAGTGTATTGAATAAAAGCTAATACTTTTCACTCCATTAAAAATATTAGATTGCCGTCTAACTCATAATTAAAAACGTGCGTTTCTTGTTGCTTTTAATTAATAGAGTTTAATGCTCTGCGCATTTCTCTTTGCGCCTTGTTGATGGTGCTAATATTAATTCTGGCGTAATTATTATCAATTCAAGTATTTGTAAATTTCGTCACTTGGTAACTTTTTGCATCATTGTTAAAAAAGTAAAGCGTAACTGTAAAGATGCAGTGCTGGCGCATGTTTGTGTGGGGTTAGGCGAAAAAAAAGCCCTTTAAATAGGACTTTTTGAAAGGTTGTCTTTACACTTTATAAAGTGCGGCGAAACTGATCAACGGCCAGTTTGTAGCAATACAAAGCCAACTCAGCATCGTAACGGTCACCTTCATCGCGCATAAAGGCGTGCTGGGCGTTCAACTCATGCCAGGAGAAATTGCGTTCGGTATCGATCAGTTTCTGATAAATCTTCTGACGACCTTCGGTTGAGACGTGAGGATCTTGCTTGCCCCACACCATGGTAATTTCACCTTGAATATCACCTGTACGAGAGAAGCTGTCATTGCCGGCTGCACAAGGCAGGGTATTCGAGTGGATATCCGTTGCATAGAGGCAGAAAGTCGACAAAATGCGTGGGTTCAACGCAGCACGAAACGCCAGATGACCGCCGATACAGACGCCCATCACACCAAACTTGCCACTGCAGTAGGACTGCGGCTCGAAAAACTCGATCATGGCCACGGTATCACTGTCATGGCTCTCTAGCGACTTGGTAAATTTATCGTTATTGCCTTTGTCTTTGCCGGCATCGTCGTAAGCCAGCACAGTGCCGATCGGGTTTAGCTCATGAAATACTTCTGGCACCACCACTGAAAAACCATGGCCAGCTAGGATTCGGGCGGAACGTTCGATGGGGGCGGTGATTTGGAAAATTTCAGAATAAAAAATCACACAGGGGAATTGGCCCTCTGCCTGAGGACGGTAAACGTTGCAACGCATGGTGCCAGTAGCGGTCGAAATATCGACGATTTCAGTTTGGGTAATCATGAAGATCTCTTTTAACAACAATGGGGATCAAGGGGCCATGATAGAGGATACCTACCCAGATGAGTAGGCTTCTGAGCTTGATCTGGTGTATCCGTGTGACTTTCAAAGCAAGCCAATGGCGAAATGTAGAGTCAAGCGACGCCTTGTTGCGGACTGTATTCATTTAACCTTGATGCTAGGTGAGCTTATGTTGCTGCACTTGTGCAATGACAGGCGTGGTGGCATTGAGATCAATATGCAGGCCGTCGTAGGATAGAAACACATTGTCTTGCTGTGCTATCGCATCAGTTAGGGCAGGCAGTTCCTCGTCATAACAGTGGTACAGCCCCAACGAGGATAGATCTAACTGCTCAGCCAGTGCTAGGCAGCTTTGCACATCGCCATGGGAGGCGTCATCAGCTAATGATGTAGCCACGGCGCATTCTTGGAAAGCCAAATCTGCGTTCTGCATAAGGTTAATCGTGGCTGGTGTCGGGCGACCGTCGCCGCTGTAAAACAAAACTCGTTGGTCGACTTCAATACGCAGGCTTAAATTACTCTGTCCATGTTGAGTGGCCGCACTGGACAGGTGCCAGTTACGCCAAGTCCAATGATCATGGATATCTTGCCAATCGATGTCAAAGCCTATCTCGGCCTTAGGAAACGTTGCTAGGGCCGTGAGTTGTTGCAGCATTGGGCGATGTTCCGCTTGGCAGTAAATTGTCAGCGGTGCTTGTCGACCGAAGCTTTTCCATCGATTTAACAACGCTGGTAAGCCAGCACAATGGTCAGGGTGAATGTGGGTGAAATACATCACCTCGATGTCATTGATGCTCAGATCCCGCTGCCACAAAGCTCGTGGAACGGTGGGGCCGCAATCGATCAACCAGCGCTGCTGCTGACTATCTGTTACCAAAAGGGAAGAGGTGTTGCGCGATACGGAAAACGCACTACCACTGCCTAATACATCGATTTCCATAAGACTCCGTTCGTTTAGTGCAGGTGCTAGGTTGTATGGTGTGTTAAAGCATCATTGCAAAGGGCTTACTGATCTTAAAAGAAAAACACGCCTTGATGCATGGCTTATATTGCCTGCAACTGAATAATTTTTGATGCGAGCTCTTGCGCATCCTCTTCATCATGGGTGACTAAAATAGCCGGGATATGAGCTTGCTCAATCGCGTCTTTGACTAACTGTCGCATGTCTTGGCGTAATGTTTTATCCAGCTTGCTAAAGGGTTCGTCCAGTAACAGTGCGGCAGGTTTGGCAACTAGAGTACGCATCAGAGCGAGTCGCGCTTGCTGCCCGCCTGATAGTTGCTCGGGTAATCGCGCTTCCAGGCCTTGTAAACCTATGTCCTGCAAATGCTGCTGAGCAGTATGGTAGCGCTGTTGGTTGCTGCCCCCTTTGGGCATGGCAAACAGCAAGTTTTCGGCGACCGTCATATGGGGAAACAACAATGGATGTTGCTGCAGTAAGCCGAGGTGTCTTTGCTCAGGGGGCAAGTGTGCAAGTGAGTTGCCGTTGAGTACGGCTTTCCCTCGACCTTCTAGCTCTGGGGTTAAGGTGCCGGAAAGGTATGCCAACAAACTGGACTTGCCGACACCGCTCGGGCCCATTAACGCTAAAATCTGTCCAGCAGCAACCGAGGCTGTAATGGGGGCAATCAATGGTTGTTGTTGACGTACTATTTGTAGGTCGACTAATTCGAGCACAATGATCTCCTGAATGCTAAACGCCATCTGGTCCAATAGCGTGGGATTAGGGTGGCCAGCATAAAACAAATTAACGGTAATATGGCTTGTGCAAACGCTAACACGCTGACTAATTTTCGATCACCAGAGGAGGCTCGAGCCACGGCCTCGGTGGTCAAGGTATTGATACGGCCTTCCCCAGCCAAAAGTGTAGGCAAATATTGCGCCATGCTAACCGCGAAGCCAATGGCCAAAGCCGCCGCTAGAGGCGCTTTGAGTAGCGCAAGTTTGATCGTCAGATAGTTGCGTATTGGGGTAAAGCGTAATCGGTTAGCTTGCTCTAAATACCCTTGTTCAAACGCTAAATAGGGCGCCTTTAGGGTCAAGTAGATATAGGGCAGGGTGTATAGCACATGCACAGCCAGTACACTGAGCCAAGTGCCACTCCAATCAAAATACAAAAGCCCCACTTGGATACCAAACAGTAAGGTCACTTGTGGCAGTAACACCGCGCTAAACAGCAGTGCCACACTGATACGGGATCGTCCCTTCGCTCGCTCAAACTCGATCAGTACCAATGCCATCAATAGCCCGATAAAGGCGCTTGCAATAGCCAAACTAAAAGATTCAGCGGTTAAACTGATGAGACGGTCACCTGCACGGTTCAGATTGTCCAGGGTCCAACGATTGGGCCACGCATCTGGAAAGCGCCAACGCTTAGTAAACGCCCAAATGGGCAGCAGTAATAGACTTAATAAAGTCATCAACAAGGTTAGTCCTGCTGCGCTTGCCCCGAACCAAGTCCAGTAGCGTAACCAGGATTGTCGCGTGCCAAGGGTACTGAAATGATGACGTAGTTGGTTTAATAGGCGATAAAAGAGCAGCCAACATAGAATCGAAACGGCCACCATGGAGGCTAATACTAATGCGGCGGCACTGGCTTGACCGCGTAATACTAAGTTGGGGTCGTTAAACCAACGCAATAAGGTGACCGCTAAGGTCGATGGTGTATTCGGGCCAATGATGCTGGCCACATCGACCACTGTCATATTAAATGCTAGCACCATAAAAATCGGCAAGCGCAGTAAAGGGAATAGCTGCGGCAAGAGGGTAAAGTGCCAAGCCGTTAGCCGTTCATAGCCTAATAGGCGAGCCGCTTGCAGTGTCTGTTGCGGCTGTAATTGGCTTAATGCCGCGCCCATGGCAAACATCAGGTAGGGCATTTCCTTGATGACGAGGGCGATGATTAAAGCGACACCTTCGGGGTCTTGCACCGTGATCCAATTAGGTGGTCGCTCAAAACCACTGAGCCAAGGGCTGATTAGGCGCACAAGCCAGCCAGATGGGGCGAGCAGAAACAGAGCGCCTATGGTGATGCTGGCATGAGGGATGGATAAAATAGGGGTAATGGCACTTTGCAGGCGGGTAAACCAAGGCTTTTCAAAACACACCATGATCAGGCTGCTGGCAAACCAGTAAGATAATAGCGTCGCCAGCACACCTGTGCTCAGGCTAAGGCGTAGTCCTGACCAAAACTCAGGCTGTTGCAACAGTTGCTGCCAATGACCAAGGTGAAACGACACTTGGCCAAGGGCAGGGTCGTAGCCAAAGCTGGGTAATACCACCCCCAAAAGGCCCGTCAGCAATGGCAGGCCAATCACGCCGAGAATGAGGTAATAGAGGGTGCGGTTAAAGCTTGAATACATGCTTAAGATGCATTCCGCCTAGTTAGCGTAGCGTTTACGCCACTCTATTTCTAAGGCTTCCATCCATGAACTATGTGGCTCGGGTAAAGTAGTCCCGAGCTGATCAAGGCTTAGGGTTGCGATGCCTTGTGGTAACGCATCAAATGCAGCTTGTTGCTGGGGGGCTAGCTTGTTGTAATCCAATACGGTTAAGTCCCCCCACACGGTTGGGTCCTGTTTATAGGCTTGTGCTTCTGGTGAGAGCAAGTAATTGGCCACGATTTGAGCCCCAGCTGTGGCGCTGCTGTTGTACGGGATCGCCACAAAGTGGGTGTTACCAATGGTACCTTCAGTAAAGACGTAAGAGCGTACCGTGTCTGGCAAATTGCCTTGGGCGATATGTACTGAAGCGGCAGAGACGTCAAAGCTCAGAGCCACATCAATTTCGCGATCATCCAGAAGCCGCATCATCTCTTCACTGCTAGACGGGAAGGCTGTCCCACGACGCCAAGCGACTGGATGTAGTTGATTTAGAAAGCGCCACAGTGGCGCGGTCACCGCATCAAAATCCACCTGCTTGACGGGTTTAAGCAGCACCTCAGGGTTGATCGCCAATTCATGCAGTGCTTGCTTAAGAAATGTCGAGCCTAAAAATTGTGGCGGTTCAGGGTAGCTGATGCGCCCCGGATGGGCTTTGGCGTAGCTGAGTAATTCGCTCATCGAGCGTGGCGGGTTGTCTAAGGTATCCGTATCGTACATGAAAATGACTTGCGCCATGCCCCATGGAGACTCCATACCGTCCACAGCCGTGCCAAAATCTTGCGTTAAGCTTTGGCGCGCTTCCGGGTTTATGTAGGCTTGGTAATTAGGCAGATCATTGGCGAAAGGGCCGAATAAGAGATTGTTGTCTTTCATGGCGCGGAAATTCTCACCGTTAATCCAGATCAAATCCACTGAGCCATTCACATCTTTACCGGCGGTCTTTTCCGCTAATACACGACTGACGGTATTCGCTGTGTCTTGGATGCGCACATGTTTCAGGTGTACTTGGTAGTCTTGCTCAACGCGTTCGGCGACCCATTCAATGTAGGCATTGATGTTATCTGCCCCCCCCCAGGCATTCCAATACACGGTCTGACCTTTGGCCTCTTCGAGTATCTTTTGCCATGAATCGTTTGATGATTCAGAAAATGCCAATGGGCTCATGGCGAGACTGCTGGCCAGTAGGCACGAGCTAGAAAAGCGTAACAATGACTTCATCCAAGACTCCTTAGTGATCATGATCATGCATTAGACGTAAGGTAAGGTGTTTTCTTACAAGGATTTATTTTTTATTCGTCTATGCTTTAGCGTACCATGATGGCCAGCAAAAAATTTATCTGATTTTACATTTTCAGGTCTGTGATAAAGGATAGATGAGATCATGAGTTACCAGCTGTATTCTCACACTCTGCCGAGCGCAACCCCAGGTACCCAACGTATCCTAAAAGCCCATCACTTTGGTGAAGCGGGAGCTCGGCCCAAGATTTATCTGCAAGCTGGGTTGCACGCCGATGAGTGGCCGGGTTTTTTGGTACTGAATACCTTGATCAAAAAACTGATTAAGGCCGATGAAGACGGTCTGATTAAAGGAGAAATCATCATAGTGCCGGTCTCGAACCCGATCGGTTTGGGGCAAAACTTTCATGGCTATATCCCCGGGCGTTTTGCCTTTTCCGATGGTGGTGGCAACTTTAACCGCAATTGGCCGCAGTTGGGTGAAAAAGTCGAACGCCTGGTCAATCAGCAAATCACTGGGGATGTAGAAACCAACGTACAGTTGGTGCGTGATGCCATTCGCGAAGAGTTGATCGCCTTACCGGAATTGACCGAATTACAAGGCATGCGTAAAACCCTGTTGGCCCTTTCGATGGACGCCGATGAAGTCATCGATCTGCATTGCTCCGGTGAGGCCTGCATGCATGCTTACGTGGCGCAAGAATTTGAAGAATACTTTACCCCGTTGCTTGGGCTCATGGGGGCTAAGGTGGCCTTATCCGAGTTGGAAACGGGCGCCTTGTCCTTTGATGAAACCAATGTCAGCGTCTGGCGCCATTTGAAAACCCATTATGCACACCTTATGCCTTGGGGCTGCCGCTCTCTGACCTTAGAATTACGTGGCGAAAACGATATTTCCTATGAGCTGGCAGAGCAAGACGCCAGCGCGCTTATGAAGTACCTGACCTACCGTAAGGTGGTGAAGGGTAAAGCACCAAAAATTGATGCCAGCCAGGTGACGTTTTTCCCATTAGACGCGATGGACTTGGTCAAAGCCCCCATTGCCGGCATTGCCTGTTTCCATAAAGACTTAGGGGAAGCGGTGGAAGCGGGGGAAGTCATAGGTGAAATTGTCGATGTGATGGCAGATGATGTGACACAAAGTTCCTATCCCCTCATCGCTCGCGCCAATGGGGTGTTTTTCGCGCGTTTCCAGCGCCGTCTCGTGGCGTGCGGTGAGTCGATCGCGAAAATTGCTGGCCGTGAGCACCTTGCGTTCCGAGAAATCGGTCATTTGTTTGAAGATTAAAACGTCACAGATAGTAGGTGAACGTGTCTGAGTATTCTTATACCGCAGAACAGTCTGCGGTCATTCAGCATGATTTAAATGATCATGCCAAAGTCATTGCCGTCGCTGGGGCGGGCAAAAGTACCACCTTGATCGGTCGTATCCAGCATTTATTAGAGCAGGGCGTTGCCGCAGAAAAAATTGGCGTGTTTATGTTCAATAAAAGCGCCCAAGAAGAATTTAGCGCTCGCTTAAGCAAGGCCATGAGTCAAGTGGGTACGGCCCGCATTCCCAATGTGATGACTTTCCATGCCTTTGGCATGCGCTTAGCGAGGCGATTAGAACAGCGTCATTTGCTGCCGACGGCCAAATTGGTCACTGATGAGTTTTCCATGATCAAGCTCATTCGCGAAGCGCGGCATCGATTGATGCGTCAGAACTTAGAAGTGGAGCTGCATGACGAACGTGATTGGTTGGAAGACTTTTTGTTGTTTATCGATCAAGTCAAAGCCGCAAGTATCTCGGCTGCCGATGTCTTTGAGGCAGGTAATTGGTCGAAAGAATGTCGTCACTTCGTTGCCCTATACGAGCAGCTAGAAAGCCTGCGTAAACAGTCCAACTTACGCTTTTTTGCCGATCTGTTAGCGGATCCTTTTGCCCTGATTCAGCAATCCAATAGCGAACAGCTGAATGTCATTCAAACATTGGCGCCAGATTACCAGTACCTGCTGATAGACGAATTCCAAGACACTAACCCGTGCCAGTACGAATTGCTCAAGGCTTTGTATCAGCAAAGCGCACGCTGGATGATCGTTGGTGATGTGCAGCAATGTATTTATGAATGGCGTGGCGCGGCGCCGGAGATCATGGCTGAACAATTCGATCAGGATTTCGTGGCCGTCAGTACCTACCCCTTGGCGTGCAGTTTTCGCTTTGGTCACAGCATTGGCATGATGGCCACCTGTGTGGTGTCACAAAATCAAACTGAGCAGTTGGTCATTGGTCAAGGGGGGCAAACTGAAGTGGATTTCGCTCGCTCCAATTTGCCCGGTAGGGCCTTGCTGAGTGAGTTAAAAACTTGGCATGAGCAAGGCGGTAGTCTAGAAAATTGTGCCGTCTTGGTGCGTTTGTACAGCGATATGGTTCCGGTTCAGTTAGCGCTGATGCATAAGGGCGTACCGTACCAATTACACGGTGATTCGCCGCTGTTAGAGAACCGCCAAATTCGCATGTTGATGGCCTATTTGTCGGTGATGGCGGGTGGCTTAAACGATACCAGTTTGTTTTACGATAAAACCGATGTTGAGTATCTGGTAACAGTGCCGAATGTGACCAATGCCAGTGCCGATCGCACACGTTTATTGACCCAAGCACGGCAAAGTCCGCATATGATCCCAGAATTATTAGAGCGTATGGCGGAGCAAACAGAAGGTTGGAAGGCTAAGAAAATCGCGGATCGGGCTGACTGGCTACGCAGCTTGACGATGTACAAAAATGACCCTGCACAAGGTTTATTACAGACCTTAGATAAGCTGGGTATCTATCGTTACTTTGAGCATACCAGCAGCAGGGACATTCAAACCCAAGAAAAAATTGCCACCTGCGAAGCTTTTTTGAGTTATGTACGCGGCATGGCTAGCGATGCCGGCGCTATTATTGCACAATTGGTCAAATTAAATGAGCAGGACCAGCAGCATACCCATGGTGTGCACTTAATGACGATTCACAAATCTAAAGGTTTAGAGTTTGATTTGGTGATGATGTCAGGTCTGCAAGAAGGGCGTTTCCCTTACTATGATGACGATTTAAGCAGCATTGATCGACAAGCAGCGGCGGAAATGCAAGCCGAGCGTCGTTTGTTCTATGTGGCCATGACTCGCGCCCGTAAACGCTTAGTCTTCTTAGAAAGCCCTGCTGGTGAAGACGTGCGCCGCCTCAGTAAAGGGGGCCTGCTGGCTGGCGCGGCTCGTTCGGGTAGCATGAGTCGCTTTGTTTACGAAGCTCAGCCGGTACCGATCCAAAAAATGGGGCACCACTGGGACGATAAGGCGCCATTGGAATTGACGGCTGACTTAGATGAACCGCTGCAAAAGTATTTGGCTGAGTTAGGGGATGACGCACCAAACGTGACTTTTAAACAAACTGATACAGCCGTCAAAGGTGAGCTTAAGGCGGGTGATAAAGTGCGTCACGAACAGTATGGGCAAGGGATTGTCGTACGCCAAGAAACCACTGGGAAACGTATGATTTTTGTCGACTTCGCCGAAGAAGGCTTGAAGCGCTTTAACCCTAAGCACACACGGTTAGTTCGGCTAGCCAATCGCAATAATGAAGCATAACCGGAGCAACAATGGGCATTCCATTAATTGATTATTCGAAACTTACCAGTCCAAATAATGCGGTACGTGAGAAAGAAATACAATTTCTAGATACTGCGTGCCGTGAAATCGGTTTCTTCTACCTTATTAATACCGACATCGACAAAGCGTTAGTTAAGCGCATTATGAAAGCGGCTAAGCGCTTTTTTGATACGCCACTAGAAGACAAACTTAAAATCGATATAAAAAACAGCATGAACCATCGTGGTTATGGTGGTGTCGGTGAAGAGCAACTGGATGAGGTCAATAAGGCGGATTGGAAAGAAACGTTCGATATGGCGCTGGATTTGCCAGCTGACCATCCGTTGGCTGCCAAGTACCCGAAAATGTACGGCCCTAATCAGAACCCAAGTGATCCGGTAGTGTTGGAAACCTTACACGATTACTATGTGACAGCATTCAGTGTGGCACAAAATCTATTGATCGCCATGGCCGAAGCGCTGCAATTGGAGAAGGACTTTTTCACCAAGTGCTTTAAAAATCACGTCACAGTTCTGCGCATGATTCACTACCCGCCACGTCCCAACGATGACCATGATAACGGTGCCGGTGCTCATACGGATTATGGTTGTGTGACGTTACTGCTGCAGGATGATATCGGTGGTTTGGAAGTCAAGCATCGTAATGGTGAATGGCTGCAAGCGACGCCTATGGAAGGCTCCATTGTGGTCAACATTGGCGACTTGATGCAGCGTTGGACCAATGATGAGTACGTCTCGACGGCCCATCGAGTTCGAGCATCACAAACCGGGGTGCACCGTTATTCGTTCCCATTCTTTGTTGAGCCGGATTACGAAACCACGGTGGCCTGTGTGCCGACTTGCCAAAGTGCTGAAAAACCAGCGAAATACGAGTCGATTTACAGTGGTGACTGGATTCAGTCGCGCTTTGATGCGACCTATGCCTATCGTGAAAAAGAGAGCGCTTAGTTTTCACGTTAGCGGTAAATGAAAAAAGCGCCGTTTCGTAAGAAAGGGCGCATTTTTATGGGTTGGCTAGCGTCGTGCGTTATTGCGCTAAATAGCCACCGTCCACAGGATAGTAGGCGCCGTTACAAAAAGATGCGGCATCGCTAGCCAAAAAGGCGACTAGGTTGGCGACTTCTTCTGGCTTGCCGAAACGTTTCATGGCGTGTTTCGACGCCAACAAGTCGAGTGTTTCCTGATCAAGTAAACCTCCTTCAACCATATTGGTATGAATAAAGGCTGGACCAACGGAGTTGATGCGAATACCCTGCTCTGCGAATTCTAGCGCGGCGCTTTTCGTCAGACCAACCACCGCGTGCTTGGCGGCGACGTATTCCGAGCCCATTGCAAAACCGACTTGGCCTAAAATCGATGCCATATTGATGATGCTGCCAGATTGAGACTGCTTCATGTATTTTAACGCGGCACGTTGACAGTAGAAGACACCATCCAAATTGACCCCCGTGACCTTATGCCATTCTGCATCGCTCAGCTCAGATACGTCTTTCATATTGGCACCAATGCCAGCGTTATTCACCAGAATGTCCAAGCGCCCAAATTCCTCTACGGTCACGCGCATTGCGGCGTCAACGGAAGAAGACTCAGTAACGTCGACTTCAACAGTAAGAATCTGGTCTTCGAATTCAGATAGGTAGTCTTGGGCTTTTTGCAGGTCATCTTCGTTTAAATCCCATATCGCCACTGCCGAGCCTGAACGGGCTAATACTTCGGCACAGGCCAAGCCAATCCCTGCAGCGCCACCAGTGACTACGGCAACTTTGCCAACTAGATCGAAATCTACCATTTCTGTTCTCCTAATAGCTAATGCAATACTTTGCAAGATAGTGCATGTTTATGGCATTCGCGTGATTTCTTTTGCGATGTCATAGGTTTTCCGCGCTCTCATTGACAAGTGTCGTGTGTTATTCAGATTTCTTATGACACCGACTTAACCGTCCAGCGTAAGTTCATCGGTGTGATAGTGGTCGATCCCTACTTTTACCATGTGCCCAGACTCCACCAATTGCCAGCCATGTCCGGATAAATCCAAAGGCTCGGAACCGACGACAACGTGCTCACCAAATTGCTTGTAATAAAGTGAGGGGGCGTGCTCATCACTGGAGAATCGGACTGCCCACATATCGCGACCATTCGAAAGCATGCTGGTAAATCGCAGTGGCTCTTGAATGCCTTTATCACGCATCAAGTTAAGGATCTGTTGCAAAGTGGTGTTTACCGCCGCAACAGGGTCCCGGTCTAAACCATTTGCCACCATTAATAGAAAGATGGCTTCAGAGTCGGTGCTGCCACGACGGTGATTGTAAAGATGCTCTGGAATCCAGCGATCTATTTGCCAGCGTACTTGCTCGTATTGGCCGATTTGACCGTTGTGCATAAATAGCCAGTTTTTATAGCCAAATGGGTGACAATTAGAGCGGGCGGTGGAGGTACCCGTTGAGGCGCGAACGTGCGCAAAGAACAAGCCACTTTTAATGTGTCGAGCCAAGCTTTTTAAATTGCAGTCGCTCCAAGCAGGCAGAATCTCATGATACTGTCCCGGTTCTTCCCGTTCATCGTACCAACCTAGGCCAAAGCCATCGGCGTTGACGGTTACTTCGGATTTGCGAGCGCTAAGGCTTTGATGGATTAAGGAATGATCGGGCTCAAATAACCATTGTTCTAAATAGACCGGACTTCCTTGGTAGGCCATCCAACGACACATATCAACTCCAAATAAGGCTAAAGCAGAGGCAGCAGGAGGGTACGCTCCTGGGGGGTAAGGTGTCTATTACACCTTAAAGCAGCACTGCTTGCTAGTTAGATGTGAGGGAAGGGAATAAGAAGCCCACTTTTTACAGGAATGAAGTGGGCTTAGGTATGGGCTTATTGTGGGTCAGAGTCGATGCAAACTTTGCCGTCTCTGACTTCAAAGAAGAAGCAATCACGACGGTTCGTGTGACAAGCAGGTCCTTGTTGATCCACTTGTAGCAGGATGGCGTCGCCGTCGCAGTCAAATGCCATTGAAACTAGGCGTTGACGGTGACCTGAACTTTCGCCTTTACGCCAGTAGGTTTGACGAGAACGGGACCAGTAGCATACTTGGCCAGTTTCTAGGGATTCACGAATCGATTTCTCGTTCATGTAAGCCAGCATCAATACTTCTTTGGTGTCGTGTTGCTGGGCAATGGCTGCAATCAGGCCATCTGCATCGGTTTTCAGGTTGGCTAGCACTTCATCAAGCGCTAACTCGCTTCCTTTTGGCAACATTTCAAATGGCTTTAAACTCATTTTTCAATCCTTACTTCTGAGATGGCACCTTTACCAATGCCTTCAAAGGCGTGCACTTCGATGCTGTCGCCGATATTTTCTTTTGCGAGTTGCTCTGCAATGTGGGCAGACAAAGACTCAACGGTGGTGTCGCAGGCCAGCATGTACACTTGTGGGCTGCGGATAATCAACTCAAACAAGCCTTGATTGGCGGCGTAGCTGAAGTGATGGTAGCGCTCACCTTGTTCTTCGATGATACCAATCAGATCTTCTTGGGTGCCCAAGTAAATGTCATGCCAGCGTTCGGCCCAATCTTGTTCGAGAGTGCGATCACGTTCACCATTACGATAAATTTCAATGACAGAGCGGTGACCATGGGCAATGCGTTGACAGTTGCCGCTGTGTTTTTTCAGGCCATGGCTGTATTGGTAGTGGGCTTCATCGGTCGCCTCCGGTTTGAAGCGAACGGAGACCGCTTCCAACTCGGCAGGCAGAAGGTTTAAGATCTGTTGCTCGACCCATTTAGCCGCTTGCTCTGGTGTAATTTCCGCCATCGGCAACTGTGCGATCGCTTGGCTCGGCGCCACGCACTCAAAACGCTGACCATTGTCGTGCGCAAAGACAAAGCGCAGGCGTTCATCGTCTAATGTCACCAGCTGCGTATTAGGGTGTTGTGCCGGAACCGCAAGGGTGTGGTCCAAATGCGCGTCCAGCCATTGCTTAATCATCTTTTTCACAATGCTGAAATCACACACCATGCTTTCATCGTTTAGCTTCCCTGTTAGCACGATATCGGCTTGCCAACTTTCTCCTAATAGCCCGCGCGCAGGGCAGAAGTATGAAAGGTCGACGTGGGTTAAGTTCTTAACAAACAGCTTCAACGATATATCCTCAAAAAATGGCTGGCGGCTATGTTACTAGAAGCAAACAAGGATACCAACGTCCGCAAACAAAAGGTGTCAAATAAAACACAAATCTATAAAACAGATCTAAGTGACTGAAAAATATAAGACATCTGTTGCACTTTTGAATTGGGTGCGTATAATGGCTCGCCAAGGTCATCGGGACCTCCTCTATGGTGTCTCCGCTGGTCCCCTCGCAACGATAAACCGTGAATCTGGTCAGGTCCGGAAGGAAGCAGCCACAGCGGTGGACTCGTGTGCCGAGGTGAGGCTGGTGGAGATGCCACCTTAATTTCCCTTTTCTGTTTTACTTTTCTCTCACACTTTATTTAAACCACTTCTGTCTATTTTTGCTTTGAATGCTATTAGGCTCATTTGCAAATTTTTGGCGTCTTAGGTGGCTCCCCTTTTGCTATCTTGCTTTACTTCTGCTTGACCGACACATGGCTAATTCGGCTTCCAAAGCGGTCATATTGGGGGTTACCAAGACTTGGGCCCGAGAACTGGGCGGCAAGGGAATTCGTGTGAATACGGTGGTGCCAGGCGCAGTGGCGACAGAGATTTTACAAACGGTTCCTGAGTCTATTTAGCAACAGATAGAATCGTCCTGCTGGCAAAAACGTATTGGCAAACCCGAAGAGCTGGCCAATGTGTATGCTTTTTTTGCGTCAGATGAGGCCAGTTATGTGAATGGCGCAACGCTAGAAGTCAGCGGCGGGGTCTCTCTTTAATAAGTAGGGGGAGTTTTTTGTCTCCCCCAAATAATTAAAAGCGTCTGCATTACCTGTCTAATTACTTAATGCAGTATGCCAATTAAGGCACTAATCGCGCCCGATGAGCCAGCAATCACTGCAGAGACGGTAGCTGTTGTTTGCATTTCCGGTGTCTTAAATCCAAACACCAACATGGCGACCACTGCAACTAATGAAACAGCGGCTAGCATGTTCTGCAACTTGTCTTGTTTTGCTTGTTCTTCCATGTCTCAACTCCTGCGCTTTACTTAAGAAACTGGGTTCAGTCTAAACCTATGGGGTCATGGAAGGTCTGATTTACAGCAAACAGTGGTCGAAAAAATAGGCCTATAAATACCTTGCGGTATTGATTGTCATAATGGCTCAATACAAGTCAGATCACCTTAGATGTGCCTATCTTCACGTCATGTTCACCCAGTATCCTTGCCACGACGCTCCCTGCTAGACTTGTTGAAATAGCAATTCAGAACCATACTCATGCTTATAAAGTAGGCAGGTGTCCAGTGACAATTTCCGGTGAGTATCAAGGCAGATAGATTAGCCGCTTTATTAACGCCTGAGGCAATCCAATTCTCTTCACCATAAGCGAGGTGAGTAGCATGGCAATTGAGACATTAAGAGATGTATTAAGTTGGACAGAGACCTTTCATAGTCAGCTTAGCAAGTGCTTATCCGACTGTGCCCTTATCAGTAACGATGAGCGAGCTAGGATGGTACTAAACTATTTGTCAGAGCATGAGCAACAACTCACTAAGGTGATTCAAGGCTTTGAACTTAAGGGTGAAGAAAAAGTACTCAATACTTGGTGCTATGAATATGTTCAAAAATACCCGATCACTCAGTCTAAGCATTGTGATGAGCCATTTGCTAGCCTGAATGCACAGCAGATTATGGACTTGATTATCGATCAGCATCAGCAAGTCGTTGAATTGTATCGCTACTTAGCTTCCAGAGCGGAAACCACGTCTACGATGGAAATGTTAAGTGCATTAAGCTCCATGGAAGAGCATGAAATCAAACGCATGGTGCAATCATCCAACCGTTTTTCAGATATGTAGGGCTGCGATTGAAAAGCATCAGCCTGCTCTGAGGCAGGCTAATTGCGAGTTATGGAGACGGTTGTTTTTCAAACGTTGGCAAAGCTATCTTTTCTAAATACGATGTCTTCACGACCTATATGGCTAATATCACGGTGGCCGATAAATGCCATAGTGAGCTCGGCTTCTTCATGGAAAATTTGTAGCATTTTCGAAACACCTTGTTTGCCCATGGCGCCTAGCCCATACACCATGGGACGACCGACCATGACACCTTTGGCGCCAAGTGCTTTGGCTCGAATGATGTCTTGGCCACTGCGGATGCCACTGTCGAGCCACACTTCCAACTGATCGCCTACTGCCGCGACAATTTCAGGTAAGGTGCTGATGGTGGAGCGTGTGCCGTCTAATTGGCGACCGCCGTGGTTGGACACGACGATGGCGTCAGCCCCCAGTTTCACGCACTCCTTAGCATCTTCAACTTCCATGATACCTTTGATGATCAGAGGTCCTTGCCACAGGTCGCGGAAGTAACGAATGTCTTCCCAGCTTAGCTTGATATCAAACGAGCCGGCCGTCCATTTCATAAGGTCATTCATATCATCGACGCCCGTTGCACAGCCTTGAATATTACCGAATTGACGATTCTCAGTTTTTAACATATCTAGCGCCCAGCGCGGACGTCGTGCGATGTCGATAATGTTGGGCAGGGTAAGGCGAGGTGGCGCTGTCATACCATTTCGATGGTCAGCATGGCGTCGACCAATCATTTGTAGATCTAACGTTACCACTAACGCTGAACAGCCTGCGGCTTTCGCACGATCAATCAGTTTTTTGGTAAATTCGCGGTCTTTTTGCACATAGAGCTGAAACCAAAATGGCTTTTGCGTTTTTGCAGCCACCGCTTCAATTGAACAAATACTCATAGTCGATAAGGTAAAAGGTACACCAAATTCTTCGGCGGCTTGTGCGGCGAGAATTTCGCCGTCAGCGTGCTGCATGCCAAGTAGGCCGACAGGCGCTAATGCCAGTGGCATTTTGACATCGTGGCCGACTAGCTGGCTTTTCAAAGAACGCGGCTCAAGATCACGGGCGACACGTTGCCGAAATAGAATCTGCCTGAAATCAGATTGGTTCAAAGCTAAGGTTTGTTGTGCCCATGAGCCTGATTCACAGTATCCCTGAAACATTTTTGGGACCCGCTTATGGTATAAACGCTGTAAATCACTTAGTTCGCAAATAAGGCTCATTTTGTACTCCATGCAATGAAACGAATTAGGCTAAGGAAGTTAACATAAGTTGCTGATCAGGCTAATAGTTTTGGCGAGAGTTAAGACTAAAGTACGGCTTGGCACCTAGGTTTGTGGGATGAAAATCCACCTAGTATTAAAACTGCTACGGTGGATTTAGACGCAGAGTGTCATGAGCTTTGCTCGCTAAATCACGAAATCAGAATCGCTTTTTGCGCTACGTGTTTTATGCTCTTGCTTTTGTTGGTACATATCCATGTCAGCCTCAGCGAGTAGTTCGTCTTCCGATTGGCCTCGATATAGAGCGCTACCGATACTAAGAGAAATGTAGAGACTTTCCTTTTTCCAGTGGAAGATGTTCTCATCAATGGCGTGATGGATACGTTGGATAGCCTTTTTTGATGCCTGTTGGTTATCTGCCTTATCTAGGATAATGACAAACTCATCCCCACCTATTCTCGCCACGGTGTCACAGCTATCCAGTGACAGTTTCAAATGTTTGGCTAGATAGCGTAGTAAGTCGTCTCCAGTGTCGTGACCCAATTGATCATTTATCGTTTTAAAGCCATTTACGTCAATATTGAGAATAACAAAGGGGCCATCACTTTTTGACTTCTTGATCCGCTTTGCCAGCTTGTTAAAAAAGAAACGGCGATTGGGAAGGTGGGTTAGGTCGTCGAGCAGGGAGATTTTATGGGCGACGCGATAGGCTCTAAATAAAATATAAATGGACAAAAATAGTACGATGGCACCAATCAGTGCAAACAGCTTGGTGATGTTCTCCGCTTGTCTAACCTCGGGCAGATCCCAGTAATGCAGTTTGCTGGCCAGCTGCCATTGAGTGTTAGGTAAGTGAATGGGTAACAGTACATCCGCTTCTTCAAAAGCTTTCAGGTCACCATAGATGAGTTGCTGCTCACCGTCTAAATTCGTTCGCGTGAGGGCAATGTCTGCGTATTGGATCTCATTTAAATTGCTACTAAAAATGATTTGATCAAAGTTTAACACCACACTGACCGTCCCCCAATAACGTTGATTGATGGGGCGATCAAGGAAAATAGGATAACGGGCAATGATGGCCTGACCACCTTGCACCAATTCCAATGGCCCATCTAGATAGACGGATTGTAATTCTTGAGCTTTGGCAACGGCCGCGTATTGGTGAGGAACTTTTCTGAAATTTAGGCCAATGGCTGCTTCGTTGCCTTCTAATGGGTAGATATAGCGAATCACATCCTCCGGTGCGACACCGATATTTCGAGTGTGAGTCGACTTCTGAATAAACTGTCGTGCCAGTGTTTCCCACTCACGTTCAACAATGGTTGGATCGTACTCAAGAATGAGTGATAGGGCATCCGCGATATAAATATCTTCATAGATTGTGGCTTCGATTTTAGATCGGGAGATGGCGATATCGCTTTGTAGCGCGTTTCTATGATCCTTGATGGCTTCTCGGGCAGCAATATTGCCTAAATATTCGATAACAAAGAGAGCGGCTCCCCAGTAAAGAAGCGCAAACAGAAGAAAAGCTTTAACTCTATGGTCTTTTAAATTATGCATTGTTGAGGAGTTAAATAATCTTATTAAATCATATCTAATATAACCCTCTAGCAAAATTGTCGGCACTTTATAATTGTGAAGAAATGTACCCTACCATCAGTCTTATTGGCATGATTTACAACTTATGCGCATCGTGAAGTAATATTTAGATTCGCGGTTTTTCGTCATTAAGCACTGTCTGTGGATTCAAAAAGTTACCATTTGTACACAGCACGGAACATACTGAACGCTATCAACAGGTTAGAATATTTCTCAAGTTAATTCGTTTGAGCTCAAATATGAAGAAAGTAAGTGTTTATAAAATGCTGATTTCATTATCCTTTGTCTTTGGGGTGCTAAGTTTTGGCTACGCCATCTACAAGGCGAACTATCAGCAACTATCGAACCAGCTGACTACATCTTTGCAGCATGAGGCGAATGCTCATGTCGATTTCATTGCGGCCAAAATTGATGATCTTAAAGGCGATATTGCTATATTGAGTATGGCTCCGCCTATTCAGGGGATTCAACGCGCTGTGAAAAATGACGGCATTGACCCACTTGATGGCAGTACGGCAGCCATGTGGCAGAGCAGATTGCGCTCAATTTTTCGATCTTACTTACAAGCCAAAACCAGCATCACCCAAATTCGCTATATCGATGTGCGAGAAAATTGGCACGACCTAGTGAATGTCCAGAGAGAGGCGGCCAGAATAAATCTTCCAAACACTAGGTCTGGGCTTTCACAAAAAGAACGGGCGTTTTTTACTCAAGTCATAGAGGCGCCTACCAATGAAGTATTGGTTTCTGGCGTATTAAAGGGCATCGAAAGCGCTCTTAATAAAAGATTGCTTATCGCTGTGACATCCCATGATGACCAAGGTACTTTGTTTGGTATCATTGTCATCGATGTTGATGTTTTCGTATTGCTAAATGGTCTAAATAATTCGATCAGCAATGATGTTGGGCTCCATGTGCTGGACAATCAAAGTGGTCTTTTATTTTCTATTGCAGATAAAGTAACGGATCACTCGGGGTTACTGAATGCCATTTTAAAACTGCTGACCCAGCCAAGCTTTCTGCATGGCCGCACAACATTTACACTCTCTGATGAGCACTTTTTAAGCATTGTGCTTGCTAAGGAGGATCATGAGGCACGGCTGCACTCTTTAAACGATGCTTTGACGGCAATGTCTGCATTGTTTGTGTTAGCGGTTATTTTTTGGGTCATTTATTCTCTGCAGCGTAAAAATGCTAGACAGCAAGCAGCGTTGACGATTAATGCCTCTGAAAACGCCGCGATTATCAAAAGCTCGCAGGATGCCATCATAGTGTTAGCAACGGATGGGGTGATCAAAAGCTGGAACAAGAGTGCCGAGCAGATGTTTGGCTACAGTGCTTCAGAGGCTCTGGGTAAGAGCTCGTTCGATTTGCTCGGCAGTCAAGAAGGTGAAGATGAAGAAGAAACTATCCGTTATAAGCTTCTGTTAGGGAAAAATGTTAAGCCTGTTGAAACTACCCGAAAACATAAACAAGGGCATGATATCACCGTCTCCCTATCTGCTTCTGCTATCCGTAATGAGCGTGATGAAATCGTAGGTATCTCTGAAATCATTCGTGACATGACCGAGTATAAAGCCATTACTAAAGAGATAAATGATTTGAACTTATCTCTACAAAAGCAGATTGAGGATAGGACCCGTGAACTGAG
The DNA here is from genome assembly GCF_900089755.1 of Marinomonas aquimarina. GTDB lineage: Bacteria > Pseudomonadota > Gammaproteobacteria > Pseudomonadales > Marinomonadaceae > Marinomonas > Marinomonas aquimarina. Next base: position 4,316 of record NZ_FLOC01000003.1, on the reverse strand, counting down.
GGAGTCTTATTCGTTACAAGAAGCGATCTTGAACACGGGTGAGAATATGGTCATTGCCACGGATTTAGACGGAGTAATCACCCATTTCAATCCGGCAGCGGAACATCTGTTAGGTTATTCAAAAGAAGAGGTGGTTGGTAAATGTACCCCAGCGATCTTCCATGATGAGACTGAAATCGTGGTTCGAGCAAAAGAGCTGAGCAAAGAGCTGGGAGCGATTGTCGAGCCTGGTTTTGATGTATTTGTGATCAAAACTCGAATGGGACTGAAAAACGAACATGAGTGGACTTACATCACTAGGCAGGGAGCACGGGTGCCGGTGTATTTGTGTGCCTCGGCTTTTTACGATGAGCGAGGAAATATTACTGGCTATTTAGGCATGGTCACTAACATTTCCGAGTTAATGGAACAGCGGCAGCAGTTAGTCGCTTTTAAAGATCAACTCACTAAAGCATCCGAAATTGCAAACCTAGGTATCTGGAGCTGGGACCTTAGTGATAATTCCATTTATTGGAATCCTAAAATGTATGAAATCTATGAGATGGGTGAGTCCCAACCAGTAGAATTTGATGCTTGGGTGAATATGGTGGTGGATTCGGACCGAGAACGTGCGCTGAATCATTTCCAAGAGATGATAGACGGGCATAACGAGGCAGACATCATCTTTGATGTAATGACAGCAACCGGCCAACGTAAGACGATACATGCAACGGCCTCCTTGGAAAAAAACAGTCATCAGGACTGCATTACCGTGATTGGTATCAACCAAGATGTCAGCCAGCAAGTGCGTTATGAGAATGCTCTGAAAGAAGCCAAAAATGCCTCGGATTTAGCCAACCGCACCAAGTCAGAGTTTGTGGCCAATATGAGTCATGAAATTCGTACGCCTCTGAATGCGATGATGGGGATGTTAAAGTTGATGCGTCGTACTGAATTAAATACGCGACAGCAGGATTACATCGAGCGCTCTGAAAATGCAGCAAAATCCTTGATGGGCATTTTGAATGACATCTTGGACTTTTCGAAAATGGAAGCAGGACGACTGGAGCTGGATCCGCAGTCGTTTAATTTAGCCGACTTTGTTGAAGTTATTATCAGCATTTTACAAGGCAGCGCAGGCAATAAGGAGGTCGAGCTAATCGTTGATCTTGATCCTCAATTGCCAGAAAACATTGTATTGGACTCATTACGATTACAGCAGATTGTGTTAAATCTCGTCGGTAATGCCTTGAAATTCACGTCTCAGGGAGAGGTCATTTTTAGACTAAAAGCGCTGAACTCTGAATTGTTATTAGGCATTGAAGATACGGGGATTGGTATCGAACAAGACAAACAAAAACGTTTATTTCAGGCCTTTTCACAAGCGCAAGCTTCTACTGTACGAGAATATGGTGGCACAGGGTTAGGCTTGATTATTAGCAAACGTTTGGTCGAGTTGATGGGGGGGAGCATTTCCTTTAGCAGTGAGTTTGGCACAGGGACTCAATTTAACGTGGCTATTCCCTACAGCTTACCTGCTGATCGTTTAGATTCGCTAAGCACCGTAGCGAAGCGTTTAAATGTCTGCCTTGTGCATGAGAACAATAATGCTCGAACAGCTCTAGAGCATGCGGTTGTTGGGGCTGGTTGGAGTTGTCAGTCGTTAGAGGGCGTCGATGCTTTGATGACACTATTACAGCAGGGGGCGAGTGCAGACGATCCGTTCGATTTAATCTTGTTCGAGCAAACGCTGCTAGATGCTCATGAGGGAGCTCTAAACCAGGTGTCCGAGCAGTTGAACAAGCAGGGTTTTACTGGTCAAATCGCTGTATTATCGAATGAAAACGATAAACAGCAAGCGCTCCAACAGGGTGTGCTTAGTATCCTAAAACCGGTAACGGCAAAACGCTTAATGCACCTTGCCGGTGAAGCAGATTTGTTACCCGACACGATCAGTGTTGCAGAGGAAAAGTCCGTGCTACCGTTACAGGGAATAAGGTTACTTCTGGCTGAAGATAATGCCACCAATCAATTGATTGCTAAAGAGTTACTGCAATCGGAAGGGGCGCAGGTTGTGATCGCAAATAATGGCCAAGAGGCCGTTGAATTATTCCATGAGCAAGCCTTTGACCTGGTGTTGATGGATATTCAAATGCCAGTTATGGATGGCTACGATGCGGCAAAAGCGATCCGCCGAGTTACGGATGACACACCAATTATCGCCATGACGGCTAATGCCTTAACGTCGGATCGCGAATTGGCCCAAGAGGCGGGTATGAATGCCCATGTCAGTAAGCCATTTCAAATTGAACATCTTGTCGATACGATCTTAGAGAACTTGTCTAAGCAAGAGCAGAACACAGGTGTTGCTCCCTCCCAGACAGGGCCAAGTGCGGCCGAATTACAGACCTTAGATCCTGATAGTGCTTTGTTACGTATGGGGTCTAATCATGAGCTGTACTTGGCCACTCTGCGTGCTTTTCTAGTAGAGTCTGAGACGTTAATTGAAGGTCTTCCCACAGTGCACGATCAGGCTGATTTAGAGATCCTAGTGCGAAGCGCACATTCAATAAAAGGGTCTGCGGCGACCATTGGTGCAGAGGTGTTAAGTGATGTGGCATACCGCTTAGAAGTCGCCTTGCGATCTTCTGACCGTTCGGCTTATCAGCTGATCAGGTGTGAGTTAGATCGCGCTTATCAAGGGGCAATGGTTGCTATTAAGGCGTTTTTAAACCAAAGTAATGTCAAGCTTGATTCATATGTTGATAGCCCAAGTAGTAACGCAAATGAGCCATCACTGGAGGGGCTTATTGAGCTACTTGAAAGTTCCAACATGCAGGCAATAAAGGTGTACGAGGATATGATCGCACAAGCGGATCCAGCAACCGTTTCAGCATTGCAAGGAATTCGAAATGCGATACAAGAACTCGATTTTAAAGCGGCGGCTGACGGGCTGAAGAATGTTGCATGAGGATCGAAATGATGGCGCTATTTGACTTCCAGCTGGCAAATGTATTGATTGTGGACGATCAGGTATCCAACATTCAACTGATCTATCAGGTACTGAAGGATGATTATAATGTCTACATGGCTCGCTCTGGCACTGAGGCAATCGACCTAATTAAATCAAAGCGCCCCGATATTATTTTGCTGGATGTCTATATGCCGGAACTGACTGGATTAGAGCTGTGTCAAATCCTTAAGGCAGATCCCTATTACAGTGATATCCCGATTATTTTTATTACCTCTTTTACCGACCCAGCGCAGGAGGTGGCGTGTTGGGAAGCTGGGGGCGTGGACTTTGTACAAAAACCCATCAATCAGCTGACTCTGTCGAGGCGTGTTAAAGCGCACTTGACGCTAAAGTTTCAAGCGGATGTTCTTAAGCACATAGCCAATTTAGATGGCTTAACAGGGATCTATAATCGTCGTTATTTAGATGAGCAAGGTGCTGCACTTTTTTGTCATAGTCAAAAGCAAGGGGAGGCTTTTAGTGTGGTGATGTTTGATATTGATTATTTTAAAGGGTTCAATGATCAATACGGGCACCTTATGGGTGACGATTGCTTGAAAGCGGTCGCACACTGTATCAAAGGCTTGGTGAGTGATGAAAAAGAGATTCTGGTGCGCTACGGTGGAGAGGAGTTTATTTTATTAATTTCAGGTAAGTCCAAGCAACAAGTGGGGCGTTTGGTCGATACTATCTGCCAAGCTGTGTCAGCTCTTAAAATCCCCCATGAATCTTCCGGCTGCAGCGATTTCGTGTCGTTGAGTGCGGGTGGACTTGTTTGTGAGCATCCCGAGCGGGTCGAATTAAAGTCTTTGATTGAGCGCAGTGATGTCTTACTTTATCAAGCTAAGTCTGAAGGTCGTAATCGAGCGGTTATAGAGAGCGTTTAAAGAGGGTGTGTGCCGGTGTCTTTATATAAGACCTTTTTTTGACTAGGGTAAATATTTTGTACCTTTCAATTCAGTATAGATCTACCTTCTAGTCGTCATCCTTTAAGCTTCTTATTCAAAAGTAGTTATGCAAATCACTCAGTTAATTTCATCATAACTATGCCAATGGGATAACAGTCAGCTTTTATCTGTTAAATTTAATCGAGCGACTGGGAATCTGTGTCAGCGCATGGGAGTTCTAAAACAGTAAATGAATTTATGTTTTAGAAGAACAGCGAGGGAATGATCTATTTTAAAGCCGCCCTAGAGCCAGGGCTCGAGCATACTTTGTTCTCTTTTTAACCAAACAATAATTGAGCACGATAATCATCGCTCCAAGTAGCTCTTTTTAGCTTCTGCCGTTGGCTCGGGGAGTCATCATTACATTGCCTAAGTAT
>NZ_FLOC01000002.1 GCF_900089755.1 Marinomonas aquimarina | reverse complement strand
TAACCCTTTTAAGTAAGGTTGCGATTGATATGAATAGCAGTACTTATCGTCACCCTGTGAGTCGATTCCAAAAGAGCAACTTATTTAAATAAGAGATAAATAAAGATGTTTGATGAGAGCAGAGACATACTTAACGGAACGGTACCCTGCATACTGTTGAGGGATCTGACCCCTGAAATACTTTACGTCTGTCGGAAATCGTACGAGCGGGTTGTACCCCGCGATCAAAGTAATCCCGTCCCCGGACGGAGCCGGGTCGTACGAGTGGGTTGTAAAAAGGGCAGGGAATTAATCTTCAAAAACGCTATAATGCACGCAGTTTATTGATATGCGTTTATTAGAGGTTTTACATGGCTAAGTCCTTACAAGAACAACTGTTAGGTGCTGGTGTCGTCGATAAGAAAAAGGCGAATAAAATTAAGGCTGAGAAGCTGCAGACTAAGCAGAAGCAGAAGAAAGGTCAGCTAGACAATTCTGCAGAAGAAGCCCGTCAGGCGGAGCTAAAACGCCAGAAAGAAGAAAAGGCTGCTCGAGATAAAGAGCTTAACCTTAAGCGCCAAGCGGAAATTGAATACAAAGCCATTCTTGGTCAGATCCGCCAGATTATTATCCAGAACCGTGTTGAGAAAGAAGACGGTGAGATTGCTTACAACTTCACTGATGAGAAGAAGGTGAAGAAGCTATACGTCTCGGAAAAAATGCATAAAGACCTATCTGAAGGTCGTTTGGCGATTGCTAAGCTGGAAGGCCAGTATGAAATCGTGCCGAAAGGTATCGCGGAAAAGGTTCAAGAGAAAGAACCTGATATGATTCTGGTATTGAATACCTCATCTAAAGCAGAGGAAGTCGATGAAGACGATCCGTACGCAGAGTTCCAAATCCCTGATGATTTGATGTGGTAACTGAGAACGAAAAGGGCCGATTTAATCGGCCCTTTCCTTTTGCAAGCAGTATTAATCAGCGATCTCAATACCCAGTTGCTTACGCGCTGCTTTGATCACGGCTTCGTCAACAGCCGGTGGCGATAAGTCCATTTCTTTCGACAGGGCATCAATCACGGTGTTCAACACTTCCACACGTGCGAACCATTTCTTATTGCCAGGGATAATGTGCCAAGGGGCTGACATGGTAGAAGTGCGTTGGAACATCTCATCCGTAGCTTCTTCGTAAAGCTCCCACTTAGCACGATTGCGGATGTCTTCCTCTGTCAGTTTCCATTGTTTGATGGGGTTATTAAGGCGCTCTTCAAAGCGTTTTAATTGCTCATCTTTAGAGATATGCATAAAGATTTTAATGATGCGTACACCATCATCGGTCAGCATACGCTCAAATTCATTAATCTCTTGGTAGGCACGTTGCCATTCGTTAGGCGAGGCAAATTCTTCTATACGCTCAACCAGTACGCGTTCGTACCAAGAACGGTCGAAAATAGCGATGGAACCAGGTTTGGGTAAGCGTGTTTGGAAGCGGTAGAGATAGTGTCTGCCTTGCTCATCTTTTGTTGGTGAAGCAATAGGGTGCACACGGTAGCCACGGGGGTCCAATTTTTCCGTAATACGACGGATGGCTCCGCCTTTACCGCCAGCATCCCAGCCTTGAAAAACAATGATGGCCCGTTTGCCTTGGTGGTAATAAGCCTGCTGCACTTGGAGCATCAGCTCTTGCGCTTTTTTCAGCTTCTTATGGTACTGATCTTTGTCTTTTAGAGCGTATTCTTTTTGCTCTGTATCACAGTCGCTTAAGCGTGGTGGGTTAGCGACTAAGGTAATGGTACTGGGAGAGAACATTCCATGCTCCGTAGTATGTGTCCGGAAAAATAAAGGCCCACAGAGGTCTTCTGTGGGCCTTATAAGCATACTATTAGCCTGCCCTAATGGACAGGCTAACGAAATTACTGCTGGTTGAATTCTGCTAGGATTTCATCGTAACGACCAGAACCTTGGATCGAGATCAAACCTTTGTTGAAGGCATCACGAAGCTCTTCTGCATTCGGGATCGATTTAGAGATCAATAGGTACAGATCATTTTCTTCAAGCGGTGGCAGAAGGATTTGTAGTTGAGAGCCGTCTACACCTTCTTTTTCAGCCGCGGCTTTCGCTACCGCTAGGCTATCTGCATATAGATCTACTTCACCTGCGTCTAATGCTTTAACAGCATTTTTAACTTCTGGGTATTCTTTTAGGTTTGAGAATGGGAAGTTATCGAAAGACTCACCGATTACAGTCGCTTTGATTTTCGCGATGTTGTACTGGTCAAGTGACTCAAATGAGTCGTAGTTATTCAGTGGGAAGTCTGGCTTTTTGATCAGACCTGCTAGTACTGTGTAGATTGGAATAGAGAAGTAGTACTCTTGGGCACGTTCTTCTGAATAGTAACCACCCACAATGGCATCTTTGTCGCCACTTTTCACAACGTCCAGAGCGTTTTGCCAAGCGGTAAACTCGATCGTGCTATCGTAGCCTGCTTGTTCCAGCGCTTCGTCAACGATGGCGGTGATGAAGCCGCCACGCTCAAGGCTGTCGCCGTAGAATGGTGGCCAGTTCATAGTGGTCAGTTCAACGGTCTGTGCCTGAATCGTAAGTGGCAGAGCGAACGCTAGGGCAGAAAAAAACTTGGTGATTTTCTTCATTGTGAATCCTTTTGTAATGATTAATGATTTTGTTATTTACGCATTCTATGAACATTGTTGTCTATTCAATAGACAGGGTGTCGTAAATGGGCATCCATTAGTCGTATTAATGGTGGTGCTATCAGAAACTAATGGTTTGCTATTTATTTGGTGGCACTATTTTATACTAGTGATATTTATAACTTGTTGATTTGGAGAAAGTTTTGCTAGCGATTTTATACAGTTTTCGCCGTTGTCCCTATGCCATGCGTGCCCGTTATGCGCTGGTTAAACTGGGCACACAAGTAGAACTGCGCGAAGTTGTGTTAAAAAACAAACCTGAGGCACTGCTCAATCTTGGTGGTCGCTCTACGGTCCCGCAACTGTTAGTGGGGGCGCAGCGTTTCCCTGAGAGCATGGACATTATGTTCTGGGCCATTGAACATGCAAAGGATCAAACGATGGCTGAGCAATTATGGCCAGCGCAAGCGCAACAACAGGCCAAGATTCGAGCATGGATAGGCTTTAACGATCATTGCTTTAAGCCATGGCTGGATCGTTATAAATACGCCGATCGACATCCCGAGTTCCCTGAGTCCTACTATCGCCAGAAAGGCGAGCGCTTCTTACAGCGCTTAGAGACGCGTTTGGCCCACTCTCCATACTTGTTAGGGGCACAGATGACGCTTGCCGACATGGCAGTATTTCCATTTATACGCCAATTCGCTGGGGTCAACAGTCAGTGGTTTGAAACAAGTCCTTATCCGCATCTAAAGCGCTGGTTAACGGCTTTTTTGCAGAGTGATGATTTCAAAACGGTGATGCTGAAATATCCTGCCTGGGAAGAAGGGCAAACACCAATTTATTTTCCTGAACCATCTCAGGAATAAGGCTAAGATGGCTCAGGAGTAGAGGTTAAGCGGCTTCGAGCTGGCTCGGAAGCTGCAGCATTTTGGCCAATTCTTGATGGTTTAGGAAGCCACAAAGTTGCTGCTGTTTATCGATCACAGGCAGCGCTAGTTTGCTTCCCAGCATGGTTGGCAGAATCTCCTGAAGTAGTTGTCCGCGTTTTAGGCTGGGGACTTTGTACCAATGCCCCTGTCCAGCGCTCGTGCATTCACAGCAGGCTTCAAATTCCCCCTCGCTGACGACACGGTAAGCGATGCCATATTGCTCGATCAGTGTCGCCAAATCGGCTTCTGCTTCGCATATAGGCGTTTCGGCGGTCATAACATTCTTAACAAACAAAGCTCGCGCACGGTTAACGTCCTTTGCAAAAGCACGCACATAATCGTCGGCAGGGTTGAGAATGATGTCGACCGGCTTACCGACCTGCACCAGTTTGCCATCTTTTAGTACCGCTATTCGATCGCCCAGGCGCAGGGCTTCGTCCAAGTCATGGGTAATGAAGATAATGGTCTTGTGAAGGTTTTCCTGCAGTTCGATTAGCTGGCTTTGCATGTCGTAGCGAATCAAAGGGTCGAGGGCGGAGAAGGCTTCATCCATTAATAGGATTTCCGCATCGGTACAGAGTGCTCGCGCCAAGCCGACACGCTGTTGCTGACCACCTGAAAGCTGCGACGGGTATTGCTCTTCGTAGCCCGCTAAGCCAACTGTCTCTAACCAACTCTTGGCTTTGTCTTCCCATTCTGCCTTTTTAAGACCTTTGATTGAAAGACCGTAGCCGACGTTTTCTACCACTGTTCTGTGGGGCAGTAAGCCAAAGTGCTGGAACACCATCGACATCTTATGACGACGGAACTCGGTCAGTTCTTTCATTGGCAACTGCATGATGTCATGACCATTGACCTTAATTTTACCGGCAGTGGGGTCAATTAAACGGTTAAAGTGACGTATGAGGGTGGATTTTCCTGACCCTGATAGTCCCATGATGACAAAGATTTCGCCTTTCTCAATGGACAAATTAATATCTTGTAAGCCCACTGTGTGGCCGGTTTCTGCGAGCACTTCATCTTTACTGGCACCAGCTTGAACTTTAGGCAGAACTTTATCTGCCTGTGGCCCAAAGATTTGATATAGGCCTTCAATTTCAATAAGCGTATTTTCTTGATTAGCCATGATCTTGTCCCTCTAGATGTCTTTGAGTGCGCTTTGCATAACTTTGTGAAACGCGGTCAAACATGATGGCCAGCGCAACAATCGCCAAGCCGTTCATTAGGCCTAAGGTGAAGTACTGGTTGGTGATGGATTTCAGTACCGGCTGACCGAGGCCTTTGACACCAATCATGGACGCAATCACCACCATCGCCAGTGCCATCATAATGGTTTGGTTAATGCCGGCCATAATAGTGGGCATGGCCAGCGGCAATTGCACACCAAACAAACGCTGTGACGGAGTCGCGCCATAGGCGGTGGCTGCCTCAAGAATTTCTTTGCTGACCAAACGAATGCCAAGGTTGGTGAGACGGATTACCGGTGGAATGGCATAAATAACCACGGCGATCACCCCAGGAATTTTACCAATGCCAAGCAACATCACCACAGGGATCAGGTAGACAAAGGCGGGCATGGTTTGCATCACATCCAGCAACGGGGTGACGATCGACTGAGCCCGGTCCGAACGGGACATTAATATGCCGATCGGGATGCCTAGTGCAATCGACATCAAGGTACAGACGGTGATGATACTCAGGGTCCGCATGGTGTCTTCCCACATGCCGAAGTAGCCAATCAAGAGCATGGACACCACCACCCCTGTACTCAGTTTCCAAGAGCGTGTTGCTAGATGCACAATGGCGGTGATGACAACTAAGATAATCCACCAAGGTGTTTGAATAAGAAGGTTTTCGAACCAAACCAAAAAGCTTAAAAGCGGGTCAAAGAGAGTTTCTATTGTGTCACCGTACTCACGGGAAAAGTCACGGTAAGCACCGTCTAAAGATTTGCGAATCGCAAGTAGCTCGCGACGGCTCATATCTGGAAACTCGGTTAGCCAGGATGCGTCTGCCATAAATCATATCTCACTGTAGCGGAAGGAAAGTGCAGGACAAGTAAAATAGGGGAGCCTTGGCCCCCCTATTTTATTGAGCTTAGAGCTCGTCAAGTGCGCTAACGATTTTCTGCTTCACGTCAGCGCTCACCCATTGAGACCAGATGTCTTCATGCTCAAACATGAAGTTTTCGGCCGCGTATTGGCCATCGGCTTGGTTTTCCTCCATCCATGCCAACAAGCCGTTCATTTGAGCGTTTGTGAATGAACGGGATTGCATGTATTCAAAGGCCTGTGGTGCACGATCCGCAAATTGCGCTGTGGTCATGGTGTATACCGGAGAAGGTGGGTACATGGTGACTTGAGGGTCTAAGCAAGATTCACTGGTAATACACTGGCGGAATTGTTCCTCATCAACACCGGAGCCGAAGTCTACTTTGACCATCTCATACTTGCCCAGTATGGCCGTAGGAGCCCAGTAGTAGCCAATCCATGGTGCTTGGCGCTCATACGCGCGCGCAATAGAACCTGATAAACCTGCGCCGGAGCCTGGGTCAATCAGCTCAAAGCCTGCGTCATCCATTTGCAGGGCCTGGAACAGATTGCCTGCTGTGATTTGACAGTTCCAACCAGCGGGGCAACCGTAGAAACCCGACACAGAAGGGTCTTCAGGGTGAGTAAACAGGTCGGCATGCTCAAGCACTCCTTCGATGGTGGCAAGTTCTGGGTATTCTTCAACCATGTATTTGGGTACCCAAAATCCTTCTTCGCCACCATCTGAAAGAGACTTACTCGCGATTTTCAAACGGCCTTCTTCCACGCCACGGTCAAGGGCTTCTTTCATCGAATTGGTCCAGAACTCCGGTGCAATATCCGGCTCTTCTTTCTCAATCATGGAAGCACCTGTGGGCATGGTATCCCCTGGGACTAATTCCGCGTCACAGTCGTAACCATGTTCTAAGATAAAGCGGTCGACGTTGGCCATAAGGCTGGCGGAGTTCCAGTTCATTTCTGCAATGGTGACTTTGCCGCAATCAGCGGCGAATGAGGTACAGGCAAACAATGCCCCAGCGGTGGTTAAAAGTACTTTTTTCATGATAACTGATTCCTTGTGTGACTCATCATATTGTTTAGATTTCTAATTATTATTTTTAAAATAAATTACACATCTAAAGATTATTAATCAAACAAGTAACCAAATTAGAGAATGGTGAGCAGAGCGTCGATAGGGTTTTTGTAGCAGAATGTTAACTTTAGCAATTAGCTAACGAGACAAAAAAGCCGAATCCATGGATTCGGCTGAATGGGCAATTTGACGTATTTTAACCAAAGTTACGCGTCATTTTGAATTGGTTCAGTACATAATCCAGAATATAAGCCAGCATTAGAACCAACAGCATGGCTACCACAACAGAGCTGAAACGATACACGGCACTGTAAAAAATATCGTTATGGGGCGTGAGATATTGACCGTACAAAATACCGATAGTGGTCAATGCACCAAAACCAATGCCTGACCCTGAGCGTTCCACTAGGTGGAAGTAGGCGGTGATCATGACCGTGATAAACAGTGAGATGCAAACCAAGAAGAAGTTGCCAATCAGGGTGTACATCAACACCTGCATAATTAATGCAAGGCCACAGCCATAGGCCACTCCCTTGGAGCGCTTCTTAGCACTGGCAATGGAACCTTGATAGGTCATCGGGAACAAGATCAGCATGGTCGCCACTTGTGCGGAGAGTGAGTCTTGCAGGTCAAATACCTGAAACACAGTAAAAGAGGCCGTTGCCAAGAGCGCGCCAAGCAAGGTTCTGTGATTAATTTGTGCGGCACTGGGGGCTGGCGGAGGTGTGCCTGAAAAAGGCTCTAAATCCGGTAGTAACCAATACAGTAAGTAAGCACTCGCTACTGATATAGAGGCCGCTAACACGGTTGTGACCACCATATCTGTCGCCTGACTCGCATCATAGCTGCCAAAATTCAGCAGCGTCGATAGAGTGATCAACCCTGAAGCCCACATCAGAAAATAACGCGTCGTCAGCATAAAGCGAAAGTGGTAGCCGAAAATAAACAATACAGCCAGCCACATGGCGGTTGGGTAGGGCTTAAAGAAAGCTTGTAGTAGCCACATTTCAGCGGCACTGATAAAAGCACCGACAATGAACTCGATTGCTAAGGTACGATTAAAGGTCGGCACCATGCCCAATAACAGCATCGGAAACACGGTGAAAAACACGCCATAAGGCCAGTCCATCAACTTGCACACCGCGAAGCCGATGGTCGTGCCAAACGCTATACGTAGCAGGCGTCGTTTTTCATTGGCCTTCATCTCAATAAACATAGTGCAATAAGCTCACAATGCGCATTTGCAGGTGGCCGATAAAGCGGAATACAGAAGCGTCAGAGGATTCCACCATCACGGTGGCTTTGGAGCCGCTGACCAGAGACTCAGGTAAGTCGCCCTGTTGTTTCACATAGATGCGAATACGCTGTGCGTCCCTCACCCAGCGGTCACTGTCATCTGGCGTGGCCAGCACACCGTTGGCCATATTTTGTCCTTGAGAAATACCGAAATCACGACTGTCTAAAATGCCCTCAAACAGTTGCCCAGGAAAAGCATCGTAAACAATCAATGCTGCGGTACCTGGTTGGACATTGGTAATGCTTTTCTCGCGGAAGTCTGCGGTAATGCGATCATGTCCAGTGACCACTAACGAAAGCAATGCCTGGCCACTTTGCGTCACCATACCTGGGACCAACTGCATATTTGAAATCACGCCATCTTGTGGCGCGCGCACTTCGGTACGGGCCAAATCTAAGCGCGCATTAGCCAGTGCATTGCGGGCATTGTTGACCTCAATATTGTTGTCTTCGTCTTTGCCCAGCTCGATCACAATGGCACTTTTACGGGCTTCGATGGCGTTTAAATTAGCGCGGCTGGCCTGCATCTGTGTTTGGGCTTGGTCCAGTTGCTGTTCACTGACCAAATCTTGTCCGCGCAGTTTGGTTAAGCGTTGATACTCGCGTTCATTCTCCTGTAACGCGACTTTGGCAGACACCAACTCAGCATCGGCTTCGGCGATGTTGGCGCGTAATGTGGCATTACGCTGGTAAGCTTGCTCAAGGGCCAGCTCGGCTTGGCGCTCCGCCAAACGGTAATCTGTGTCTTCAATTTTGAACAGCAAATCTCCTTGTTGCACGACTTGGTTGTTGCGCACAGCGACGGTGACAACCTGACCAGAGACTTGTGGGGCAATGCTGAGCACTGGGCGCTGAACGGTTGCATAACTGGTCATAGGAATGGTCATGTCGGCTACGATCAAGTAGGCGAAAATAATGAAAAACAGGACGATCGCGCGTTTCATCCAGCGATTAAAATGTACATCAGGGGTCATAGTTACTCTTTGACACTCAATTGTTGAGCGTTTGCAATGATGGTGAGTAGCGCCTCATCAAGGAGGGCACGTTGTTCTGGTGATAGGCCGCATAGCAATTCCGAGCGTCCTTGTTCCGCTATGCTTTGCATGACATTGAGTTGTTGTTGTCCTTCTTCAGTGAACCATAAGGTTTTACAGCGTGCGTCATTCGGTGATTCGCGTCGCTCGATGAAACCGGATGCTTCAAGCTGATTGAGTGTTCTTATAAGAGAAGGTTGCTCGATGCCAATATTGCTTGCCAGATCGCTTTGCGTACAGCCTTGCCCTAAACGGTTTAAATGCATCATGGCGATCCACTTAGATTGGGTAAAACCAATGTCTGACATGTGGCGGTCGACCACATGACGCCAATTATTGGCGGCGCGCGCTAGATTCCAGCCGATATTCTGATCCATGTTATCTCTCAATTAGTTAGCCTGCTAGGTATCTTAGAAAAGCCTAGCAGGCTAATCAATCGCATGGACTTGGCTTTCTCAATATTTATCAAGTATGCACAAACGGTCTTAACGAGGAGGGAGCGGTTATTAGCGGCTAATAGAACACGAGTACGTGAATCACACCGCGCACCATAATGCCGACGAGGCAGCCATAGCAGGCGTAGCGCACCACTGACGCGATGCGTTGGCCGGTGGCGGCAAACAAGGCAACGCCAGCCACATCAAAGGGGTTGGTGGCGAAACCAGCCATCATATTCATTTCACGTGCACTGATGACCCCCTGCTGCACTAGGTCAAACATAATGCCCATGTAAGCGGTGCCCCCTGCGACGTACTTGGTCACCAATGGCAATACTGCGGTTTCTGGTAGATGAATCAAGGCCAAAGCAGGGCCTAATAGCATCGTGAGTAGGTCAATCACATGCAGCGCTTCAAGCACATTGACGAGAAATAACGCCAGAATCAGCATCGGAATCATGTTGAGTGCGATCTTCATGCCTTCCATGCCACCTTCAGACAAGATTTGCATTACCGTCTTGGCTTGCTTGTCGACGGCCTGGGGGAGGTTGTCTGCTTCGTCTTTAAACTCATCTGTGGGCAAGTTTTTGCTCATCAGATAATAGGTAAACGCAGCAGATAACAGCCCGCCAATAAGCGAGCTGAGCAGTAGCACAGGAAGGTTGAGGCCGAGGGCGAGCATCGGGAAGGTAGCATTGCCTTGAGACATGGTAAAGATCAGCGCCAGCGTCGCGGCAATATGGCGCTTATTCAAGCGCTTGCTGTCCATAATAGACAACGAGGCCATGGGCGCGGCAAAGCTGACAAAGGTCAGCTTTAAGGCCGCAAAGACGCCCAATCCAGGGATGCCAAACAAATGTGAAATGGGCGCCACCTTGTTACACAGCCAAGTAAGCACGCCTTTGGCATCGAGCAGCTTCATAAAGGCTAACATGATGACCATAATGGGCAGCAAGATATACAGTGCCATGTCTAAACCAGACTTGCCCGCATCGAGCATCATAGAGACAAGCTGTTCCATGGTTAACCTTCCTTTAAAGACAGACTAGACGCTTTGAGCAACCAGCTTGCGGTTGATGGCCAATAACATTAACGCTGCAAGGGATAAGATCGCTGCCGACGCAGGGATCCACTCGTAGCCTAAGCCAACCGTGATCACCGCACCACCCAATGCTGCCCCTAGAGCATTGCCGAGATTAAACGCGCCGATATTGATAGATGAGGCTAAGCCAGGTGCTTTGTCGGCAATGGTCATGACCTTCATCTGCAGTGGCGGCCCAATCATAAAGTTCACCACACCCCATAGGAAAATCGTGATGGCTGCGCTGACAAGATTGACGCTTACAAAGCTAAATGCGGACAGAATAGAGACCTGTCCTAGCAACGACACGGTCAGCGATAAGTCCGGTGATCGGTCCGCTAACTTACCGCTGACAAAATTACCAATGGTAAAGCCAATGCCTGCGATCATCAGCAGGTAAGCAATGTGTGCGTCTGCCACCGCCGCGAGGGTTTGTAGAATCGGCGTGACATAGGTATAGAGGGTAAACATTGAGCCGGCACATAATACCGTGGTTAAAAAGGTCCGCAGCGCTGCCGGTTGCAGAATCGCTTGCAGCTCTTGTCTGACATTCGGTCGGTTGGGTTTCTCCATGCTTGGCAAGGTGCGCAACAAACCAATCATGGCCACCAAGCCGAGCGCCGACGTGGCAGCAAACGCGATGCGCCAATGAATTGCCTGTCCCAGCCAAGTGGCTATTGGTACCCCAATGATATTGGCAATGGTTAGGCCTAAGAACATTGAGGCGACGGCTGAGCCTTGTTTGCCAACAGGGGCAAGTTTCATTGCCACCAGTGCGCCAATACCAAAGAACGCCCCGTGCGACATACTGGTGACCACTCGGGAAATTAGTAAGGTAGTGTAATCCACGGCAATGGCTGACAGCAGGTTGCCAGCGAAGAACACAGCCATCAAGGCAATCAAGGAGGCCTTGTGGCTAAAGCGTGTCAGGTACAAGGTCACCAGTGGCGCGCCAAACATAACACCGACCGCATAAGCGCTGATTAACAAGCCGGCACTGGGGATAGAGACTTGGACGCCCTCGGCAATGGTAGGCAATAAGCCCATAGGAAAAAACTCGGTGGTGCCGATTCCGAAGGCACCTAACGCTAGAGCGAACACGCCCCATTGGTATGCTTGCATGACAAATCCCTTGATAGAACGAAATCGACGCGTGTGATAACGCGTCGAGAGAAGGTGGAAACTCGGTGTAAACGCCGCCAGTTTTAACTGCGGCGGGTATAGTTGCTTATTATTACAAAAAGATCGGTCCGCGAAAGGGAGGTATTTTGAGAATCCGTATTGCTTACTTAATGTCAGTGCTAGCGCTGACGGGGCTAACTTGGCTTGCTTTAGCCCCAGTCAGTGTTTTTGATCGAGCGGTTTTATTGTGGTTTCGGGAGGCCTCGTTAATGTTACGTGGCCCGGTATGGCTGGCTGTGGTGACACGGGATATTACTGCGCTTGGCAGTAATTGGGTGTTGTTGTTTGCCATGGCTGTCCTAGCGTTAGTGTTGATTATGCGCCGCCGTGTTCGGGATGGCTTAGAGGTTTTGCTCTTGTCTCTGGGTGGGGTAGGCCTAAGCATGGGGGCTAAATACATTTTTGCTCGGCCACGGCCTGAGCTGGTCCCACATTTGATCGAAGTCTATACCCCAAGTTTTCCTTCGGGTCATGCCACCATGTCGATGGTATGTTTTTTGACCGCAGCTCTGGTGATGTCGCGACCATGGCAACACATCGGGGCGCGTCGAACATTGATTGTATTTGCTGTACTGAGTTCTCTGCTGGTGGGCGTGAGTCGCATCATGCTAGGCGTGCATTGGCCAACCGATGTGATGGCAGGCTGGCTAGTAGGGGGGCTGTGGGTGTTGTCGGTCAATCAATGCTGCACACACCGCCGAAGCGATGTGGCAGCCTGATGTGATGTGCGTTAAGACTTAAATTGATTAATGGTTTGGTCCAGAGATTGTGAAATCTTGGCAATCTCTTCACTTTGAATCAGGGTTTTATGGGACCCTGCGCCAGTTTGTTCAGAGATGGCACTGATGGCGTGAATGTTGTTGTTGATCTCATTTACCACGGCACTTTGTTCCGAGGCGGCTGCCGCAATCATGGTGTTCATTTCACGGATCTGATCGACACTTTGGGCGATGTCTTCTAACGCGTCGGCGGCTTTGCTCGCGTCTTCGACACTGTTGTTAGCCTGCGCTTTACTGCTTTCCATCGCATTAACCGCTTGTTTCGAAATAGTGGATAGGCTTTCGATGATATTGCGAATTTCTTCAGTCGACAGCTGTGTGCGGTTCGCTAAGCTGCGTACCTCATCTGCAACCACGGCAAAGCCCCGTCCTTGCTCCCCTGCGCGGGCTGCTTCAATGGCGGCATTAAGCGCCAACAGGTTCGTTTGCTCTGCGATGTCGCTGATTTCTTGTGATACGCGACCAATGCCTTGAGCGCCTTCGGCAAGTTTTTTCACCACATCTGTAGCTGACTCCACTTTTTGAGCCAGCTCTGAGTTGGTTTGCGCCACATGCAGCACCATGTTTTTACCATCATCGGCAAGGTGTTTGGTGTCACTGGCTGCGACTTCAGCGTTGGCGGCATTTTGCGCCACTTCTTCTGCGGCGTTAGACAGCTCTTGGATCGATTGTGCTAAAAGCTCGCTTTCGTTTTTCTGCTTATCAACGCCTTCACTGGTCTCTCTGGTGACCGACGCCAGCTGATCCGCAGAGGAACTTAAGTTGTCCATTGTCTGGGTGAGGCTGTGGATGGTTGGCTGGAAGCGATCCAGCATATTGTTTGTTGCTTCCCCGACTTTACGGAACTCGTCATGGGCACCTAATTGAATACGTGGGCGAAGGTCGGCATTTTCGCCAATCACGGCCATGGTGTCTTTCAGGCGATTCAAAGGCTGAATCAGCACTTTCAACATAATGAAGTAAATCACCATTAACCCCAGAGCGATGGCGATAAAATTGATGGTGGAGTTTTTAATGATCGCGCTTTCAATATCTTGGTCACGCTGCGCCATGGAATAGGTGATACGTGCTGCGCCTAAAATGGTGCCTTCGGCAACTGGGTGACAGGTTAAACAGTTGGTGCCATGACGGTCGCTAGAGGCTTCAAAAGGCAGTAATAGGGTGATATGACGTTCCCCGTTGACATTGGCCACGTCAATAATGGTTTCACCGGCTAAGGCGCGTCGATCTAAATCGTCTTGCGGCTGTTCGTGTTCAAAACCTGGGCCATAAATGCTGCTGACCGCATCGCCACGAAGCATACGGACGCCAGCAATGCCTTCTCGTTGTGAGATTTTATCACGTAGCATTTCACGACTGGCCATGGCGCCGGTAAACATCAGCGCATTCATGCTGTCCATATAGCCATTAGCGATGTCCAATAACTGGTGTTCTGTTAAATCCAGTAGTTGGTGTTTTTGCTGATAGGAGGAATAGAGGTTGAGTGCGGCAATGATGAAAATCAGGATGCCAGCCATCGGCAATAAAATTTTCCAACGAACGGATATGTACTGATGCATAGACAGCTTGCCCCTTACCTGTGAAGAATGTGTAAAAACTTACAATCTCACTGAGTGTATTGCTTCTAATCAATTAAATATATTGATCTAACTCTATGTTTCTCGCTTTTCTAATATAGTTCCTGGCTTAGAAGAGGGGCATTTCTTATGCGACTCTTCTACCTGTGCGCCTACTATCGTGTCAGTATGTGATGGACTAGGGCACAGCAATTGATCGTAAGGCGAGGAGTATGATTAGAACGATATCTGAGCAAGACTGGCCGCAAATTATGGTGATCCAATCACAGGTATACCATGATGTGGCGCCAGAGCCGTTAGCGGTGATGCAGGGCAAATGGCAGCGCTCTCCCGAGCTCTGCTTTGTCTTTTATGATGAAGTGAAGCCTGAGTCTATCGCAGGCTATCTTTTGGCCCATACTTGGGCAGGGGAGCGCTTGCCTGATTTAGGGGAAGCGCTGCCTGAAGGGGTTGCTGAAGAGTATGTGTTTCTGCACGATTTAGCGGTTTCGCCAGTGTATCAGGGGCAAGGTGTCGGACCCCAGTTGGTGCAGCATTTACTGGATCGTAGTCAGCGACTGGGTTGGCATGAATGGCGCTTGGTCTCTGTACAGGGTAGCGTGCCATTTTGGCAGCGTTTTGGTTTTAAACTGGCTGAACGCACAGTCTCGGCGAGCTATGGTGAGGGGGCTGCGCTGATGCGCAAATTGGGAGGCTAGATGAGTGGCAAACAGGAATTGATTGACTACATCGCCGCCAAGCCAGAAGCGGTTGCTGAATACCCATTTGGCCCCGATGCTTTGGTCTATAAGGTGTGCGGCAAGATGTTCGCTTTGGTGAGCGAAGTAAAAGGGATGACACGTGTGAATTTGAAATGTGATCCTGACCATGCCTTAGAGCTCCGCAGTATTTTTAGCGCGGTGCAGCCTGGCTATCATATGAATAAGAAGCACTGGAACAGTGTGTATCTAGATGGCTCATTGCCCTTTGGTGAGCTATCTCGAATGGTCGATCATTCCTACGCATTGGTCGTTAAAGGACTGACTAAGCAGCAACGCTCAATATTGCAGTTACGCTATGCAGCAGAAGCTTTGTACGGCTAGCGGCTTGTCATAATCTTTCCCTAGGGGGGCATAGATATGACTAATGTCAGCAGTGAGCACTTACTTTTGCTCTCCGTTCCGCTTAAAAAAGCAGGCCAAGGTGACAGCGGATAGTCACTGTTACCTTGGCCAATCGATTAGGGGGGGGTTAGCCGTTTGCTAAAGCCACACGAATGGTGCTCACTAGATTCACATCGTCTAGTGGTGTGTTGGGCGCAAAGCGTCCTAGTACTTGGCCAGAGCGGCTAATGACAAATTTTTCAAAATTCCAAACAACCTCAGGCTCTGCTGTCGGCTCGATATTGTAGCCTTTGAGTTTTTCCTCCATTTCAGCACGGTTGACCGCAATGGGGGCCTCTTCGATCAAGAACTTATAAAGCGGGTGCTTGTTCTCTCCAGTCACCACAATTTTGCTGAACATAGGAAAACTGACGTTATAGTTTTCGCTACAGAAGGCTTTGATTTCTGCATCAGTGCCAGGTTCTTGGCCTGCAAAGTCATTTGCTGGGAAACCTAGGATTTCAAACCCAAGATCTCTGGTGTGTTCGTATAAGGATTCAAGTCCTTCATACTGGGGCGTTAAGCCACATTTTGATGCGACGTTAACGATTAATAAAACTTTGTCACAGAAAGGTTCCAAGGTCATCTCGTATG
The DNA here is from genome assembly GCF_900089755.1 of Marinomonas aquimarina. Lineage (GTDB taxonomy): Bacteria > Pseudomonadota > Gammaproteobacteria > Pseudomonadales > Marinomonadaceae > Marinomonas > Marinomonas aquimarina. The sequence continues at coordinate 332,828 of NZ_FLOC01000002.1, read as the reverse complement.
CCGTCTTCTGCTTGAAAAAAAAAACGTAGATATCGCTCATTTTTGTTTACCCCATCATCTTCTTTAATCACTTGGTTGTTTATTATCTTAATTAGTTCCCGCGACCATTCTGTCGCATAAATAATGAACAATCTATGACAGTACTAACGTTCAGTGTAATGTGGATTACTAAAGGGTCAAATGAGAGTGTCAAAAAAGGGCCGCATAAGCGGCCCAACGCGGGGGGAATAGATCACTCTTGTGGAGTGTTGATCTACCGCGTAACGGTGGGTTAAGCAAACTGGTTCATGGTGTTATCCTTGCCAGAGGCTTTCAGTGCGGCATCGCCTGAGAAGTACTCTTTGTGATCGTCACCCATATCTGAACCGGCCATGTTTTGGTGTTTGACACAGGCAATCTGCTGGCGGATCTCTTCTCGTTGTACCTTCTTCACGTAACCCAACATGCCTTCGGCACCGAAGTACTCTTTGGCTAGGTTGTCCGTCGACAAGGCGGCGGTGTGGTAGGTCGGCAAAGTAATCAAATGGTGGAAGATACCGGCCTCGCGGGCGGCATCCGCTTGGAAGTTACGGATGCGGTTATCCGCCTCTTGCGCCAAATCACTGTTGTCATAGTCAACACTCATCAATTGAGCGCGGTCGTAAGCTGATACATCATGGCCCTGCTCTTGCCAAGCATCGAACACCTGCTGACGGAAGCTCAACGTCCAGTTGAAAGACGGTGAGTTGTTGTACACCAGCTTGGCATTGGGCACGGCTTCACGAATACGATCCACCATACCTTTGATCTGACCAACATGGGGCTTCTCGGTTTCGATCCACAGTAGATCTGCGCCGTTTTGCAGTGAAGTAATACAGTCCAGCACCACGCGGTCTTCGCCTGAGCCTTTACGGAATTGGAACAGATTGCTCGCGAGGCGTTTTGGACGTACCAGTTTGCCATCACGAACCATTAATACATCGCTCTCATTGGCGTTGTTGATATCGATTTCTTCCACATCTAAGAAAGCATTGTACTGCGCGCCTAAATCCCCTGGAGCAGTGGATACGGCGATTTGTTTGGTTAAGCCTGCTCCCAACGAATCGGTACGGGCCACAATCACACCATCATCAACTCCCAACTCTAGGAAGGCGTAGCGCACGGCGCGGATTTTGGCGAGAAAGTCCTCGTGCGGCACGGTCACTTTACCGTCTTGGTGCCCACATTGCTTTTCATCCGATACTTGGTTCTCAATCTGAATACAGCAAGCGCCCGCTTCGATCATTTTTTTCGCTAAGAGGTAGGTCGCTTCTTCATTACCAAAGCCCGCATCAATGTCAGCAATGATTGGCACGATATGGGTTTGGTACTCTTCAATCTGCTTCTGTAATGAGGCCGCTTTGACTTCATCGCTCGCCTCACGAGCGTTATCCATCTCGCGGAATAAACCACCCATTTCTCGGGCATCGGCTTGGCGCAAGAAGCTGTACAGCTCCTCGATCAATGCCGGTACAGAGGTTTTTTCATGCATGGATTGGTCTGGCAGTGGACCAAATTCTGAGCGCAGCGCAGCGATCATCCAGCCAGACAGGTATAAGTAGCGACGATCGGTTGAGTTAAAGTGCTTTTTAATCGAGATCATTTTTTGTTGACCAATAAAACCGTGCCAGCAACCTAAAGATTGGGTGTATTGGCTTGGGTCACGGTCATAGCGTTCCATGTCAGCACGCATAATTTTCGCGGTGTAACGGGCAATGTCTAAGCCGGTTTTGAAGCGGTTCTGAGCTCGCATACGGGCAGTGTATTCAGGGTTAATGGCTACCCACGGTGTGCCATGTTGAGCGATTAGGGTAGCAGTTGCGTCGATATCGTTTTTGTAATGTGACATTGCAGATTCCTCTTTCATGGTTAGGTCGCTTCACCGCTTGCTGGCGGTCGTGCATTTCTAGATCACCATTTCAGTCTGTAATGTTTTTTGAGATTTACATAATCTATATTTGTTATCGTGATCATATCTTTTGTGAATGTGATTTTTGAGTGTAATCCAGCCATAGTGAATTCACAGGCGCTTAAATTCGGCTTTAAGTCATAAAATTACCAAGTGGTAATAGGCTTTCAGTGGTTTTTATTCACAAAAAGATATTTCTGTATTCATTTTGTGAATGTTTGAAGGCTTCGATCCCTGCCTTAAGTGTCATCAATAAAAATATTGGCCGCTAAGCCAGTCCGTGGAGGAAACAACTATGATAGAACGAGTTCAGCAGGGTGGTCTGCAGATCGCAACAAGCCTTTTTCAATTAGTAAATGAGCAGATCGCGCCGGGTACTGGCCTGGACCCTGTGGTCTTCTGGCAGCGCTTCGAAGAAATCGTCACGGACTTGGCACCTAAAAACGCTGCTTTATTGGCTAAGCGGGATGAAATTCAACAACAGATTGATGACTACCACCGTGCGCGTTCTGGGCAAGCCCATGATCCAGAAGCTTATCGACACTTCTTATCCGAAATCGGTTATCTGTTACCAGAAGGCGCAGATTTCAAAATTTCGACGAAAAATGTGGATAGCGAGATTGCCGTGCAGGCGGGACCACAGCTGGTTGTGCCAGTAAAAAATGCGCGCTTTGCGTTGAATGCGGCGAATGCTCGTTGGGGCAGTTTATATGACGCCTTGTATGGCACTGATGCCATCCCAGAAGAAGAGGGGGCTGAGCGTTGTGGCGCCTACAACCCTGTGCGTGGCACTCGCGTGATTGCTTTTGGTCGTCAGTTATTGGATCAAGCAGCGCCTTTGGTAGCGGGCTCCCATGCCCAAGCGTTGCAGTACCAAATAGTTGATGGGGAGTTAGCGGTCACTATGAAAAATGGCGAGGTGGTGCAGCTAAAAGACACTGAAAAATGCGTTGGCTACCAAGGAAAGCCCGATGCACCAAGTGCCATTTTGCTGCAGAACAACGAGCTGCATTTAGAGATTCAAATCGATCCAGCGGGCTTTATCGGCCAACATGATCAAGCCGGCATTCAAGACATTCTGCTGGAAGCGGCGGTATCGACCATTATGGACTGTGAAGACTCCATTGCCGCCGTGGATGCCGATGACAAAGTCGAGGTGTATCGCAATTGGCTGGGGCTGATGCAAGGCACCTTACAAGAATCCTTTGATAAAGGTGGCAGAACCATCACCCGCGCCATGAACCCAGATCGAGTGTACCTTGATAAATCAGGCAATCGCTTTTCTCTGCATGGCCGCAGTTTGCTGTTTATACGTAATGTCGGTCACCTGATGACCAATCCGGCAATTTTGGACGCTCATGGCAAGGAAGTTCCAGAAGGAATTATGGATGGCATGATTACCGTATTGGCGGCGATGCACGATTTGCAGGGCAACACTGAGCGCCGCAACAGCCGTGCTGGTAGCGTGAATATCGTAAAACCTAAAATGCATGGTCCAGAAGAAGTAGCCTTTACCGTAGAACTGTTTGAGCGTATCGAACAAGCTTTGGGCCTTGACCGTAACACTATCAAGGTTGGCATTATGGACGAAGAACGCCGTACCACGGTGAACTTAAAAGAGTGTATCCGCCAAGCACAAGAACGGGTGGTGTTTATCAATACCGGCTTCTTGGACCGCACCGGCGATGAAATTCATACCTCAATGCTCGCTGGCCCATTTGTGCCAAAAACCGCCATGAAGCAAGAAGCCTGGATCAAGGCGTACGAGGATTGGAACGTAGATATTGGCATTGAATGTGGCTTACCGGGCAAAGCGCAAATCGGTAAGGGGATGTGGGCCATGCCCGATGAAATGGCGGCCATGTTAGAGCAGAAAATTAGCCATCCGATGTCTGGTGCCAGTACCGCATGGGTGCCGTCACCGAATGGCGCGACTCTGCATGCCACGCACTATCACACGGTCAATGTGCGTGAGCGCCAAGCACAATTGGCTCAGCGTGAACGGGCCAGTTTAGCGGATATTTTATCCATTCCCTTGCTTGAGGATCCGACCACACTGAGTGATGAACAGATTCAGTTTGAGCTGGATAACAACGCCCAAGGCATCCTCGGTTATGTGGTGCGCTGGATTGACCAAGGCGTGGGCTGTTCCAAAGTACCGGATATTAACAATATTGGCCTAATGGAAGATCGCGCCACTTTACGGATCTCTTCGCAGCATCTAGCCAATTGGTTAGCGCATGGCATTTGCAGTGCTGAGCAGGTAATGGCCTCATTGAAGCGCATGGCTGCGGTAGTAGATCAGCAAAATGCCAAGGATCCCGCGTACATTCCTATGGCACCAAATTATGACGGCGTGGCGTTTCAAGCGGCCTGTGACCTCGTTTTCAAAGGTAAAGAGCAGCCCAATGGCTACACCGAGCCATTGTTGCACGCGCGCCGCTTAGAGTTTAAAGCTTCGTTGCGTTAATTGGGTTAGACCAGCAAAGCCCTGCTTGTGTGAGATCAGCAAAGCAGGGCTTTTTTATTTGTTTCATAACTAAAATCTCCCTACTCTATAGCAAACCATTGGCTCAGGAAGAGCAAAGCTTGCAAAGGGATGAACAGGAGAGAGGCGATATGAAGCGAATATTGGGAATGTTAGGGCTGACGTTGTGTGCTTCCATGGCCAGCGCGGCCACCAACACCGTCGAGAATGAGGTAGGCACGCTGTTACTGGAAGCCAGTGCAGGGGCCGATTACACGCAATTTGGTGTGGGCATTGGCATTAAGCCAGAAAATAATCGTCCAGGTTTTGGCGGCTTATACTACGAGCAAGTCGAGCTCGACCATGGGCTAGAAACCGATATTAAAATGATTGGCTTTCGTGGTTTTAGCGTCGAGGGCTCAAGCGAGGATCCCCGTGGCGCGGATATCACCATGGGCCTAAGCCAAACGGAGCGTGGGGCCTACAAACGAACCGGATTAAGCGCTAAGGCAACCTTATTTATGCCCATCATGAGTGATGTGACCTGGTTTATCGGTGGTGATGTTCGACCGACGTTTTTATCCGTAGATTGGGATAACGATGTTTTCACTGAGCTAGGATTAAAGGTGGGAGTCGATTGGCGCTTAATACGTAACCTAGGAGTCTATGGCCACTATTACCATGAGAGTATTATTTCTGACGACTTTGAGGAAGAACGCTTGGGCAGTGGCTTTGTCGCGGGGGTGAACCTGGTCTGGTAATGAAGCTGTTCAAACCAAAAAAGGCAGCGAGAGCTGCCTTTTTAATTTATGACTGATTAGCTTTTTGCTAGTTCAGTTAGCAGCATAGTGCGGTTTGCTGCTTCGGCCAGTTCTTGGCCCTTCTTCACGAAATGGCGCTTGAAGTAGCTAGAGTGCTCATCGTGCTCATGGAAGTTGTGTGGAGTTAGCACGGCTGTTAGTACTGGTACTTCGGTTTCAAGTTGTACTTGCATTAGGCCATTACAAACGGCTTGGGCAACGAAATCATGACGGTAGATACCGCCGTCTACCACTAGACCACTTGCTGCGATAGCGTGGTAGTTACCTGTTTTTGCTAGCAATTTAGCCTGTAGCGGGATTTCGTATGCGCCTGGTACCGCGATCAATTCTAGATTGTCTTCGTTGTAACCGTGCGACAACAATACTTCTTTAAAGCCTTCCCAGCACTGTAGGACAATATCACTGTGCCAAGACGCGTGAAGGAATGCTACACGTTTAGTTGATGGGTTAAATGTTTGAGAATTCGTTGAGCTCTGATTCATAAGTATGTCTTCCACAAAAAATGCTGAATCAGGGCGAACGGGAGGCAAGCCAAACCGCTTTGAAGAGTTCAAAGTCTGTATAGATGTATCTTGTCTACGCCGTCCTCTATCATCCGGACTATAACCGTCGGCTCTGGAGTCACACCAGATCTGCTGACCTTTCTCTTCCCCTAAACATAGGTCTTCAAGAAAGCGCTCGCGGGCTTTGAGAACCTCTCATTACCGCCGGTGGGGAATTACACCCCGCCCCGAGAACGAAGTCGCCTAAGCGACGGCGTTACTGTATTAGCAATCGGGGTTACCTGTCAAAGATAAAACGGTCAAATTGTTGTACAAAAACGAACAATTCTTTACCAATCATAATCGCTGGTTATTTCTTCCCTTGATCTAGGACACCGTTTGAACTTTTCAGGGGCGTAGACTCGGCCACGAAAATCGTTTCCGCTCAGGCAAGTTAAGGAAGTAATACCATGTGTGCCGACCAAACGCAGAATTTGGAAAAAGAAGTAGTACTCAAGGACGACGATTTAATAGTTAGTAAGACTGACAAAAAAGGGAAAATCACCTACGCCAATCGAAGCTTTATGCAAGTCTCAGGTTACTCTGAACAAATGTTGCTCGGAGAACCGCATAATTTAATTCGCCACTCAGACATGCCTCGTGGCGCTTTTCGACTGATGTGGAAAATGCTGCAAAACGGGGAAGAGTTCTTTGCCTTCGTCAAAAACCGCTGCTTAGACGGCAGCTATTATTGGGTGTTTGCTAATGTCACTGCGGACTTAGACGAACATGGTGAAGCGCAAGGGTATTTCTCTGTGCGCCGCAAACCACCACGCTCAGCCCTGCCAACCTGTGAAGAGCTCTATCGAAACATGCGCGACATAGAGGCGCGCCATCCTGGTAACGACGGTGTGAACCGCTCCATGGCTTGGTTATTGGAGCAAGTGGATGCTTTAGCGCCATCGTTTAACGAAGCCATGATCAAGTTGTATCAGCAGGGGAAATAGTTCAATGCAGAAAAGCCACATCAGTCGCAGCATTCCTTTTTTGCGCACTCAATTTATTGGCCTAGGCGCCTTTGTCCTAACCTTGCTATTGGCCATGCTGGGTAATCATTTTGTCTGGCAAAGTTTGGTTTTTAACGTCAGTGCTTCAATCCTGATTGCCTTGGCGTTTGCCATCATGGTCTGGCAAGGCCTGCGCTTGGTGGACACCCTTGGGCGTCTTTCCTTTACCATCTCAGCCTGTCGTAAAGGCGAATTGCATCACCGCATTACCAGTACCAAAGGGTTGGGGGAGCTGGGAATAGTTGCATGGGAGCTGAACGATCTGCTCGATCGGATCGAAACCTATTTCAAAGAATTGGATACCAGCTTTGCATACGTTACCAAAGGCGACTTTCATCGCAGCCCGTTAGGAGTCGGCCTACCAGGAAATATGAAACGCTCCATCAGTGCCGTACAAAAATCGGTAGAAGCGATGCACGCCAATGTATCGCTGATTAACCGTAACGAGTTGTCTTCGAAACTGCATGAACTGAATACGGAAAATCTAATTGGTAACCTGCGTGAAGCGCAGTCCGATTTAATGCGCGTCGACGAAGAAGTTGGGCGTATCGGCGCACAAGCCTCAGAGAACGCTAATAGTGCTGAGCAGAGCTTGGGGGCCGTCGAGCAGATCCGTCATTCGATCAATACGGTAAGTGCCACCATAATGAAAGTGGCCGACGTTGTGGCAGCGCTGAGTCGCGATTCCAACAAGGTCACGGCTTCCTTGGTGACGATTAAGGACATCGCCGAACAAACCAATTTGTTAGCTTTGAACGCTTCCATTGAAGCCGCTCGTGCTGGTGAGGCTGGACGGGGATTTGCAGTGGTGGCCGATGAAGTGAAGCTACTGGCGAATCGCACCAAAGAGACGGCAGAATCGGTGGACCAAGTACTGTCCACCCTTAGCCAACAAGTCAGCGAGGTCAGTCGAATTACCGAGGAGTCGAAAATGCTCAGTGCCGATATGCAGGACTTGGTGGGGGGCTTTGAGCAGCAGTTTAATCAGCTGGCACGCTCTTCACGCATGTCGGCGTTGAGTGTAGACGGTGTTGCGACGGTCATTTATCACTCCTTAATCAAGCTTGATCACGTGATTTATAAGCAAAATGGTTACGTCGCCTTGCACGCGTCACCTGAAGACAATGAATATCAAGCGGCTCAGGTAGACCATCATTCTTGCCGTATGGGGAAATGGTATTACGGCGAAGCGCGTCATTCTTCTGTGGCCAAATCGGCAGCCTTCAAGCAACTAGAGCAGCCGCACCAGCAGGTCCATCAGTCAGTGCATCTGGCACTTGAAAAAATGACCAGTGACTGGGAGGTCAAAGCGTCGTTACGCAATGAGATAGTGGACGCTATGCGCTTAGCAGAGGAAGGCAGTGAACAGGTGATTCATTGGGTTAACCAGATGACTGAAGAGCATATGTCTGAGCTGCAACAGCAAATGAATAAAATTTAAAGCTGATCATTTAGTCAGTATTTAGGGCGAGACAAGTTTGCGGTGCTTGATTAGAATAGCGCCCTTGCTTGCCTGTCTTGAATGAACGGAATCAGATGAAACGACTGCTTTGTATGCTGGGGTTGCTCCTTAGCTATCCTACTTACGCTTATTATGCGCATCCTTATGTGGCCAAAAATCTCCATGAATACGCTTGTGCTGGCTTGCAAGTCTTTGTCGCATTCGATCCAGGTCAAGCACACGTCATCATCAATCATTACAGCTATATTCTGACATTGGAGCCCTCGGACAGTGGCTCCTATTACTACGGCGACATCCTCAGTTTTTGGGATCGGGGCAAAACCGCTATGTTGGTTTACAGTGGCGATCGCACACTGGACTGTCTGCGTTTAGAGCAGCCGTAACTCGGACGCCTGAGAATCCTTCATTTTCTTTACCATCCTTTTCATGCTTAGCGGCTATGAGAAGCGGTACAATTCAGCAAAATTGTTTGAGTAGTCGAAAATGAGCAAATTATTTGTCATGGGCATGGGCCCTGGTGACCTAGGATTGGTCGCGCCGAATGCTACCAAAGCGTTAGCGGCTTGCAGCGATTGGGTAGCGTACGGTTATTACTTAGAACTGTTAGGTGAGCTAAGTGAAGGTAAAACTTTTCATGACCTGCCATTAGGTGAGGAAATCGGCCGTGCCCGTTTGGCACTGGATCTGGCTGCTCAAGGTAAAACCACAGCCTTGATCTCCAGTGGTGATATCGGCATTTATGCCATGGCGACCCTAGTATTTGAATTACTCGACCAACAGCTGCAAGGCAAAGAAAACCACCCTGAATGGTTGGATGTAGAGGTGGAAGTGATTCCAGGGATTTCCGCTATGCAAGCGGGAGCGAGTCGGGTTGGCGCTATGTTAGGCCATGATTTCTGTACCGTATCCTTGAGTGATTTGCTAACCCCTTGGGAAACCATCGATAAGCGTATCCACGCGGCAGGCGCAGGCGACTTTGTCATCTCTTTCTACAACCCTGTATCTCGTAAACGTGACTGGCAGCTAAACCACGCCCGAGATGTGTTGTTGCAATACCGTCCTGCAACGACCCCCGTGATGATCGGTCGTCAGTTAACCCGTCCAGAAGAATCTATCACCTTTACCACACTTGCTGAATTGGATGCCAAAGACGTCGATATGTTTACCATGGTCAGTGTTGGCAACAGTGAATCGCGCCATATTGTTAACGGCGAGAAACACTGGATTTATACGCCACGGGGCTATTCGAAAAAGCTATAAGCCATTAAGAGTAATAGAAAAGTAAAAGGACTTAAGCCATGACGGTCTACTTTATTGGCGCCGGCCCCGGCGACCCAGATTTGATTACAGTCAAAGCGTTGAAAACCATGCAACGCTGTCCGGTGATTTTGTACGCAGGATCCTTGATTCCGGTGGAAGTGATTGACCAGGTGCGTGATCAAGCGGAAGTCATTTACGACAGCGCCACATTGAATCTGGATGAAACCACTGAAATTATTCGCCAAGCCGCCGCCGCAGGCAAAAATGTGGCGCGCTTACAGTGTGGTGACCCAGCCTTGTATGGTGCAACAGGGGAACAAATGCGTCGCCTCGATGCCTTAGCCATCGACTATGAAGTGATCCCTGGCGTCAGTGCGGTCGCAGCGTCTGCGGCCATGCTTAAAAAAGAACTGACCCTGTCTGGTGTTTCACAAACGGTGATTATGACTCGTTACGAGGGTAAGACACCGTTTCCTGAGCGTGAGCGTTTACCCACCCTTGCCAAGAGCGGAGCCACCTTAGCGATTCACCTTGGGGTGACGCGTATACACAAGATTGTTGAAGAGCTGATCCCTTATTATGGCGAGGATTGCCCTGTTGCGGTGTGCTATCGCACCAGTTGGCCAGATCAGGACTATGTGACGGGGACGTTAAAAGACATCGTCGAGCAAGTACGCGCGAAGAAGTTTACCCGTACCAGCTTAATTTTGGTGGGACATGTACTCGACAGCGAAGACTTTGCTGATTCGTATTTATACGACAAATCACAGGCCCATATTTACCGCAAGATTCATCGTAAAAACGATGCAGTGTAAGGATTGATTATGCAACTTAACAAGATTCCAACCACCGTTGTCACCGGCTTTTTGGGCAGCGGTAAAACCACTTTACTATCAAATGTACTGAAGCAAGCGGCGGGCAAACGTATTGCCGTGATCGTCAATGAATTTGGTGAATTGGATATCGACACCGACTTGCTGCGTTCTTGTCCACTGGATTGTGAAGACGACAGCGCTACGCAGCGTGGCGAAGATGGTTTTTATGAACTGGCCAATGGCTGTATTTGCTGCACGGTAGAAGAAGAGTTCCTACCTGTAATGCAACAGCTCGTTGCACGTCGTGATGACATTGACCATATCCTTATTGAAACCAGTGGCTTGGCATTGCCAAAGCCGTTGGTTCAAGCTTTCAACTGGCCGGGTATTAAAGAGCATTGTACTGTGGATGCAGTCATCACTGTCGTGGATGGTCCAGCTGTCGCAGCGGGTCGTTACGCCCATGATGAAGAAAAGGTTCAAGCACAGCGACTTGCTGATGAGTCCTTGGATCACGACCCTTCACTTCAAGAACTGCTTGATGATCAGTTAAGCGCTGCTGACTTAGTAGTGGTGAGCAAAAACGATTTACTGGATCAATCACAACGTGATCGTGTGAAGCAAGTGATCGAAGAGGAAGTAGAGTCCAGCGTTAAGATTGCTTACGTTGAAAACGGTGAAGCGGCGTTAGATGTATTGCTAGGCCTTGAAGCCGCCACCGAAGCGCGTATCGAGCACGTACACAATCACCATGACCACCATCACGCCCACGGTCATGAGCATGATCACGCCCACGATCACTTTGAGTCGTTTGTGGTAAAACTTGGCGAAGTGGACGCGGACTCATTGCAAAACTCATTAGAGGATTTGGTGGAAGCGCACAATATTTACCGAGTAAAAGGCTTTGCTGCGGTCAATGGCAAGCCAATGCGCCAAGTCTTCCAAGTGGTGGGCACGCGTCTTGAGCGCTACTTTGATCGCCTGTGGCAGCCGGATGAGCTGCGCCAAACACAGCTTGTGTTCATCGGCAAAGGCATCAGCAAAGAACAGATTGAAGACCAACTGAACGCGGCCCTGACCGCCTAAGCGAGTAATACTGTGCATTTATTGGCAGCCAAACCGGGTGGCTTTGTTGACGATGAAGGCATCATCGATTTGGGGCAAAGCCCTGCTGACATCATTGTGTTGGCGGCTGCCGACTCGCTGTTAAGTGCCCTAGGCCGAGCATTAGATGCTTGGCAAGGGGACGACTCTCCACGTGTACGTTTGGCCAACTGGATGCAATTGGTCAAACCGGCTGCCTATGATCTCTACGAAGACGCTGTTTTAGATAAGCCCACACAAAAAGGCCGTGCTCAAGTGGTGGTGCTGTCTTTGCTAGGCGGCCAGCATTACTGGCCCTATGGCTTTGAACGTCTGCAGGCTTGGGCGAAAGCCAAACGCAATCGTCATCTAATCATTGTGCCTGGGGATGACAGTGCCGATCCTGACATTATGCAGGCGTCCTCGGCAGATCAAACTAGCGTGCAACGTGTCTGGCGTTATTTGCGTGAAGGAGGGGAAGCCAATGCCGAGAATCTGTTTCGTTTCTTAGATCATCACTATTTCATAGGCGAAGATAATTGGCTGGAGCCGATTGCCATCCCCAACGCGCTGATGGTGCTCGACGGTAAAGCGAGCGATCTGCAGTCTTGGCAGCGTCATTATCAAGCCGCGTTGCAGCAAGGCCATCCGGTTGGCTTGGTGCTCTATTACCGCTCTCATTTTCAAAGTGGCAACACTCAGGTGTTTTCGGACCTGTCGAATATCTTGCTTGAGCAGGGCGTCGTAGCGCTAGAAGTCGCTTTAACATCCTTGAAAGATCCACTCAGTCTCGAGTTGGTGAATACCCTGATTGAGCGTTCACAAGCGACGCTGATTGTGAACTGCACCGGCTTTTCGGCAAACCGAGCTGGCAGTCCTGATCTGGCGTCTGAGCCCACCGATTTTCAATCGGCGTTTGAACATCCGTTACCCGTATTGCAGCTGATTTTATCGGGCAGCACCGAAGAAGACTGGCAAGCACAAAGCCAAGGCCTTCGCAGTCGTGATGTGGCGATGCAGATCGTTTTACCGGAAATGGATGGTCGTGTGATCACCCGGGCGGTGAGCTTTAAAGCCCTGTCTCATTTTCACGAGCAGGCGCAGATTGATTTATTGCGTTATGAGCTTCATGCGGAGCGAGCGACGTTTGTGGCACAGCTTGCCAAGCGCTATGCGCGTTTGCATGCTTTGCCGAATGCTGAAAAGCGTGTTGCTTTTATCCTTGCCAATTACCCCACCAAAGATGGCCGCATTGGCAATGGGGTGGGGTTGGATACGCCGGCTTCCAGTGTGAATCTATTACGTGCTTTAGAGCAGGCGGGTTATCCGATCGAAGACGTACCTGAAGAGGGCAATGCTTTGATTGAGGCTTTATTGGGCGCGGTCACCAATAACCCTAATACCCTGCATCAACGTGGTTGTTGGCAAAGTCTGAGTCTCAATGATTATTTAACACATTTTTATCAATTGCCGCTCGACGCGCAAAACGCGGTTTGGGATCGCTGGGGGCCACCGGAAGACGATCATAAATGCCGCGCCGTCGATGGCGAATGGCGCATGATGTTAGCTGGGATTCGTTTAGGTAAGACCTTTGTTGGCATTCAGCCTGCTCGGGGCTTTAATTTAGATTTGGCGGCCAACTATCACGACCCGGATTTGATTCCGCCCCACAGCTATTTGGCTTATTACTTTTGGCTACGTCATGTCTATCAAGTGGATGCGATTGTCCATGTGGGCAAGCATGGCAACTTAGAGTGGTTACCAGGTAAAGGCACGGCCTTGTCTGAGCGTTGCTGGCCGGATATCGCCATGGGGCCCACGCCGCATTTCTATCCGTTTATCGTCAATGACCCAGGGGAGGGCGCGCAGGCCAAGCGCCGTACTCAAGCTGTGATCATCGACCACTTAATGCCTCCCATGACTCGAGCCGAAAGCTACGGCGATATGGCCGAGCTGGAAACCCTGGTCGACGAGTATTATCAAGCCCTAGGCATGGATACCCGCCGCGAAGCCTGGCTGCGTGACTCGATTCTAGAAAAAGTGAAAAGTAGCCATTTGCTGGAAGAACTGGCGGGTGTGCAGGCAGGCGATGACGACTCGGTGCTGGAGGGGCTCGATGCTTACCTCTGTGAAATCAAAGAGTCGCAGATTCGCCATGGCTTACATCGCCTTGGCGAGCTGCCAGAACAGAACAAGCTAGCCGATACATTAGTCGCACTTTTGCGTCTTCCACGTGGTTCAAGTGTTACCAGTATGGGCATTTTGCATGCCTTGGTGAAAGATCTGGGTATTGATGAGCCTGACTTTGATCCAATGGAAGCGAACCGCGCGGTTTGGCAAAGTGTAAAACCTGAGCTGTTATCGCATGTGTCTAATCAAGCATGGCGCACCCATGCGGATACCAAAGAGCGCTTGGAACTGTTTGCCAAAGAGTTAGTACTTACTTCGCTAATCAAGCAACAGCCGATTGATAGTCGGCAATTGCCCAGCACTTACGCCTTATTGGCCCATGCTAAGCAGACCTTGGCCAAAGCTCTGGAGCAAAGCGCTCACGATGAAATTGATGCGTTGCTAAAAGGTTTGTCAGGGCAGTTTATTCCACCGGGGCCGAGTGGCGCTCCGACGCGCGGTCGCTTGGATACCTTACCCACTGGGCGTAATTTCTTCTCGGTGGATAATCGTGCGATTCCCTCGCCTGCCGCTTGGGCGATTGGGCAAAAGTCTGCTGAAGCCTTGGTGATGCGCCATCTACAGGAGCATGGCGATTACCCCACTAACTTGGGTTTGTCGGTGTGGGGCACCGCCACCATGCGTACCGGCGGGGATGATATTGCTCAAGCTTTCGCCCTAATGGGCGTACGACCGATCTGGGCCCCAGGCTCCAACCGTGTGACCGACTTTGAAGTGTTATCTTGTATGCAACTTGGTCGACCACGAGTGGATGTCACCTTGCGGGTGTCTGGCTTCTTCCGCGATGCCTTTGCTAATGTGATGCGGCTCTATGATGCCGCGGTACAAGCCATTGCTGAATTTGAAGAGCCGGGTAAGGGCAATACCATTCGCGCCAACGTGGAATCCCGTAAGCAAGCACTGTTAAGCCAAGGATTAAACGAACAAGAAGCAACACGACAAGCTTCCTATCGTGTGTTTGGTAGTAAGCCAGGTGCCTATGGCGCAGGGCTACAGGGGTTAATTGATGAGCGCTGCTGGGATAGCCAAGCGGATCTTGCCGAAGCCTATTTGAATTGGGGCGGCTATGCCTACGATGGTGGCTTGCGTGATGGCGTCGAAGCGAAGCAAGCGTTTGCTAACCGTCTTGGTCAATTACAAGCGGTAGTACAAAACCAGGATAACCGTGAACACGACCTGCTTGACTCAGATGATTATTATCAATTCCAAGGTGGCATGACCAATGCCGTGACCCAGTTTAGCGGCCAAGCCCCCAGCGTGTATCACAATGATCACTCCAATCCGAGTCAGCCTAAAGTGCGCACCTTAAAAGAAGAACTGAACCGTGTGATTCGTGGTCGTGTACTGAACCCGAAATGGATTGGCGCGATGCAAGAGCACGGTTACAAAGGTGCATTTGAGATGACGGCGACGGTGGATTATCTGTTTGCCTACGATGCCACAACTGACCTGATTGCCGATTATCAATACCAGCAGGTGACGGACAGCTTACTACTGGACCCAGTGAATCAAGATTTTATGCAGCGTAATAATCCCGATGCACAATTAGAAATGGCCGAACGACTACTCGAAGCCATTCAACGTGGCATGTGGTCCGAGCCAGGGGACTACCAAGACAAAATCCAATCCTTATTACTCGAGATGGATCAGCGCCAAGAAACGCAAGGTCGCTAATCCTATCGAGCGGATTGACCCTTAATATAAACGCTTATAGCGTGACTTTATCCAAGGAGAGATATGAATCATTCAACCCCAGTAAAAAAGCAAGGCATAATGATTTGTGGCCATGGTAGCCGCGACAAGGATGCAGAACGTGAATTTGGCTTGGTGGCCGAAGGACTGAAAGCCCGCTTCCCTGATTTGCCGGTTGAATACGGTTTCCTTGAGTTTTCGGCACCGAACATTCATATGGGTCTAAACAGTCTGATTAAACAGGGCGTAAAGGATATTTACGCCATTCCAGGCATGTTGTTTGCGGCCACCCACGCTAAGAATGATATCCCATCCGTGTTGACCACCTATCAAGAAAAGAATGACGGTTTAGAGGTGCACTATGGCCGTGAGCTGGGTCTGCAAGAGGACATGATTGAAGCCTTCCAAGCGCGTATTTACGAATCGCTTGGCTTAGATCCAAACAACCCACCGGATGAACTGTACGATACCATGTTAGTGGTGGTCGGCCGTGGCACATCGGATACCGCAGCCAACGCGGAAGCGGCGAAGTTGACGCGTATCGTCAACGAAAACATGGGCTTTGGCTGGGCCGACACGGTTTATTCGGGGGTGACCTATCCTTCTGTCGGTGTCGGTCTTGAGAAGCTGGTCAAGCTTGGTTTTAAGCGTATCGTGGTGGCGCCTTACTTCCTGTTTACCGGTCGTTTGATTAAGCGTATTCAAGGCTATGTCGACAAGGTAGCGCAAGAGAACCCTGGCATCGAATTTATTCAAGCTCATTACCTGAGTGATCATGAGCGCGTGATTGATGCGTTTGAGAATCGCGTCAAGGAAATCATGGATGGTTCATTGGCTAACCGTGTTGATGAGACGCTGATGAATTCTTTCAAACGTCGTCTGGCTGCGGGGGAAGTGGATGTACACCATCATCACGCGGAATACGTGGATCCTGAAGACGACACGCAAGGCCTGTCAGAGTCAGATCAAAAGCATGTAATGACCTTTGGCGCAGTCCAAGCCGTAGATCATTCACATGGTCACGTCCACAGCCACGACCACTCCCATAGCCATGATCATGCACATGGTCACCATCATCATGGGCACTCGCACGGCCATTCTCACGGTGATGGACACCATCACCACCATGGGGTGTACCAACATATTGGCCACCCAATGGGGCCACGAACCATGATTGGGGAAGGCATCTGTTGTTGCTTTATGGGCCAGTTTACCGATGACATTCTAGCGCAAGAAAAGCAGCGTATTACAGGGGATTGCAGCAAGACAGCACAGGCGCACCAGCGATAACCTTTCTCAGCCCTGCCGCTTAGGTGGGGCTTCTAGTCGCAAAGCGTCACACTGTGGTATGGTTCCTGTCCAGAAACGTCGGCTTGCTAGCACGACGTAATGTCATAAATTAATGGGGTAGTCAGGTGTCCGAGTCTCAGCTAACACAGGTTCAGAAATTAGAGAAAATTCGTCAGGCGTGGTTGCCCGCGGTGGAGTTCCTATTTGGTCCTGCTTTTGAACAAGCGCAATTCCAAGGCTTTGTTGTCGACGCGGATGTGGCCAAACCTGAGTTGGTGTTTGATTCAACCGAGCAGCCCTACCATTACCGTATTCAGATGCCAGCCCGCAGTTTTACCAATGATGTCATGTTGCTAGCGGACCTGATTCAGGTATTGGTCCGTGCCTTATATCCACTGGGCAAAGACACGCAAGCCAACGCCACCGCGTTAAGTGAAGGAACGGCCATTTATGGTGCGGTGACAGCCATCAAGCAAGTGTTTGGTGAGGAAACACTGGATTCTTACTTAAATGCTCTCAAAGATAATGGCTTTGCTTACTACGATGCGTTTTCGTATGTGGCGGTGTTATTAACAGAGGACCCGAAAGCCATCGTCAAATTACGTGACATGAAGCCTCTGCTTTACCAAGTAACGCGAGAGGATATTGCCGCCGCAGGGATTGAGATCGACCGTAAGGTGGCGGATATTTTAACCTATACCTTCCGCGTTTAAATACGCCCAGCAGGCCACCAAATAGCGCTCAGATAAGTAGCGCTATTTGGCATGCGCTGTCGCTACCAGGCAATAATATGTTGCTTTAAGCACGTATTTTTTTTATAAGTAGTGCCTAATACGTAATCGATATGCATCGCTAATTGGTTGAGAACTAAGGGTTAAGTCTATAAACGTAGATAATGGTTCTGCATTTATGATGCCCCATTGTGCAAATGCGTTACCTGACTTTAAACAGGTGACTCATGCAAAGATCTCATCGTAATAACGCAAAGTGGATTACGGATCTCACCTGTTTGAACTCATATATAGCCTTAATGGGGGTCGCCTCTGATCGTGCTATGTCATCGGCAGCATTGCCTTAAAAGGAAGTATAAAAGTTACTTGTCGTTTCATATCAGTACATTTTTGCAATAAAAATAACGTGATTTGATCGTCTAAACTCAGCAAATATAGAGCTCTTTGCATACACTTATGGAGCGAGTGTGACTGAGAGTTCAGAAATAGCAGTTTTTTCATGCGATCCAAATCAATCCTTAGCGAGATGATTCTGCAAAGGGGGGAATTCTGTCTTTAATTAAGCTAAAGCTAATTTAGTTGTGGTTTAATTGGTCAGAATTGAGTTATGGAGTTCAAACGGCACACGAGTATTGCCGTTTGAACTTAACAAGTTACAAGGATGTATAGAGCAACTGTCTGATCAAATGGGTAAATGCAATCGAGAGTGCATTGGTCAGATAATTTATTCTAATAATTGGGGAACAACCCTAAAAGCTTTTTGTGAGGTAAACATGACGGTTCGTGCAAAGATCATTGCACTGGTTGCAGCAGGGGTAATTTTGCCCGTATTGCTGGTGTCGTTAGTCATTATTAGCAGTGTGCGAACAGATGCCGTTGATAAGTTCGGCAACCAAAGCAAGTCGGAAATTTTTTACGTGGATACATTGTTTTCCATGTATTTGAATAACCTTGCTGAAAATACGGCGTTTTTCGCCCGTTCTGATGCAGTGAAAAATATTACACCTGGGAGTATTGAAAGCTACGCCAATCAGCCAGTTAAAAAAATGACGCCAGAGTCTAATTCGCCAGAGGAGCAGGCGGCTTTTGCTTTGTTCGAAGATTTTGGTGAAACGCACCCAGACCTTGCTTATATCTGGGTAGGTACTGCGGATAAAGGTTATCTACAGTGGCCTCATGGTAACAGTGGTGCCAACTATGACCCAACGGAAAAAGGTTGGTACAAGCAATCTATCAATGCCACCAAGCCGACTCGAATTCCGGCGTACCGCGATAGTTTTACTGGTGCCCCGTTGGTTGATTATCTACAACGTTTCGAAGGCAAAGATGGTGCTGTGGGTGTGGTTGGCGTAGATGTCACCTTGAAAAAGTTAACCGAATTGTTGGCGACGGTGAAGTTCGGCGGTGAAGGCTATGTGGTGATGGTAGAAGACACGAACACCATTTTGGCGGATCCGGCTGACCCAGAAAACAACTTTAAAGACATTGCTGATGCCTCGCATCCATATGCTAGCCTGAAGGAAAGTGATGAGATTCAAACACTGACCATTGATGGTGAAGAGTGGTTTGCTCGTGTTTACACTTCTAAAGCTTTGGATTGGAAATTTATTGGTCTGATTCCCAGCAGTGTGGTCTATGCGCAGGCTAACAGCCTGATTACGAATATTGTGATTATCTCGATCATTATGGTGGTGATCTTTATTGCCATTGGCTCTTTCTTAGCGTCGGTAGTGATTAAGCCAGTGAAAGTTATGGCTGAACGTTTAACCGATATCAGTCAAGGTGAAGGAGATCTGACACAGCGTCTAGACGACTCATCGAAGGATGAATCGGGTCAAATGGCCAAAGCCTTCAACCAGTTTGTCGAATCCATCGACAGTATCGTTGGTCGTACGAAAAACTCTTGTAATGATATCGGTAAGGTGGCTCACAACTCGGAAACCTTGTCTGCTGACTTAAGCGGCATTGTCATGAAGCAGGCCAATTCGGTTGACCATCTATCGACAGCGTTCAATGAGATGGTGGCGACCGCCAATGAAGTGGCTTCTAACTGCAGCTCCGCAGCCGCATCAGCAGAGCACAGTGAGCAACAGGTTCAAGAAGGTAACCGTCTGATTCAGCAAACCATGGACTCCTTACATAAATTGGAATCTGAGATTAACAGCTCCAATGAATCCATGGTGACCCTCGAGCAAGAGTCGAACAATATCGTAGGGATTTTGGACACCATCAAAGCCATCGCGGAACAAACTAACCTGTTGGCATTGAACGCCGCCATTGAGGCCGCTCGTGCCGGCGAACAGGGGCGTGGATTTGCAGTGGTGGCGGATGAAGTACGTACACTGGCGGGTCGTACCTCTGAGTCCACCGATGAAATTGATAAATTGCTGACACGCTTGCAGCAGCAAACCAATATCGTTGCCGGTAAAATGGAAAACAGTGTCACGGTAGCAAACAGCTCGGTAGAACTGGCGGCACAGACTTACCAAGTGTTTGAGCAGATTTTGGCTTCGGTACTGACGATCAAGGATATGATGATCCAGATCAGTGCCTCGGCAGAGGAACAGCATCTGGTAGCCGAAGAAATCAACAACAATGTGTTGGTGATTCATGACGGTGCCAATGAATCCAATGACCTTGCGTCACAGGTTTCCCATACTGCTGCTTCACTGAATGAACTGGCCAATGAACTGCAAAACATGGTTAGCCGTTTTAAATCAAGCCAATAAGGCTTCCTTATAGCCGTGATTTAGAAAGCCTCAAGTTTTTGACTTGGGGCTTTCTTGTCTCTAAAGCGCTAGTTAATAAATTGCTTTATTAGGGAGGGCGAGTATTATGGATTTATTACATGGAGCAAATGAACGATAGCCCATTCAATGAGAGACTTTGCTTGGAGTGGTAATGTGCAAGATGTAGATATTTCCATAAGCAAGCGCTTACGCGATAAAGTATGGCAAGGCTTATGTTTGATCCTTGGTATATTGGCTGGTTTGCTGGCGATCTGGAATTTCTTTTTTAATAGCAATGCACTGTATCTCGCAGTGGCTGAAGTCGTGCTGACTGGCTTCTCCATTTATATTTTTTTTCATGTAAAAAAATGGCCGAAAATTACCTGGCAGCAATATGTGTATTTATTGTTGTTCTGCTTATTGGTTAGCTATGCCGTGTGGAGCCGCCCGCTCAGTAATGCCTTGATTGTCTGGCCGATGTTCCTGCCGATTTTGTGTTATCTCACCCTTGGTATCCGAGTAGGGCTGTCGGTTTCCCTGATTACCTTAGTGTTAATGCTGATTATTCTAACCCTCAAAGTCGAGGCAGAAGGGTACCAAAATACGGTTTCAACACGTCTGAATTTCTTCTTTTGCTATCTGTGTATTATGGGAATCTCTCATGTCTATGAGCGCAATCGTCGTCGCATTGAAGGCGACCTAGTGAATCTTGCGATGACAGATACCTTAACCGGCGTGAAAAATCGTTTGGCGTTTAAACAATACTTAGCCAACTTCTTGAAAAGTCATACTCTATTCGGCTTGATGATGATCGATATTGATCATTTTAAAAAAGTGAATGACAGTTATGGCCATGATGTGGGGGATGAGTTACTGCGACAATTAACCGAGCGCATTCAGAATATGTCGCCTCAGTATCAGTTGTTTCGTCATGGCGGAGAGGAGTTTTGTATCTTGTTGGCGGGAGATAAGGCTTCGCTGATGGCCCATGCGGAGCGCATTCGTGCAACCGTCGCGCAGCAAGCCTTTTGCCTCGATGAGCGTGACATTGCGATTACAGTGAGTATTGGGGTGGCGATCAATGAGGAAGTGTCCAGTAGCAGTGAGTTGATCGTGATTGCCGACCAACGTATGTATTGTGCTAAGCGCCAAGGGCGTAACTGCGTGGTAGCAGAAGGCGAGCTTAGCAATGCCTGAGGTCAGCGTTTACATTTTGTTGCTCAAATAATGTGCTAAAACGTGTCCTTTGAGTGATGAGCTGTGGTAACTTTACTAATCTGAGCTCGTCTACATGTCTACTGCAAACGGTCCACTTTAGTATGACTTTCATGAAAAAAGCGCTGTTCCCCCTCGTTACTTCTTGCCTTTGCTTGTTTAGCTCTGCAACCCTACGCGCGCAAGAAGCGCTCACTTTCTATGTCGTGAGTTATCCTCCCTATATCATAGTGTCAGAGGACACTCAGCAAATCAGTGGTATTGATGTGGACGTTACCCGTGCTGCCTTTGCGTCGCAAGGCGTGTCTGTAGAGTTTAAGACCATGCCCTGGAATCGGGTGGTTAAGTCAATAGAACAAGGTCGGATTTTAGGCACCTTGTCTTGCTCGCAGCGACCTGGCCGAGAAGAGTATATGTACTTTAGTGACGAGCTTTCAGCGGTCAGTCGAGCGGTCGTCAGCCGTAAAGAACTGGTGACCGATGACATTACTCAGCTACTGGACTTGTCGGACTATTCTGTCGTCACGGTCGATGGTTGGGGCATGCAAAAGCAATTACAGAGTTTGAACATTGCCCATCAAACTTCCCCAGACCTGTCTGGTGCCATTAAGGCAGTGCGTTACCGCAACATCGATTTACTCTATATGGCGTCTTATCCGGCACAATATTACGTCAAACAGCTTGGCGTCGAGAAAGATTTAAAAGTGACCCCACTTCATGATGAATTGAGTTTATCATTGTATGTTTGTATCAGTAGCGATTACCCCAACTCGGATCATGTACTGACGACCGTTAATAATGGCTTACAGCAGATTAAAGAGAATGGATTATATGATCAGATCCGCTCGCGTTACTTACAGACAAATTAAGCGTTAAGGGAATACTGGTTTGAAATTAGGGCAGAGGATTGCTTACCGACAAGCAAAGATCATTCTATTAACATCTTTTTTGCTAGGTGGTTTATCCGCCTTATTCCAATTTTACCTAGACCTTAATCATGTGCGTGATAGCCTGCAAGAAAGCATCGAGCGCTCGCTGCAGCTCTACAACCCGAACCTTGAAAGTGCGATCTATAACTTAGACACAGAACAGACCCAGTCCATTGCAGATTTATTAGTGGATGACTCTCTGTTTTCCGCCACCAGCATTTACGATGACTTTGGCGATAAAATCGCTGAATCCAGAGAAAAATCGAAGACGTTAAAGCAGTCCCTTTTGTTTGATTTAAGTTTTGCCGTACTGGGACTCAGCGAAAAAATCGAACAGCCGATTATCATTCCATCCAATCAAAGTCGTAATGGCCGCTTAGTTGTCTGGTTGGATAAGCGTTTTGTCTCAGCGGGATTAACGAATCGAGCCATTACCTTGGCATTATCTGGGCTTATTTACACTCTATTGTTAAGCATTATTTTGTTCGTGGTGTTTTACAATGCCTTATCGAAGCCAATTCAGCAGATATCACAGTGGGTGTCGCGTCTGGATCAGGCCGCCGATCAAGAGCCCATGAGCACGCCCTATCGTAAGACAGATGAGCTGGGAGAGCTGGTTCACAGTGTTGAGCAGATCTGGCAGAAGAAAGACGATGCCAGTCGACAAGTGGCCCTGCTTGCTTATTACGACCCACTCACGGAACTCGCTAACCGGCGCAGGTTTATCGAACGCCTCGATGCTGCGATTGTCGATCAGGACGGTGGGTTCGGCTCAGTGCTGTATCTCGATATTGATCGCTTTAAAACCATTAATGATTCCTTAGGCCATCAAGTCGGGGACCAATTGCTGATGACCTTGGCACAGCGTTTAAAAGGAGGCTTAAGCGAGTCTGCCACGATTGCGCGTTTTGGTGGCGATGAATTTGTCATTATGTTGCCACAGCTGGATTATGATGAAGACACGGCCGCGGAATTGGCAATGGACATTGCTGCCAGCATCACCGATATGATCTCGGTGCCAGTGCAAATTGGCCGAAATCTCATCCACTGCTCAACCAGTATTGGTTTAACCACTTTCCCGCAACCACAAGACACCAGTAGCCAAGTCTTACGTCGAGCAGATACAGCGCTCTATCGAACCAAGGCCGATGGTCGCAATGGCTTCCGCTTTTTCGATGTCAGTATGCAGCGACAGGCGCAAAGTCGCTGGCAATTGGAAGAAGGGCTGCATAAGGCGATTGAACGTAATCAGCTGGAACTCTGGCTACAGCCCCAAGTGACCAATGGTGGGGTAATTTCTGGCGCGGAAGTGTTACTGCGCTGGCGTCATCCCGAACGAGGCATGGTGTCGCCTGTGGAATTCATTTCGGTGGCCGAAGAGTCGGGGCAAATCAGTGTCATTGAAGAGTGGGTGCTAGAAGAGTCACTGCGGCTGCTCTGCCATTGGCAGCAACAGGGCTTGCCAAAAACCTTCCGCCACCTGTCCATTAACATCAGTCCTGCACACTTTATGCAGGCAGACTTTATTCAGCGTGTGCTGCCGATCCTTGAGCGTTATCAGCTAAAGGGCATTAATATTGAGTTTGAGATTACTGAGAACCTGCTGATCAATAACTTTAAGCATGCCAAAGAAACTATGTTGCATTTACAAGAGCAGGGCGTGTCATTTTCGGTGGACGATTTTGGCACCGGCTACTCTTCTCTACGCTACCTCAATCAGCTGCCCATCAATGTGCTGAAAATTGATCGCAGCTTTGTCAGCAATATCACAACGCTAGAGGACCAAACCCCGATTGTGGATGTGATTCTCTTGATGGCGAAAAAGCTTAACCTTGAAGTGATTGCTGAAGGTGTAGAAACCTCAGTGCAAAAGCAGCTGTTAGATGACCGTGGCTGTCGCTTGTATCAAGGGTATTTCTACTCAAAGCCGCTTCATTACCGTGACTTTTTTAGCCAACTAAAGTCCCATGATGGGGTGATCCAAGCACCTCAAGACGACTCTAACGCTGGGCATTGAGTTACAAAACTTTGCGCAATAAAAGCATTGTTAAATAACGCATAAGTTTTCCATAAGGTTTCAAGCTTAGTCTGTCTCTATCCATTAGGAGGGACAGACGATGCAAGAGTCATTGGTAGTACAGCAACCGGTTAAGGCCAACCGACTTCAAGGGCCGCAACAAGCCTTTGAATTTGTCACAGCAGCACAGAACGCGGCGTCACGTGATGAGCTAGAGGCTTTCATCAAAGCTGGTTTTGCCAAGTGCTATGATGCCAATCTGCAAACATTTCTCCCGCTACTGCTCGGTATTAAGACGAAACAATTGCGCGCTGCCGTTGGGGTGCGCCGTGCCGATGTACCGTTATTTATCGAACAATACTTACCCGATTCCATTACTCAAGTGTTGGCCAAGATCGGTATTTTCGCTTCCCGTCATCAAATTGCTGAGATGGGCAACCTGTATTCACAAAGTGCCCGTTTTACGCTGCCGCTGATCATGACCGTGGTCATGGGACTGTATTTAACGGATGTCCGTCACTTGGTTTTTTCTGGTACTGCGAAAGTCCGTGAGTTACTGACGGCACTGGGTTTTCCGATGAGGTATCTGGCACCGGCATCGGTTGATTGTATTGCGCAAGGTCGAGCCGAATGGGGGCATTACTACGACAACGAGCCAGAAGTGCTGGTGTTGGATATTGAAGCCTCCATCAAGGTGGCTTATCAACGTAAAGAGTTGCATGGCCTGATGACGATTGTACAGAACCGCGCCAATCCGTTATTGGCCTCATTGAGGAATCTATAATGTGGTACTTTTCCGCTGCATGGCAGCAGCAAATAGCCCTAGACGATGGTCATCATCAGCTGACTTACGCTGAGCTGGCGAAAGCGGTGCAGGCTCGCCAAGCTTGGTTAGAGCAGCAGAATGTCAGCCGCGTTGCGCTGTTTATGGACAATGGTATTGAATGGGTGCTGTTTGATCTGGCCTGCCAGCAAGCCAAGGTTTGTTGTGTGCCGGTACCAGTATTCTTTAGTGCGCAGCAAACGCAATATCTACTGCAAGCCAGTGCGATTGAGTTGTTACTGGTGGGCCAAGTTCAGGCTGAGATCTTGGCCGATACCTCTCATCCAACACCATTTAGTCAGGTCTTCAGTCAGCGCTTGGATCCTGCTGTTGTGCCGCATTTGCCGCTGGGCACGCATAAAATCACCTTTACTTCAGGTACAACGGGTACCCCGAAAGGCGTGTGTTTAAGTAATGAATCGCAGCTAACAGTCGCTCGTTCCCTCGCCTCAAGCATTGGTCTCGAGCAGGTTAAGCACTTGTGTCTGCTGCCACTTGCTACCTTATTGGAAAACATTGCTGGTATTTACGCACCATTAATGGTGGGAGGTACCGTGTATCTTGCTAGCCAAACTGAGCGTGGTTTCCAAGGCAGCCGTCTAGTCGAGCCTCAAGCCATGCTAGCGTTGATTAGTCAGCAACAGCCAAACAGTGTGATTTTGGTTCCTGAGCTGCTGTCTTTCATGGTCTTAGCCTGTAATCAAGGTTGGCAACCACCGACATGGCTGCAGTTTATTGCGGTCGGTGGCGGTAAAGTGTCTGCAGCTCTTATTGAGCAAGCGCGAGCATTGGGCCTACCTGTATACCAAGGCTATGGCTTATCCGAATGTGCTTCTGTGGTATCGCTCAATACACCAGAAGCCGACCAGGCAAGCAGTGCTGGCAAGCTGCTGCCACACGCCCAAGTGCGTGTAGAAAACGGCGAGTTGATTGTTTCTGGCAACTTGTTTCTAGGCTACATGAATCAGCCGGAGAGCTTTTATCCCACAGAGTTTGCCAGCGGCGATTTGGTACGTTTAGAAGATGACTTTCTCACTATCGAAGGCCGCCGTAAGAACGTCTTGATCAACTCGTTTGGTCGCAATATTTCACCTGAGTGGGTTGAAGCTGAGCTTTTGGCCACTCAGTGTTTTCGAACGGTCATGGTGTTTGGTGACGCTCAGCCATTTTGTGGTGCGCTGCTGGTGTTACTTCAACCAGACATGCCTCATGACACCATTCAAGCGGTGATTGATAAGGTGAATAGCGGGTTACCAGACTACGCCCAAATAGGCGCTTGGCTGCTGTCATCTGAGCCGTTGGAACACATTGAAGGGCTGGTGACCAGCACTGGCAAACTTATTCGCAAGCAAATTTTGGCGCATTTCGACGATCGCATTCAGGGTCTGTATCAAATCAATCAGTGCGCAAATTACTAGGAGATCGAAGATGTCATTGTACCAACGCCTACAAAATGAAACCCAATTGGAACGTCAATATTTAGTGACTTCCCCGATCATTCAGCGCTGTTTCCAAGGGGAAATAGGCTTACAGGATTATGTCGCTTTCTTAGCACAGGCCTACCATCATGTGAAACATACGGTGCCGCTGCTGATGGCCGTTGGCAGCCGCTTACCGGAATCGAAAGAATGGCTACGTGAAGCGGTCGGTGAATACATCGAAGAAGAAATGGGCCATCAAGAGTGGATTCTAAATGACATCGCCGCCTGTGGCATGGATAAAGAAGCAGTCCGCGCCAGCCAACCAGCCGCCGCGACGGAATTAATGGTGTCTTATGCCTACGATATGGTGAATCGTGTTAATCCACTGGGCTTCTTCGGCATGGTGTTTGTGTTAGAAGGTACCAGTACGGCCCTTGCCGATAACGCCGCCCAGCATATTCAAGACAAGTTGGGCTTAACAGATAACGCCTTTAGTTACCTGCGCTCTCATGGTGCCTTGGACCAAGAGCATATTGTCTTCTTCGAGAACCTGATGAATAAGATTGATGATCCAAAAGAGCAAGATCTGATCATTCACACTGCCAAGATGTTCTTCACTTTATACGCCAATATTTTTCGCTCGCTGGACAGTCATGCGACAGCGCAAGCGGCATAAAGGAGATGCTTATGAACTGGGACAATCAGCGTTGCTTGCTGACCGGTGCCTCGGGCGGGATTGGACAAGCACTGGCTACGGCTTTGGCCGAAAAAGGCGTTAGCCTGATCTTAGTGGGCCGCAATAGCATGAAGTTGCATGAGTTAGCGGGTCGTTTACCGGGTGAGCACGATGTTATCTGTGCCGATTTATCCTGTGTCAGAGAGCGCACGGCGTTGGTGACCAAGGTGGCGGAACTTGGGGGCTTAACCATGCTGGTGAACAATGCCGGGGTCAGTCATTTGTCCATGTTAGAGGATACCAGTAGCACGACCATCGAGTCGCTGATTGAGACCAACCTGGTCGCGCCAATGTTGCTAACCCAGGCATTGTTACCATTGTTACAACAAGATAAGCCAACACAAATCGTGAATATCGGTTCGGCCTTTGGCAGTATCGGCTTTGCTGGGCAAAGTGCTTACTGTGCCAGCAAGTTTGGTCTGCGTGGTTTTACCGAGTCACTAATGCGTGAGTTAGCAGACAGCAATATTCGCGTGTCTTACCTTGCTCCCCGTGCCACGGCCACGGCGATCAACAGTGAGTTGGCCAATGCCATGAACGAGGCGCTGGGAAATCAAGTGGATATGCCAAGTGTGGTAGCTCAGCACTTTATTGAGCTGCTTGAAGGGGGACAATCTCGCGCCTTCATCGGCTTTCCTGAGCGTCTTTTTGTCAAAATCAACGGTGCTTTCCCAAGCTTAGTCGACAAAGCTTTGCTGAAGAAACTGCCTATCATTAAGCGCTTTATCGCGCCGACCTTTCAGGAGAAGCGACTATGAAAAAGATCCTATCTGCTGTACTAGTATGTGCTGGAATTGCCAGCCAAGCATGGGCTGAAGAGACAGACAAAGGGCTGCATACGCTACAAAAAACATGGGCCGAAATTAATTATTTGGTAGCAGAGGAGGTGCGTGAAGCGGCGTTTACTCAGCTGCTGAGCCAGGCTGAGCAAATGGTACAGGCTCAGCCTGAAAAAACCGAATACCGTGTTTGGCTGGGCATCATTCAATCCAGTACGGCGGGCGCTAAAGGGGGCTTAGGTGCTTTGTCGTTAGCCAAAGCGGCCAAAGCCAGCTTTGAACAGGCTCTTGAACAAGATCCGCATGCCTTGCAAGGTTCTGCTTACACGAGTCTTGGTGTGTTGTACCACAAAGTACCAGGCTGGCCGATTGGCTTTGGCAGCGATGATAAAGCGCAACAACTGCTGCAAGAGTCGCTCAAGCTAAATCCACAAGGCATCGACGGTAACTATTTCTACGCTGAGTTTTTGTACGATGAGAAACAGTACAGTGAAGCGCAAAAATACCTCGTCATGGCGCAGCAGGCCGCACCACGTGCCGATCGCCCATTAGCCGATCAAGGTCGCCACAAAGAAATTGAGGCTCTGATGGAAAAAGTGAACAAAGCGCTGAAGTAGTGAGGCGGTTTGGCTTGGTGAAAAATGATGACTTTTTCATCAATGCCATAGACATTTCATACACAGGCTTTATAGTACGGCCATCAATCACTAAGCCCCTTCATTGGGGCTTTCTCAATTTCTGGATACCCCATGATCGTAGCTTCTAACGTTACCATGCAGTTTGGTAGCAAACCTCTTTTTGAAAACATCTCCGTGAAATTCAGTGATGGCAACCGTTACGGCCTAATCGGTGCCAACGGCTGTGGTAAATCCACCTTCATGAAGATTCTCGACGGCAGCTTGATTCCAACATCAGGTAACGTTTCTGTAAGCCCAAACATTCGTGTGGGTAAGCTAAATCAGGACCAATTCGCGTTTGAAGAATACTCGGTTATCGATACGGTAATCATGGGTTACAAAGAGCTTTGGGAAGTGAAGCAAGAGCGTGACCGCATTTACAGCTTGCCAGAAATGAGCGAAGAAGACGGTATTAAAGTAGCCGAGCTGGAAGGCGACTTTGCGGAAATGGATGGCTACAGTGCAGAAAGTAAAGCCGGTGAAATCCTATTGGGTGCCGGTATTGATGAAGCCCTACACTTCGGCCCAATGAGCGAAGTGGCTCCAGGTTGGAAACTGCGTGTGCTGCTAGCACAGGCACTGTTTTCTGAGCCAGATATTCTGCTACTGGACGAGCCGACCAACAACTTGGACATCGACTCGATCCGTTGGTTGGAAGACATGTTGAACCAGTACAAGTCGACCATGGTGATCATCTCCCACGACCGTCACTTCCTAAACTCTGTATGTACGCACATGGCCGACATCGATTACGGTGAGCTACGTGTTTACCCTGGTAATTACGATGATTTCATGCTGGCATCGGCTCAGGCCCGTGAAACCATGATGGCGGCCAACGCGAAGAAATCGGCACAAATTTCAGACCTTAAGCAATTCGTGGCACGTTTCTCGGCCAATGCATCGAAAGCGAAACAAGCGACTTCGCGAGCTCGTCAGTTGGAAAAAATCAAACTGGAAGACATCAAACCTTCTAGCCGTCAAAACCCATTTATTCGCTTTACACAGCAGAAGAAGCTGCACCGTCAGGCATTGATCCTTGAAAACCTGGGTCATGGCTTTGAAGGTGAAAAGCTTTTCACTGGCGCTAACCTGATGCTTGAAGCGGGTGCGCGTATAGCGATTCTTGGTGAAAATGGTGTGGGTAAAACCACCATGTTGCGTTGTCTTATGAGCGAGCTTGAAGCACAAGAAGGTACCGTCAAGTGGGCCGAAAACGCGACCCTAGGTTACTGCCCACAAGACAGCAATGACATGTTCGACAATGACATGACACTGTTTGACTGGATGACACAATGGCGTAAAGACGGCGACGATGATCAGGTCGTACGTGCGACCCTTGGTCGTATGTTGTTCTCCGCGGATGACTTTAACAAGAAAGCGAAAGTGTGTTCTGGGGGTGAGAAGAACCGCTTGATCTTTGGTAAGTTGATTCTAGAAGAAACCAATGTGCTATTGATGGACGAGCCGACCAACCACTTGGATATGGAATCGATCGAATCCCTTAACATGGCCTTGGAAATGTACCCAGGTACGCTGATTTTCGTCAGCCATGACCGTGAGTTCGTATCCTCTTTGGCAACAGAGATTTTGCATATTAAAGATCACAAGGTTGAGCACTTCCAAGGTAACTATGATGAGTTCCTTGCCTCGCGTGAGTTGTAATGCTGAATCTTTTTACAAGACAAAATGGGCTACTTAGGTAGCCCATTTTTTTGCCTGAATTAAAACTGCCAAGCGTAGGTTAAGGTGCCGTAGCGCGTTTCGTCGCTGTAGCGGTCCTTACTTGGCTGTAATAGATCGGAATGATTCACCGCAAAGGTTAATGAACTGCGTCCCCACGAATAGGCGACACCGAAGTTCAAGCCGATGAACGAGTGGTCGTAATTGACCGAGGCACTGTCACGGAAGGTATTGCCATCCATAAAGATTTCATTAAACACATACTCTGCTTGCAGGCCAGCATACACATACCACTCGCCGCTGACCGCCACTGGGTTAGTGGTACGCGAATCCAGTAGTAAGAAGCTGCCAAAGGAACGCTTTAGGTCACGGCCATAACGTACAATTAGGCTGGAACTGGCGGCGCTACGAATGGTGCCGACACTGCCTTTCAAGGACGTCAGTAGGTCCATGTTATCCAGCTCTGAGGCCCAATGACGCCAAATACGGCCACGACCGACTTGGAACACCAGCTCGTTATGCAACTGTGACCCCCACCCTTGAGGATCGTCCGAGCCTAAGACTTGGTGTACCAATTTTTGGCTTTCTTTACCCAATGCCGCTGGTCCCACGATACCGAGAGTGCTGTGCACCACATCGGCATGATCTTGGTTTAGCACCAAGTAGGAATTGGTCAGGCTGAGCATGGCTGAGTAGGGAATGTCGTTGGGATCCGGCTCAGTCAAGGTCAGGTCGGCTGGGGTAAACATTGATTGGCCAAACTTCAATGCGTTCACGCTGCCATATTGTCGCTCAGTGGGCATGCTCCACATCAAAGGGCTGACTAAAACGCTGTGTTCTGGTGCGGTGCTATCGTCCGCCATGGCAGGAATACCGCTACGATCATATAGGGTAAAGTACAAACCATTGGTGTAGCCATCATCCCGATTGATGAAGTAGTCGTTGTCTAACGTAAGGCTCGCGATACCACTGCCAGCGTGCAGTGATGCGCTGAACAGGGTGAGTAACGTGGCGCCTAATAAGGGCAGTTGTTTCATCATTTAGAGTCAAAATCAGTCTTTAACAAAATTAATTAAATTGTATCGAGTTCTAAATAATGGAGGTTTCAATTACTGCGGATTGTTCTGAACACTTCTTGTGATTAGTTCAATTAAGTTTCTTTGTTTAATGTATCTGGCAGGAAATAGGGGAAAGAGGTTCTTTATTGCTGCAGAAATGCCGAGATAAGTTGTCTACCCTAGTGTAGAGACGTTGAGGGTATTACTGAGTGAGAAGTGTCCAAGCGTGGCCCCGAAGGCCGGCAATTGTGTAACAATAAATTATAGTTATACAGATTAAAATGCTTGTAATATTTCTGTCACAAAAGCTTCATATGGTGTGCCGTCAACGAGATACACGGTCTTTGCTACACTTAGCTCTTAGGAGCACTTTCAAATGTTAGCAGGGACAGTCATTCCTAATGTAAAGGTGTCACGCCGTGCAGATTAAGCAAAAGCTCATGCTCAATACCTGTGTTGCCATTGCCGCAATGGTTGCACTCATCGTTTCCTTTCTGGTTGCTGAAAATAGATTAGAAGAACTTATTCGAGGCAAGGAACAGGCTCAGCGCCAAGAGTCGGAAATGCTATTATTGCGCCGACATGAAAAAGACTTCCTTGCACGTGAAGATATTAAGTATGTGCAGCGCTTTGACGAGGTCATGCAGCGCATCACTCAACAACAAGACTCCCTCAACCAATTGTTTATTGATAGCGGTATTAATCATCAGACGTTTTCAGGATTACGACCGCTGTTCCAAGATTATGACCGTAAGTTCCAGGAGCTAGTGCAAGCTAAGCAAACCATGGGGTTGACGCAAGACGAAGGTCTAGAGGGACAGCTACGGGGTGCGGTACATGATATTGAAAGCGCTTTGAAACAGCTGGATCAGCCAAGCATCTTAGTCACCATGTTACAGTTAAGACGTCATGAAAAAGATTTTATGCTACGTCTCGATACGAAATACCCTGAGCGTTTTCGTGGCACCTTGCAGCAGCTGAAACAGCAAATTCAGTCTGCCAATATTGCTTCCTCAGAGCAGACTCGCTTGCTCCGCTTAGCCGATACTTACCAAACTAAATTCAGCGCCTACGTCAACCAGCAAAGACTTGTCGGATTAAGCTCTGATCAAGGCCTAATGGGCGAAATGCGCCGTACGATTCAGCAAACTGAAGACATGCTAAAGGCCATGGATCAGAGCATGACGCGTCAAACCGATCTGCTATTACGTGAGATCGAGATAACCATGGCAATGGTATTTATACTGGTGGCACTGGTTGCCAGCCTGATCGCATGGCGTATCAGTGCTTCCATCAATCGCCCGCTGGCGTTGATACGAGATGCCATGCTGAAGATCGATAGCAGCCGTGATTTGAGTTTGCGTGTTCAGTACAACGCCAACGATGAGATTGGCGATGTGGCGCGTAGTATGAATCAGATGTTAGAAGGCTTCCAAGCGGTGGTTGGCTCGGTTAACGACACTGTTCAGCAGATGAATCAACAAACCTTGCAACTATCGCAAACCGCAGAACGTACGGCGAATGATGCGGATCGTCAACGTGACGAAACTGATATGGTGGCCGCCTCTGTGGCTCAGTTGGTGGGCACCATTGAAGATATTTCGCACAACATGTCGGTGGCGGTGGATAAAACTCAGTCGACCGAACAAAGTGCTACAGATGGCCAAACGCGCGTGTCTTCCGCCGTGAGTCGCGTACACAAATTGTCTTCTCGCTTGGAGGGCGCGATGGGCTCGGCAGAAGAGTTAGCGAAGCAGAGTCAGAGTATTGGCAGCATGCTAAGTGTGATACAAGACATTGCTGAGCAGACCAATTTGTTGGCCCTTAATGCCGCGATTGAAGCGGCCCGTGCTGGTGAGCAAGGGCGAGGCTTTGCGGTCGTAGCAGATGAGGTGCGGGCCTTAGCCAGCCGTACTCAAGATGCCACGCTAGAGATATCTGAGATCATAGAATCGTTACAAAATCGTAGCCAAAGCATCGTGAGCATTATGAAAGAGTGTACTGAAGATGGTTTGCGCAGCAGTGAAGAGTCGGCGGTGATTGGGGAAGTACTAGGGCGCATTACCCAAGAAGTGCATGATATTGCTGATATGGCGCGCTCAGTGGCTACAGCGATTGAACAACAATCAACGGCGGCCAATGAAATCAATCGTAACGTGGTGACGATTCGCGAAATCACCATGGACACCAGTGAAGCAGTGCGCTTGAACTCACAGTCCAGTCATGAGATTTCTGAGCAAGCCCATCAACTAGAGAGTGTAGTATCGCGTTTTAAGTTGTAATGAGTGAAGCCGGCATAGCGCAATAGGCAGCTTTCATCTAAGCTTAAAGAGGCAGTTGGTTTGTACGCATCGACACTCTAGGGAGGCTTTTATGGAAACTCAGATTCATACAATTAATGCACTCTTTGAGCAGTTGGGGTTAGACGGAAGTAAACGGGGAATCGAACAATTTGTGGTTGATTCGTCCCCCATTCCGAGCCATGTGCAGATCTGGGACGCGCCGATCTGGACAGAGTCGCAGGCCTCAGCATTGAAGCAAATGAAAGCCGAAGACGCGGATTGGTCAGAAGTGGTGGATCAACTCGATGTCATGCTTAGAGCATAGGCTTAACAATACACAAAAACGGCGCCCCATGGCGCCGTTTTTTTATGCTCACTTAAGTGATGCGACTTATTTGAACTCGCCGACTTTGAAGAAGAAGGTTTCGCCCGTACTGTCGTCAACACCGTCGTTATCCGTTACCGCATAACCTGTGTTGCTGGCATCAATGGTAAAGCCTTCGATCTTATCGACCACGATACCGTTTTGGGCTTTTAATTCCGGAAGGAAGTCGTATACCAAGTGCTTGCTAACGGTTGGTAGACTTTCGCCTAGGGCTGCCGTTTTGATATTCGCTAAGTCTACCTTGTATAGACGCTTCACTTTAGCCGCTTCTGCTAGTTGGTTATCACGCTCAATCACATACAGACTACCATCATGTGCGGTAATTTCAGATAAGCCCATCCAGCCTGACTCGGCTTTTTCGAGAGGGTAGTGAGTAGCGCTCCAAGTGTTTGCTGCTAAATCGTAAGCCAATAGTTTGGTTTGATCTTTAGCGTCATCTTTCCAAGGGCGTTGAATCGCGACCCAAAGCGTATTGTCGACTAGCGTGATGCCTTCCGCACCAAAACGTTCTTGGCTCTTCAGTAGTTCTGCTGGGAAATCGATGGTTTGATCAATTTCACCGTTCGCTTTTACGTGATAAAGCGCGTGCGGCACGTCTTTCTTTTCGTTGCCTTCCGAAGCGAGCCAGAAACCACCGTTTGGATCCATCACGATGCCTTCAAGGTCGAGTTTTTCAGCAGGCTTGCCGTCACGAGTGATCACCAATTTATCAGTGATCTCTGCTGGTGTTTGGCTGGCGTCGATGGTGAAAATAGCTGGTTGGCTGGAGTAGAAGCTATCGCTCACCGCATACAGTTTATCTGCTTGTTTCAGGTCTGCAGCCAAACCAGACAATGCGCCCCAGCCAATAGGTGCGTCTTGTGCGTCCAAGTTAGATCGGATTTGTGGGTATGCAGGTGCCTTATCTTCAAATTGATAAAGCATCACATGAGAGCGTGGGGCTTTGTCTTCAAGTAGGTCCTTCTCGTTTGCCGTAGCAATTAGGTTGCGGTTTGGAATCGCAATCGCTGATTCTGGTGCAATACCAGAAGGTAGCATTTGTAGCAACTCAGGGGCCGCACCAGTGTCCTTGTAAACGCCAACGACTGAGCCACGTTCTGACATGACAAAGATGTAGGTTTGGCCATTAAATGTGCCAACTTCCAGACCCTCTGGTTCTGCGCCTTTTTTGCCTGAGCGTTTTTCTGGGTAATGACCGACACGAATCACTTCGTGCTCGAAGCTTGCCCCGCTTTCAAACAGCACATCGCCTTGTTTATTGAAAATGGTAAAGCCACGGGCACCGCCTTGGTAATCGCCTTCGTTGGCAATCACAAAGCGCTCATTGTCTAGCCATTTCACCGCATCAGGCTCACGTTTGACGCCTGCTTGAGCGCTGTTAAACGTCAAGGCGCCATCTCGTTTCACATCAATCTGCTTGAGGTCGACTGTGCCAGCTGAGAAATGATGCATCACCTTAGCTTGCTCGGCATCGATCACGACAATATGGTTGTTTTCTTGCAGTGTGATGACTACTTCATTGTGGTCGTTAAAAGCGACGAACTCTGGCTCTGGATCGCTTGGCGCAATCTCGGCAAGGCCCGCTAGAGAGATATTGTGAGTTTTCTGACATGCGCCCGTCGCTTGGTCAAACTCAATGATGACAACATAGCCTGCTGGCATTTGTGGTAAAGCGCCATCATTTAAGTCTTCGTCACGCTCATTTTCAATCGCTACCGCAATGTAACGGCCATCTTTTGAGACCGCTACCGAATCAGGCTGCCCCCCTAGGTCACAACGCTTAATCACTTTTTGTGAGGCGATATCGGCAATCGCCAAGTAACCACTTGGCTGAGTGTAACTTTCAGAAGTGTTCACCCCAGTGACCACCCATTTGCCGACCGTAGCCACAGATGTTGGTTCACCATTGAGATCTAGAAAGCCGAGAGCTTTAGGTTGATTCGCTTGTTTAATGTCGACAAAGCCAATACCACCCAGCGGGCTATCAGAGTAAATCAAGGTGTTGCCATCCGCCGTGGCAGTAATGATTTCAGCAGAGGTCTCTGTTTCAATCGCCTTGCTACCAAGGTTTTGTGCCACAGGGAAGCTGGCGATACGGTTAAAGGATTCCGCTTGTGCGGCTAGGCTGGCGCCAGCGAGGCAAGTGGCTAACAGGGTACGGCGAAAAGTCGTACGTAACATGAATATCTCCGTCGATAAGTTATAAGATTTCGAAATAACTTAACGTCGGAAGTTTTCAATTACGTGCTGTTTAGATGTCAAAAGGATGACAGCGCCAGACGCGGGTGGAAGATTAGGGGCTGACCAAGGTATGACACAGCCCCTGAAGCTTAATGGCCCAGTACAAAGGTACCGCTCGGGGTGACCGGCAGGTATTTTTGGTAGAAGTCGAGGTAGGCGGCTTCTGGGTCGAGATCTTTAAATAGCTCTGGGTACAGAGCTTTGGCGTAGAACTGGATCATTGGACCGTCGAGGATAGAACGCACCGCGCCGTGGTAAGCGGCAAACATTTGGTTGTTTTGTACAGCATCTATTGTGGACCAACCGGTACGCTGCTTAAAGCCTTGTAAACGCTCTTGTGCAAGCTCGGCGCTGACGTTCTGGCCCATCACCATACCGTCATCACTGCCACTCGTTTCATAGCCTGTCATCACAATTACATCCGGGTTTTCGGCCAGAATTTGCTCTGGGTTAAGTTTGCCCCACCACTCCACATACGGCGCAGAAATATTATCGCCGCCAGCCATGGTGGAAATGGCGCCCCACATATTCTTACCGAAGGTATAGCCGACTTCGTTGACGCCCGCAGAACCGTATTCGGTATACACGGTTGGCTTGGGCAAGTTGGCTTGCTCAAGACGTGTTTGAATCATTTGTAGGTTGTGCGTGTACTCATCCGCGATGGTTTTTGCGCGTTCTTCTTGGCCGGTGATTAGGCCGATGATTTCAGTACTTTTGACATGGCGCTCAAGGGTCTGGGCGTTGTAATCGACCACGACCACAGGAATTCCTACCGCCTCGAGACGTTCCACATCAGCGCCTAGACCTTTGTATTGCCAGTCGGCCAGCATGATCAGATCTGGGTTAAGACTGATCACTTTTTCTACGGAAAAGGTTTTGGTATCCACGCGGCCAATGCCTGGAATCTCATCCAGAGAAGGGCGATGATCTAGGTACATTTGCCAATTGGCAGGGCGAGCTTGCCAGATGTATTTGGACATACCGACCACTCGGTCGTAAGCGGCCTCGGTGCCAATGGCCATATAGTCCTCGGGGTAGAAGCCGACCACGACACGTTGTGCTGGGGCATCAAATGTGACTTGGCGATCCAGTACATCTGTCAGGGTGATATCTTGAGCGAAGCCGAAGCTAGCAGCAAAAACAAGAGACGAAATGGCCGCAATTTTAGGCAGCATAGAGTTTTCCTAAGTGAAGTCGATAAAAAAACAGTTCCGTTGCGTCATCATGGGCAATAAATCCTTGTGACGCATTCTATAGTTATTTAAAATTGTTTTGCAAATCATTCTCATTAGTTTTAAGTGTGTGAGTGAATAATTAACTTCCTGCCAGCGCGTTAAGCTTGGCTTCTTTGTGATATAGACCCGACCATCCATGCAATCATCTACTATGATCGCTGAGGCAATAGAAAACCAACGACGTCATGAAAAGCGACGCTGGTTAGTCTTGGCGACGCTACTTTTTCTACTACTGTTGTCATTCATTTTCGACATCGCGACAGGACCGTCACTATTAAGCTTAAACGATGTCATACAGGCTCTGTTGCATAGTATTGGGGCCCCCGTTGAGGTGTCGCGTACCACGGAAGTCATTGTCACTAACCTGCGCTTGCCGATTGCACTGATGGCGTTAGTGGTGGGGGGCTCCCTTGGCGTCGGTGGTGCGGAGATGCAAACGCTGCTGAATAATCCGATGGCGAGTCCTTACACCTTGGGCATGGCGGCTGCGGCGGGCTTTGGTGCGGCCTTGATGCTGTATGTCGGTTCTTTAGGACTCAGTTCACAAATTGCGGTGCCCATTGGTGCGTTTGTCTGTTGTATGTTATCGGCCAGCTTGTTATTCGGCTTGGCGATGATGCGCCATATCTCCTCTGGGCAATTGATCTTGGCCGGTATTGCCTTGCTGTTCTTATTCCAATCGCTGTTGTCGTTGGTGCAGTTTGTGTCGTCTCCTGAACTGAGTCAGCAGATTCTGTTCTGGTTGTTTGGTAGCTTAACCAAGGCGAATTGGACCAATGTCATGATTACGGCCTTGGTGACAGGTGTTTGTGTGTTGATTCTAATGAAGGACGCTTGGAAGCTAACGGCCTTACGTTTAGGTGAGGAGCGAGCCAAAAGCTTGGGGGTGAATGTCACTCGTTTGCGTCTGAAAACCTTAATTTTGGTGGCCATTATGACCGCTACCGCGACCAGTTTTGTTGGCATCATTGGCTTTATTGGTATTGTCGCACCGAACATTGCACGCATGCTGGTCGGAGAGGACCAGCGTTACTTCTTGCCGTTGTCCTTTATTGTCGGCGCCTTTTTACTGTCTAGTGCGTCAGTGTTATCCAAAGTGATCGTGCCCGGCGCTTTGTTTCCGATCGGTATTGTGACCGCTATCATTGGCGTTCCTTTCTTCTTTTGGCTGATCATCGGTAAGAGGCGTTAATTATGTTACAAGCACACAACATCTCACTGGCCTACGATGACCTAGTGTTGGCGGATGATATGAGTTTCTCCTTAGAAGCAGGTAAAACCCATGTCATCATTGGCCCCAACGGCACCGGTAAAAGCACCCTTTTAAAAATGCTCTTCGGGGATGTACAGCCACAATCTGGTGCGGTGCGATTTAATGATCAAACGCTCACCAAGGCCAGTTTACCCCAGTGGCGTAAGCAATTTGGTTACATGCCACAGGACATCCGCTTAGATGTGGGGCTGAGTGTGTTGGAAGTGGTGTTGCTGGGACAGCTAAATGCCTTGTCTCTCAAGCTCGGTGACAGCTTGCTCGAAGAAGCGTTACAGGCATTAGAGCAAATTGGTTTATTGCATCTGGCGAACCGAGATGTGCGAACCTTGAGCGGTGGTCAGTGTCAGATGATTTTGTTCGCGCAGGCCTTGATGCGCAAACCTGACATCCTGATGTTGGATGAACCGGTCAGTGCGCTCGATCTACACTTCCAGCAGGTCTTACTAGATCATTTGGATCAGCAGACCAAGCAAAAAGGTTGGGTATCCTTAATGATCTTGCACGATCTGAATTTAGCGGCGCAGTATGCCGATAATCTGCTGGTTTTGAAAGGCGGTAAAGTGGTCGCGCAAGGAGCGCCACGGGACGTCATTACGCCGCAGATGGTAGAGCAGGTCTACGGCGTTAAAGCGGATGTGCAATTGGATGGCTTGGGTGTGCCTTTTATTCGAACACAGCGACGAGGAGCCAATGCTTTTATGACCATGAAAGCTTCAGTGACCCCGTCAGTAGTAGGAAAAGACTATGTATCATAAGGTCGTGATGGCGTGGTTAGCGCTGACGACAGTGACGTCTCTATCTGCCAAAGATTGGCAGGTGCAAATGCTCAGTTTTGGTGACAAGGGCCCGATGGTATTTGAGCCGGATTTTATTCAGGCGCAAGTGGGGGATACGGTGACGTTTGTGCCGACTCAGCCTGGGCATTATGTGCAGTCTTATGTGACGGCCGAGGGGCAAGACGCGTGGACGTCAACATTCAATGAGACCTATCAGATCACGCTGAATAACGAAGGTGTGAATCTGTATTACTGTCCGCCACATTTGATGATGGGAATGGTTGGCATGATCCAAGTGGGTGAGGCGATCAATAGCGAAGTGATCGAGACTCGCTATCCTGAGTTACGCGATAAAATCACCCTAAACCCTGAACGAGTCGATTTGATTCTGGATAATCTGAAGTAATCCTCTGTTATGAATGCAAACCACTTCTTGAGCGACTGGCGCCAGCTGTCGGCCGCCAGCCGCGTTTTAGTCATCAATGGCTTTACCTTTAATCTCGGTTTTTACATGCTGCTGCCGTATCTGGCAGACCATCTACAACGTAACTTAGGACTCAGCCCCTGGCATGTGGGCTTGGTGATTGGCCTGCGGGTGCTCAGTCAGCAGGGCCTGTTTCTGGTGGGCGGAACACTCGGTGATTATTTGGGCTATAAGCGCTTGATACTGCTTGGCTGTTTAGTGCGTGTGGCTGGCTTTGCCCTATTAGGTCTGGCGGGCAACCTACCGTTGCTTTTGTTGGGGGCCTTTTTGACCGGTTTTGCGGGGGCTTTGTTTACCCCATCAAGCAATGCCTATTTGGCCTATGAAGCGCCTGACCAGCTGAGACGGGACCGGATTTTTGCGATGCAGAACTGGACCAGCGAAGCGGGCATGTTTTTAGGCCCATTACTGGGCATTGCCTTATTGAGCCTAGAGTTTCTCTGGGTGGGCATGGGCGCAGCCAGCCTCTTTATGCTGCTGTTCTTAGTACAGTGGCGCTATTTGCCAGAATTATTAGAGCAGGATAAGCGAGCTGGTTCGGATACTCGTTTCTGGCAGCAATGGCACAGCATGTTACGTAATAGTGCGTTTGTGAAATTTATTTGTTGTGCCTGCGCCTTCCACTTATTTTTCCATCAGCTGTATTTGTCACTGCCCGATCAGGTGTCGTTTCGACAGCTCAGCTCCGATGTCATCACCTGGGTGTTTATGACCTCTTCGATCATGGGCATCTTGCTGCAAATGCCGATTAGCCGTTGGGCGGCGAATACCATTGGCAGCGCTAAAGCCATGGGCTTGGGCATTGCCCTAATGGGCACGTCTTATCTGTTATTTATGCTGGAGTTCGCTGCTTTTGCTGGACTGAATTTCGTGATCTATGCCGTGCTGTTTAGCCTAGGGTCAATGCTTGTGTTGCCGTTGTTGGGCTCCTATGTGCCGAAATTCTGTGATAAATCGGAGCTCGGTAGTTACTACGGCTTATATTCTTGCATGGGCGGTATTGCGGCCTTCTTAGGCAACCTCGGGGTCGGCGCATTACTGTCTTGGCAAGCAATGCCGAGGGAGTGGATTTGGCTAGCTTTTGCGATCATCGGTGTGATTGCTGGGGCCAACCTTTATCGTCAAATTAGCGCTTTAAATCGTTCAGAAGGGCTTGCCTAATCCGCACATAGCCCACTATATCAAGGTGGGCTAGTAGGTGTTTGTGGTGTCATTAGAAGCGGTATTCCAGCCCTACGCTGGCTTGGTTGAAGTTGGTATCGAAATCGCTGTCTTGGTCGATTTCATCGACACTTAATTCGGCATCGTACCAGGTGTATTGAGCATTTAAGAGCAGCTGTTCGGACAGCTTAAAGTTCAAGCCTGCCCCAGCAAACAGCGCCTCATTATCAGAGCTGCCGGTTAGGCCTGCCACTGAGTAATCGGTGTCGTACCAAAGCTGACCAGCTTTAGCAAAGAACTCAATCGAGTCGGTGAGTGGCAAGCTACCTTTAACAGCCGCACTGTAACCGTCAGTGTCAGCATTGACGATACCATCACCATAGGAACCAAAGTCCGCGTAGCCACCCTCAACGGCGAGAAATGAGTTAAAGCGGTAGCCGACTAAACCTTGCCAAACGTCGTTGTTATCATCGAAGCCATCGTCACCATTTACTTTGAGATAGCCATAGTTAGCCCCCACATACAAGCCGCTATCTTGACGGCTCCACTCTTGTGCCTGTGCGGCCGAGGCAAAGGCTGTTAGGGCAACTGCGCTGGCTAAAATCGGCATGACTGTTTTCATGGTATTACTCCTTGTGAGCGTTATCTTGAGAACCATTTCAGTGTTGTCGGAGACGGATTTGGAGTAAATACACAGAGCCGCATCTCCATGTTTACTGTGCGCTTGCTTGCGTTTGTGTGCTCAAAGTTGGCAAAACCGGCGGGAGTTTAAAGAGTCTTGACGCTTATTTTTGGGCAAAAAAAGCCCGCTGGACATTCCATATCCAGCGGGCTTCTTAGTGGAGTACAGTTTGTTAACGCTTTCGCTTAGAAAGTGTAACCAACGCTTGCCATAACAGACACAGGGTCGATTTCTAGTTCGGCATTAGACAGGATACCATCAATATTTACATCAGTATTAATGTCCATGTACCAAACTGAAGCGTTGATAAATAGGTTGTCAGTAATATTGAAATCTACACCTACTTGCGCAGCTAGGCCGAACGAATCATCAAGGCTTAATTTATCTGTTTGGCCATTTGCATCAAGGTCAGTAGACAGCTTCTCATCAAAGAAAACTGTGTAGTTTAGACCCGCACCCACGTATGGGCGCACATCGCTGTTTGCTTGACCGAAGTAGTACTGCACCATTAGCGATGGTGGCAAATGAGATGTTTCACCAACTTTAGTGCCGCCTGCTGTGATGTCGTGAGTAAAAGGAGTTGCCGCAAGAAGCTCCATACCGATGTTATCAGTGTACATGTAAGTTGCAGTTAGACCAATTTGCAGATTGTCATCTACATCTAAGTTAAGGCCTGCACCTGTGTTGTCAGTAGCACTTGGCATTACATTGATTAGACCACCACGAACAAACATATCGCCCGCTTCATGAGCCATGGCCAATGGTGCACTTACGATTGCTGCAGAAAGTAGAGCGATTTTAGTTACTGATTTCATATCGATGTCTCCTAGTGGATGCAAATAAGATGAGGCAACAATACGCCTCTTTGCAAAAAAAAAATTAACCTAGGTCAATTTTTGAGAGATGTGTGCGCTATATAAGTTATTTTTATTAATCTATGTCATGAAATAAGTAGCTGAAGAGTGCAAGAAGCGTAAAGTAATTAACTAGTGCGTGAATCCGGCGTAATGGTTTCTGGCTGGGCGGATCATGTTGCAAGCCTTAAAGTGCATTTTAAACCACAAAAAAAGCCGCTCTTGTGAGCGGCTTATAGTCGGGTTAGGCGTAGGCTTTTGCCTGATCGTCGTTGGCAGACTGGGGCAAAAACTTACTCAACCTGAGGAACAGGGAGCGGTATTTAATGATGGCCAAATATTCCTGCTCATTTAGATGTGTCATCAGCTCTTCAATCGAGGCACTGTGCTCAATTTGCCATGCGGCGCAGACCTTGTGTCGGTCAAACTGCTGGCTTTCTTGTTGCGGTAATTGGGCCAGATGCCAAGCGTAGAAATCGACATTATCAATGTAGGCGTGCAGTGGCGTACTAAGCTCTGCGTTTGCTTGCGCATCCAATTGCGCCACTTTTGCCTTAAGGCGCTGTACGATTTCGGAAGGTCGGCGCTCTTCAGGCCCCTTTAAAAAGCCCAGTTTACGCAGCAAGTTACCGCGCTTGGCGCCACCACTTAACCAAGATAATGGAATCGAAAAGACCAG
The DNA here is from genome assembly GCF_900089755.1 of Marinomonas aquimarina. Classification (GTDB taxonomy): domain Bacteria; phylum Pseudomonadota; class Gammaproteobacteria; order Pseudomonadales; family Marinomonadaceae; genus Marinomonas; species Marinomonas aquimarina. The sequence continues at coordinate 289,425 of NZ_FLOC01000002.1, read as the reverse complement.
ACCAAAGGTAATTGGCAATGACCAATAGAACAGCTGCGGACTAAGGTAGTTTGCACTCAGTGCCAAGCCGATACCAAACAGGGTATGGTAGATATGTGCACGGGTGGTTTCTTGCCATTTATTGGCGCCATCGTCCCGAGACTGCGGTTTCCAGCCACTGTCGCGGCCCCTGAGTACATCCATCACCACTAGGAACTGTGAAAACATCAGGATCGGTGCGTACAAGGCCGACACTAAGATTTCCAGCAAAGTATCTAATGTGAGCATAATGGGGCCGCCGAACTTCCAGCATTGACGCCAATGCAGCAACACACTTAACCAGCCATAAAGTTTCGGTGCTAACACTAAGGCCATGGAGACGATAAACAGAGAACGCGCGCGCTCAAAGTCAAACACTGGCCAAGTAGGAAACAGTGATAAGTTGGTAAAGTATTCTGGGCGGACAAAATGCGCCTGTACTGCTAGGGCAAAACCGACCGCAATCAAGGCAAACCAAAACACTGCGCTAAAGTAGGAAAAGATCCCCGTCAGCAAATGCATGCGTGAGACGAAGTGCAGACCTTTCGCGTTGACAAAAGCTTTGTGCTGTAAGTTGCCCTGACACCAACGGCGATCACGTACCATGACATCGATCAGTGATGGCGGCGCCTCTTCGTATGAGGCTTCTAAGTCGGTATCAAAACGTACCCCCCAGCCTGCGCGGCGCAGTAGGGCCGCTTCAATAAAGTCATGGCTCATGACATGACCACCAAAAGGGGCTTTGCCGGGTAAAATTGGCAGACCGCAAGCTTCAGCGAATGCTTGAGTACGGATAATGGCATTGTGGCCCCAAAAGTTGGAAGCGTTACCATGCCAAGTGGTCAGACCGGCCGCGTAGATTGGACCAAAACACTGGTTGGCAAACTGTTGAATGCGGCTGTACAGGGTGTCGGCGCGAATAATGGTCGGTAAGGTTTGGATCAAGCCAAGCGTGGGTTCGGCCGCCATACGACGGGACATGGACAAGAAACACTCGGCGCTCATTAAGCTGTCGGCGTCGAGCACAATCATACATTCGTAGTTGTTACCAAAGCGGGTGACCCACTCGGCCACGTTACCGGCTTTGCGCTCTGCGTTATTTAAACGGCGACGATAGTAAATCGGGCAGCCTTCGCTGTCTTGATTCAAAATAGGGAAGAAAGTGTGTTTCTCTTTGATACTGTTTTCGGCACGGTTGGTGTCACTCAGAATGAAAAACGCAAACTTACCTGGGGCTTTCTGCAACAAGTCTTCATGCATGGCCTCGATACTGGCGCGGATGCGGGCCGGATCTTCGTTGTACACAGGTAATAATATCGCGGTGACGCCGGTTGGCTCACTCTCTTTACGTTTACGCTTAAATGGCGACAGCTTAAACAACAGGCCTAGCGTTGCTTGGGTAAAGGCAAACGAAATCCAAGTAAAGTTAATACAGAACAAGGTTAAGAACAGCCACTGCAACCAGGTAATATGATTGGTGCTCAATACCTCATACATTTCCTTAGCGCCATAGGCCGACAAGCCCAGCGTTCCGAGCAGGACAAATAGGCGTGAAAACAGCGTGCTAAGCAAAAAACGCTGATGTTGCTTTTTCGAGGATTGACGAGCTTCGTTGACGGCATGGCGAGGCATGTCCAACACAGCTTCCTCAGGCAGAGCGTAGCGCCCAGAGTTTGGGGTTGTTTGATTCATTATTCACCTAACCATCGGTATAACCAAGTTGCTGCGAGCGGCGTTTCATCTTGCTTTAACTGCACACGTAGCTCCGCAGAATCGGCATTGCCTGGATCAAATGTGACGAAGGCACGCACGCCTTTTTCATAGGGATTGGGCGTCACATGGGCTTCTAAAATTTGTCCCTGACTGATGCTGGCATCGACTTGTATCGAGGCTAAGTTTTCGACTTCAATACTATCAAAGTCGATCACGACCTGGGCATGCTCGGAGGCCAGCTTTTGTCCTTTTGCGCTACGAACCACATGGGCTTTGCCCGATAGAACGGGGGTGTCATTGGTCATCGTTAAGCGATAGGAGTAGTTAAAGGGCTGATCCTTTTTAAGGGGCTCAGTCGGTTGCCAGTAAGCGACGATGTTATCGTTGGCTTCTGAGTTGGACGGAATCTCCACCAATTCCACATGGCCTTCACCCCAGTCGTTGAGGGGCTTGACCCAAATCGATGGGCGGGAGTGATAATTGGCTTCCAAATCTTGGTAGTCGCTAAAATCTCGATTGCGTTGGATCAAGCCAAACCCCTGTGGCGATTGATCCATAAAGGCACTGATTTGCAGGGTTTCTGGGTTTTGCAATGGACGCCATAACATTTCCCCGCGGCCGGTTTGAATCTGTAGGCCTTCGGAATCATGTACCGCTACGCGATAATCCTCGATTTCTGGGTAATCTAAACTGCCATTAAACATGTACATGGAGGTCAGTGGCGCTAAGCCAATGTGGGCAATGTCACGGCGTGGGAAGAGTGTAGCTTCCACATCAATGCGCGTTGGCGAGCCTGGGAAAATACCGAAACGGTAGGCGCCGGTGACGCTTTTGCTATCCAGCAGCGCATGGACCACGATGGCCTGTTGCGACGAAGAGGGACGCTCGATCCAAAAATGGCGGAACATAGGGAACTCTTCGCCAGTGGGCTGTGCTACATCAATGGCAAGACCGCGCGCGGAAACACCATAGGTTTGCCCTTTGGACACGGCTCTAAAATAGCTCGCACCTTGAAACACAATGAACTCATCTTTGTAATCCGCTTTGTTGATCGGGTAGTGCAAACGCAGCCCGGCAAATTTACCGAGATCGGAAATCAGCTGATCAATTTCTTCGGTTGGGGTGACAAAGGAGTCTTTGTTCGCTTCGATAGGGTAGGCGCGCGCATTTTCCACCGCATCAATTTCGACCAAATCTTTATAGAGAAACCCTGGCGCAAACAACTGAATAGAGAACTGTGTCGGTGTTTGCCCCCAGACGGCTTGGTTCTGTTGAAAGTTAATTTTTCGGTACGTGTCGTAGTCAAGGTTGTTCAGTGCATCCGGTGCTCTGGCGGGGGCCTGCATCGGTGACTGGGACAGTTTCTGAGCTAGATCAATCACGGTTTGTCGGCTAAAGCTGTAGCCAGCATTAGTCGAAGAGGCGTCTGCAACCACTGTGGTGTTGGTTGGCTCCTGAGTGGTGTCTTGTGCGTTCACTTGCAGTGGCAAAGACAGAGCCGTCAGAAGTGGCAATGTAAACGTCGTAAATTTAAGCATAGAAAAATAAGTTCTTTGAGCAACAGAGATTGGGTTATGAACCAAGCCGAATTGGTTTACTTTAGATTCTTTCACTGGAATTAATGATAATGATTAATGGCCGCAAGTGTGTGGTTTTGCTGTCGAGATATTGCAAAGAAAACGAAATGTACAGCGGTCGCATTCATGGATTGTAAAGACTGTATAATTGATTGAATAATATAGGAAATGCTTCAGAAATATGGAGGGTTACTGCATCATTTCATGTCTCATTGCACTGTTTTTGGGCAAGAAAGTTAACGGCCTTCACAAAACTCGGATAGGAGAAAATCATGGCGCTGTTATTGGTTGGTTTAACGTTATTTATCGGGGTTCACTCGGTAAGATTATTTGCGCCGGAATGGCGTCTATTTATGATGGAACAGCTCGGAAAAAGCAACTGGAAAATGCTGCATGCCGCGGTGGCTTTTATTGGTTTATTAACCACTATTATGGGCTACGGTTATGCCCGTTACAGCGCGGAATGGCTATGGTTCCCGCCAGTGTGGACCCGTCATGTGGCGGCCTTATTGATTTTGTTCGCTTTTATTTACATTGCCGCGGCGGCCATGCCGTACTCAAAGATCAAAGCGCGTGTTGGCGTACCGATGGTGGTGGGGATTAAGCTATGGGCCTTGGCACATTTAATCAGCAATGGCACCAGTGCGGATGTGGTGTTATTCGGTTCAATTCTAGTGTGGGCGGTGTTTAACTTTGTGATCAGTCGCCGCCGCCTTAAGGCACAGGGCGAACAGTTTGAGGCCCCTAATTATAAGTACGATGTGATCGCGCTCGGTGTGGGCTTATGCGCGTACGCATTGGTGGCGTTTTATTTACACGAACTGCTGATTGGCGTAGCGCCCTTTACGGTTTGATGCGTATTGCTAACATGCCCAGTGACCTCACTGGGCATGTTTGTTTGCGTGTTATCAGACCCGATTAGCTTTTAAAGTAATGTACATTTTCTTTGAGGTCACTGGTGAGTTGCGTCAGTCGGCTGGCACTGTCAGAGTTCTCATGGGCAAAGGTGACCATTTCGCGCGCGCCATCATCGACCTCAGTGGTATTGTCACTGATGCCTTTGGTAACGCTGGTTTGCTCTTCGGTGGCGCTGGCAATTTGGGTGGCGCGGTCGCTAATGCTACCAATCAACTGTTTAATTTCATCAAAGCTTCTGCGGGCGGTATCAATGTCCTGTACGCTTTGCTCTGCTTGCGCATGGCTGCGCTGAATGTGGGTCACCGCATTGGAACTGCTGTGTTGTAGTGTCTCAATCATCTTTTGAATCTCTTCGATTGAACTGTACGTACGCTGGCTTAGCACTCGTACTTCATCGGCTACCACCGCAAACCCTCGGCCTTGTTCACCCGCGCGCGCCGCTTCAATGGCAGCATTTAAGGCCAGTAAGTTGGTTTGTTCAGCAATATCGGAAATGGTGTTCAAGATCGAGTTGATGTTCTCCGCGTCCTGGCTGACTCGCTGAATCACCTCTGAAACGGAACTCACATCGTTCGCCAGTTGCTGAATGCTGTGCTGACTGGCATCAATCTGCGCTTGGCCTGATTCGCTAGAGGAAACAGCATGATCAGCACTGCGTGCGGTTTCAAGGGCGTTGTCGGCGATTTCTTGGGTGGCTTGAGCCATCTCATGCACGGCCGTCGCGACCATGGTGATGCTGTTTTGCTGTGCCATTAGGCGGTCATGGCTATGGCTAGAAGTGGCATCAATCGACTTGGCTTGTTGCGAAAGCTTGCCTTCAATGCTCTTAATATTATTGATCGTACCCTGCAAGCGTTCGACAAATTGGTTGAACGCATTCACCAGCTCGGCGACTTCGTCTTTACTATTGTTGCTGAGTCGGGCGGTTAAGTCGCCATCGCCATGGGCAATATCTTGAAGACGAGAGGTGACGTTTCTTAAATCTTTTAACAGCCATTGAGAAAGTTTGAACACCAGTAACCCCATAATGGCCAATAAGACCAGCACAAACAGGGACGCAGACGTGGCAAACTCATGAATAGGTGACATAAGAGTGTCTTTATCCATAACTAGAGCGACAATCCAATTGGTTTTGCCAAGCGCTTGTAAATAAAGATATTTGGCCTCACCGTTGACACTGATTTCTTTATAAATCGTGCCCTTTAAAGCCTGCTGAACATCGGCGGAACTGATTGGATAATCCGATTCTGTAATGTTGGTTTGAATCAGTGACTTGTTACGGTGCGCTAGGACTTCACCGGATGAACCGAGCAAGAGTAACTCGCCATTGCCCAATACCTTTAACTCCAGCAAACGACTAAGCAGGTCATCTAAGAAAACCAAGCCGCCAATGGCGCCTTTAAATTGGCCATTAATGATCACAGGTTCGACAAATGTCATGGACAATTTTTGCGTTGAGGCTGAGATATACGGGGCCGTGACGTAGGTTTGGCGGGTGGCTTTGGCATCCTTGTACCAAGAGCGTACACGAGGGTCATAGTCAGCACTGTTGAGGCTTGGGTCATGGCGATACATATGGCCGTTTTCCAGACCTAGGAAGGTCATGCCAAACCCTAAGCTCGCTTGAGCTTGCTGCAGAATCGCCAAGATTTGCGCTTCATTTTCCGTGTTTTGTGTTAACGAAGCTTCCAAATGGCGGCGCACCGTCGACATTGTTTGCTCACGGTCATTGTACCAATTACTCAGATAGACATTAATGGCTGCGGCCTGCGACGCGGATTCCGATTGTATGCTGGTTTGGGTGGCACTGTTAAATTTGCTAAAGGCAAGCCAGGCGACGGCAATGGTGACGATCAGTGTCGTGAGAATGCTTTGCAAAGTGATTTTGCTCTGCAACGAGAAATTCATGCGTTATTCCTTTTTAATCATGTCCTAAGAGCAGCGTGGTATAATATAAACACTGGCTAATGAACTCCAAGGTACAAAACTTAACAAACTGGTCAAGCAGTGATATCAAGGAATCATGGCAAAGTGATGAAGATTGCATGGTGCGAGACAATTTATTCTAGGTGAGGCATTTTAATTGTGAGTTTCAAATCCGCTGTAAAAAGCTTGTTCACGCTCAATAATGTCAGTCGGCCATGGCACTTGCCGGTGGCGGCGGGCATTACCATTGGTGCGCCTGCTGTATTAGGTGCGCTGACGGGTACCTTCACTGACGCCATGATTGCCAGCCTCGGCTCTATGGTATTTTTGTACATGAGTCCGACACGGACCGCGTCCAGAATGCTGACCATGATTCTGTGTACCTTCGGCTTTATGGCCTGTTTGACCTTGGCGACCTTGTCCGCCTCGGTGGCTGGATTGGCCCCAGTGGCTTTATTTGTCATCGCCTTTGCCGTGATAGTGATAACGCGCTACTACTGTTTACCCCCGCCTGGGAGCTTTTTCTTTATCTTGGCGTCTTGTATTGCCATGGCCATGCCCTTTGATCTTGCGGCGACACCAGAACGGGTTGGATTAATTGCCATGGGCGGTATGTGGGCGGTATTGATGGCGTTCATTTATAGCCTGCTGACTGGGGCGCATAAAACCGTGTCGGCCCCTGTGCAAGTGGATGAGCGGGTCAACGCGATTGTCTTGGAGGCGCTGTTTTTAAGTCTTTGTATCGCTGGGTCCTACGGTTTCGCTTTATGGCTACAGCTCAGTAACCCTTACTGGGTGCCTATTTCCTGTGCTGCCATTTTGCAGGGGGCTACTTTTCGTATGGTTTGGCACCGCAATATTCATCGTATCGTCGGCACCGTGGTCGGTATGCTGTTGGCCAGTGTGATTTTCTCCTTCCAGCCTCCGGCCCTTGTGTTGGCTATTTTGATTTGTATTTTGCAGATCATTATTGAAATGTTAATTGTCAAACATTACGGCCTTGCAGTGATTTTTATCACACCGTTAACGGTGATCATGGCGGAGATTACCTCCAGCGGAATGGATGCGACCCTGTTACTAGAACATCGTTTAGTGGATATTGTATTAGGCAGTGTGCTTGGCTTTATTGGCGGAACGATTTTTCATCGTACGGATTTCTTTCGTCGCCTGGAACAGAAAATGGCGCCTCGCAGCCGCTTATCCGAGCTGCTCTTTTCAACCCCAGATGATGGCCACAACAAAGGCAACTAAGCGCTAAGTCGGCTTATTTAGACTGGTTGCGCTCGGTTTCTTTAATCACAAACTGAAGAAAGGCTTCATTCGCTTTTGATAAGTAGCCGTCTTTGCGCCAAGCAATATTAATATCGAGCCAGACGGGGTCCGCAAATGGTCGAGTCACCAGACCATCGTCTTCCTCGATCACCATGCCCAGCAAGGTGGAGATGCCAAACCCCTGCTTGACGATGGATTTGATTAACGGGATTAAATTGGTTTCAAAACCGAAGTTGGGTTTGATGCCTTGCTGCTGCGCCAAGCGGTCAATGACCCGCCGGTGAAAATAACCTTCTTTAAACATCACCAGTTCTTCGTTAAAGAACAACTCGACAGGAATGCTATCTAAGGCGACAAAAGGGTGCTCTTTGGAAACGGTGACTAACATTTGCTCCTTTAACAGGGCGCGTGTCTCTAGCTGCTCACTGGGGGTTTCCGCGACGATCACACTTAAGTCGATTTCACCGCTTTCGAGCATTTGTTGCAGTTTCCAAGTGCCCCCTTCGATGACCTGAAGCGTGAGGTTAGGATAACGATGACGGAATGCCATCAAGATGGGCGGGAAATAATACGACCCTAACATGCTTGGGATGCCGACCCGCACCTCGCCGCGACTCAAGCCGCTCAGCTCTTGCATCGCTAACTCGGTCTCGTCCGCTTGCTGGATTAAGCGCTTAGCGTGTTCATACAGCACCTGGCCTTCGTCGGTTAGGCTTATTTTACGGTCATGGCGATGAAACAGTTGTACCTGCAACTCTTGCTCTAATTTTTTGATCGACATGCTAATCGCTGGTTGGGCGATGTGCAGTTGCTCGGCGGCGCGGGTAAAGCTGAGCGCGTTGGCGACGGCAATAAAGTAGCGTAGGGGCTTAATTTCAATCAATGTTTCTTATCCAATCTATAAGATATATATATTTTATTGATAAAAAGGCTAGGCGTATAGTCTCCTCATTATAGATTCAGATTGGAGACTCCAAGTGATTGAAATGGGTGGTTGGGCCTTTTGGCGTGGCACATTAGCGTTGATTATTGGCTCATTTATGGTGTTCGCGAACGTCTATGTGACGCAACCTTTATTGCCCATGATTGCTCGAGAGTTCGCCATCAGTGAATTGCAAGCGGCGAGTAGCTTTACCATTACTACCTTAACATTAGGCTTGTCCTTGCTGTTTTATGGCCCCTTGTCGGATGCGTTGGGGCGCAAAAAAATCATGCTGCTGACCTTACTTGGGGTGACCTTGACGACCTTCGCTCTGAGTTTTGCTAAGGACTACAGTTCCTTGTTGTTTCTGCGGGCTTTGCAAGGCTTTTTCTTAGCGGGGTTACCGGCCATTGCTGTGGCTTATTTGGGAGATGAGTATCGTCCCCATGCAATGGCCATCGCGGTGGGCTTATATATTAGCGGCAATACCCTAGGCGGCATTGGTGGACGTTTAATCGGTGGTTTTGTCGGCGAGTGGCAGGGAACCTCCGCAGCGTTTTTAACCATGGCGTTGGTGAGCCTGTTGTGCTTCTTACTGTTTTGGGTGCTGCTGCCGAATTCACAGCACTTTGAAGCGAAACGCTTTCGAGTTCGCACCATCGTTACCAATGTGGCCTTACATGTGCGTAACCCCATGCTCCTTTTGTGCTATCTCATTGGCGGCTTTAATTTCTTCATTTTTATCAACCAATACAGCTACATTACTTTTGTGCTGGAGGATGAACCTTACTCTTTGTCAGCGAAATTTGTGAGCTTACTGTTTCTCACCTATCTAAGTGGCACCGTCGGCTCCGCGTTCTCGGGTAAGTTAGCCAGCCATATGAGCCAGCCGCGCATTATGTCATTGGGCACTGGCATCGTGATGCTCGGGTCATTGGTGACATTAGGGTCATCCTTAATGGCGATTGTCCTCGGTTTATTCATTAATTGCTTTGGTTTCTTCTTATGTCACTCCACGGCCAGCAGTTTTGTCAGTAAAAATGCACAACAGGCGAAGGCCAGTGCCTCATCTTTGTACTTGGTGTTTTATTACTTAGGTGCCAGTGTGGGTGGCTTCTACCTGGATCCTTTTTGGCAGATGGGAGGGTGGCCTGCGGTGGTCATGGGGTCTTGGTGTGTCTTAGGGGCGGTGTTTGTGTTGACCTTGCTGTTGGGCAAAAGGCATGCGCAGCAGGTGACGGCGGCCGCGACGGCGCCCTAACCATTAAGGTACTCACTAAAGTAGCAAGGCCTGATGTATTTTCAATATATCTTACTGAAAAATATGAGTTATTCTGCTTTCTGCGTAATTTGCATAAGTTTTTCTTATTCTGTAAGCCGGTCTGAGGTAGATCATGTTTGCAGGAGTTTGCATACGTAGTTGAACCCTGTATAGTCAATCAATGATCTGCCATAGCATTCGTATAGGATGGATGCTTTATCGTTGTCATTGAGACTGAGCAGTAGGATTATAATGGTATCAGCGCTTAATCGATCTCTGTACATCAAACAGTCTATTGCCACCTTGTTGTTGGCCATGATCTTGAGCGTCGTGCTCAGCTTCGTGCAAGCCTACCGCAGTATTCAGCAAGAACCTTACCGTATTCAAAAAGAGTTCAATGACCTGTTATCCATTGTCGAGCGCCCGTTAGCGCAAGCTTTATTTCGCTTAGACACTGTGTTCGCACAACAACAAGCAGAGAGTTTGTTGTACAACCCGGCCATTCAAAGTGTCATCGTGAGTGATGAGAATGGGCAGGTATTTGCCTCCGCAACGGCTCCCTTTATCGCGCCATCACTGAGTAGCGATCTCGCCAATTACCTCTTGAAAGACACCCTTGAAGTGTCTCGCCAATTGAACTTTAGTGGCATTGAAGTGCCTTTGGGGCGGGTGGATCTGGAACTTGACCGGCGCTATTTAGTGGAGCAAGTAATCGGCTTCAACAGTCGCCTATTTATCCAGAATCTTATCAAAGACATCCTCTTAGCATCCATTTTGTCATTGCTGTTTTATGTCATGGTGACACGACCATTGAAGCAGCTGACCTGGTCGTTAACACGCTTGGATAATAATAAGACTGTCTCGGTACCGGCAGCCTTTGATAGACGCCATCATAAGGATGAACTAGGACGCTTAAAAAGCACCTTTAATGAATTATGGCTGCGCTTGAGCAATGCCTTAGACGCCTTAGAACGCAGCCATCAACACTCCAAAGCCATGATCAGCCATGCGGCGGATGGCATCATAGTGTTGGACCAAAATTATCAGATTCGCGTGGTTAACGAAGCGGCAGAAAAGCTGGTTAGCATGAGTGCTGAGTCGTTAACCGATATGCCATTAGCGTCCTTAGGAAGCACTGGCTTTTGGACGTCATTGGAGTCCTCATTGCACGAACTGGCAGTGGATGACGTGATGAGCGCCGAAACCACGCTGTCGAATAAGCAAGGCTTAGTACCGGTTGAAATCCGCATCAGTAAATACATGGTGCAAGGGGAGTCCGAAGTGGTGCTCCTGATGCGGGACTTATCTGAGCGTAAAGAAGCGCAGCAGCGTATTAATCGCTTGTCATTTTACGATTCGTTAACGCGCTTACCAAACCGCGCCTTAATGACTGATCATCTTCAAAAAGCCATGTCCGATATGAGCCAAGACGCTTTTGGCGTACTGATCATTCTGGATTTGGACCGCTTTAAAACAGTCAATGATGCCCTCGGTCATAACGTGGGGGATCAGTTGCTGGTTGAAGTAGTGGATGCACTGGTGCCACTGGTGCCGCCCAATACTACCTTCGCTCGTTTGGGTGGCGATGAGTTCGTGTTCTTATGGAGCAATGTGCGTGGCTCTAAAAATGAGAACAATGTTGCTGTGGTAAACTTTATGCAGCGCATCTTGAAAGAGTGTGCCGAAGTGAAACACGTCGAGGGTCACGATCTGCATGTGACCGGCAGTATGGGCGTGTCTTTCTTCGACGGCACAGAAGAATCCACCGCAACGGTAATGCGCCAAGCCGATACCGCCTTATACAAAGCGAAAGAACTAGGGCGTAATACCTTTGCCTTTTTCCAAGAAGATATGCAGTCCCTGTCCGATGCGCGCTTGCAGATGGAGAAGTCTCTCTATCGGGCTGTGAAAATGAACGAATTCGAAGTTTACTACCAACCACAGAATAACCAATATGGTGAGCTTATCGGTGCGGAAGCCTTATTGCGCTGGAATGACCGTGAGCGCGGCTTTGTGCCACCGATGGAGTTTATTCCGATCGCCGAAGACATAGGTTTGATCCATGATCTGGGGCGCTTTGTCTTGCAACAAACCACACAACAGGTGGCGAGCTGGAGAAAACAGGGCCTTTGGCAAGATGATTGGCGTATCTCAATCAACGTCAGCCCGATGCAATTCTCCTATGCGAACTTGCTAAAAGACATTTCACAGGCGCTGCAAAACAGTGGTATGCCCGCCACCATGATGGACATCGAAATCACCGAAACCGCCCTGATGTCGGATCTTGATCGTGCCTTGGATATCATGGAGCAGATTCGAGAATTAGGCATCAGTTTATCGGTGGACGATTTTGGTACGGGTTATTCCTCTCTGAAATATTTAAAAGACCTACCCATTGATCGTCTGAAGATTGACCAGTCGTTTGTACGTGATTTAATTCACGATAAAGATGATTACGCTATCGTTATGGCGGTGATCGCTATGGCCAATGCCTTGTCACTGAAGGTGTTAGCCGAGGGGGTGGAAACCCAAGAGCACTTTGAACAATTAGAAGCACTCGGTTGCATTTCGTATCAAGGTTATTACTTTGGCCGCCCTTGCTCTGCGACGGAGTTTGCGCAGAAATTTCTGCAGCTGAGCCACAGCGTTTGAGCCTGATCAGGTTGCTTTGAGTGAGTGTGCTGCGAAGCACTGCAAACCATGTTTTTTAAGGTGATTTAGTCGATGATCTTAACCCCAGCGATTCCCTTTGTGAGTTCCCTTGACGAAGCTGAAGAGCTCATTTGGCTCGAAGCGCTTTCTCAAGCCATGCCAGATGAATCCATTTTACCGCTGCGTAAATTAACTGAGAACGAGCGTAAACTCTCCGAAGTGGCGATTGTCGCCAACCCTGATCCGGCAGATTTACAAACATTACCAAACCTAGTTTGGGTACACAGTGTTTGGGCTGGGGTAGAGAAGTTACTGCAGCAACCGGTTGCGTCACATTACAGCATCGTACGCTTGATTGACCCAGAGCTTAGCCGCGTTATGGCCGAAGCTGTGCTGGCCTGGACCTTATTCTTGCATCGCGACATGCCAGCCTATGCGCGTCAGCAAACCAAGGCTGTGTGGCAGCCTTTGCCCTATGTCGCGGCCAGCGACCGAAGTGTGGGCATTTTGGGGCTAGGGGAGTTAGGTCGGCGGGCTGCGCAAGCACTCAGTGAGCAAGGCTTTAAGGTGCAGGGCTGGAGTCGGACCGAGAAGCGCATGGAGCAAGTTCAGTGCTTGTTTGGTGAAGAGGGTCTTGAGCAAATACTAAAGCAGAGTGATATTTTAGTCTGTTTGTTGCCGTTGACCACCACCACGGAAGGCTTATTAGCAGGCGATAATTTGGCGAAAATCAAGCCGGGTGCGCAATTAATTAATTTTGCCCGCGGTAAAATTGTCGATGAGGACATGCTGCTTTATGAGCTGAACACTGGACGCATCAAGCATGCGGTATTAGATGTGTTTGTATACGAACCATTGCCACGTTCGCATCCGTTCTGGACGCATCCTAATATCACTGTGCTGCCACATATCTCGGCGCCCACCACAGTGCAAAGTGCCAGTAAGATCGTGGCACAAAATATTCGTAACTATCGTCATTTGAGTGTGCTGCCCGACACGGTGGATACACTGCTTGGCTATTAATCTGGTGTTGTTCTCTAACAAGAATTAAAACGGGAGTATCTATGCCCCATTGCATCATCGAATACAGTCAAAACCTAGAGCAAGAAGTGCCCCCACTGGACTGGATGGAAGCGGTACAACAAGCGTGCCTTGAATCAGGGTTATTCCAACCCGCAGACATTAAGCTGCGTGCCTTTGCTTGTAAGCATTTTATCACCCATGGGGTGCAAGATGCGTTTGTGCACGTGACGGTGCGCATGTTGGGGGGGCGCAGTGCGCAACAGAAATCCGAACTTTCACAGTCTGTCCTTGATGCTTTGTGCCGCTTTGCGGTGAAACAAGTTAGCCTATCGGTGGAGATCGTAGAAATGGAAAACGAAAGCTATCTTCGCAAAGTAATTCCAGCGTAGCGCTTGTTATTCCATTATTGGCTAAACTGCTGAAGGAGAAGGCCATGAATTGGCAACAGGTAAGTGTGCTTATGTTGGGCCTTGGCCTTTTTAGTCAGGTTGGGGTGGCAGCCAGTTCCCCTGTCACATTGGATGACATTGAAACACCAGAGCAGAACTCCATCGAGCCAGAGGCGCCTGAGCCGATTGCTGAGCGAGCCCGCAAAGCCAATGGCATGATCGAGCAGCGTGTGCAATACGAAGAGCGCAGCGCCGGTGATCCGTTTGTGCTGACCGCCCATAAGCCGAACTACTTTTTACCCATCTATTACACAGGCAAATCCGGTGATCGTGGCTCCTATTACAATGTTGATTCCGAGCAGCTGCAGGATACTGAATTTAAGTTTCAGGTGAGCCTTAAATTTCCGGTTGCCAAAGGGGTGTTAGGACGTGACTCCAAGCTCTGGTTTGCTTATACCCAGGAGTCCTACTGGCAGGCCTATAACAGTAAAATCTCAGCCCCTTTTCGAGATACCAGTTACGAGCCAGAAGCCTTTATCACCACTCAACCCAAACTCGACATGAGTTTCTTTGGCGCGAAGTTATCCCATATTAACTATGGTGTGGTGCACCAATCGAATGGTCGTGGTGAGCCATTGTCGCGTTCTTGGAATCGCGTCTATGCCGACTTTATTTTTGAGCATCAAAACACCGTGGTCTCGATCAAGCCTTGGTATCGCATACCAGAATCAGAAGCCGACGATGACAATGCGGACATTGAAGACTACCTAGGGCATGGTGAACTGACGGTGGTGCATGTGGTCAATGACGTCACCTTTGATGTGCTGTTGCGCAACAACCTAGATTTTGCCGATAACCATGGTGCGGTGCGCCTTGGGGTGAGTTTCCCTATGTGGGGCAAAGTGCGTGGTTACGCGCAATACTTTGAAGGCTATGGCCAATCATTACTAGATTACGACAATTACACGCGCTCGTTTGGCATCGGCTTCATGTTAAGTAACTGGTTATAGCCGCAGTCTTTTTCTTGCAATGTTTCTGCAATCTTTGCTTGCTAGGTTATTGGGTTATTACATTGAGGAGATAACCCATGAAAAAACTATCTATTGCTGGCCTTGTTGCGTCCACTGTTTTGCTAACGGCATGTGCCGGTTCATCAGTTAAATCTGATAATGAAATGGCGGCGGCTGAAGCGCAACTGAACAACCAAGATATGTACGAAGTGCATGAAGAAGGCCGCATTTATCTATTTGATGATCGTGCTACTTACGAAGACTTCCTAGCGATTGGGGAAACGTCTTACCGTAAAGTGCGTATCGGTGACGGTCCAAAAGGTGAAACTCTGGTGTTTGGTCTAACCAACGAAGACAAGAAAAAAACCAGCGGCATCGCCAGCATTGATATGTACGATGGCAACTTAGCCGGTGCAGAAAGCTTCTACGGTGAAACACGTATGGAAGGCCGTATCTACGTGTTCCAATCACTTGAAGAAATGAATCAAGCACGTGTGGTAGGCGAAGTGCCACTGCGTTACACAGATATCGCTGCAGGTCCAAATGGCGAGACTGTGGTTTACGCATTAAACAGCGATAACAAAAAGAACAAGCCAGTAGAATTAATGGCGAAATTCAAGCAAATGAACCAGCAGTAATCGCTGCCTGTCTTTAAAAAAAGCGCTCTTTAGGAGCGCTTTTTTTGTCATAAAAGCATCATCCCTCTGCCACGAAAATGACACCCAAATTTTCTATTTTGAAACAATAGAAGACGTGTAGAGGCGGCGTTATGAACATACTTAACAGCATTCACAACATGGACGTAAGCACATTTTACTGGCTGATGGCGCGTAAGCATCGCCAGTTAATGACTCGAGTCAGTCGTATTGTTTCGATGTCGGCAGATGGGCCCTTGTATGTGTTGTTGGCATTGGCGTTTTGGGCGTTCGGTTTGCAAAACTGGGCCTTGATCATCATCGCTGGTTTTGCTCTAGAGCGTGTGCTGTATTTGATCCTGAAAAAGAGTTTTAAGCGCAATCGGCCAGCCGATATTTTGGATGACTTCACCAGCTTTATTCGTCCTTCTGATAAGTTTTCTTTTCCCTCTGGGCATACCTCAGGCGCGTTTTTTATGGCGTACTGCCTGAGTGAATGGTTTCCTGAGTTTTATTTAAGTTTCTACAGCTGGTCTGCCATGGTGGCCATGTCGCGAATTTTCCTTGGTGTTCACTTCCCAACGGATACGGCTATGGGAGCCTTGTTAGGGACCACCTGTGCCATGCTGTCGTTTGGAGTGTTAGCATGAAGATTTTATATGGGGTGCAAGGCACCGGTAATGGCCACATCACTCGCGCACGCGCTATGAGTGTGGAGTTCGCGCGTCTAGGGATCGAAGTGGATTATGTGTTCTCCGGTCGGGCCGCAAGCGACTACTTTGATATGGAGTGCTTTGGTAACTATCGTACCTTCAGTGGTTTGTCGTTCGTTGCCAAAGATGGCCAGATCAGTCTTTGGGCCACCTATCGTCAAGCCAAGGTGTTTCAACTATTGAAAGACATCGCCAGCTTTGATGTGTCGCAATACGATTTAATCTTAACGGATTTCGAGCCGGTCACAGCGTGGGCGGCAAAGCGTCAAGGGAAGCCTTGTATTGGTGTCGGCCATCAATACGCTTTTCAGTACGATATTCCAAAATACAAAGGGGATGTGATCGGCTCTTGGATCATGTCGCGCTTCGCCCCAGTGAGCCAGGGGATCGGGGTGCATTGGCACCATTTTGGCGAGCCTATTTTACCGCCGATCATTCAGCATGCTGAGCATAAAAATGTGGCGCAAGACGATCAAGTATTAGTCTATCTACCGTTTGAGAACAGTGAAGATGTGATGGAATACTTAGAAGGCGTATCAGGCTATCAGTTCCGCATGCACTGTAAGGATATTGAGCCTGGAAAATACGGCAATGTACAAGTCTTCCCCTTCAGTCGTGAGGGCTTCCAAAAGAATTTACGTGAGTGCCAATCGGTGCTCTGTAATGCTGGCTTTGAATTGAACTCGGAAGCCTTACATATGGGGCGCCGTATTATGGTTAAGCCTTTGCATGGGCAAGTCGAGCAGCTTTCTAATGTCGTTGCCTTGGAAAGTTTAGGGTTTGCCAAAGCCAGCAAAACGCTATCTTCTGACGTGATTCGTGAGTGGCTAGAGGGGTCTAAAGTGGTGCGAGTGAGTTACCCAAATGTCGCCAAGGGCATTGCTGAGTGGGTCGCTGCAGGGGCTAAAACACCGCTTGAAGAGCTAAGTCAGCAACTGTGGCAACATGTATTGCCCAGCAATGGCGTTTATTTCTGCAAAGACGATATTGTAGCTGCTCCCGTGTAAGTGCCCTTCAACTAAAAAGGCCTTCTAGATAGAAGGCCTTTGTCGTTTAAGCAAGGTGCTGTTTGAAAAACTCGATGGTTCTTTGCCAAGCCAATTCTGCGCTTTGCTCATCATAGCGTGCTGTGGAGTCGTTATGAAAACCGTGGTTCACACGCTCGTACATATGCGCTTGGTAGTCTACGCCCATGGTTTTTAGGGCACTTTCGTAGTCTGGCCAAGTGGCGTTGACGCGCTGATCCAGTTCGGCAAAGTGCAACAGCAATGGGCCTTTTAGGTTTTGTAAGTCTTGGGTGGGTGGCGTGCCGTAAAATGGTACTGCCGCATCGATCATGTTTGGCCAAGACGCGGCGAGTTGATTGGAAACATAGCCGCCAAAACAGAAGCCGACAATACCCAGTTTATCCGTAGTGATGGCATGGGATTTTAGGAAGGTGGCAGCATCGCTAAAGTCGCCAAGAATCTTGTCTCGATCCAAGCTTTTTTGCATTGCACGCCCTTCGTCATCGTTGCCAGGGTAGCCACCTAGAGGGAATAGGGCATCTGGCGCGAAGGCCACGAAGCCATCTTTGGCGACGCGTCTGGCGACATCCTCGATGTAGGGGTTCAGGCCACGGTTTTCATGCACTACGATGACCCCTGGAGCAGGGTTGTCTTGATTGACGCCTGCTGGCGTCACAAGGTAGCCGCGGGCTTTACCATGTCCGTTGGGCGCATCAATTTCCACATAGCGGGCGCTGATTTCGGGGTCGTTAAAGGATACTTGTTCGGCCAAGGCATAGTTGGGCATCAGCGCCGCGGAGACTGCGGAGGCGGTGATTCCAGCAACGCCAAGCGTAGAAAGCCGGCGAAGAAAAGTGCGGCGATCGATGTCACCGTGGGCGTATTCGTCATACCAGTCAAACGCTTCCTGTGGGATCACAGGCAATTGTTGTTTATTCATTATGCGCTCCATCGAGTTATAAATAGGCGAATGTGACCTGATTAAAAGTTAGCCTAATTTAATGAACCAACCTAGTGTTGATTACGTAATCTCTATGATTTCGGATGCAAACGTATTGGTTTTTTAATGATGGGTGGGAGGTTTAGATGCAAGAGACGCGGGTATACCCTCATTTGATTACGGGTGGTGGTCGCCGTTTGGGGTTGGCAGTGGTGCGTCACTTATTGGCCCAAGGCGAAGCCGTAGTGATCAGCTATCGTAGTTTTACCCCCATGGTGGAGGAGCTAATGGCACAAGGTGTGCACTGTATTCGCGCCGATTTTACGCAACCTGAATCTGTCACCAAACTGATTCAAACGATTGAAGCGGAATACCGAGGTTTGCGCAGCGTTATCCATAATGCCTCGGACTGGTCATCTGAGGCCGATAATGAAGACTTACAAGCATTGATGACACGAATGTGGCAAGTTCATGTGGCGGCGCCATATCAACTCAACATGTCGTTACAATCTCTGTTATTATGTGCTGCTAATGATTTGGGTCAAGCGACCGATATAATTCACTTGACCGATTTTGTGGCGGAAAAGGGCAGTGATAAGCATATTGCGTACGCTGCCAGTAAAGCAGGCTTGGCCAATTTGAGTTTATCCTTTGCTCGCCAATTGGCACCAAAGGTAAAAGTTAATGCGATTGCGCCGTCTTTGTTGATGTTTCAACAGGGCGATAATAAGGAATATCAGCAGAAAGCATTAAAAAAATCGTTATTATGCCTAGAACCAGGTGAACAGGAAGGGGTTGCAGCGGTACAATACCTCCTCAGTAGTCGTTACATGACCGGGCGTACATTGGCTTTGGATGGAGGTCGTCATTTAGCTTAATCGGAAGCGATGGCGCGCTAGGCATCATGAATGAACGAATTAGCTAGACAGGGTATTGATATGACAACTGCAATGGCAGAAACCAGTAAAGTGAGCAATATTGCACTTTCCGATGAGGCGGCTCGAGTTCGTGATGCCCTCATTAAGCATGGTCTTGAAACGCCGATGATCGACAATGGCTTGTCGACTGAGGAAAAGTACCAGCGCATCAAAACAGCATTTGAGGATGTGGTGTACACCTTAGGCTTAGACCTAACGGATGACAGCCTTTCAGAAACGCCTCACCGCATTGCAAAAATGTATGTGAAAGAGATCTTCTCTGGTCTGGATTATGGTCAATTCCCTAAAATCACTGTCATCGAAAACAAGATGAAAGTGGATGAGATGGTTAAGGTGAGCGATATTTCTTTCACCAGTACCTGTGAGCACCATTTCGTGACCATCGACGGGTTGGCGAAAGTAGCTTACCTACCGAAGAACAAGATTATCGGTTTGTCAAAGATCAACCGTATCGTGCGCTTCTTTGGTCAGCGCCCACAAGTGCAGGAACGTCAAACCCAGCAGGTTTTGGTGGCGTTGCAAACTCTGCTTGAGACGGACAATGTGGCAGTGAGCATTAATGCTACTCACTACTGCGTGAAAGCACGTGGTGTGATGGACGCGAGCTCCTCGACGCAAACCACAGCATTGGGCGGTCTATTTAAACGCAGTGATAAGACTCGCAGTGAATTCTTAGCGAACTAAGTCCGCTTTGACAGATGCAAAACAAAAATGGGAACCCAAGGGTTCCCATTTTTATTGCACTGGCTTTAAGCTCAAGCCTGAGTTTCTGCCAGATTGGTGTGCTCTTTTTGTTTGAGGAACCATTCATTTAAGTAGAGTGCGAAAAGGATCACCGCGCCGCCAATGGCGAGGCGGATAATGTCGGCATCACGGTTCCAAAACACTACATTGACCAAGATTCCTGCTGGGATTAATAGGTTGTTGGCAACGGCTAGCGCACCAACATTAACCATGGTGGCGCCCTTGTTCCAAGCAAAGTAACCAACTCCTGAAGCAATCACCCCTAGATAGACTAAGATTCCCCACTGCAGATTTGTGGTAGGCAATTTGTCCATGTTGCCAAGGGCTAGGAAACATGGCACGACCACAATAAAGGCGCCGATAAAGAACCAGCCAAATAAGGTTAACTGCGGTAAATCGGTTGGGTTATTGGCCATCAAACGTTTATAGGCAACCTGACCTAGGCCAAAACAAAGGTTCGCACCTTGCACTAATAAGAAGCCTTGAATGAAGCCTTCGTCGATGCCTTGATAGCGGATCCCCACAGCCCCAGCAACAGCAATTAAGGCACTGATAATGTAGCCTGGGGTAAAGCGCCGCTCCAAGATATCATTGATTAACGCAATATAGATGGGCGTCATCACGGTAAAGAGCAGTACCTCAGGGACCGATAGATGCAAAAAGGATTGGTAATAAAAGCCGTACATAATGCCCAGTTGGCAGGCGCCAATCGCCATCAGCTTAAGGGCTAGCGCTTTCGGTGTTTGGCGAAACTTAATAAAGGGCAGAAACACCAGCATGGCTAAGGTAATACGCATCAGTACTGAGAACCATGAATCCACTTGCCCGGCTAAATACACGCCAATCAAGCTAAAAGAAAATGCCCACAGGCCAGTCATGGCCAATAAAATCCACATATCAGAGGTCTCCAGAAATTGAGCGGGCATTATAAGGCGGGGCATCGGACTTGTCAGTAAACCTGATAGGTTTAGCTGGTTTACTAATGTGTGCCTAAAAGGCGATGGCAAAAATATTCATGGATACATTAAAAAATTGAAATAAAACCCTTGACCATGGAAAGCGGATCTCTATAATACGCTCCATTCCTTGCGGGAGTGGTGGAATTGGTAGACACGCTGGATTTAGGTTCCAGTGCTTCACGGCGTGAGAGTTCGAGTCTCTCCTTCCGCACCAAATTTAAAAAAGCTGATCAGAGATCGGCTTTTTTATTGCCAAGACGTTGATTGTTATCCGTTTCTGGCTTTGGTTGCTAGCAATATATTGGTTTAATTGCTTAAACCGACATCTTACACAGGATGTAAAACACTCTTTTGCGGGAGTGGTGGAATTGGTAGACACGCTGGATTTAGGTTCCAGTGCTTCACGGCGTGAGAGTTCGAGTCTCTCCTTCCGCACCATATTAAAAAAGCCGATCTATTTAGATCGGCTTTTTTATTGCCTGAAATAAATCATTGTTTCACAAAGAGTTTCTTTCAGAAGCTTGGCTGAAAAATATTTTCTAAAGCCTCTTGACCAGAGGCAGCGTATCTCTATAATACGCGTCATTCCTTGCGGGAGTGGTGGAATTGGTAGACACGCTGGATTTAGGTTCCAGTGCTTCACGGCGTGAGAGTTCGAGTCTCTCCTTCCGCACCAAATTTAAAAAAGCCGATCTATTTAGATCGGCTTTTTTTATGCCTGAAATTTATCAAATGCTCGCTCGACGCTGGAAACACACCCAGCGACGTAAGCAACCGCTTAACTCTTAATTACTTCTCTTCATTCTCTAACGTGTTGCGGTGCAGCAAGCTTGGGAACAGCACCATCCATAAGCCGACTACCGCTAGGGTGCCAAAGCCCCCCAATATTATGGCCGGTACCGTCCCGAATAGTGCTGCAGTGGCGCCGGATTCAAATTCCCCCAGTTGATTGGAACTGCCTATAAAAATGGAATTAGCCGCGCTGACACGGCCACGCATGTCGTCTGGGGTTTGCAGCTGCACTAGGGTAGAACGGATGACTACGCTGATCATATCGGAAGCTCCCAGAACAAACAGCGCCGCCATCGAGAGTATCAAATGCTCAGATAGGCCAAATACGATGGTGGCCATACCAAACACGGCGACGGCGACATAGAGGGTTTTGCCGACACTGTGGGTCAGCGGCCGGCGTGACAAATAAATCGACATCAACAGAGCGCCCAGTGCTGGCGCACAGCGTAGCAAGCCAAGCCCCCAAGGTCCGGTGTGTAAAATATCCTTAGCGACAATCGGTAGCAGAGCAGTGGCGCCCCCTAGTAGTACCGCAAACATGTCCAACGACACCGAGCCCAACACCAGCTTGTTGTTTTTGATAAAGCGTAAGCCGCCGAGCAGATGATCAAGATCTACTGGCTGCTTGCCCTTGGCAACATAATCGTAGTGCAGAAAAAACAAAATGCAGCAGGACAACAGGAAGAACGCCATGCTGGTTAGGTAGAGGGTCGGGGCGCCGAGCAAATAGATGAGGCCACCGAGCGCAGGACCAGCAATCACGGAAATTTCACGGGCAGAGGCGATCGCGCTGACGGCGCGGGATAATAAATCGGCTGGGATGAGGTTGGGTAATATCGCCTGTCCGGCAGGCATTTCAAATGCACGAGCTGTGCCGAGCATCACCGCACAGGCATAGATCATATTCGCCGAAATGGTGTCTGTGAGGTTGCCATAGGCCAAAATGGCGACCGTAGAAGCCATCGTCAGTCGTGTGCAAACACAGATGAGGCGGCGGTTGTAACGATCGGCCACATGGCCGACCACCAAGGTGAGTAGCAGTTGTGGAATGAACTGAAATAAGCCCACTAAACCCAATGCCAGAGCGCTATCGGTTAAATCATAGACCTGCCAGCCGATGCCGACGGTTAACATTTGAAAAGCGAAGGAAGAGGCGATTTGGCCCACCCAGAAATGCACAAAGTTACGCTGCTGCAACAATGAGGAAGGGGTGCTCGTCATGACAATCCTTTTATAGAATGAGAAAAGGTTAGTAGAGTTTATCAACTAACCTTTGCTAACACTAAGGCCGCTGCTTAGGGGACGGCATTTAATTAGGATTGAGGCGTGGATTAATTAACTTGGTTTTGGATTTGACGCGGGGAAACGCCAAAATGCTGGTGAAAGCGACGGCTAAAGTGGCTCAAACTTTGATAGCCAAGTTCCATACTCACTTCTGTGACTGAACGGCGTTGTTTTAAATACTCCAGTGCCACATTCATGCGGCGCTGATGTTGATATTCATTAGGGGTACAGCCTAGATGGCGCTTGAATTCTTGATAAAAGCGGCTGCGACTCATGCAGGCCAGCTTGCTTAACGAATCAATCTCTAATGGCATCGCTAGATTGGCTTCAATGTAATTTAAAGCATGGGTTAAGCCGTTCGCATCGGGCATTAATTGTGTGAACTTCAGCAAGGCTTCACGGCCATGATGACGCAGTATGCGTGTCACTAGCTCGCTGACGCCAAAATCGACTAGTAGATCGCGATCCGGATCGTTTTGTACAAAATCGCTGACTAAGCGATCGATGACTTGTTGGGTGCCTTGGGTATGTAATGTGTGCAGCGGTTTATTCGGGTCAATTGGCGCCAACCCATTCATATTGGTGACGTCGTTCATACGGTCACAAATCTGGGCGATACGTTCCTGAGAGATTTCGACTGTTAGGCAAGTGGTGGGACGCTCCAACTGTGCCTCAGGGAAGTCGATAAAGACTTCTTCTTTGGGGGCCAGAATAAAGGACTCATGAGGCAAAAAGGGAATGTCTTGCGCGGTTTTGGTGTGCATGACTTTCGCCCCCGTCACCATGCCACAGTAGAGCAAAGAGTCTGATTTTAGGCTGACTTTCTCCGCTTGCTCGAAGGTGTCGTAGATGCTCAGCTCGGCCTGAGGACCGGCAAAGCAGACGCGATTTTCAACAAGCTCTGTTGGGCGTCGTAGCACCCCTAAGCTCGTTAAGTGATGAGTCATACACACCTCTTTAATTCTTGTTGGATGATGGTGCAGAGTGGAGTTGTCTAATCTTTACCCCAGATTATAGGTCATGGTCAACTTTTATGGACTGGCAGACAACTTTTTTAGACTGTCAGGCAAGAACTGTTGTTTTCATCAGACTACATTGAATGGACTGTAGTTAAGTTGCTAAAAAAACAAAAATAACGGAGTGAACAGTATGATCTATGCAAAACCAGGTTCTGAAGGCAGTGTTGTCAGCTTCAACGAACAGTATGAAAACTTTATTGGTGGCGAATGGGTTGCTCCAGTAAAAGGTCAGTACTTTGACAACGTAAGTCCTGTAGATGGTAAACCATTCTGTCGTATTCCTCGTTCTAGCGCAGAAGATATCAATCTTGCCCTAGACGCTGCTCACGCAGCAAAAGACGCTTGGGCGAAAACATCCGTTCAAGCTCGTTCAAATATCCTGCTTAAAATTGCCGATCGTATCGAGGCCAATCTGGAAGCGCTTGCGGTGGCTGAAACATGGGACAACGGTAAAGCGGTGCGTGAAACGCTCGCCGCAGACGTGCCGCTAGCAGCAGACCATTTCCGTTACTTTGCTGGCTGTGTCCGTGCTCAAGAAGGGTCGATTGGTGAAATTGATGAAAATACCATCGCTTATCACTTTCATGAGCCGCTAGGTGTTGTTGGTCAAATCATTCCTTGGAACTTCCCGTTGCTGATGGCGGCTTGGAAATTGGCGCCAGCCTTGGCCGCCGGTAACTGCGTGATCTTAAAGCCAGCGGAACAAACGCCAGCTTCTATTCTCGTGTTGGCAGACCTCATTAAAGATTTACTGCCTGCTGGGGTGTTAAACATCGTTAACGGTTACGGTGCTGAGGCGGGTCAAGCGTTGGCCACCAGTACGCGCATTGCAAAAATTGCTTTCACTGGTTCCACTCCAGTTGGCTCACACATCATGAAATGTGCCGCGGAAAACATCATTCCATCCACGGTTGAGTTAGGTGGCAAATCCCCTAACATCTACTTCAAAGACATCATGAACGCGGAAGACGAGTTCATCAGTAAGTGTGTCGAAGGCACCGTGCTAGCGTTCTTCAACCAAGGTGAGGTGTGTACTTGTCCATCACGTCTGCTGGTTCAAGAAGACATCTATGATGACTTCATCAAATTGGTGGTCGAGCGTATCGGTCAGATCAAACGTGGTAACCCGCTGGACACAGACACCATGGTCGGTGCTCAGGCGTCTCAAGAGCAATTCGATAAGATTATGAGTTACCTGCAGATCGGCCGTGATGAAGGTGCTGAGGTGCTGGTCGGTGGTGATTCTGAAGTGATTGACGGCTTTAATGATGGCTACTACATCAAGCCGACGCTACTGAAAGGCTCCAACGACATGCGCGTGTTCCAAGAGGAAATCTTTGGCCCGGTTGTCGCTGTAACAACGTTTAAAGATGAGGCGGAAGCGCTGGCGATCGCTAACGACACAGAGTTCGGTCTAGGTGCCGGTGTCTGGACCCGTGATACCAACCTTGCTTATCGCATGGGACGGGGCATTCAGGCGGGTCGTGTATGGATGAACTGTTATCACCAGTACCCAGCGCACGCGGCGTTTGGTGGCTACAAGAAATCCGGCGTTGGTCGTGAGACTCATAAGATGATGCTAGATCACTATCAACAAACTAAGAACATGTTGGTGAGCTATGATATCAATCCTCTAGGCTTCTTCTAAGCCGTACAGTTTTACCCTGAGAATTGGCCCCCCAATTCTATTTTTTAGGCTCCTTCGGGAGCCTTTTTTTTGTGCTAAAAGATATTTTTGAAATATGACAGTGCCTGTAACAAAGTTGAAACATTAAAGTCATATAAATGTCACCCAAATGAAATGTTTGCTGATTGAACACTAGATTGTGTCAAGTTTCAGGCTGCATTGGGTTTTTATAAAAAAGATCTAAGTGTAGAATGACGCGCGTTTCAATTTGATGAATTTTGATGGATTAATTTGAATCGCTGGAAGCACCTCCCAGGAAAAGGGTGGTGAGGCACGTCGCCAACCAGTGTTGTTTAATTACCTAAGAAGACTCTTTTTATGGATCTAGCAAATTACGGCTCAGACACAAAAACTACCCGCGGTGGTGACATTGTTCGTATCCTGATTGCGCTCGCATTCGTTGTGATTGCAGGTTACTACGCATACAGCCATGGTGAGGGCATTTCAAATGTCTCTATTCTGGCCATTGCAGCAGCCTTTGGTGCCTACATGGCGCTGAATATCGGCGCCAACGATGTGGCAAACAACGTTGGCCCTGCAGTGGGCTCAAAAGCACTTTCTATGGTCGGTGCGATCTTGATTGCGGCGGTCTTTGAGGCAGCCGGTGCCTTGATTGCAGGTGGTAGCGTTGTCGGTACTATTAAGAAAGGCATTATCAACCCGAATGCTATTGCCGATGTAGAGACCTTCATCTGGGTGATGATGGCGGCACTGTTAGCGGGTGCGATTTGGTTGAATCTTGCGACTTACCTAGGCGCTCCTGTATCAACAACGCACTCTATTGTGGGTGGCGTAATGGGCGCTGGTATTGCTGCTGGTGGCTGGGATATTGCCAACTGGGGGCAAGTGGGCGCGATCGTGGCTAGTTGGGTGATCTCACCTGCTTTAGGGGGCATTATCGCCGCCACCTTCTTAATTTACATTAAGAAGTCGATTACCTATAAGAGCGACATGATCGGCTCGGCAAAGAAAGTTGTCCCGATCCTAGTTGCCATCATGGTTTGGGCTTTCTCAACCTACTTGGCCATGAAGGGTCTGAAGAAAATTTGGAAGCTAGACATCATTACCGCTCTGATCATTGGTTTTGGTTTGGCGATGACGGCTTACTTTGTGGTTCGTCCATTGATTGATCGTGCTGCGAATGCCTTGACAGGTAACGAGAAAGATTCAGTAAACAGCTTGTTTACTATTCCGTTGATTGTCTCAGCCGCTTTGCTAAGTTTTGCTCACGGTGCCAACGACGTAGCCAACGCGATTGGTCCATTGGCTGCGATCAATGATGCGTTGCTACATGGTGGTGTTTCTGCCAAAGCCTCTATCCCTCTTTGGGTAATGCTAGTGGGTGGTCTTGGTATTGCGATCGGTCTGGCACTATTTGGTCCAAAACTGATTCGTACGGTTGGCTCTGAAATCACTGAGCTAGACAAAACACGTGCTTTCTGTGTGGCGATGGCGGCAGCGATCACGGTTATTATTGCCTCTCAACTAGGCCTACCGGTGAGTTCTACTCACATCGCAGTGGGTGGTATCTTCGGTGTCGGCTTCCTACGTGAGTACTTGAAGCTTTCTTACGAGAAGAAACTGGCACAAATCGAGAAGCACTCTACAAGCTCTGGTCTAGGCGCAGAAGAAACACATGCCTTCGTTGAGCGTTTCAAAGTGGCTGATGTTGAAGAGAAGCGTGCGATCCTACGCGAAGTGAAGTCATTGCAATCTGCACCGATCACTAAGGAGGAGCGTAAGAGTTTGAAGAAAGCGACCAAGAAAGAGCTGGTTAAACGTTCGGCACTGCTTCGCATCGCAGCAGCTTGGATCATCACGGTTCCAGCGTCAGCGATTTTGTCTGCGATCATCTTCTACACACTTTTAGGTTTTTCTGTCGCTTAATTGAGCTCAGTTTGACGCTTTTTAAAAAACCGATCATGCATCATGATCGGTTTTTTTATATGCTTAGCTATCTAATTTGCTGATTCTATTAGCGGAGCGTCTTGTTTGACTGGTTTTCTGGTGACAATTATTGTTGGGGTCACAATTGCATGTGTGGTTGTGGTCACCTTGGTGGCGTTATTACGCTTCCAAAAAGAGCGGCAAGAGCGCCAGCGACAAGAGCTGGAGCAGCTCAGCCGACGCTGTTATCGCATTGTTGATTTGCTCAATTGCTTGACGGATCGCTACTTGCCATTGATGGCTAAGCAAATCTTAGTGGAGTATTTAATTTCAAGTGTTGGCTTGTTGGGCCGATATAAATTGGCAAGGGATTTAGAAGATATGCTGCCGGGTTACATTAGGCTGCTAGACGAGCTCAAGAATGGGCAACAAGCTTCGCTTAATGACAAGGTGCAGACTCATGTGCAGTTGTCGCAAGTCCAACAAGGCTTACAAAGCGTCCCTTTACTGCTGCGAGGCTTGGTTAGTAATGGCTTTGTCGATAAGGCTACCGCGAAAGACCAAGTGACCCTGGTCCGCTTTTCCTTTAGTCTTGCACACCACGATTTGCTGGTGAAAGAAGCGCTGGCGAGCCTGGAATTAGATAAGAAGGCGAGCGCATTGGAAAAGCTACGCCATGCCCTAGCGGAGATGGAGAAGGTGGCTTCCTTTAATGAGTCTGAAGCGGTGATTAATAAACTGAACAATACCATTCAGCGGGTTGAAAACGAATTATTTGGAAAAAGTTCTAGAGCAGGCTAAGTCCTTCTGCTATAAGGGAATTAATGGCTTAGCTATTATTAAAAGAATAGTCGCTTCGGAAAAGAACCTATGACGGCAATTATTATAACGCTACTGCTGATGGCAATCGGTGGCTTTATTGCGTTTGCTATTTACCTACAACTGAAAGAGCAAGCTCGGATTGAGCGCCTGCGCAAAGCGGCGTTACTCAACAACCAATTGCGTCAGGTGCGCCGTTACCTAGATGAAATGCCGGCCCAATATCAGCCTAAAGACATGCGCTTATGGCTTTACCAACGCCTGATTGCTATCTGT
Source organism: Marinomonas aquimarina (assembly GCF_900089755.1). Lineage (GTDB taxonomy): Bacteria > Pseudomonadota > Gammaproteobacteria > Pseudomonadales > Marinomonadaceae > Marinomonas > Marinomonas aquimarina. The sequence goes on along the minus strand of NZ_FLOC01000002.1, from coordinate 261,044 downwards.
GATGAGCTGTTAGCGGTGCAGCCAGATGAGCCTTTGTCCCGTCGTCGTCGCTTCTTGAACGAAGAGATGATTCAGTTTCAAAGCAGCAATGAAAAACGTCGCGCTAAGCCGGTGGTAGACGAAATTCAGATTATGGAGCTTAAGCGCCTATTTGAGTCTTTTCATGGTTATCTGCTGTCCGCTAAATCCAATAAGCAAATTAATGATGAGGCCTTTGCCCATTTCGATGAGCTGATCAATTGGTATCGCTATAAGGTGAACGCGGACCATCATTACTATTTAGCACGTCAGTTCTTTTTGACCCATAAAATGGACGACGCTATTAGCGAATACAATGAAGCCATCAATCAACTTAAACCGATCGAAGAGAACCCTGAAGCGGCGGAATTGATCAATAAGTATCAAGATGCCATTCAAGAAATTAACGATGACCTTGAACTGCAGCAGCGTGAAGCTGAGCTTGAAGCAGAATCCGCAGAAGATTCGGAAGCGGAAGGTGAGCTTGACGATGAGTGGCAAAAGTTTATGGAGCAAGGGGAGTTTCAGAAAAAGAAACACTTCTAATCTCTGCTACGGCTTCCTTCTAATTCCCTCAGTTTGCCATTGCCTAGTGCCTTCATGTCTGGCAACTTTTGAGCTCTGACCATTATCTGCGGGTATCATCTATGAGTTTGGGCTTACTCTCCGTTTTTGTACCAACTTTCTTCTTTGTCTCGATTACACCTGGTATGTGTATGACCTTGGCGATGACGCTGGGGATGACCATTGGTGTGCGACGTTCTCTGTGGATGATGATCGGTGAGCTCACGGGTGTGGGTCTGGTGGCCACCTTATCGGCGGTGGGCGTCGCAGCGTTGCTGTTAAACTACCCAACCGTGTTTATTCTGTTTAAGTATGTTGGGGGAGCCTACCTCGCTTACATTGGTGTGCAGATGTGGTTGTCACGTGGCAAAATGGCCATCAAAGCTGAAGCTGAGGGACGCCAAGCGAGCATTGCTGAGCTGATTTCCCAGGGCTTTATTACGGCGATTGCCAACCCTAAGGGGTGGGCCTTCTTTGTCGCGCTATTGCCGCCTTTTTTGCATCCTGAGCTACCGCTTGCCAAGCAGCTAGTGAGTTTGATTGCCATCATTCTCACGCTAGAGTTTTGTTGTTTGCTGATTTACGCCTCTGGTGGCCGTACCTTGCGCTCTTTGCTGATGAAAAGCGGCAACGTGCGCATTATGAACCGTATTGCGGGCACCTTAATGATGGGGGTGGGGGTGTGGCTAGCGCTGGGCTAGCCGGTTGCTTTGCCTTTGCTTGGTGTACGTCGCTTGGGGCGAGTTTGCGAGCTGCTCTGGCTACTGCGACGCTTGCGTTTAAAGTGGGTTTTCGCTGGGGCCTTAGGCAGGTTGGCGAAGTTGCTCATTGACCCTTGGCGTGCGCCGCTGATCAATTGTTCAAGGGCTTGACTAAGCTCCCCCATAAATTGCTGGTAAGGGAGTGCGTTGTGGCTAATATCATTGAGCATCGCTTCCCATTTTGCGGTCATATCGGGGACTGTGGCACTTTCCGGTAGTGCTTCAATCAAGGCACGGCCAGTGGCCGTGGCATGGATTTGTTTGCCTTCGCGTTGTAAAAAGCTGCGTTTAAACAGGAGCTCGATAATGCCGGCGCGAGTGGCTTCAGTACCCAGTCCATCGGTTTCTTTCAAAATGGCCTTAATGGCTTTATCGCTGACAAAACGGCTAATGCCGGTCATGGCCGCTAGCAGGGTAGCATCGGTAAAGGCGTCAGGTGGCGTGGTCTGCTTAGCCAAGACTTCACCGCGTTGGCAATGAAGCTGTTGCCCTACCACCAGTTGTGGCAACACGGGCTCTTCTTTCTTGCTGGGCGGCATCAGGGCTTTCCAGCCTTGCTTCAATATACTGACACCCTGGGCACTGAACAGTCCGCCTTCAATTTCGACCAGTATTTTGGTGGCGAGGTACTCATACGCTGGCATAAATTGCAGCAAGTACTGGCGTGCAACCAGCTCAAAGATTTTCTTTTCGTCATTATTGAGCTTGTTGAATGCCGTTAATTGCTGAGTCGGAATGATGGCGTGGTGTGCGCCCACTTGTTTGTCGTTCCAAGCTTTGCTTTTTAGGCTAGGATCAGCCTGCTGTGCAGCGGCTTGAAAGTTGAGTTCTAGGCCTTTTAGTTTACTGACAATGCCATTGGCTTGAGAGAATTGCTCGGTGGGTAAGTAGCGGCAATCAGAACGTGGATAGGTGATCATCTGATGGCGCTCGTACAGTGCTTGGCAGGTGTCTAATACCTTTTGCGCATTCATGCCAAAGGCTTTCGCCGCATCGATTTGCAGCGCTGAAAGGTTGTAGGGCAGTGGCGCATTCTGCTTTTTTGGAGTCTTGTTAAACTCTTTCACCGTGGCGGGTTTGTCACTGATGCGACGGGCAACGTTTTCTGCCAGAGCTTGGCTTAAAACACGCCCTTCCTCATCTTGATAGGGAGCGCAGGCCTCACTGGGAAGCCATTTGGCTTGGAAGGGCTGAGTGTCCGTTTCTAGATGGGCGACCACCTGAAAGTAATCTTTCGACACAAATTCTTCCCGCTCTTTGTCGCGTTTGACGACCAAGCCTAAGACTGGGGTTTGCACTCGCCCAACCGATAGAACGCCATTATAGCCTGCTTGGCGTCCTTTGACGGTGTAGGCGCGAGTGAGATTGATGCCGTACAGCCAATCCGCTCTTGATCGCGCTAGGGCAGAACGAGACAGCGCGGCAAACTCTTTATTTGAACGTAACTTATTTAGGGCTTTTTTTACCGCGGCTGGTGTGAGGTCGCTGATCAGTAGGCGCTGGGTTTGTTCAAGTTTGTATTTTGGCACCTTGGCAAAATGCAGTACCTCGTCGACCAAGAGTTGTCCTTCACGATCAGGGTCGCCTGCGTGGACAATCTGGTTGGCATTTTTTAACAGCTTTTTGACAACGCCCAACTGCTTTTTGGTGTTGGCTTTAGGGTTCCACTGCCATTCATTTGGAATAATGGGTAAGTGGTCTAAATTCCATTGCTTAAAGGCTGGGTTGTAGTCTTGTGGTTCAGCCAATTCCAGTAGGTGACCAATGCACCAAGAGACGCAGTCACCGTTGGGGAGTTCGATGTAGCCATCGTGTTTTTTCTGTGGCGTCGGCAGTGCGCTGGCAATGGCGCGAGCAAGGCTGGGTTTTTCGGCAATATAAAGAATCATGGATGCACAAAGGGAAAACTATGTATATGGTTATTTATACAGTATTTTGTGCATCCAAGTCTATTGGCAGTACTATTTACTTAAGAATGGGTACCACCATCACAGGTACACGGCTGTGGTGAACCACTTTGTTCGCCGTAGAGCCGATCACCATCTGGCCAATTTTGCTGTGTGTACGGCTGTTCATAACGATCATGTCCGCACCGGTTTTCTCCGCAACTTTTTCAATCATTTCTGACGGAATGCCGTGCGCTAGTTCGAGTTTAGGTGAGACCGGTAGTTGGCTGATTTCGTCGGCATGGGCTTCCATAAACTGGCCCAAGTAGGTTTGCATGCGTTCCAATGTTGAACGATCGGACTCTTCACGCATTTCTTTGATCGTAGTATCAGAAATATAGTTATTGATCATGTTGGCTGCTTGAGCGCTGATTGGCTCTAGAACGTGTAACAAGACAATATTGGCTTGGTTTGTAATGGCCAAGTTTAAAACCATTTCCATGGTTTGATTAGTTCTAGGCTCTAAATCGCAAGCGTACAAGATAGTACGGATTTTCGGTAACATCGCTATTCTCCTCATCAGGATGATTACTTAGTCTAATCCTTCCATACTACGACGATGTGACGCAAATCAATTTTCCAGATGGCTTAGAGTATATTAGTGGAATTTATACTGTCTTCGTAGCCATCGACCAGAAAACCCAGTGCAGTGATGGCTAAAATGGCGCTCACAAAAGCGATGCTATGCCATTTCTTTTGGCGCTCGGTTGGGAGGATTAAAGTTTGGATCAATCGGCTCATACAGTCACCTCTCATTTTTATTAAATGATAATTGTTTCTATTTATGGTGTCTATATTAAGATTGAATTGCCAAGGTCGGCAATGGGGTTTGGTTGTGATATCCTAATCGCCGAATTTACACGACACTAAAGAGATTACATCATGTCTGAACTGTCTTTTGACACAAACGAAGCGAAAATCGCTTACGGAATCGGTCGCCAGATCGGTGATCAACTTCGTGGAAGCGACCTAGGTGAGCTTTCCCTAGACCACCTATTCGCAGCAATCAAAGATGCATTGAACGAACAGCCAATGGCAGTTCCTGGTGAAGAACTTGAAGCGGCATTTGCTGAGCTTCAAGAAAAGATGGAAGCGAAATCTAAAGCGGCAGCAGCAGAAGCGGTTGCGGCAGGTGAAGCCTTCCTAGCTGAAAACCAAGCACGTGAAGGTGTTCAGGTAACGGCTTCTGGTCTGCAATACGAAGTAATCGAAGAAGGTACTGGTAACCAGCCAGTAGCGTCTTCAAACGTTCGTGTACACTACGAAGGTCGTCTAGTGGACGGTCAAGTATTTGACAGCTCAATCGCTCGTGGCGAGCCAATCGAATTCCCTCTAGCTGGCGTTATTGCCGGTTGGACTGAAGGTCTTCAGTTGATGAAAGAAGGTGCGAAATACCGTTTCGCAATTCCTTCTGAGCTTGCTTACGGCGCACAAGGCGCTGGTGCATTGATCAAGCCACACTCTGTATTAGTATTCGACGTTGAGCTAATCGCCATCGTTTAATCGTTAGTACAAAGAAAAATAGGAGCCAATGGCTCCTATTTTTTTGCCTTTATTTAGCGGCTTAGCTAGATCTCTCGCACCATCTTTACATGCGGTTTGCCCGCTTGCATAAAGATTCTGCCATCTGTGCTAAAACCATGGGCTTGGTAAAAGATCTGCACATCGACCATAGCATGTAAGTACACCTGCCTTATCTGCATCTCACGCGCCACTTGAATGGCTTTACGCAATAGCAAAGTGCCGTTACCTTGCTGGCGGTAATTGGGTAAGACCGCTAAACGGCTAATTTGGCCATCCTCAGTTAAGCGGCAAACGCCAACTGGAACCGCGGTCGTGCCAAAGGCGACAAAATGAATCGCGTCTTCATCTTTATCGTCCCACTCGTCTTGTTCATCAATACCTAGTTCCAGAATAAACACTTGGCGTCGAACAAAACTCAGTTGCGCTTTACTGCTGTTCCAATCAGAGGTCAGTACTTTCATGCCGTTATTCGTCCTCGTGGGGCAGTGCGACTAATGCTTGATGCTGTAGAAGAAAGCGTAGGGCTTCTGCCAATTGTGGGTGCTGATTGATTTCTAGACCGCTGAAATCAAACTCTTCTTGGTCACAGATGGCTTGAATAAAGTCGACCAATTCCGCATCCAGCTCAAGCGCGTTGCCATTACAGTATAGTGTACAGCTCGATTCAGCCTCATTTAGGTAGTAACAAAGGCGCGCATCGCCGGGGCGAATAAAGGTGTCGCCGTGCTGAGCTTGAGCAAAGGTTTCTTCCAGCTCTTGCGCGTTTAGCTGGACACTGTATTCAGGGTATTTCGTTTCGCTCATGGTTTCGCCTAGCCAGTTGGCGAGCAAAGTCGGAGAGTCGATGAGTTCAAGAAGCTTTTGCTTAAGGTGATCAATGTCGCTGGCTTGAATCTGCGCGTGGTGATCACGCTCCAGTGGCTCAGGTGCGGCAAAGCGATTTTTTTCATTGATTTCTTCACAAGCTTTGTCGGTCAGGCCTTGTAGGGCAGCTTGTACGGATGGTGCGCGAAAACCAACCGAGAAGGTCATGCATTCGTTATCCAGAGCACGGCCATTGTGTGCAAAATTAGGTGGCAAATACAAAATATCTCCGGCTTCCAGTTCGTAATCCTGCTCTGGATCGACTTCAAAGTTATCGAGGATATGAAGCTTGCTGTCGGCGAGGTTAGTATCTTGGTATTGCTCTGGCGCCAATACTTGCCAGCGGCGTTTGCCGGCCATTTGCACTAGAAACACATCGTATTGGTCATAATGTGGGCCAACGCTGCCGCCTTCAGTTGCGTAGCTCACCATAACATCATCAACGCGCCAGCTAGGGAGGAAGTTAAAACGTTCTTTCAGGGCTTGTACTTCAGGTACCCAATGATCCACGGCTTGCACCAGTAGTGTCCATTCCTGTTCTGGAAGCTCAGCAAACGTCGCTTCGTCGAACGGGCCCTGTAGTAATTGCCAAGGTGTTTCACCTTGTTCAATAACGATACGGGATTCGACTTCTTCTTCCATGGCAAGTCCGGCCAACTCATCGGCACTAATTGGCAGTTCGATGTCTTTTGCGCCACCGCGAATCAGCAAAGGTTTTTTCTGCCAGTATTCTTGGTAAAACGTTTTTGCACTCATACCAGCGAGAATGGTTAGGGGCGTATCGATATTCATAATAAATTCTCATCAAAAAAAAGAGCCGTTATAAAACGGCTCTTTGTGTATAAGAAATAGCATTGGTTGCTAACTTAGCCGCGAATAGCTTTCGCTTGGGCTACGGCGTTACCAATGTAGTTTGAAGGAGTAAGCGCTTTAAGCTCTTCTTTCGCTTGCTCAGGAAGCTCAAGCTTATCAACAAACTCTTGCATGATTTCTTGGTTGATCGTACGGCCACGAGTTAGCTCTTTTAGCTTCTCGTATGGTGCTTCGATACCGTAGCGACGCATCACGGTTTGGATTGGCTCAGCCAATACTTCCCAAGAGCTATTTAGGTCTTCGTTTAGACGTACAGCGTTAATTTCTAGTTTGCTGATGCCTTTTAAAGACGCTTGGTAAGCAATCAAGCTGTGTGCAAGACCCACACCTAGGTTACGAAGAACCGTCGAGTCAGTTAGGTCGCGCTGCCAGCGAGAGATTGGCAGTTTCGCGCTCAGGTGGCCCATGATCGCATTGGCGATGCCCAAGTTACCTTCTGAGTTTTCGAAGTCAATTGGGTTAACTTTATGGGGCATAGTAGAAGAGCCGATTTCGCCAGCGATGGTCTTCTGCTTGAAGTAACCTAGAGAGATGTAGCCCCAAACGTCACGGTCAAAGTCGATTAGGATCGTGTTGAAACGGCAAATCGCATCGTAAAGTTCAGCGATGTAGTCGTGTGGTTCGATCTGAGTGGTGTAAGGGTTCCACGTTAGACCTAGAGAAGTGACAAACTTCTCCGCGTGAGCTTGCCAGTCAACTTGTGGGTAAGCAGAAAGGTGAGCGTTGTAGTTGCCTACGGCACCGTTGATTTTGCCTAGGAACTCAATGGCTTCCACTTGCTTGATCTGACGCGCAAGACGAGCCGCTACGTTGGCCATTTCTTTACCTACCGTACTTGGCGACGCAGTTTGGCCGTGTGTACGAGATAGGATGGATTGGTCTGCATGTTCGATCGCCAATTCTTCAATCGCAGTCAGAACGGCTTTCATTTCAGGAAGAATGGCTTCAGCCAGTGCTTCGTTTAGCATCAATGCATGAGAAAGGTTGTTGATGTCTTCAGACGTACAAGCGAAGTGTACGAATTCAGAGACCGCTGCCAGCTCAGCGTTGTCTGCAATTTTGCCTTTGATGAAGTACTCAACCGCTTTTACGTCGTGGTTGGTGGTTTTTTCGATGTCTTTGATAGATTGCGCGTCGGCTTCAGAGAAGTTGGCGGCCAAATCATCAAGAATCGCATTTGCTTCAGCACTTAGTGCCGGTACTTCAGAAATTTGCGGGTGCGCAGCGAGCGCTTGAAGCCAACGTACTTCTACGATAACACGCATACGTAGTAGGCCGTACTCACTAACAGAGCGGCGTAGCGCGTTCGTTTTAGAGCCGTAACGACCGTCGATCGGGGAAATCGCATTTAAGCTGGTTAATTGCATTGAGTAAACGCCTCGAACATGGTTTTTCAGGGAGCCGCTATTATAGGCGAAAGCCGACGCTGGTGCTACGTTAACGCTTTGTAAATGCAGCGAATAGAGCGGACAAATTATTACATTATAAATTTTTATGTTGCGTAGTGGTTTTAATAACATGGAGGAATGAATTGAATATAAAAAAATAGTAAGGAATCAAGATGACGATTAATCGTTTATACGGGTTAGTAATCGGCGCTATTTTATTTATCTTGGTGGCTTTATATGCCATTACCGAATATGGCCTGACCATCAATAAGCAAGCCATACACGAAGAAGTAAAGTTGGCGAATGCTGTGGGAGTGATGAAAGATGCTCGTTACTACACGGTTCAAGTGCAGCAGTTCTTGACGGATATGGGGGCGACGCGAGGCTCTGATGCGCTGCCTGAGGCGCAAGCAAGCCTTAAAGGTGCCAAGGCAAGTCTGGATCAGTTGGTTGTTTACCTGCCGGAATACCGTAATCAAGTAGACGTGCTGCAACGCAGTCTCGATCAGCTGTATCAATCCGGGTACACCATGGCACTTGCCTACATTAATGAGGGAACGGAAGCGGGTAATCGGCTAATGAAGGGGGCTGGCGGCTTGGATGAGGCGTCGATGGCATTGGCTGGTACCATGGATGAAGTGTCCGTTGTGTTGGAGCAACGTTTAAAAAACAACTCGGCGAATAGCATTGCTAACATAGACGAAACCGAAGCGGTGGTGATGTGGAGTGCGCTAGCATCCGCTATCTTAGTGGTCAGTTTGCTGATTGGTTTGCGTCAAAAAACGCTGCCGGATATTCGTAAGCTTGAGCATTCATTGCATGATATCGCGCAAGGGGCTCGCGACTTAACCTTCCGTTTGGATGAAACGGGCGATGATGAATTGGCGGATGTTGCGAAAAGTTTTAACCGCTTTATTGCCAGCTTAAATACCCTGGTGGGCACGGTTCAAGGGCAATCGCAGGAGTTGGCAAGTGTTGGCGAGCAAATGTTGGCGGCCTCAGAGCGAACGCGCTCTGGTATGGAGGCGTTGCAAAATGAAACGCTTGGTATCGCTGGTGCGATTGAAGAAATGCAAGGTACCATCCGTTATGTGGCAGAAGGGGCAGATGAAACTGCAAGTGCTGCCAAAGAGTCGGATCAGTATGCTCAGGAAGTCTCAACGATTGTTGCTGATAATGCCGCATCTATAACGCGTTTGGCACAGGGCGTTGATAAAACGGCGGATGCATTGCAATCGCTTGAAACACAAACAGGAGACGTAGGGAGTATCTTGGATGTGATTCGTGATATCGCTGATCAGACAAATTTGCTGGCTTTAAATGCTGCGATTGAAGCGGCTCGTGCGGGTGAGCAGGGGCGTGGTTTTGCAGTGGTGGCGGACGAAGTTCGTACCTTGGCGCAAAGAACACAGGAATCGACCGAACAAATTCAGCAGATGATTAGCAAGCTGCAAGCAGGGGCCCACGAAGCCGTTGTGGTGATGAGTGCGAGTAAACAGCAGGCGGAGCAAACCGTCGAGCAATCCAACGAAGCCAGTGCAGCGTTAAGTAAAATCACGGTATCGATCAGTAGTATGTCTGCTAAAGCAACAGAAATAGCGGCGGCAATGGAGCAGCAAGCGGCGACGGCTGAGGCCATCGATGGGCGCATTCGTTTTATTCGTGATGAAGCGATGACCACTAGTAACGATGCAAACCAGACCAATCAGGCCAGTGTGACGGTGCAAAAGCAGGCATCTGAATTGAGAAAAATAGTGTCTTCATACCGTGTTTAGTGGTATTTAGACTATCCTTTCATAGGGGGCCTATCGGCACCCCTTATTTATACCATTCTGATGGGGGTGGTGTCGTAATTGACGTCGGTTTTGGTATGGCTAAAGTCGTTTCCAGCCACTAATAGTTTTATGCATAGTCATAAACTGACCTCATCGGAAGGTGTTTCTTCCACGTAATCCTATATTTGATATAAAGGAAAAAAGAACGATGAATGCAGCGGAATTACATGATAAGGCTATTGTGATTGATGGCTTGATTTGTGCGAACTGGAATCGCGAGTTATTTGAAGACATGGCTAAAGGTAAGCTGACTGCAGCGAACTGTACAATGTCGTTCTGGGAAAATTTTGAAGGTGCCGTTCAAAACATTGCTGATATGAACAAGATGATCGATGAGAACAGCGATCTACTTCTTAAAGTTCGTACCACAAAAGACATTCACCGTGCCAAAGCAGAAGGCAAAACGGGTGTCATGATGGGCTTTCAAAACGCTCACCCTTACGAAGATCAAATTGGTTACGTACAAATCTTAAAAGATCTAGGTGTTGGTATTACACAGATGTGTTACAACACGCAGAACTTAGTTGGTACTGGCTGTTACGAGCGTGATGGTGGTCTGTCTGGTTTCGGTCGTGAGATCGTTGCTGAAATGAACCGCGTTGGTGTGCTATGTGACCTATCTCATGTAGGTGCTAATACAGCGAAAGAAGTTATCATCGAATCAAGCAAGCCTGTGGCTTACTCACACTGTCTGCCATCTGGTCTGAAAGAACACCCACGTAACCGTTCTGATGAAGAGTTAAAGTTCATTGCAGATAACGGTGGTTTCGTTGGTGTGACAATGTTTACTCCATTCCTACGTGCAGGCGTTAACGCTACTGTCGATGACTATGTTGAAGCAATCCAATATGTTTACAACATCGTAGGTGAAGATGCGATCGGTATCGGTACTGACTTCACTCAAGGTCATGGTGAAGATTTCTTCGAATACTTGACTCACGACAAAGGTTATGCACGTCGTCTAACTCGCTTCGGTGAGATTATTAACCCGAAAGGTATCCGTACAGTAGGTGAATTCCCTAACTTGACGGAAGCACTTCTTCGCCATGGTTTCACAGAACGTCAAGTTCTTAAGATCATGGGTGAGAACTGGGTTAACCTACTTGCTGAGGTTTGGGGCGAGTAATTTTTTACGTTTATGCCGAAAAACGGCTTATAGCGAGAAGTTGAAGTCGATAACTGCAAAGTCTATCGGCTTCAACTTTGTTTTAATAGGGTTTTTAGGAAACGCGAAGCGTTCCAAGCTTTCACAGATTTGAGGTGTAATAATGGGTACACATGCTCCAGAAATGCCAATCGTAGTTGATGATGAAACAGGCGTATGGACAACGGATGCGTTGCCAATGCTTTACGTTCCACGTCACTTCTTCGTAAACAACCATATGGGTATCGAAGATGAGATCGGCGCAGAGCGTTATGCAGAGATTCTTTACAAAGCAGGCTACAAATCTGCTTACTTCTGGTGTGAGCAAGAGGCAGCTTGTCACGGTATCTCTGGCGCTGATGTTTGGCACCACTACCTAAAACGTCTATCTCAACGTGGTTGGGGTTTCTTCATCACTGAAGAGCTAGATATCGAGAAAGGTACTGCTAAAGTACGTCTTGAAAATTCTGCGTTCGTTTACCACTACGAAAAGATTCACGGTAAAAAAGTAAATCGTAAAATCGATTACATGTTTACTGGTTGGTTTGCTGGTGCAATGGATCAAATCGCGGAAGCGCAAGGTCTATCTGTTCGTACTAAAGCAGAACAAACGCAGTGTGCAGCCGAAGAAGGTTGTGATGTGGGTTACTTCGAAGTAACACCGCTTTAATTATTATTAAAATTTGTCAGTCTATCGTTTAAAAAAGGCGGGGTTCCACTATGTCCCAGTTTGATGTGCTGTTTCAGCCACTGAATATCAATAAATTAACCATTCGTAACCGTGTCGTAAGTACGGCTCACGCAGAGGTTTACGCAACCGACGGTGGTATGACTACCGATCGCTATGTTAAGTACTACGAAGAGAAAGCGAAAGGCGGTTGTGGTTTATGTATCTGTGGTGGTTCGAGTGTTGTATCCATCGACAGTCCACAAAGCTGGTGGAGCTCTGTCAACCTATCGACAGATCGCATTATTCCTCACTTCCAAAATCTTGCTGACGCAGTGCACAAGCACGGCGGCAAGATCATGATCCAGATTTCTCACATGGGTCGTCGTTCACGTTGGGACGGTGAAAACTGGCCTAACCTAATGTCTCCATCTGGTATCCGTGAGCCTGTTCACCGCGCGACTTGTAAAACAATCGAAGTGGAAGAAATCTGGCGTGTAATCGGCGACTTCGCTCAAGCAGCGCGTCGTGCCAAAGAAGGTGGTCTAGACGGTGTTGAGCTGTCTGCAGTACACCAACACATGATTGACCAATTCTGGTCTCCACGTGTAAACAAACGTACTGACGAATGGGGTGGTTCATTCGAAGGTCGTATGAAGTTCGGTCTAGAAGTTGCTAAAGCCGTTCGTGCAGAAGTAGGTCCAGACTTCGTTGTTGGTATGCGTATCACGGGTGACGAGTTCCACCCAGACGGTCTAAACCACGACGACATGAAACAAATTGCTAAGTACTACGATGACACTGGCCTAATCGACTACTTTGGTGTAGTAGGTTCTGGTTGTGACACGCACAACACTCTAGCAAACGTAATTCCAAACATGAGCTACCCACCTGAGCCATTCCTACACTTGGCTGCAGGCATCAAAGAAGTAGTAAGTGTTCCAGTTATCCACGCTCAGAACATCAAAGATCCTAACCAAGCTAAGCGTATCATCGAAGCTGGTTACGTTGATTTTGTTGGTATGACGCGTGCACACATCGCTGACCCACACTTGATCACGAAAATCAAAAACGACCAAGTTGACCAAATCCGTCAGTGTGTTGGTGCAAACTACTGTATCGACCGTCAGTACCAAGGTCTTGACGTTCTATGTATCCAAAACGCGGCAACATCTCGTGAATACATGGGTCTTCCTCACATCATCGAGAAGACTGAAGGACCTATCCGCAACGTAGTTGTTGTTGGTGGTGGCCCTGGTGGTCTGGAAGCGGCACGTGTTGCAGCTGAGCGTGGCCACAAAGTGACATTGCTTGAGCGTAACGACGAGCTTGGTGGTCAAATCACAATCGCTGCGAAAGCACCACAGCGTGACCAAATCGCGGGTATCACTCGTTGGTTGGTGATGGAACTTGATCGTCTAGGCGTAGAAGTTCGTACTGGCGTAAATGCTGATGCGCAAATGATCCGTGACCTTAAGCCTGATGTATGTGTGATGGCTACCGGTGGTCGTCCATACATTGACCAAAGCCCAGCATGGGGTGCAGAGGAAGGCCTAGTAGTATCTAGCTGGGACATCCTAAACGGTAAAGTTGAGCCAGGTAAGAACGTTCTTATCTACGACACAATCTGTGAATTCTCAGGTTTGTCTGCTGCTGACTACCTAGCATCTAAAGGTTCACTAGTTGAAATCGTAACTGACGACATTAAAGCTGGTGTTGGTATCGGTGGTACAACGTTCCCAACTTACTACCGTTCTCTATACGAGAAAGAAGTAGTAATGACGTCTGACTTCCTACTAGAGAAAGTTTACCGTGAAGGTGACAACCTAGTAGCAGTACTTGAAAACGAGTACACAGGTCAGCACGAAGAGCGCGTTGTCGACCAAGTAGTTGTTGAAAACGGCATTCGTCCAAATGAAGAGCTATACTACGCTCTTAAAGAAGAGTCTCGTAACAAAGGTCAGCTTGATGTTGAAGCACTATTTGACATCAAACCACAGCCAATTCTTTCTGAAAGTGGCGACGGCATGATCTTGTGGCGTCTAGGTGACTGTGTATCTCAGCGTAACACTCACGCTGCGATGTATGATGCCCTACGTCTATGTAAAGACCTATAATCGTTTAGCCATTCAAAACTAAACCAAAAAAACGAACCCAAGAGGCGGCTCTACGCCGCCTCTTTCATGTAATACGAGGGTGAATGATGGTTATCGACTGGTTACCTTCAATTCTAATTGTTGCTCTGCTGCTAATAGGTGTTGTCGGCATGTTGCGCCGCAGTAGTCTATGGCGCGCAGGACGACCAGAAAAAGTCAATATCATCGCTGGTCTACTAGCGATGCCCGGACGCTACTTCAAAGATTTGCACCATGTTGTAGAACGCGATAAGTATATGGCGAATACACACGTTGCAACCGGTGGTGGTTTCGTCCTATCTATGGTGCTGGTTTTAGTAGTGCACGTGTTTAAAGTGGAGCAACAAATTGTTGCTTGGGCTTTGCTAGCCGCGCTTCTACTAATGCTTGTGGGTGCCTTCTTTGTATTCAAACGTCGTCTTAATCCGCCTGAGCGCCTATCAAAAGGCCCTTGGATGCGTTTGCCAAAAAGCCTGATCATTTTTGCTCTAACGTTCATCGTTTTGACGCTGCCTGCTGCAGGTGTTCTACCTGAAGGTACTGGCGGTGTTGCCTTGATCGCTGTGTTGAGCATTGGTGTGATCATCGGTCTTGGTGAATTGCTATTTGGCATGGGTTGGGGCGGTCCTATGAAGCACGCCTTCGCCGGTACACTTCACTTGGCTTTCCACCGTCGCCCAGAGCGCTTTGGTGGAGGTCGTTCAACTGGCCTAAAACCAGTTGACCTAGAAGGTGATGTGCTAGGTGTAGCGAAACCAAGCGACTTCAAATGGAACCAGCTACTAGGTTTTGATGCCTGTGTTCAGTGTGGTAAGTGTCAGGCAATGTGTCCTGCCTTTGCCGCTGGTCAGCCATTGAACCCGAAAAAACTTATCCAAGACATGGTGGTAGGTCTTGCTGGCGGTACTGATGCCAATTACGCGGGTAGCCCATACCCAGGTAAAGAAGTTGGTAACGCCAAAGGTGGTCCAAACGAGATCATTACAGCAGGTCTTGTAAGCCAAGAAACACTTTGGTCATGTACTACGTGTCGTGCCTGTGTGGAAGAGTGTCCAATGATGATCGAGCACGTTGATGCCATCGTTGACATGCGTCGTTTCCTAACTATGGAAAAAGGCGAAACGCCAAACAAAGGTTCTGAAGTTCTTGAAAACATTATCGCAACAGACAACCCGAATGGTTACGCTCCTGGTAGCCGTACCAACTGGGCTGCTGACCAAAACCTTGCGGTCATGAAAGACAAGAAAGAAGTCGACGTTCTATTCTGGGTGTCTGACGGTGCTTTTGATATGCGTAGTCAGCGTATCCTACGTGCCTTCGTGAAACTAATGAAAGCGGCGGACGTTGATGTTGCTATCCTTGGTGATGAAGAACGCGATAGCGGCGACGTTGCACGTCGTCTAGGTGATGATGCAACCTTCCAAAGCCTTGCGAAACGCAACTTGGCAACGCTTGGTCAGTACAAGTTCAACAAGATCGTAACCACCGATCCACACGCTTATCACTGTCTACGTAATGAATACGCTGACTTTGATAAAGACGGTGCATTGGCGGGTGTTGAAGTTTTGCACCACACTACATTCTTGAACCAACTAGTTCAGTCTGGCGCGCTTAAACTTGACGCATTCAAAGGCGGCAAAGTGACTTACCACGATCCATGTTACCTTGGTCGTTACAATGGTGAGTACGAAGCACCACGCGATCTACTACGTTCATTGGGTATTGAAATCTCTGAAATGGAACGCTCTGGCTTCCGCTCACGTTGTTGTGGCGGTGGTGGTGGCGCACCAATCACGGATATCCCAGGTGAACGCCGTATCGCAGACATGCGTATGGAAGATGCGAGCGCAACCGGTGCTGAGCTTGTTGCAGTAGGCTGTCAACAATGTACAGCCATGCTTGAAGGTGTTGTTGAGCCTCGTCCAGAAGTGAAAGACATCTCAGAAATCCTAGTGGATCAATTGGTTGAGGAGGTTCACTAATGAGTGACATCATTCGTCGTGACCCACGTGCAGAATGGATTATGCGTAACCGTCTGCACCCACTGCATGATCAGTACATGAGTCAAGAAGAGGGCGGCGAAGTGCGCGGCCCATCTGGCTTGATTCGTAAGTTCCCGCACAAAGTTGGCTTTATCGGTCCAAACGGTATTAAACGTATCGACCGTCTTAAAGGTAACTCTTCTGCACCGAAAGGTAAGCGTTCAGCTGCGGCGCAAGAGGTTCAATTACCTCTGCATAAAGTGGACAGCCCTGATTACTACATCATGGTGGTTGCGGATATGGTCGGTGGTCGTCTGACTGGCCACGATAAAGATATCCTAGGTCTAGCGCACAAGCTGATCGCTGAGCAAGGTGGCAACGGTGCCGTTGTTGCTGTGTGCTTCGGTGAAGTGAAAGAAGAAAACTTCGATACAGCAGGCGTTGACCGCGTGCTGCATATCGAAGGTGAAGCTTTCGAAGGCTACGCTCCTGAGGCTCGTGTTCAAGCACTGGCTAAAGTGGAAGCACAGTACACTGTGAAGCACTGGTTGTTCCCAGACAGCATCCACGGTGGTTGTGATCTAGCGTCTCGTCTGTCTGCTCGTCTAGGTGAGCGTCCAGCGACTCAAGCATGGCAAGTCAATGCTGAGCAAACAGTAAGCCGCGGTGCTTCTGCAAGCTTAGACATTACGCGTCAAACGCCGAAGATCTTGATGCTGCTAGAAGAGTGTGCTGACGCGATTGACGAAACTCGTCATGAAGCGACACCAATCACTCTTGATGATGTTGCGGTTTCAGCGGCAACGATCAAAGATAAAGGTCTAATGGCTGTGGATCCAAATGCGATCCCAATGGCCGAAGCGGAATTTATCTTGTCTGCAGGTAACGGTATCCATAACTGGGATCAGTTCCACGAAGCAGCGAAAGTACTAGGTGCCACAGAAGGTGCCAGCCGTGTGGCGGTGGATGATGGTTTCATGCCACGTTCTCGTCAGGTTGGTGCAACCGGTACTTGGGTTACTGCTCGTGTCTACATTGCCGTAGGTATCTCTGGTGCGATCCAGCACATGCAGGGTATCGGACAAGTGGACAAAGTGATTGCAATCAATACAGACGCTGGCTGTGACATGGTCAAACGTGCTGCGCTAAGTGTTATCGGTGACAGTGAAGAAATTCTAGCAGAATTGATGAAGCTGGCAGCTGAGCACAAGCAAACAAGCCTAAGCGATCAAGCGGAGGAGAATAGCAATGCCGCATAAAGTCATTTCTTTAATCTCTGTCGGTCGTCACCCACAATCAGGCCGTTCTCGTCGTGCAGACCAGGACAGCCGTGCTGTGGAACTTGGCTTAAAGCTTGCGGGTACGGATCTAGATGTCGTTCACGCTGGTAGTTCAGAAGAGCCTGTCTTGCGTCAGTACGCTGGTATGGGTCTGCCTAAAGTGACTGTTTTGGAACAAGCGGAAAGTGCCGATGCATTGCCTGCGATTTCAAGCTACCTAAAAACACAACAAGCAGACATCGTATTGACGGGTGTGCGTTCTGAAAGTGGTGAGTCATCTGGTATGACCCCTTACCTTCTTGCAGAGCAGCTAGGCTGGCCAATTGTTGCGCGTGTTGCTGATATTGTTGAAGTGAAAGATGGTGAAGCGCAGGTGTTACTTGCACTTCCTCGTGGTCAACGTCGCCAAGTGACGGTGAAGTTGCCTTTCATTGCATCGATTGATAACGCAGCAGAAGCGGCTCGTCAGAGTGCTTTTGGTCCAGGCTTACGTGCCAAAATGGAAGCACAGTCTGGCTCAACGGAAGAAGATTCTGTTCGTGTGAACTGGAGCGAGGCACCAGCGAAAGCTCGTCCGAAGCGTCTAAAAGTTGTCAAAGCGAAGACTGCTGCGGATCGTTTCAAGGCGGCCACAGCTAAGCCTCAAGGCGGTTCTGGTAAGGTAATGAAGAACGAATCTGCGCAAGAACAAGCGCAGGCAATTTTCGACTTGCTGATCGAAGAAAAAATTATTCGTTAAGAAGTACACTTCTTTAGAATAAGAAAAGGGGGAATTAGCGATTGTTAATTCCCCCTTTTTTGCGTTACATTTCTTAACGAGTTTTGTGTTAATTGTTGGAATAATAGAGGTTAACCTCCTTATGATGATCGTCGATCTAATCGATGAAGTGGACTTCAAAGAGAAAATGCTGGGCATCGGTGCACCGCTTAAAGATTGTCAAACCTTAGCTGACATCTCAGAGGCTCTGTTGACGTGGTTGGATGAGAATCCAGAGAGTTTGGCGAACGTTAAGACGGCCTGTGAAGAACTGGAAGCGACAGGAGCGACCATTTTGCCCGATGTGCATGACGTAATTAAGCAGCTATTGCAAAAATAATACGTCAAAATTTATTTGAATAAGCTTTTTCTTATATTTGTTAGGGGCATATCAGTTTTATTTGAATATGCCTTTAATAATATACTGTCATTATATAAGTCATTGTTTTTAGTGCATTAATTTGGCGCAAAAGACACTTTTTTCCTGCCTCAATTTGGTGTTCGTGCGCCAAAAATTAACACAAAAATAAAACTTGCTCTTTGCATTAGTTTTTCTGCTATGCTTAAAATCAATATTTGTCGTATGTGGTTAGAATATGCTCGATAGCTGTCGCTATTGGGCATCAAATGCGCAAATAGTCGTCGTACTATCATCAGACGGTGCAAGAAATGTGCGCCCGGAAAAATGATAGGGCAAAGTTCTATCAATTGATTTAATTTTTAGATCGAAAGAATGACTGTTCACCTAGGCTGGGTTCTGGCGAGTCTAGGTGAGCGGTTGTGACTTAAACTAGGTGGAGTAACAGTATGGACCAAAAAACTAAAAAACGTCCTAAGTCGACGGATTATACGTCCGACTACAAGGCAGGACAGGATAACGTCCAAATCCTTGGGATGGACGTCAACAACCCAGTGTTTACAACCAGTGCGGTGGCAATCATTGCATTTATTGCGTTTGCATTGATTTTCCCTGGGCAAGCGAAGGAATGGATGGTTGGAGCCCGTGGTTGGTCAATCGAGTCATTTGATTGGTTATTCATGATGGGCGGCAACATTTTCGTACTGTTCTGTCTAGCGTTGATTCTTTTACCTGTGGGTAAGGTTCGTTTGGGTGGTGCGGATTCACGCCCAGAATTCTCAACAATCTCTTGGTTCTCTATGCTGTTCGCTGCAGGTATGGGTATCGGTCTGATGTTCTGGTCTGTCGCTGAGCCAGTTGCATACTACACAGATTGGTGGGGCACACCGCTAAACGTTGAGCCGAACACTGCTGAAGCGCGTGACGCGGCAATGGGTGCGGTAATGTTCCACTGGGGTCTACACCCATGGGCGATTTACGGCGTCGTTGCACTTGCTCTTGCGTTCTTCTCTTTCAACAAAGGTTTGCCACTGACAATCCGTTCAGCTTTCTACCCTCTATTGGGTGAGCGCTGCTGGGGTCCTATTGGTCACGTGATCGATATCATTGCGGTAATCGCGACAATCTTCGGTCTTGCGACATCTCTAGGTCTAGGTGCTTCTCAAGCAGCTGGTGGTCTTAATGTTCTGTTTGGCATCGAAAACAACATCACGACGCAAATCGGTATTATCATTGTTGTAACCAGTATTGCAGTACTATCTGTAATGCGTGGTCTTGATGGTGGTGTAAAAGTCCTATCTAACATCAACATGATCATGGCTGGCCTATTGGTACTGTTTGTTGCCATCTTCGGCTCTTTGATCGGTTTCTTCGGTAACTTAGTTGAGACTACGGTTGCTTACGGCGAATACCTGATTCCTCTAAGTAACTGGATTGGTCGTGATGACACTAAATTCTACGAAGGCTGGACTGTGTTCTACTGGGCTTGGTGGATTAGCTGGTCACCATTCGTAGGTATGTTCATCGCACGTGTATCGAAAGGTCGTACAGTACGTGAGTTCATGACTGCAGTACTTGTAGTACCAACTATCGTGTCTATCATCTGGATGTCTGCATTCGGTGGTAACGCACTAGATCAAGTACAAGGTGAGATCGGTCAATTGGCTGGTGGTCTAGGTGATGTATCTAGCGCTATGTTCCAAATGCTAGAGAACCTTCCTTTGGCGACTATCACATCACTAATTGCGATCACTCTAGTATTGGTGTTCTTCATCACATCTTCTGACTCTGGTTCGCTTGTAATCGACTCTATCACGGCTGGTGGTAAAGTTGAGACGCCTGTGCCACAGCGTATCTTCTGGGCAACTATGGTAGGTCTAATTGCAGGTGTACTATTGTTCGGTGGTGGTTCTGAAGCACTAAGCTCACTACAAGCGGGTGCGGTAACAACAGGTCTACCGTTCACTGTGATCCTACTGTTGATGTGTGTAAGCATCTACAAAGGTCTACGTTCTGAGCTTTACTAAGCTAAGCACCAAGCTTAATTAGTAATCGTTACAAGGAAGCCGTGTTAACTTTAGTTAACACGGCTTTTTTTATTGTAGATTAATGTATTAGCGCCAAATTAATTCAATTGGTCATGTTTCAGTAATATGAATCACTCGATATAATTAAGCAGCACTTTTGGTGAGCTCTAATGGAGTGGCCTGGATGCTAATTAACGTTTTTATTGAAAGGAATTCTAGGAATAGATTATGAAAAAAATTATCTTGTCTGCCATGCTTGCTACGGCATCTGTTTCTTCATTTGCAGCCTACGGCCCAGCGGGTTGTGGTTTGGGTACTGAGGTCGTATTTCAAAATGCCAATGAATGGCATGAGCACGTACTAGCAGCGACGACTAATGGTACTTCTGGTAACCAAACGTTTGGTATGACGTCTGGTACACTAGGTTGTGATGTGCCTGATGCGCCTCTAGCTGGCGGTGTGGCACTGTTCATCAATGATAACCTTGAGCCGCTAGCAGTAGATTCTGCGAAAGGTGAAGGCGAGACATTGAATGCGCTAGCAGATCTTATCGGTGTTGAATCACAAGACAAAGCTTACTTCAAGCAAGAAATGCAAGCGAACTTCGATGTGATCTTTGCATCTTCTCAAGTTACTTCTCAAACAGCTTACGAAGACATCGTAGGTGTGATGGCGAAGTCTCCGGAGCTGTCTAAGTACCTAGGTTAATAAGTGCTTGCACTGTGACCGATAAAGAGCGGACTTGTCCGCTCTTTTTGTTTAAACGGATTTATATGCGTAATCTAGCTTTGTTTTCTTGTGCTTCCTTCACGGCCTTATCTATTTCAGTATCGGCCACTGCTTCCCCAGTCTTAGAAGAGGTTGCGCAGCAACGACAGTGGCGCAGCCTACTGCACTACGATCAAATTGGTTTGATGCGCCAAACCGGCAGTCAAATCGAAGACTCTAACTTTTTCTTAGCGCCCGATGGTCAGTACTCCGCTGTGAGTGAGCTTAAGGCGACCGTTGCGGCGATGGCTCGTAAGCCGGTTGGCGACCCTAACGAGTCAGCCCAATGTCGATATCCGGCGCGCATGGCATGGTTGCAGGCGCAGCTGCCTGATACGTATTTTGAGCCAGTGAGCTGTACTGAGTTTGAGGCGTGGCGTGCACAGCTGAACGCCGAGAAGGTGTTTCTTGTGTTTCCTGCGGCCTATTTAAATAGTCCATCCTCTATGTATGGCCATACCTTATTTCGGCTAAAGAAAAAAGGCAATGATACCCCGCTGCTCGACTTTGCGGTGAATTATGCAGCCAATACTGATCCTGCAGATAATCAGCTGGTGTTTAGTTATAAAGGGCTTTCTGGTGGTTACCCTGGGGTCGTCTCGGTTATGCCTTTCTATCAGAAAGTAAAAGAATATAACTTCCTGGAAAATCGAGACATTTGGGAGTATGAGCTGGATCTGACGCAAGCGGAAGTGGATCAGTTTGTGCGACATATTTGGGAGATGAAGCGTACCTCGATGCCGTACTACTTCTTTTCGCAAAACTGTTCTTACCAGTTATTGACCATGTTGGATGCGGCGAGCCCAAGACTGGACCTTGCGTCGCAATTCGATGTTTGGGCCATCCCTGCCGATACTGTCCGTGAGATTAAGCGTCAAGGTGTGTTGCAGGAGGCTTCCTATCGACCATCGACGCTAAATAAAATCGAAAATATGCTGGCTCAGGTCTCTTCAGAACACATTGCTATTGCCCGTGAGTTGGTGGAGAAGCCAGAGCTTGATCTAAAGCCGGTAGAGTCTTTAACGCCTGTCGAACGGGCGCGTGTATTGGATGTTGCCTATGAGTACAGCCGTTATTTATCGGCACGAAAAAAATCTACCCTGGCGCACTTGAGTGGGCGCTCGATTAAGTTGCTGTCGCTACGCAGTAAGCTTGATGTGAGTGATGTATTTGATCCGGTCGTTGCGCCGAGTATGCGTGATGATCAAGGGCATCGTACTTCACGTGTTAGTGTCGGGGCTGAGCGTCGTTTAGGTGAAAACTTTACGGTGCTTGATTATCGGCCTTCTTATCATGATGTGTTGGACCCTAAAGGTGGGTATTTAGAGGGTGCCGAACTCTCTATGTTCAGTGGTGCGTTGCGTTGGTCTGAGCAAGATGGGCTAGAGGTTGATCAGATTAACTTCCTGAATATTCACTCAATGGCGCCAGCCAACGCCTTGATGCTGCCTAAGTCATGGCACATCAATGCCAGCTTGTTGCGTGATATTGCTTTGGAGGATGCCTTAGTGTTTCGTTTGCACGGTGGGGCAGGGGTGACTAAGCGCATTGGCGAAAATAGCTTGTTAGCGGCGTTTTGGAATGGCCGAGTATCCTTGAAGGATGAGTATAAAGGCGGCTACCAGCTTGCCACAGGTCCTGAGATAAAGTGGCTATCGTCTTTTGAGCAAACCAATCTATCTTTAAGTTACCAGTACTTGGAAGATGTGAATCGCCATGACGGTGAGCGCCAAGAAGTACAATTTGGTGTTGCTCGAGCATTTGCAGAAGATTGGCAGTGGCGTCTTGAAGCGGGTCATACGAAGGTTTCGGGTGGTGAGTGGAGTGACGTAAAAGGGTCGCTTAACTACTACTTCTAATATCAGTTTGACCCCATAAAAAAAGCCAGCATTAATCTGGCTTTTTGTGTTTCATATGAGTGATTAACTCAGATGGTCAAACCTTATTTTTTAAGGTTTTTCTGAATTGTGTCAGAGTACCACTCTAGGAAGTTCATAACACCGAACTCGAAAGTTTCAGAGTATGGACCTGGCTGGTAGCCAACAGAATTAATACCTAGTTGGTTTTGCTCACCAAGAACACGGTCTTGGTCGTTAGTAGCATCCCAAACTTGGCGTAGGCGATCTGGGTTGTAATCCTCACCTTCAACAGCGTCTTTGTGTACGAACCACTTAGTAGTCACCATAGACTCTTGAGCAGAGATTGGTAGTACACGGAACACGATGAAGTGATCAGACTGCATGTGGTTCCAAGAGTTTGGAAGGTGAAGGATACGCATAGAACCTAGTTCAGGGTTCTTGATGTTGCCTAGCATTTTCTTACAACCCGCTTCACCGTCGATCGTCATTACTTTCGTGCCTTTCTTCAGTGGCATACGAACGATACGGTTACGCTTACCTGGGCCGAAGCTCTTGTGCTCGTGTGGAATGCCTTCAGCGTCCCATTTAGCTGCTTGATCAGCGTAGTGATCTAGGAAGTCTTGTGGTGCACGTGGGTCGTTAGTGTCATCCCATTCTAGGATAGTGTTAAGTAGCTCTGGGTGGCTACCGGCACAGTGGTAACATTCACGGTTGTTCTCAAGAACAAGTTTCCAGTTCGCTTTTTCGTACATGTTAGACTCAGCAGCCAACTTAGTGTTTTCTACGTCGTATGGAGCCATGTACTCTTCTAGAGTTGCTAGGAACTCGTCGAAGTCGCCTTGTGGTTCTTCTTTACCTAGAGAGATAAAGATGAAGCCGCCTGCAGTTTTACAGTGTGCTTTCTTCAGGCCGTGCTGAGACTTATCGAAGCTATCGCCCATTTCAGTACCAGCGAATAGCAGGTTACCTTTAAGGTCGTAAGTCCACTGGTGGTAAGGACATACTAGGTTAGCTACTTTGCCGCGGTGCTCAAGACATACGCGTGAACCACGGTGACGACAAGTGTTATGGAATGCGTTAACAGAACCGTCAGCATCACGGATAACTAGAATAGGGTTCTGTGCGATTTCAACTGTGAAATAGTCACCACGGTTAGGGATTTCGCTGGTCATACCAACGAACAACCACTCTTTTTGGAACACTTCTTCTACGTCCACGCGGAACATTAGAGGGTCATTGTACAGAGGAGCGTCTAGCGAGTAGTTCGCTGGACGTGCTTCTAGTAGCTTAGACATTTCTGTGCGCGCTTCTTGGACTGTAGAGTAACGCATGTTTAGTAGATCATTTTGATTCATTTTGAGTGATCCTCAATAACAAAAGCCGAGTTGATGTTGTTTCCCTCGTCGGAGCAACATAATTGGGTAAGTCTTAGCTTTCCCGTTGTCGTTGTAATAATGACGCTATCCTCACCCAAGTTTGACTTATCGAAATGACCAATTACGACATTATCACATACATAAATCGACTCTTCTTGCTACATCAGACAGTTAGCGCTATTTTCATGGTTTCTATGAGCAACTTGGTGTCGTAAAAAGTCAACTTAAATAGTAGCAGTCGAACGACAATTGCTCAAATCGGTGAAACGTCAACGCCATCTAAGAGAGAATAACCATGACTACTCCATCAACTGTCGCACCAGGTGCAGACTACTTAGCACCTGTAAACACTCAGACTTGGGTAAATGGCCGTCACAGCGTACGTTGTGTAAAGGTTATCCAAGAAGCATGGGATGTGCGCACATTTTGTTTTATGGCTAATCAGCCAGTAATGTTCTTCTTTAAACCAGGTCAGTTCGTGACGTTGGAATTAGAGATCGACGGTAAGCAAGTAATGCGTTCTTACACCATTTCAAGTTCACCGTCTGTACCTTACAGTTTTTCTATCACTGTGAAGCGTGCTCCAGGTGGCTTGGTGTCGAACTGGTTACATGACAACATGAAGGTTGGTGACGAGCTTGCGGTTCACGGTCCGGTAGGTAACTTTAACTGTATCGATTTCCCTGCGGATAAAGTACTGCTACTTTCTGGTGGTGTTGGTATCACGCCGGTAATGTCTATGGCACGCTGGTGGTTTGACTCAAACGCTGAAGTAGACATGGTGTTTATCCACAGTGCGCGTACACCACGTGACCTGATTTACGCTCGTGAATTGGATCACATGGCATCTCGTGTTGATAACTTCAACCTTAACCTGATTGTTGAGCGCGTTGAAAACGGTCAAGCTTGGCACGGTTACCGTGGTTACCTAGATGCTATCAAGCTTGAAATGATCGCACCTGACTTCATGGATCGTGAAATCTTCTGTTGTGGTCCTACGCCTTACATGAGTGCGGTGAAGAAGCTTCTTCAAGAAAAAGGCTTCGACATGTCTCGTTACCACGAAGAAGCATTCGGCGCGACACCTTCTGATGTAGAAGAAGAAGCGATCGAAAATGCAGAAGTGGCTCAAGAAGCAGCCGATGCATTGAACTCTGAAGACATGCACCGTGTTGAAGTGATCAGCTCTGGTATGACGATGAGTGTACAAGTTGCTCCAGGTGAAACGCTACACAATGCGGCAGCGAAGCTGAACCTACACATTCCTAAAGCATGTGGTATGGGTATCTGTGGTACTTGTAAGGTTCACATCAAAGAAGGTGAAACTCACATGGAAGCCAACGGTGGTATCACTGATGAAGACGTAGCAGATGGTTACGTTCTATCATGCTGTACTGTGGCTAAATCTGACGTAGTATTCGAATACTAGTCATTTTAAAGGGCGCCCTAATGGAAGCAGAACAAATTGAGATAGCTGAATTCTTAGGGCGCTATCCTCCTTTTTCTTTTCTACCAGAAAAAACACTTCACCGTGTGGCTTCATCGGTTGAGATCACTTATTTTCGCCAAGGTGCTGATGTGTACCGCTTTGGTGATGAAATACATGATCTATGCTTTATTCGCAGTGGTTCGATTGAGATCTACCGCCGTAACGGCAACCTTTACAACCGTCTGAGTGTGGGCGATGTTTTTGGTCAGTTAGGTTTGCTGATGAAAAACCGCATTCGTCTACCATCGCGCGCGCTAGAAGACTCGCTGATTTATTTTATTCCAGAAGCAGTCTTTAACGAACTGTGTGATAACTTTGAAGAATTTGCCTATTACGTCGAAATTGACGACAAGCGCAAAATGAACAAAGCGGTTCAGCAGCAGCGTGAAGAAAGTGCTCTTTCTAGTGTGAAAGTCTCGTCGCTGATCGTGCGACAGCCTGTGATGATTTCAATGGACGCGAGCATACGGCAAGCGGCCTTAAAAATGACCAATGAGTCGGTCTCGTCACTCTTAATTGTTGATGAAGAAGCCCCGTTAGAAGATAACGGTGTTTGTCGAAACACCTTGGTAGGCATTCTTACGGATCGTGACTTACGTACCCGTGTTGTCTCACAGGGCATCGATTTAGACCAGTCAGTGGCGAATGTGATGACACATTCGCCTAAGACTCTCGATAAAGATACCTATGTCTTTGAAGCCATGCTCACTATGCTGCGTTTCAATTTGCATCATCTTCCTGTGGTTGATCATGGTGAGCCGTTAGGGGTCATCGCCATCTCGGACATTGTCCGCTATGAATCAAAAAACAGCCTGTTTATTGTTGGTTTGATACATCGTCAGCACTCTACCGAAGAGCTGGTTGCGGTGTCGAAAGATGTGCAGTCGTGTTTTGTGCGCATGGTTCACCAAGAGTCTAATGCGCATATGATTGGCAGTGCCATGTCGGTGATTGGGCGTAGCTTCAAACAACGTTTATTAGAGTTAGCGGAAGAGAAGCTTGGTCCGCCACCGGTGCCCTATTGTTTCTTGGCATTGGGCTCCATGGCCCGAGATGAGCAGTTGCTGATCACTGATCAGGATAATGCCTTGATCCTGTCGAATGAATACGATGCGGCTAAGCATAGCGCGTATTTTGAAGCTTTATCAGAGTTTGTCTCGGAAGGCTTAGACAAATGCGGCTATCCGTTATGTACCGGTCGCATTATGGCCACCAATCCTCGTTGGCGTAAAACCATCACCGAATGGCGTGAATGCTTTGCCGACTGGATTGATCATCCTAATCCAGATGCGCTATTGCATAGCTCAGTTTTCTTTGACCTTGAGGGTGTGTATGGCAAGACTGAGTGGGCAGAAGATTTGTACCGTTTTGTCGTCAATCGTGCCAAAAATAGTCCGAAGTTCTTAGCCAGTCTTGCGCGCAATGCTTTGTTGCGCACGCCACCACTTGGATTCTTCAAAGAATTTGTGATGGAGCAGGATGGTGAGCACCGTCGCACCATTAACTTAAAACGTCGTGGTACAGCGCCGTTAGCAGACTTGATTCGTGTGCATGCGTTGGCGGTTGGCTCGACTTCACGTAATTCAATTGATCGTCTTGATGATGTCATTAAGGCCGGCATATTACCTGACAAGCGTGGACAAGAGTTAAAGTATGCGATGGAGTATTTGGCGATGGTGCGTATTCGACACCAAGTAGAAGATGTCGAAGAAAGTCGAGAACCTGATAATAATATCGAGCCTGATACCTTGTCTGATATTGAGCGTCGCAACTTAAAAGAGGCGTTCAATGTGCTCAACAATAGTCAGCGCTTTCTTAAATACCGTTACCCATTTTCGTGAGAACACCACATGGCTCGTGTTGTTGATTCGTTTTCTTGGCATGAGTATCTGCGTCAGCAGGCAAAGGATAGCCAACATCCCCTCCTAAAAGATTTCTTTGTTTCTCAGGACTTTCCTGAGGATTTGAGCCTTGATCAAACTGAGTTTGTCGCGCTGGATTTTGAGACCACAGGCCTTGATCCTGAGAATGATGAGATTGTCAGCATTGGTCTAGTGCCGTTTACCATGCAACGTATCAAGGTAGCTAAGGCAAAGCACTGGATAGTGCGACCTAAATGCCAGCTCACAGACGACTCCATTGTGATTCATGGTATTACCCATTCTGAAATCCTAAATGCACCGCTGATTTCCGAAGTGCTGGAAAAAGTCATTCAAGAGCTGAGTGGTAAAGTGGTCGTGGTGCATTATCGTTATATTGAAAGTGAATTCCTAAACAGTGTGGTCGTTAAAGAGCTGGGGGAAGAAATGTGGTTTCCCATGGTGGATACCATGCAGATTGAAGCACAGCAGCACCGCTGTGGTTGGCGCAGTAAATTAAAACGCCTGTTTGGCGGTAAGCTTCCTTCCATACGCTTGGTCGACAGTCGACTGCGTTATGGCCTTCCTCGATACCATATGCACAGTGCTATGACGGATGCGATTGCCACCGCAGAGCTGCTGCAAGCACAGGTTCGCCATCGTTTTCCAGAAACGACACCTGTTTCAGAATTATGGCAATAGTCTTAGTGGAAAATGCCACGATTGGTCTTTTCTGGTGCATAACTGATTAAAAACAGCACCAAAACAAGGCGATGATGGCGCAAATAGAACATTTGCTCGATCTAGTGGTACTAAATACGACTTTTTTTGTCGTTTTGGTCAAGAATTGCTCTGTCGTTTTTTGTCATAAAAGGTTTTAATGTTGTCGTTGCTGTGATATTTATAACGTGAAGGTCAATTAATATACGGGTTTCGTTTTGGGGCAATTTTGATCCCCGGGACAAAACAAAAGCGAAGAGGCGTTCACCCAACAGCTACTGTCGGTCCGTCATAATAAAAATGGTGTGTATAGCTTAATTGGCCTGTTAATTGCTTTGCGCTATATATCACGTATAAGAGGGCACTTTCATGGTCTCATCTTCCCCTACTACAGCGACTAGCAAAAAGAAAATCACACGTGTGGGTTTCCTTCTGTTAGATAATTTTACAATGATTGCGTTGGCGTCCGCTCTAGAACCCCTACGTATGGCCAACCAGCTATACGGAGAAGAGCTGTACAACTGGCATATGATTTCTGAATCGGGCGACCCTGTGGTGGCCAGTGACGGTTTGAGTTTGTCAGCTGATACGTCAATCGCTGAGTGCCCAGAGCTTGATATGATTATTGTCGCGGGTGGTTTAGATATCACACGTGCGTTTTCATCAAAGCAAGTGAGCTGGCTTCAGCAAAGAGCGCGTAAAGGAATTACGCTAGGAAGTATCTGTACAGGAGCGTACGTACTTGCACATGCAGGTTTGTTGGATGGTTACAATTGTAGCGTTCACTGGGAATGTATGACTGCTTTGCAGGAAAGTTTCCCGAAAGTGCGCTGTAATAACCGTCTGTTCTCTATGGACGAAGGACGCTTTACTGCTACAGGCGGAAGCGCGCCACTGGATATGTTCTTAACCATCATTGCTCGAGAGCATGGTGCGAAACTGTCTGGGGCTGTGTCTGATATGTTTATTTGTGATCGTATTCGTAGTGAATTCGATCAGCAGCGTGTACCTCTTCGCCAGCTAAACAAAGGTGGTTGCAAACCTAAGCTTGTCGATGTCATTGAATTGATGGAAAACAACTTAGAAGAACCAATTGATCTGGATGAATTGGCGGCATTTGTGGATGTATCACGTCGTCAACTTGAACGTATGTTCCACAAATACTTAGACTGCTCGCCATCGCGCTACTACCTACGCTTGCGTTTGGATCGTGCGCGTCAGCTGTTGAAGCAGTCTAGTATGTCGATTGTAGAGATTTCAGCTGCTTGCGGCTTTATTTCTACGCCACACTTTAGCCGCTGTTACCGTAAGCACTTGGGTATTTCCCCTCGTGACGAGCGTAAAGTTGCTTGGATGGGGAACATTACGCCGGCTGAGCAAGGAGTGGGTAACTTGGTTTACATGCCGCACTCTACGCATGCATTGAACAATGCACATTCAGAGCCGAGCTTTGGTTCGATTGCGATGTAATATCCGATAACCGTTGTCGATTATCAACGAAAAGGGAGCCATCATTTTGGCTCCCTTTTTTTGTGCGCTAGATAATGTTTATTTGTCATAGCAAAGGCTGAAATAAAAAAGCCACTCGACTTTCATCGAGTGGCTTTTGATTGCTTTTATTCAGCTTAAAGAGGCTAGATTATAGTGACTCAAGTGCTGTATTGAATGTTGCGCTTGGGCGCATTACTTTGGCAACTTCTTCTAGGTTCATGTGGTAGTAACCTTCTAGGTTAGCGCTAGAACCTTGAACAGCGTTTAGCTCGGCAACGATTGTCGCTTCGTTTTCAGTCAGAGTTTTTGCTAGTGGTGCGAATTTTGCCGCCAATTCTGCATCTTCTGTCTGTGCTGCCAACTCTTGCGCCCAGTACATCGCTAGGTAGAAGTGGCTGCCACGGTTATCGAGGTCGCCGATCTTACGAGAAGGAGACTTGTTGTTATCCAATAGGTGACCAGTGGCTTTGTCTAGGCAAGTTGCTAAGACTTTGGCTTTCTCGTTACCTTGCTTGATGCCAAGTTCTTCGAAAGATACCGCGGTTGCTAGGAACTCACCTAGAGAATCCCAGCGTAGGTAGTTTTCTTCTTGTAGCTGCTGTACGTGCTTCGGTGCAGAACCACCCGCACCTGTTTCGTACATGCCACCGCCATTCAACATAGGTACGATCGACAGCATTTTCGCAGACGTGCCAAGCTCCATGATTGGGAACAAGTCAGTTAGGTAGTCACGTAGTACGTTACCTGTTACCGAGATGGTGTCTTGGCCGCGAATGATGCGTTCCATAGAGAAACGGATCGCTTCGTTGTAAGACATGATGCGGATGTCTAGGCCTTCAAGATCGTGGTCTTGTAGGTAAAGCTCAACTTTCTTGCGTAGTTCGTTGTCGTGAGCACGCTCTTCGTCCAACCAGAATACAGCTGGTGTGTTTGAGTTGCGCGCACGCGTCACACCTAGTTTCACCCAGTCTTTGATGGCTGCATCTTTAGTTTGACATGCACGCCAGATATCACCAGCTTCAACGTCGTGTTGCATTAGAACGTTGCCCGCTGCATCAACAACGCGCATCACGCCGTCAGTTTTCGCTTCAAATGTTTTGTCGTGAGAGCCGTATTCTTCTGCTTTTTGTGCCATCAAACCAACGTTTGGTACTGTGCCCATAGTGGTTGGATCGAATGCACCGTTTGTTTTACAGAAGTTGATCACTTCTTGGTAAATTCGTGCGTAAGTAGACTCTGGCATCACTGCTTTAGTGTCTTTAGTCTTGCCGTCACGGCCCCACATCTTACCTGAGCTACGAATCATCGCAGGCATAGAAGCATCGACGATAACGTCAGAAGGGACGTGTAGGTTAGTGATACCGCGGACAGAGTCTACCATGGCAATTTCTGGGCGGTGCTCGTAACAATCGTGGATCGCTTCTAGGATCTCGTCTTGCTGAGACTGTGGTAGTACTTTGATTTTATCTAGAACGCTGCCTAGACCGTTGTTAGGGTTAACACCGATCTCTTTGAACAGGTCGCCGAATTTATCCCATACTTCTTTGTAGAAAACTGTTACCGCATGGCCAAACACGATTGGGTGAGACACCTTCATCATGGTTGCTTTTACGTGTAGTGACCACATGATGCCGGCTTCTTTGGCTTCTTGTAGAGACTCTTCGAAGAACTGGCGTAGCTTAGCAGCGCTCATGTTCATGCTGTCTAGCACTTCGCCTTCAAGCAGTGGTAGGGTTTTCTTAACTTCTACGTTACCTGCTTGGTCAACGAACTCAATGCGCACGTCTTGTGCTTTGTCCATTGTCACAGATTGTTCAGAAGAGAAGAAGTCGCCGTCACGCATGTAGTCAGCGTGTGTCTGCGATGTTTTCTTCCACTCGCCCATAGAGTGCGGGTGCTTGCGCGCGTAGGCTTTAACTGCAGCTGGCGCACGACGGTCAGAGTTACCTTGACGTAGTACTGGGTTTACTGCGCTACCTAGTAGTTTCGCGTAACGTGCTTGTACTTCTTTGTCTTCTTCTGTTTCAGCTGTTTCTGGGTAGCTAGGAACATCGTAGCCTTGGCTTTGAAGTTCTTTGATGGCTGCGTTTAGCTGAGGGATAGATGCTGAGATGTTTGGCAGCTTGATGAAGTTGGCGCTTGGGTCTGCAGTCAGTTCACCAAGGAAAGAAAGACCATCTTCTACGCGTTGCTCTTCAGGAAGGCGATCAGAGAAAGCTGCAAGGATACGGCCTGCTAATGAAATATCCGTAAGTTTTAGCTCGATGTCTGCTTCTTTCGCAAATGAACTAAAGATTGGCAGAAGTGAAGCCGTTGCTAGTGCTGGTGCTTCGTCTGTCAACGTGTAGTAAATCGTTTGTTTTGACATGTAATTCCCCTAACATTCTGGCTAAGTTAGCCGCTTGGATAGAAGGTGACTTTTGGCCGCCATTCTCAGTAATCAAATCGCATTTGATTAAAATTTTGGTCAATATACTACCTCAATAAGGGGGTAGAGAAATATTGACCTCGAATATAGTCAAGATTGATCTGAATGATTGTCATGAATGTAGAGGGGGAAAAGCAAGAAGGCAATGTTGATTTGCCGCCTTGCTTTGCCAGAAAAGAGGGGTTAAAAGCGGCCTTCGAGCTGCTTCATCAGTACTTTACGCTTGAATATCAAATGCCAGCGTTTACCGCCGACTTGACGCCATAGCATGGCGGCACGAATGCCTGTCATTAGAATGGCGCGCACTTGATGGGCAATTTGAGGTTGCTGCAAGAAGCGGCTGTCGCCATGTACCTGAATGCGAAATGGTAGTTTGCTTAAGGTGTCTTGATACATGCCGGAAATGCCTGCTACCACGTTCTCGTGCATGACGTCGTCATAATGCTCAAGCTGACGCTCAAGCTGGCCAAGGCGTTGGCCAATGGCGGACAGCATCTCAGGCTCTTTGTGGAGCTTGGATTCCAGGTGAATCATGCTCAGGGCGTAGCGAATGGTGTCAGGGTTAACCGCGTCACGGCCTTTGCCCATTACTTCCTTGGCAATCCGGCGGCCGAGAGCAAGATTGCCTTGGCATTCAAACTGTCCACCGTAGATGTCTTCAGTGCTGCTGGCGTTAATCACCAATATGCTATCCAGCAAAGGTTTGGCGTATTCCGTGTCCAGAGTGCCTTTGCGCGCTAAGTTAGCGACCAGTTCGGCGGCCTGAAAGATCGCGGCTAAGGCAATGGCTTGTTCTCTTGCATCATGCTGCATAGTATTCTCCGCTCAGACCATGGGTTACTTGTTGAAAGCAACGTTGATAATGCCGCCGCCGAGGCAGTGCTCACCAAGATAGAACACCACGGATTGTCCTGGTGTGATGGCGCGTTGCGGCTCCTTGAAACTCACTTCGACACGACCATCGGCCAATTCTGAAATGGTGCATTCTTGATCCGGTTGGCGGTAGCGACACTTCGCCATGCAAGTGAGCGGCATGGCCGGTTTTTCGCGTGCAACCCAATCAAAGTTGTCGGCAATTAGGTGTGTTTTATACAAGGACTCGTGCTGGCCCCCTTGTGTGACAACCAGTACATTGCGCTGCAAGTCTTTTTCCACCACATACCAAGGCTCATCTGGGTATTTTGATAGGCCACCAATGCCCAAGCCTTGGCGCTGACCAATAGTGTGGTACATCAGGCCGTGGTGCTTGCCAATGATGTCGCCTTCCAAGGTTTCGATATTGCCAGGCTGAGCGGGTAGGTACTGTTCAAGGAAATCTTTAAAGCGACGCTCACCGATAAAACAGATGCCGGTGCTGTCTTTTTTGTTGTGGGTGATGAGGTCGAACTCTTCAGCCAAACGGCGTACTTCTGGTTTTTCCAGTTCGCCTACAGGGAAGAAGGTGCGGCCGATTTCGTCCTTGCCGACGGCGTACAGGAAGTAGCTTTGGTCTTTATTATTGTCCAAACCTTTCAATAAAACAGGTTCGCCATCGATTTCACCGCGGCGCACGTAGTGACCGGTAGCGATATAGTCTGCGCCCAACTCTAAAGCGTATTCTAGGAAGGCTTTGAATTTAATTTCTTTGTTGCAAAGAATGTCTGGGTTCGGTGTACGGCCGGCTTTGTATTCTTCAAGGAAATGTTCAAACACATTGTCCCAGTATTCCGCAGCGAAGTTTGCTGTGTGCAGGTGAATGCCGAGTTTGTCACAAACCGCTTGAGCATCTGCCAAATCTTCTTTTGCCGTGCAGTATTCGGTACCGTCGTCTTCGTCCCAGTTCTTCATAAACAGGCCTTCCACTTGGTAGCCTTGTTGTTGCAGAAGTAGGGCGGAAACAGATGAATCCACACCGCCGGACATGCCTACGATGACTTTGATTGATGCGTTGGGGTTTTCTTGACTCATGATAGCTCTCTAATAGTGTAAACGGGGTAAAGGTCCGTCATTAGAATGTAAGGGCGTATTGTAGCCGAAGGCGCTGCCTAGGTCTTCAATTCACCTTGATATGGTGATTGTTAATCATGTTGATGTCATGTCTTTGACCATTCTCATAGTCTTGAATGCATTGCATGATTAATGGGCTGCGTTGTGGCAGTGCTTCAATTTCTGCGCGGCTGAACCAGTCTGCAGATAAGATGTCAGGGTCTAGCGCCTGCGTTACTAGCTGCTCTGGTCGACAAATAACACAGATTCGATGATAGGTGTCCGCACCGGCAAAAGGTGTAAACGCATAGATGCCCAAAATCGCTTCTGGGGTAACTTGCCAGCCAGACTCCTCAAGGGTTTCACGCATCACTGCTTGTTCGATCGTTTCACCGTTTTCCACGTGCCCGGCTGGCTGATTGAGCACGATCTGACCGTCTTGCATTTCTTTTACCATGAGGTAGCGCTGCTTGTCCGTGACTAGAGCGGCGACGGTTAGGTGAGGCAGACTTGCGCGCTTTTTCTCGTTCAAAATGTTGTACCTGCTGCGCTAATGTATCGGTAAGGTCTACTTGAATATGTGTGCCAACGGGCACATTTTCAATGCTGTACGGGCCAATCGCGGCACGAATCAAGCGTAACGTTGGGTAGCCAACGTGAGCGGTCATGCGGCGTACCTGACGGTTTTTACCTTCACTGATGGTGAGTTCGATCCAGCTGGTGGGGATATTGGATCGTTCGCGAATCGGTGGCACGCGGTCCCAAACATCAGGTGTATCCATACGACGGCATTGAGCGGGCTTGGTCATACCATCTTTCAATTCTACCCCCTGAGCTAAAGCCTGAATAGCTTGCTCGCTAATGTCGCCTTCTACTTGGACCCAGTAGGTTTTCGGCATTTTGAATTTAGGCGAGGCAATAAGGTGCTGCAGGGCGCCTTGGTCGGTCAGTAATAACAGGCCCTCTGAGTCATAATCTAAGCGACCAGCAGGGTAGACATTAGGGACATTGATGTAGCTTGCTAGGGTGTCTTTATCGCCATCGGCTGAGAATTGGCTGAGTACTTGGAACGGTTTATTTAATAGCAGTAGCATGATAGAGCGTCTTCAAAACGATAAGTTTTGGATGCTAGAAAGCACCTCTGATATGGCGCATCATACCAAAGGTGCCCGAACAATGTTGTGGCAATCGTCGTTGCAGCTAATTAAGCGGATTCGGTATCGTTTGGCTCACTTGTGTTGTTGGTGGCGACCGGGGTAATTTCAATCGCATGAAGTCCACGTTTGCCTGGTGTGACATCAAAGGTCACCGGTTGACCTGCTTTGAGCGTTTTGTAACCTTCCACGTTGATCGCTGAATAGTGGATGAACAAATCCTCTTCGAAACTGTCAGACACGATAAAGCCGTAGCCTTTTGCGTTGTTAAACCATTTAACGGATCCACGATGCATGAGTCACTCCTTAAATACTCTTACTGGCTCGATTAGCCGAACCGCAAATAAACGCTGATGATGAATTCGGTGCAATCTATGAGATCAAAGATCTGTTAAACTCTGGCGACAAAGGCACAAGGGTTGAACTGTCTAACTTTTGACCGCATGTAGTTGAGAGTAGAACTCTATTGTGGATTTGTAAAATTTCTTATTGTTTTCCACTTTCTGGTGAGTCAGGGATTGAGAAAATACGTATTAACGTGAATATTTGTAGTGTTTGAGGTCCGAGATGTTTGCATCGAAGCAAATTAGTCTAAATTTAGAGGACGATGAAAACGGTCACTCATCGGTTGCGATTGCACCAGATGAAACTGAACTTAAACCACCGTCTATGTATCAGGTGGTGCTCTTTAATGATGATTACACGCCAATGGATTTTGTCGTGTTTGTTCTCCAACGCTTTTTTAATATGGATGCCGAGAAAGCTCAGCATGTAATGATGGAAGTTCATACCAAGGGTAAAGGTATCTGTGGTATTTACCCCTACGGTATAGCGGAAACCAAAGTAGCTATGGTGCAGCAGTTTTCAGAGCAAAACGAGCACCCCCTAATGTGCGACCTGCAAAGGGTTGACTGATTTATAGTGAGGGATAAGCGATGCTAGACAAAGAACTAGAACAAACCTTGAATAATGCTTTCAAAGCCGCTCGTGATAAGCGTCATGAATTCATGACCGTTGAGCACCTTTTATTGGCTTTGATTGACAATGCGGCCGCAGCAAAAGTGCTTGAAGCGTGCGGAGTAACATTAGAAATCTTGAGCAAGGAGTTAGAAGAGTTCGTAGACAGCACAACGCCCCTTATCCCAGAAAACGATCAAGAGCGTGAAGTGCAGCCTACGTTGGGCTTCCAGCGAGTGCTACAGCGTGCCGTGTTCCACGTCCAGTCCTCTGGTAAACGTGAAGTGACCGGTGCGAATGTGCTCGTCGCCATCTTCAGTGAACAAGAAAGTCAGGCGGTTTACCTGCTGCGTCGTCACAATGTGGCTCGTATTGATGTGGTGAACTTTGTGGCGCATGGCATTTCCAAACTGGGCAGTGCTTCACCAGATGATGCGATTGAGCATGAAGATGAGGAAGGCGAAGACACTGCGAAAGCGCCATTGCAAAAGTACGCTACTAACTTAAACGAAGAGGCCAAAGCGGGTCGTATTGATCGTCTGATTGGACGCCAATATGAGGTAGAACGTGTGGTTCAGACCTTGTCTCGTCGTCGCAAAAATAACCCATTATTGGTCGGTGAATCCGGTGTTGGTAAAACAGCCATCGCGGAAGGCCTAGCAAAACGCATTGTCGATGGTGAAGTGCCGGATGTGATTGCCGATGGCATCGTTTATTCGTTGGATCTGGGGGCGTTACTGGCGGGTACTAAATATCGCGGTGATTTTGAGAAACGTCTTAAACACTTGCTAGGTGAGTTGAAAAAACTGCCGAATGCGATTTTATTCATCGATGAAATCCACACCATTATTGGTGCCGGTGCAGCGTCTGGTGGGGTGATGGATGCATCGAATTTATTGAAGCCTGCGTTAAGTTCAGGTCAGTTGCGTTGCATTGGCTCGACCACCTTCCAAGAGTTTCGTGGCATCTTTGAAAAAGATCATGCTTTGGCCCGTCGCTTCCAAAAAATCGATGTTAACGAGCCGAGCGTGGATGACACCTACGAAATTCTAAAAGGTATTATCGGTTCGTTCGAGGAACACCACAAGGTGAAGTACGAGGACGCGGCCTTGAAGGCGGCCTCAGAGCTCGCACAGCGCTATGTACCGGATCGTCATATGCCGGATAAGGCCATTGATGTGGTGGACGAAGCAGGGGCTTATCAGCGCTTGCAGCCTGAAGACAGTCGTAAAGAAACCATTACCGTGGAAGACATTGAAGAAATCGTGTCTAAGATCGCCCGTGTGCCAGTGAAAGCTGCTAGCTCGGATGATCGTAAGGTACTGGGTAACCTAGAGCGCAACTTGAAGATGGTGGTGTTTGGGCAAGATAAAGCGATTGAGTCTTTGTCTGATGCCATTAAGCTTTCTCGTGCTGGCCTGAAAGCCGAACAGAAACCGATTGGTTCTTTTTTAATGTCTGGTCCGACCGGGGTTGGTAAGACTGAGGTGACGCGCCAGTTGGCGAAAATTCTTGGCCTTGAGCTGATTCGCTTTGATATGTCTGAGTACATGGAGCGTCACGCCGTGTCGCGCTTGATTGGTGCGCCACCAGGTTATGTGGGTTTTGATCAGGGCGGTTTGCTAACCGAGGCGGTAACGAAGAATCCACACAGTGTGGTGTTGTTGGATGAGATTGAGAAAGCTCACCCCGAAGTCTTTAACTTGCTGTTGCAAGTGATGGACCACGGTACCTTGACTGATAACAATGGCCGTAAAGCGGATTTCCGCAACGTGATTTTGATTATGACGTCTAATGCCGGTGCTGATGTGTTGGCTAAGCGTTCGATTGGTTTCTCGCTACAGGATAATTCTACCGATGGTATGGAGGTCATTAATAAGACGTTCACACCGGAATTCCGTAACCGTCTTGATGCAGTGATTCAGTTTAAGCAATTGGACGAACAGGTGATCTTCAATGTCGTGGATAAATTCTTGGTTGAGCTGCAAGCGCAGTTGGATGCTAAGGGAGTCATGATTGAAGTGAGTGATACTGCTCGCGGTTGGTTGGCTCATAAGGGTTATGACCGTCAAATGGGGGCACGTCCTATGGCGCGCGTGATTCAGGAGCACTTGAAGAAACCATTGGCGAATATGATACTGTTTGGAGATTTGACGGAAGGTGGCGTGGTATCCGTCTCTTTGGATGAAGAAAAAGACGAATTGGCGTTTTCGGTTCGCAAAGAGACTGTCGGTTGCTAACTTGCTGCTAGGGCGTCCCGGCGCTATCGGGCGCCTAAACAACAAAAAGGCCGCTTAACCATAGGTTAAGCGGCCTTTTTGTTATCGCGTTCTGGTTGAAATTAACGAGAACGGTAAACGATGCGACCTTTTGACAAGTCGTAAGGTGTCAGTTCAACCTTCACTTTGTCACCAGTCAAAATACGGATGTAGTTTTTGCGCATCTTACCAGAGATGTGCGCAGTCACAACGTGACCATTTTCAAGTTCTACGCGGAACATGGTGTTTGGAAGGGTATCGACAATCGTACCTTCCATTTCAATGCTGTCTTCTTTTGCCACAATCAGTGTCCTGTTCTTAATTAAGGTTAAGCATGATCTCGCTATTTAGGCTAGAAATAGGCTTGTGATTGGCGAGTTTGCTAAAATTTTCGGCGTATTTTGCCCAAAATGGCCCCAAAAAGCAAATTTAGACCGCAATATATGTAATGGGATTGGCCGTTTCTTGGCCTGATAAGGCGATCAATTCATGGTTTTGGGTTGGGCTGGGAATCAGTTCTTGCAAGGCTTTAACAAAGCTTGCCTTGGTCATCATCTGCGCCCCAAGGGATGTTAGATGCTCAGAATAAACTTGGCAGTCGATTAATTCAATCCCTAGATGAGATGCCAACTTACAAAATTGCCAGAGGGCCACTTTGGAGCCATTGTCTTTGAGTGAGAACATGGATTCACCAAAAAACATTCTGCCCATGGCAACACCATAAAAGCCTCCAGCCAACTCGCCGTTATAGAACACTTCTAAAGAAAATGCATAGCCTTGCTTGTTTAATGCAGAGTAAGCATTGATGACATCTTTCGATATCCATGTTCCTTCTGCGTCTGCTCGTAAATCTCGGCAAATGTTTATCGCTTGCAAGAAGTTTGCGTTGACCTTCCAGCTCCATTCTCCTCGTTTAAGGGCTTTTCTCAGTGACCGGCTTTCATGAAAATCGGCCGGTGCAAGGGTGCAGCGCTCTAACGGGTGCCACCAAAGGATCGGGTCGGGGTCGCTGTACCAAGGGAAGAAGCCGTGTTGGTACAAATGAATTAAGCGTTCCGGCCTTAAATCCCCACCGATTGCGGACAAACCTTCAGGGTCTAATAACGCTTTGAATGGATCTGGTGTGTCAAAGATAGACTCTGTGAGCAGGACTAATTCGGGGGTGAATTCGGGGGTGAATTCGGGCTCGTTAACAGTGTGATCAGGCATGATAGGTTCTGTCATTCGGTTCTTTTTGTGCTTTTATTATCCATAGTTTTTGCTGCATTTGGCCAGTCCTAGTGAATAAAATGCGCTCTTTCTAATCTATTCGTGACGATAGTGTACATAAAGCGTAATTAGGCTGCATGGATCTGATTCTGATATAACGCAAATGCGTTAAAGACATGCAGAAAATGGCAAAAACGCAAAAAAAAATCAAAAAAAGTGTTCGTAGTGCTTGACCAGTCAAGGAAAACTTGGTTTTAATCGGGGCAGCCCAAAGTTGTGTTGCAGAAAAAATACACTGTAAACAACAGGCTAAAAAATTTTTCGGTGTTGTGTGATTGTCACAAAACTGAAATTGATTGGTTTTACTATGCCTGACGTTGACTTACTCAGCGGTACTTTGAAAAAGGCTTTAAAGCCTATCAAAAAGGTCTTAAGACCGAACATATATAATTAAAGGGGAATCTTGAATGAAAGCGATTAAACTTGCTTCTGTTTTCGCGGTATCTGCAGTTGCTGCAGCTGTTTCTACATCTACTTTTGCACTTGAGCCAGTTTTCCACGGTGAAGCGGGCGTTGAGTACACTAGCTACTACGGTAACGCTAAAGGTAACAACGATCTAGCTGACGGTACTGACCTAGGTGAAATCGAGCTATCTGTTGACACTGGTGTTGTTTACGCTGAGCTTGAAGTTAAAACAACTGGTGATGACGAAGGCACTGATTTTAACTTTGAAAAACTATACGTGAAGCAAGGTGCAGTATCTTTCGGTCGTTTCGACGGCTCTGTATCTACTAAAGCATTCATGGGTATGGACGAGATCCACGACGGTGTTGATCTTCGCACAGATCAAGGTGACACTGACAACACTGGTATCCGTTACAAAGTGGCTGACGGCCTAACTGTAGCACTAGAAGCAACAACTAATTCTAATGATGATTCTGACATCGGTGCAGCAATCTCTTACGTTGCTGACCTAGAGGGTATCAAACTAGGTATCTCTGGTGGCGCAATCGGTGATGCTAACTCTGTAAACGTTGGTGCGCAATTCGACGCTGGTCCAGCATCGATCTCTGTAAACTACGGTACTGGCGAGACTGGTGCTGATACTGCAACGACAACGACTACTGACGTTCAGCAAGCGGGTGCATCTATTGAGTTTGCTGCAACTGAAGCGCT
Organism: Marinomonas aquimarina; assembly: GCF_900089755.1. Lineage (GTDB taxonomy): Bacteria > Pseudomonadota > Gammaproteobacteria > Pseudomonadales > Marinomonadaceae > Marinomonas > Marinomonas aquimarina. Next base: position 220,211 of record NZ_FLOC01000002.1, on the reverse strand, counting down.
AACGCTAACAGTTGAATACGCTAAAGATCTAGAAGGTGCTAAAGACGATGGCACTTACTTCATCGCTGAATACGCTGCGGGCGATCTAACTTACTACTTCGAAAACTACAATGGTGATCTGACTACTGAGCAGAACATCGTTGGTGTTAAAGCTTACTTCTAAGATTTCCCTATCTTAGCAAAAGCGAAAGCCAGCCCTTTGGGCTGGCTTTTTTTATGGTAAGCTTGCACTCCTAAACATTGGATGATGACATTGGAAGGTGGCTTTTGACACAAGCAGCAGAGCGTGAGTCTGTACGATCACTGATCTGGGGAACGTTTGCGAAGCAGGCAGCATTTATCGCCGCCATTTTATTTTTTCTGTTTTTTGCTTTCGCGACTTATACCTACAGCCCAGATGATGCAGGCTGGTTTTATTCAGGCAGCGGTAGTGCCACACAAAACTCTATGGGGCCCATAGGTGCCATGCTGGCGGATTTGCTATCGGCCTTTTTTGGTAATCTATTTTATTCGTTGCCGTTATTATTCTTGTCGGTTGCCTACATCCTCTGGCGCAACCCCCATCAAATGATTGCTCTCAACAATGCCATCCTATGCTGTATTGGCAGCATTCTATATTTAAGTTTTGGCGCGACCCTGTGTTTTCTACATACCGTCGGCAGTAGTGCCTTACAGTTTGGTGCTGGGGGGATTTTAGGGCAGTCGTTAGGGCAGTTGCTGTATCATTGGATTGGCTATGACGGTGCGACATTAGTGAGTTTGGCGTTGGTCGTATTGGCGCTGACCTTATTGGCACAGATTCATTGGTCACAATTGCTCGAGTTTATTGGTGAGAAAGCTGAGTTTGCTTATCTGTATGTGCTACAGAAACTGAGTCGCTCCGATACCGAGGAAGCGGCTCAGCCAACCTCTAAGAAAGCCGGCAAAGCAAACCGTGACGACCTTGAAAAACCGGCCATCTTCCGTAAGAAAAAGAGCGTAGCTGAAGTGCCGCCTGAGCAGGCTGATCTTGACAGCTTGGACGAAGACGGTGAGCCAAAGGTCTCGTTGTGGCAGAAAGTTAAGAGCAAGTTAGCACGCCAGCAAGATGAACCAGTGCCAGAGGTACCCGTTAAGGCGCGCTCGGAGCACCAAGAGCCAAGTTTTGGTGGCTTGGATGATGTAGCGTTTGAAGATGATAAGTTTGATTTTACCGATACGCTTTATGTGGAAGAAGACGCCCAAGACATTAACTTTGGTGATGTTTGGGACAAGCAGCCTGCTCAAAAAGCGCCTCAGCCTAGCCGCCGTTCTGAGCCTGAAGCAGCGCCTTCGGAGTCATTGGTACAATCACCTGAACCGGTAGTTGAGGCGCAATATCAGCCTGCGACAACTGATCAATACGAGCTTGAAGATCAAGAGTCGGTGCCCGAACCAACCTCAGAGCCTGCGCCCGTAGCGAAGGCTTCTCCAGCTCCGAAGGCATCACAGCCTGAGCCGGAGATGCAGGCGCATAAACCTGCTGTTAAGACGCTCTCAGAAGCGAAGCGTTTGGATGGTTTAGGTGGCCCTTCTGCCGAGGTCGAACGCACCGAAGCCGCTTACACGTTACCGGATCGTAGTGTACTGACGCAGCCTAAACCAAAGCAAGGTGGCTATACCGAAGAAGAGTTGCTTGATCTGTCAGCATTGCTGGAGCAGCGATTACAGGACTTTGGTGTCAAAGCGGAAGTGGTGGAAGTTAACCCAGGCCCTGTGATCACCCGTTTTGAGATTCAGCCGGCACCAGGTGTGAAAGTGTCACGTATTACTAACTTGGCGAAAGATTTAGCCCGTTCGTTGAGTGTCATGAGTGTGCGTGTGGTGGAAGTGATTGCCGGTAAATCGACCATTGGTATCGAAATCCCTAACCAGCATCGCGATACGGTGTACTTCTCGGAAGTGATCAATACGCCTATGTATGACAATGCTTCGTCACCACTGACGTTATCGCTCGGCCATGATATCTCTGGTGAGCCAGTGGTAGTGGATCTAGCGAAAATGCCACATGTATTAGTCGCGGGTACCACTGGCTCGGGTAAGTCGGTGGGGGTAAACGCTATGATTTTGAGCATGTTGTTGAAGTCGACACCTGACGAAGTGCGCATGATCATGGTGGACCCTAAAATGTTGGAACTGTCTATTTATGAAGGTATTCCGCATTTGTTAACGCCTGTTATAACTGACATGAAAGATGCCGCCAATGGCTTGCGTTGGTCGGTGGATGAGATGGAGCGTCGCTATAAGCTGATGTCTAAGCTTGGCGTACGAAATATTGCCGGCTTTAACAAGAAGGTACGTGAAGCGGCCGCCGCGGGACAACCAATCGAAGACCCATTGTGGACGCCGGAAATGGCGATGTTCTCTGAAGATGGCGTGGCGCGTACGGTACCGTATTTAGAGCCACTGCCTTACATTGTGATTGTCGTCGACGAATTTGCCGACATGATGATGATCGTCGGTAAGAAAGTTGAAGAATTGATTGCTCGTATTGCGCAAAAAGCGCGTGCAGCAGGGATTCATTTGGTGTTGGCGACACAGCGCCCATCGGTGGATGTGATCACCGGCTTAATCAAAGCCAACATCCCCACCCGAATGGCGTTCCAAGTGTCCTCGAAGATTGACTCGCGCACCATCCTTGACCAAGGTGGCGCCGATCAGCTGTTGGGGATGGGGGATATGCTTTACCTACCCGCAGGTCTGCCTACCCCCATTCGTGTACACGGGGCATTTGTTTCAGATGATGAGGTGCATGCCGTAGTAGAAGAGTGGAAAGCCCGTGGTGAGCCGGAATACATTACCGATGTCACCGTTAATGCCGAAGAACTGACGTCTGGTGGCAGTGAAGACCAAGACCCACTCTATGACGAAGCTGTGAAAATAGTGGTAGAAACGCGTAAAGCTTCCATTTCCTCTATTCAGCGTCGCTTAAAAATTGGCTATAACCGAGCTGCAAACTTGGTGGAAGCAATGGAGTCCGCCGGATTAGTGGGGCCGATGGGAACCAATGGCCAACGTGAGATTTTGATACCAGAATAAGGTATCCGCCCAATGGGAGTATTTATGGCACGTATCATGTTTAGCTTAGGCTTGTTGTTAGCCTTTAATGTATCGGCCGAGGTGCCTGCAGAACAACTGAGTCAGTTGTTGGAGCATAACCGTAATGTGGAAGGGGAGTTCCGACAAGCGACCTATAATGAGCGCGGTGATCAGGTGCAAAACAGCGAGGGCGTATTTTTGTTGGCAGCGCCAAATCGCTTTGTTTGGGACACTATTACACCGTTCCCGCAACGTATTATTTCAGACGGTGAGTGGGTCACCATCTGGGATGTGGATTTAGAACAAGCGACGCGTAAACCCTTTGCTGGCTCCGTGGGCAATTCGCCCGCCGCTTTGTTAGGTAACTCGGCGGATAATGCTCTGAACCACTACAGGGTTTCTAAAACGGATAGCGACAGTTTCCAATTAGAGCCGCTAGAGCAGGAAGACTTGTTTGATACGCTAACCTTATCCTTTGATCAGGATTACATCCGCACGATGCGTATTAAAGACGTACTGGGCCAAACCACTGTGATTGAGTTTGCCAATGTCGAAGCTCACGAAGGGGTATCCGAGCAGAACTTTATTGTCGACTTACCTGAGTCCGTTGACCTAATAATTGAGCAGTAATAAATGGATGATTTGTTTGCCGCTGAGGATATCAACCCTATGGCACCGTTGGCGGCGCGTATGCGTCCGCAAACCTTAGATGAATATGTTGGCCAACAACACCTAGTGGGTGAGGGCAAACCGTTACGTAAGATGGTTGAGCGCCGCCAAGGTCACTCCTTTATTTTGTGGGGCTCGCCTGGGATCGGCAAAACCACCTTTGCCAAGTTGTTCGCCAACTCGTTGGATGCCAAGTTTATCGAGTTGTCGGCGGTCATGTCGGGGGTGAAAGAGATTCGAGCGGCAGTCGATGATGCCAAGCAGTGGCGCTTAATGACTCAAAAAGCCACACTCTTGTTTGTTGACGAAGTGCACCGCTTTAATAAATCCCAACAAGATGCATTTTTACCCTACATCGAAGATGGTACCTTCTTGTTTGTCGGGGCGACGACTGAGAATCCGGCGTTTGAATTAAATTCAGCGTTGTTGTCCCGTGCCCGCGTCTATCGCTTACAGACGCCAACGGTTGATGACCTGCTTGCGGTGATGAAACGTGCCTTACAAGACCCTGTACGTGGTTTGGGGCAACGTAATATTCAAGTCAGTGACCACCATTTGGGAATTTTGGCACAGGCCGCTGATGGCGATGTGCGCCGCAGTCTGAACTTCGTCGAGATTCTGGCAGATTTTGTCGAAGATGGGGAAACGGTTACCGATCAGCAATTAGAAGATGTCTTAGGGGGTAGCATCCGCCGCTACGATAAAGGCGGTGATGTGTTCTACGACCAGATTTCAGCGTTCCATAAATCGGTGCGTGGTTCATCCCCAGATGGCGCCTTGTATTGGATGGCGCGTATGCTCGATGGTGGTTGTGATCCTCTGTATATAGCTAGACGCCTATTGGCGATTGCTTCGGAAGACATTGGTAATGCAGATCCTAGGGCTTTGCAGATCGGTCTAAACGCTTGGGATATCTTTGAGCGGGTAGGTCCTTATGAGGGCAATCGAGCGATTGCTCAAGCAGCCGTTTACATGGCCTGTGCGCCGAAAAGTAATGCCTTGTATAAAGCCTTTAACCAGATGATGAGTGATGTGAAACATCAACCGAGTCTGGAAGTACCGAATCATCTGCGTAACGCACCGACCAGTCTTGCCAAAGATATGGGGCATGGCGAAGATTATCGTTATGCCCACAATGAGCCCAATGCTTTCGCGGCGGGGGAGTCTTACTTACCGCCTGAGCTGGCAAATGAGCGCTACTATATGCCCACTGATCGTGGCCTAGAGAAGAAAATTGGCGAGAAGCTTGCTTGGCTTGAGCAGCAAGATCAACAAAGCCCTAAGCAGCGATATCAGCATCAGGATGATGCCTTGTGATGTACTTTATGATCGCCTTAGGTGGGGCGCTGGGGGCCATGTCCCGTTATACCGTAAGCAAGTGGGTCAATAGTGTTTGGCAAGCCCATTACCCGCTGGCCACGCTTTCGATCAATGTGATGGGCAGCTTCTTAATGGGCATTGCCTTTGTCTTGATCAGTGAGCGAGCTCCGAGTTTGGAGCCGTTAAGGCCATTGATCATGGTGGGGTTCTTGGGGGCTTTTACCACCTTCTCAACTTTTTCCTTAGAAATTGTCTCACTTATGAATCAGCAGGCTTGGCTAAGTGCCATAAGCTATTTATCATTGAGTTGTTTGCTAGGGATTTTGGCCTTGGCCGCTGGTATTGGATTAGCGCGCGCCTTCTAAGCCCAACTCAAAGCAGTTTTAACTATTTAATTACATAAGGTTTTGTTGCAGCAATGTTAGACATTAAAGCTCTAAGGGCAGACCCAGAAGCGGTTGCCGTATTATTGAAGAAAAAAGGCTTTGATTTAGACGTGGCGGCTTTTTCTAGCTTGGAAGAGCGTCGCAAAGCAATTCAAATTGAAACAGAAACACTGCAACAGTCCCGCAACTCGGTTTCCAAAGAAATCGGCGCCGCGATGAAAGCTGGTGATAAAGCGTTAGCAGAAGAGTTGAAAGCGAAAACCGCGACCTTGGGTGATGATCTGGCGGCAGCGAAAGCGCAATTAGATGACGTTCAAGCACAAATGGATGCGCTACTAGAAAGCATTCCAAACATCCCACATGAGTCAGTGCCAGAAGGTGCTAGCGAAGATGACAACGTCGAAATCCGCCGTTGGGGTGAGCCACGTACGTTTGATTTTGAAGTAAAGGACCACGTGGACGTGGGTGCCGCATTAGGCATGTTAGATTTCGAAATGGCGGCGAAAATCACAGGCTCACGTTTCGCGGTGATGCGCTCTGATCTCGCACGCCTACACCGTGCTCTGATTCAATTTATGCTGAACACGCACATTGAAGAGCACGGTTACTCAGAGATTTACGTGCCTTACCTAGTGAATTCTGCATCACTTCGTGGTACCGGCCAGCTACCGAAGTTTGAAGAAGACCTGTTTAAAGTGCCGGTTGATAAAGACAGCGGCAATAGTGATCTATACTTAATCCCAACTGCAGAAGTGCCGGTGACGAACATCGCTCGTGATGAGATCTTGAATGATGCTGAGCTGCATCAGAAGTTCGTCGCACATACGCCATGTTTCCGCAGCGAAGCGGGCAGCTATGGTCGCGACACGCGCGGTATGATTCGCCAGCACCAGTTTGAGAAAGTAGAGCTAGTGCACATCTGTCGTCCAGATCGTTCAACAGAAGCACTAGAAGAATTGATTGGTCATGCCGAAACGATTCTACAGAAGCTAAACTTACCTTACCGCACCGTGATTCTATGTGGTGGTGACCTTGGTTTCTCTGCTCACAAAACGTATGACATCGAAGTGTGGTTGCCAGGTCAGCAGAAGTACCGTGAAATCTCATCTTGTTCAAACATGTGGGACTTCCAGGCGCGTCGTATGCAAGCACGCTGGCGTAACCCAGAAACTGGCAAACCAGAATTGGCACACACATTGAACGGTTCAGGTTTAGCGGTGGGCCGTACCTTGGTAGCGATCCTTGAAAACTACCAGAATGCCGATGGCACTGTGACAGTGCCAGAAGCGCTTGTACCATACATGGGTGGCAAGACGCTGATCGGTTAATTCGGTTGTGCAATAGGCATTCAAAGGCTCCGCTTGCGGGGCCTTTCTATTTGAGAAAAGAAAAGTATGACAGGTAAAGTATATTTAATCGGTGCAGGACCGGGGGATCCGGACTTGCTAACGATGAAAGCGCATCGTTTACTAACAGCAGCGGATGTGGTGCTTTACGATCGTCTGGTAGGTGAGCAAATCATTGCCATGATTCCAGAGACAGCAGAGAAGCTGTATGTTGGCAAAGCAAAATCATTGCACAGTTTGCCCCAGGAAGAGATCAACGCTCTGTTGGCGGTGAAAGCCAAAGAAGGCAAAGTGGTGGTGCGCTTAAAAGGCGGTGATCCATTTATCTTCGGTCGTGGTGGCGAAGAGTTAGAAGAACTCGTCATGGAAGGGGTGCCCTTTGAAGTGGTGCCTGGTGTGACCGCGGCGGCAGGGTGCGCGGCTTATGCTGGGATTCCTTTGACGCACCGTGATTACGCGCAATCAGTGCGCTTTCTAACTGGCCATTTGAAAGATGGAACGACCGAGCTACCGTGGGATGAATTGGTGCATCCAGCACAGACTCTTGTGGTGTACATGGGGTTAACGGGCCTTGAATCGATCAGCCAATCTTTGATTCGTTTTGGTATGCGACCTTCTATGCCAGTGGCGGTGGTGGAAAAGGGCACGTCGAAAGATCAGCGCGTGTTGACTTCCACCATTAAGGACATTCATCAGGTTGTTTTGGATAATGAAGTGAAGTCGCCCGCATTATTGATTATTGGCGATGTGGTGACCTTACAGGACAAGCTTTCTTGGTTTGGTCAGTAACCTTGCTAGGGAAGCAAATAAGTCAAAAGGCAGCCTGCGCTGCCTTTTTTGTGTCTTCTAAGTGAGCCTTTTTATAGGCAATTAGCTGGCTTTGGCAATCCTGCTATCTTGGCGGCTAATTTTGGTGGGCTGCCAGGAAATAATTTCATTAGGTAAATGCTTTTGCCCTTGTCAGGACCAAGCTCTTTGCTCACCGCTTTAACAAGTGGTCGCATGGCTGGCGATACTTCAAACTGCTCATAGAAAGCACGCAATACACGTAGGATTTCCCAGTGAGCTGCGGTCAGTTCAAGGGCTTCTTTTGCGGCAATTTCTTCTGCCAAGGCTTCATCCCATTGGCTTAGATCCAGTAAGTAGCCTTCTTCATCAAATTCTATTGTTGCCATATCGCGCCTTACCATGAAACGATTTTGGAGTATTGTTGTGTCAGCTCAACCCATTTAAGGTCGGAAATGGCGACACCGATATTTGCTTGAATACCGTAAGCGTCTAGGTCAGTTTGACGAAAGCACACTTTGATCTGCTGGTCTTGTAATGCCGCAAGTGTTGTTGGTTGTGATAAAGCACGCATTACGCCTGCCTCTAATAGCAGCACAGCATCGCCGGCCGTTAAAGAGCCGAGCCAGTCTTCTTCAACGCTGCTAGGGTATTGGCTTTGGTTAATCTGATAAAGCTTCATTGTCTCTCCCTAAAAGCGGTAAATATGTTGATGTTGATCGAGCATTTGCAGCCATGCATCGGTGTTAAGGGCGGTGATGCCTGGCCAAAGTGATACGGGCAAGGCCGATGTCTCCGTGGCTTTGACGAACACTTGCTCAATATCATAGAACTCTAAGCCATCCAGCAACTTATGCAAATGTTTGCCGTGTCGAGTGCTTGGAGCCTGCTCTTCGATCAGTAGTGCCAAGGCATCTCCGGTAATGGCGATGCTGATGGCCTGTTCAAAGGTGCCGAACACTAGGGCAAGGTCTAAGGCTTCCTTTAGTGCGGTGCCGTTATAGGGTGAGCTAGACAGATAAATTAAGGTGCTCATTACTAGTTAAACCTCACTACGCGATCAGATTCCAAGGTTAAGCTGATTAAGCTGCCTAGTCCTTCCAATTGAAAACCATCCGCTAAGTTGAAGTGTTCCACTTCATGGCGTTTCGCTTCGGCTTGATTTAGCTGTCCGCGACGCAAGGCGGCGGCAATGCATACGTAAAGTGGGATATTATGCTGTTTGGCAAACGTCGCCCATTGTGCGCGAATATTGCACTCATCTCGAGGTGGCATGGCGAGTGCGTTGGCAATGGCCACAGCTTCTTCGTAAAAGAAAATACCTTGGATACCATGTTGCTCGTGCGCCACTACGGCTTCGGCAAAGTCCAATGCTGTTTGGCAAGCACGGCTCGCGGTTGGGCTACCAGTAATAAAAAGAGAGTAGTTCATGCTGTTCTTGAGTAAATAAAGCAAATTTTACACATAAAAAAGGCCGCAGTCTGCGGCCTTTTAAAAATGGGCTAGGCGATTAATCGTCGCTCGCCATACCAAACAATGACAATAGGCTTAGGAACATGTTGTACAGCGCAACATATAGGTTCACCGTCGCCATAATGTAGTTGGTTTCGCCGCCACGAACGATTTCACTGGTTTGTAGCAAAATGATGGCGCCAGAGAACAGCGTGAAGCCAACCGAGATAAAGATTTGTAGCGCTGGCAGCTGAACGAAGAAACCAGCAATCATAGCGAACAACAGCGCAAAGAAGCCGATTGTTATAAAGCCGTTAAGGAAACTGAAATCTTTCTTAGACACCAAAGCGTAAGCAGATAGGCCAAGGAAAGACAAACCAGTCATACCTAACGCACTCATAATGAGCGTCGCACCATTAGACATGCTTAAGTAAGCATTGAGGATTGGACCTAGGGTTAAGCCCATAAAGCCGGTTAACGCGAATACGCACAATAAGCCGATGGCGCTGTTACGACATTTATAAGTTAGGAAAAGCAAACCGTAGAAACCCACTAACGTGAGAATCAAACCTGGGTGAGGCAAATTAAAGACCATGCTGATACCGGCTGTGAAAGCACTGAAAAGCAAAGTCAGCGATAGTAAGCCATACGTATTGCGCAGCGTCTTATTGGCCGCTTGGGACGTATGTGTCGAAAGGGCATCTGTGTAACGCATGATGAGAGTTCTCCTAATTAGATTATCCTGAAACCTATGACAGACTATGCGGGTGTTAGTTCCAAAGTTCAATCATAATTCGCAGTCAAAACAAACACGCCCGCAGAAGCGGGCGTGGTAGGAAACGGGTGAAAGGGTTTAAGCTAAGAAGCAACCTCGGCTTTGTGATTTCCTGAAGCTTGTTTGGTTTTGTGTTTATCCACTTGGCGGGCAAGTTTCTCAATCATGCCATCAATAGCGTGGAACAAACGATCTTCAGAAGAAGCGGTGGCAAACAGTTCCTTGCCAGGCAAATGTATTCGCGCTTCTGCTTTTTGTTCTTTACTGTCTTGAACGAGCGTCACGTTGACAGAAGTGATTTGATCACTCAACTTGGCAATTTTGCTCATTTTTTCATTGATGTGATCTTTGATTGCTGGAGTGATGTCGACGTGGTGACCAGTAATATTTATTGTATACATACAACTTTCTCCTCAGTAAAGTTGGCCGATTGTTTGAAGCCAGAAAGGCGTCTAACTTCGCGGCACAGTTCCAGCATAGGAGCCTAAAATTTCTCTGTCAACAGGATTTAACTGTAAAGAAATGTGCCTGTCATAGTTTTATGAATCTGCGAATTTTTACGCTTGATTCATGGTTGAAAAGCGAGTTATCGTGCTAAAAGCTTTGCCGTTTGGTAAACTGAACAATCCCGAATGAAATGGTCGTATCTATGGCTGCCCCTGATTTCTTATTACCTGTCTCGTTTAACCTAGCCTGTGAACTTGGCCTTGAGGAAAGTGTTTTACTCACCTATCTGCAACAAAAGGCGCATCATCTTGGTAACCGCCAGATGAAAATTTCTCATAGGGAACTGGTGGAAATGCTGCCTTTTTGGACCGCTCCTTACGTCGTTCGTCTACTAAGCAGCCTACAAATGGCACAAGCGTTACAATTTCGTCGCTCCGAATCGGGCTTAGAAATTTTGTTAGAGCAGCCGGACTCGCAACGTGCTAGCGCAGCGCCGCGCACTCGTAACCCTGATGCTGCGCCGCAGAGTGCTAAGCCAAGCGATGATATGATGAGCAAGTTGTCACGCTTACAGACTGAGGCCGCTGACAAAGCCAGTGCGCCGCAAGCGCAGTTCACCCAGCGTGCTCGTACATCGAATGCTGCGGATCAAGCGCCGGTGCCTGTGATGCCTAGTGCCTCCTCAGATCGTCGAGGATTGTCGGATTTTGATCTATACCTAGAAGCAAAGGAGCGTACCCGTCAGCCGGATCAGTGGCTGCCAGAGGACGCGACTTTTGAGCAGATACATCAAGCGGGTATTGAGAGAGCTTTTGCCGAATCCTTGCTGGCTGAGTTTCTTCTGCGCATTAAAGAGCAACGCAAAAATGTTCGTACTTGGAACAGTGAATTTTTCAAATACGTAAAACGTCAATGGCAATATAAGCAATCGGACCGTCAATCCTATGAAGGAACCGCAACCTATTCAGCAAATCCTAAATCCAATCGCGAGCAAGTTAGCAACGCCCTCACCAACATCCACGACACAGACTGGTAGTGAGCGCGAGCCGAATCAAGCCTCGCAAGAAGCCGAACAGCGTACCCGTGTGCTGGTTAATATGCTGTTTGCGCGCTTTAAAGCGATTTATACCCATAAATTTGCGTCTGCATATGCCACCACGGAAGAGGTAAAGCTGGCCAAGCGCGAATGGGCGATTGCTCTAAAGGGCTTTCAAGAGCCATTGTTAGCCTATGCCGTAGAGCGCACGAAAGAAAAGTATGCTTGGCCGCCAACGATTTCCGAATTTTTGTCAGTGATTCAAACCGCCTACCGTGCCTACGGTTTGCCTGAGCCACGTCAAGCGTATATGGAAGCCTGCAGTTGTCGCCATAAGCCGCAGGAAAAAGCTTGGTCCCATGCTGCAGTGTATTTTGCCGGAGCAGAAACAGGTTGGCACTTTTTAAGTACCGAAGATGAGCGCACATCTTGGCCGGTTTTTGAAAAGCACTACACGACATTTGTTGATAAAGTCATTAATGGTGAGAAGTTAGTGATTCCAAAACCTGTGCTGATTGAAGATAAGTCGGCGCCGGTATTGGAGTCTTTGCTGAGCGACATTGCCAATGCTTTGCAAGTGTCAGAAAGTGAAGTGGCTCCCCATTTGTACTATTTATATAAGACTCAGGGGACCAAGATTCGAGCTTTGTATCGCGAGCGAGCGGTAGAAGCCTTGAAAAAAATGGGCTACGACGGGAATTTACCTGCCTGAGGTGCATAAAAGTTAAGAGTAAAATTAACTTTTAGTTATAACTATTACAAAACACTACAAAGCCAATTGGATCGAATTTTATGGCGCATTAGAATCCTGTTTTTGTGTGACTAAAGTCTTACAAATAGCTACGTTAAGTAAGAGATTATTGCTATGCGTAAAGATTCGTAAATTATAAAATTGTGTTTTGAGTTCCATGCTTTAAATGAGGTAAAGATGCGTAAAGTTCTGATCGTCGATGATCACACTATGGTGTGCGAAGGGATAAAGCGTGTCATTGAAGACATTCCAGGGGTGCTAGTGTGGGGCAGTGCTCACAGTGGTGAAGAGGCCCTGAAAGTGTTGCGTCAGGAACATATTGATGTGGTTCTGATGGACGTGCATATGCCAGGTATCGGTGGATTGGGAGCAACCTTAGAAATTTCACGATTACACCCTAATACCAAGGTGATTGCGTTATCCGCGATCGACGATGCGCCCTATCCCGCTAAGATGATGGAAGCGGGGGCCTGTGGTTATGTCGCCAAGGGGTCAGATCAATCGGAACTAGTGGAAGCACTGGAGACCGTTTTTCAAGGTAAACAGTACCTATCTCGAGTGGTTGCACAAAAAGTGGCGCTCGCCAAAACCACTAAAAACGGGGCGGACTCGCCGTTTGGTGAACTGTCTGAACGTGAGCTGCAGGTGGCGCAGATGATCGTCGACTGTGTCAAAACCAAAGACATTGCCGACCGCCTGAATGTGTCGGATAAAACCGTCAGCACTTTCCGTAAGCGTATTTTTACAAAGCTCGATATTCAAAGCGATGTTGAACTAGCACGTTTGGCGATGCGCTATAACGTCTTAGGTCTCGTATAAAGGAAAATTAGTGTCACAAGATTTCGATCCTAAACACTTCGTTCAAAACCTCACATCACGCCCCGGCGTTTATCGAATGTATGGCAAAGGTGAACTGCTGTACGTTGGCAAGGCGAAAAACCTCAAAAATCGAGTGTCCAGCTACTTTCGCGCTACCGGCTTGACCACTAAAACCATGGCCTTGGTCAGCCGCATTGACGCCATTGAAATTACCGTCACCAAAAGTGAAACCGAAGCATTGTTGCTTGAACAGACCTTGATCAAGCAACATCGGCCACCTTACAACATCCTGCTGCGTGATGATAAATCCTACCCTTATATTCTGATTTCCAATCATGAGCATCCTGCGATTTTGTTCCGTCGCGGTGCTAAGAGCAAAGAAGGTAAATTGTACGGACCTTATCCAAGTGGGGTGGCGGTGAAAGAAAGTCTGATCGCCATGCAGAAGGTGTTTCGTGTACGTCAATGTGAAGACTCGGTCTACAGCAATCGTACCCGCCCGTGCTTGCAGTATCAGATCAAGCGCTGTTCCGCTCCCTGCGTGGCGCTTATTAGCGATGCCGATTACGCTGAAGATGTGCGACATGCGCGTATGTTCTTAGAGGGTAAAAACCAAGAATTGACCTCAGAACTGACTGAACAAATGACCGAAGCGGCGGCGGATATGGAGTTTGAGCGTGCGGCGGCGCTGCGTGACCAAATTATTCAGCTGAAACATGTGCAAGAAGAGCAGCATGTCTATGGTCAAACTGGCGATGCGGATGTCATTGCCGCCTTGATTCAGCCTGGTGGTTTCTGTGTACACGTGATGATGGTGCGACAAGGAAAGGTCATTGGCAGTAAAAGTCATTACCCGAAAATGCCGATTGAGATTAATGAATCTGAGTTGCTGTCTTCGTTTATCGCGCAGCTATACATCGGTGGGGCGCAGGATTTACCCAAGTCTCTGATCTTGAGCCATGCCATCGAGGATCAAGAGGTGATTGAAAACGCTTTATTTGAAACGACGCAAAAGAAAATTGAAGTGACCAGTAATGTACGTGGACAGCGTGCTCGCTGGTTAGATCTTGCCAAACTCAATGCCGAGCAAGGCCTACAGGCGCGTCTGACGGATAAGCGTAATCACTTTAGTCGCATCAGCGCTTTGCAAAAGGTCCTCGGCTTTAAAGAGCCACCGTTGCACATGGAGTGTTTCGATATTTCCCACTCCAGTGGCGAAGCGACCGTGGCATCCTGTGTGGTGTTTGGCCCAGATGGCCCGGATAAAAAGCGCTACCGCTCCTTTAATATCGAGGGGGTTGAAGCAGGCGATGATTATGCGGCCATGCATCAGGCGTTGACACGGCGCTATAAACGGGTCAAAGAAGGTGAAATTCCGGCACCTGACGTGCTCTTAATTGATGGTGGTAAAGGGCAGCTGGCACAAGCCGAGGCGGTGTTAAAAGAGCTTGGTTTAGTCGACATTTTCTTGTTGGGGGTGGCCAAGGGTGACACCCGAAAGCCTGGTTTAGAAACCCTGTACATTGGCTCTAAGGAAGATGAAGTGGTGCTGCCCCCCGACTCATCGGCGCTACACTTGATTCAACATATTCGCGATGAAGCACATAGGTTCGCGGTCAAAAATCACCGTCGTCGCCGTGATAAAAAACGCCGCCATTCCGCATTAGAGAATATCCCTGGTATTGGTCCTAAGCGTCGCAAAGATCTGTTAACCGCGTTTGGTGGTTATCAAGAACTGTTGGCGGCTTCCCAAGAGGACATTGCCAAAGTGAAAGGGATCGGTGGAAATAAAGCACAAGAGATATACCTCTACCTCCATAAAAGTTAAGCTAAGCCCATCACTAAGTGTTGGGCATTCTTTTTAAAAAGGCTTTTAATGAACATTCCAAACTTTCTTACGTCATTACGTATTTTTCTTATTCCTGTTCTAGTTGTGGTGTATTTCCTACCTTGGGAAGGGCGCTTTTATGCCAGTGCCGCTATTTTTGGCATTGCGGCGATTACTGACTGGTTGGACGGCTTCTTAGCACGTGCCTTGAACCAAACCACACCCTTTGGTGCTTTTTTTGATCCCGTTGCCGATAAGGTGATGGTGTCGGTTGCGCTGGTTATCTTGGTGGCAGAGTACGACAGCATGCTGATGACATTGGCCAGTGCAGTGATTGTGGGACGTGAAATTGTCATTTCCGCGTTGCGTGAATGGATGGCTGAAATGGGTAAGCGTGCCAGCGTGGCGGTATCGTTTGTAGGTAAAATCAAAACCACCATGCAAATGGTTGCGATCTTTATTTTGCTATCCAATGCACCGGATACTGGTTGGGCCGCTTTCGGTTTGTTCGTGCTTGTCATTGCGGCGTTGCTCACACTGTGGTCCATGTACATCTACTTAAAAGCAGCTTGGCCAGAACTCACATCTGATGAATCGATGAAAGGTTAGTTATTGTTGTATAAGGAATAATCTCACTTGGTTGCGTTTTATACGACTTTAAAAAAAGTCGCCAAGTGAGTAATTTATTTCATCGAATCCCTTGACGTATCGATCTATTTCTATAGAATACGCTCCATCTTTTGAGACGCGGGAATAGCTCAGTGGTAGAGCACAACCTTGCCAAGGTTGGGGTCGCGAGTTCGAGCCTCGTTTCCCGCTCCATTCTCTTAAGATTTACTGATTGAGGCCGGATGGCAGAGTGGTCATGCAGCGGACTGCAACTCCGTGTACGCCGGTTCGATTCCGACTCCGGCCTCCATTTCAGTAAAGTCTAGCCCGGGTGGTGAAATTGGTAGACACACAAGACTTAAAATCTTGCGATAGAAATATCGTACCGGTTCGATTCCGGTCCCGGGCACCATTTTGGTGCCTTTTTGATTTTTAAGGCTAGATGATTTTATAGAGGCCGGATGGCAGAGTGGTCATGCAGCGGACTGCAACTCCGTGTACGCCGGTTCGATTCCGACTCCGGCCTCCATTTAATCTCATTTCTCTTTCTCTCCTTGTACTGCTGTTCTAATCCTTCCAGATTATTTCTTACATTACTTTAATGTTTTCTGCATTTGTCTATTGTGACGCGCCGCAAGTGCGACTTTCTTCTAGTGTGACTTTCAGCGATTGATGTCGTAGAAATTAAAAAGTGCGGCTGTTTTAAGCAGAACTTTTATTGTGCCGGATTTGCCTAATTTCTATACTAATACATCGGTCTTTAAAATAGCTAAATGTTGGAGAGTCTATGGCAAGTGGTTGGGCGCACGATGGTGCGGTGCAAGATCAAATTGACGCAACAGTAAACTCAGCAGTCGAGCGTGCTCGTAGCCGTTTGACGGTCGGGGACAGCTTAGAGTTCTGCGAAGAGTGTGATGCTGAAATTCCTGAGCGTCGTCGACACGCCATTCCTGGGGTGCGCTTGTGTATTGCCTGCCAATCTGAATTTGAAAACCACGATAAAGCCAATAGCATGTACAACCGTAGTGGCAGTAAAGACAGTCAGCTGCGTTAATAAGGTTGTCTATTGTTCCTATGCTGGATTGGAAAAGCGCTGATGATCAGCGCTTTTCTTGTTTGTAGGGAGTGGCCTTGTGAAAAGCAAAAAAAAAGCCCCGCATGAAACGGGGCGAAGAACCTAGAGAGTGCTGTGATTAAACAGCGTCCTGACTTAATGAAGCATTCTTGGTGAGTACTTCATTAAGATGCAGCCATGTTTCAACCACGGTATCTGGGTTGAGTGAAACGCTTTCGATGCCTTGTGCTACCAGCCAGTCAGCGAAGTCCGAATGATCCGATGGCCCTTGACCACAAATGCCCACGTATTTGCCTTTCGCCTTACAAGCATCGATCGCCATTTTAAGAAGTTTTTTAACCGCCGGATTGCGTTCGTCAAACTTATCTGCGATCAAACCTGAATCACGATCTAGGCCAAGCGTTAGTTGAGTTAAGTCATTAGAACCGATAGAGAAACCATCGAAGAATTCTAAGAATTCATCGGCGAGTAGGGCATTCGACGGTAGCTCACACATCATGATCACTTTTAAGCCGTTTTGACCGCGCACGAGACCGTGCTCGGCGAGCAGGTCAATGACTTGCTCTGCTTCTTCCAGGGTGCGCACAAACGGAATCATAATTTGTACGTTGGTAAAGCCCATTTCATCGCGCACGCGGCGCATGGCCTGACATTCTAAGGCGAAGCAATCGCGGAACGATTCATCGATATAACGTGCTGCACCGCGGAAGCCTAGCATTGGGTTTTCTTCGTCTGGTTCAAACTGCGGCCCGCCGACCAAGTTATGGTATTCGTTTGATTTGAAGTCAGACAGACGCACAATCACCGGCTTATCAGCGAAAGAGCAGGCCAAGGTTGCTACCCCTTCTACCAATTTATCTATGTAGAACTCAACGGGGCTTGGGTAACCAGCAATGCGATGGTTAATCTCTTCTTTTAAGCCCGCATCCATGGTGTCGAAGTTCAGTAGGGCTTTGGGGTGAATGCCAATCATGCGATTAATGATGAACTCAAGGCGCGCAAGGCCCACACCATCATTTGGCAGCATGGCAAAGTCAAAGGCACGGTTTGGGTTGCCGACGTTCATCATCACTTTTACTGGTAGCTTCGGCATGTTGCCGACTTCTGAGGTCACCACATCAAATGCTAAGGCGCCTTGGTAGACCACGCCCATGTCGCCTTGGGCACAAGAGACAGTCACTTCTTGGCCGTCTTTTAGAGTTGTGGTGGCATCACCACTCCCCACTACCGCAGGGATGCCAAGCTCACGGGCAATAATGGCGGCGTGACAGGTCCGGCCACCACGGTTGGTGACGATGGCCGAGGCTTTTTTCATGATAGGTTCCCAGTCTGGGTCGGTAATATCCGTCACCAGAATATCGCCTTCTTGGATACGATCCATTTCGCTAATAGAGCTCAAAACTTTGACCGCACCGGAGCCGATCTTATGGCCGATGGCACGACCGGTCATTAGGACGGGGCCTGTTTCTTTTAAGTTAAAGCGCTCCATGCTTTGTGTGCTGGCCTGAGAGCGCACCGTTTCAGGTCGCGCTTGCACAATGTAAAGTTTGCCATCGATGCCATCTTTGGCCCATTCAATGTCCATCGGGCGCTGGTAATGCTGCTCAATGATCATGGCTTGGCGTGCCAGGTCTTCGATCTCTTGGTTGCTCAGAGCAAATTGGTCTTGCTGTGCTAAGGTAACCGGCACAATTTTAACCAGCTCATCGCTGTCGGCTTCGGCGTACTCCATTTTTTGCGCTTTGCTGCCTAGGGTTTTACGTACGACCGCAGGTCGACCCGCTTCTAACGTGCCTTTGTGTACATGGTATTCGTCTGGGTTTACCGTACCTTGTACAACCATTTCCCCAAGGCCGTAAGCGGCGGTGATAAAGACCACATCGTTAAAGCCGGATTCGGTATCTAGGGTGAACAAGACGCCTGAGGCGCCAATATCACTGCGCACCATTTTTTGGATGCCCGCAGAAAGCGCCACGCCTTTGTGTTCAAAACCTTGGTGGACGCGATACGAGATGGCGCGATCGTTGTAGAGCGACGCAAAGACCTGTTTGATGCTTAGTTTAATGCCGTCTAACCCTTGCACGTTTAAAAAGGTTTCCTGTTGACCGGCAAAAGAAGCATCCGGTAAATCTTCCGCTGTGGCCGAAGAGCGTACGGCGAAAGATGCACCTTGGTTATCATTAGAAAGCTGAGCGTAGGCCTGCTCGATCTCTTGATTGAACTCTTCAGAGAAGGGGGCCTCTTCAATCCAACTACGAATCTGCTTGCCCGCTTGTGTGAGCGCATGAACATCATCGACATTGAGAGTATCGAGTAAGTCATGAATTTTTTGATTAAGGCCACTTTCATCTAAAAAGGATTGATAAGCGTAAGCAGTGGTAGCAAAGCCATTGGGCACCTGAATGCCTAATTGTGAAAGGTTGGAAATCATTTCGCCTAAAGACGCATTTTTGCCACCGACTTCGCCTACATCTTCTAGGCGCAGATCACTAAACCACTTAATAAAATCGCTCACAGTGTACCTCAGCTTGTTGTTTTAAAATTATTATCTTGGGGCTGTCATTTACTTGCTAAGTCATAGCCAGTGAAGCCATTGTAAGAAGAGGCTGATCAATGAATAAAATCGATTATTCGATGTTGTTTTATTTCAATCAGCTTTTTTAATGTAGTTGTTTTACGCCAAAAAGGAGGTGGTTTGTGAAAGTTTATTTTGTCTCAGATGGTACCGCGATCACCGCGGAGGTGTTTGGCCAAGCCATGTTATCGTTCTTTGATGTGGCGATTCAGCAGCAAAGCGTGCCTTTTCTGTCGACCTTGGACAAGGCCTATGGTTTTTGCCAACAATTACAGCAGGAAGCGGCGAACGGAGAAAACACCTTGGTGTTTTTTACCATCTCAGACCCGGCCATTCGCTCTGTGATTGAGGCCAGCGAAGGCCATTGCTACAACCTTTTTGGCGAATTGTTATCGCCCATTGAGCAAGCGCTGGGGGTGAAAGCGCAACCTAATGCGCAAAAAGCCCATGGTATCAAGGAAGGGATCTACGATGGCCGCATTGATGCCATTAATTATGCCTTGGCGAATGATGATGGGGCGTCGGTGAAAAACTATGATGCAGCAGAAATCATTTTACTGGGCGTGTCTCGGTCTGGGAAAACACCTACTAGCTTGTACTTGGCTATGCAATATGGCATCAAAGCAGCGAATTACCCGTTAACGGAAGACGATTTTAACAGTGTGGTTTTGCCTAAAGTATTGAAGCCCCACAAAAACAAGTTGTTTGGTTTGACCATTGATGCTCAGCGTCTGCACGAAATTCGTACTGGACGTATGGCAGAAACAAAGTACGCGTCGGCGCGTCAGTGCCGTTACGAATTGGACGAAGTGGAAGCCATCTATCGACAAGAACGTATTCCATTTTTGAATACGACTCGACTGTCGGTGGAAGAAATTTCCACCAAAATCATGGCGGAGATGCATTTAAGCCGCAATCGTCGCTAGGTCAAAAATCTCTTAATCCATCGAAAAACTTGATCGATTGGGCAGTTTTAACGTTTTTCGTTCTACATTTAACGTTTGTTGTCATAAAAACGTCGCAGAATCGCCCTGAAACAAGGGCTTAATAAGGCTGTTAACAAGTGAAATCGATGCTTTTGTTGTGTTATTACCAATATGAGCCTCGATTGAAGTTGCAGCTATGATGAAGATTGTTATGCAGGTTAGAGAGTATTTTTGAAGAATAACTTATACTTACCAGCATAAATAAACACACAATAAGAAGCGCGCGAAGACGAGCTTCGACTAATAGGACGGTACCGTTGAGTAAAAAAAGCATTCAAGACCCATTTCGAGATCGGGAAGCATCAAAATATGACAATCCCATTCCGAGTCGCGAATACATACTAGAGCATATTGCCTCGGTGGGTCGTCCTGTTACTCACCCAGAATTGTGCGAAGCCTTTAACTTAAAGGATGAAGACTCCATCGAAGCGGCACGTCGTCGCTTAATTGCTATGTGCCGTGATCATCAGTTGGTCAGCAATTTTGATGATGCTTATTCGCCAATCGTAGAAAGCGATTTGATCGAAGGTTACGTGCAAGGTCAAAAGGACGGTCACGGTTTCCTACTGCGTAAAGAAGAAGAGGATATCTTCTTATCCCCGCGTCAAATGCAATCCGTAATGGATGGCGATCTGGTCGTGGTGCGCCTATCAGGCAAAACCATTAGAGGTCGTTTGGATGGCGTTGTTGTCGAAATCAAACAGCGCAAGCACAGCACCTTGGTGGGACGTTACTACGAAGAAAGCGGCTCAGCGTTCGTCACGCCAGAGAACCCACGCATTGCCCAAGATATCATGATTGAGCAGTCTTCTGGATTGTCACCGAAACATGGTCAATATGTGTTGGTTGAAATCGTGACCTATGCCGAGCGTCATATGGCCGCAAAAGGGGTTGTGAAAAAGATCCTGGGTGACTTTATGGCGCCAGGTCTTGAGATCGATGTCGCGATTCACCAATACGAAATCCCGAATGAGTGGCCGAAAGAAGTCGTGCAGCAAATCAGTCACTTCACCACAGAAGTTGCTGAAGAAGACAAACTGAACCGTGTCGACCTACGCCAAACTCCGTTCGTGACCATTGATGGCGAAGACGCGCGTGATTTTGACGATGCCGTCTACTGTGAAAAAACGCCAGGCGGTTGGAAGCTGTTTGTCGCCATTGCCGACGTTTCTCATTACGTAAAGAAAAAATCCGCGTTGGATGAAGAAGCCATTACTCGTGGTAACTCGGTTTATTTCCCTGGTCGTGTTGTACCAATGCTGCCAGAAGTGCTGTCAAACGGCCTATGTTCGTTAAACCCGAACGTGGACCGCTTGGCCATGGTGGCGGAAATCTCGTTAACCTCTCGCGGTAAGATGCGTGGTTACAAATTCTATGAAGGCATCATTAACTCCCATGCGCGTTTGACCTACTCCAAAGTGGCGAAGATGATTGCGGCAGAGCCTGATGATCAAGGCCTTGAACTGCGTGAGCGCTACCAGAACATCGTGTCTCACATTGATGACTTATACGGTTTGTACCAAGTGTTGCGTGCTGCTCGTGAAGAGCGTGGTGCGATGGATTTTGACACCGTTGAAACCCGTATGGTGTTCGATCAGAACGCTAAGATTGAGCAAATTGTGCCGATCGAACGCAACGATGCCCACAAACTGATTGAAGAATGTATGCTTTGCGCCAACGTGGCGTCGGCGGAACTGCTGCTGAAAGCGAACTTACCTGCTTTATTCCGTATTCACGAAGGTCCACGTGAAGAGAAGTTGCTGGCCCTGCGTACTTATTTGTCCGTACTGGGACTTGAGCTGGGCGGTGGTTTGAAACCAACCCCGAAAGACTACGCCGATTTAGCGGAGAAAATTCGTGACCGTGCCGATGCTCGCAGCATTCAAACTATGCTGCTACGTTCCATGTCTCAAGCCGTTTATCAGCCGGATAATGTAGGACACTTTGGTTTGGCGTACGAAGCGTACACGCATTTCACCTCACCGATTCGCCGTTACCCTGACTTGCTGGTGCACCGTGCGATCCGCTATTTGATTCGTGGTGAAGGGGCGCCGAAAGTGACTCAGGCCTACAAGGTACCAGGCTCAGTCACGTTAAAAGCGAACAAGATCTATGGCTACGACGATGCCGCGATGGATGAGTTGGGCGAAAACTGCTCGGTCACAGAGCGTCGCGCCGATGAAGCGACCCGTGACGTAGAGTCATGGTTGAAATGTCAGTACGTTGAACAGCACCTTGGTGATGAGTTCGACGGTATTGTTACGGCCGTAACACCGTTTGGTTTATTCGTTGAACTGGGAGGTTTATATGTCGACGGTCTAGTACACGTGTCAGGCTTGGGCGATGACTACTTTGTGCATGACCCAGAACACCAAGCCATGATTGGCGAGCGTACCGGCAAAGTGTTCCGCCTCGGCGAAAAAGTCCGCGTGACGGTATCTGGTGTAAACCTTGAGCAACGTAAGATTGATCTACAAATGTTGCAAGGCCGTCCAGCGCCGAAAAAACGCATGGACCGCGATGAGCTATCTGAGCTGGAAATGCAATTGGCACAACTGCCACCGATGGAGTTAGGCGGTCGAGTGAAGCCAAACGCCAGACCAGATCGCGAAGGCCAGAAAGCGCCAGCGGGTGAAGAGTGGGGCAATAAACCTAAGAAGAATTCGAGTAAGAAAAAAGACGACGCAAAAGGCAAAAAGGCACGCTTTAAAAAATCCAGTAAGAAAAACGCTGCGGAAGGAAAAAAGCCTGCAGCAGTGAAAAAAGCGTCGGGCACCAAAGCGAAAAATGCTAAGCCGAAAGCCAAGAAGAAAAAGAGTAACGCCAAAGCGAGCGTTCGCGATTAATTAGAACGATAGAAAGAGTATGTTAGCCACATGGCAGATTTAGATTGGGTATACGGTATTCATGCCGTAGAAAACGCACTAGGCCAAGACGGTAAAGTGAAAGAAGTGCGCCTACAGGAAGGGCGCGATGACAAAAAGATGCAGCGCATCTTGAAGCTGTGTCAGGCGCAAAAAATTCGTGTTAACCAGGTGCCACGTCGCGACCTTGACCAGCTTTTCAGTAAAAGCAAAGAGCGCATCGTCCACCAAGGTGTGGTGGCGTTGGCAGAAGTGACCAAAACCGGTGATGAGAAAGATCTAGAGCGTCTGGTGCAAAACCTTGATGCAGTGCCTTTGATTGTGATTTTGGACGGCGTAACCGATCCTCATAACCTTGGCGCCTGTTTGCGTAGTGCCGATGCGGCGGGCGCCCATGCAGTGGTGATTCCAAAGGATAAATCCGCATCGATCAACGCCACAGTGAGTAAAGTCGCCTGTGGTGCGGCGGAAAGCATGCCGGTATTTTCGGTAACTAACCTTGCCCGTGCTATGAAAAAACTGCAAGACCTTGGCGTGTGGATTTTTGGTACCGCAGGTGAAGCGACGCAGACAGTTTACGAACAGGATCTAACCATTCCTACGGCGATCGTGATGGGCGCTGAAGGCGACGGTATGCGCCGCCTGACTCGTGAGCAGTGTGATTACCTTATCAAACTGCCGATGGCGGGTGTGGTATCCAGCCTAAACGTATCGGTTGCGACAGGCGTATGTCTCTACGAAGTCGTGCGTCAGCGTGCGGCAAAAGCAGGTTCTTAACCTGCTTTTTTCTTGGCAGAATGTTTTGCGAGGTCTGTGTGTTAAAAGCCTTCCAAGTTGCTCCCTTGAGCAGTGAATTAGACGACGATATTCAACATAAAATTGACTTCAAAACTAAGCCACCCGGCTCATTGGGTGGCTTGGAGAGCATCGCTTATCAAGTCGCGCGTATTCAGCGTACTTTGACGCCGACTATCGAGCGTGCGCAAATGTTAGTGTTTGCCGCCGACCACGGTGCCGTGGATAAAGGTATTAGTGCCTTCCCGCAAGAAGTGACTGCGCAAATGGTGACGAACTTTCTCGCGGGCGGTGCGGCTGTTAGTGTTTTTTGTCGTCAGCATCAGGTCCCTCTAAAAGTAGTGGATGTGGGGGTGAAGGTAGACATGCCGGATCACCCATTGTTGTCAAAGCGCAAAGTCGCGTCTGCCAGCCAAGATTTTTCCGAGCAAGCCGCCCTGACTTTAGACGAAGTGAATCAAGCGTTAAGCGCAGGCGCTGATGAAGTCGATGCTTGCCAAGACGTAGATATTTTATTGTTTGGTGAAATGGGTATTGGCAACACTGGCGTCTCATCTTGCATGATGAGTGCGATCACAGGAACCAAACCAGAACAGACCGCTGGTCGTGGCACTGGGCTGGATGATGCTGGGGTGTCCAAAAAAGCACAGATTATCGCTGCGTCTCTTAAACGGGCGGAACAAGCACTGCATAAACCGGTGGGCGAATGGGCTCCTTGGGAAGTCGCGACGCAGGTGGGCGGGCTAGAAATTTTGGCCATGTCTGGGGCTATGTTGCGAAGTGCTGAGCTTGGCAAACCCTTTGTCGTAGACGGTTTTATTTGTACCGTGGCGTTGTTATTTGCCAGTCAGATACAAGCGGCGGTGACCGACTATGCCATCTTTGCGCATCAGTCAGATGAGCAAGCCCATAAAACACTGTTGCAGCAGTTTCAGGCTGAACCGATTCTGAAGTTGGACCTGCGTTTGGGTGAAGGCTCTGGGGCCATCTTAAGTTATCCGATTATTAAGAGCGCGGTGGTATTTTTTAATGACATGGCAAGCTTTGAATCGGCTGGGGTCAGCAATGCAACTTGATCAGGACTGGCTAGGGTTTAAACGCTCCCTAGCGACCTACACACGCATCCCGCTCAACATTGATTGGCAATCCCCGAAAAAGCACACCCCAAGCGTGTGCTTTTTACCATGGGTGGGCGTAATAGTAGCGCTGATTAGCGCTTGGCCTTTGTTATTCAGTGCTTGGACACCAACGTTTCAAGCACTCATGATGATGCTGAGTGCCGTACTGTTAACGGGGGCATTTCATGAAGACGGTTTCATGGATGCTTGTGATGGCTTGGTCGGGGGCTGGAATCAAGAGCAGCGCTTAACCATTATGAAGGACTCTCGAGTCGGCAGTTATGGTGTGCTCGCGGGGATTTTCAGCTTTGCCATCAAATGGTGGTTACTGAGTCAATGGATTACCAAGTCGTCCTGGCAAGATGGGATGTTTTTCGTGCTACTGGGCTGGGTGAGTGTGCATGTAGCCGCACGTTGGCTGCCGTTAGGCATCATGGTGTGTATGAATTATGTCAGCCTAGGGCAGAGTAAAGCGCAGTCGATGATTGCTGATATCACCCTGCGAGGGGGGATTTGGATAGCTCTGTCGATGGCGTTTATTGTGATGTTGATTGGCATCACTGCTTGGTTCTCAATGCTATCGGTTTTGATTATGACCGGGCTCTTGTGTGGCTACTATTTATGGCGCCGCATTCAAGGGTATAACGGCGACACGCTTGGTGCCGTTGAGCAGCTTGGGGAATTAGTGGCGCTGTTTACCTTATTGGGGTGGCAGGCCTGATGAAGTTACTTCTCGTGCGACACCCTAAGCCGGACGTCCCTAAGGGGCAATGTTACGGCCAAGCGGATGTGCCCATTGTGGCTGACTGGCAACAAGATGCTGAGGCGATTCGTATTTGGTTGCGACAACAGTTTCCGCAGCACAGCTGGCAGTTCTATCACAGTCCGTTACAGCGTACGCGGTTATTGGCGCATGCGCTGCACCCAGATTCCATCCCGGTCGATGCCTTAAAAGAAGTGGATTTTGGAACTTGGGAAAGGCGCCTTTGGAGTGATATCCCTAAAGTTGACATCGATGCTTGGCTAGATAATCTGGTCGACCATGCACCTTACCAAGGCGAAACGCTAGCCCAGCTTCTTAGCCGTGTCATGGCTTGGTTTGAGGAGGTAAAGCAAGCCGATCAGGATGCCGTGTTAGTGACCCATTCTGGAGTGATCAAGGTCATGCTGGCCGCTCTTTGTGGTATGCCATTAGCACAGTGTTTTCGTTTCAACCCTTCTTACTCAAGCATTACAGAGTTAGACATTGGCGCAGATTACGCCATGTTAAACCGCTTGGGGGCAGGGGATTGGGTGGAGTAGGCGCATCGTATGTTGCTTTATATTCTTGGCATGATTGGTATCGCGGCATTTGCCATCACGGGGGTGATATCGGCCGGTCGGCGTAATATGGACATCTTCAGTATCGTGTTATTAGGCATGGTGGCCTCACTGGGCGGTGGAACCATTCGCGATGTGGTGCTAAGAATGGACTCGGTCTACTGGGTCGAAGACACTTCTTATTTGTGGGTGGCTATCCTGTCATCGGTGTTCGCTTTTTTTGGCGTACGTGTGATTGAGAACCGCCAACAAGTGTTCCACTATGCCGACTCCTTCGGCCTGGCTTTGTTTACTGTGGTCGCGACTGAGCGGGTGTTGAGTTTAGGCTTTTCACCGATTATTGCCATCACCATGGGCGTGATTACAGGGGTGGCCGGGGGTATTATTCGCGATCTACTAAGCGATCGCG
Source organism: Marinomonas aquimarina (assembly GCF_900089755.1). Classification (GTDB taxonomy): domain Bacteria; phylum Pseudomonadota; class Gammaproteobacteria; order Pseudomonadales; family Marinomonadaceae; genus Marinomonas; species Marinomonas aquimarina. The sequence goes on along the minus strand of NZ_FLOC01000002.1, from coordinate 193,788 downwards.
CGCCTTTGGTATTGGGCAAAGAGTTCTATGCTACGCCCGCCTTTTTAGGGGCAATGCTGATGGTCCTGCTAGAGCAAAACCTTGCTTGGCATGAATATAACTCGATTTACGCCACCTTCCTCATCTTTATACTTAGAATCCTAGCGATTCATAAAGGCTTGTATTATCCAAGCTGGTTACTATTCAAAAAAAGAGATTCATAAAATGGAGAGAACCCCAGAACAGCAAGCGCAAATTGAGATGGCCAAGCGTTTGAAGAAAAAAGAGGTGGTGGATAAGAAAATAGCCGCGGCCACAGAAGAGCGTGGCGTGTCCATTTTGTTAACCGGTAACGGTAAAGGCAAAAGCTCCAGTGCGTTTGGCACCATGGCGCGCGCTTTAGGCCACGGTCATAAAGCGACGGTGGTACAGTTTATCAAGGGCCGTAAAGAGACCGGCGAGCAGCTATTCTTTGGTCAACATCCACAAGTGTCGTTTCATGTCATGGGCCATGGCTTTACTTGGGAGACGCGTGATCCAGAGCTTGAACAGCAGGCCGCTCATCAGGCTTGGGAGGTTGCGAAGCAAGCGTTAGCGGATGAAAATGTTGACTTCGTACTGCTCGATGAAATCACTTACATGTACAAATACGGTTACCTGGATGTGGCGGACTTGGTTGCGGCCTTAGCACAACGCCCAGCCCATCAAAATGTTATGATGACAGGACGTACCGCACCGCGAGAACTATTAGACAGCGTCGATACCCACAGTAAAATCGCCAACGAACGTCATGCGTTTGAAGGTGGCGTCAAAGCACAGCCAGGCATTGAATGGTGATTTGAGAATATTTCTCATTTAAGTGGACAATCCTTCTTTTCTAGATGATAATCATTCCTATCAATAGAAAAGGAGGGTTCCATGATTTACTGGCAGCATTTAACTCGTCAAGCGAATGAAGCGCATACCCGTGCCGCTTATGCTGATGCCCAAGAGCTGGGCCGCAAAGCACTGGCTTGTGCTAAAGCGACCTTTGATAAAGACTTTGCTATGGATGCAGAGTCAGCGGTTTCAGCGGTGATTGTCAGCTATATGAACCTCGCCGAAGTGTCTATCTCGATGCAAGAATGGCTGCAGGCTAATGATTACTTCGAACGCGGCGTGCACTTTCTGCAAGGTATCATGCTTACACCAAACCTTCCCTTCGAACACCGTGAACTGATCGAACAAACGGCGACCCATATTCGCTTTGAGTGGGAGCTGTTCTCGCAAACCTATGGCAATAAGCTCGCAGTGGCCCAGCGTAGCCATCGAGTTCATTGGTTAAAACAGCGTACTCAGCCTGAACTGAGAGGGCAGGTCAATTATGGTTACTGATGTGCTTTTAGTATTACTTGGCGTGATGTTGTGCTGGCAAATTGGGCGACTATTAAAGCCCTAGTGAAGTGTACAAAAATATAGACACTTTAATTGAGACAGGCATTTTCGTGACGCCTGCCCCCATAGAGTAGCAACACATCAGCCACTAAAATACACACTCTTTCGATTAATTGAGTGTGAGGTTTCCATGTCATCAGCGGTGGCGAATATCCAGCGACATACAAAGTTAGAAGATGTTCAAGGCATCCTTACTGGCACCATGCTGATCGCTTTAGGGATTAATTTTTACAATCAAGTCGGCCTAGTGACTGGGGGGACGGCAGGGATTGCGTTTCTATTGAATTATCTGACGTCGTTTACCTTTGGTCAGATTTTCTTTGTCATCAATCTGCCGTTCTACTGGTTGTCGATCCGACGTATTGGCTGGGAATTTACCCTGAAAACCTTCGCTTCGGTATTTTTGGTGTCTGCGTTTACCGATCTCACACCTATGTTCTTGCAGTTGCAGGATATCAATCCGGTGTACGCGACCATCACCGGTGCCTTTTTGATTGGTGTTGGCTTTGTTGTGTTGTTCCGTCATAACGCCAGCCTAGGTGGTTTGAATATTTTAGCACGCTACTTGTTCCAAACCCGTGGGGTGCCGATCGGTAAATTTATGATGGTGGTAGATTGCTCTGTGGTGTTTGCCTCGATCTTTATCGTCGACCTTGAACTACTGGCTATTTCGATCCTAGGGGCGGTGATTTTGAACTTTATGTTGGTGATGAATCATAAACCTGGCCGTTACAGTGTCAGCTTCTAAAGACTAATTTCAATCTTCATTTCTTAAACGTTGCGGGTCAGGTATGATGGACATCATGCCGCTATGGCCCGCAACGTCTTTATTTGGACGGCTTGGCGGGCACTGATCGCGCTTAATTTTTATTCCAATCGAATGAGCCAACCAAACTTCTATGTCAAAACCTTTCACCGATGCCGTTGTGCGTTTAGATTTTTATGTCTCCCATACATTGGGATTGTCCCGTAAAGAAGCCAAAATGCTGATTGGCAAGGGACACATCTCAGTCAATGACGTGCCAGTGAAAAAGGCCAACCACTCTGTGCAACAAACGGATGTGATTCATTGCCGTGACGAACTGCTGGCTTGGCCTCGAGAAAAATACTTTTTGCTCAACAAACCTGCGGGCTATGTGTGTGCTACCGAAGACGGTGAGCATCCTGTGGTGTTGGATTTGATTGCCAGTCACGAGCAAAAAGACCTGCGTGTGGTCGGACGTTTGGACATGGATACAACAGGCTTTTTATTGCTATCAACCGATGGTCAGTGGCTACACCGCATTACGTCACCGAAAAGTGATTGCCCTAAACGCTACCGTGTGTGGACCGCTGAGGCAGTCAGCGATGCAGCGTTAGCTGAGTTAGAGCAGGGGGTTCAGCTAAAAAGCGAAGACGGTTTGACCAAACCCGCTAAAGCAGAGCGTATCGCCAGCAATGAGATCTTACTGACCATCAGTGAAGGTAAGTATCACCAAGTTAAACGTATGTTGGCGGCTACTGGTAACAAGGTAGAGCGTTTACACCGTGAGGCCATCGCTGGTGTAGCGTTAGGCGACTTGGAAGAAGGGCAGTACCGTTCCTTGACGGAACAAGAAGTGGCCCTGTTTTAACCCTTTATCTAAATTTCATAACCGTTAGAGAACGAAAAATGAGTGAAGAACTGAGCCTAGATCAACGAATTCAATTGTTAGCGTCTCCTGATGATGTACGCTTAGAGTATTTTGTAGACAGTGTTAAACAACACAAAGTCGTTTGGAGCTTAAGTAACGAAGAAGGCTTCGTGATGGTGGAAACCGACGAAGGTGATTGCGTGATGGTTTGGCCGGATGCGGACTTTGCCGCGCAATGGGCTGTGGAAGAGTGGGACGACTGCGAGCCAGTAGAAGTGAGCTTGGAGACGTTCCAAACCATGTGGTTGCCAAGTTTAGAGCAAGACAACATCACCCTAGCGGTATTCCCAAACATTGACGACGAAGGCAAATTGACCAGTGCAGCCGACCTAAAAACGCTGCTAGCAGACGCATAAACTGATGCAATCACGGTGAGGGCAAGGTGAAAAATCAACGATTAGCGCACGAGCTGGAGCAAGAGATTACGAGTTTTATCGACTCAAAGGGCTCTTTGATGCTGGCGGTGAGCGATCCTGAAGGGCAACCGATCGCCTCTTATTCACCGTTTGTGGTGTATCAGGGAGAGCTGTATATCTTGGTCAGTGCATTAGCGCTGCATACATTAGCATTGCAAAATGCTAACAATGCGTCGGTCTTGATCATTGATGATGAGGCCGATTGCGATACTGTATACGCTAGAAGACGTTTACAGTACGACATGGCGGTCGAGTCAGTGGTTCGTGAGGATGAACTCTGGCACATCATTGGAGAGGCTCTGTTGCGACGTCACGGTGACATCGTTGCTCAGCTCTTGCAATTGGGCGACTTCCAAATGTTTAAGTTAAGTCCACGCAGTGGACGTTTTGTAAAAGGTTTTGGGCGTGCCTATGAGCTCGCCCCAAACACGCTGGTATCGGATCAACTCGATCATATACGCGGCTAAATCGAAGGAAAATGAAGACTCATGAGTAAGCGTCAAGCCAACCGCGAAGAAGTTTTTTCGCGCATCTTAGAAGCGGCTGAAATTGAATTTGGGCTGAAAGGTTTTGGTGGGGCGAGTTTGCAGCACATCGCAGAGCGTGCCGGTTTGCCAAAACCCAATATCGTTTACTACTTCCACTCCAAGGCGAACTTGTACAAGCAAGTGCTAAACAATATTGCTGACAGCTGGAACGACTTATTTGATAAGGCCACTGCGACCGATGATCCTGCCATTGTATTAGATGGCTTTATTCGTACCAAATTACGTCAAAGTTTTGAAAACGGCCGTTCCTCGCGCATCTTTGCTCAAGAAGTGATTCAAGGGGCGCACTACATTGGTGATTACCTAAAAGAAGACCTACGCCCTTGGTTGCAGTCTCGCGTGGGGGTGATCGAGCAATGGATCGACACTGGCAAAATGCGCAAAGTGGATCCCGTCGCACTGATCTTTATGATTTGGTCAACGACTCAGCATTACGCTGACTTCGAAGCGCAAATCTTTGCTTTGACGGGCAAAGAGCAGTATGACGAAGACGACCTTCACCGTATTGGCGATACGTTAAGTGAAATTATCTTGCGTGGTTGTGGCTTAACACCACCGGTGCGCCAAGCGTAAGCGGCTTGGCGCCTTTGCCTTAACTGCGTTGAGTAATAATGTGTTGTACCAAAGCCCGTAATTTTGCGGGCTTTGCTGGTTTTGGCATGTAGGCAATTTGCTTACGCTCGCACAGCTCCGCTAGCTCATCGGTGCGCACCGCAGTGATTAACACGGCGGCAATATCACGCTCAAAGCGCTGCCGTAAACGTTCAATTAATTCGATACCATCATGCTGATCATTGAGCTGATAATCCATCAGCAGTAATTCGGGCAAGGTGTCATCTTCTGCCACCAAGGCATCTTCGTAACGGCTGAAGGTACGGTAGCTACAGTGCCACTTATCTAGCAGCGCACTCATGGCTTCTAGGTTGTTCGGGTCGTCATCGACACACCATATATGGCACATGGCCAAGGCTTTATTTATTTTTGTCAGGGTCACCGTTTCGACTTGGGGTTTTGGCTGGGCTTGTTGCTGGGCTTTGGGCACCAGAATGGTAAAGCAGCTGCCTTTGTGCGGAGTCGAGCGTACTTGAGTCGATACCCCCAGCAGTCTTTGCATGCGGCGTACCAAGCCTAACCCCAAGCCCATGCCCGGCTCACGGTTGTTTTCCCAGCGGTAAAAGTCGTCAAACACTTTCTGCTGCTCGGCTTTGGGAATGCCGACGCCGGTATCCCATACTTGGATACGAACATGCTCTGTTGTGGGGCGAACTGATATCAGCACACGGCCTTTCTCGGTGTATTTCACCGCGTTAGAAACAAAGTTTTGAATGATGCGGCGTAGGTATATCGGGTCACTGTGCACTCGGCTTGGGCGAATGTGAGTACTCAGCTGCAGCCCTTTGCTTTCAGCGATGACGCCAAACTCCGCCACGATAGGCTCAATAATGGGTTGGATCTCTGTGTCCACTAACGTGGGCTTGATAGCCCCTTGGTCAAGCCGCGCAATTTCCAATAGGGTGGAGATCAGTGTCTCGGTGGACTCTAAGGAGTCCCCCAGTTTATTCAGGGTTTTAAGCGAATCTTCTGGAAAATCACTGTCTTGTAGTGCCCCTAGGTAGAGTTTAGCGGCGTTTAGGGGCTGCAAAATATCATGGCTGGCCAGTGCTAAGAACTCGGTTTTAGAAGCATTGGCCCGTTCTGCTTCGGCTTTGGCATCGATCAGCTCTTGCTCAGCGTGGGCGCGGCGCTCAATCTCTTGCATCAGTTCTTGGTTAATGCCTTGCACTTCTTGGGTGCGGGCGACGACACGCTTTTCTAAGTCAATGTTGGCGTCTTTCAGGGCTTGCTGACTTTCAATGTGCTCGGTGACATCGGTGAAACTGGTCACAAAACCACCGTTGGCCAGCGGGTTGCCGACCATCTCAATGACGCGTCCATTGGCGCGGCGGCGCAGGAAGCGATGACTATTGCCTTTACGTAGGTGCTCAAGGCGCTTGTTGACCAGCTCTTCCACGTCACCCACGCCACACTCACCATTCACCGCGTTATAACGAATCAACTCTTCCACTGGCAGGCCAATCTTGAGCATGCCCTCAGGGTAGGGGTACAAAGCCGAGTAAGTCTTGTTCCATGCCACCATACGCAGCTCTTTATCCACCACACTGATACCGTGATCGAGGTTGTCCAGTGAGATAAACAGCAGGTTCTGGTTAAACTGGATCGCTTGGGTGGCTTCATCCAGGTAGGTCACCATTTCTTCTACCTTGATTTGCTTATCAACCAACAGTGAGTTGATGATGGTGCGGGCGGAGGAGCCGCCTAACACTCCTCCTAGGACACGTTCACAGTATTCGATAAAGAGTCGGCTAGGGCGTTGATTATTGGGCAGCTCCTCGGCGTAGTTTTGCTTAAAGCTATTGATCACTTCAGCACATTTTTGTTGCCCCAAGAAAGTCTCTAACAGGACAAACAGGTCGCTGTTGATAGCTTTACTCTTAGGCTTAAAGAAGCGGCTTTCCACTTCTGAGGTCGGGGTGACGAAGGCCGTTGCTTGGATGCGGTCCACCAGACGTTCATTGGCCAACAGAGAGCCAAATACATAGCCAATGATGTTGGCAATTAGGCTAATCAAAGCACCGTAGCTGATCAGTTCTGTGCGGCTTTCGTAATTGCCAAGGGTGAGGTCCCCATGACCGGTAATGGGCAGTAGCATCCACAGGAACCAACATAGGAAGCCCAATGTTAAGCCGGCGTAGACCCCGTAAGCGTGGCCTCGTTTCCAGTACAAGCCGCCAATCACCGCAGGCACCAATTGGAACACCAGAGAAAAGGCAATCAGACCGGTGCTGGACAGGGATTCGCTATTCGCCATCTCCTGATAGTAAATAAACGATAGTGCCAAAATGCCCAACATGGCGATGCGACGCACGAGCAAAATTTTACGGTTGTAAGTCGGCAAGCCCTGTTTCTGATTGCTATTGCGCGCCAGCATCAGGGGTAAAATCACATCGTTACTGATCATAATGCTCAAGGCAAAGGTGGCCACGATCACCATGGCAGTAGTGGCCGACATGCCGCCGAGAAACATCAGGATTTGTAATGGCAAGCTCTGCGACTCCAAGGCCAATTGGATGACATAGGTGTCACTATTAACATCGCTACTGAACAGGCTTTGGCCCGCCATAGCAATCGGTGGAATCAACACCGCAAAGATGGCTAGGTAAAGGGGGAAAATCCAACGGGCGCTATTCGACTGACGCTCATTTTGATGATCCACCACGGTGACATGGAATTGGCGCGGCAAACAAATGACCGCAGCGGCAGCCATGGCGGTCTGCATAATAAACGGGAACGAGACCAAGGTATCGCTGTTCCAAACGCTAAAATCGGCACTGGCAAAAAACGCTGCAAAGCTATCGTGAGGCACAGCAAAAATAGCCACCAGTCCCACGGCAATAATGGCCAACAATTTAAATAAGGATTCCGTGCCGATGGCCAGCATCATCCCGGAACGGTATTCGGTGACTTCGACTTTGCGTGTGCCAAAGAGCATGGCAAACATGCCGATCAGAACGGTGGCAATGAATACCACCAAGCTAGCCGAACTTTCATCCTGGTTGACGAACAAAGCAAAGTTGGAGCCGATGGCTTTTAGCTGCAAGGCGATATAAGGAATCACCGCTAGCATACAAATTAAGATCACCAGTGGCGCGGTTAACGGGCGTTTGCCATAGCGTGAGGAGATAAAATCCGCCACCGAGGTGATGTTTTGGCGCCGACTAACGAAAATCATTTTGCGCAGCAAACCAAAGCCAAATAAGTAGAGCAGTATCGGCCCGAGTAAAATCGGTAAATAGCTCCAGCCAGAGCGCGTCGCTTCACCAATGGCGCCGTAGAAGGTCCAAGCGGTGCAATAAATTGCCAACGAAAGGCTGTAGACCAGTGGATGGCGGGTAAGCCGCTTAGCGATTGGGCTGTCTTTATCGCCCCAATTAGCGATCCAAAACAGTCCGAGAATATAAAGAATGGCGAGAATTACCCAAAAAGCCGTCATGCTGGCACTCTTTTGTCAGTAACTAAATGATATACCGCCTAATTTAGCACAGCTCAGCGACCTTGCCTTTAGACTATGGTCGCGACTTGAGGGTTTCAGTCACTGAAATGCTGAGTTGCAAACTGACGCCTCAGTTTAAGTGGTTAAGAATGTTAAGATACTTTTAAGACGTATCAGATGAACCAGAGAAGTGATTGCTATGCAGGTAGAAGAGATTAAAGCGTACCATGCTCACCTTTATTACGAGGATCAAGCGGGACGAGCTTTAGCGCAACAAATTGCTCACCAGTTATCGTCTTTGCATGAGGTGGTGGTGGGTCGCTTTCATGAGAGAAAGGTCGGACCGCATCCTATGTGGAGTGTGCAAATAGCCTTCAATGCCGAGTTGTTTGATAAGGTCATTCCTTGGCTAATGTTGAACCGAGGTGAGCTAGATGTATTGTTCCATCCTCTTAGTGGTGATGAGCTGTATGACCATACCCAAGGTGCTGCTTGGTTGGGTAAGTCCCATGAGCTAGATATTCGCCAATTCTTGCCTAAAATCTAACCAAAAGAAGAGATTTTAAAGAGAAAACGCCTTATACGGTGGTCATCTAAGTTTGGCTTCGTTACCATGGGGGAGAATTCAAACTTAGGGTTCAAAAGGTTGGTTTTGGCCAGTATTAGCAGGCTTTATCAGACTCTTTAACCCGAAAAACACACTTAGGAGATAACAATGCAAATCGCACAAAACACAGTTGTGAGCATGCACTACACGTTGACTGACGAAGCTGGTGAAGTTTTAGATTCATCTGCAGGTCAAGAGCCACTAGTATTCCTTAGCGGCGCTCGCAACATCATTGACGGTCTAGACAACGCTCTACAAGGCAAGTCTGCAGGCGATGCATTGAAAGTAGACGTAACTCCAGAAGAAGGTTACGGTCCAGTTCACCAAGAACTGATCCAAAAAGTGCCACGTGAAAACTTCCAAGGCGTTGATACTATTGAAGTTGGCATGCAGTTCATGGCGCAAACACCAAACGGTCAACAGCCAGTTGTTGTTGTCGGTGTTGAAGAAGACGGCGTTGTACTAGATGGTAACCACCCTCTAGCTGGCAAGCCACTAAGCTTCGAAGTTGAAATCGTTGAAGTTCGTGAAGCGACTGAAGAAGAAATTCAGCACGGTCACGTACACGGCGAAGGTGGTCACCAGCACTAAGATCGCATTGATCGTAAGAAGGGCTGCCGATTCGGTGGCCTTTTTTTATGCCTAAAGTTGGCTATTTAAGCGTAGAAGAGGTTGCTTAAGTGTGGGCTTGATAAGGTTAGGAAAGAGGAGAAAGATCGTAGCAGGAGGCTAGGTAAGCGCATTTTTATATTATTTTCAGCGCCTATAACCTAATCGTTAATCCAGAACGGATTAAGCGTGGGAGTGGTTTGCAGTGTTCATCACGGTGCGTTTGCCGACCAAAGCTTTCTTCACCCAAGCCAAGCCAGAGGCGATCAATTCTGCTGTGTATTCAGCCGCTTGCGCACGAGCAATGGCTTCTGCTTTTTCTGATTCCGTTAGGTAAGTTGTATCAACAGACTCTAATAGTTCAACAAGTGTTTTCACTTTCATAATGTCGCTCCTTCATAAGTTTCACTGACAGTACTTATGATAGGTAGGGAGCTTAATAACCACAAACGATATAAATTCTCTCCATAGTTGAGAAAAACTCAACTATCCTGTTGCCAGCCTTCGTAATGGATCGCGGCAGCCAGTGGGCGGCGATTCTGCCAGCCAAACTGTTCTAGGTCGGGACTGATTTGAAAGGCTTTGACGTAGCCAATACAAAAGTAGCCAATGATGTCTAAATGCTCTGGAATATTAAGCGTCTCGTACAAAACTTGGTCTTCTAGAATGCTGACCCAGCCCATCCCCAGGTTTTCTGCTCGGGCCGCGAGCCATAAATTTTGTACCGCACACACGGCGCTATAGAGGTCCATTTCCGGCTTGATAGTGCGTCCTAGCACCACATTGCCAGTGCGTGAACGATCACAAGTAATGCAGATGCCAAGCGGTGCTTCTTCGATCCCCTCGAGTTTCAATGAGCGGTATAAGTCTTGGCGCTCACCTTGAAACAGCTTGGCTGATGCTTCATTGGCGGCAACAAATCCCTGCTTGATTTTGGCGCGTGTGGTGGGGCTTTTAACGACAATAAAATCCCAAGGTTGCATGAACCCCACACTGGGAGCATGGTGGGCGGCTGTTAATAGGCGCTGAATCACGTCATCGGGAACGGCTGTGGGGAGGAAATCTCGACGAACATCGCGACGGTTAAAAATGATGTCATACAGGGCGTCACGATGGGGGGCTTCAAATTGCATACAGGGCTCCAGAGTCAGAGCCATGTATTGTCAGGAAAAATGCTTAAGCGTGCAATCAGTGTTTGGTTTGAGATGGGCTAGTTATTTAGGAGGCCTAGCTATGGCATACGGCGGTCAATAGCGGATCATTGCTTGGCAGTGACACCCATTCACGGCTGTCCACTTGATTACCGCTCGGTACTTCCAGTTTGCTACTGAAGTTGGTGCGGGCATCAGCACCGCAGTGCACCACTTGAGTCACACGTTTGGCGGCCAAGCGGCGCTCAAAGAAATATAAATCGACTAGGTAAACATCTTGGTTCAGGTCATTTTGCGCTGCGTTATTAATGTCCGCCGCAATAAAGCGTGTGGTTTGTGGGTACACCATGCTCCACGGACGCAATGGCGTTTGTTCTTCTACGGTTTTTACCACCACCACGCCTTCTGGTAATAGGCTCGCTTGGTGTGAATACCAGCTGTATTCGCTTTGAATTTGAAACGTTAACATGCCGATGCCAGCAAGCGTTGGAACCAGCCATTTGGGTGCTTTCTTAAACGTCAGCTTACGAATAAATAGAGCGATACCGGCACCAGCTAAGCCTGCACAGAGAGTCGCGATTAATTCCCAAAGCATAAAGTCACCTTCTTATTATTGTGTGAGATAAAGTAGGCTAGCTCCAATGGAGCTAGCCTGGGTTAGTAAAACTAACGGTTAGTGGTCGACCGCACCGCCCGCACCTTTAGGGTAACGTACGCTTTCAACAAGGTCTTGCACATCTTGTGGTACATCTTCGGTCATGCTTGACACGATGAAGGCCACTGCGAAGTTGATCACTGCACCGATGGCACCGAAAGACAGCGGTGATACACCGAATAACCAGTTATCAGGTGTGTTCGCCAGAGTGTTCGTACCAGGGATGAAGAACCAACCTAGGTAAGTAAAGATGTACACTAGAGTACAACCTAGGCCTGCAAGCATACCTAGAATTGCACCTTTGCTGTTCACACGCTTCGAGAAGATACCCATCATGAGTGCAGGGAAGATCGATGCTGCAGCGATACCAAAGGCCAGTGCGACTACCTGAGCAGCGAAGCCTGGTGGGTTCATACCCAAATAAGTGGCCACAACGATGGCAACAAACATGGAGATACGAGCTGCTAACAATTCGCCTTTCTCTGTAATATCAGGATTAATCGAGCCTTTGATCAAGTCATGACTGATGGCTGATGAAATTGCTAATAGTAGACCTGCTGCTGTTGATAGGGCTGCAGCTAGACCACCTGCGGCGATCAAACCAATTACCCAGCTTGGTAGGTTGGCAATTTCAGGGTTCGCCAATACTAGGATGTCACGGTTAACGGTTAGCTCGTTGCCCGCCCAACCACGTGCCGTTGCTTCATCAGAAAACGCTGGCGTGTCGTTGTAGAACTGAATGCGTCCGTCACCGTTTTTATCTTCGTACTGAATTAGACCTGTTTGCTCCCACGTTTGAATCCAGTCAGGACGCTCATCGTAGTTGATGGCATTCGCTGTTGGACCTTCTGGGTAGATGGTAGTCATTAGGTTCAAACGTGCCATAGAAGCAACCGCTGGTGCAGTTAGGTATAGCAAGGCGATGAACACTAGTGCCCAACCTGCAGACCAACGTGCGTCCGCTACTTTAGGTACTGTGAAGAAACGAATGATAACGTGAGGTAGACCCGCCGTACCAATCATTAGCGACAGCGTAAACAGAACCATGTTCAGTTTATTGTCTACATCAGCGGTGTAATCGCGGAAGCCAAGTTCACGAACCACTTCGTCCAGTTTTTGTAGTAAAGGCACACCTGATTGCGTGTGTTCAGAGAACAAACCAATCGCTGGAATGAAGGTGTCGGTTAGTTGTAGCGAAATGAACACGGCTGGGATGGTGTATGCCACGATCAAAACACAGTACTGAGCCACCTGCGTGTAAGTGATACCTTTCATACCACCCAATACGGCGTAGAAAAATACCACGATCGCCGCGATGATCAAACCAGTGTCTTTATCTACTTCAAGGAAGCGCGAGAAGGCGACACCGGCACCAGTCATTTGACCGATAACGTAAGTAACAGACGCCGCAATCAAACAAGCGACCGCAACAAGGCGGGCCGTTTTAGAGTAGAAGCGATCACCAATAAAGTCTGGCACGGTAAATTTACCGAACTTACGCAGGTAAGGTGCCAACAGCATGGCTAGTAGAACGTAACCACCTGTCCAACCCATAAGGAAGGTTGAGTTAGCGTAACCGCCGGCGGCGATCAAGCCCGCCATGGAAATGAAAGAAGCCGCAGACATCCAGTCAGCTGCCGTTGCCATACCGTTCATCACTGGGTGGACACCGCCACCGGCAACGTAGAACTCTTTGGTTGAGCCTGCGCGAGCCCAGATTGCGATACCAAAGTAGAGGGCGAAAGAAGCCCCTACAAACAGCAAGTTAATCGTAAATTGACTCATGATGATTACTCCTCAAGGCCGTATTCTTTGTCTAAAGCGTTCATACGCCAAGCGTAGAAGAACACCAAAATGATAAAGCTGATAATTGAACCTTGTTGAGCAAACCAGAATCCTAAATCTGTCCCCCCGATTTCAATCCCTGCGAGCATTGGACGAAGCAGAATGCCGAAGCCGTAGGACACCAGTGCCCATACGATTAAACAGCCAAAGATCAATCTGACGTTCGCCTTCCAGTAGTTTTCTTGGTTTTGAGTATGTTCCGACATAGTCGACTCCTTTGTTATTTTTATTTGCACAATGAATGTAGCAGTGTGTTTGTAAAGAAGAATTGAGACTTTAGTCGAAGAGTGCAAAAAAACACCAAGGCATGCTGTTGTGTCATAAAAAAAACGCCATGGCTTTGGCAGCGATGGCGTTTTCGAGAGAGGGTTTATTACCACTCTAAGGCATTAATCGAGCGTTTTGGTCGCGAGTGCGGTGTCATTGTCGCTAAACCAAGCTTTCACACGTCGGCCAAGGTGTTTAATGTCCTCTTGAATCATCAGCAGCACCGGAATCAGTACCAAGGTGATCACGGTGGCGAATAAGATACCGTAAGCGAGGGAAATGGCTGCGGGCACCATGACTTGTGCTTGGCGAGAGGTTTCCCAAAGAATGGGGATCAAGCCGGCAAAGGTAGTGATAGAGGTCAGCAAAACGGCACGCAAGCGCGTCTGACAGGCTTCAATGACGGCTCGGTGTAAGTGCTTGGTCTCACGGCGCAAGTCATTAAAGCGCGCGGTGAGTAGCAAGCTGTCGTTCACCACCACCCCAGACAAAGCGATGATACCGTTGAGTGAGAAAATCCCCAGCGCCACGCCATTCAGCCAGTGGCCCAGTAGTGCGCCAACGATGCCAAACGGAATCGCCATCATGATGATCACTGGCTGACTGTAGGACTTCAGAGGAATCGCTAATAAGCCATAAATGATCAGCATGGCAATGGCAAACATCTGAATCATAGAGGATTGCGCTTCTTCACGTTCTTCTGCTTCACCAGAGTAGTACATGTCGACGGAAGGGAAGCGCTGATTCATCTCAGGCTCAATGGCACTTCTTAGGTATTCGACCACTTCTGTAGATGACATCTGATCTTTGTCGACCTCAGCTGACAAGTACACGGAGCGTTTAGCATCGATACGAGTTACCCGAGTTTGCGCGGTTTCTTGATCAAGGCTTGCCACTGAGGACAGCGGGACACGCTGGCCGTTGGTTAGGGTGATCAGGGTATTGAGAATGTTCGCAGGACTTTCTTGCTGCGCATCAGGGTAGCCTATACGCACTTCGATTTCGGCGTTATCGCGCTGATATTTTTGCACCACTTGGCCGTCAAAATTGCCCATGATTTGGGACGCTAGGGTATTGGTGGATAAGCCTAATGCGCGGCCTTGTTCATTCAACCGAAGCACCAGTCGGGATTCACTGGCGGCATCACTTTGCTCAATGCCGCGCACCGCTGGCACGGCCCCCAGCTTACTGATCAGTTCTGCCATCGCGCCATCTAGGACGTTGTTGTCGCGACCACGCAGTTCCACTCGCAGGGCGTCCACGGACTCACGGGCACTGCGAATACGTAAATTACTGACACCTTCAGGGGAGCCTGATAAGCGTTGCCACGTTCGCGCAAAGTCGGCCGCACTGTAAGGGGCTTCAGGAGACAGTTCGATTCGCAGGTTGCCGGCTTGATCGCCGCTGGCGGTGACTTGTAAATGATCAATGCCCTGCAAGTCGCTGCCTTTTAAAAGGGTTTTATCGGTCTCACGGGCTGTATTTTCTAATAACGTCAGCACGCGATGAGTCTGGCCATAGCTGACATCACTGTGCATCGTTAAACTGGCGCGAATGGTATCTCCTGGGATATTCGGGAAAAAGCTCATGCGAATCGCCCCTGTCATCGGCATAGAAATGACCAGTGCAAAGATCGCTAAAAACAGCACCAATACGGCATAGCGATAATCTATCGCACGCTCTATTAGATTGGCGTAAACACGCTCATTAAACCACTGTAATGAAGCATCCGCAGCATGTTGTACCTTGGCCCAAGCGCGAGCCGGCAGAAATTTACGGCGTTTACGCTGGGTATTTAAGTGTGCCAAGTGTGCCGGTAAGATCAGCTTGGACTCAATCACAGACAGGATTAAACAGATGGCCACCACCGCCGCAAACTGGGCATACAGCTGACCTAAGCGGCCTTCGATATTGGATAAGGCCCAAAATGCGGCAACGGTGGTAAAAACACCAAATAAGGTAGGGATGGCAACCCGCATGGTGCCTTTAATCGTATTGGCTAGGGTGTCACCTTCTTTTGAGCGCACACTGTAGACACTTTCGCCAATGACCACCGCATCATCGACGACTATGCCAAGGGCCATGATAAAGCCGAAAGTGGTAAATAGGTTTAGGGTCAGCCCTACACTGTCGAGGCCCATCACAAACAGGGTGCCAAAGAAGATAAACGGTAAGCCCATCGCCACCCAAAACGCGACCGTTAAGTTTAGGAAAATGGCCAGCATAATGAATACCAGCACGATACCGGTAATGGCATTTTTTACCATTAGAGATAAACGGCCGTTAATCGATTCACTTCGGTCGTACCAAGTATCGAGCAGAACCCCTTGTGGTAGACGGCCGCTGTGTTGCCATTGTTCGACCACACCTTTTGCCGCTTCGGCAGATTTACTGATGTCATCACGTCCGGTGGTAATGACCTGCAGCGCCAGACTCGATTCGCCATTAAAGCGTGACAACATAAAGTCATCGTCATCAAATGCATCGCTGATGGTGGCGATGTCTTGCAGGCGCAATACCGAACCTGAGCTATTGCTGCGAATGGGAATGTTGGCAAAGGCTTGTTTCACATAAGCCTGTTGCGAAGCGCGTACGTGCAGATAAATGTCTTCGTTGCGCAGGGTGGCGACCCGTTCAGGGCTCGACTCATTGTTGATCGCGCTGGCAACATCAGACAAGCTCAGGCCGTAAGCTTCCAGCTTGTTTTTATCGACATCGATCAACATGGTGGGGTCTAACCAACCAGAAATGTTGACCGAGTTAATAAAAGGATGCTCCAGCAAATCGGATTCCAAATCCTTGCTTAGGGTCTGTAGCGTACGACGATCGGTATCGCCATACAGCTGAATCCAAATGGCGTGTTCCTCACGCATGCTCTTGGACACTACTGGCGGATCGGCTTCATCCGGAAACGAGGTCACTTGATCCAGTTCATCTTTGACATCCTGCAACAGTTCATCGATGTCGTAGTCATCTTGCATTTCAATGCGTGCGTTCACCCCCCTTGAGTTCGAGGTGGTGGTCACGGTTTTAATGCCTAACACATCCTGTAACGCTTGTTCTACAGGAATGGCCACGCCTTCTTCACTGGCTTGGGCGGAACCGCTGTCGTATTCAATGTAAACCGATACCCGGTTCGGGCTCAGGCTGGGGAAAGCCTCCTTGTTCAGGCTGTCCATATTGATCACCCCTAGGGCAATCACTAGGACCAGCAGTAGGTTGGCCGCGACGGGGTTGTTGGCAAACCAAGGGATGATGCCGCGTACTTGCTCTGAGTTCATGGGGTACCTCGTTGTTGAGGGTTGACCAACATGCCTTTCAAATAGCTGTTATAGGGTTGCACAAGCACTTTTTGAGGGCTGTGTCGCAGTGCCTCGGGGGCTTTAATGTAAACAAACTCTTGGTCGACAAACTCCGGGCTGGCATCGAAGTTGGCAAGACGGTTGTCCTGATCCAGATACCAGATTTCACTTTTCTGACTGAGCGCTGAGTTGGGCAACTGCCACAGGTTGTCTTGCGTCGCGCCTTTTAGATCTACCTTAACAAAGCTGCCTGGAATCAAAGCAGGCGATTGTTGCAGTGGCTGATCAACGGCGACAAATAGGCTACGTAGCCCTGATTCGCTGTCCACATGCAAGCCCGCTTGCTTGACATAGCCTGACCAGTCAGCGGCACTGTTGACCGAGTTTACGGTCGCGGACCAGTGTTGCTGCAGCATCGTGTTGGCACTTGGCAGCTTTTGCCAATCCAGCAAGCTTAACTGCAGTTCTACGACCACTTGATCGGTACTGTATAAGGTGGCGACCTGAGTGTTGCTGCCGAGAAAGGCCCCTAAAGCAACGTCTTTAGAAACAATGATGGCGTCAAATGGCGCGCGAAGAGTCAGTTGTTTGACGTTGTCTTGGGCCAAAGTGAGCGCCGCTTTGGCGGCGCTGAGTTCTGCTCTTGCTGCCGCCAATTGCGGCGCGCGCAAAACGAGATCCGATGCTGGGTCGCCAGTGAGGCCGGCAGCACGCCATTCGGCATTGGCTTGATCGGCTTGACGTTGTTCTTCTTTAAAGGCCAATTCGGCATTGGCGAGGGCATTTTGTGCGCTGGCTAGGTCAGACTGGGCGCCGATGTTTTTTAAGCGTAATAAAACCTGGCCTTTACTGACTTGTTGACCGACTTCAAATTGCGGCGACAGCTCAATCACCTCACCGCTGATCTGTGTCGTCAAGGCTAGATTCTGATTGGCATTGGCGATGCCTACTGCTTGGATCGCGGCCGCGTGCTCTGCAGCATTGACTTCGACAACGGAAACATCGAGAGCGGTTTCTTGGACGGGGGGACGCTGTTGACTAAAGTTAGCCTGATTGGCACTCATAGCCGACTGGATATACAGCACCACGGCGACTAACAGTAACACGGCAAAGCCAAAATAAATCCAAGGTAATGATCGTTTCATGCTTGTGGTATTCCTAATCCTAAAGCGAGCCCTAACTCAATGCGGTTGCTCAATTGTTGGAATTGTAGGGTGTCTAATTCAGATTGCAGATTAAAAACCGCTTGTTGGGCGCTGATCAGATCGCTTAGCTCCACCAAACCAGAGCGGTATTTACGTTCATATTGTTGGCGGTTACTTTCCGCGCTTTGTAAGGCACTGTTGATGTGTTGTTGGCGCTTGTTTAACACGGCTTCTTGGCCAATGGCGTCTTCGACTTCGTTCACCGCGTTCAGTAGTGTCTCACGGTAATCCTGATAGGCTTGCGCCATGTTTAACTTGGCAATCTCGTGATTGGCTCGTAAACGTCCCCCTTGAAATACGGGGGTACTGAGTTGGCCGAGAAGCGACCATACCGGGGAGACGAATAATGCATCTCGTAAACTGCTGCTGGCATCACTTAGGGAAGCGCTGAGGTCAAAAGACGGCAACATGTCTTTGTAAGCCACGCTGACCTCATAATCGGCCGCCTCAATGCTTAAGTAGGCGGCTCGCAAATCTGGCCGTAAAGCTAAATCTTGATTGGGCAAGCGCTGCAGCGTGAGTAACACGTTAGGATAACCTTCTGGAATCGCGATGGGAGCGGCTTGATTGTCCCCTAGCAAGAGGCGTAGGGCTCTGAGTTCGCTGGCGAGGTCCTCATGGTATTGCGCCAAATCTGCGCGCGATTGTGAGGTGGCGGTTTTTGCTTCATCAAGGCTTTCTAGTGTGCCAAGGCCATTGCGAAAGCGTTTAATGATCAGTGATTCATTGGTTTCAAGGAGTGCTAGACGTTGTTGTTCAATGTCGATGGCACGCTGATGTGCGATCAGTTGCAGCCAGCTTTTCATCACATTACCTGCGAGGCTGGCTTGGCTGGCACGGAACAGCTCGTAGTCACTGGCGACGCTTTTCTCGGCAGCGTTTTGCGCATCGGCTAAACGTGCCCAAAGGTCTAGTTCCCAACTGATGTTGGCGTTGCCAGAGAATTGACCGTCGCCCGTTTCAGAGTCACTTGCGGACAGCCCCAGATTGGCTTGCGGTAAACGTGCTGCACGCGCGTTGCTAAGATTGAGTTGGCTGGCGGCCAGTGATAAGGCGGTCTTTTGTAAACTAGGATTGCCTGACAGTGCCGTGTGAACTAGGCCCTGCAAGCTTGAATCCGGAATCAAGTCCGTGAGTGAGGCATTTTCGGCTTGGCTCGTACTCGGCGAAAAGACACGCTGGTTTTCGGTGTTCAGAAGGGCATCGGCCTCTTCATAAAAGTGGGTCTGCTCGGTGGCTGTGGTACTGCAGCCCACTAATGCCGCAGTCGCCGACGCGGTAATGAAAACAGAGAAAAACCTCGAACGGGGCATCTTTGATTGTCCGTTAAAAAACTAAGATAGAATGGCGTGAAATTTTAAAGGATATCGCCATAATAACTATGGCCTTTGCATAGATTTACATAATCTCATAACCCTTTTATGAAGCACATCAATTCTTCTTTTAGGGCTTTGGAAATTATCACTAAGAAATGGTTAATGTCTTGTTTGCTAAGGTATATTCTAGTGCGGGTAGATGAGTTTTAAGGACGCTTTGTAAGTTGAGTGCGATGATTCCACCTTGGTTTGTGTATATGATTAAAACGCGCTTGAATACGCTTTATACGGGTGTGACTACCGATGTTGAGCGTCGTTTTGAGGAGCATTGCCACAGCCCCAGCAAAGGCGCGCGCTATTTACGTGGTAAAGCCCCTTTGACGCTGGTTTGGTACCAGTCTGCGGCGAGTAAACAGCAAGCCATGCAGCTAGAGTATCGCATTAAGCGTCTGCCACGCCGGACAAAGGATAAGTTGGTGCTGGGGAGCGTGGCGGTGGCTGAGGTGTTTCCTGAACTCTTTACTGTGCAACACAGTGACATAGACGAATCAGACAAGGGATAGGATAAACAATGATACAGCGTTTTGATCAGGTGGTGCTGACGGTTGCCGATGCCATTCGTTCACAGGCGTTTTATAAAACCGTCTTTGAGATGACGCCTTTGCCTGCGGAAGAGGGCATTGGTGTAGCGTTTGGGGAAGAAAAAATTCTCTTTCAACAGATTGGCGATGAATTACGTCATCATGCCTTAGAAGGCGCAGGGCACCTTTCCTTGATCAGTGAACTGAGTGCTGAGCAGTTAATTATGCACTTCGAGCAGCTGCAAGTTGAGTTGCTCGAAGGCCCGATAGATAAAGGTGCCTATGTGGCGTTTGTTATGTACGACTTGGATCGCAACTTGATCCAAGTAAAGAGTACTAAAACCGCCGCCTAAGTTAACGCCATTGGCCCCAGTGGGCCAACACCTCATTTAGGTCCTGGAGATGCTGTAACCAAAAGCCTTCACTGGCAAAGTGTGGGAAGATCGTTGGGAAAGCGGGGTCGCTCCAACGTTCTGCAATCCAAGCCGTGTAGACGATGGTGCGGTCGGCCATCATGACATCGATTAAATCCAACTCTCGCGTATCAAAGTCACAGTGGCTCTCATAACCTTCGATCAACTCACTCAGCTGGGCGCGTTTCTCGTTGGCATCACTGATGTGGAGCCACAGGTCTTGTACGGCATAGCCCATTCGACAGTCATCAAAATCCAATAAGGTTAGGGTGCCATCGTGAGCGATGAGGTTGCTGCGGTGACAGTCGCCATGGATAAAGCGAATAGCGTTGTTGGCATGGGCTTTTAGGGTCTGCTGTACGCGCAGTTGTAGCATTTCGACCACTTTAACGTAGTCAACGCGTAGGGAACTGGGCAAATAAGAGCTCTGCAGTACAACATTACTGGCACGTTCAATGCGCTGACTGTGAGGTATATAAGGGCGCTGCTCAATCTGCCAGTCGGCTGAGGCTTGGTGCATGGCTCCGATCAACTCGCCAATTTGAAACAGTTGATCGAGATTGCCGGGTTCTGGCGCTTCCCCCACAATTTTCGGCGTTAACGAGAAGTAAAAACCTTTATGCTGGAACAGGCTTTTGCCGCGTATGAGCATGGGAGCCGCCACACCCACTCCGGCCGCCTTCAGTGCCAAGGTCGCATCATGTTCGGCTTGAATTTGCGCCGCGCTCCAGCGCTTAGGACGATAAAACTTAGCGATCAGTGGCGCGGAGTTTTCTATGCCAACTTGATAGACACGGTTCTCATAACTGTTTAATGGGTAAAGCCGATGGTCACAGTAGAAGCCGAGGCTCTCTACGGCATCCATAATGGTATCAGGCGTTAAGGCACTGTAAGGGTGGAGATCGGTTGACATAAATAGACTTCTAAAAAGTGTTAAAGCAGACCCAGTCGTTTTTTCAGGGTGTATTCTTGGGCCTCGGTTAAAGGCGAAGCTTTGCCTTGCTGGATCAAACGGTGCCAGTTTTGCCAGGCTTTGATGGCTTCACCTAAATGATTGCGTGTAACGTATTGTTGCACCTCAATCCGAAACGAGTTGGTCACCGCCACTGGGCTTTCTTTGCCGATGATACGCAAACGCGTCAAGGAGCGCTTAAACTTCTCGTTCAGAGTCTTGTCGCTTTCTTGGCCTGAGGCGATGAGATTGGTAATGGCCTGCAAGTGATCGTAATACATGTCCACGTTTTCGTTGATGGTCTCACGTTCAAGGCGAATGATGCGGGCATAGGCTTGTTCGGCGGTGAACCAATCCTTGAGTTTAACACTGATCTCACCAAGACGCTTACTTCGTTCGGGGGAACGTGGTGAGACTTCTAGAACGGTACGCAGAATGCTTTGCGCTTGTTCTAAATTGTCCAGCTGCTGGTAGGCATCGGCGAGCAAATCATAGGCTGATAAGAAATGACGACTCAAGCCAATGGTGGTCTCAAGGTTTTTCGCCGCACCGGCAAACTGTCCCATAGCCATTTCAGATTGGGCTATGCCGTAATAGGCCCAAGCGAGGTTTTTATGCTTTTGAGTCACCAGCATATAGTGTGTTTTAGCTTGTTTGTATTCACCTTTGGCGTACAGTGCTTCGCCAATCGATTTTAGGCATAAGTTAGCGTAGGGGGCATGCTTAGCCATGATGTATTTGGCTTCTTCGATGACCTTATCCCAGTCTTCATGCAGGCGAGCCTGATTAAGGTTTTGGAACGCTTTTTTCTGCTGAATAACACGTCCCAAGCGGCGCATAAAGGCTTCCGGTGGAAACGGCTTTACCAAATAACTATCAGGTTGGTACTCCAAGACGCTGACTACGGCTTCATAAGCTGTGTCGGCAGTGATCATCATAAAGATGGTGGAGTGATCGAGGGCATAGGTCTTACGGGTGATTTCCAACAGTTGTTGACCGTCAATACTGCCGCCTAAATTGTAATCGGACAGCACAATGTCGTAGCGTCCGCCTAGGATGCGCTTTAACGCCGCTTGTCCAGACGGTTCAATGTCGATTTTGCTGTAGCCTAAGCTGGACATCAGCGACTTCAACATTAGACGCATTTCACCGATGTCTTCAACGATTAAGACCCTTTTATTGGCAACATTGTTACGCGAGGTCTCTTTTTGAGGTTCGACTTTTTTAAAGTCGGGGATGCTAATATCAGCCACTTGAACAGTTTCTCCTAGATTACTGTGCTAGCGTAAGCAAGCAAACGCGCTAGGATTGAAGCTCTAATAGCATTACCGAGCGCATGTTAAGATCAAATTCGTATCCTTGAATTTGTAACCTTTCATCGGTAGAAAATAGCACGCTTTTCACCGAATAACCATTAGGAGACTTTATCCTGATTGGTTGATCTTCGCGATAAAAAACGAGCCACAATATTTCTCCACTGCTGGCGCTGGTCAACTGCATCGACAGGTAATCACGCTCTGGGTGCTGCCAGTCTTCTTGGGACATGGGCTGGCCAGATTCATTGAACCAACTGACATCATCACAGGGTTTGTGTTGATAAAGAGGATCATCCGGCAGGAAAGCCTCAGCCAATACTGGGTAGCGTTGGCGTAAGGCAAGCGCATCTTTAATCAGACCGCTTAGTTGGTCGCGTTCGCTACTGTTTTCCCAGCTTAGCCAAGTAATGTCATTATCTTGGCAATAAGCGTTATTATTGCCTTTTTGGCTGTGTGCCAGCTCGTCCCCACCTAAAATATGGGGTGTGCCTTGGCTAAACAGTAGTGTCGCCAAAAAGCACTTCTGTTGCGTTAAACGTGCTGCCAGAATCCGCGCGTCATTGGTTTCCCCCTCAACACCAAAATTTTGACTGATGTTATCGGTGTGGCCGTCGCGATTATGTTCCAGGTTGTCGAGGTTGTGGCGGCGATGGTAAGCCACTAAGTCATGCAGGGTGTAGCCGTCATGATAGGTAATGTAATTGACGGAATGCAGGGCACACTTGTGCCCCTTATGGAACACATCACGGGAGCCCATGATACGCGTGGCAAATTCCGGCACAGTGTTGGCATCACCGCGCCAGAAGCGTCGAATGGTATCGCGGTATTTATCGTTACACTCTAGAAAGCCCCGTGGGAAGTGACCTACTTGGTAACCGTCTGGACCTATGTCCCAAGGCTCCATGACTAAGGTCGTTTGGCTTAAAATAGGGTCTTGCAAGATGGCTTGTAATAGAGGAGCTGTGGGCGAGAACTGGTGTCGCTCACGGCCCATATCGACCCCTAAGTCAAAGCGAAAACCATCAACGCCCATAACGTCTACCCAGTAGCGCATGCTGTCACAGATTAAGCGTACTGTGGTGGGATGGTAGGTGTCCACGCAGTTGCCACAGCCGGTGTAATTTAAATACTGACCGTTTTGATGGCGGTAATACACTTGGTTGTCGAGGCCACGGTAGCAAGTAGTGCCGTGGTTGATCTCACTTTCAGCGGTATGGTTGTACACCACATCGAGCAATACTTCGAAGCCCGCTTCGTGAAAGCGAGCCACCATTTGTTGGAACTCAGCGGTGGGGTCTTGTATCGCGTAGCGTGCTTCGGGGGTGAAAAAGTTAATTGGGTTATAGCCCCAATAGTTACTTAAGCCTTTGCTTTGTAGATGGATCTCATCGGCAAAAGCAAAGCAGGGCATCAACTGAATGGTCGAAATACCTAACTGCTGTAAGTGTGCAATCGCTGCATCACTGCAAGCACCTAAATAAGTCCCTCGTAACTCTGGCTCGATTTCAAGTTGCTGGCTAAAGCCTTTTACATGCAGTTCATACAGGCTGCGCTGTGCTCCGCGTGGTTTGCTAGGGCGTTTATGCTGCAATGGGTGTGGCACGGCCACCACAGACTTTGGCACAAAGGTGGCGGAATCGCGCTGATCTGCCAGCCCCTCAGGTGTGAGGGTTACTTGCTCTTCGTGAAACACCAAGCGTTCGCTGAGTTGCTTCGCATAAGGGTCAATCAGTAGCTTATGGTCATTAAAAAATTGCATCTGGCCTGGGTCGAAAGGGCCCTCAGCGCGAAGGCCATAATGTTGCCCAGGCGCCACTCCTTGCACTTCCATATGCCAAATGCCACGCTGCTTTTCAGGAAAAGGCAAGCGTGCTAACTCGTCCCCCTCGGTGTTAAATAAGCACAAATAAAGCTGCTGGGCATGCTCGGAAAACACCGCAAAGTTGACCCCTCCTGGTGTTGGTGTCGCCCCTAAAGGGAGAGGGAAACCTACATTGATCTGCCAGGTACGGGTCATACTTTGCTCCTGTGAATTATTTCGAATGCCATTTCAGTGCAACGCTACTCAGAGGCGGTAGCTGCACTTCAATACTTTGTTCTCGACCATGGCTGGCTTTAGGCTCAGTTTGATAGCTGTCCGACATCGGGTAGCCACTGCCGGTATAACCCGTTTCATCCGAGTTAAACACTACTTCATAGCGCCCTTTCTGCGGCGTGCCAATGCGATAATTGCCATGGGGGGTGGGCGTGAAATTGACCAGAATGATCAAATGCTCTGCCGACTCCTTTTCACGACGTACAAAAGCCAGAGTGGAATTAGCGCTGTCGTCTAGGCTGATCCATTCAAAGCCCGTGGCAGAGTGATCTAAATGCAGCGCTGGTTCATTTTTGTATAAATGATTCAGGGCTTTGGTGACACGTTGTTGTCCTGCATGGTAATCCACGTCGAGTAGATGCCAGTCTAAAGAGCGTTCATGGCTCCATTCTTGGCCTTGTGCCAGCTCATTCCCCATAAAGTTGAGCTTTTTGCCCGGATGGAAGTACATATAGCTGGTAAAGGCACGCAGGTTCGCGAATTTCTGCCATGCATCCCCAGGCATTTTAGCAATCATGGAACCCTTACCATGCACCACTTCATCATGGGAAATTGGCAAGATAAATTGCTCATCGTAGGCGTATACCATGGAGAAGGTTAGGTTGCCCTGATGGTGCTGACGATAAATAGGGTCTTTGCTGATGTAACTAAGGGAGTCGTTCATCCAGCCCATGTTCCATTTAAAGCCAAAACCTAGGCCACCCATGTAGGTAGGTTTGGAGACGCCAGGGAACGCAGTGGACTCTTCTGCCGCGGTAAAGCAGCGAGGATGATTCAAATAAATGGTTTCGTTAAGTTTACGAATGAATTCAATGGCTTCGTAGTTGTGGTTGCCGCCGTCCACATTCGGCACCCACTCGCCGTCTTTGCGCGAGTAGTCCAAGTAGAGCATGGAGGCCACCGCATCGACGCGCAGGCCATCAATGTGGAATTCCTCTAACCAGTAATTGGCATTGCTGATTAGGTAATCCATCACATGATCCTTACCGAAATCGTAAATCAACGAGTTCCATTCGGTATGCCAGCCTTTTTTCGGGTCTGGGTATTCGTACTGTTTGCTACCGTCAAAACTAGCCAAACCATGACTATCTGTGGGGAAGTGGGCCGGTACCCAATCCATAATCACACCAATGCCAGCTTGGTGGAATGCATCCACCAGTGCTCGAAATTCATCGGCTGTGCCGTAGCGGGAGGTAGGTGCGAACAATCCAATTGGCTGGTACCCCCAAGAACCGTCAAAAGGAAATTCCATCACCGGCAGTAGCTCGACATGGGTGTAGCCCATTTCCACCACATAAGGCACCAATTCCTCAGTCAGTTGTGCGTAGCTTAAAGAAGTGCCGTCGCTATGTTTTTTCCAAGACCCTAAGTGCACTTCATAGATGCTCATAGGTTGCTCGTAAACGTCCTCAATAGCACGCGTAGTCCATTGCTGATCTTGCCACGCATAGTCATCATCACACACGACACTGGCAAACGATGGGAATTGCTCGATGTTTTTGGCAAAGGGGTCAGTACGGTGGGGGAGGACGTCACCGTTTTTCGCGCGAATTTCATATTTGTAGCGGGCGCCGGCGACCACATCGGGAATGAATAAACGCCACACACCATCACCATTACTGGACATCGGGTGCAGTCGGCCATCCCAGCTATTAAAGTCGCCCACGACTGAAACAGAGCGGGCCGCTGGGGCGTATACCGCGAAGCGTGTGCCTTGAATCGAGAGTTGATCGCTGACGCTTGCAGAGCGCACGATGGCACCTTCTTTATGATACAGGGTCGCACTGTGATGCTCTGGGTCCGAAAAAGTGGCCTCTGGAAATTGGTAGGGGTCAACAATGGTGAAATGGTTCTCACCGTAATGGACTCTCAGGCGGTAGTGACTTTGTGTGCGCTTTGCTGGCCAATCAAACAGGAACACGCCTTCATCTTGACCGGCTTGCATGGTGCCAATTAACTTATCAGAGTCAATTTCTAACACCTCAACCTTAGTCGCGTCGGGGCGCCATGCCGTTAATGTGAATCCTTTGTCTTGGCTTGGCTTCAAACCAAGACATTTAAAGGGGTCGGAACAGCGAGCGTTGATGACGTCGTTCAGAAGATCCATTTACTTCTCCAACCAATTACGTTTTTTTATGTGTATGACGTTGCTGACTATGGAGTTTGGTCACGGCCCAGCTTAAATAATGATTCACTTTATTTGGTGTTAGCTGGGCAAATTCGTCCAAGGCCATGTCGTAGTTATCCACCTCAGGGTGGTCAGTCTTATACTGTTTTACATGATCCATCGCTGCTTTGGAAACCAAAACTGGTAAATTTACTTCGTCGATAAACTCACCATTCGGATGTTTCTGGCAAAACTGGATAAAGGCGTACAAACCCTCGAAGATAAGGCACTTATACCAACTTGGGGCAATATCTGAGGTTAAGGTTTCAATTAAATGGGCAAAGGTATCCTCACCAGGCGTCATCGAACTGAGCGTTCGTTTGCTGTCGAGGATGGTGTTACTTTGCGGGTCACCAAAGACGATACGATTGGTCTGCGCCAAGCTGTCCCATAACTGTAACAACATGGCTTCTGGCAGTTTGGTGATCAGGCCTTGACCTGTGCGCCATTCAAACCAATCAATGTCTTTGGTGCGGCCAGCTTGGCTGTCCACGCGTTGGTGATAACGCACACTGGCGACCACGTGAGTGAACTCTTTGTGCTTCTCGATGAGCACTCGGCGCAGGGTTTCATACAGCTCCATCGGGGAGCGCGAGGCGAGCGTCTTGATGACATCAATGTTGTCGCACTGGTCATCACCGATAAACTTATGTGCACAGAGTAGGCCTAAGTTGTGTAGGCGAATGGTGCGTACCCCAGCAAAATATTCAGGGTGAATTTTCATCAAGGTACCGGTAATGGCCAATAACTCGTGATAGACCACTTGGGCTAATAACGAATCGGAGCTTTGCGCAATCGCCTTAAAGACCTCGTTCTGATGCAGTGGTGTGGTAATGCTGAGTTGCTGGGCAGTACGCTGACCGATGATCAACACACGCTGGCGCACGGTAATCTCAGCGGCATGAGTCGCCATGTCCGTTGTCGGTTTTAACATCATGGAATAAAGCTGGCGCACACAGTACCAGTTACGATGTATTAGAGCATTGGTGTAGACCGAATCTAATACATTGCGCACGGTGATGGGGGCATCGTGCAGCTCAGTGACTTGCTCATGCAGCGCCTGTCTGCGGCCCAGTTGCAGTAGGATTTCGGTGGCATCTTCTAGTGTTGGCAGCTCTTGCAGATGCTGAATCAACTGGCTGATGCTCCAATGTTGGTAATCATAAGTGGTGCGGTCAACAGCGCCTGAAATCGGCCAAGGGGCCTCGTAAACAGGCAGTTGAGTGCCCAGTTTATGGCCTGCTGGCATGTCAAAGTTCATCAGGCGGCGACTGCCTGATTTAAAGGCATTTTTGGCCGACTGGGGCAGTACACGAAATTCACTGAACTCACGCTTTTGCAGTCTGCGAATGAAATCAAAGAGACCGGAGGCGCCAGTCATTTCCGCCAACGCTTCATCGATGAGGATGGCAAACACCGCATTGGCTGGGTAATACCAACTGTCTGAAATCACCGATAATTCATTGCGGATGTGCTGTTCAAAAAGTGCCGGGTCGGTTTTACGGTAATCGCGATCCTCATTTTGAAACCAAGACAGACATAAGCAGCGCTGCTCGTTTACAACAAATGGCTGAGCGATGGCAAGGCTATTGAGCGCGCGACTCGGGCGGCCGCTCAAGCCAAGCGGCTTAGAGGCCCCCACGTTACGGTAAAGTTCGATCAGTTGTTCAGAGGTGATGATCTGAATCGGCGCGATTTCATCCACGGTCTGACACAAGCAGCCGGCATCGAGCAGTTGTTGTTTGATCTTGTTGTTCTTGGCCAGCAACACCATGGAGATGTTGACGTTACGCTGAATGTGCTGCTTTTTGTGCAAGCCTAACGGGTCTAGATCTTCGGTGGTGATCAACTCATCATCCAGCATACGTCCTACGAGATAGAGACTTTGCGCCCACACTAAGGGTAAGTTGTCATTGGCCTCTCGAGGCTGGGAGCCGGGAGCGGCTTTTTCCGCCAAAATCAGTTCTTCAGGAACATAGTACAGCTCAGGCAGCAGGCGCTCGCCATCTTTTTCCACCATCAAACTTTCCAAGCGGTAACGGTAGTAGTTAGCGCTTTCCCAGTCACGGGCGAACAAACGATCAATGTATAAATAGGTAAAAAACAGCGGCCATTCAGATTCGATGTGCTCAAAATTGATCAGTTCGTCGTATTCATAATAGATGCGGCTGTGATCTTCGATAACGGTTTGGTGACCGTCTAACAAGAAACGCTTACAACCATAATTGCCACCCAGTTTATCGAGGACTTCTTGGCGTGTGCGACGTTTCAGTTTCTCATCGTTTACCGCAAAGGCTGGGTAGCTGATGATGCTAAGTAAAGCGCCATCTACCTCTTTGGAGCGGGATTCTTTTGGCAATAAGGATTCCAGCACCGAGCCAGCACGGGCAACGGCATCGGCAAAGGAATGCACCACGGCCCATTCTGGCCCGTGTTCGCCAAATAAGTTCAAGCCGTCTAAGGCCTCCATGGCGGCTTTGGCCATGCCTACAGAGCTGGCATTAATCTCTGCTTTACCGTTGTTGACCTTATTGCCGCGTTCCCATATACCAAAGTCCGGGGTGCGGTAGGTACGGGAAATGTAATAAATCAGGTTTTGGATAAAATTGAACTCGTCACGTGAGTAAATCAGGCTGCTGCCGGATTTGATCATCTGCGCGAGCGTTAACAAGTACAGGCTGGTGGCATCAATTTGCAAGTGTCCCCAGGCATCGTCAGCCACGACTTCGAGCCCGGTTTTGGTATCGTATTTGGCGTGCAGGGCGTCTATGGGGTCTAAGGAATCCTTGAAGGTTTCCACCTTATGCGACTGACGCATCATGGCAAATAACAAACCACGCATCATTTTGATGCAAGCGTACTCTAGTTCGTGAGCACGATTGTCTGGGTTTGAGGCACGTTTGTAGGCCAGTGACAGGGCCCAAACGGCTTGAATGGAGTAGACGTTATCGCGTACCCAAGCGTCGGTGTAATCACCATGGTTATTAATACTGGTACTCGCTGGAAATAGCCCCGTCACCGGGTGCTGTCGAGACAGAATTACCTTGTCGATGTGTTGGTACAGGGAGTCGAGCTCGGTTGGAATATCAAACGGCATATAAAAGATCCCTTTTATGGCTGAGAGCGTTTATTTGCTTATGCAATTTTAAGGCCTTTATCGTACAGGGCAGTATACGCCTGTTTCATTACAGTATCTTGTTAAGGTGCACGTAAAAATTTAATTTATCTCGCATTAATGAGTACTATGCTTCGTGGCGA
The DNA here is from genome assembly GCF_900089755.1 of Marinomonas aquimarina. Lineage (GTDB taxonomy): Bacteria > Pseudomonadota > Gammaproteobacteria > Pseudomonadales > Marinomonadaceae > Marinomonas > Marinomonas aquimarina. The sequence continues at coordinate 163,948 of NZ_FLOC01000002.1, read as the reverse complement.
GAAACCAAAGCGGGGCCGAGGTGTAACGCTGTGTTACCAAAACTATGATGTAAAGGTGCAGTCATATCAATATAGTAGTAGAAGCTACCAGCGAATTAGTTGGCCTATTTTTTGTCGCGTTTTTGGCAGCGACCTTGTTGCCCTTGGGCTCAGAGTTGCTGTTGTTGGGTTTTGTCGCTCGTTACCCAGAACTAGCGCTGATCGGCTGGGGAAGTGCTTCCCTAGGCAATACCCTAGGTGGCATGACAAACTGGTGGCTTGGCAAGTACCTATTACACTTTCAAGAGCGGCGCTGGTTTCCCGTATCGGCCAAGCGATTACAGCAAGTGCAGTATTGGATTCAGCGTTTTGGCCAACCGGCCCTGTTGTTTAGCTGGCTTCCTGTGGTAGGCGATGCTTTGTGCTTAGCTGCTGGGGTGGCGAAGTTGCATTGGTTGCCTGTCATGTTATGGATTTTTGTCGGAAAATGCGTTCGCTACGGGGTCTTAGTTTGGGGGACAAACGCCCTAGTGTTATCGTAATATGTCTCAATTGATGGGAGAGGATGTATGGGACTGAAGTTATTAGTGGTTTGTACAGGAGCTATTTGGCTAGCAGGATGTACCTTAACGCCCGAGAAAAAAGGCACCATGACCAATGCCGAATTACAGCAGGCGTTGCAAACCCAGCAGCAAGAATGGGAGGACATGAAGCCACAACTGCAGCGCATCCTCGCCCTTGAATCTGATTTAAAACTCTTGGTGGAAACCCTGGATACGGTGCCAGAATCCAGCGAAAGTTTAACTCAAGAAATGGCACCGGCGGCGGAAGCCGCGCAACAAGCCAACCAAGCGCCAGTGTTGCCGTCGGCGGCGTTAGCCGATATCAATGCTCAAACAGCGGACGCGGGTTCGACTGCCCCCATCTCCACTTCAGCGAATCGCTCGGATAAGCCGTTTCGTCAAGGACCACCGAGTAATGCGGTAACGGCTGAATTTCAAGGTGGCAGCAAGACCAAAGCAGACGCCGGTGCCAATACACAATACTATGGCGTTCAACTTGCGGCCTATGGTTCTGAGCAACAAGCGATTCAAGGTTGGCAGTCCATTACCCAAAGGTATGCGGAAGAATTTGCCGACACAGCGCCTTTGATTAACCGCCATCAGGTGAAAGGCAAAACTTACTATCAGCTGATTGTTGGCCCCTTCCTGAAAAAAGCCTACAGCGTCGACTTTTGTAACATGTTGAAACAGATGCAACAGGATTGTTTGGTGACCCGCTACAAGGGCGATCCGTTTCTATCGTTGTAAACCCAAAATGCCGCTAGCGAGTAAGGTTAGCGGCGGGTGATGGCTTGTACGCTGCATGCTAAGCCGATGGTGGTGAATTTTTCACAGGCATTTTCAGCGGGTTGGCGCTCTTCTGAAAAGCCAATATATAGCGTGTAAGTTTGCCCATTCTGCTGATAGAAATAGTGGTAATCGAGCAGCTGGGGTTGTCGCTTGCGTAAAATAGTCCAGTAACTTCTTAGTGCGCCCAAGGAAGCGAAGCTTCTAATTTCACTGCTATAGCCCGATACCTCATCGCCTTTACGAATATATAAGTTCTCACCCAAGATAAGGTTGTCTTGAGCACGGCGCTGGTCTATTTGCGTCGCTGTTTGAGGTAAATAACTGCGTTGCACTAAGTATTCTGGCTTCACCCGAATGCTATGCTGGCCGGGAGGAACTCGGCTAAAGACATAATAGCCATCGAACTCGGTATTGACTTCATCAATGACCTGATTGAATTTATCCAGTAATTGCACGGGAACGAATGCGACGGGACGGGGAGCTTCATTGCTTAGCAGTTCAGACACTTTGCCTTCTATTTCAATCGAATTCACCATCGGGATTTCGATATGCTGTACCACACTGGAGCGAGGGATCACGGATACCCCTTCGCCTCTCGGGATCAAATAGGGGTTAGCAACGGAGCCTTCATCGACTTCTATGTCTGTTTGACGGTAATTGGGCAGTGATTCTATGACGGCAATACCATTTTTATCCGTTTTCGCCCGTCGAAAGCTTTGTTTACTGAGCACGTCAATATCTGGTAGCGCTTGGTCTTGCAGATCAAAGACACCATTGTTGTTGTTATCTTGGTAGACAAAAACGGAGAGTGAGCCTTGGCTCACCAAAGAGCGGTTGGATGTGAAATAGCCTTGTTGGATTTGGCCTATGCTAACTTGTCCAGAAAGGTTGGCGCTCCAGCCTAACAGGTCATTGTAAGCTAGGCGTGAGCGGAGACTAAAGTCGCCTGGGCGCCAGCTGGTTGATAGGGCGATATTGTTGACTTGAGTGTCTAAGTTTCTAGAGTAGCTGACTTGGGCTTGTATGTTCTCAAACGGTGCGCCACTGACTTCGGTAGAAATGCCGTTAACGTGAAAGTCTGGGTTGATGACGTAGCTGCTGCCCACTCGTACGAAGTAACCATCAATAAACTTTTGTAGCTGCCAACGACCTACTTTGTCGTCGTCAAGGCTGCCCCATTCCAGTTCATGACTCAGGTAAATATCCTGGATGCTGGTCGCAATCTGATTTCGGTATTGGTACTCGGTTTGGTTGTTGCTTTGTTGGCGCTCTATATCTTGCTGATAGGATAAGTTGAGCGCTGAGATTTCTCCTGAAAGGTTTATCTCATCATTTTTGCTAGTTTGCCAGTCTTGAGTCAATTCGTCTTGGTATTTGCTTTTGGTAATGGAGTAGTCCAATGACTGTCCCAGCACTTCGGTTGAAAGCGTATGTTCTTCAATCGAAGAGCTGTCAGGCGCGACAATATAGTCACTCGAAAGTAGTGCCTGACCAAAAAGGGAAGTCGTAAAGCCCACGGATTGGCGATCGAATGCTCGGTACTCACTATCCAAATGAGTTTGCTGGCCAACATTGATGCTGAGCCAATCGGTTAGACCAAAGGTGCCTCGTCCGGTCAATGTGGTGCCATAGGATTGGCTATTCGATTGAGCGTCAAGGAAACTGTCAAAGAGCTCTGCACCATCCTCGTAGAGACTGACATCATAAACAAAGCTGCCGGCGCCCAGCCCTGTGCCATCCACGTAGTAGCTTTCGACTTCACGTTCTATTTGCCCTTGTGGACCATAAAACACAATCTCGACGGTGTTGGCACCAAAGACTAAGGGGAGGTTATCAAAGTTATAGCGACCGTCCTCAATATTGGTGTCACTGGCGATCAGTAGGTTGTTACGATAAATCTCAATATCCCAGCCAGGCTGAATATCACCAAAAAGATCGATGCTGGTGTTATTTATGTTACCGATTTTTTCATTACTAACACGAAGGCCGACGGCATTACTGGAGTTTAAGGTGTTATTTACCCGGGTGGGTCTAATATCACCAAGTTCTAGTATGGTTGCTTGCAGAGGCCCTAGTAGACCGGCTTCTGGGCTGGTTTTACTGGCTTGCAGTCGGGCGCCGGTTAAGCCTATCTCTGAGTTGGCTGCTAAATAATACTGGGTATTAAAATAAGCTAAGTCATTGCCCCCTAGCACTGATAGGTTAGTACTTTGGTTTCGATTTTGGGCAAAGCTGGTGGAGGCTTGAATATCCAGCAAAGGCAATGAGAGTGGTGAATAGTCGTTTTCCGCCAGCGGGTTTTGCGCCACATTGGCGTTCGGTTGAATTGACCCAGATCGACTTTGGCGGGCAATACGCTCCTGCAGCGGCAAAGGGGCGTTTGAGGAGATGTTCGCCTTTAATTCTTGATAGTTGATGTCGATGATAATATCGAACCAATCTTCTAGTGTGTCTGCATCGATGAACAGCTCATCAATATCTACAATGGCCTCTTGACTGACTGGGTAGGTGACACCCGCTAAAGTGATTGAGCTTTGGTTCTCTAAAATACTTAGCGAAAAGGTATTGTCTGGGGTGCGGACCCAACCCTGAGCTTGCGGTGCTTCGTTCTGCGTGGTGATGGGGAAATCTAATACAGTGGCAATGTCTGCTAGGCTAAACGCTGCACCTGAGTCGGTTTTTACACCAAAAATATCCCCCAATAGATAGCGATCAAAATACAGCGTTACAATTAATTCTTCACCGCTAGGAATGAAAACATCCGAGCTGTTTAAATTAACCATACTGGCGTTGTTAGAGGGAGTTGTACTGATATTTTGTTGGGGGGCGTTTAATTCTGGTAGTGCAACTTCACCTTGCTCAATCGCTTTATAGCGCGCCTTAAGGCGATCAAGAATGTCATTCGCATAAGTACTATTAGCGCTCAATATGAGAGCGCTAATCAGAAGTAAACGCATTAGCTGATCACCTTATTGAACAGATCGAACCATGGCAGGTGTGATTTCCAGAATTTGTCTTGCCAATAGTAGCCCATTAAACTCTTGTTGTCCCTCATAGCGCACTTCTAGGCTTCCAGGCTCGAGCTTAAAGTTATTCCAGGGGACGCGTATTTCAGCGTTTTTGTTTTCTGGGTAGAAATTAAAACCGTTTAATAAGCCTACTTGTCGAGTTGGCTGTCCTGTTGGAGTCCAATAAGCCACTAAACGGCCAGAGGAGCTAAATAAATCATTATGCGATAACTGAACTTTAATAAACGTAGCGCCGGTTTCTTTAATCGTAAGTAAGGATAAGTTGTCGATGGCGGGGGCAACACTGACATTCCCTGTTCGATATATAACCGGCATGGTATAACTCATTAGCACATTGAGCTGAATTCCAGTTTGGCCAGAAGGCTGGCTTGAGTCATTTTTATGTATTGGTAAAGCTGTAAACGTTAAATGAGAGCGATACTCGCCGCTGGGCAGGTTGCCTGGATCCCGTAATAACAGCTTGACGGTTTGTCGCTGTCCTGGTGATAGGGTGACCTGTTTTGGGCTGATACGAACAATACGTTCTAATCCCGCATAATTCTGTTGCTCAACTTCGGTCAGGTCTCGGTATCCGCCTTTAGGCAATGCCACTTTTTGGCTCCAGCTTACTCTGTAGCTTCTGGTTTCATTACCTGAATTGATTAGTGTGACATTACTGGATCTTTGTTTACCGTCCAGAACAACTCTTAACGGTGAGATGAGCAGGTCAGCATAGGAAATGCTGCTACTAAGGGAAATACATAATATAAAAAAACAGTACTTTATAGAGTTCATGGCTTTTTAATAATCTACACTCAGTTGGAATCTAATGTGGTAGGCAGTATCAACAAACGACTTATTTCCAGACCCTGAAGTGCTAAGGGTTCCGCCTACATTAACTTGAGCATTTCCATTTCCATCTGTGAAAATAACATTAGGAACATCGACATTGGACATAACAAATTGTTCCGTGGAGTAAACGGCGCTATTAGTTGTTGATTGAATGCTTTGTGCCGAGAGAAAGAGTCTCTGATTGAGTGGGAAATTTGATAGAAGGAACTCCCCCACAGTGGGGGGAGTGACCGTCATTATTGCTTGAGTAGAGCTAACGATGCCATTGTGATTAATTGAGATGCTTTCAACTGAATCATTTGACAAAACAACAATTGAGCCAAAACTTAAGGGGGTAACTTCTTCTATATCTGCAAAACAAGTGCTCAGATGAAGCATTAGTGGCAAAAGTAAAGTTAATTTTCTTAGCTTGGCTCGTGTCATTCTTGATGTTAGTACTCTACGGTCATTGTATAGGTGCCACTGTAGGTGACATCACGGTAGTTAGTAGCATTACCATCTGTGTCAGTAGATAATGTGCCACCTACATCAAATGTCACACTACCAGAGTCATCTGTAATTAAGTCGTTAGTGCCACTTGAGTAAGTGCGGTTTGCATTGGCCCCTGATGTAATTCGAATATCTGCTTCCGCAATGGAAACTTCAAATACTGCGCCGCCAGTAGTGGTGGTTAGATCAAAAGCTCCTGGCGGTGTAATCACTAAAACTTGATTCGGTGCAGCCCCAGATACACTAAATGTCCCTGGCGTACCAGGATCAATAATGTTAATGCTGGATGCTGTGCCATCGCCAGTACTTGCTGTGTTAGTGACGGTTGCGTTAGAGCCATCTGCTGGCAAACTAAGCTCGCTATAAGCTGCTTCGTCTGAGCTCGGTATACTACCCACTTGAGCTCGAATGGTACCAAAACTTAAGGGAGTGGTTTCTTCCAAAGTAAAAGCATTGGATACGGTAACCGAAGCATTACCTGTAGCCGTTTCAGCCAAGGCGTAGTTACCAGATAGGGCTACCAAGGCAGCCAAGCTTGAAAGTTTAAGAAGTTTGTTCATGTGCATTCCTTTTAAAATGTAATTACACAAATCTTTTAGCGGCACGTATTTCGTGAGCTTTAGGTAATTAACTTTTCCTAAAGTGTCCTTAGCAAGCTTGCCGGAAACATGAAACGGTAAAGTTAACATCAGTGTTAATGTTATAAGAAGAACTTTCAATAGCCGTACAGGTTTTTTGTATTAAATGGTAAGTTTGATTTTTATCAATTATTTAGAGTGAATGATTAAAATGATTGAGGTGGTGTTATTCGATCTAGGCAATGTGCTGGTCGACTTAGGTTCACAAGCAGACTTCGCTAAGGTGTTCCAAGTCGAAGTTGGCAGTGAGGCTCAATTATGGGAAATGTGGTTAGAGTCACCATCGGTCAAGGCCTTCGACAGCGGCCAAATTCCGTTGCCAGTCTTTGTTGAGCGTTTATTAGCCGAAACGGATAGCAATGTAGATCAGCAATCGTTTACGGATAACTTTATCAATTGGCCAAAAGGCTTGTTTGATGGCGCAATCGAGCTCGTGCAAAGCATTCCGTCTCATTATCACCGTGCCGTGCTGTCTAATACCAATGATGCCCATTGGGCACGGTTAATGGATGAAATGGGCTTGTCTGGTCTTTTCCACAGTTACTTTGCTTCCCATCAAATGGGTTTGGTGAAACCCGATTTGGCAGTATTTGACTATGTGGTCAAGGAGTTAGCTGTTGAACCCAATAAAATCCTGTTTTTGGACGATAACCTAATCAATGTCGAAGGGGCGCTTACAAAAGGGATACAGGCGGAGCAGGTCAAAGGTATCGCATGTGCGCGCGAAATCCTTTATACATATGGGGTAATTAGGTAGATACTAATCTTTTGTACAAATCAATTTGGAAGAGATATGCGTACTTTCGATCCCTCCTCGGCGGCCAATTATTCTCGTGTTAGGCCAACGTACCCACCAGAGCTGTATTACTGGCTGAGTCACCAAGTCAAACAAACCGAGCGAGTTTGGGATTGTGCCTGTGGTACAGGACAAGCCTCGATTGATTTGGCAGCGTACTTTGATCACGTCGAAGCCACGGATATTTCCGAGGCGCAAATAGCCAAAGCAACGCCACATCGCAAGGTCAATTATTCGGTACAGCCTTCAGAGCATACCAACTTTCCAGATGATTACTTTGATGCTGTGTGTGTGGCTCACGCCTTACATTGGTTTGACCTAGACAACTTTTGGGCGGAAGTGCGTCGTGTATTAAAGCCTGAAGGGAAGTTGTTTATTTGGGGTTATAACTGGGTTCAGTTCGATAACGTTTTAGACCAAGCGATTAAAGAGCATATGCTGCCGATCTTGCAGCCATTTTGGCCAGAAAAAACGGCATTGCTGCGTGGTCAGTACAGCGCTGTTGAGTTTCCATTCAGGGCCATTGAAACGCCAACATTCGAATTGGAGTGTCATTGGACCATGTCACAAGCGTTTGCCTTTATGCGCTCTTGGTCGGCTTCACAAATTATGATGGAGCAGCATGGCGACTTCATGATTCAAGAAGCAGAAAAGGAAATTGAGTATGTCTGGAAAGATCCTCTAGAGAAGGTCCCTGCGCGTTTACCATTTTTCTTATACGCCGGCACATTTGATAACTGAGTGTTATCAGAGAGTTAGACTAAAGTGGGATAGCCTGTCTCTAAGCAGGCGATATAGTAAGTTTCAGCATCCTTATAAAAAATAACAACGGAGCGAGTCATGTCACATTCAGAATACACGGAGCAGATGGATTACACCTACTCCAATGCCAATGTTAGCCAAGCCGAATTTGAACAACGTTACCAAGAGTCGATCACTGACCCAGATGCATTTTGGGGCAAAGAAGGTCTACGTTTGGCTTGGTCAAAACCTTACACCAAAGTAAAGAACACTAGCTTTGAGCGTGGCAATGTCAGCATTAAATGGTATGAAGACGGTGAGCTAAACGCGGCATACAACTGTATTGATCGTCACCTACCGGAGAAAGCCGATAAAGTGGCGTTCTATGTCGAAGGTGATGTGGAAGGCCATGACAGTATCGTGACCTACCAAGAGCTGCATGATGAAGTGGGCCGTCTCGCCAACGTACTGCGCAAACAAGGCGTACAAAAAGGCGATCGCGTTGCTATTTACATGCCAATGATTCCACAAGCAGCCTACGCTATGCTGGCTTGTGCCCGTGTCGGTGCGATCCACAGTGTTATCTTTGGCGGCTTCTCTGCGTCAGCGATTGCTGACCGTCTTAATGACTGTTCCGTGAAATTGGTGTTGACGGCCGACCAAGGTAAGCGTGCTGGCAACCTAGTGCCTCTGAAAAATAACGTCGATAAAGCGCTTGAGAATAACGCTTGTCCATCGGTGGAAAAGGTCGTGGTATACCGCTACACCAACGCTGATGTGAAGTGGGTAGATGGCCGTGATTTAGATTGGGCTGAGCTGGCAGCAGTCGAAAGTACAGAAGCTGCGCCTGAGCCGATGAACGCAGAAGATCCACTTTTCATCCTCTACACGTCCGGTTCCACTGGTAAGCCAAAAGGTGTGGTACACACCACCGGTGGTTACCTAGTCTACGCTTCACTCACCCATGAATTGGTCTTCGATATAAAACCAGACGATGTTTACTGGTGTGCTGCGGACGTGGGTTGGATCACCGGCCACAGCTATATGGTGTATGGTCCATTAGCGAATGGTGTGACCAGCGTGCTGTTTGAAGGCGTACCAACGTACCCTGACTCTGGCCGTATTGGTCGTGTGGTGGATAAATTCCAGGTCACTCAGTTGTACACAGCGCCAACGGCGATTCGTGCCTTGATGGCGAAGGGTGATGAACCAATCGCTTCCAGTAAACGTGATTCTCTGCGTGTGCTAGGCAGTGTCGGTGAGCCGATCAACCCTGAAGCTTGGGTTTGGTATCACAAGAACATTGGTAACGGTCAGTGTCCAATTGTTGATACTTGGTGGCAGACAGAGACGGGCGGTCTGATGATGACGCCACGTGTGACAGAAACCAATCCAAAACCAGGATCCTGTACTGCCCCATTGTTTGGTGTTCAGCCAGCTTTAGTGGATGCCGAAGGCAACATGATTACTGAGACGGGCGTTGAAGTGGAAGGCGGTCTAGTGATTCTAGATTCTTGGCCAGGCCAGTCGCGTACCGTATACGGCGACCATGAACGCTTTGAACAAACTTACTTCAGCACCTTTGAAGGCAAGTACTTTACCGGTGACGGTGCACGTCGCGATGCCGATGGCGCATACTGGATCACTGGTCGTATGGACGACGTGTTAAACGTATCCGGTCACCGTCTAGGTACCGCTGAAATTGAGAGTGCCTTGGTCGCACACCCATCGGTTGCAGAAGCGGCAGTAGTGGGTTACCCACATGATCTAAAAGGTCAGGGCATTTACGTTTACATCATTCCGGTTGCGGGCGTTGAGCCGGATGAAGAGCTGACTAAGTCAGTGAAAATGATGGTGCGTCAAGAAGTGGGCCCAATTGCAACCCCAGACCTCGTTCACTGGGCGACAACTGGTTTACCAAAAACTCGTTCAGGCAAGATCATGCGACGCATTCTGCGCAAGATTGCGGCTAATGAACATGATGCATTAGGTGATACAAGTACCTTAGCAGATCCAAGTGTGGTTGATGATTTGATCGATAACAGGTTAAATAAGTAAACCATACGTTCATGCTAAGGAAACCTAGTGATTTCACTTCTTATCGCTGATGATCATCCTTTATTTCGCAGCGCTCTCACGGGAGCGCTACGCGATCAACTCGGTGAAGTAGAGATCCAAGAATCACATGACCTAGAATCCACATTAGGAAGCTTAAAAGCGAATCCTGATGTGGATTTGTTGCTTCTGGATCTAAATATGCCAGGAAGCGGTGATTTATATGGATTAATACGTATTCGTTCCGATTTCCCTGATATTCCGATTGCGGTGATTTCGGGCAGCGATGACGTGGCTGTGGTAGCCAATGTCATCGAGGCCGGAGCATTGGGATTTATCCCCAAAACCAGTGAGCCTGCGCTGTATTTGGAAGCCATTTCAGCCATTCTCGATGGCGATACTTGGTTACCGCCAGGAATGTCTGAGCAATTGGCGCAACAGCCAACACCAGACTTAGATATGCAGCGGCGTGTGGCGGAGTTGACGCCCCAGCAATACAAGGTATTGTGCTATCTGCACGAAGGTTTATTAAACAAGCAAATTGCTTATGAGCTGAATATCTCTGAAGCCACGGTGAAAGCGCATATTACCGCCATTTTCCGCAAGCTGAACATTAATAATCGCACCCAAGCGGTGTTGGTGGTCAGTGATTTAAACCTACAGCTTAACTAAGAGTCTTTATGATGCGGCTTATGGCAATCTGAGTCGCATTTCTTCTCAGGGACTGGATCAATCCCTCCTTCATGGAAAGGGTGACAGCGCCCCAGACGTTTCAAGCCTAGCCAAACCCCTTTGAACACGCCAAATCGCTCAATTGCCTCAATCATATATGCCGAGCAGGTTGGGTAGTAGCGACAGTTATTGCCCAGCAGTGGGCTTAGCAAATACTGGTAAAAACGAATGAACTTGATAAATATTTGCTTCATAAAAGTTAACTGATTGGGTAAATATTTGCTTTAGTTGCCAATTTTAGTGTTGAAAGGCACGAAAAATTGGTAATGTTTTGCATCTTCGAAGTTAGAAAGACGGTGTAAATCATGGCCCAATCTGGCGTTTCAATCAATGCCGATCATATTGTTGCGTACCAAGGTGAGCCTGGGGCTTACTCACATCTTGCGTGTAAGCATTGTTTTCCTGATTGGCAGATGGTGAATTGCGCGAGCTTTAGCCAAGCCTTGGCGAAAGTAGAAAACGGCGAAGCCCATTATGCCATGATTCCCGTTGAAAACTCGACTGCAGGTCGAGTGGAAGAAATTTATCGCGAGCTGAAAGGCACACAGCTCTATGTGGTGAAAGAGCATTTTGAACCCGTCAATCATTGTTTGATTGGTACGCCTGACATGACCTTGGCGGATGTCAAAACGGTGGGCAGTCACCCGCAGGCGCTGGCACAGTGCGATCGTAACATCAAACAGCTAGCGGCAACGCCTGTTGCTATGTACGACACTGCGGGCGCCGCCAAGCATCTGGCAGAGTCGAAACAGCCTGGCTTGGCCGTCCTTTCTTCATCGCTTGCAGCAGATCTCTATGGACTTTCTATATTGCAGTCCCATTTTAATGATGTGGAGGGTAATACCACACGTTTCTTGGTGTTTGCGCAGCAGCAAAAGATGCCAATGTTTGAGCCGGATCAGCGCTACATCACCTCTTTTTTGTTTAAAGTGCGCAATATTCCAGCCGCACTTTATAAAGCCATGGGTGGCTTTGCGACCCAAGGTATTAATATGCTGAAGTTGGAAAGCTATATGCTTGATGGCCAATTTGCAGCGACCCAATTCTACGTTGATGTAGAAGCCCATTTTCAATCTCCAGCAATGCAGGCAGCGCTAGAGGAGCTCCGTTTCTTTTCCGAGGAAGTGCGCATATTAGGGACATATTATGCGGATACTTTCAGAAATTGAGGATTGTATGATTCGATTCGTAACGACTGCACTGGTCAGCTCATATGTTGGCTTGGCCGCAGCAGACACTTATCGTGATTCTTTGGCGAGTCTTGATAATCTCGTCTATGGCGACATTCCCGCCGTGGTGACTCCTGCCCGTGTGGCACAGCCGCGCGTAGAAGTTTCTTCGACGCTGTCGGTGTTATCGGGTGAGTTTATTCGACGCTCAAATGTGCAGTATGTCGAGGACTTACTGTTTTACGTGCCAGGTTTTTTTGTTGGGCCCTATTGGAATTCATACCGTAAAGTCGTCGCTTATCACGGCACTGAGCTGGACCGTTTTCGTCGTATACAAGTGCTGGTGAATGGCCGCTCAGTATACAGTTCAGTGTATGCCCGAGTGGATTGGCCAAGTTTGGCACTGAATATCGAAGACGTTGAACGGGTCGAAGTGAACCGTGGCCCGAATGCCTCAAGCTATGGCAGTAACTCGTTCTTAGCGGTGATTAACATTATTACGCGCAGCCCAATGGATACCTTAGGCAGTGATGTCTATGTGACCTCCGATGACCAAGGTAATCGTCGAGTGTATGGGCAATACAGCGGCCTGTCTGAAAATTGGAGTTATCGTGCGTCGGCGTCCCGTGGCACGGTGGATGGCTACGAATTCAAAGGCGATGGCGAACCACGCAACGATGGCCATATTCAAACCTCTGGTAATATGTTTTTGGTTTACGAAGATCAGGACCAAAAAGTCGATATTGATATTGGTGCAACAAATCTCGATGCGGATGTGGAGTTTTACGAAGTACCTGGGGTCAGTTATGGCGGTACGCGCCCTAAGCTAGAGCGAGATCGTGAACACATAAAAGTGGGGTGGGAGCTTGAACAGTCGCCAAGGCATACTCTAAAAGCGCAATACTACTATGACAATTCTGAGCGTATTGAAGATCATGACGTCGACGTTTATGGCCAAGTATTGAATGAGCTGTTTGCGCAGAGTCTGCCGGACGCTGAGATCTACGAAGGCCATTTGGTGTCGGATCTAGATGAACAGCGTCATGATATTGAGTTACAAAGTATTTGGACGCCTAGCACGGACTATCGTTTGGTAAACACCGTTTCTTATCGCCAGGATAAGGTGCATTCAAAAACCTACTTTGCTGGCAAGTACAAAGAAGAATTGGTGCGTGCTTCGAGTAACCTAAGTTACCGAGTATGGGACCCTTTGATCATCAACGCAGGTGTTATGTATGAGCACAGCAAGATGACTGGTGACTACAGCTCGCCACAGCTGGGGGCGACCTACAAGCTGACCGAGCAGTCCTCGCTTCGAGCTAACGTTTCGCAGGCCTATCGCGTGCCAGATTTGTACGATCAAAAGGCCAGCTGGTCGTATGTGTTTAATGGAGAGCGATCCATTCCTGCCATCGCAACCGGTGTACCCGCGGAAAAGATTACCTCTTATGAAGTGGGGTATTATCAAAATATTCCGACACTCGGGTTGTCTTTTGATGTCTCGGCATACCGTGAAGAGTTGAGCGATTTGGTCGGTTCCAATAAAAAATATGTGGATGCGCTTGAAGAGGGTGGTCTGTTGACCCCTGAAACAGGGCTGAGTGCGACCATTGAGGGGGTGGAAGCGGAATTGGATTGGCGCTCTGCGAAAGACATCTTGGTGCGTGCAACCATTGCCTATCAAGATACGCAATCAGAGAACGATGACATCCTAGAGAGCGTGGCTCCTTTTGTAACTACCTTGTTTGTCAGCACGCCTTTAAACGATAGTTTTTCTATAAATACTCGCTATATTTATGGTAAGGAAGTAGCTACTTATGATTACGAAGCGTTGGGTTTATGGCTGACCTATCGTGTGGTGGCTGGCCCCACGACCTTGACGGCTGGTATAGGTGCTAATGCTCGTTTGGATAATGAGCCTTATATACGAGTCAATAATGTGACGGAAAAGAAAACGAGCTACTTTATGTTTGCTAACGTATCTTTTTAATTAGACACTGCATACATTATGAAACGGATTTTTTTACTTATCGTTGGATTACTCATGAGTGCGCTGCTTTCGGCAGGCACTTATGTGTTCCATGATGGGCGGGAAACGGTTTCCAGGGTATTGTCTATGTCACTCTCGGCGTCGACCTCGTATCAAGTGCCGGTGCTGAATAATCCTAGCACTCAATTAGCGGATGGCGATCTGGTGATCACAGTGGGTCTGCATAGCTACGCCCAGATCTGTGCCAGCACGGCACAGGTAGCTATTATCGCTTTATTCTTAGGTGAAGAAGAATTTGCTCTAGCCCAATCACAGTGCTCGAAATCCAGTACTGCGGTATTGTCTGGGGCGCCGTTGGACCAGCGATTAAATGTGTTGCAGTCATTTTGGGAAGACCATGCCCCGATCGCGGTGGTTCACAGTGATGCTCTGTCCCTAAGTGATCGCAGTCTGCGCATGACCAAGTTGTACGAAGTGGAAGTGTATTCTTATCCGGTGGTGGCAGAGGAGCGAGCAGAGAAGCTTAAGGCGCTCACCGAAGTGCTGGAAAACTCCAATTTAGTGATGTCCTTGTACGACTCCGCCTTATTCGACACGCAGTTCTCCAAGGACGCGATTCGCTTGATGTTCCATAAGAAAAAAGCCTTGGCTGCGCACTCACTGCAGTTGGTCAGAGCCGGGGCCTTGTTTGCTTTATACAGTACCTCGCAGGACAAACTTTCTTTGGTGAGCTCTTATATCAAGGTGTATGAAGCCAGCGGCACCTTAATGCCGCCAAGCTATCCTAATCCTCTGCGTATCGCCTTTAACCCCTATCTGATCCGTTTGTATGGTCTAGTGTTGCCAACGGATCGCTATTTGTTTAGCGAATTTGGCCTGTGTCCAGAATCAGGCTGTGAGGAAGCGCTTAACTAAGCTGGCGAAAGTGGTAGGCTTTTCAGCGTGTAGCCAATGGCCTGTTTCAGGAATCATTTTTACGCTGGCATGCGGGAAGTGTTTAAGAGACGCTTCCTGGTATTTAGGTAGAATGTAATCTGAGTGTTCACCTTTGATAAATAGAGTCGGTGTCTGAATTCCCTCTTTCAGCTCAGGCTGGCGCAGGATCGTCTCATAGCCTGCCAGCAATTGTTCAAGACCTAAATCAATCACATGCCCTTGCTCGGTCCGTGTTAAATTCTTTAGCAGGAATTGGCGAACCCCCGAGTTGCTTTCAAACTGGGCTAACAACTCATCAGCGGCCTTACGGCTGGCTGGTTTCTGACAGTTGATTTCCTGCAAGCCTTTGAAAATCTCGGTATGACTTGGTTGGTAAGTCACTGGAGCGATGTCGGCCACAATTAATTTGGCAATTTTCTCTGGATGATCGCTGGTTAGCTGCATGGCCACTTTGCCACCGATGGAGTGACCGAGTAAGAAGATATGGTCGAGCTGATGTTCTTCGAGCCAGCGGTTAATGGCGTCTGCCATAGCGGGGAAAGTAACGGGATCTAGCGTCGATGAGCGGCCATGATTCGGTAGGTCTAAGCAATACACGGTAAAGTGTTCGGCCCACTTCTGTGCAATGGAATGCCAGTTGTCGGCATTGCCAAACAGGCCGTGTATCACAACAAGGGGAGGTAGGCTGTCACCGTACTGCTTTGCATGGATCATGAAATCTTTCCTATATCGAGCCAATAAATCTGTCGGGTATAGTAACAAACAACGCCTAGGGAGCGTATAACTAAAGGTAGTAACGGTAACCAGCCAATAGGAAATTGAAGTGTTTGATAAGTTTTTCATTCCCGTCATCAAGGCCCCCTTAGAGTGCCTAGCGAAACCTTTGATTAAGCGCGGTATCCATGCCAATCAAGTGACCTTGGTAGGCTTTGCGATAGGGCTGTGTGGGGCATTGTTGATTGCCACGGACTGGTATCTGTTAGGGCTGTTTGCGATTGCTCTTAACCGCCTTTGTGATGGCCTTGATGGCAGCATTGCTCGGACCACGCAGAGCAGTAGTGACGCCGGAGGCTATCTCGATATTGTGCTGGATTTTATTTTCTATTCGGCGGTGGTGGTTGGCTTTGCTGCCGCGGCGCCTGAGCAGAATGCGTTGGCTGCGGCATTTCTGATCTGGTCCTTTATGGGGACAGGGAGTAGCTTTTTAGCGTTTGCCATCATGGCGGCCAAGCGTAATATCGAGCAGCTCGATTATGGTAAGAAGTCGTTGTATTTCTTAGGGGGCATTACGGAGGGTACGGAAACCATCGCTTGCTTTGTCTTAATGTGCTTGTTCCCAGGCCAGTTTGTGCTGTTGGCTATGCTGTTTGGCGGGTTGTGCTGGGTCACCACCGTCACACGAATTTACGCAGCCTATAAAATGCTTAGCGCAGGCTAAGCCATTACAGCATGGCGATTTCAATATCGCTTTTGACGATGGCGCAGCAGGTCAGCATATAACCGCTGTTGACCCACGCTAGGGGCTCGATCGGGTAGCTGACTTTGCCCCATAGAAGTTTGATCATGCAAGAGGAGCAGTAGCCTTCACGGCATTGGTACTCCACTTGTATGCCCGCTCGTTCGAGTTGTGGCAGCAGAGGCTCGTCTTCAGTGACGAGAATCTGCTTCTTGCCTAACAGAACTCGGTGAACGTCTCGATCTTGATGCTCAGTGTTAGAGATCAAAGTCGTCAAAATCGGCTCCGTCTAAATCGTTATCAATTTGGCCGACCAAGTAAGAGCTGATTTCTGCTTCTTGTGGTGCGACCTGCACGTTGTCACTGACTAGCCAAGCATTGATCCATGGGATTGGGTTGTTCTTGGTGGCAAATTGCGGCTCAAGACCAATCGCTTGCATACGAACGTTGGTGATGTACTCCACGTACTGGCCAAGGATTTGTGCGTTCAAACCGATCATAGAACCGTCTTTGAACAGGTATTGCGCCCAATCACGTTCTTGTTGTGCCGCTTCGACGAAGATGTTGATCACGTCCTGTTGGCACTCTTGCGCAATCTCTGCCATTTCTGGGTCGTCACGGCCTGACATCATCAGATTCAACATGTGTTGAGTACCGTTTAGGTGCAGTGCTTCGTCACGGGCGATCAGCTTGATGATCTTAGCGTTGCCTTCCATCAGGGTACGCTCGGCAAAGGCAAAGCTACAGGCAAAGCTGACATAGAAGCGGATCGCTTCCAGTACGTTGACCGATGCGATGGTTAGGTACAGCGCTTTCTTTAGGGTCTTCATGGTGACAACGACGTCGCCACGCTCAGGCACATGATGAACGCCAAGGCCTAGCGTGTTGTATAGGTTCACTAGCTCAATTAGGTCGTCGTAGTATTTCGATACGCTGATGGCACGCTTAGCGATTTCATCGTTGACCACGATGTCGTCAAACACTTTCGTTGGATCGTTAACAATGTTGCGGATGATGTGCGTGTAAGAGCGGCTGTGAATGGTCTCAGAGAACGACCAAGTCTCAATCCACGTTTCCAATTCAGGCAATGACACAATCGGTAGTAAGGCTACGTTTGGAGAGCGGCCTTGAACACTGTCTAACAGTGTTTGGTACTTCAGGTTGCTTAAGAAGATGTGTTGCTCATGCTCTTCTAGCTTTAGGAAGTCTTTGCGGTCATTAGACAGATCTACTTCTTCGGGGCGCCAAAAGAACGACAGTTGCTTCTCGATTAGCTTTTCAAAAATAGGGTGTTTTTGCTGGTCGTAGCGCGCTACGTTCACGTTTTCCCCGAAAAACATCGGTTCTTGCAGGCTATCAAATTTCTTGCGGTTAAAAGTAGAGTAACTCATTGCCGAAAAGGATCCTTAATGATCACGAAAATAGTAATTAGAGAAGTAAGGCAGAAAGCCCTACGTCATTGATACGTAGGGCTTGGCTAATTAGATCTTACAAGCGCCGCCGGCACAATCATCAGCCATGTCGTCTTGCTTGTCTTCTGCACCGTCACGAGTGTTGTGGTAGTACAGCGTTTTGACACCCAATTTGTAGGCCGTTAACAAGTCTTTCAAGATGACTTTCATTGGCACTTTGCCTGCTTCAAACTTGGTTGGGTCGTAGTTTGTGTTAGCCGAGATCGCTTGGTCAACGAATTTCTGCATAATGCCCACAAGTTGAAGGTAGCCATCATTTGACGGGATGGTCCACAATAATTCGTAGTTGTTTTTCAAGCGTTCAAAGTCTGGCACTACTTGCTTTAGGATACCGTCTTTACTTGCTTTGACCGATACAAAACCGCGTGGTGGCTCAATACCATTGGTCGCGTTACTGATCTGAGAAGACGTCTCAGATGGCATCAATGCTGTCAGCGTTGAGTTGCGTAGACCGTGTTGCTTGATCTCTTCACGCAAGGCTTCCCAGTCGTATTGCAGCTCGGCCGAAACGATATTGTCTAGCTCTTTTTTGTAAGTATCGATTGGTAGGATACCTTGAGCATAAGTGGTTTCGTTAAATGCCTTACAAGGGCCAAATTCTTTCGCTAGCTTGTTAGATGCTTTCAGTAAGTAGTACTGAATCGCTTCAAACGTCTGGTGTGTCAGTTCGTTGGCGCTGCCATCAGAGTAACGCACGCCGTTCTTCGCTAAGTAGTAAGCGTAGTTAATCACGCCCACACCCAAAGTACGGCGCAGCTCAGTCGCCTTTTGTGCCGCTAGGATTGGGTAGTTCTGGTAATCCAATAGGCTGTCTAAGGCACGGATGATTAGCTCAGACAGCTCTTCTAGCTCGTCTAAGTTCTCAAGTGCGCCTAGGTTGAAGGCAGATAGAGTACACAGAGCAATTTCGCCTTCTGGATCATCAATACGCTCTAGTGGCTTAGTTGGCAGTGCGATCTCTAGACATAGGTTACTTTGCTTAACTGGTGCCACTTTTGGATCGAACGGGCTGTGGGTATTACAGTGGTCAACGTTCTGTAGGTAAATACGACCGGTGCTGGCTCGCTCAGAGGCAAATAGCGTAAACAGTTCCGACGCCTTGATAGAGCGCTTACGGATGCTTTCGTCCGCTTCGTACTGGGTGTACAGGCGATCGAACTCTTCTTGGTCAGCAAAGAAAGCATCGTATAGACCTGGTACGTCCGATGGGCTGAACAGCGTGATGTTGCCGCCTTTGATCAGACGTTGGTACATCAAACGGTTGAACTGTACGCCGTAGTCTAGGTGACGTACGCGGTTCTCTTCCACACCACGGTTGTTTTTAAGAACCAGTAGGTTCTCAACTTCTAAGTGCCAAATCGGGTAGAACACAGTTGCCGCACCGCCACGAACACCGCCTTGTGAACAGCTCTTAACCGCTGTTTGGAAGTGCTTGTAGAATGGGATACAACCAGTGTGGAACGCTTCACCACCACGGATTGGGCTACCTAGGGCGCGGATGGCACCGGCGTTGATGCCGATACCTGCACGTTGGCTTACGTATTTTACGACGGCGCTTGAGGTCGCGTTGATCGAGTCTAGAGAGTCACCACATTCGATCAATACACAGCTACTGAATTGACGTGTTGGGGTACGGATGCCCGACATGATTGGTGTTGGCAAAGACAGTTTGAACTGCGACACGGCATCGTAGAAACGCTTGATCAGGTCAAGACGTGCTGCTTTCTCATAGTTTGCAAACAGACACGCGGCCACCAAGATGTAGATGAACTGAGGGCTTTCGTAAATTTGGCCAGTGACACGGTTCTGAACGAGGTATTTACCTTCCAGCTGTTTTACCGCTGCGTAGGAGAAGTTCATATCACGCGAGTGATCGATAAAACCGTTGATTGTGTCCAGTTCTTCAGCGCTGTAGTTCTCAAGGATTTCTTTGTCGTAACGACCTTGCTCAACTAGGTTACGCACATGATGGTGTAGGTGTGGTGGCTCGAACTCACCGAACGCTTTTTTGCGCAGGTGGAAGATCGCTAGACGCGCCGCTAGGTATTGGTAGTCTGGCGTGTCTTCAGAGATTAAGTCTGCCGCAGACTTAATCAGTGTCTCATGGATGTCGGTGGTACGAATGCCTTCGAAAAACTGAATTTGAGCCTTTAGCTCAACTTGAGAAACGGAAACATTGTCTAAACCTTCAGCTGCCCAAGTGATTACCTTATGGATTTTATCCAGGTTAATGTTCTCGGTTTTGCCGTTCCGCTTGGTAACTGTCAGAGTGCTCATGCCTTGGATTCCCATTTCTGCAGTAAAACCTGTGGATATACTGTATATAGTATTTCTAGGTACTGCTTGATACTAGATGTAGTGTAATTTGTATTTGATGGCACGAACAATAGTGCTCATATCGATGAAAATCAAGGCTTGAAAAAATCAAAATTTTGCGCCTTATCAATCGCTGAAGTGATCACTTACGTGAGCATGCCCAAAAGTTCTTGAATGTATAATTGCAACATTAAAATAAGAAATTTTGTTTACTGTTTTTGGCTGATTGTCTGCTGATCACTCACTGATCATTTGTTGTCTAGCGCCATAAAAAGTACGCCCCCATGACCAGCGGAAATAGAATCAATTGGTGCGACAAATAGGCCAATAGTGCATGGCGGCCTAAGAAAGTCAGCACGCTAGTAGTGATCGCTGCTGGTAACGGGAGGGTGTGTAGGCTCAGGTATCCAAATATCGGGCCAATTAGCGCGACGCCTAGCCAAGGTAATGGGTTGATGTAGTCTAAGGTGGCGCTGGGAGCGGAAAAGGTGTGGATAAACCAGCGATGCGAAGTGCCGGAGTCGATGTTGAGAAGCTGGTTGAGCGTGATTAAGCTCAAGCCTATGACTGCGCTGATAAGAGGGTGCCCCGATAGAGGGCGTACGATCCAACCAGCGGCAAAAATAAAGTGCAAAATACCAAAGAAGACCCATTGCTCTGGCAGAGCAAGGTAAGTGCCTAGTGAGATCAGAGCGGCGGCGAACGCCAGTTTGGCTTGATTCTTGGCGAAGCTGTGAAAACTGTGGCCGAGCTTGTGCGCCACATAGCTAGACCAGCCCACTGCGCTGACAAACAGAAATACAATCAGGGCGCGAAAATTGACCCAAAACGCACTTCGGTCATCAAATTCAATAAAGCCAAAATCTCTCAAGTTCCAGCAGAGGTGAAACACAATCATCAATACTACCGCCAATCCACGGTAGCCATCTAGACATTGAAAGCGTGATCGAGAGCGCTGGTGCGACATTGGCGAGATGCTCTTTGCAGCATAAAACGCCATAGCGATGATCAGGCGATCGTTGCTATGGCGTTAACAGGGGCTAAACAAGGCTTAAGGTGCTTTACGTACCGCTTGCCATGTGCCGTCGACATTCAGAGTGAACACGATACGGTCGTGTAAGCGGCTTGGGCGGCCCTGCCAGAATTCAATCGAAGTAGCTTTGACAGCATAGCCACCCCAGTTATCTGGGCAAGGAATATCACTGTCTAGGTACTCCTGCTCAAGGGCGGCAAACTCATTAGAGAGCACGTCACGTGAGGCAACGACCTGACTTTGGCGTGAAATACTGGCGGCAATCTGGCTGCCTTTTGGTCGTGTTGCAAAGTAGGCTTCAGACACTTCACGCGCCACTTTCTCTGCCACGCCTTCGATGCGTACTTGGCGCGAAAGAGGGGCCCAGAAAAAGGTCAAAGACACGTTAGGATTGTGTGCGATGTCTTGGCCTTTGTCGCTGTCATAATTGGTGAAGAAAGAGAACGAGTGCGCATCACGTTGTTTCAAGAGCACAGTACGGCAGTGTGGTTTATTCTGTGCGTCCACCGTGCTCAGTAACATACCTGTCGGGTCGTCTGGACATGTTTCTATGGCTTGGCTTAGCCAAGCATCAAACAATGCCAACGGATCTGAGCCAGCTTTTTCTTCGGTTAAGTCGTCAAATTGATAGTCACGGCGAAGTGATTGTAGATCACGATTCATAAGTTAGATCCGATAAGTTGAATGAGTCATTACTTTAGAGACCAAGGTCATGACACGCATGACTGGCTGAGGAAATTCATAGCCACCAGAGTCCAGCGCCATTTGCTTATGCTTGGCTTCATCGATATGCATCTGCTCCAGCACTGCACGCGAACGCTGATCTTGTTCCGGCAAAGCGGCCATGTGTTTATCAAGATGCAAACATACTTGGTCTTCCGTGGCGGCGACGAAACCGAGACTCAGTTTGTCGCTGATGATGCCTGCGCCTGCACCGATGCAAAATGACGCACCATAAAAGAGTGGGTTGAGAACACTCGGACGACTACCAAGCTCGTGTAGGCGCTCTTCACACCAAACTAGGTGATCGATCTCTTCGTCGGCGGCGTGTTCCATATCTGCTCTAACCGTCTCTAGTTTCGCCGTGGTGGCTTGACCTGCGTAGAGGGCTTGGGCACATACTTCACCGGTATGGTTGATGCGCATCAGACCAATTGAATGCTTACGCTCTGAGGCAGCAAGAGGTGCTTCAGAGTGATGTAATGCTGGTGACGGACGCGCGGATTTGGCGGCATTCGGCACCAAGGTTTGCAGCGCTCGGTCAAATTGCAGCACGGCTTTATCGAGTTTTGTTAGAAGCATAAGAAATACCTTCTGTTAACCTGGAGGCCAAGTCATGGCACGGCCGCCAAGCACATGCATGTGAATGTGGTAAACCGTTTGACCGCCTTGCTCATTGCAGTTCATCACGACACGGTAACCGTCTTCAGCGATGCCTAGCTGTTTTGCGATTTTCGCCGCTGTGATGGGCAGTTTCCCGACTAGGGCAGCGTCGTCGGCCGTTAAGTCATTCAGTGTACTAATGTGGCGCTTAGGAATGACTAAAAAATGGCTAGGAGCCTGTGGCGCGATGTCTTCAAAGGCGATCACATCATCGTCTTGGTAAAGTATTTTGGCTGGAATGTCACCGTTGACAAGTTTACAAAATAAACAGTCCATTAAAGTCTCCTATTGCGGCGTTCATTATTTTAATTACGCTCTCAAATCTCAAGTGGATTGAGAGTATCTCTTGATTCTGGGCAACATCGAGTTGGATGCTTCCCGTTGTAGCTGTTCAATATCCGCTAACAGCCTTGTTTCAATTTGGGAACTGTATACAAAGCCGTTGAAGCCAAGTGCACTGGCATATTCTTGTGACATATTAACATTGTTTGAAATAAGTAGGCATGAATCGGTTTCATGTAACTCACTGACGAAACCGGCCAAATCAGAGGCGCCGAAGTTTTTCTGATCTTCAAACAGTAAAATGACGAAGCGACTTTTGCCGTTGCGCTGATTGAGCAGGCTGTGTAGGTCGGTGACTGAATCAATGTGTGTTAGGGCAAACAAGCGGGTGTGTAAGAAGTTACTGGTGCGCTCGATCAGGTCAGAGTCTTGATGACCAATGATCACCAAAATAATATTTTCTTGCTGTGTTTGTTTGGCCAGTTCGCTGACTTCAACTTGTCGGATGTTAACCGGAATGCTGCAACTTAAAGCACGCGCTCGGCCTTCCCCAGAAATGCTGATCTCACCCTGTAGGGCTTCGACTAGATCCCTTAGGTAGCGTGGGCCAAAATACTGTTCTTTCTCTAAGGTCACTGAGCTTGGTATCGGATAAGCGCGGATCTGCAATAATCGCTGCCCATCGCGCTCATTGATGATGACATCGCTTTCCACATTCAGCGTTTGGTCGGTGTGATGGTGCAGCTCTTCCATAATCACTTGATAAAGGTGCTTCACAATATGGCTATTGGCAAGCAGCTCCCAGCCAAACGTATTGTCGTATTGCATGTCGATCTCGGCATCGCTTTGATCGAGCGTGAAGAAATCAATGGTTGCTTGATCAATCAAGAGTTGCAGGTTAGTGGGCACGTTGCTGCGATCGTGATTGTTTTGCTCCTGTAGGCTTTGAATAATCGTCAGGCGCTCGGCTATATTGGTTAGGTTTTTATAGGCCTGCTTAAGCTCATCAGCATTGGGTTCGTTTAAATTGTATTGATGATCAATGATGGATGTCTGGCGTTTAATGCGTGATGCCACTTCACTGAGCAGCTCGTAGCGAGGAACATCTTCACCTTTTGCTGTATTGAGGTGGGTGGGGGTATGGCGTGAGATAATGCCCCCAAAGTGCACTAGGGCTTCCAAAATGATCGAGGTGGTCAGCCCCCATTCGTACCAGAAAGGCAGGGATAGTACGCCATAGGTCGAAAGAATCCAGATGCTGTGACCTAGGGTTAATACCAAGCGAGCGGTCAAATAATAAAAAGCATAAGGGATTCGTTTGTAGACGCTGTAGAGGGCGACAAACAGCAACAATACCAATGTGCTGACGGCACTGATGCTTAAAAAGGCGATGTTAAGTTCTTCTGGGGCCAGTGCGTAGATGACGGCTAAGAAACCATTGCCAAGGATCAGTAAAAGCAGCAGCTTATCGACCTGCGGTAAGGTTTCTTTGGTGTCGATATAGTAGCGCGTAAAATAAGTAATCATCGCCGCGCAAGCCAGCGCAGAAAAGTTGTAAACCCGTTCCTGTAAGCCCATCAGGTTTGGGAATATCTGATAGACGAAACCATGTAAGGCAAAGTGCAGGCAGGCAATGCCAACCAACAGTGTGCTATACAATAAGTACATGGGGTGTCGGGTGCGGATGAAAAAGAACACATTGCTGGCGAAAAGCAGCAAGAGTACGCCCATCAAAAAGCCTGTTAAGTAAGTGTCTTTTTGGATGTCATTGGTTAACTGTGAAAGTGTTTTCACTTCCATAATCAAATTGATCGGTAGGCGCGAACTGACTTTAATGTATACCGTATACAGCGGCGGGGCGGAGCTGGGTAACGGAACAATATAGTCTGGATAAGCAATCAAGCGATTACGGTATGGGCGCGCATCGCCCATTTCGGCAAAGATTTGGTTATTTAACAAATTGGGCGTGTACACATCCACCACTTGAGCGCGTGGGGCCTTGATATGTAGGGCGGCGGACTCTCCTGTTGGCAAGCGTTGTGCTACCTCGACTCGAATCCAAATGTTGCCTTCAACGAGACCAAATTGTGGAAACTCGTGTTTGAGAGGAACAAAACGCTTACGTAGCACCTCTGAGTCAATATCTCTTAAGGTGAGGCGGCTGGTTTCATCAATGAAATAGCTGCCGACGTTACCAATGTTGACGCTGTGATTTTCCTCATCCAGTAAAGCCATCATCGGTGCGGAGTAAGCGATGTTGGTCAGTAGCATGATAGCGAGTAAAATAAGCGTTTGTATGCTGTGTTTTATCAAAACGGCCTCCCTGAGGCCTACATTATTAACTAGTTAGGGTGTCAAATGCTATATCCAATCTTGGTGGAATATTATGTCTGGTGGTGTATTGCGCTATTAGTGGTGACTTGGTTTACCCGTGTGCACCAAGGGCAGACGCGTAGTAATTTTATGTACGGCTACGCCATGTTGGGAGCAATTGGCTTTTTGCTGGACTTTGAGTGGATGGGCGGTGTTATTTTTGGCTTGATCGTATTGGAAGTGGGCAAGAAGTTTAAAGCTTGGCTGGATGAAAAACAGGCGGGTTTAGGTAAAAAGTAGTTGTTAATAAGGCATAAAAAAGGCCACATAATGTGGCCTTTTTACTCTAAAACTCACCTGGGAGCGTTAGATTATTTTGCTTGCTCACGCGCTACGGCACGGTGGCCGATATCGGTGCGGAAGTAAACGTTATCCCAAGAGATTTGTTTAACTACTTCGTAGGCACCTGCTTGCGCTTCTGCAACGGTATCACCTAGTGATACGGCGCAAAGTACGCGACCACCATTGGTGACAACATCGCCGTCTTTTGATGCTGTGCCAGCGTGGAACACTTTTTGGTGTTCAGGCAGCGCTGCATCATGACCAGAGATCACATCGCCTTTATTGTAAGACGCTGGGTAACCGCCTGCTGCTAGGACAACGCCTAGGCTGGCACGTGGGTCCCAATCGGCCTCAATAGAGTCTAGCTCACCGTTTACTGCAGCCAGGCACATAGACACTAGGTCTGAGCGCAAACGCATCATAATTGGCTGTGTTTCTGGGTCACCAAAACGGCAGTTAAACTCAAGCACTTTAGGTGTACCATCTCTCGCTACCATGACACCAGCGTATAGGAAACCGCGGTAACGGTTGCCTTCCGCGTTCATGCCTTTCACCGTTGGCATAATCACTTCGTTCATGATGCGATCATGGATCTCAGGCGTTACCACTGGTGCAGGGGAGTAAGCACCCATGCCGCCTGTGTTCGGGCCAGTGTCGCCGTTATCGCGTGCTTTATGGTCTTGGCTTGAGGCCATCGGCAGAACGGATTCACCGTCAACCATCACGATAAAGCTCGCTTCTTCGCCAACTAGGAACTCTTCGATAACAACACGAGAGCCCGCTTCGCCAAATGCGTTACCAGCCAGCATGTCTTCCACCGCGGCAATTGCTTCGGCTTCTGTCTCAGCGATGATTACGCCTTTACCTGCAGCTAGACCGTCAGCTTTCACGACGATCGGTGCACCTTGCTGTTTGATGTACTCAACCGCTGCCGGGATCTCAGTGAAGTTGCCGTAACCCGCTGTTGGGATTTTGTGGCGCGCTAGGAAGTCTTTAGAGAAAGACTTTGAACCTTCTAGCTGAGCGGCTGCTTTGCTTGGACCAAAGATCGCTAAGCCTGCGGCTTCAAACGCATCCACAACACCGATCACAAGCGGTGCTTCAGGGCCAACAATGGTTAGGCCAATGTTGTTGTCTTTAGCAAACGCTAGCAGCGCATCGATGTCTTCTACACCGATGTTGACGTTTTCCAATTTTGGCTCAAGCGCTGTACCAGCGTTACCTGGTGCAACGTAAACGGTTTCAACGTCAGCAGATTGTGAGGCTTTCCAGGCAAGCGCGTGTTCGCGCCCGCCGTTACCAATTACAAGAACTTTCATGCTTGTTTCCTATGCCTATCTTAGTGACGGAAGTGGCGCATGCCAGTGAATACCATGGCCATACCCGCTTCGTCTGCTGCAGCGATGACTTCGTCATCACGCATAGAGCCACCTGGTTGGATAACCGCAGTAATGCCTGCTGCTGCCGCGGCATCGATACCATCACGGAATGGGAAGAATGCGTCAGACGCCATAACAGAACCTTCTACTTGTAGGTCCTCGTCAGCGGCTTTGATACCGGCGATCTTCGCAGAGTATACGCGGCTCATTTGGCCTGCGCCGACACCGATTGTTTGGCCGTTCTTAGTGTAAACAATGGCATTAGATTTCACGAATTTCGCTACTTTCCAAGCGAATAGCAGGTCTTTTAGTTCTGCTTCAGAAGGCTGACGCTTAGACACAACTTTCAGATCGCCGAGTTCGATCGCACCGTCATCACGGTCTTGAACCAATAGGCCGCCGTTAACGCGTTTGTAGTCTAGTGCTGCAGGCTTGTCAGCGGACCATTCGCCACACTCAAGAAGACGAACGTTTTGTTTCGCGGCAACCACTTCAAGTGCTGCGGCGCTGACTTTAGGCGCGATGATCACTTCAACGAATTGACGATCAACGATGGCTTGTGCGGTTTCAGCCGTTAGCTCTTGGTTGAACGCGATGATGCCACCGAATGCTGACGTTGGGTCCGTTTTGAACGCTAGGTCATAGGCTTCAAGTTGGTTCGCTGCGGTTGCTACACCACATGGGTTGGCGTGCTTAACGATCACACAAGCAGGCTCTTGGAAGCTCTTAACACACTCAAGTGCTGCATCAGTATCAGCGATGTTGTTGTAAGAAAGTGCTTTGCCTTGCAGCTGTTTCGCCGTGCTGATAGACGCTTCTTGTGGGTTGGCTTCAACGTAGAACGCCGCTTTTTGGTGTGGGTTTTCACCGTAGCGCATTTCTTCTTGCTTGTTGAATTGCAAGTTGAACGTGCGTGGGAAGTCTTCGCTACCGCCTTCCACTTTCTTACCTAGGAAGTTAGCGATGTTGCCGTCGTAGTTAGACGTGTGTTCGAACGCTTTAACAGCTAGGTCGAAACGCTGGTCGTAGGTTAGGCCACCGTTTTCTTGCAAAGACGCTAGAATGCCTGCATAGCTGGTTGGGTCTACTACGATTGCCACGTCTTTGTGGTTTTTCGCTGCTGAACGAACCATGGTTGGACCACCGATGTCGATGTTTTCAATGGCCATTGGTAGGTCACAGTCAGGGCGAGCAATTGTTGCTTCGAATGGGTAAAGGTTAACCACGACCATGTCGATTTCTTGGATGCCATGCTCTTGCATGATGGCACCGTCGATGTCACGACGACCCAAGATACCACCGTGTACTTTTGGGTGAAGGGTCTTAACGCGACCGTCCATCATTTCAGGGAAGCCTGTGTAGTCAGATACTTCTACTGCAGCAACGTTGTTTTCTAGCAACAGTTTATAAGTACCGCCAGTCGACAGGATTTCTACGCCTTGGCTCGCCAATTCGCGTGCAAATTCTACAATGCCAGTTTTGTCAGAAACGCTGATAAGAGCGCGTTTAATTGGAGTTGTGTTTGCCATTATGCTTCTCGCAATGTGATTAACGTTTTATAAAGTTTGGGGAACGGGTAAAACGAAAAAAGGGCGTGAGCGCCCTTTTTATTACAGCATACCGTACTGCTTCAGCTTTTTGCGTAGCGTACCACGATTCAAGCCTAGAATCGCTGACGCTTTGGTTTGATTGTCTTTAGTGTAGTTCATGACTGACTCTAGCAAAGGTGCTTCTACCTCTGCTAACACTAGTTGGTACAAATCAGTTACAGGTTGGCCATCTAAGTGAGCAAAGTAGTTCTGCAATGCTTTTTCAACATTGTCACGCAGTGTTTGCGATTGCTCAGCTGAAGCTGTTTGAAACGTTTGAGTATGTGTTTGATCTACCACAGAATAACCTTCTATTTTAAAGCTAACCATTTTTGAATAGACGTCGCCGAGGTGGGTAACCTCGTACGCTATTCAGGTACCAGAGATGCTTCTTATTGTGCTAAGAAGCAAAGAATTCATTCAACAGATCGAGCTGTTCTTGTGCATCTTCGATGCGATTAAACTGGCTTCGAAATGGCGTTGTGTCTGCCAATGTTTGCAGATACCAGCCAACGTGCTTGCGCGCAATACGTGTCCCCATGAAGCTACCGTAAAAATCATGTAACGCCGTAACGTGATTGATGACGATGGCTTGGACTTCATCCGTTGAAGGCGGCGCTAACAGTTCGTTGTGCTCTAAGTAGTGATTGATTTCCCGAAATATCCATGGGCGTCCTTGAGCGGCGCGACCAATCATCACAGCATCGGCTTGCGTGTAATCTAATACTTGCTTGGCTTGTTCTGCGCTTTGGATATCGCCATTGGCAAACACAGGAATGGAGATCGCCTGCTTAATTGCTGCAATGGTGTCGAACTCCACTTCACCTTTGAATTTACAAGCACGAGTGCGGCCATGCACTGCCAGGGCTTGAATGCCAGATTGTTCGGCTATTTTCGCTATGCTCAAGCCGTTACGCTGGTCCGGTGACCAACCCGTACGGATCTTGAGTGTGACCGGAACATCAACACTACTAACGACGGATTCGAGTATTTTTTGAACCAGAGGCTCATCTTGCAACAAGGCAGAACCAGCTGCTTTGTTGAGTACTTTTTTGGCGGGGCAGCCCATATTGATATCAATAATTTGGGCGCCAAGCTCGACATTCTGACGCGCCGCTTGGGCCATCATGGTTGGATCAGAGCCTGCAATTTGTACGGATCGAGGTGCCACTTCTGCATCATGAATCAGGCGCATGCGGCTTTTATTAGTGTCCCAAAGGCGCACATCAGATGTGACCATTTCTGACACCACTAAACCGGCACCATGCTGATGACAAAGACGTCGAAAAGGTAAGTCGGTTACCCCTGCCATCGGAGCAAGAATAACGGGCTTTTCGATGCTGTAATTGCCAATACTGAAGGCCATGATGTGTCTAAATACCGAATCTGTTGTTAAAGATCTGCTACACCGTCGAGCGGGCGTGAATAATACCTAGGGGATTCGGTTTTTTGAAGTCTTGACAACTCAGAAATTGGCTAAAATTTGTGCTTATTTGCAGTATGTTCAATAAATGCACATTTAGTAAGACTGAGTGTCGCTGGCAAAGACTTTGATTTGGTGCGTCACTGCGCGCGCGCCAGGGTCTTGGATCGGCAAGACAATATGGATCGGCGTGTTCGCTGGCATAAAGGTAATGTCCAAAAAGTCCTTGTGTAGATAGTCCTGTGGTGAAAATAAGCGCGCAGCAACCGGGCGGCTATTGAGGTCATAGAACTCTAATGCCAGCTTTGGCATAGGTTGGGCGAAGCTGCTGCGATTGGTCATGATGGCATTGACTTGCAAGCTATTTGCCAGTGTTGGATGGCTTTGGATGCGAACATGCTCAATTTCTACTGCATTAATGTCTTCAAAGGCAGGTAGAGTGCAGCCAAGGTAAGAGCAAGCGGTTTTATAAAAGGTGCGTAATTCGGGAGAGCGACTGCCTTGATCAAAGTGGCTGGTGGCCATCTGCACGGCCAAGGCAATGAAGGCAAGCAAGGAGG
This sequence comes from Marinomonas aquimarina, assembly GCF_900089755.1. GTDB lineage: Bacteria > Pseudomonadota > Gammaproteobacteria > Pseudomonadales > Marinomonadaceae > Marinomonas > Marinomonas aquimarina. The sequence continues at coordinate 133,663 of NZ_FLOC01000002.1, read as the reverse complement.
CGCATGTCCAAAGCCAAGTATATTTTGCCTTCTTGCGGGCCGGCTTGTTTGAGCCTGGTTCGGAGCCTGTTAAGGTGGCAAGGCTGTATTCTGCGGCCAATTGTTTGATCGACTCTTGCGAGGAGTATTCAGCGTCACTCAGGTGTTCATGCTTTGACACATCCTGCGCTAACGAGTGCAGCGCTTGCATGTAGTCGGGCTCATCGGCGTCAATAGCAGGGCTGTGTTGCTTGGCCAGGGGGGCTGGTGTCGGTTGTGCTGCAGGCTGCGCCTGCGGTTTGGCTTTAGGGGCCAAAGCTTCACTGAACAGGGGTTCAGAGGCTGGCCCTTGTTCGCTAAATTGTGCCTCAAGTTCTGCCAGCTCTACTTCCCAAGGGGCCAGTTCTTCGCTGGCAGGAGTGGGTGATTGAGGGCGCTGCTCTTTAGCTGCAGGTGTCGCGTCTAGCTTAGTTTGCTTTGCTGCAGGCTGAGGCGCTGCTGGCGGCGCAGTGTCAGGCTGAGGTGGTGTTTTCTGACGGGCAGGCGTATCCGGTGTCGATGGTCGTGAACGCGTGTCTAGGTCATCGAACAGTTCGTCGTCAAGGGTGCTGCCGATAAAGCGGGCACTGGTGTCTTTTGGTGGCGTATAGGGCTCTAGATCTTCCTCGTGGAAAAGGGTGTCTAGCCATTCAGGGTTAACGCTGCCGTCTTCTTGAATAGAGTCTGTGGCCGGAGCCTTAGGTTCTGGTGCTGCAGCAAGAGTTTGTGGCTTGCTGGTTACGTCAGTCTGTTCGCTAGATTCACTGGGTGACAAAGGAAGCTCTTGAGGTGCCGGTTTTGGCTGCTCGCGTTGCTCTGCTGCTTGTTGCTGAGCTTGAGGGGCGCGTTGCTGTGAATCGGCAGAGGAGTCCTCGGCGCTATTGGACGCCGGTTGGGCACTAAAGATATGAAAGCACTGACCACAGCGGACCTTACCTTTGGCCATACTGAGCACTTCCTGCGTGACGCGGAAAGTGGTGGAACATTTAGGGCAACGCGTGATCATGCTTTCTGACATAAGCCGAGAATTTCCTTAAAGGGCTACAACTTTTTCGCCACAATACGAACCCATTCTTCTTTTTCCACGATGGACTCGATTTTAAACCAAGGTTTGTAGGCTTCGACAACGGAGTGAGCTTGGCTTTCTAGGATACCAGAAAGTGCCAACATACCACCTTGTTTTACCAGCTTTGAAATGGTGTCCGCAAGCTCGGCAAGCGGCCCTGCTAGAATATTTGCCACCACGATATCGGCTTGAAGATCGCCTTCATACGGTGGCAGTTTCACTTCGTAGCGATCTGGCGCAATGCTGTTGCGTTCCGCGTTAGCTTGCGTCGCTTCAACGGCTTGTGGGTCGATATCGATGCCCACCATGTTGTTTGCGCCCAGCAAAAGGCCTGCAATCCCTAAAATGCCTGAGCCACAACCGTAGTCGATGATGCTCTTGTCTTGGCAGTCGACAGAATCAAGCCACTCTAGGCACAGGGCGGTGGTTGGGTGTGTGCCGGTGCCGAAGGCGAGGCCTGGATCAAGGATCAAGTTAACGCCGTTTTCGTCGGGTGCGTCGCGCCAGCTCGGGCAGACCCAAAGGCGCTTACCAAATTGAATAGGGTGGTAGCTGTCCATCCATTCGCGGATCCAATCTTTGTCTTCAAGGATTTCGATTTTTAGATCGATGTTGGATTCACTGAGATGTTCCGCTTTATGTTCGATGACGCTGCGAATGACGTCTAAATCAGCATCGGCTTCATACAGTCCGGTCACACGGGTGTGTTTCCACAAAGGGGTGGTGTTGAGGTCAGGCTCGTAAACCGGATCGTCGTGAACGTCTTCGAATGTTACGACCAGTGCGCCACATTCAAGCATGGAATCTTCGAATGCGGGAACGTGCTCAGGCGTTGTGTGAACGCGGATTTGCAACCAAGGCATGGGAGTAAAGTCCTGTTATGACTCAAGTAAGTCTGATTAATGCGATATGAAGGAGGGTACTACACCTCCGGACGGAGGTGTAGTAATTGAGCGCAATTATAGGCCCAGTTTCTTTTCCAAGTAGTGGATGTTGACGCCACCAGCAATGAAATTGGTATCGGTTACTAAATCTTTCTGAAGGTCGATATTAGTTTTGATGCCATCGATGAAGGTTTCATCTAGTGCCACTTCTAGGCGTTTTAGGGCGCCTTCACGAGTGTCTGCGAAACAGATGACTTTCGCGATCATAGAATCGTAAGTCGGTGGTACTGAGTAGCCACTGTATAGGTGCGAGTCAACACGTACACCCATGCCGCCTGGTGCATGGAAGTAGTTTACTTTACCTGGGCTTGGCATGAAGGTCTTAGGGTCTTCGGCGTTGATACGCGCTTCGACTGCGTGACCTTTTAGTTTCACATCTTCCTGTTTGATAGAAAGAGGTAGGCCGCTGGCAATACGTAGCTGCTCTTTAACGATGTCGATGCCAGTTACCATTTCAGTAACAGGGTGCTCTACCTGAACACGAGTGTTCATTTCGATGAAGTAGAAACGGCCATCTTCGTATAGGAACTCGAACGTACCTGCGCCACGGTAACCGATCTTGATACAGGCATCGACACAGGCTTGTAGACACTGAGCGCGAGAATCTGGATCAAGCTGTGGTGCTGGTGCTTCTTCCAATACTTTCTGGTGACGACGCTGTAGCGAACAATCACGATCGTATAGGTGGATCGCGTTACCTTGGCCGTCTGCTAGGACTTGGACTTCAACGTGACGTGGGTTGGTTAGGAATTTTTCCATGTAAACCGTGCTGTCACCGAAGTAAGAGCCTGCTTCAGATTGTGTGACGCTGATCGACTTCAGTAGGCTGCCTTCGTTGTGTACAACGCGCATACCACGACCACCGCCGCCGGCAGCGGCTTTAACAATCACAGGGTAGCCGATGTCACGAGCAATACGCATACACTCTTCTGGGTCAGACGGTACAGGACCGTTTGAACCTGGAACAGTCGGTACGTTTGCTTCACGCATCGCCTTAATCGCAGAAACCTTGTCACCCATTAGGCGAATGGTTTCAGCTTTAGGACCGATGAAAGTGAAGCCAGAACGCTCAACTTGCTCCGCGAAATCCGCGTTTTCGGCAAGGAAACCGTAACCTGGGTGAATCGCAGACGTATCCGTCAATTCAGCTGCACTGATCAGCGCAGGAATGTTCAAATAGCTGTCTTTTGATGGGTTTGGGCCGATACAGATCGATTCGTCTGCAAGGCGTACGTGTAATAAGTCGCGGTCAATCTTAGAGTGAACCGCAACTGTCTTGATACCGAGTTCTTTACAAGCGCGTAGTATACGCAGTGCAATTTCGCCTCGGTTAGCAATCAATACTTTATCTAGCATGATGAAACCTTTGGCTGTGAATTAAACGATAGTAACAAGAGGCTGGTCGAATTCTACTGGCTCACCATCAGTTGCTAGGATGGCGCCAATTGTACCGGCTTTGTCTGCTTCGATTTGGTTCATCATCTTCATCGCTTCAACGATACAGATAGTGTCGCCAACGTTTACTTTCTGGCCTACTTCTACGAATGATTTCGCACCTGGTGCAGGAGACTGGTAGAAAGTGCCGACCATTGGAGAGTTAACAGTGTGACCAGAAATCGCTGCTTCGGCAGGTGCTGCTTCAGCTGCTGGAGCTGCCGCAGGCGCTGGAGCTGCCGCAGGCGCTGGAGCCGCGTAAACCTGAGGGGCAGCTACTGGAGCTCCGCCACGACTGATTCGAACTGCTTCTTCACCTTCCTTGATTTCGATCTCGTAAACGTTAGATTCTTCTAGTAGTTCGATAAGCTTTTTGATTTTGCGAATGTCCATGTTGACTCTCTTTTTTTCTGTCTATGTATTCAGTCTATAACTGCTGCTGATGCAATCAGCAGCAGGCGGTACTGGCTGTGAAAAAAGTATTGATTAATCACTGATCATCAGCCAGTTGGAAATCCAATTAGCCGGAAATTATCAGTAAAAAGCGCGATATTGTCCAGTTTTGTAGATAAAAAACCTATAACTTGGAAATAAGTTTAAAAAATGCACAGTGGTAAACTTTTTACTGCATTTTGTTTGACAATAATGCTTGCAAGCGTGCTTCTACCTCGTCTTTGGTTGGTTCACCGACTAGGGAGTAATGATCTAAGAGTTCATCCTGACGATTGAAAAACAGCATGGCAGGTGGTCCAAATAAATCAAACTGCTGTAAAAAGGCCTGGTTTTGTGAGTTGTTATCGGTCACATCGACTTGGACAAAGGTGATTTGTTGTAGCAACGGCAGCACATCTGGGTGTTTGAATACTTCTTCTTCGGTGACCTTGCAGCTGATGCACCAATCGGCATACAGATCCACGACCACCGGTAGGCTGCTTTGGCTTTGGATCTGTTGCAGCTCTGCTAATGAGCCGATGGTGCGATAGTAAGGCACCTCTACATTGCTATGTTGAGCAGCTTGATTTAGGTTAAGCTGGTTGAGCGGCGATAGCGGGGTATGACTGCCGGACGCCGCACCGATGATTTCAATAAAGCCAACGATGATGGCACTTAGGGCTAATAGCCAGCGCACTGGATGTGAGTCTCCAGTGAGCGCACGATGGAGGAAGTAAGAAGCAAGCGCTAAGCTGAGGAGTCCCCACAGCAACAGGTGCCAGCCTTCTGCTAGCCAGCGATTGGCGAGCCAAATGGCAAGACCCAACATGGCGAAGCCCATCAGCTTTTTAATGTCTTCGAGCCATGCCCCGTTTTTCGGTAATACTTTGCTACCCAGCGTCCCCACCAAGAGCAATGGTAAGCCCATACCGAGGCCCATGCTAAAGAGTGCTGCAGCGCCGTACAGTGGATCGGATGTGGAGCTGATATACAAGACGACACCGGCCAGTGGGGCTGAGACGCATGGAGACACCACCAAGGTGGCAAATACTCCGGCAAGGAAAATTCCTAGGATTTTAGAACGACTGTTTTGTGAGCGATTCGATAAATGGTCCAGACGGGTTTGCAAGGCGCTCGGTAAACGCAACTCATAGACACCAAACATGGCCAACGCAAGGGTCACGAACAGTACGGCACTCAGCAGTAAAATAAGTGGATCTTGTAGTGCTGCTTGTAAATTCAGTTGTGTGCCAAACCAGCCTGCTAATGCGCCAATTGCAGCATAGGTCAGCGCCATACCCAGAACATAAATAGCCGACAGGTATAAGCCGCTCCAGCCTTTGGCTTTACTGCCCACCACAATGGCGCTGACGATTGGGATCATAGGCAGGACACAAGGGGTGAGAGAGAGTAGCAAGCCGAGGCCAAACATGACGACCAGCATCTTGCTAAAGGACGCTTGACTGATAAGAGTGCTTACTTGTTGTGCTTCAGAAGGTTTAAAAGCTGTGGTGGCTGTGTCGCCGAGTGCATTCTCAGCAACCGGCTGAGACTGACTAACTGTAATAAATTCGGCTGACATAGGCACGGTTTGCGGGGGATAGCATAAGCCTTTTTCAGCGCAGCCTTGATAGCGAAGAGTAAAATCGATCTGTTGCGGTAAATTGGTGTTAGCGACGTTTAATGGCAGCTTCAATTGCTGGTGATACACTTCGACTTCACCAAAATATGGGTCTTGTTTCATCTCTCCGTCTGGCAGGGCTGTAAAGCTTAAAGAAGGCTCGGTTTCGCTGCTGGCTTTTAACTGGTGGCGATAAAGGTAATAGCCGTCGGCAATGTCCCACGTGGCCCATACTTGTCCTGACGCATCGCTGTTGACCGATAAGCTGAAGGCTTGGTCGACTGGCAGAAACTCCGGTTCGGAGTCGAAAGCGGAGCTAAAGTTAAAGGCAAAACTGAAGCTGGTAAAAATAAGTGTTAAAAACGCAGCGATGAATCGCATCATAAGGCAAGGCTCGTTGTATTGCGGCGATGGTTTCTTCTGGAGATAAGGCGCTATAGACTACCAATGCCCACGAAAGTTTCCAAACGCCTAGGAGTTCTCTTGATAAAAAAAGCGCTTTTCTTACTAACTTCGTCAATGTTTTTATCTGCCTGCAGTACCTTGTCAGGGCCGAATTGGTGGCACAGCGAGCACCAAGAAAACCAAAATGGCGCGCATAGGCAAGCACCGTCTCAGCAGACACAAGACAATCCACTAGGCTCATTGGGGCAGCAGCAAGTTACGGATCAGATGACCGCCGATTTGGTGAAAATGGGTCAGATTGCACTAGCAGAGAATCGCCTATTAAGACCGGACGGAGATAATGCCAATTTGTACTTCCAGGTGGCACTCGGTCGTGATCCTGGCAACTACGATGCCACCTTGGGCATTGCTGCGATCGTTGAACGATATCTTGCTTGGGCGGTCAATGCAGCTAAGCGGCAGGATCTTGTCAGTGCTAGGCGTTATCTTGCTTCAGCGAAACAGGTGAATCCACGTGACCCCTTGATCACTGAAGTCGAACAACAAATTCAACAAATACAGGTGCAGAGTAAGCGCCTTAAGTTGACAGCGGAAGCGCAACCAATGGCTTCGGAAAATCTTTTTAATTTGTCCGATAATCTTTTTCAATTGGGTGAAGAGAAGATTCTCGCTCAAATTCAGCCTATTATTGAACGAGTTGGGCTCACCAAAGGCTCACTTGAGATTTATTGGCCGAATGATAAGGAAGGTCGATTGCTGTATCAGATTATTAACAGCAGAACACCGGATTTTCGTGTACGAGCAATGACCTTTCAAAGTTCTAGGCACGTAATTGAAGTTAAAGTTAATTAACATGGGAACACATCAATGGCGAAATTTATCGATAAGATAGCTTTCTGGCGAGCGCTGCCAGACGTACCAAATGTCGGCAAGTCGGCAGGCATCGCAGTGGTATTAGTGGTCATCTTTTTGTTTGGTTTAGGGGTCTACTGGGACACTGAGCCAGACCAATTTGATGTGGTTGCTGAGGCGAAGAGTCGTGCTGAAGAGCATGGTTATTTGAACAACAGTAAGCAGCTAGTGACTGGTTACACCATGACCAACACGCTGTACACCCTAGTGGACACTATGTTGCACAAGAACGGTGGCTTTATCTCTAACGACGTGATGCCACCAGGTGTGTTTATGGATAACATGCCGTCTTGGGAGTTTGGTGTGATGGTGCAAGTGCGTGACTTAGCACGTGGCTTGCGTAAAGAATTCAGCCGTAGCCAATCGCAATCTACTGAAGATGAAAACTTGAAGATTGCTGAGCCTCAGTACAACTTCGATACCCGTAGCTGGGCGCTGCCTTCAAGCGAAAGCGAATACCGTCGTGGTAATGCTGAATTGCTTAAATACCTAAACCGTTTGGCCAACAAAGATGACAACGCGCAGTTTTATGCCCGCGCCGACAACCTAGCAGATTACTTATCTGATATGTCAACGCGCCTTGGTAGCCTGTCTCAGCGTCTGTCAGCAAGTGTTGCCAAAGTACGTGAGAACACTGACTTGGCTGGTGATGTGACCGCGCGTCAATCTACCGATACTGGTTCAGTGCAAAACGTACAAACGCCATGGACGCAAACAGATAACATTTTCTACGAAGCCCGCGGTGCGAGCTATGCCATGCTGCATATTCTAAAAGCGATCGAAGTGGACTTTGTCTACACGCTAGAAGGTAAAAATGCTTTGGTTAGCCTACGTCAAATCATTCGTGAGCTTGAGGCTACTCAAGAGACGGTTTGGTCACCAATGATTTTGAATGGCAGTGGCTTTGGTTTGCTAGCGAACCATTCTTTGGTCATGGCGTCTTACATGTCCCGTGCCAATGCACAGATGATCGACCTAATCAGGTTGCTTGAACAGGGCTAGTATGTCGGCCTTATCTTTATCGGTGCGTCCTGCGAGCATAGAGGATGCACCGATGATCCTCTCTATTTTCCTCGAATCAGAAGCGCAAGCGGATGTGAAGGGCGGTATCAATCTGATCAGTGTGATGGAATGGATTGAAAACGCCACTGAGCAACATCCTCTATGGGTACAGGAAAGCGCAGGTCAAATTGTTGGCTGGTGCTCCCTTGAACGCTTTTATGGTCTGCCTGCCTTAGATGGTGCGGTGGAAATTGCCCTTTACATTGCCGCTGCCTATCAACGGCAAGGTTGCGGTCATTGGTTGTTAAACCATATTGCACAGCAAGCTGCTCAGATGGGCATTCATACATTGGTGGCCTACATTCTCGGCTCAAATCAAAAGAGCAATCACTTTTTTATGAAAAACGGGTTTCAAGAGTGGGGCTGTTTGCCAAACGTGGTGCGCAGTGCTGGGTTAAAAGGCGACCTGAAGCTACTTGGCCGCCAGTTGAGTTAGTGCTTTAGATCGGTTCAAATACCGAGCCCGAACTCGGCACAAACAGGGTTTTGTACATACGGCTGGCGTAATCATCGGTCATAGACGCCATGTAGTCACAAATAATGCGGTAATCATTACCACCGCTCTCAACACTGTTGAGCCATTCTTTAGCCAGGTCCTTAGGCAGTAAACGAGCCGGGTCAGCGGCAACTGCTTCAAACATTTCTAACAACATCTGTTGCCCTTTGTAGACCAGCATCTGCACTTCTGGGCGCATGATAATATGTTGCATCTCAAACGCTTTTAGAATGTCTAATGCACTGCGCTCCGCTTCTGGTAATGTGGCTTGATAACGTAGCAAAGGGTGTTCGAATTGCGGTTTTTCAATCACCGAGCAAGCGGTGATGAACCAGCTGACCATGTCGCCGATGGCCTTTTTACGCAAATGGCTTTGCTTGCTAAACAGCTGAGACTCTAAGCGTTCTATATTGTCATGGATAAAGGCGCAGTCGATGGCACAGAGTTTAGGTCGCAGGTGTTGCTGCCACATTTCGCGCGTCACCATGCCAAGTACAATGGCGTCTTCCAAATCGTGCACGCCATAGGCGATATCATCTGCCAAATCCATAATCGAGGTATCAAACCCAGAATGCTGGGTGCGACCATGTTGCTTGAGGTCGCTGCGCGTCACGGTTGTTAACGCATTGCGATCGGTTTGGCTGAAGGGCGCTAAGATCCAATCCAGCAGCTCGGCCTCTTCTTGATAAACACACTTAGGAGGGTGCCAGTCTTTGGCTTTAAATTGACGCAAGCTATGAGGTTTGTTGGGATAATGCCCAACCACGCCAGTATACAGTGCAGGGTACTTGAGCACCCCCAACATGGTGCGGCGCGACACGTCCATACCATACTGTTCTGAGTAGGAGCCACGCTTACCAAGGATGCGTAACGACTGGCCGTTGCCTTCAAAACCACCGTGCTCGGTCATCATGAAATTCAGCGCGACCTCGCCACCATGACCAAAAGGAGGATGGCCAATATCATGGCTTAAGCAGATGGTTTCCATGAGCGAGTCACTCGCCAGCCAAGGTTGAAACGCTGCTTCTGTTGGGTGTGAGGACTGCAGATGGTAGACGATGCCTCCGCCAATCTGGGCGACTTCCAAGGAGTGGGTTAAGCGGGTGCGGCTGTAATCGTTTTGGCGAATGGCGAGGATTTGAGTCTTAGACTGTAAGCGTCGGAAGGCGGCGCTATGGATAATGCGGGCGCGGTCACGTTGGTAGACGTCACGATGATCGTTGCTGCGTTCAGTGCGTGGGCCAGAGCGGCGAGTCATCCAAGTGGCTAGATCAAATTTGTCGTTCATCATGCTTTAGTGCTCTGATAATACTGTCTTTCGAGTCTTTCATTAAAATACGATGTAGGTCAATGCCTGACTAAACGGTAGGGGGCATAATGTTCACCATCATAAGGAAACATTATGCTAAATACTCAACATCTCATCACATTCAGAACGCTAGTCGAAACGGGAAGTTTCACGCAGACGGCACGCAGGTTGGGGTTAACTCAGCCTGCAGTAAGTCAGCATATTCAAAAACTAGAGAAAGGGCTCGGTGAGCCACTATTGATTCGTCATGGGCGCTCGACAGAACTCACTGAAGCGGGGGAAGTGCTGTACAAGCATGTACAGGATTTAGGTAACTGCTACGATAAATTTGTCAGCCAATGGCAGAGCTATGTGGATACCAAGGGCTCGGACCAAGCAAGAAAAAGCGCCTAAAGATTTCTCTTTAGGCGCTTTGTTTTAAGCTTGCTTAGTCGGGATAAGGTTGCCGACGTGCAGACCACATTCTTTGTGTTCTGACTCTTCCCACCACCAGCGTCCTTCACGTTCGTGCTGGTTAGGCAGTACCGGACGAGTGCATGGTTCGCAGCCAATGCTGGTGAAGCCTTTCTGGTGAAGCTCGTTAAACGGTACTTCAAATACTTTGATGTAGTTCCATACATCCTCAGAAGACCAGTTAGCCAGTGGGTTAAACTTGTAAAGCGGGCTTTCTTCAGTACCAAAAGCACCGTCTAGCTCAGCGAAATCTAGTTGATTACGAGTGCCGTGACTTTGATCTTTGCGCTGTCCAGTAATCCAGGCATCCAACGTTGCTAGCTTTTTACGTAACGGCGCCACTTTGCGTACGCCACAACATTCTTTGTGACCATCTTCGTAGAAGCTAAACAGGCCTTTCTCTTTGGTGAAGGCTTCTAGCTTTTCTGCGTCAGGTGACATGATGTCGATGTTGATGTTGTAGTGTTTACGAACTTGTTCGATGTAACGGTAAGTTTCAGGGTGTAGGCGACCCGTATCTAGTGAAAATACCTGTACGTCTTTTTTGGCTTTTACCGCCATATCAATCAGCACAACGTCTTCTGCACCACTGAATGAAATAGCGATGTTGTCGAATTCTTTTAAAGCGCTGTGAATGATTTTTTGAGCTTCATCGGCTTTGTGGCTGCTGATAAACGCGTCTAGATCAAAGTTGGACATGCTGTCTTATCCTAGTCTTAATCAAATTTGGCTGTACCATAGCAAGTTCGTCGCAGGAGATAAAATACAAATGCTGCCTAACCTTATAATGCAATCCCACTATCTGCGAGAATGATTTTCAATCGCTTGGTAAAGGCCAAAAATGATGCCCGCAGTGACGCCCCAGATGCGTAAGCCATGGTAATCAATCTCAAAATAGCCACGCTTAAGGTTGCCTATTTCTCTTTCGACATAACTAAAGTTTTGCGGGTTGAGAAGATGATTTAAGGGCACCCAATGGATCCGCTCGACTTCATCTTCGCTGATGCTGAGTTCACTCATACGGGTCATTTCTGCCACCACAGGCTTGATGCAAAAACCGGAGATGGAACAGTACTCTCCAAGTTCCCCGAGTAATTCAAAGCAGTCAGGCGCAAGGCCGACTTCTTCTAGAGTTTCGCGCAGCGCGGTGTACTGAATACTGGCGTCTTCTGGGTCGTGCTTGCCGCCAGGAAAAGCAATTTGTCCTGGGTGGTTACGCATGTGCAGTGAGCGCTGCGTCAGCAGTACTTTAAGCTCGCCTTCATCGGGGCAGTGATAAATCGGGATGAGCACGGCCGCGGCACGATAGTCGTGGCGGTAGGCATGGGGCGCAATATGCTGATCGGGATTAAAGATTTGTGCGGACGTCTCATTATCCAATGCCGCACGAATCTCATCGATTGTCGGCGTTATAGGAGGGGATTCTAAAAACGTTGAGACGTCCACCATAAGTCGCTACCTGAGGAATTCCTTCTCTAAAGTATGGGTTAAACGGCCTATTTTGGTAAAGGTTTCTTGGTACTCTTCTTCGCACACAGAATCCGCTACCAAGCCGCCACCTGCCCAACAGTGTATCTTTTGTCCATCGGCAATCAAAGTACGAATGGTGATACTGGAGTCCATTTGACCGTTGCAACCGAAGTAGATCATGGAACCGCAGTAAGCGCTGCGCTCATGGGGCTCCAGCTCATCGATGATTTCCATCGCACGCACTTTCGGCGCACCGGTAATAGAGCCACCAGGGAAGCTTTCTTGGAATACTTTCAGGGCATCACCTTTCTTATCAATGCGGCCCTCAACAGTGGACACCATATGGTGAACGTTAGCGTAGCTCTCGAGGTCAAACAGTTTAGGTACTTTGACACTGCCCGTAACACAGTTTTTACCCAGATCGTTGCGCAGTAGATCGACGATCATTAGATTTTCAGCGCGATCTTTTTGTGAGGCCATCAACTCATCCGCATAAGCTTGGTCTTCTGCTGGTGTGGCGCCCCGTGGGCGGGTGCCTTTGATTGGCTTGGATTCCACGCGGCCGTTATCGCAAAGAATGAAACGCTCTGGCGAGTGAGATGACACGGCACGGCCATCTGGTAATTGGAAGTAGGCGCCAAATGGGGTTGGACAGGCGTCTTTCACCGCTAAATAGGCCTGCCAAGTTTGACCAGTGTAAGGCGCACTAAAGCGTTGCGTTAAATTGACTTGGTAGCAGTCGCCCGCCTGGATGTACGCTTGGACTTTGTGGAAGCGCTCAGCGTAACCTGCCGCACTCATATTAGCCGCAAAGGCTGTGTGCAGTTCAAAGGGCTTAGCGAGCGCAGGGTCGTCCGCTTGAGTCAGGCGAGCAAGTAACTCTGCTTCACTCATCTGGCACCATGGCGTAACGACCAAGGTTGTGGTTTTTTCAAGATGGTCTGTGACGATAGCCCATCCGTAAAGCCCCAGCAAAATGGTCGGCAGTTGTACGTCTTCTATGACATTCTCAGGTAGCCGCTCTACATAGCGGCCAGCTTCGTAGCCGTAGTAACCCAACAAGCCACCATTGAACACCAAAGAGCAGTCGTCGGCCCACGGCTGCTGGGTGATGATGTCAACCAACTCAGTTAACAGTGTCATCGGGTTATCCGTTACCTGGGTCTCGAATAACGGCTCAACAAACCAATTGAGAGCAAATTGCTGCGCCTGTGCGTCCAGCACGGCAAGTGGTGCCGCACTTAATATATCCCAGCGCGTATCGGAGAATGATTCGTAATTACTGTCGAACAGAATCGGGTAAGGAAGATCGCTGAACTTAGGGAACAGACGAGCCAAGGTGCTTTCATAAGGCAAACTAATGAGTTTGACTTCTGCCATAATAAGGAACCACGTATATTTAAAGAGTTTTCAAGCGTTTGATAGCGCTATTTTACCCTGAAATGTGGGAACGAGTAGGAAGAATTAAAGTGTTCGAGACAAAATTTTTGCCATTAGCCGACACCGAGCTGGCCTATCGCCTGATTGAAGTGCCCAACAGTAAAACCGATGGCGCTTGTTTGATGTTGCATGGTGCTGGTGTTGCAGGGGAGCTCACCTATGCTCCTATGTTGGACTATTTGGACCATTGGCGCTGGATTTTGATCCCTGATTTGACGGGCATGGGACAGTCGTTTTTCCATGGTCAACAAGAGGCACCGTTGAGCATTGATCAATTGTCGGCAGAGATTGAGCAGTTATTACAGCACTTATCATGGCAAGCGTTCGATATCATTGGTTATTCATTAGGCGGTTTGGTGGCCTTGCACTTGAATGCGCAGCGGCAATCTAAACAGGGTAAAGCTCATCGCTTAGCTCTGATGGAACCTGCCTCCCTAGAGCGCGAGTGTGTCGAGACCTTAGCCGAGGTGCGTCAGCGTTATCGGGTGGCCTCACAAACCATTCGTGAAACCGGTGATGTGGAATTGGGGATTGCCCATTTTATGGATGGTGTAGCACCCAATCGCCGCAAGCATCCGGTTGCAGAAGCCACCACACAAAGTCGCTTGGCGCATCGGCCGCTTGGCTTTAGTTATGCCTTAGATGCGGTGACAGATTGGGTGGAGCGTGTTTCTGGGAACGTGGCATTGCGCGATGACATGTTAGCGCAAGCGGATCAGGTATTTTTGTTATCTGGCGAGCTCAGCCACGCACTGCTGCGCCAACATTATGATGAGTTGGCTGAGCAGCACCTAGGTTGGCAGCATCAAACCGTGAAGGGTTGTGATCATTCATTACCGTTTCAAAAGCCGCGGCAGATAGCCAAATACCTGTCAGCGTGGTTTGCGTAAAAAGATGAAATTTTTGCTCAAGAGTGCACGATATTGGTCGATAATTAAACAACGATAATTTCATTCGCGGGGAAGGATTATGTCTGATCCACTAAAGGGCCTTGGTCAAACCATGCCCTCATTTACAACCAATCATAACCACCAGACCTCTCACACTGATCGAGCGCAAACACCGAAACAGTGGGGAGCAGATGGTTATATGCCTTCCTCATCTTCTTATCGCTCCATGGGGGTCATTCAGCAGTCTTTGTCAGCTAGGCTAGCGGCTTCTTTTAGCTCGCCTAACGCTGAAGCCTCTGAACAAGCAACGACGGCGACCGCTAAAAGTGACAATGATTTTTCTCCGGAAAAAGTGGCGCAGCGTATTATGTCCCATGTCGGTAATTACATGGAAAAGCTGCAGAAGAATGGCGCCAATGATGAGCGCTTAGCGGCAGTGTTTGATACGGCAAAAGAAGCCGTGCAAAAAGGCATGGACGATGCCAAAGAAAAGTTAGATGCGCTCGGTTGGTTGGTGAACGGTGGCGTACAAGAAGGTATTGATGAAACACAGAGTCTGTTAGACGAAGGCTTTGAAGCATTAAGAAAGTCCTTTTTTGAACCTGCGGATGTCAATGCAGCGTCGCAAGTGTCCATGGCTTCAGAAATGAGCTATCGCCGTGAAGATTACTCACAAATTCAAATGACGACCCAAGAAGGCGATGTGGTAAAACTGAATTTGTATGCGCTCAGTGCCACAGAGCAGGGCGAAGCGGCGAGCATGAGTGACAATGGCATTAGTTACTCTCGTTATGAAAATTCCAGCCAGTCTTTTGCGTTTGACTTCAGTGTCGAAGGGGACCTGAACGATGACGAATTAAGTGCCATTCAAGACATGATGGAATCCGTCGGCAAAGTGTCCGACTTATTTTATGACGGCGATGTGGCGGGGGCGTTGCAAAAGGGCTTCGACATGGGGTTTGATGCTTCGCAATTGGCGAGTTTCTCCATGACCTTGCAAACCAGCCAGACAATGAAATCTTCTCAGGCGGTATCCGCTTATGGTCAAAATCCTGGTATGCGCTCTATCCAAGAGCCATTAGGGGAGTATCGTCAGACACTGGAAGAGGCGGTTAAGAAAACCTCAGAACTGTTTGATGATTACCGCGACGTGGTGGAAAACACTCTGTCAGATATTATGGCCATGCGTGAGGAACAAGCACAGAAGATGGCCGACATTCGTCAAGTATTTGATTATCAGCAACAGATGATAGAACGGATCAGCCAATGGTTTGCCCCTGAAGCGCAGCAAAGTCCTCAGGATGAGGAAAATGTAGCGGGTGATACACTGGCAGATGGCGAAAACTTGGACAATACTGATCAGAGTAATGCTTAGCTAAAGCGAACATTCATGGGTCAGCAAGGACGCTGACCGTCAGTGGCATAAGGAGTGTGTCATGAATTCCTGCAAGGGCTTTTCCCTACCGGAGTTGTTGGTTGCAATCGCTATGATTTCAATCGTCGCTTCGGCTTTTCTTTCTTCTAATCTGCTGGCTTACTACCAGCGCTGGCAAGACCGACAAATGCTCGCACAAGATGTAAGTGGCTTGCTATCCCTCATTGCTCGTGCCCGCAGCCTAGCGATGCGCAGTGAACAGCCCGTACGTTTGTGTGGTGGTGAACATTGCAATGGTGATTGGGGGCAACAAGCTTGGCTCCATTTGTCGGGCGATACCCAGGTTTTGCAACGTCATCAGTTGTCATCCGATACCTCAATGGTCTGGCGTGGCTTTCCTGCACAGCGGGCTTATATCGAATTTCTCCCCAATGGCTTATCCAGCTATCAAAATGGCTCCTTTTATCTCTGTCGAGCACAAGCGCACGCCCAGCGAATTCTCGTCAACCAAAGTGGTCGCGCCTACCTAGACAGCCAATCCTATGAGGTTGAGGAGTGTTTATGAAGGCTTCCAAACAATCAGGGTGGATGCTGGTGGAGGCTATGTTCAGTATTGCTTGTGTGGCATTTGTCATTAGCCTGGCCCAGCAGCAACAAAATCAGCTGACGCAGCAAATGCAGGCCTTGCAAACACAGCACCAGCAAAAGGTGCAGCAGAGCTTACAGCTTAACATGCGCCTATTATTTGGGCAGGCGCCCGCTCTTAATTCATCGAGCCTTGGCGTGCCTAATTGTCAGCGCTGTCGCGGGGCCGCGCTACAACACTTGCTGCAATATGAGTTGAACCAATGGTAGGTCGAGCTGCATCCGGTTTCTTCTTGCTAGAGGCCTTGCTGGCGATGGCCATATTGACCAGCGTGGTGAGCCTTATAGTGCCTGTGGTACAGGCGCTCGAAAGCCATATGACTAAGCGTCAGCAGCTATTGCAGCTAATGGCCTTGAATCAGGCAGTAGAGGATCAATTTCAAGCACAGTTTCAGCGCCTTGGCAGTGGTGGCTGCTATGCCAGTCATGGGCGCCTGCAAGTTGGAGAGCAGGGGGATAAGCCTGCACGGTTAAAAAACGATAAGCTCGATCCTGGCTCGGATTGGTTATACGGCACCGATTTCGGGGCCTGTGCTGGCTATGGTTGGTCGAATGAGCAGCATATTGAAGTGCAGCTGTCCTGCGACAATTTGGATGTGGGGGACATCTTGCGTGTTAGTAGTTGTGAACAGAATGTCGCCGCCACGGTATTGGCGAATAATCATGGCATGATCACCTCATGGCATGGGGAGACGGATTTAACGGGGGAGGTGCTGGTATACGATGCGAAAGAGTTTTATTGGTTTGTGAAAATGGGCAAAGCCGAGCAGCATGCCTTCTGGCGCAGACCCGCGCCATCAGGTCGGCCATTGGAACTGATGACAGGGGTTGAGCACGTGCGCTTTTATCCGGTAGTGGATCGTGATTTAGATGGCGTCGCTGATGAAGTCTGGGTGGACTATGGTGCGGTGCCGGTTCGTCAAATCAAAGCGATTTTGGTGGAGTATCTTTATGGCTTAGGGCACTGTGACATGGCGTCAGCTGTCTTGAGTTACCAGACATTACGTGGCGATCAATGGGACTACGACGGTGTGTGTTTTAAGGTAGGCAAGCTGCTGGCGCAGGTAGGGGCGTCGCAGTGAAGGGGCGTCACGGCTGGGTATCGGTGCCCGTGTTAGTGCTGGTGGTGATACTAAGCCTACTCTTGGTGCGTCACCAAGTGTCTCTTAATGATAGCCATTTATGGCAAACACAACGGGCGCAATACAATCCCCAATCCGTCTGGCAAGAGAGTTATCAGGCTCTGTCTGCCATGTCAGCCACAGCAGGAGAGCAGAGCCATTGTGCTGGCTTTTGTCGGCCGCAGGACGGCCATTGGCATTTGGCTAGGCTGACAACGGGGCAATTCTGGTTGCAAAAGCAGCGAATTGCGCGCCTAGGGGTAGAACGTTGGTGTGCCACCGCAGACCAGCAAAGAGTGCGTTGCTGGTGGCTGTATGACAATGGTGAACAACGTTCTCTATGGTTGCAGTATTAGTCCGTTTTAGGATTTATGCTCGAGTTTGTGCTCAACGCAGCAAAATGGTGTTTGGTTATGGTCGTAAACCGCGTGACTGGTGGGGACAAAGGTGCCACAGGTTGCGCATTTGACCATAGCTTCTTCATGTGACTTGTCATCTTGTTTCTTAACCGATTTGGATTTTGCCATGATTGCTTTGGCAAATTGGCGATAAATTATCCAGCCAATGGCAAAAACCAGAATAAAAAATAGCAAACGTACAATCATGCCCTTTACCTTAGCAATGTAATTCCACGACAATAACACTCATATCATCTAACAGAGTGTCTGAGATAGCAACGTAATGACCATTCGAATAGCCATGGCCCAACTGGATATGCTGGTTGGCGACATTAAACATAACACGGAATCTGTGATTGCACAGTCTCTTGTTGCAAGAGACGAACATCAAGCAGATGTGATCGTCTTTCCTGAATTGACCCTAACCGGTTATCCACCTGAAGACTTATTGCTTCGCCCAAGCTTGGCGCCACGCATCGAAGCGGCCTTGGCTAGTATTTTAGACCAAGTTCATGACATTTATGTTGTTGTGGGTTACCCACGTGACATTGACGGTGAGTTATTTAACTGCGCTGGGGTATTTTATCAGGGGCAAATCCTGGGTGAATACTGCAAGCAGAAGTTGCCGAACTTCCAAGTGTTCGATGACAAACGTTACTTCCAAGCTGGGACAACCCCTTGTATTGTCGATATTAAAGGGGCCAAGGTTGGTTTAAGCATCTGTGAAGACATTTGGCACCCAGAGCCGATCGCCCAAGCCAAAGAAGCGGGCGCGGAACTGATTTTGAATCTCAATGCTTCACCGTTCCATATTGAAAAAATGGGCGTGCGTGAGCAGCTGTTGCAACGTCGTGCCAGTGAAAACCAACTGCCGATCGTGTACGTCAACTACATGGGTGCACAGGACGAGTTAGTCTATGAAGGTGGCTCATTCGTAGTAGATGCCCAAGGGCATAAAGTGCGTCAGGCGCCTTGGTACGAAGCCGGCTTATACTGTGTCGATGTAACAGTGGAAGAAGATCGCGACCCACGTGTCGCCGTGCTGGCAGGAGAGGTGGCAACGACATTAGATGTGGAAGCCAGTGTCTACCAAGCTATGGTAACGGGCCTGCGTGATTACATCGAGAAGAACCGTTTTAAAGGCATCGTATTAGGCTTAAGCGGAGGGATCGACTCGGCGTTGTCGCTGGCGGTTGCGGTGGATGCGATTGGTGCTGAGCGCGTGCAGGCGGTGATGATGCCTTACACTTACACCTCTTCGATGAGTTTGGAAGACGCCGAAGAAGAAGCCAAGTTACTGGGTGTGGAATACAGTGTCTTGCCAATCGAGCCAATGGTGACTGCGTTTATGGACACGCTGGCGCCAGAGTTTGAAGGCTACGGCCGTGATACCACGGAAGAAAACTTACAAGCTCGTACTCGTGGTGTGACCTTGATGGCGATTTCCAATAAGAAAGGCTACATGGTGCTGACCACGGGTAACAAGAGTGAAATGGCGGTGGGCTATGCCACCCTTTACGGCGATATGGTCGGCGGCTACTCCGTCTTAAAAGACGTCTTTAAAACCTTGGTATTCCGCTTAAGTCGCTACCGCAATAGCTTGGGCTATGTGATCCCCGAACGTGTCATTACACGTCCACCAAGTGCTGAGCTGGCGCCAGATCAGGTTGATGAGGACTCTTTGCCAAGTTATGAGGTACTGGACCAAATTCTGCACATGTACATTGAGCAAGACATGAGTGCGGAAGCCATCTTAGCCTCTGGTGAATTTGAGCATGATACGGTGTACCGCGTATTACGTTTAGTTGACTTGAATGAGTATAAGCGTCGTCAAGCGCCTACCGGTGTGCGAGTGACGGAGCGAGGCTTTGGTCGTGACCGTCGTTACCCAATCACCAACGGTTGGCATATTGGCGAATAAAGCCATTGCACTTTACCCATCAAAAAGCAGCTCCAGTGAGCTGCTTTTTTGTTTTGCGGCATGCGTAATACTTAGATCAGCTCTAATGCTTGCATAGCATGACGAATGGTCTCTTTGCTGCTGTCGAGCAACGGCATCACTGGCAAGCGCGCTTCTTCAGAGCAGAAACCTAATAGCGACATCGCGTATTTAGGGCCCGCTGGGTTGGGCTCGATGAACAATGCCGTGTGCAGTGCAAACAGTTTGTCCTGAAGCTCAGCGGCGGCCACAAAGTTGCCTTCGCGGCATAAGCGATGAACTTCTACCACTTGTTTTGGGGCTATGTTTGAGGTCACAGAAATACAGCCATTGCCACCACTGACGTTGTAAGCGACACAGGTGACATCGTCACCGCTTAGGTAACTGAACGGCTTCTGGATCAAGGCGCGTTCACGAATGGGGCGAGTCAGATCCCCAGTGGCGTCTTTGACACCCACAATACGCTCGAGTTTGGCAAGCTCGGCCATGGTCGCGACGTCGACGCCAACGACTGCGCGGGGTGGAATGTTGTAAACGATAATCGGCAAGTCAGTGTGGTTATGCACGTACTCATAATGGGCGTACAGGCCACGCTGGTTAGGGCGATTGTAGTAGCCCGCTACATGCAGTGTAGCATCAGCGCCGGCTTCGGCCGCATGGCGTGAGTAGGTCACGGCTTCAAGGGGATTGTTGGAGCCTGCGCCAGCAATAATCGGAACGGCTTTATTGGCTTCCTCAACCGTAATTTCAATCACACGCTTATGTTCAGCTTCGCTTAAGGTGGGGCTTTCACCTGTGGTACCAACAGGTACCAGACCATTGATGCCAGAATCGATTTGCCAACGCACAATGCGTCGCAGAGCGTCTTCATCAAGCCGGTTATTTGAGAATGGGGTGATCAGTGCTGTGATTGCGCCTTGGAACATATTGCTACCTCTTGGTAAGTATCGACAACATGTTTGGCTAACTGGAAGCTCCCATCGGCAAACATGCTGCCGAGGGTAAATTGTTAGATTACATCCACACGTCAGCGTCGCAAGGTTTGTTAGCCTTACGTTTATCGCCGTTGCGTTTAATTGTGAATGCAAAGGTGTTCATTTTTGAAAGTCTGTATCTGTAAAAACGATTCAGGTCATGCTGAAGGTTTTTTTTGTCAGAGTCAATAACTAAAAACTGCATTTTAATTAGTAATTGATGGCTAAATTTATTAGCATAAATTTTTCTAATTTTTCGCTAAAAACATTGTGGAAACAAGTCGTTAGAGTTTCGCTATGCATCAAAAGATCAAACAGTTACTAGACCTGCATTTTCCAGATGACACCAGAACCGACAAACTGCGGACATTGGCTTCGGAGCTGGATCTGTTATTTCAACAGCAAGAAAATGAAATCACCTTGCTGGAGCGCTCCATTGATCTGGCCTCAGATGCCATGTTGGAGCGAGAGGATGCGGCGGTGGAACATCAAGAGCTGTTTGAGATCACCTTTGAAGCGTCTTCTGAGGCCATGTTGATCGTCGATTTTCGTAAAGAGAGTGTGCGCTACAACGCTGTGCTGGGCGAGCTGATGTCGATACCGAATCGCTTTGGCGGTGAAATGACCATGCCCGATTTTCTACAAAACTTATCGAGCCAGCTAGAAACCCCCGAAAACTTCCTCAGTTTCTTACGTCACAGTCATGACAACCATGCTGCGTTTACGGGGGAGCTGTTGCTCAAAGACAGTCGCTGGCTGTACTACAATGTACAGCCCATAATACGCGCTGGCGAGATGGTGGGGCGGTTGTGGACCTTAGCGGACGTGACGGAGAAAAAGCAGGCTGAACGTCAGATTGTTGAGTTTCAACAAGAATTAAAACATGCCCATGAGTTAGCAAAGATAGGGGAGTGGACGTTTGACTGCAGCCAGCAAACCTTTGTCTTTACAAATGATGTGCTGGAACTGTTTGGTTTGTCAGAGAGTCATAAATCCCTCACATTAGATGCGTTTTTGGCGTTACTAGAGGATGAGCACGGGCGCGATCTTGCTAAACAATTTCGCCACTGTCAGGTCTATGGCCAGACCATTCAAGCAGAGTTGCAGTTTGATCTAGAGGGGCGTGATTGTTACGTCATTCTGCGTGGTCGGCTAAAAGTAGGGAGTCGCGGGCAAGGCGACATCATTCAAGGTGTGCTGCAGGACATTTCTGATTTGCGTACCTCTGAACATCTGGTGAAAATATCCTCGCACTTTTTTCAGTCCTCGATGCAGGGCAATGTGTTGATGGGGCGTGACCGGGACATTCTAGATTTCAATGAAGTGGCTTGCGGTATTTTTAAGTTATCTGCTCAGGAGTTCTCGTCGCGTATCGCTGAGCGATTGGCGACCGCATGGACCCATGAGATGCCGATTAATGATATTTGGCGGACCGTAATTGAAACCAATCATTGGGCTGGTGAGGTGTATTTTACTTGCCCTGAGCTGGTCGATAAAACCATCTGGTTATCCTTAGAAGCGTTGCGTGATAACCAGGGCAAAGTGGTCAACTTTATTGCCATTTTTAACGATATTACCGAGTCAAAAAATGCTCAAGAACAGCTCCATCATATGGCCTATTTTGATGCGCAAACGGCATTACCGAATCGTTTTCAGTTTGAACAGTTTTTAAGTCAGAAGTTGTCAGCCGCGAACCTTGCCAGTCACCCTATGACCCTGTTCTACCTCGACTTGGATCGCTTTAAGTTTGTTAATGACTCTCTTGGGCACCATGCTGGGGACCAACTGTTGTACCTAGTGGGGCAACGACTTATGTCGGCGGTGCCCAATGCTACCTTGGTCGCGCGTCAAGGTGGTGATGAATTCGTGATGCTGCTCACTGGGCAACTCACTCGAGCACAGCAAGAGCAGGTGGCGGAGCATTTGATTGCTCAGTTATCTGAGGTGTTTACGGTATTTGATACCCAGGTCTATATTGGTGCCAGTATCGGTGTGGTCAATCTACCGCAAGACGCCCAAGATCGAGTAACGGCCATGCGCTATGCTGATATATCTCTTTATGAGGCGAAGAAATCCGGTAAGGGCTGTTATGTCTTTTGGCAGCGTGATTTCTTGAAAGGTTCCACGCCAGAGCGAGTGCAAATGGAGTCTGAGCTGCGTGAAGCCATTTTAAAAGATGAGTTAGTACTCCACTTCCAACCCAAGGTCGAAGCCCAGACCGGCAAAGTATACGCCTTCGAAGCATTAGTTCGCTGGAATCACCCACGTCTTGGCCTCGTCTATCCAGACCGTTTTATTGGCATTGCTGAAGAGTCCAACTTAATCATTGAATTGGACCGATGGGTATTAAACGCTGTGGTGTCTCAGCTAACTCAGTGGCACCAGAGTGGTCTGCCGATCCTTGAGGTCTCGGTGAACATCTCGGCCGCCCACGTAACACGCTTAGGGCTACTAGATGTGTTCCGTTCTTTCTTGGATCAATACCCTTACTTATCAGAGTGTTTGGAAATTGAGCTGACTGAAACCGCCATCATGGCGGACCCAGATCAAGCCACTGTGGTGTTAAACAAGCTACGAGAATGGGGTGTCAAAGCCTCGGTCGATGATTTTGGTTCTGGCTATACTTCCTTGGGTTATTTGAAAAAACTCAATGCCCACACGCTTAAGATCGATCGCAGTTTTATTGATGGCATCACCTATGATGTTTACGATCGCGATGTGGCAAAGGCCATTATTGCGCTGGCATCCAGTCTGTCGATGGATGTGGTTGCCGAGGGGGTAGAAACCCAAGATCAGTGGGATTTGTTACAGGCTTTTGGCTGTAAATACCTGCAGGGTTACTTTTTTTCCCGTCCCCAGTGTGCCCAAGACATCGAAAGCGACTATCTGCGTCCGCTGCAGTTGCAAGCCTAATCACACTCACGCCACGGTTTATGAAAAAAGGCTCATTGGATGACCAATGAGCCTTTTTCGTGCGTTCGACTGTGGGTTAGCGCGGGGTATAAATATGATCGCTAAATTGAGACAAGGCTTGTCCCATCTTTTGATAGCCCTTGGCATTGAGATGTAAGCGGTCGCTGGCAAACAGGCTTTCGTCAATATTACCTTGCGTGTCACACAGGATGTCGTTGCTATCAATAAAGACAGTATTCGGGCGTGTGCGGGCAAGTTGCTGCAGCATCTTATTGGTGCTAGCCACTGTTGCGCGCATGCTCTGGCGAGTCGGGCTGAGTTTCACCCCCAAAATGGTCACAGGAATCCCCGGTAAATGGCGATCAACCTTCTCGAGCAAGCTGACGTAGCGATCAATCACCTTGTTACTGCTGTGCTTATTGCCGATGTCATTATCACCCGCATAGAGTACCAATGAGCGAGGGTTGTACGGCAGTACAATGCGTTCAAAGTAGTACACACAAGCGTCAATGGTGGCGCTATTAAAGCCAAGATTAACGGTTTGTTTACTGTCGAAGGGGGCCTCATAATCGGCCCAGTTTTTGATCGTCGAGCTGCCGTAAAAGGCCACCGGGCGCTCGTCAAAGCGGCGATGAGCTTGGCGGAACTCGAGCTCTCGGACATCGGATTCGAATTCCACGTCGATCTGATTCACGCTGCGCACGTTAGAGATGCAGCCTTGACGTCGACTCAGTACCGGGTGCTTTTTGATTTCTTGGGCCAAGTCTTCGGCTTCTTTCACGGCTTGGCGGAATTCCTCTTGGTACGCTTTAAGGAAGCTTGCTACAGCGTCTGGGTCATTAATGTCGACGCGATCTGACAGACGAAACGCCGGTTTGATCACCGCCGTGTAAATGTTGTGATCGGCGCGTTTATCAAAGTTGGCCACCGCAATGGGGACAATCCAGGGCTCTTCTTGATCTTGTAGAGAGCCAGCCAGTTCAAAGACATAGGGTAAGAGCTCGCCAGGGGAATCGCTGGTGGCAAAGCTTTTGCCTTCAGGGGATATCAGCAACGGTATATCCGCTTGCAAGGTGGCCTGGCCATCGGCTAAGAATTTGTCGTGGACTTCAGTGCCTGTGGTGAGGGCATTCCAACTGTCGACGAAAATATTACCAAAGCGCTCGTAATATGCGTCGCGCCAAAACTCAAACTCTTTACTGCGACGGACCACACGCTGGGCGGCAATACCGTATTGTTTGTAGATGATCATGGAGCTAATAAACTGCGCATCTAGCGAATAGCGGAAGCCATTGGCTAGCTGGTTGCTTGCCGAGCCTAATAGGTGGTTGTATATAAACACACACCCTTGCTTCTTCGGCAGGTTCTCCATGCCTTTGATGATGTAAGGGACTTGCTTAAACGCTTGGGTGAATTGCTCCGTGGCAAAACGGCGTACATCGGTGGCGTTCAGTTCCGCTGGCAGGGCATTTACGGTGTCGTAAATTTGCGCCAGTTTACGGTAAAACGCATTTTCCCGTTGTAGGTCTTTAAGGATGTCCAAGCTCATACCGGCGATGGTGCGCTCAATACGTGTACCGTAATGCAGGCAGCGGTATAGAACACCGAAGGCTTCATCTGTCGTGACGGCGTTTTTCAGCAAGGAACCCACTTTATATAAAGGTGAGCTGACCGGTAGAATAGCCGCGTTCTGTTCAATCATACCGTGCACCGCTAGCGCTTCATCGCTGGCGATCTGAGACAGGTAGCGCATGCGAGCGGAGACTAGATGAGTGCCCACTAGCCAGATCAAACGGTACCAGTACTTAATGGCAAACTTGGGCTGCTCTTCAAACAAGGCTAACAAGTCATCACGGGCAATAAACAGCACGGTGGAATCCCGTGAGCTAATAATGGTGGCGCGGTTTCGTTGCGGTGTGCCATTGGTGCACCACGCTAACACGGTACCAGGGCGAGAAATGGTGCGTGTGGTGATGACTTCGCCGGCCTCAGTTTGGTAACTGACCACGGCTTTGCCTTGCACCAAGAAATACAAGCCATCTTCGGGTTGATCTTGCTGCGATAAAATATCCCCTTGATGAGATAGGATAACGTGTGCCGCTTTCGCCATGCCATGGATTTCGTTCTGTGTGAACGTTTCACAAAACGCCGTGTTCGATAACAGTGCAACCGATTGCTTAATCGACTGCTTTTGTAGTTCAGGATTGAGCAGTGGTCTTGTTTCTTCAAACGCTAAGGATTCGTTGGCGAAGAAGGGGCGTGTTTGGTTTTGAATCCCAGTGAGGACCGGCAGCGACTCGCGATAAACAAAGGCAAGGAAATGCTCGGCGAGGGCTAATTCTTCATCAAGAATTTTTTGTAATTCGGTAATGGGCCAACTAATTAATTGCGTGTTCTGGGTCGCTTGAAAGCTGGTGGCGTAGCGGGATGGCTGACGAAAAGCGGACCAACCAATGGGGGCGTATGGGCGATTGATCAGCCCTACATGATACGACTTGCCAGACTCTTGTAACGGGATCGAAATCGAGATCTCACCGGAAAGTAAAAAGTACAGAGAGTGACCAACTTCAAATTGCTGTGCCAGCATGTCGCCAGCACTGAGTTCCTTGATCTGGGCAAGCTCATTAAGGGTTTGAATGACGTGTTTTGAGGCATTTTCCAAGAAAGGAAGGGCACTCACATAGCTCGATAAATCCATTAAACCACCTTGATGACGAGATGTTGGCATTGAAAGTTGCTGACAACCATATTGCCGCACAATTGTGACAGTGCGAGTGAAAGGCGCCACGGGTTGAGAGCAAAACTGTCTATAAATGAATGCAAAATATATTCCTATATATCGTGCAGTAGGCGCTTTGATTCGGTCTATTAGCCCAAATTATTTAGTTAAATTACTACAAATTTCCCATGCTAGGGAAGGGCTGAGCGGGTGGATTAAGTGAATTTACCCCATGTTGTGCTTTGTTTTCTTGATCCTTTAGGCATGACCTTACCGATTAAATCCTTATTTCAAAAAACTACATTTGAATCGCTTAATTATCAGCGAGTTAAATTTTTATCACTTTGTTTTACCGAAGATTTATTTTTGTAAATCCTCCCCTTTCTTACTTGAGTAGTCGCCAGACTATGCTAAACCTTAATTATCTTCCGAGACTTTTAACTGCTTTTAACCAAGACGTTTGGTTGACTTCCTGGGTAGACGTTGCGACTTGTGCGTGCCCATAGACTGTATATAAGGGGATACCGCGATGAGTATTTTTGATCATGTTCAATCTCGTTATGATGCTCAAAAAGAAGAAGAAATGTCACTCGACGAGTACCTAAGCCTTTGTAAGAAAGACCCATCTGCTTTTGCGTCAGCGCCTGAACGCCTGTTGATGGCGATTGGGGAACCGGAGGTGATTGATACCTCTAAAGATTCGCGTAGCAGCCGTATTTTTTCCAATAAAGTCATCAAGCGTTATCCAACGTTTGAGCATTTCTATGGCATGGAAGACTCGATAGAAAGAATCGTCTCGTTTCTGACCCACGCTGCCCAAGGGTTGGAAGAGTCCAAACAGGTGCTGTACTTACTTGGTCCTGTGGGAGGTGGTAAGTCTTCGTTAGCGGAAAAACTGAAAGAGTTGATGCAAACGGTGCCGTTCTACGCCATCAAAGGGTCGCCGGTATTTGAATCACCGCTGTCGCTGTTTGATGTAAACGAAGATGGCGACATTCTGGCCGAAGAGTACGGCATTCCCAAACGATACTTAAAAAGCGTCATGTCACCTTGGGCCGCTAAGCGCCTCAAAGAGTTCAATGGTGATATCCAGCAGTTTCGAGTGGTGAAGGTGTACCCATCGGCGATTAAGCAAATTGCTATTTCTAAAACGGAACCTGGGGATGAGAACAACCAAGATATTTCCGCACTCGTCGGTAAGGTGGACATTCGTAAGTTGGAATTCTTTGAGCAGAATGATGCTGATGCCTATAGCTACTCCGGTGGGCTATGTCGTGGTAACCGAGGTCTGATGGAATTTGTGGAGATGTTCAAAGCACCCATTAAAGTGCTGCACCCATTGTTAACCGCGACCCAAGAAGGTAACTACAACGGTACTGAGGGACTTGGTGGCATTCCTTTTGATGGCATTATCTTAGCCCACTCAAACGAATCTGAGTGGCAGTCCTTCAAAAACAACAAAACCAATGAAGCCTTTATTGACCGCGTTTATACCGTTAAAGTGCCGTACTGTCTGCGTGTGACCGAGGAGATGAGCATCTATCAAAAACTGCTGGAAAACTCCTCTCTAAATCATGCCCCATGTGCGCCAGACACCTTGAAAATGATGGCACAATTCTCAGTCCTGTCGCGCATCAAAGAGCCTGAAAACTCCAGTATCTTCTCGAAAATGCGTATTTACGATGGTGAATCATTAAAAGACATCGATCCAAAGGCGAAGTCATTGCAAGAATACAAAGACGCCGCCGGCGTGAACGAAGGGATGGATGGCTTATCGACGCGCTTTGCCTTCAAAATCCTATCCCGTGTGTTTAACTTTGATCCTACCGAAGTGGCGGCCAACCCCGTGCACTTGATGTACGTGCTTGAGCAACAGATAGAGCAAGAGCAGTTTGATCAAGAGCGCCATGATCGTTACTTGCGAGCACTGAAAGAGTTCATTGCACCACGCTATGTGGAGTTTATTGGTAAAGAGATTCAGACCGCTTACCTAGAGTCTTACTCTGAGTATGGTCAGAACATCTTTGATCGTTACGTCACCTATGCGGATTTCTGGATCCAAGACCAAGAGTACCGCGACCCTGAAACCGGTGACATTCTTGATCGGTCAGCGATTAACGATGAGCTAGAGAAAATCGAGAAGCCTGCTGGCATCAGCAATCCGAAAGACTTCCGTAATGAGGTAGTGAACTTTGTGCTGCGTGCTCGAGCCAACCATAACGGTTCTAACCCAAGTTGGCTGAGTTATGAAAAGCTGCGTGTGGTGATCGAACGTAAGATGTTCTCGAACACCGAAGACTTGCTACCAGTTATTTCCTTTAGTGCCAAATCCTCTAAAGAAGATCAACGTAAACACAATGAATTTGTGAAACGTATGGTGGAACGCGGTTACACCGAAAAACAAGTGCGTTTGTTGTCTGAATGGTATCTACGTGTGCGTAAATCCCAGTAGGTAGAAGTGATGAAGTTGCCTAAATAGCTTGAGAGAGGAGGTGCGAGCATGTCTTACATAATTGACCGCCGCCTGAATGGGAAGCACAAGAGTAGCGTCAACCGTCAGCGTTTTTTGCGTCGCTATCGAGAGCACATTCGTAAAGCCGTCGAAGAAGCCGTCAATAAACGCAGTATTCAAGACTTGGATCGTGGTGAGCAAATCACGATCCCTAAACGCGATATCCATGAACCCCACTTTGGCCATGGCAAAGGTGGCGTGGGGTCGGTGGTGCATCCAGGCAATAAGGAGTTTTCCACCGGCGATCGTATTCCTAAACCTGAAGGGGGGGGCGGCGGTGGCGCTGGCCAAGGCAATGCCTCCAACCAAGGGGAAGGGGAAGACGATTTCGTTTTTCAAATCTCCCAAGAAGAGTTCCTAAACTTCGTCTTTGAAGATCTGGCTCTGCCGAATTTGGTACGTAAAGAGCTGAAGGAAATTAAAGAGTTCAGTCTTAAGCATGCCGGCATCGTCTCAGAAGGAACGCCTTCTAAGTTGAATATCGTGCGTTCCATGCGTAACGCTTACGCACGACGCATGGTGATGAGCAGTAGCTCACGCAAGAAATTGGCGGAGTTGGAAGCTGAACGTGATGCGATTTTAGCGGATAGCTCTGCCGCATCTGAGGAAAAAGCAAAATTAGTTTGGTTGGATGAACAAATCAGTTTATTGAAGCAAAAAATCGAAAAAACACCTTTTTTGGACACCTACGATTTGCGCTACAACCATCACGTTAAAGAACCACGTCCAAGTAGCAAGGCGGTAATGTTTTGCATCATGGACGTTTCCGGTTCAATGACGCAAGAAACTAAGAATGTGGCCAAACGTTTCTTCATTTTGCTGTATCTGTTCTTAAACCGGAATTATGAAAAAATCGACGTCGTATTTATTCGCCACCATACCAGCGCGAAAGAAGTGAGTGAGGAAGAGTTTTTCTACTCTCGTGAAACGGGCGGTACGATAGTGTCTAGTGCACTGCGATTGATGGAGAAAATAGTGAAAGACCGCTACTCTCCTGATCAATGGAACATTTACGCGGCACAGGCATCAGACGGTGACAACTGGGACGACGACTCACGTATCTGTCGTAAGCTGATGGAAGAAGAACTGGTCGATCTGGTGCAATATTTTACTTACATCGAAATCACGCCCCGTGATCATCAGAGTCTGTGGCATGCCTACGAGGAAGTGCAGACCAATCACCCTAAGAGTTTTGCCATGCGCCACATAGTGGAAGTCGGTGATATCTACCCAGTATTCCGAGATTTATTCCAAAGGAGGCCACATGAGTCGAACCAGTAGTAAGAAGTCCGACTACCTTTCTCAAGGTCCCGATTGGACGTTTGAGCTGATTCAAAAGTACGATGAAGAGATTGCAAAAATCGCTGCCGAGTTTGGCTTGGATACTTACCCTAATCAAATTGAGGTGATCAGCTCAGAGCAAATGATGGACGCCTACGCATCGGTGGGGATGCCGCTGGGTTATCATCATTGGTCCTACGGCAAACAATTCTTAGAGGTTGAGCAGAACTACAAACGTGGTCGCATGGGCCTAGCCTATGAAATCGTCATCAACTCTTCTCCTTGTATTGCTTACCTGATGGAAGAAAACAATATGATGATGCAGGCCTTGGTAATTGCCCATGCTTGTTACGGTCATAACTCCTTCTTCAAGGGCAATTATCTGTTCCGTACTTGGACCGATGCCACCGCCATCATTGATTATTTGGTGTTTGCTAAGCGATACATCTTGGAGTGTGAAGAAAAATACGGCATCGAAGAAGTCGAAAATACCATCGACTCTTGCCATGCCTTGATGAACTTTGGTGTCGATCGCTACAAGCGTCCAGTGCCAATTTCAATGACCGAAGAGAAAGCGCGTCAGGATGAGCGCGAGCAAATCCTACAACAACAAGTTAATGATTTGTGGCGCACCATTCCCATCACGGAGCATTCGGAAGAGGAAAAGAAAAAAGAGCGCCTTTTTCCAAGTGAGCCACAGGAAAACTTGCTCTATTTTCTGGAAAAAAATGCCCCTTTGCTAAAACCTTGGCAGCGTGAAATCATTCGTATCGTGCGCAAGATGGCGCAGTATTTCTACCCGCAGCGTCAGACACAAGTGATGAACGAAGGCTGGGCTTCTTTTTGGCATTACACACTCATGAATGAGTTGTATAACCGCGGTAAAGTCGATGAGGGCTTTATTTTAGAGTTTTTGCAATCCCATACCAATGTGGTGTTCCAACCTAGTTTTGATACCCCTTACTACTCCGGTATCAATCCCTACGCCTTAGGCTTTGCGATCTACTCTGATCTTAAGCGTATGTGTGAAGAGCCAACCGATGAAGACCGTGAGTGGTTTCCTGATGTGGTCGGCAAACCTTGGTTGGAGGTGCTGGATTTTGCCATGCGTAACTTTAAAGATGAGAGCTTTATTTTGCAGTTCTTATCGCCTAAGGTCATGCGCGACTTCCGCTTCTTTGGTGTCGAAAATGATGTCTTAGAGTCTTTTATCGAAGTCAAAGAAATCCACAACGACAATGGCTTCCAAGGTCTACGTCAGCGCCTAGCGCAGCAATACAACCTTAGTTACCGTGAGCCTAATATTCAGGTACAAAAAGTCAATTTATACGGTGATCGTAGCTTGATTCTCAAGCACACGATGGATCATGGTCGACCTTTAAATGATGACACCATTGAGGTGGTAAAGCACTTTAAACGCTTATGGGGCTTTGATGTACGATTAGAATCTTGGGAAGGGGATCAGCTGGCCCAGGTTTACAGCAGTGACACACTCGGTGAGTTGTAATGTCATTTACCCCCTGTGCGTCTTGAAAAAGGCTATCCTAGGATAGCCTTTTTGTTAGTCCGGATTTTCTTAAATAGACAGGTTGTTGTTTGCTTTAAGGCGCTCAATCATGTCGACTTCGTTGTTAATTTCCTCGATGCGGTCACTCATACTTTGAATGGAGGCAATACTGCCTTGTACATCTTCACTGGCGACTTGCGACGTCTCGCTTAGACTACTAATCTGCTCGGAAAGAGTGGAGGTACTGTCTAATAGGTGACTCATAAAGGCATCAATTTTCTCAATGCTCTTTTCGATTGAACCAACGGAAGTGTCGACGGCGTTAATGGTCTCACCGGTTTGATCGAGGCTTTGCTGGGTATTTTGAGACAATTGGCGCACTTCATCCGCGACTACGGCAAAACCTCGGCCAGCTTCTCCAGCTCGAGCCGCTTCAATGGCAGCATTTAACGCCAGCAGGTTGGTTTGATCGGCAATGCCGGAAATGACTTTTAAGATGCTCAGCACGCGATCGGCATTTTCTTTTAACTGCTTCACGTTAGTGACCATTTCAGCTCGATCTTTCTCTTGCGCATGAATGGCTTGACTGAAGCTAGAGAACTCAGAGGTTACCCCTGTGACGACTGCTTGGGTAGAGCTTGAGTAGTGGGTGACGCGTTCAAAACTACCTGTGACTTCTTGTAATAACGGACGGTACTCCGACAAGTGGTTGATCAAATGATCTTGTAGCTTATTGAGCTGCTGAGCACTGTTGAGTTGAGTAAGCAAAAAGTACTCGCGGAAGTTTGCATAATGTACCGGAAACTTATCGACGAAATAGTCTTTAAAGGTTTGCCCTTTTTCTACTTTAAAGAAGAACAAGCTAGTGAGAGTCTGGTTCATATGAATGCCGAGAATTTCACCGAAGGTTGAATAACCAGCCGCTTTTATGTCTTTAAAGCTGGTGATTTTATTCAATTCATTTGGGTTATTTAAACGACGTAAAATACAGTCGTTGGCAATCATGGCGACAGGCTTAGACGGCTTATCTTGCATAAATTCTTTGAACGCACGCTCGGTCGAACCGGCAAAATCTTTTGCTTTCACCAAGATCAATTCGTCACCAAAATCTAGGTCACAGAAGAAATGAATCAAGCCTTCACTGGTGTCGATAGCGGCGACGGAGCGGATAAATAGCTCATCACGGATTTTTACCGCGAACGTATGTCCGACAAGTTTGCTCTCAAGTTCATGGGGCTGGCAGCGAAAGTACTGGCAAAGGTGCTCAACAATATTGACCAATTGCCCCGTTTGCTTGCTAATGATACTGCGCACATTACGGCGCATGGCATCGGCTTCGGCAATGACAAAGGATTCGTTTGTACTTTCGAAATTGTGAGTTTTTAAAATGCCAAAGCGAGCATCCTCTTTCATTTTGACGAACGCAATGACCGCACAATTG
The DNA here is from genome assembly GCF_900089755.1 of Marinomonas aquimarina. Taxonomy (GTDB): domain Bacteria; phylum Pseudomonadota; class Gammaproteobacteria; order Pseudomonadales; family Marinomonadaceae; genus Marinomonas; species Marinomonas aquimarina. The sequence goes on along the minus strand of NZ_FLOC01000002.1, from coordinate 100,886 downwards.
TGGGCAACTTTGTTGCCGTCATGTACCAAGGCTTGTTGAAAGTCGAGCTTGCCGCCTGCAGAGCCACCAAGGAAGTGGCAAGGGAACTCATCCGTTGCGTACATGGCTTGCATAAAGAAGTTTTCGGAGGAAGACAGGCCATCGACAAAGGTCAGAGCGATGGTGTTATTAAAATGCACAGGGAAGGGCAGTTTTACTCGCCCCAACTCACTTTGAATTGCCTTAATGCGCTGCTCTTTGGACAGTTTAATGTTGCCAGAACGCAGGTCCTCACAGTGCAAGGGAATTGACTGAATGCTAACACTTTCAAACAAGTCACTGCTAAAGCTCTGCAGCACGATATTGTCCCATGTGCTCTCCGCCGCTTGATACATATTGGCTTTGCCACTATTCAGCTCCCCCGCCGTCATTATAGCGATGACCTTAGAGCAGAATGGCGCCGCGGATTTTATCTTGTTAACAGTGGCTTCAAAATTAAGGTGGGGGGATATATAAGCTAAGATCAGCTGGGTTTGAGCGTTTTGGAAGGCCAGCGGCTTTAGCGACTCACTGGATATCTGGTTGGAGCTTATCTGAACTAAGTTAGAGAACTCGTTACTGGATATTTCTTTCTCAATCTGAGGCGTGCGTTTAAACCAAGCCATATTTGCCAACCTAATGTTATTTGTTCTTTTGGACAGTCTATGTGCCTGTCCAACTGAATCAAACCGTCATTATGTAAAGATCCGTGGCTTTTTGATAAGTATCAATGATAAAGGTTGGCAAATCGTTATAGATCGAGCTCTGTCGCAACTGGCTTCACACCGCAGAACATCAATGTGAGATTACGAAACCCCAGCTCGATATCTGGGCCATCTAAGCCTTTAATGCTTTGGTCTAAGAGGGCGATATAACGCTGCATGTAGGCTAAGCTGTTGAGCGGCAGGCGTTGGTAGGCACTTTCATAAATGGGAATGCGTTTATCCCAAATACGCAGCTTTTGACAAGCATTACGAAGCCCTTGTTGTTGAGCCAATTGGGAAAGCTGAGTCAGGGTGGCCAATTCACGATTGTAAAGCCATAGCATGATGCTGTCTTCGACCCCTTCGGCGCGCAGCTGACTCAAACAATGCAGGGCGTCTTTTAGTTTGCCGGTTAATAAACGATCACTGAGATCGTAAATCGAGTAACGACTGGAGTCGGCCACACTTTCAGCGATGGTTTGTTCATCCAATTGGCTGCCGGGGCCATGGCTCAACAGTAGCTTCTCCAACTCTTGTGACAAGGCGAGAAGGTTACCTTCACCCCGTTCACACATAATCGCTGCCGCATCTCGAGAAAGGCTGAGGTTTAACGACTTGGCACGTTGTTGTACCCATGCCGGTAAACGGTTGGCGTCAATGGGCCAGACCTGAACAAAAGCGCCTGCCTGCTCTAGGGCACTGAACCATTTGGCTTTTTGGGTTTTGGCATCCACTTTTGGCAATGACAGCAAGACCACATTGTCGAGGCTAAGTAGCTGCACCACTTGAGCTAGGGCTTTACTGTGCTTCTCACCCAGCTTATCAATTTGAATATCAAATAGGCGGCGAGAAGAAAACAACGACAAGGCTTGCATTTCATTGATCACTTCCTGCCAATCAAATTGGGCATCGGCGACAAAACGCAAACGTTCTTCAATTCCTTGTTGCATGGCCGAACGACGGACACTGTCACAAGCTTCTTGGCACAGTAATACTTCATCACCGGAAACGATATAGATAGGTTGCAGCCCTTTGTCTAAGGACTGTTGTAGCTGATCGGGACGAATTTTCATGGTTAGAAGGTAGCGTAGTTCAAATCGTACACTAATTCATCCGCCAGCTGGTGACTGGCGCGCTGCATTTGCTCGGCGTTATAAGCGGATCTTAGGCTTTGCTCAGCATCCTGATTGTTGAGCATGATGGAAATGCTCACTGTACGAGGTCCCCATAGTGCCTTGCCTTCTTCATCACGGATAAAGTAAGTCGCCTTAATGCGGCGCTCAACTTGAGTGATGTCATTGTCCGATGCTCGGGCCATCACGGTATCGTCTAGCTCCAGCGGGTTTACCTTCAACTGGTGTAGCTCCGCACTCGGTTGGCTGTCAACGATACGAATGCCAGCTTGGGCCAAGGCAATACGTAGGTCGCGATCAAAGTCCTGTGATCCTGTGCCCAGTAATAAGGTCAATGATTGCAATTGAGGCGGAACCTGGGTTTGGCCGCGTAGCTGAAAACCACAGGCAGACAGCAGTAGTGTCAGTAATAGAACAGGAATGAACCAAAGAGTACGAGCTTGCAAAATCATATCAATTCCATAAAAAAAGGGATGGCCTAAGCCACCCCTTGTGTCACTTAGTTAGCAACGATGTTAACCAAACGTCCTGGTACCACGATGACTTTACGTACCGTTTTACCTTCGATGAACTTCTGAACATTTGGGTTAGCAAGTGCTTGAGCTTCCACTTCTTTGTTGTCCGCGCTGGCAGAAACCGTCATCTCAGCACGCTTCTTACCAAGTACTTGTACAACAATGGTTAGCTCGTCTTTAACAAGCGCCGCTTCGTCCACTTGTGGCCATGGTGCATTGACAACATCATTGCCGTGACCTAGTTCGCTCCAAAGTTGGTGAGCAATGTGTGGCACGATCGGTGATAGCAATAGCACTGCTGATTCTAATGCTTCACGCTCAACCGCAAGGCCTAGCTCAGACTTGTCTTCGAACTTGCTGATCTCGTTGCAAAGCTCCATTACCGCAGCGATGGCAGTGTTGAATGTCTGACGACGTTCGATGTCATCGCTTACTTTGCTGATGGTTTCGTGCGTTTTACGACGTAGCGATTTTTGTTCGCCATTCAATGCTTCAGCGTCCAGTTGGCCTGGCGTGCCAGCATTGTTGTGACGGTAAGCCAACGACCACAGACGACGTAGGAAACGTGATGCACCATCAACACCAGCATCGTTCCACTCTAGAGATTGCTCTGGTGGCGCTGTGAACATGATGAATAGACGCACGGTATCGGCACCGTACTTCTCAATCATTTCTTGCGGGTCAACTGTGTTGCCCTTAGATTTCGACATCTTGGTGCCGTCTTTGTTTACCATGCCTTGCGTTAATAGACGCTTAAATGGCTCATCAGAAGTCACAAGACCGGCATCACGTAGCAATTTATGGAAGAAACGCGCGTACAACAAGTGCAGGATCGCGTGTTCTACACCACCGATGTATTGGTCAACCGGAAGCCAGTAGTTTGCTTCTTCGGTTAGCATGGCATCGTCAGACTCTGGGCAGCAGTAACGAGCGAAGTACCAAGACGACTCCATGAAAGTATCGAACGTATCGGTTTCACGTTCAGCGGGTTGACCGTTATAAGTCGTTGCTGAGAATTCTGGGTTGTTCTTGATTGGTGAGTTCACACCATCCATGACAACGTCTGTAGGCAGTTCTACAGGTAATTGGTCATGTGGTGTTGTAACAACAGTGCCATCTTCAAGGTTGATCGTAGGGATTGGTGCGCCCCAGTAACGCTGACGGCTTACACCCCAGTCACGTAGGCGGTAGTTTACTTTACGCTCACCAATGCCTTGCTCTGTCATGAACGCTGAAATCGCATCAAACGCCGCTGCGAAATCTAGACCGTCGAATTGACCTGAGTTGCAAAGGATGCCTTTTTCAGTAAAGGCTTCTTTTGCTAGATCAATGGCTTCGTCACCCGCTGGTTGAATCACTTGCTTAACTGGAAGGCCGTATTTTTCTGCGAATTCGAAGTCACGCTGGTCATGTGCAGGAACGGACATCACTGCGCCTGAGCCGTAGTCCATCAATACGAAGTTTGCAGCATAAACGGGTACAGATTCACCGGTTACTGGGTGAACGGCTTTAAAGCCTGTGTCCATGCCTTTCTTCTCAACGGTTGCAAGGTCTGCTTCCGTTGTAGAAGTGTGTTTGCTCTCTTCTACGAATGCTGCAAGCTCAGCATTGTTTTCTGCCGCTTCTAGTGCAAGAGGGTGTGTTGCAGCTACAGCAACGTAAGTGACACCCATCACAGTGTCAGGACGTGTCGTGTAAACCGATAGGCGCTCTTCTTTGCCTTCTACGCCGAAGCTGAATTCTAGACCTTCTGAACGACCGATCCAGTTACGCTGCATCGCCTTAACTTTCTCTGGCCAACCGTCTAGTTGATCTAGGTCGTTTAGTAGTTCTTCAGCGTAATCTGTGATTTTGATGAACCACTGAGGAATATGTTTGCGCACCACCTGTGTGCCACAACGCCAGCAACCACCGTCTTCTACTTGTTCGTTAGCAAGTACGGTTTGGTCTTCTGGACACCAGTTAACTGCAGAAGTTTTTTTGTAGGCTAGACCTTTTTCTACAAGCTGAGTGAAGAACCACTGTTCCCACTTGTAGTATTCAGGTTTACAAGTAGCGATCTCACGATCCCAGTCGTAACCAAAACCTAGCTTTTTCAGCTGGCCTTTCATGTAGGCGATGTTTTCATCGGTCCACTTGGCAGGCGCTGTTTTGTTTTTAATCGCAGCGTTTTCAGCTGGCATACCGAACGCATCCCAACCCATTGGTTGCATTACGTTTTTACCCAGCATACGCTGGTAACGAGAGATCACATCACCAATGGTGTAGTTACGCACATGGCCCATGTGGAGACGACCACTTGGGTAAGGGAACATGGATAGGCAGTAGTATTTTTCTTTACTGGAATCGGCAACGGCTTTAAATACTTTGTTTTCATCCCAATAGCTTTGTGCAGCGGTTTCAATCTGCTGCGGACTATATTGTTCTTGCATGTGCTTTGATCATCCCGTAATAGGCGTTAAGTTTGTTTGGCGAGAGCATACTGTACATCGCTTTGTCGCGAGTTTCGCCAACAGAAAAATGAAATATCCGCTATTTTATATAGATGGGGCGCACAATAGAAGGCGCATAACGATGGAGTTGTACAATCTATGAAAAAAGATACTGATCAAGACCTAGATTTAGTGGAAGAAGCCAAGAAAACCCTAGTTGGCGCCAAAGATTGGTTGCTTGAAGACGTCGAACTGATGAAAGCTTACTGGCACGATAAAATGGGCTATATGGAAGCTTGGGTGGATGCCAATTGGCATCTTGTGATGGATCAAAGCGAAGAGCTGGTGGAAAATCTAGACGAGCAAGAAGACATCGCCTTGCTGTGGCTGATCAATCACGCCAACAATAACCCAGTACCATTGGAAAAATGTGTCGTAGCTGGCAAAGAGGCTCAAGCTGGGCGCTACATCTGTATGGATTGCGGGCACGAAAACAGCCACGATGGCGGTACCTTAAATACCTGTGAAGTCTGTCACTATGGCTTGATGTATTACCAAGGTGAGTAAGAGGCTTTTATCCCCGATGGAATCGGGTCGTACGATTAGGTTCCAGGCTTTTATCTCCGATGGAATTAGGTCGTACGAGCCATCTCCTGATGGCGATAAGGCATTGCATCCCCGATGGAATCGGGTCGTACGACGGGGTGTTATCTATGTTTGAAGAGTCTGAAGCTTGGTAAAAAGCTAAGGCCAATCAATAAGGCAAGCAATAGCCAAAGGGCTAGATTGCCATGCATCACATAGGGCGTGTTGCCCGTTACGGTGGCAATGCTGCCGGTGAGAGTGGCGCGCACAAACTGTGGTAGCTCGCTGACAATCTGCCCCTTAGTGTCAATCAGGGCACTAACCCCGGTATTGGTGGCGCGAATCATATAGCGCCCCGCTTCTTTGGCGCGAAACTGTGCGATTTGCAAGTGCTGCAAGGGACCAATGGAGCGGCCAAACCAACCATCATTACTGATCGTCAGTAATACATCACTGTCGCGCACCATGGCGCGCACCAAATCGGGATAGACCACTTCATAACAAATAAAGGGGGCTATGCTTAGCTCACCTGCTTGCAGAGTGGGTTGATTCGCGGGTCCTTTGCGGAACTGGGACATGGGCATGCCAAACAAGTCAAAAATGGGGCCAAACCAATCTTCTAAGGGAACGTATTCACCAAAGGGCACCAGCTTTTGTTTTTCATACACGCCAAAGCCATTGCCAGTGGCCCAGACGCCGTTAAAGTAACTGCTGCGTTCCTCGTCCCAAACCGGAACGCCGGTGATGACCGTCGTGCCAAGATGTTCTAGATCCTTAGAGAAGGGCTCAAGGTAAGGTTCTACCTGGTGCAATACATAAGTGATCGCGGTTTCCGGCCAGACCACAATATCGCTTTCGAGGTTCTCAAACGTGGCTTGCTGGTAATAGGTCAGAGTTGGAGCAGCGGTTTCCGGTAGCCATTTCTCATCCTGTGCCACATTGCCTTGAATCAGGGTTACGTTATGCGTGTCTGTCTCAGTCACATAGTCCGGTGCACTGAAGTGCAAGCCTGCTGCGCCCACCCAGAGAGTCAACACCAAGAGTAAGTAACGGTAGTGTTGGGCGAGCAGAAGGGCCATGCCGATGGCTGCCGAGGTCAGCAACACCAAGGCACTGGCGAACCAAATACCTCCAATGGGCAGAGCCTCAAACAACCAGCTTTTTTCGACAATATAGCCGGGCAGTAACCAGGGAAAGCCAGTAAATAAAGTGCTTCTTAGCCACTCAAATAACAAAATGATGACGACGAACAGTGGTACACGAAAGGGGGTTCTAAGGCGTCTGCGCAGTGTGTTGTAGACGACCCCCGCAATGCCCCAATAACAGGATGCGGCCGCGATCAGGCCAAAGGTAATCAGAATGGCAACCGCAAAACCGACCTGTCCAAAATTTGCAATGCTGACATAGACCCAAGAGATACCACTGGCAAACAGACCTAAGGCAAAGCTGATACCAAACAGAAAGGAATGCTTACAAGAGTTAGCACCTTGCCAAGCCAGCATCAAATAGCTGAGTGCTAACAGATAAATGGGCCAAATATAGAAGGGGGCAAAGCTCAGGGTGGACAGTCCTCCCGCTAGCAGCAGGCCCAGACAGTGCAGTGCAGGGCGAGTTTGAAGCGAGTGGAGGAGGCGTAAACGCCACCCTGTTACATCCGTTGTGAAGGTGGCGGTGTAGCTCATATTACAATATTGATTCTTCGCTAACTTTGCAGACCTGTAGTGTCTTCACGCGTCGTCCATCGGATTTCACTACATTAAAATGGAAGTTTTCAAAGGTGATTTCCTCGCCGCGCGACGGCACATGGCCAAATTGCTGTACGATGATGCCACCAATGGTGTCGAACTCTTCTTCACTGATATTGGCGTGGAAATATTCGTTGAAATCTTCGACCGATACCAGTGCTGGCACTAGGTAAATGCCTTCTTGGCTAGTGGTTTGGATATTCTCATTCTCAAGACGATCTGTTTCGTCTTCGATTTCGCCAACAATCTGTTCCAAAACGTCTTCGATCGTTACTAAGCCCGATACACTGCCGTATTCATCCAATACAATAGCCATATGGTAACGTTTGGTACGAAACTCATTCAGCAATACGTTAAGACGTTTACTTTCCGGAATAAAGTTTGCTGGACGAAGACGGTCAAGAATGTCTTCTAGGGTGATGTCGCCTTCTTTGAACAGCAAAGGCAAGAGGTCTTTGGCAAGAAGGACACCTAGAATCTCGTCTGAATCTTCCCCGACAACAGGGAAACGCGAGTGAGAGGAATCAATTACCTTACGAATGGAAGTTTTTGGATCATCTTCGGACTTGATGACCACCATTTGCGATGGTGGAATCATGATGTCACGGGCCTGAACTTCAGATACTTCTAACGCACCTTCGGCGATGGTGTAAGCATCGCGATCAATCACTTCGGACTTCACGGCTGTTTGCAGCAGCTCAATGATGTCTTGGCGGTTACGTGGCTCGTCATGAAAGGCTTGTGCTAATCGTTCAAACCAAGATTTCTGTTGATCGTTAGAACTTCCCGATCGGTCTTCGCTCATAGTGGTGAAACTCACTCGTTAACTAAATAAGGGTCAGGAATGGAAAGCGACGCTAAAATCAGCGTTTCTAGAGCTTCCATTTCCTCTGCTTCATCATCCTTTATATGATCATAACCGCGTAAATGCAATACGCCGTGAACAACCATATGCGCCCAATGATGCAGTAAAGGTTTTTGTTGTTGTTGCGCTTCTTGCTCAACCACTTGACGACAAATCACCAAGTCGCCGAGCAACGGCAGGTCAATGCCTTCAGGCACGTCAAACGGAAATGATAAAACATTGGTTGGTTTGTCTTTGCCGCGGTATTCGTGATTCAGCTCGTGGCTTTCCGCTTCGTCCACCAAGCGAATGGTCATTTCAAATTCGCCATCGCTTGGTAGGGCTGCATCAGCCCAGCGTTGGAAGTCGGCTTCACTGGGTAAGCCGGCTTCGTTTTCGGTTGCAATCTGGAGATCTAAAAAGAGTTCTGCCACGATTATTGACCCTGTTCGTTTTGTTGTGCGTCACGTTCGGCTTTACGTTGCGCTTCTTTTTCTTTGCGCTCAGCTTCCGCTTCTTCGTCAAACTTATCGTAGGCTTCAACGATGCGCTGTACCAATGGGTGACGTACCACATCGGAAGAGGAGAACTCGGTAATGCTGATGCCGTTGACGTTGTCTAACACGTGCATGGCGTGCGCCAAACCAGAGTTGGTGCCGCGTGGCAAGTCGACCTGCGTCCTATCACCGGTGATCACTGCGGTTGAACCAAAACCAATACGGGTCAGGAACATTTTCATTTGTTCACGAGTGGTGTTCTGACTCTCATCCAAAATGATGAAGGAGTTGTTCAGGGTACGACCACGCATGAAGGCCAGCGGTGCGATTTCGATGACGTTCTTTTCGATCAGTTTATCGACCAGCTCAAAACCCAGCATTTCGTACAAGGCATCGTACAGCGGGCGTAGGTAAGGGTCGATTTTTTGTGAAAGATCGCCTGGTAGGAAGCCTAGCTTCTCACCTGCTTCGACCGCAGGACGCACCAGCATAATACGTTCTACACGATCGGCTTCTAGGGCTTCTACTGCACACGCGACTGCCAGATAGGTTTTACCTGTACCAGCGGGGCCAATACCAAAGTTGATGTCGTGCTTACGAATCTGTTGCACGTAGTTCTGTTGGTTTTTGCCCTTTGGCTTGATGTAGGCTTTGCGGGTTTTGATCACCACCTGACCATTGTCAGATTTACCTTTGGAAAGAGACTCAATGGCACTTTCCTGTAGGTACAAATGAATCGCTTCTTTGGTGATTTCTTTCTGCGCTAGCGCTTCGCGATAAATGCTTTCTAGCAAGACTTTAGCGGCGGCAACGCGATCGTTGTCTTCGCCCGAAATCTCGAACAGCTCGCCACGGTGAGAAATGCTCACACTAAGGCGTTGTTCGATTTGTTTAAGGTGTTCATCGAATTGGCCGCACAATGCCGCCAACGCTGGAGCCTCAGCGGGCTCCAAGCGAATTTGTTGAGAAATTACAGATGATGTGTCCAAAATAGACCTTACTTAGTTAATTCGAAATCTGCATCCAACTCAGAGCCGACCAATTCGCCTAGCAATGAGTTTGGGTAAGCATCTGAAATCACCACGTCAGCAAACTTGCCAATCAACGCTGGATTGTCCGCTGGGAAGTTAACGATACGGTTATTTTCAGTACGGCCTTGTAGCTTGCCTGGATCACGCGGAGAGTAGCCGCTGACCAAAATACGCTCTATGTTACCCACCATGCTCAGGCTAATATCGTAAGCCTGTTGAATGATACGGCGTTGCAGAATGGCTAAGCGTTCTTTCTTGACGTCTTCTGGGGTGGTGTCATCCAGCTGTGCCGCTGGTGTACCAGGACGTTGGCTGTAAATAAAGCTGAAAGAGTGGTCAAAGCCGATTTCTTGAATCAGGTTCATGGTATCGATGAAGTCGTCATCGGTTTCCCCAGGGAAGCCAATGATGAAGTCAGACGATAGGCTGATACCTGGACGTGCTTCTTTAATACGGTTGATCTTGTCGATGTAGAACTGGCGATCGTGGCCACGCTTCATATTAGACAAAACAGAGTCGGCACCACTTTGTACCGGCAAGTGTAGGTGACTTACCAGTTTCGGCTCAGTACGGAACGCTTCGATTAAGCTGTCAGTGAACTCAACTGGGTGCGAAGTCGTGAATCGAATGCGCTCAACACCTGGAATCGATGCCACAGAGTGAATCACATCGGCCAGATCCATTTCATCGCCGTCTTCGTTTTCACCGCGGTAAGCGTTTACGTTTTGCCCCAAAAGGTGGATTTCACGGACACCTTGTTCGGCCAATTGCACCACTTCTTTCATGATGTCTTCAAAGTGACGACTCACTTCTTCACCACGAGTGTAAGGCACCACACAGAAAGTACAGTATTTACTGCAACCTTCCATCACCGATACAAACGCCTCAGCCCCTTCTACCTTTGGCGCAGGTAGGTGATCGAATTTCTCGATTTCAGGGAAGGTCACGTCAGTAATCGGAATGGCATTCGCCGCCGCATCCACCATTTCTGGTAGTTTATGCAGTGTTTGTGGACCAAAGATCATATCTACGTGCTTGGCACGCTTACGGATGTTGTCGCCTTCTTGAGACGCTACACAACCACCGACACCGATTTTAAGGTTCGGGTTTTTCTCTTTCAGTTTTTTCCAACGGCCTAGCTGGTGATATACCTTGTCTTGTGCTTTCTCACGAATGGAGCAGGTATTTAACAGTAGAACGTCCGCTTCCTCTGCGTTGTCTGTCAGTTCCATCTCGTGTGAGTCGCCAAGAAGGTCAGCCATTCGAGATGAATCGTATTCGTTCATCTGACAGCCATGGGTTTGGATAAAGAGTTTTTTCGCCATGTAAAAAGTAAACCTAATAAATTTGTGCGTCGTGTGACTTTGGCGCACATTATATTGAGGTTTTGGCTCGATTCCCATAGGGTGTCGAAAGGCAGCCATAGGATTTTCTAATTCTAGGGCCGAGAAAACCTGATAAAAGTAACGATTGCTTGATCCTTGCGTTCATTCACAGAGACATGACAGAGCCTATGAAGTACCTAAAAAACTCTCTATTAGCTGGCTTGGTAGCCCTAACACCACCGTTGTATGCGGATGTGGAATTGCCCAACTTTGAGGTGGCGTTAGGGGGCGGGCTGGTCAAAAGTGAGCCGATGTTCAATATTGATCTGACCATTAATATGCCGATTTCAGAGCGTTTCAGCACGGCGATCAATTTGGACAGTGATTATGTGTTTGACGATCCCATCTACGAAGATTACTCGACCTCAGAATTTAATGTGATGGGCTTCTATCGCCATGACAACTGGCGTATCGGTGGTGGTTTCGGTGTGTTAGAAAAAGAGTCCCGAGACGATTCCTTTGCCGCAGAGCGTGTGGGTATCGGCCATGCTGTAGCGGCGTATTATTGGCAAGAGATGACGCTAGACTGGCGTTACGCCAACTATAACGAAGATTTTGATCGTGCTGTCTCGATGGAGCTGGGGGCGGTCTGGTATCCAGATGATAACCGTCGTTTGGCGATTTATGCAGAAGATCAGGAGCGTGGCACAGGCTGGCGTGTTGAGGCATTCTTCCAACCAGAAAAACACCGACAACGGGTCGCCTATGGGGCCATCTTCCGTGATGGCAAAGGGGCTGGTTTTCCATACTTAGGTGCAGAGCTACGCTATTACTTTGATCGTAGTTTCAGTATCAAACAGCGTGACCGCTTGTTCCATTAAGGCGCCATCTCAAACGCTAGGACTCAAACAGCATTTTAGCTTGAATGGTATGCCAGTAGGGCTCCGCCACTGGCATGACACTCAAGCGGCTGCCTTTTTGTACTAAGGCAAAGCCCTCTAATTCCGGCATGGCTTTTAACACCGTCAAGGTAATCGGGCGCTTTAGTTTACCTGCAAAGCTCAGTTCCACTTGCTCCCAACGGGGCTGCTCGAGCGTGGATTTCGCATCGTAATACTTGCTCTCAGGGTTCCAGCAGCTTGGATCAGGGTGAGCGGTTTTTGAGATGGTGGCGGTGCCAACAATCGCAGGGACTTTGCAGCTAGAGTGATAGAAGAGTACCGTATCTCCCAGTGCCATTTGACGCATAAAGTTACGTGCTTGAAAGTTGCGTACGCCATCCCAATTTTCCCGTTGACGATGTTTCAAATCGTTAATGGAAAACTCGTCCGGCTCAGATTTCATTAACCAAACAGCCATGCTTCCTCATTCTTAAATTGTTAATTTTGCAGAAAGATACATAGATTTTATTCATTAAGCCAAGCATAGCCTCTACAATTGTAAGGGTTGTATGAAATAACCCTAATGAAAGTGTGGCTGGAACAGATATGGGGCAATTTGCTTGTAAAGATTTTTCTGCATTGGATCAAGAACTCAAAGATGACTTGTTGGAATGCTACATTGAAGCGCAGCAAGAAATCGAAGCGATCGTCAATGACATTGAATCAAGCGGTTTTTCCCATGAAAAGCTGGATAATTTATTCCGCTCTCTTCACAGTATGAAAGGCAACTGCTCGGTTTGTTTTCTCGATCCTCTGGTGGATGCTCTGCACCGCTTGGAAGAAATCGTCGACGGCATGCGTGGTGGTTATATCGCCTATGACTCTCTACTCGGTGAACTGATAAACCTTGTATTAGATAAAATCCTGCACCTTCTGCGCCAACTGCACCAATACCATGGTGCGGATACGGCGCTGTTAAACCTGTTGCAATCCTATCTCGATAAGATTTACGCCGAAGACGACCATCAGGGCAGGATTCGTTACGCGGAAGCTTTTTTCGCTAAGATCAATGATGATGAGGCCGTGGAAGAAGAGAAAGCCAAGCAGGAGCCTGAAAGCTTGCTGGTCAAAGTGACCTTTGATGAGGCACAACAGCAAGACATTGAGCATTTCCGCCAGCTCAGTCATCGCTTAAACAAATTGCTCGGTTACTCACCAGAGCGCGGCGAACGCATTCTCAAACTGAGCCTGTTGATCAACCAAGAATGCTCGGATCCGGTGGATAAAGCACAACTGTCGGCGGCGGCTTACATGCATAATATGGGCATGGCGATGATCTTAAAATGTGCTGAAGATGAAGCCGCAAAACAGCGTGCTGAGAGAAATCACCCGATGGTTGGTGCACAATTACTGAGTAAACACCCAGGCTGGGACCAAGCATCGGAAATGGTGATCACTTACAAAGAACGCTTTGATGGCTCTGGTTACCCAGAAGGGTTAGTCGGTGGCATGATTCCACAAGGTGCTTTCATTCTGTCCATGGCAGTGCGCTTTATTGACGTGGTATGGGGCAAATCAGGGGATGAGTACAAAAAAAGTGCTATGCGCGCCATCCAAAAGGTCAACAGTGAAAGTGGTAAGGGCATACCGCCACATCTGGTGGACGCATTTAACCGCGCCGTGCGAAAACTGCTGGTCGCCAAACGTCGATAGCGCTAAGGTAGGGCATCGTTACCTCCAGCAAGATCGGCTATTGTGAAGTTACCTCTGGTTTTTCATCCTCATTACAGCATCCCTTTTCCTGAACGCCATCGTTTTCCGATGGCCAAGTTCCAGCGTCTGGCAGAACATTTACAAGCGTTAGGCATTATGGACGAAAGCAACTGTCATGCCCCCGCGCCCCTATCGCTCACCACGCTGATGCGGGCGCACGATCCCGGCTATGTGCAGCGTTTTATTCGCGGACAATTAACTTTGCAGGAAGTGAAGGACATCGGCTTGCCTTGGAGCGAATGGCTGGTAGAGCGAACCCTAAGAGCCGTCTCCGGTACCTTATTGACCGTCGAATTGGCATTACAACACGGTTTGGCTTGTCATTTGGCCGGTGGCACACACCATGCCTTCCCCGACCGCGGTGCGGGGTTTTGCATCTTCAATGATTTGGCCGTGGCGGCCAAGTCGTTGGTCGATTCTGGGCAAGCCAAGAAAGTGTTGATTCTCGACTGCGATGTCCATCAGGGAGATGGCACCATCGCCTTTTTTGAACAGGATCCTCGAGTGATCACAGTGTCGTTCCATTGTGAAGACAATTACCCTGTGGCAAAGCAATCGGCTGGTATTAATGTTCATGTCCCTCGGGGCACAAATGATGGCGAGTATTTAGCCTTATTAGAGCAGCATGTTCCAGCTTTGCTGCAGCAGCATCGACCAGACTTTGTGCTTTACGATGCCGGAGCGGATGTGCATATAGAGGATCGTTTAGGGCATGTGCATCTATCGGATGCGGGGATATTGGCGCGCGATCGCTATGTGATTGACTTGGTGATGACGGCAGAGGTGCCCATTGCCTGCGTGATCGGTGGTGGCTACGACCATGACCATGCTAAAGTGGCGGCACGGCATGGATTGTTGCATCAAGCGGCCAGCGATGTGTGGCAACAACGTAATGCTCAGTAGTGATTTGTAGCGCCCATGCAAAGAATCTAGACAAGCGTATTCAGATGTCTATTATAGACTCATTGATTGAATATTCATCAGGTGATCGTTATGCAAATTTCCAGTGCTGGAAGCGCCTACTATGGCCAACTAGGCTTACAACGCAGTCAGGATAACCTACAGCAGGCCAGTGCCGAAGTGGCGAGCGCCAGTACGCAAATACAAAGCACTCCCTCGGACACAGCTAATAGCAGTCGCCCAGCGGCCGATATTCAAGAGGGGCTAATCAATGCCAACGTCAGTGAATTGAACGCCAAAGCCAATGCTAAAGTCATTGCCACATCGGATGATATGCTAGGAACCTTAATTGACATCCAAGTCTAGCCTGATCCGATCAAAAAAAGACCGCGAGCCAAACAGTGGTTTTTTGCGCTGAGGTTTTAATCACACGATGTTTTTCATGGGCTTCAATCAGTAGGTGATCGCCCGCCTTTAGCGTCACGATGCGCGCATCTTCAAACGCAATCACACCATAGCCCTGCAGTACGGTTACCCATTCATTTTCTGGCTGGTCGTACCACTCGTTACTTAGTTCACAGTTCGCCGGAGAATGGATTCGTTCGATGCGAACATTATCGGCTTTGATAAGGTCTTCAAATTGTTCTTTATCTGAATGAGCTGACAGGTTACTAAAAATATTCTCGATCTTCACCGCACATCCTTTGTTATTATGTTGTTTAAACCAAAAACTATCGCGATATTAAATAGTTAACATGACAAATTGATCACATTACGAAATATTATTCAATTCTAATGTTTTAACAGGGTGGTCAAGAATTTATTTTTGGGGCAGCAGTAAGTCTTCTTCAATCGCGATGAATTGGTCGGCCGCTTGGATCAGTGAGGCGGCGGTCAGGGCGGGGACACCATAGACTTCAACGGTTTTTCCTAGCTGATGTCGTACTTTTTGCGCCAATAAATCAAAGTCGCCGTCCCCTGAGACCAGCACGATCACATCGGCCGCTTGGGCGAATTCCATCGCATCAAGCGTAATGCCTACATCCCAGTCGCCTTTGGCGGATCCGTCAGCGCGTTGAATGTAAGGTTTGGTTTTCACCTCAAAGCCAATATTTTTCAAAATGTTCTGAAAAGCTTTTTGCTTTGGGTCTCCGCGATCGATGGCGTAAGCAAAGGCTTTCACGACTTGACGCTGATGGGTCGCGCGTTGCCAAAAAGCCTGATAGTTAAAATGGCGCTGGTAAGCTTGGCGGGTGGTGTAGTAGACATTTTGCACATCCACGAATAGGGCAACGTTTTTCATCATTTACTCATCCATTGACGAATTTTCCCCTTAGAATCAATTGATTCTAAGGGGGGATAGGTATTACATTGATTTATAGGTTATTTCACGCTTAGGACAAAATTGACCTATGACAGGGGCGGAAGCAATTACTTTTTGGCCATTAACACAAATAAAAATTGCCTGCTAAGCTTATTTGACTGCCAGCGGGAGGGATGTGCTATGAAAACCTCAAAGTCTTTAACCCCTAAGCAAGATGGGATGGATACACAAAAAAAGCCATTTGTGGTGTCCGATCAAATGTTGCTAGAGGAAGCGCTGACGCTATTAGATGACTATCAAACCCAGCTAGACGTACTGGATGAAGCACTAGAGCGAAGTATTCAGCAAATAGGCCAGTGCAAGCAGCAAGCTTCTGACCGAGCCAAACTAGAAGATTGGTTTGCAGAAGTGATGCAATGAGCCACCCCAAGTGCTAAAGCCCTGCCCAATTGAGCAGGGCTTTTTTATGCCCGAGTGCTTAATTTGATGAGGAAGTCGCTTTTAGCGGTTGTAATCCAAAGCAACAGTGGCAAAAATGTTGTTTTTCTAGAACCACATATAAGGAAGCCACTATGAAGTCTCTGGCCATCAAAGCCGCTGGCGCACTCTTGTTGATGTCACTTGCTGGATGTCAAACCGCCTACTACGGTGCCATGGAAAAAATAGGGATCGACAAACGCGACATCTTAGTCGACCGTGTTGAAAATGTACGTGACAGCCAGCAAGACAGCCAAGAAGAATTCCAAAGCGCCTATCAGCGTCTGGTAATGTTAACGGACTTCGACGGAGGCGATTTAGAAGATGTCTATGACGATCTGAATGATGACTACGAAAGCAGTAAGAGTGCCGCTGAGCGTGTGTCGCAGCGCATTGATGAAGTAGAAGACGTGGCTGAAGACCTATTCGATGAATGGGAAGACGAGCTGAATCAGTACACAAACGCTAAGTTGCGTCGTGCCAGTGAAGCCAAACTGAATGATACCAAGCGCCAGTTCAATCAGATGCTGCGCAGTATGCATCAAGCCGAATCGAAAATGGCGCCAGTGCTGGCAACGCTAAATGACAACGTCTTGTATTTAAAGCATAACCTAAATGCAGCGGCAGTCAGTGCGATCAAAGGGGAATTTGCGAACTTGAAAACGGATATCTCTGGTTTGATCAGCGATATGAGCAAGGCCATTGATGAGTCGAATCAATTTATTGCGACACTTAAGCAATAACTATAGGCATGGTGCTGGCTTATCTTTTGGGTAAGCCAGTTTACTGTTTTTGACTCCTTGCTTTCGCTGTTATTAATTCAGTCTATCTCAATCATTTAAACTATATATTTCTAAATGCAATAAGTATATTCTATATTTGAATATAGAAAGAGACTGTAATAAACACTACTGTGAGGAAAGCATTATGGCACTACGTATCAATGACATCGTTCCAAATTTAGAGCTTGAAACAGATCTAGGCACTTTTAATTTACATGACTGGATCGGTGACAGCTGGGCGATTCTATTCAGTCATCCAAAAGATTTTACCCCAGTTTGTACCACAGAGTTCGGTGCGGTGGCGACACTTGCTGAAGAGTGGCAAAAGCGTGGTACTAAAGTGATTGGCCTATCTGTGGACGGTGTTGAAGAACACAAACAATGGAAGGCTGACATCGAAACATTCTCAGGCGCGAAACCAACGTTTCCAATTATTGCCGATGAATCGTTAGCAGTGTCCAAAGCGCTTGATATGTTGCCTGCGGACGCTTACTTACCGGATGGTCGTACCGCGGCTGACTCTGCCAGTGTTCGTGTCGTCTTCATTATCAGCCCAGATAAAAAGCTGCAGTTGTCCATGACCTACCCAATGTCTGTGGGGCGTAATTTTGCAGAGGTATTACGTGCACTCGATGCCCTGCAAACCAGTTACGGTGAGCCTGTGGCCATGCCAGCAAACTGGCAAGTAGGGGATGATGTTATTGTTGCGCTGTCATTGAATGATGAGCAGGCAAAAGACAAATACGGTGAGTTAGATATCAAACTGCCTTACCTAAGAACCACCAGCCTAACAAAATAATCCGCTAGCCCTTCAAGGCAGCATTTAGGTGCTGCCTTATTTGATGCAGATACTCGGCCGCTTACCCCTAGGCAAAAATCACTCGGTTACGGCCTTGTTGCTTGGCTTGATATAACGCTGAATCGGCCACTTTGACCATGTCTTCAATGGTGTTTTGTGGTGTATTGGTAGCACCGCCAATCGAGGTGGTGATCGGGCCATGCAGGTCGGTCCAGCCTTTGACTTCCAGTTGTTCAATACTGTGCCGAATTCGTTCAGCAACTTGCTGTGCTTCTTGGCGCGAATTGCCTGATAAAATGATCGAGAACTCTTCGCCGCCCATACGACATACCAAATCTAAATCTCGTACTGACTCTTTTAGGCGTTGCCCTAGTGCAATGAGGACCTCGTCCCCCATATCATGGCCTGCGGTATCGTTGATGTTTTTAAAGTGATCGATATCTAAAATCAGTAGCCAGAAAGTGCCTGCTCGCCCTTTGGCACGGGCCAATTCGGCTTGTGCAAAATCATTAAACATGCGGCGGTTAGGTAGATTGGTCAGTGGGTCGTTAAGTGCCGCTTGTGCCAACAGACGTTCACCTGCTCGGCGTTTGCTATCAATTCGCTCTTGGTAAATGGCTGAGACACTGACCATGATGATAATGAACCAACACATCACAACCACGAATATACCAAATTCGTCGGCTTCATTAGCGGAAAGCGATTGCGCAACCATAAAGCCCAAGACCGTCGGCACTAAGTAACCTGCAATGGTTTGTTTACGCGCAATTTTGCCGCCAAGATAAGGACTTAATATCGCCCTTAGCCCCCCGTAGTGGGCGGTTAAGCAGAGCATGGCCAATGCCAGAGCACCGCCAGCCACAGTCGTGAGCATCGACATTTGACCGTAAAAACCAGTGAGATTGTAAGCGTAGCCGGTCAGTGAAATAGTGGGGATAACCACAGAGATAGAAGCGACGAACTGAGATAAAGCCAATTGTCGTGTGCTGAAGAGCAGTTGGCTTAAGGCGATAAAGAAAAACATGACCGCTGTATTGAGCCCCATACTATTCGATTGGCCTTGCTCGATGTCCATTAACACTCGGTCATAAAACGGTGAAATGTAAGCGGTGAGTCCTGAATGTGTGACAATGTCTGCAATGCGCAACAGTGTGATCAGAATAACAAGACCTGCAAAGCTCAGTTGCAGTGGTTTAGCGTATCGTTTTTTAAGGCAAAGGCTCATGCCAAGCAATAGGATACAAATGGCGGTGAGGGGATTGGTCGCTGGTCCATTGGTAAACGGACGATAAAGTACTTCGTAAGAGGTGAGGTAGCCAAACAGTGCCACCAAGCTAAATAGAATGCCTGCAATGCCTAGTGGTGGAACAATGGAGCGAGCGACTTTAATAAGTACCCATGGTTTTTCCGCGGCCGTGTTAGTAAGCATAGGGTCCCAGTGACTTTGGTTAAATAAGAGTCATTTACAAATCTGAGATTGATTACATAACATTACAGTCAGCATATCAAGCTGCTAAGGAAATGACTTTATTACAATTTCCTTGATCAGAGCGCTAAACAAATGCGGCTGGGGCACGATATAGTCTTTATGACTAACAGGTAAGAGTGTCGAAATTATGAGCTCCATCGATCCAAACCGTTGCCCGCTGTGTGGCGCTGACAACCATTGTGCTGTCACGCTTAAGCAAGACCCCTCCACATGCTGGTGCCATCAGCCTGATGTGTTGATTGACAGTGACCTATTGGCCAAACTGCCCACTGCGGCACGGGGCAAAGCCTGCATTTGCCAGCACTGTGTCACACAAGATGCACAGCAGAAACAAGCTACGGGGCAAATCAAACCGCAACCAGTCAAACTCTCGAGTGATCGACATATGGATAGCTTCTTTGATGCGGGCAACAGTTAGTAAGCGTGGCGGGTTGCGTAGCGATGCTTAAAACGGGCAGGGGGCGACAAACTTTACCCAAGCACTGGTAAACGGGTGATAGAACTCCACGCGATAAGCATGCAGCAATAGTCGATCTTGTTCCGCTGTCGGTTCCGAGTCGTAAAACTCATCCCCTAGAATCGGGTGCCCCAAACTCTGCATATGCACTCGTAGCTGGTGTGAGCGCCCGGTAATAGGCTTTAAGCTGACTCGGGTGTGGCCATTTTCAAAACTCAAAGGCGTCCACTGTGTGATGGCGTCTTTGCCCCATTCGGTGCAAATCATTTGTCGCGGGCGGCGCTCCCAATCACAGCGTAATGGCTTACGTACTTCTCCCCATTGGCCTTTGATTTCGCCACGAATGATGGCGCGATATTCCTTCTGCACATGGCGTTCTCGGAACTGGGCGTACATACGCTTTTGGCACTCTAGATCTTTAGCGATCAGAATCAAGCCAGAAGTGGCGTAATCAAGACGATGAATGGCATGGGCTTCGCCGTAAAGCTGCTCCGCCCGAGCCACAATGGAGTCGTATTTGTCTGCGCCGCGACCGGGCACAGACAAACACTTGGCTGGTTTGTCGACCACCACCAGCCATTGGTCTTCATAGAGAATGTTCAGCACTTGCGAAAGTTACTCAGGCTTGGTCGTCAAGATGATACGAATCGCATCCAAACGGATTTGGTGCTCATCAATTCGTACCAAGCCTTCGCTTAAGTAGCTTTCGAATTCGGCGATGTGTTCATCGCGAATGGCCGGGTTTTGCTGCTGCAGTTCACGTAGACGCTCAATCTCCGCCTGCCACTTACGTTGGTACGTTTCCTTGGCGTTATGAACTGTCGGTCGAGCTTGCTCTTGGGCGCTTAGCTGGTGAGCTTGCAGAATCTCCAGCAGCTGCGGGCGGAGGGCTGCGACCCATTGCTCGGCCACGCGGTTTGGCACCCCTTTTAGCTTCTCCGCCCACTTCTCAGGGGTGAATTGGCTTTGTAGGAATTTACCGTTGGCGTCCGATAGCTGCCAAATCGGCGTCATCGGTAACGACTGAGCAAGCTTCAAGCGGGCGTGTCCTGTGGTTTCAATCACGAACATACTTTCGACCAATACGGTGCCTTCTGGCAGCGCGGCAATTGGCAAAATAGCTGAAGTCAGTTTGCCAGAGTCAAAGCCTTGCACCTCATCCATCAGCATGGTGATCAATGGGTGTTCCCAAGTCGCAAACGCCACGTCTTCACGTTGGCTCGCTTGGCGACGATCCAACATCAAGGTTTTACCTTCTTCTTCAATGCCAGGCAGGGCTTCAAGCATCATGTCCGTCGAAGGGCGGATAAACCAAGAACCAAGTTCTGGTACGTCATTTAAACACTCCGCATGGATGTTAAAGGCATGGGTTACTTGCTCAATGTATTCGTGTAGACCATGGGTTTCTTGATCTTGGATTTGATCAATCAGTGCCTGGGCGACATTAGGGCGGCAAGAGGATAGCTCAAGCAGGCGGTTACGGCCTTCTTCCATTTGTTTTAGCAGGGCTTCGTGGTAGATGTGCGCTTCTTCAAGCAAGGCATCGTCATCATCATTGCCGTACAAGAATGCCTGCAGTGGGGCTTGGAACGCTGACTTCACTTTGTCGCCTGAACCGGTGGTACGGTTAAAGGCATTCAGAGCGAGGTGGTACCATTTGTAGAGGCGCTCTTGCACGCTACCTTCTAGGTAAGGAACATGAATTTGCACGGTATTACGCTGACCAAGGCGGTCCAAACGGCCAATGCGTTGCTCCAGTAGGTCTGGGTGCTCCGGTAGATCGTACATCACCAAGTTGTGGCTAAACTGGAAGTTACGGCCTTCGCTGCCGATTTCCGAGCATACCAGCACTTGCGCACCATCTGGGTCGGCAAAGTAGGCTGCGGCACGGTCACGGTGGATCAGAGGCATTTGTTCATGGAAATCCGCACTCTGGAAGCCGGCAAAGGTTAGCTGGTCGTTCAGCCATTGTGCCATATCAGCCGTGTGACAAATCACCAATACCTTGCTACCTACTTTTTGGTCACCGAGGAATTCTTTTAGCCAGTTCCAGCGCGGGTCTTGCTCCCAGTAACCGTGGTCTACTTGAGATTCTGGCAATACATGGTGCGCGGCGCTGTCGGCAAAGGTGTCGTTGGTTTCTAAGGCGTAAACGTTTAGATTCCGCTCTGGGAAGCCACCAATGGCCGCACGGGTGTTACGGAACATCTCACGGCCAGTACCATGACGGTCAATCAGCCAGTTAATTGCATCTTGTGCGGCGCTGACCAGTTTAGCTTCATCGTTGGAAACGAGGTCGGCAAACCATTCTTTTGACTGCACGTCATGGAAGTAGTCAGAAAAGATATCACCCCAATCTGGCAGGTCTGCCGTCGAGTCTTCATTGGTGAAGGGTAAGATTTGCTCCGCCAGCTCTGCGGCGCGCTTAAATTCGCTTTGCTGAGCATGGTATACCTCAAAGCTGTGGTAATGCTCAGGGTCCAGCAACTGTAGGCGAGAGAAGTGCTCACGTTCACCGGTTTGTTCTGGGGTGGCGCTTAATAGTAATAAAGACTCTGTGGTCAGTGCCAATTGCTCAACCAGCTGGTAGGCAATACTTGGGGTCTCTGGGTCCCAAGCCAAGTGGTGGGCTTCATCGACAATCACCATATCCCACTCTGCAGACAGCATGTGCTTCGCTGCTTTACCGTTTGTGGAAACAAAATCGATCGGCGCGATCACAAAAGGCTGACCTTCAAATGGGTTGTCGTCGCCATCCATGTAATCTTCGTAGGCGCTTTCGTTGATCAAGGTAAATGGCTGATTAAAGCGACGCAGCATTTCCACTAACCATTGGTGCTGAAGGTTGGTCGGTGTCAGAATCAAAGCACGCTCAGACAAACCATTGAGGACACGGTGATGCAGAATCAAACCGGCCTCTAGGGTTTTACCCATACCCACTTCGTCGCACAACAAGGCACGTGCCGCAGGTCGGTTGGCAATATCGTGGGCAAGGTAGATTTGGTGCGGTAACAGCTCGGCTTTCAAGCCCATTAAGCCACGCACTGGGCTGGCGGCATGCGCCGCTTGATGCTCGAGGGTATTGCGGCGTAGGTCAAACCACATACGACGTGCAGGGGACAGCGCTAGGATGGAATCCAGCTCGTTCTTGTCGTTACGTGGAAATTGAATTTCGGATTCGTCGATCCATTCGTCGCCGATGTTGTACTCCATCAGGCCGTCAAACTCACGCACTTCCTCAACCGTGTGCGCTTCACCTTCAAAGATCAGTTGGTCGCCAGGGGTCAGGGTACGGCGCACTAAACTGGTTTGCGAGACGGCGTAATTGCGCTCACTCTCAGCATCGGAAAAAAATAAGACAAAAGATTTTGGCTGTAATTCGATAATAATGCCGATCCCTAGATCAGGTTCGTTTCGGCTGCTCCAACGTTGTCCAATTTGGTACATAACTACTCTTTGTCGTCTTCAATAATCTTAATGTTGCCCTGACATAAATCGATCAGAGCCTGCTTTTGTTCAGGCCAAGTACGTTCAATGACGGCAAGGGTCATTTCGATGTCTTCGGAGAATTGTTTGTCATCGACATCGATATCGCTGTTTTCTAACCAATACTCCACCTTACCTAACAAAGGATAGGCGATCTTGATGAAAACGGTTTGACGTGGGTAAATTTCTTGCCATTCAAGCTTGTCCAGTGCTTCGACAACCGCTTGACTGTAGGCGCGCACCAAGCCTCCGGCCCCTAGCTTTATACCGCCAAAATAACGGGTCACCACCACAGTGATTTCGCCAAAGTTGGAATGCTGTAACACGTTCAGCATCGGCTTGCCCGCAGTGCCCTTGGGTTCACCGTCGTCACTTTGATCCCACAGATGAACATTGTTCGGGGCGCCGGCCACAAACGCCCAGCAGTTATGGTTCGCATCAGGGTAACGCTGGTTAATATCGGCAATAAACGCCTTGGCCTCGTCACGGCCTCGGGTGCGGCGCACCGTGGTGATGAACTGGCTGTTCTTAATTTCCAGATCAAAGCGCTGCTCGTGTGTTGGGCTCTGGTAGTAATCCATGTAAACTTCGCTTAGCGATTGTTTATACAAAAGCTCTTGTTTTTAAACGTAAAGTGGCGGGTTGAATATAATGACAGACTGGTTGCAACAATCTGTGTGGATTGCTTTGGGATGTGTTGTAGGTGTTGCCATCACGACCGCCATCGCGGCAGGTATTGTACAGAGAATCCAGCGTAAGTGGCAGGCTGAGCATGAAAATTCTGTGCAGGAATTGATTCAAACACGACAGCTTTTGGAACGTTCCCAGCAAGAAGTGCATCAACTCGAAAAAGAAGCCCTAACCTTGGAGCAGCAGTTTGCCGCGGCGCAGGAAATCTGGCAGCAAAAAGAACAGTTCTTCGAGCAGCAAAAACACCAGAATGAAGTGCAGTTCAAACAGTTAGCCCAGGACATCATGCAGCAGCAGGGTGCACGGTTAGCGAGTGAGAATGAACGTCAACTGCATGCCATGCTGACACCACTGGGTCAGAAGATCCATGAGTTCCAACAACGGGTTGAACAAAGCTATGACCAAGAAGCCCGCGAGCGCTTTTCGCTGGTCAAAGAGATCAAAAATCTGCAACTGCTGAATCAGCGTATCAGTGACGATGCCATGAGTTTGACGGAGGCATTAAAAGGCCAAAACAAGGTGCAAGGTGGCTGGGGCGAGGTGATTTTAGAGCGCATACTGGAACGCTCGGGTTTGGAAAAGGGTCGTGAGTACGAAGTTCAGGTGTCATTGAACACCGAAGAGGGCAAACGTTATCAGCCGGATGTGATTGTGCATTTGCCTGAGAGCAAGCAAATCATCATCGACTCAAAAATGGTGTTGGTGAGCTATTTGGCCTATGTGGAAGCGGAAGACGAGCAGCAAAAGCAGCAAGCGTTGCGCCAGCATCTAGAAGCGATTCGCCGTCATATGAAAGAGCTAGGTGCTAAGAATTATCATGATCTAAAAGGCATCACGTCGCTTGATTTTGTGATTATGTTTATCCCGATCGAGGCCGCTTATGGCTTGGCCTTGCAGGCTGAAAATGGCCTGTTCTCAGAAGCCTTTGAGCACAACATTATCATCACTGGGCCATCCAACCTATTGGCTACCCTACGCACCGTACAAAATATTTGGCGCAATGAAAAGCAAAGCCAAAACGCGCTGGAAATCGCCCGTCAAGCAGGGGCCATGTACGATAAATTCGCCGGCTTTGTACAAGATATGGATGAGATTGGCACGCGTATTGACGCGTTGTCACGCAGCCATGAACAAGCGATGAAGAAATTGACGGTAGGGCGTGGCAACTTGATGAATCGAGCGGAGCGCTTGCGTCTGATGGGAGCGAAAACCAACAAGCAGTTAACGCTCCCTGAAGAAGATCCAGACTTTCAAGAACAGCTAGACGATTAGTCTTGCAGCCACAGTACCTTATGCTCTTTGCCGTAAGGAATGTTTTGTAGATCAAATAAAATGCTTTGTGTCACCTTGCTTAAATCAGTGCTCGGAGCCTGCGAGGCTCTGGCAACGATATGAATGTTCAGCGTCTTGTTTAGGTAATGCAGCTGAGTTAACTCTAGGTCAATGTAAGCTCGGTGGGTACGAAGCATAAAGCCCAAATCCGCCAAAATCTGATCACGGGCCGGCAACTGCAGCGCAGGTGGGCGGCCGCTGTGTTCATGCTCGAAGGTATCGGATTGAATGTGATCGTCGGTGTCCACATGCACCATCACGTCCTGTACTTGAGGGTGAGCCTTCTTAATGGTGTAAACCACCAAATCACTCAGATAGTGGCCTTCACTTACGGTGGCGTGGGCAGGTACGTGAATGTGCATATCTAGGAAAATCTTACCGGCCATAGAGCGGGCACGAATATCGTGTGGCGCCATGACGTTTTTAAGGCCCGAAACGGTCTCTTTGATTTGCTCGATGGTTTTCGGATCCGGTGCCGTATCGACCAATTCTTTGAGGTTATCCCAGATCATTTCCACGGCAATTTTGCCGATGAAAAAGCCGACCACTGCCGATGCCACTTTGTCGGCCCATGCGTAGCCAAAGTAGACGCCAATAAGGCCAATCAATACCGCTACAGAAGAAAGCGCATCGCTACGGCTGTGCCAAGCGTTGGCCACCAATAATTTACTGCCGATCTGATCGCCAGCACGTTTGGTGTAGTGGAAGATGGCTTCTTTGACGACAATGGTCAAAATAACCGCTCCCACACCATACCAAGTGGCCACAGGCGTGGTCTCTGCGTTGAAGGCTTCAAACACAATACCAGTGGCCACGACAATGAGGATGACGCCTAAAATCACGGTGGTTAGGGTTTCAAACCTAAGGTGACCATAGGGATGGTTTTTATCCGGCGCCTGGCGCGCATTATTGGAGGCGATCACGACGAATACGTCGGTGACCAAGTCCGATAAGGAGTGGATACCATCAGCGATAAGGGCTTGTGATTGAGACAGCCAACCAGCAATGATTTTGGCTATTCCTAAGACTGCATCCCAAAATGCCCCAACGATGGTAACTCGTTGAGCTATTTGCTTTTCTTGCTGCAATTTTGACATGGTTTTGGGTCCTACGCGGGTTCACTAGTGCGTTGATATGGAACTCATGTTACGGGTAAATAAGGGGCTAAGAGGGCAGATGCTTACGGTTGTTGGCATTGCCATCGTTCTCCCCATGGTTATCCACCCAAACTGTGGAAAACTGTTATTCGTCGACGATTTCAAACCACAATTTGTATGACTCAAAAAACTCACGGATGGTTAATGACATAAGTGAGAAGTTAGCGTCCATATCGGATAGGGCTCCACCTTGTGAATCATTAAACGCCGATTCTTTTAGGGTGTCGTCGAATTTTACTTTCTTCAAAGTCAGGTCACTGTTCAACACAAAAGACATCTTGTCAGTCCAACGCAGTGCCAGGCTTTTTACCGTCATACCTTGTTCAAGGTGACGGGTCACGTCCTCTGACAGCGGTTCGAGTGATTTAAAACGGATTTTAGCTTTGTCCTCTGAAGAATCTTCGATTTCACACTCATCGCCGGTTTCAAGGCTCGCTGGCACGTCGTTTTTCATCAGCCAATCGGTCATCACCATAGCTGGAGAGGCTTGTGCTTGCAGTGGCACCATTGGAAAGCTGCCCAGTGTCGTTTGCAGCAATTTGAACAATTGCTCTGTCATGCCTGCATTGGTGCTGTTAAGTACCAGTAATTTGGCTTTTAAATCAATATAAGCCCAGATGTCGGTGCGTTTTGCGAACGCTTTCGGACGCAGGCTGAACACCAACTCTTCTTTGATGTCGGCTTTCTCTTTACGACCGACTTTGCGGCCTTCGACCACTTCGATTTCGGAGACTTTGGCTTCGAGTTCTTCTCGAACCACCGCACTTGGCAACACTTTTTCTTCTTTGCCAGCACGGATCAGTAAACACAGGTCACTGGCAACGGACCACTGTTCGCTGTTACGAATCAGTGGCATCCAGCCAAAGGTAAACTCATCCTGTGAGCCACATTCACGCAATGGGAACTCAGGAAGTTTGGCGATCAAATCGGCACTGCTGAAGTTTTCCGTGTCTTTGAGTTGGAATATTTGTATGTTCTTAAACCACATGTATCAGTCCTTCATCGCGTCTTTAAAATGTTTACGGCACACAGAAATGTAGCGATCATTGCCGCCAATTTCGATCTGTGTGCCTTCCTTGATTGTTTGACCTGCGCCATCCACTCGAATGACCATGGTGGCCTTGCTGCCACAGTGGCAGATCGTTTTCAGTTCGATCAACTTGTCAGACCAAGCCAAGAGAGCTTGGCTGCCGGGAAATAACTCGCCCTGAAAATCGGTACGAATACCAAACGCCAAAACGGGGATGCCCAATCGATCCACCACCTCGGACAGCTGGTAGACCTGCTGTTTGGTTAAAAATTGCGCTTCATCCACCAGCACACAGCCAATGCTGGCTTGCTGGTGATTGTCTTTGATGAGCTGATACAGTTCCGTGCTGGCGTCAAAAAGCTCTGCTTCCGCGGCGATGCCAATGCGCGAGGTAATACGACCTTGGCGATAGCGATCGTCCAGTGCCGCCGTCAACAGCAAGGTGTTCATACCGCGCTCTTGATAGTTGTAAGCGGACTGGAGTAGGGTCGTTGATTTACCCGCATTCATAGCAGAATAATAGTAGTAGAGCTTGGCCATCAGCGGTTAGCCTTCCTTGTTAGGAACTTTGGCTTTATTGAAGGCAAGGGCCACTTGCATGGTTAACCAATCTGCACGTTTAATACCTGACATTTCACACAGCATGTCGAGCTTTTTTACGGTATCCTCATCGACTACTAATTCGACACGTTTCATCCCGAGCGATTTTTCCTTTTCGCGTTGGACGCGCTTATTGGCTTTGAGTTGGTCTTTGCGTGGCAGTGGATGAGTACGGGGGCGGCCGCGAACCGTGCCAAATAGGTCGATGGTATTGCGGTCAGAAGAAGCTTTAGCCATAACGTAAAATGAATATCTAATCAGTAGGTTGTAAATGGAAATAGAAGAATTTGAATCCTTGATGATGACCGTGCTTATCACAGGCTTTTGCCTGTTTATGTTGTTCATCATGTGGGACTTAGCTCGTAAATCAAATGCCGGTAAACTTGGCACCTTTATTATTATCGGTGGTTTGGGCCTTGGAATGCTAGCTTTTGTGCTAAAAGGTGTTGTGATTGAGCTAATTCTTGGGGGTTCTGTTTAGACTATCACCAGATAGCCTAAACAGATGGCCAATTTTTAGTGGTTTTGTTGATAGAGGCTGATGAAGTCTAGGATGACTTCCGCCGCTTCATGGGCGTAAACATCCTCTTCCGGTGCTTCGATATCGTCGACATCTTCAATGGTCGGCAAATTCAGCGCTTGGCGGCGTTTGTTTTCACGATCGAGTCCGCTTTGTTCACTTTCTTCACGTTGCTGTTCACGCGTTCGCTCATTCAATGAAATCGACTTGAAGTGCTCGTTTTGCTGTTTCACGTAAGCAATCTGATCTTCTAGCGCGACGAAGTTAGCATCCTGTTTGATGCGCTTCTCATGCAATGAGGTGAGGTCGGCTAGATACTCGTCAAAGTGCCAGTAGACTGGGTAGCGTGTCTCGTGAATCTTGTCCCAAGGCAATGGCTTTTCTAGGGCACTTTCACCCACTTCATCAGTGTTGATTAAAGATGGGAAGTTGATGTCTGGCATCACGCCTTGATGCTGGGTACTCTCACCAGAGACACGGTAGAACTTAGCTTGGGTAATCTTAAGCTGGCCTTTGTCGACTTCTTGCAGCACTTGTACCGTGCCTTTGCCAAAGGTTTGGTCGCCAACAATGATGGCGCGGCCATAGTCCTTCAAGGCTCCGGCGACGATCTCCGAGGCTGAGGCGCTCATACGGTTGACCATTACTGCCATTGGGCCACTGTAGGCCACATCACGATCCTGGTCGCCTAAGATACTCACTCGGCCTGAGGCATCACGAATTTGCACCACAGGACCTGCCGGAATAAAGAGGCCTGTTAAAGAGTTGGCTTCTTGCAGTGAGCCGCCGCCGTTGTTACGTAGGTCAAGGATCAAGGCGGTGATGCCTTCTTCCTGTAGTTCTTCGATGAGCTTTTTCGTATCACGGGTAGAGCTCTTATAGTCGCGATCACCGCGTTGGATCGCGGCAAAGTCTGAATAGAAGGTAGGCAGTTCAATGACGCCGACTTTAAAGGTTTCACCGCCGCGTTCTACTTCAACGATTTTCTTTTGCGCTGATTGGTCTTCGAGTTTGACCTTCTCGCGCGTGATGGTGATCTTCTTGCTGTTCTGGGTACTGCTGGTGGCGGGAATGATTTCTAGTACCACATTGGTACCGCGTTCACCACGAATCATATCGACCACGTCATCAAGACGCATACCGATCACATCCACCATAGGTTCGCCTTCTTGGCCAACAGCGATGATACGATCATTCGGTGCCAGTTCGTTCTGTGCTTCGGCTGGACCGCCGGGGATCAGACGCACCACCTTGGTGTAGTCATCTTCCATTTGCAGTACCGCACCAATCCCTTCTAGGGATAAGCTCATATTGATGTTGAAGGCTTCCGATGCGCGCGGTGCGAAATAGCTGGTGTGTGGATCGAGTGCTGCCGTCACCGAGTTGGCGAAGCTTTGGAACACATCCACCGCATTGGTTTGATCAATTTGACGCAGCTGACTGCGATAACGTCGTTCAATGGCATCAATGATATCCTGTTGCTCTTCACCGTTAAGTTTCAGTGTCAGGGCACGGTTTTTAATGCGCTTACGCCAGTAGTTATCCAGTTCGGTCTCGGTTTCCGCCCAGGCCAGTTTGTCTGGGTCGGCATTGAGGCTTTCATCGACATCGTAACTAAAGCTTTTGACCATGTCTGGAATCTCGGCCAGCACTTTTTCTAATCGCGCTTCCGCGCGCTCTAGATAAAGGTTGTAGATGTCGTAAGCGACTTGCGAGTCGCCGTTACGTAGGGCGTCATCGAAGGTGTTGCGGTATTGAGACAAAGACTCGACGTCTCGTTTCAGTAAAAAACTGCGTGATGGGTCTAAGGCATCTAGGTAGTTATCGAAAGCTTGCTCTGAAATTTCATCGTCGATCAGAGTTTTGTTATAGTGAACGCTTTCCAATGTTGCTACGATTTCTTGTGCCACTTGGTCGTAATCGTGCGGTGGTTCAAGTTTTTCATAGGCCGAAACGGAACCGCTGGCTAACGCGATACTTGGAAGTAAACTTAACAACAGGCGTTTGTAGATCATCCGCGATTGGTTCCCTTAAACTGATTTGTCTGTGATTCCCTAAAATCATATTAGACTCGTATCGACAAGACCAGTCCAGTGGTGAAAAAGTCGTTTTTTATCTCATTGACTCAGCAGGAAAATATGAATCAAGCCAGCTTTAATCATTGTTTATTGTCATTTCTTGATGATTCCCCCACACCTTTTCACGCAGTAGCGACGATGAAGCGTGATCTGCTGGCGGCAGGTTACCAAGCGCTAGATGAGCAACAAGAGTGGGTTATTAGCGAAGGCGGTAAATACTTCGTTACCCGCAACGACTCATCGATCATCGCTTTCACTACGCCAACGCTGGATTTTGCCCATCAAGGTTTCCGCATGATTGGTGCTCACACTGATAGCCCCTGCTTGAAGTTGAAGCCAAATGCCCATGTAGAACGCTTCGGCTACCATCAATTGGGGGTTGAAGTGTACGGTGGCGCGTTGTTGCATACCTGGCTAGACCGCGACCTGTCGATTGCTGGCCGTGTGACCTTTAAAACTGAAAGCGGTGAGTTGAAAAGTCGTCTGATCGATTTTAAAGACCCGATTGCCTTGGTTCCGAATCTGGCTATTCACTTAAGCCGCGGGGTCAATACTGAGGGCTTTAAGGTCAACCCACAGGAAGAAATCCTGCCGGTGTTATGCGGTGCGGAGCACACCTTTGAGTTGGAAAAACTGCTGACTGAGCAAATCCTGCGTCAACATAATGATGTCTCTGTGGCATCGGTACTGAGCTTTGAGTTAAGCCTGTACGACGTACAAAAGGCTGCTATTACCGGCTTACATGGTGACTATATCAGTGCGGCGCGTCTGGATAACCTATTGAGTTGTTACGTCGGCATGCAAGCGCTATTAAACGCAGATTCTAATCGTCCAACTTTATTGATCTGTACCGATCACGAGGAAGTGGGAAGTTTGTCATCCTGCGGCGCCAATGGTCCCTTCCTAGAGGACGTATTACGTCGTCTGACGCCAGTCCCTGAGCAATACACGCAAACGGTACAGCAGTCGATGCTGATCTCAGCGGACAATGCCCACGCGCTGCACCCCAACTATGCAATGAAGCATGATCAACAGCATGCCCCTTTGATTAACCAAGGGGCGGTGATCAAGGTGAACAATAACCAACGCTACGCCACCAACAGTGAAACGGCTGCGGTCTACAAAGACATTGCCAACCAGTTGGACTTACCGGCGCAAACGTTTGTCGTGCGCAGCGATATGGCTTGTGGCAGTACCATTGGTCCGATTACTTCCGGTGAAATTGGCGTGGCGACCTTGGACATCGGTTTGCCGACTTTTGCAATGCACTCGATCCGTGAGCTGGCGGGCAGCGTAGATGCTTTTAACCTGTACAAAATCTTGCTCGAATTCGCCAAGCGCGAGCAGTTAATTACTAAGTAAGCTGTACGTCTTAAAAGAAACAAAAATGCCCAGCAAGTGCTGGGCATTTTTAGTTGTGTAGGCATCAAATGCTATGGTTTAGATCAACCATTGGTTCAATGCGGCAATGTCTGCTTCATCTAGATCACCCGTTAGCTGATCCAGTGTGATTTGCTGCAGGACAAAGTTGTAGCGTAGTTGTTCGTAAGTGTTCTTCGCGTCAAAGTAAGTCGACTGCGCATCCAACAATTCAACAATGTTACGGGTACCTACATCGTAGCCCGCTTGTGTGGCTTCTAAAGCACTTTCAGAAGAAACGATCACTTGTTTCTGAGCTTTCACCTGAGCTGCGAGGGTCTTCAATTGAAGGACCGCGCTACGAATGCTCAACTCAATATCTTGAATGGAGTTGGCGCGTGTTTCCACGGCGGCTTCGGCACTGGCTGTCGCCTGGCGTACTGAGGCGTTGATCGCACCACCACTGTAAAGCGGAATATTCACACCCAAGCCTATTGAAGAGGTGTTGGTCACCCCGTCAGAGCGAGACGAGGTTTCCACAGAGTAGTCGTTGTCCGTACGTGCCAAGGAACCTGTGACGGCCACGGTGGGGACACGACCGCTGGCTTTTTGAATGTTGATGTTGTTTTGCGCCGACTCAACGGACAGGTCCAGTACACGCACATTCTTGTTGGCAGTCATGGCGCGCTGGATTAGGTCGTTGGCATTCAGGTTAGGGTCCACTTCAATGGGAAAGTTTTCCGCCAAGCGTGGAATGTTCTCGATGCTGGTGCCAGTGCGTTGGTAAAGGGCTTCCAGAGCAATGGTCAGCTCTGCTTCGGCGTTCAGCTCTGTTACCAGAATCGAATCATAGGCCGCTTGTGCATCTTGTAGGTCGGTAATGGAAACCAAGCCCACTTCGTATTGCTTTTTCACTCGATCAAGTTGACCAGCGTAGCTTTTCACTTGTGAGCGCGTTGTATCTAGAGTGGCCTGAGCCGTTAATACAGCAAAGTAATCATTCAGGGTATCGTAAATCAGTTGCTCTTGGGCTTGTTCTAGTTCTACACCTGAGCTTTTGAAAGTCAGTTCAACCGCATCGACACCGTAATCTAGAGCCGGCGAGTAAATCGGGTAATCTAGGTTGAGGGCCAGCTGATTTTGCTTGTTGTTGAAGGATTCCCCGTTGTCAGGGTCGGTATTGGTATAACCCAAGTTACCACTGAAGCTAATGTTTGGGTACAGGTTGCCACGGGTCACTTCGACTTGCTCTTTGTCAGCGCGGTAAGAGGCATTGGCGGCTCTTAGGCTTGGATCGTGTGCTTTGGCTAAATCGTATACTTCACTTAAGGTTTCCGCTTGGGCTGCCGGCAGTGCCGCCGCCGCTGCAATAATCGATGCGATAATTTGCTTTTTCATAGGTTCCTTTTCTGCCTCGATATGAAATAAATTTATATTACCTGACGCTCCATACGCTGAATACCGTCAATTTCGTTATATCTTGTATGACTACTGACCATATCATACCCATTCAGAAAAACGTCCTGACCTATTGTGTAAATAAATTTGCTGGTGATCCAGAGGCCCGTTGCTGGCCTCTGGATCGGGAGGCAGTGAAGGAAGCTATTTAGTGTGCGTCAATTCTGCCGTATAGCGCACTTGGTAGGTTGTGTTTGGTGCAATCGTGCCTTGAAGGGCGACACTTTGGGCGTCAATTTGCTCCAAAGAGCGCAAAGACAGCTCGCGAATGGGGGCCTCTAAGCGATGGGTAATGGCGTAGTTTTGCGGCTGCTTAGAGAGGTTTTTAAGGGTCAACTCCCACGTTTGCGTGGTGCTTTGCTGCTTATGTGACTCGGTAATCAAGGTGATGTCACCGCTTAGGTCTAAGCTGCGGTTAAGCATCACTTCCACTTCCGCCCCTTCACGGGTGTCTTGTAAGGTCACTGGGTTACCTTTTAAGTAGTAAGGCTTCTTATGCCAAAGCGTTTGGTAGTGGCCTGGAATCAGATCCTTTGGGCTGTCAAAGCGAATTTGTTGCTGGAAGCTTAGTGGAAGCTTGCTAGAAGAAGGGTAGCTGTACACAGTGCTGACGTTGCTGCGGTTACTAATGCGACTGCTGGTTTTGCCTAAATCGACTAAGGTCTGGCTGGCGGCGGGCAATGCCAGCTGTTCCAACTCTAGGGTGATTTCACTGTGACTGTATTCCGTGGCTGGCGCGCTACGTTCCAATGACATGTCGCTGGCCATGGTGCTTTTCATCAACATCGGACGTGCCACATTTTGCTTCTGGTTGTAATGCAGTAACGCCGAGCTTAGGTCTACGTCTTGGGAAGAGTGGTTTTGGATGTTGGCCTGCTGTACCAGAGTGACATCTTGCTCATCGATAATCATGGTCAGCTCAGGTTGCCATAAAATATCGCTGGTTTGATAGGTAAGTAGCCCCTGATAATTTAACGCGGTGCGACTTTTAGACGCCGCTAAAGTGGGTATTAAATAAAAGTCGCTGATCGGGTAATTGCCGGCCACACGCTTAACGCTAAGCGTGAAGTAGCGATCATTGACCGCTTCTAAGGTGCCTTCTAGGGAAAGATCACGGCTTTTGTGCTCCACTCGGACCGGCTGGCCTAAGTGGTCACTCCAATGGCGGCGTTCACTGTTATAAAACTCGGGAAGCTGAAATGGCGTGTAGTTTTTGGCGATCGGAATGATCGAGCCTTCAATGGGCGTAAAGCTGAGTTCGGCGGCTTTACTCAAGTGTTCGGTGACTTGGCTGCCTTGGCGCTCAATGACGATGGCTTCGGGGGAGGCCAAGGTCGGCAAGGCGGTGAGCAGCAAGCCAGTGACGGTGGCACTGGTTAGAATTGTTTTTGTGTCCATAACGTTTCCTCCGTTGAACTTAACATACAAGGGCTAGCAAACTCCCCATTGCGTTTCAGAATAACGTAGAATGGCGACAGATATATAGGACACAAAGTGGAAGGTAGCAGTGCAGAACGGGCTTTTACTGATTGATAGCTTAAATTTGATAAGACGCTTACACGCGGCACTGGACAGTGAAACTGATGATGTAAGACGTATTGAACGCACGCAAAGCCTGTGTATCGATGCCTTGGCAAAACTTGTTCATCAGTTTGAACCCAAGTATATGGCCATTGTCTTTGATTCACCTGCTAAAACATGGCGCCATGAAATGTTTCCTGAGTACAAGCTGGGCCGTCCGCCGATGGACGACAGCTTGCTAGACGCGATGGCCAGCTTTGCCGAGGTGTTTCGTTTTAATGGCTGGCCTTGTCTTCGCCTACAGGGGTGGGAAGCGGATGATTTGATCGCGACCTTGGCTTATAAAGCCAGCCAGCATGACATTGCTTCGATGATAGTCTCGACCGATAAAGGCTATACTCAGCTGTTACAGTACCCGCATATTTTACAGTACGACTACTTTGCCAAGCTTGGCTATGACGCCTTCTGGGTGGAGCAAAAGTACGGCGTTAAGCCGCAACAATTGCCGGATTACTGGGCATTAGTCGGAGACACCACCAACCATATTCCTGGGGTGAAGGGCGTAGGCCCCAAGTCCTCTGTTGAGATTTTACAAGGCAAACAGTCTTTAGAAGACGTATTCGCCGATTTAACCGACTATCCCGCAAAATACCAAAAACTGTTGCAGGGGCAGCTCGAGCATTGCCAATTTGCTCGCGCCATGGTGACGCTTAAACTAGATGTCGAAATAGGAATTCGTCTTTCGCAACTGGAACGAAAGGGCAGTCACCATTGACGGGGCACTCTGTCAGGCTCAGTTGCGACCCGAGCAAATTCTTATTAGTTGCATGCAAACACAGAAAAGATCACGAATAGCCCTTACCGATACCTGCCAACAGGCATATAATATGCGCCATTATTCACCCGATTAATGAGATAGGATATGTCTGAGGTAAGAACTCGTATTGCGCCTTCTCCAACTGGCGACCCTCACGTTGGTACTGCATACATCGCACTGTTTAACATGGCTTTTGCTAAGAAAATGGGCGGCGAATTTATTCTACGTATCGAAGATACTGACCAAACACGCAGTACCCCTGAATCGGAGAAAATGATCCTTGATGCCCTACGTTGGTTGGGCTTGGATTGGGCCGAAGGTCCAGATGTGGGCGGCCCATATGGTCCCTACCGTCAGAGCGAACGTGGTGATATCTACAAAGATTACGCGCTAGAGCTCGTTGAAAAAGGCCACGCTTTTTATGCCTTTGAAACGCCTGAAGAGCTAGACCAAATGCGTGCCGAGCAGAAAGAGCAAGGCTTGCCGCAAAAATATGATGGCCGCGCACTTAAGCTAACCCAAGAAGAAGTGCAAGCGAAGCTAGAAGCAGGCGTACCGTACGTAATTCGTATGAAGGTGCCAGAAGAAGGCACTTGTGTGGTGCAAGACATGCTTCGTGGCACGATCGAGATCGATTGGGCGCAGATCGACCAGCAGGTTCTGCTAAAGGCAGACGGTCTACCAACGTACCACCTAGCGAACGTGGTGGACGATCACCTGATGAAGATCACCCATGTGATTCGTGGTGAGGAGTGGATCAACTCAGCGCCTAAACACATCTTGCTATACCAATACTTTGGTTGGGAAATGCCAACACTATGCCACATGCCTCTGTTGCGTAACCCAGACAAATCTAAGCTGTCTAAGCGTAAGAACCCGACGTCTATCCTGTACTACCAACGTATGGGCTTTTTGCCAGAAGCGGTAATCAACTACCTAGGCCGTATGGGCTGGTCTATGCCAGACGAGCGTGAAAAATTTGCGCTGTCTGAAATGATTGAACACTTCGATATTCAGCGTGTTTCGCTTGGCGGTCCAGTCTTTGATGTTGAGAAGCTTAAGTGGCTAAATGGCGTTTGGATTCGTGAAGATCTATCGGTGGCGGATTTCGCGCAGAAATTTGCCGAGTGGGGCTTAAACAGCGACTACGTGAACGCTATCCTGCCGTTGATCATTCCACGTATCGATACCTTCTCGGACGTGGCTGACGTGGCGGGCTTCTTCTTCAAAGGCCAGCTAGATGTAACAGCGGAATCATTCGCTGAGATCAAGATGGAACAAGAAACTCTACGTAAAGCATTGCAGTTTGCTCTGTGGAAACTCGAAGCACTGCGTGCTTGGGAAAAAGATAACATCTTTGCGGAAATGAAATCCCTTGCGCAAGCAATGGAAGTGAAACCAAAAGACTTCTTCGCCCCATTGTTCGTCGCGGTTGCGGGTACCACAGCGTCTGTGTCTGTGTTTGACTCGATGAGTATTCTGGGCCCAGATATGACTCGTGCACGCCTGCGTCATGCGGTAAACGTGGTTGGTGGCCCTTCTAAGAAAGAAGCCAAGCGCTGGGAAAAAGAGTTCGCTGAGCTTTAATTAGCCCGTCTTTTTCAGAGCATAAAAAAACCGGCCAAATGGCCGGTTTTTTTATGGTGAGTTGGCACTAAGCTGGAGTGGTGAACACGTTGGTTTTCTTCTCAAGGGCGGATACTTGATCATGGATATGACGGGTATTGCCTTCAATGCTACCAATGTCAGAGCTATCACGTTGCAGCTGCTGCGCGATGCGGTCCATTTCTTCGCTCATATGCACCGCGGTTTTCGCTACTTCTTGGATAGAGCGGGCCATGTCCACCGATGAAGCGGAACTGGTGCGTGCATTTTGCTCGATTTCGCGAATTGCCAGTTCAGCCTTTTCACTAAACTCTTCGATAGAGCGCAAGTTCTCTTGGCCGCTGTTCATGGTGGTAATCGCTGACTGCGTTGAGGTCTGAATGGTACCCACGATATCGGTGATTTTGGCGGTGGCGTCCACGGTTTTCTCCGCCAAGGAGCGAACTTCATCGGCCACCACAGAGAAGCCTCGACCGGCTTCACCCGCTCGGGCTGCCTCAATAGCGGCGTTCAACGCTAGCAGGTTGGTCTGGTTGGCCAAATCATTGATCATACCAATGACATTATCGATGTCTTTCGATAGCTGACCTAATTCGTTCAGCTGACGACCAGTTTGATTGACCACCTCGATGGTTTGACCAAGATTCGATAGGGCGCCTTTAATGGTATCGGCGCCGACACGTGCAGACTCATAAGTATTCTTAGACTGTTCACTCAGCTCTTCCGTAGTATGGGAGATACTGCTGATGGTAGTGGAAATCTGCTCAGTAGCTGCCGCTAGGGAGTTGGTTTGCTCACTTACGGAGCGGTTACTGTCAGCAATGTTGACCACCGCACTGTTCAATTGGCCGACCATATTGCTGACATCATTGGTGGTATACACTACATCGCCAATGACTGAGCCTAATCCAGTTGTCATCTCATTCACCGAGCCACAGAGGGAGTCGAATTCATCATTGCGTTTATGGTTGATCGATAAGCGTGCGGTTAGATCACCACCTTTCACCTTGCCCAGATCACGAATGATCTGACTTAGGGTTTGATTCACACTGCGACCGATGCCCAACATCATCAAACCGGCAATGACTGCCACAATCACACTGACCACAATCACACTGATGCTGGCTTGCTGAGATTGTGCTGCGGCTTGCTGACGTGCATTGGAAACGATTTGGCGTAGGCTTTGTTGGGCCTGGTCGGTACTTGAGTTGTATTCCGTGCGAATACGATCAAATTGGTTTTGCAAAGCCGTTAAGTTGCCAACCGTTTGGCCATACTCTTGCACCTTAGCGTAATAGGTTTTAATCACCTCACTGAAACGTTCTTCTAGACCGAAGTTAATCACGCGTTGGTAGAATTTTTCGTAGCGATCTTCAAACACTTGTTTGTTTTCAGCGGTTGGCTCGAACATAAAGTTCTTTTCGGCTTCACGAACCGGTAGGAATTCTTGTTTGACCAAGCTTAGGAAGGATACCTTTTCAACAACGTCTTCACCTAATAAGGTGATTTCACCTTTCATGCCCGAGTTGGCATTGAAGCCTAATGTTTGGTTTAAGCTCACTAAATCACTCAATGTGCCTGAGTATTGCTCTAATAAGCTTAAAATATTGGCAAGCATTGCTTCCGTTTCAGCATGATCGACGACATTGGCATCTTGCTGAATGATATTGGAAAAGTTTTCTTGGTTATTATTCAATGCTTCGATGAAGCCAGCGTAGCTTTGGTCATCGAGGTTATCGACTTTCTCGTACAATTCCATATTGGCAATGACTAAAGAAGACAGGTCGTTTTGAACTTTAGACATGACTTCAAAGCGTTCCGAGGCTGAGGTTTGGGCGCTCATCCCACTTAATGCAACAATGGTTACGATGATAAACCCTAATATACTACAGATCAGTAACGTTAAGAGTTTGGCCCTAAAGCTTAAATTAGCCAGCATGTTAATCCACCTATGATTATTTGTACTTATAGTTATTTGCAGCTTTAAATCTGCATTTTTGCCAATAGAGTATTTAACGTAATGTAACTTTTGTAAATAGCCGAATCATATTGGGGCGAATTGTTTTTTTATGTAACCGTATGGGCGCTCATCTCTTAAAAAGCATGGGGCTCAAAGTAAATGCGAGTTTGCTGCATGCCCAGCATTTCAATTTCTCCCAAGTAACGGCCTTCACCCGTCGCGGTAAAATAAAACCGATAGCGGCGGCGAACTTTTAGTTGTCCGTTGGCAAAAGTCGGACACCAAAAACTGCCATAGATGGAATCGTCGAGCATTTGTAGCTCCATCTTGGCGCACTGTTGTTTGACTCTTTTAAGAGTAAATTCACGGACTTTAAAATGCTGCCAGATCAACAGGACAAAAATAAAGACGACAAATATAAGGGTGGTATCAAGAAGTGTAAGGTTCATGCTGTTTGGTCATTAAAGTGATTCAGCAAGCTTACAAAAGGATGGAAAAAAAGAAAACACGCTTCCCCAAAAGCAGGAGAGAGAAAGGGGAAGCGCGTTTTATGCAGAAATTAACCTTTGGTTAATCACTATTTGCACGAATTTGGTCATTCGGGGCAGCGAATGAGTGGAAGCCAAACGAGTCGTGTGCAAAGTCGTGAGCCAGTCTATCTAACCTTAGGCGGCTGCCAGTGCCTGCTCTGCATAAAGCTGTATCACCCACTGTTCAACTCGTTGATCAGTCAGGTCAAATTGCTGGTCTTCATCGATGGCAAGGCCGATGAATTCCGATTTATCTTCATTAACGGCACGCGAGGCTTCAAAATCGTAGCCTTCTGTCGACCATTGGCCAACAAACGTAGCGCCAGTATTCACTAGTTTCTCGTGTAACCAGCCCATGGCATCGACGAAGTAATCACCGTAACCAAACTGGTCGCCCAGACCGTAAAGTGCAATGGTTTTGCCACTGAGGTCGAGCTCAGACAGGGCGTCACCAATGTCTTCCCAATCGCTCTGAATCCCGCCAAAGTCCCAAGTGGGGATGCCGAGAATCAAAAACTCGTAATCGAGCATGGTTTGGATGTCGCTGTCTTTAACATCGTGCAGCTCAACGCTGTCACCGAGCTCGGCAAACTGTTGCTGAATTTTTTGTCCAATCATTTCCGTGTTAGACGTGTCCGTGCCATAAAATAGGCCAATGGTGTTGCTCATAATATCCTCGATGTTACTGCATACTGCCAAGCTGGTGACTCATCACCCCAAAACGCTTAAGGCAGGCTTTTTCAATGTCTTGTTGGGTCCAGCCGGTGTCCGCGGTCAAGCGATTTACCAAAGACTGTCCTGTATGTGGCTGTGCCAGTGCACGTCGAAAGGCCACTTCAATTTGGTATTCTCCAATGCTCATGCCAGTGATCACACTGAAACCTAACTCGAGTGCGGTTTGTGTTAGGCCGACTTGTTTTGCCAACGCATCAGTGCTGTTAAATGGCTCTGCTTCCAGGGCGTTTTGACTGGCATAAAGCTTCTTCTGGCAGTCGTCGCATTGGCTAATGTGATGCTGGATTTGTACATGTTCAAGGGTCTGCAAGATGATGTTATAGATCTTGCCAACTATAGCCAGTTGCTTACTGTCGCGCTTCATTAAGAGACTGAATTCGTGATGCAGTGCGCTGGTCAACGTTAGGCTAAATGGGGTACCAGTGTCGTTACTCACTCGGCGTTTAAAGAAAGCTTGCACCTGTTGTGGATTTTCGCCCGTGATGGCCGCTAATTGGCTCCAGCTGATGTAAAGTTGGGTCCAGTTAAACTGCGCCTCTTGGGACACTTCCCAGTCTACTTGAGCCGCTTCGTACACCGGCAATACTTGAATCGGTGTGCTGTTCGCTACCTTATTGGCCGAGCCAGTGGTATTGAAGGTGATGTATACCCCTGCCTGCACTTGTTCTTGGATCGTAACCGGCTCGAATACATGCAGCTGTTGCTGAATAAGCTGAACCTCTGGCAATGGCTTTTGTACCTGCTGACGACCAGAGAGCCAGTAGGCGTAGCGTTGGTCGGTCAT
Source organism: Marinomonas aquimarina (assembly GCF_900089755.1). Classification (GTDB taxonomy): domain Bacteria; phylum Pseudomonadota; class Gammaproteobacteria; order Pseudomonadales; family Marinomonadaceae; genus Marinomonas; species Marinomonas aquimarina. The sequence goes on along the minus strand of NZ_FLOC01000002.1, from coordinate 59,513 downwards.
GCCGTCGGCTTCAAATAGCTGGCTTGCTTGTACGATCATGAGTAGTCATCCGTTCAATCCTGAGAATGATTACTATTTAAAAGCCTATGAGAATTAAATGCAAGTGCTTCTCATTTAAAAAGTGAAATTATTTTTAAATGAGATTAAGTCCGCGCAGAATGGTCACCCCAAGACTGGTGGTGAGGAGTGAGAAGAGGGTGGTTAAGACGATGATGTTCGCTGCCAATACCGCATTACCATTCATCGCTCGAGCCATGATGTAACCGGCTGATGCAGAGGGCGCAGAAGACATCAGGAATAGGATGCCCAGTTCAATGCCTCGAAATCCTAGTAAGTAGCCGCCCAAAGTCAGTACAAAGGGAATCACGACCAACTTACCCACTGTGGCGAATAGAGACGGTGCAATGTCTTGCTTCAGGGCTTGGAAACGCAATGATGCGCCGGCACATAAGAGCGCTAAGGGTAATGTCATACGGGCAAAGTAACTGCCTGCTTGGGTGATAATGTCAGGTAATTGAAGGTTAAGCTGGTTGGCGACCCAAGCGATAACAATGGCGATGATTAAGGGGTTTTTTGCAATCGATTTGAGGGAGTCAGCGATGCTCTTATTGGCGTTCATTGAGCGATTGATGGTAATCACCGCGAGCACGTTATAAAGCACCATAACGCCGCCTAAATACACCGAAGCGACCGCTAGGGCGTCATTGCCATAGGCGTTAACACAGTATGCTAGGCCGATAATGGCCATGTTGGAGCGAAATGCCCCTTGAATGACGATGCCTCGGTCACTTTTATTCTTGATCAGCTTTGCGGCAAGAAGTTCGAGGACAAAATAGGTGACAAGGGTGCCAAATAATGCGTACAGCATCAACGGCAGGTGGTTGCCTGGATCTGTGTTGCGTTGCGTCATATTGATGAAAATTAAGGCAGGCATGGCTACGTTGAAGATGACTTTCGAGGCAACTTCGACGAAGTTGTCGTTAATCATTCCAATCCTTTCCAATACCACACCAACGATGAGTACCAAAAAGATCGGGGCGGTAATGGAGAGCGAAAACTCCACTACGGCTAAAAAGTCGTCCATGAGAACTGCCTAATTTTCAAACAAGATAAAGCGTAACGATTAACCGAAATTAATCGTTATTTTCGAAGCGGTAACCGGCGCCGTAAACAGAGTGAATCACGTTTAACTCAGGTGCAACGACTGCGATTTTCTTACGTAGCTTCTTGATGTGACTATCGATAGTGCGGTCACTGACAACACGGCTATCGGTGTAGATGCTTTTCATGATCAAGTCACGACCAAATACTCGGCCTGGCTCTTTGATCAATAGTTGCAGCAACTGGAACTCTACCGTGGTTAGGTCGATCAGCTCGCCTTTGTAAGTCGCACGTAGACGATCCGCATCTAGATCGAAACCATCGGTCTTAGGTGCTTCTGTTTGGTCAAGTTCAACACGACGTAAGTTAGCTTTCACACGTGCAACGATCTCACGAGGGCTGAATGGTTTACATACGTAATCGTCAGCGCCCATTTCAAGACCGATTAGACGGTCAATTTCTTCAGCTTTTGCTGTCACCATAATGATTGGCATACCGCTAAACTGACGAACTTGTTTACATACTTCAACACCGTCTAGACCCGGAAGCATAAGGTCTAGCAGCATAAGATCTACTTGGTTATTTTTTAAATAATCAATTACCTGGTCACCACGATCAATATGGTGGTGTTCGTAACCAGCTTGTTCTAAATAAGCCGCCATCAACTCAGCTAATTTTGGTTCGTCTTCTACAATCAGTACTTTGCTCATAGTTATCGATTCCATATCAATTTAAAGGGAATTCTACACGTATTCCCAACCCACCAAATGGAGAGTGGTAAGCGGAAATAGAGCCTTGATGTCCATCGACAATATTCGTACAGATGGCAAGGCCAAGGCCACGCCCGCCAGTCGCACGGTTGCGTGAGTTTTCCACGCGGAAAAATTGCTCAAATATGTGTTCAATGTCTTCATCACTGACGCCTGGCGGCGTGTCTTCCAATAGCACTAGAGCATTCTTGCCGTCACGGGTTAGAGTGACCGTGAGTTTGCCGGGTGCATTGGTGTATTTCAGTGTGTTGTTCATTAGGTTGGCAAACAACTGATGTAAGCGGTCGTCGTCACCGGTAATGATAATTGGTACTTTTTTCTCAATTACAAGTTCTAATTCCAATCCCGCTTCATCGTAGGGTAGTTGCATCGAAGAAACGGTTTGCTCAAGGATATCATTGAGGTTGGCTTCTTCCATACGGTAGCTCAGGCTGCCCATATCATGCATGGATAGCTGGTTCAGGTCATCAATTAATCGCGCAATGTGCACCACTTCTTGTTGCAGCGAGGCGAGCGAGTTATCGTTGACCTTGATGATACCGTCTTGCATGGCCTCAATTTCACCACGCAAAATCGCCACCGGCGTACGTAATTCATGTGCGGTGTCTGCGACCCACTTTTTGCGGGCATCACGCATGCGCTCAAGGGTTGAGGCAAGGTTATTAAAATCGCGGCCTAAGTCCGCTAACTCGTCTGTGCCTTTGATTTTAATGCGCGTTTCGAACTCACCAGCTGCCAGTTGCTTAGTCGCCTGACGCACCGTGCAAATCGGGCGGCTGAGCCATTGTGCCAGCGGCCAAGTCAGCAAGGCGGCGATGGTCAGCATAAAGGCTGAAATCAACAGGAAGGCTTCCCCCTGTTGGCGCACAAAACGCAAGGTTTGGTCCTGTACCAGCGCCCGCATAGAGCGCAGCCCAACATACCCCACCAGTTTGTCATCCACCATGACGGCATGGGTTTCCGCTTCGTTGAATTTAATATCCCCAATCAAAGGCAACTTATCTTTGCTAAAGAGTAAGAAACGCTGACGGTAATATTGCGACGGATAAATAAGGTCTAAGTTTGGGGTACTTGGTGGTGGTATGAGGTCGCGGATGTTTTCCAGCTTGGCTTGTTGCCACTCTTTTTCAAGACGGCTTTCTTGCACTAAAAAATACCAATCATCGTAATAAATGTAGAGATTGGCAGTGCGGTTTGCCATTTGCTGCAAGAAATCACGATCCCGTTCGGTCGCATACGTGACAAAGCCGCGATCAAAACTCCATTGGAAAACTTGCCACATGGAGACAATCAACAAAATGTTACTCAAGACAAATACGAGGAACAATTTGTGACGAATTTGAAAACCTTTGGCGCCAATCATAATGCCCTGATCATCATCGTTTTAAGAGTCATAAAAATCTAACCTATCGTTTGATAATAGTATAATGTTAACCAGATGGTGACTATTCATTACCTTAGTAAATAATGAGGAGTAACTATTAATTCCCATCAGCTGATAGTGGTACCTTGGCGATTAACGCTAAGCCTTTTTGCTTCCGTTGGTGGCATTCTTTAAATACATTTTTATCGCATCGTGCACATTGCTGCATGTCCATATCACGCTCGATTTTCTCGATGGCAATCCCTTTACCAGGGTAAATGTGTGCTGCGCCGACTTTATCGAGGACGCCAAAACGTTTTAATAAATCAAGTTGCCATAAGTAACGCACCACCAAGTGGATTTGCGTGTGTGACTGACGACGTTGATCGACTAATTGTTTTAAGAAGTGCGCCCCTTGCATATCAATGGCCGATAAACCACGACACAAAATGACCCAATGGTCTTTGTGCGGCAGTTCCTGCTCAATGTTTTGGAATTGTTTGGCCATATAGTCTACGGAGCCAAAATACAAAGGTCCATCGAGACGAATAAAGTGAATTTGCGGACAGGTTTCCAAATCGAAATGCATGATGTTATGGAAATAGCGCCCTTCATTGGTATCCATCGGTGCCAAAATACGCACATTGGGTTTGGCGGTTTGATTTAAAAACAGCGCCAAGCTTAAACCAACACCCACCAAGATTCCGAATTCAAGGCTGATACCTATGGTGCTTAGTAATGTTACTAAGGCGATGCTGATTTCAGCGCGACTGGTTTTGGCGTAGTGCAGCAGTTCTTTAAACTCGATTAGGCGCCAGCCCACTAACATTATGATCCCGGCCATAGCGGGAATCGGCAAGTGTGAGAACAGGGGCGCAATCAAGCTTAAAATCAGTAGCAAAAAGACACTCGAGAAGATGATCGCCAGTGGCGTGCTGGCGCCGGCTTCGACATTGATACCGCTGCGGGTAAAGGAGCCTGAGCTCATATAATTAGAGAACAAGCTGCCGACCACATTGGACATGCCTTGGCCAATGAATTCGCGGTTGGTGTCGATTTCTTGATGGGTCTTTAAGGCAATGGCTTTTGAAATAGATGCTGCCTCAAGTAGGCCGATCAATGCCAGTACCACGGCCCCCGGGGCGAGCTCTCTCAAGGTATCCCCAGACAACTCAATCAGAGCAAAGGGGGGGATGGCTTCGCTCAATTCGCCGACTAATGGCACACCGTGAGTACCAGCTTGCATAAAGTAACCAAACACACTGCCTACGATCAGAGCTAATAGATAATGCGGCAGCTTCTTGGAGAGTTGCCGAATCACCATGGCCGAGACGATGGTGACGCCACAGATGGACAGCGAATACAGGTTGATCTGTGGACCAACATGGAGCAAGGCATTGATAAAGCTCAGCAGGTTCTCTGGTCGGGGCAAGTCAGCAGTTAAAGCATGCTGTACTTGGCTTAGCATGATTAAAAATGCAGCCCCGGTGATAAAGCCAACCATCACCGCATGGGAGACAAAGTTAGTCAGGTTGCCCAGTTTGGCGAGCCCCAGTGCCAGCTGAATCAGTCCCGCTAAAAAAGTGATCGCGAGAGCCGCCTGAATAAACTCTGCCGAGCCTGGTGCGTACAGGCCAGACAAGGAAGAGAACAGCAGGGCAGAGATAGCCGTGGCTGGGCCACACACCATATGCCATGAGGAGCCAAACAGTACGGCAATGATGGGCGCCACAATGGCGCTGTAAAAGCCATACTCTGCCGGTAAACCAGCAATGGCAGCAAAGGCGATCCCTTGGGGGATCGACATGGAGGCGCACGTAATTCCTGCAATAAAGTCTGCCTTTACCGTTGAGCTGTTGACAAAAGTAAGCCAAGGCAACCATTTATGCAGGGTTTGTGACATCGCGAATCTCCATTACTAATGTTGACGCTAAAAAAACATTTTTATTAAACGTTCGTTTAATAAAAGATATCATACCATGAACCATTCTCTAAGATCAGCTTTCATTGAAAGTTTCTTTGAGGGGCTATTGTAGAGGCTTGTTAGGACAAAATGGTGAACTAAACAAGGTAAATATGCTTGAAATAGAGCTAGGGGAGTTTCCTAAGGGGGCACTTAGCGTTAGAATTTCCGCTTTCTAAACGACTTAAAAGAGTAGGAATATCTAATGGGCAGAGCCTTTCAGAACCGAAAAGAGTCCATGGCGAAAACCTCGGATCAAAAAGCCAAGGTTTACAGTAAGTACGGACGTGAAATTTATGTATGTGCGAAATCAGGTGGTGTTGACCCTGCCGGAAACCTAGCACTGCGTAGCATGATCGAACGCGCTAAAAAGGACCAAGTACCAACGCACGTTATCGATAAAGCCCTCGACAAAGCCAAAGGTGGCGGCGGTGAAGACTTTGATACCGCACGTTACGAAGGTTTTGGCCCAGGCAACACAATGGTAATCGTTGACTGCCTGTCTGATAACCCAAACCGTACTTTCGGTGATGTTCGTACTTGTTTCAACAAAGTTAAGAGCAAAATCGGTACGCAAGGCAGCGTGTCGCACATGTTCGACCACTCTGCGATTTTCGTGTTCGCTTCAGAAGACGAAGATGCAGTGATGGAAGCTCTATTAGAAGCAGATGTTGATGTGTCTGATATTGAGTCAGAAGACGGCAAAGTATCTGTGTTCACACCAAACACGGAATACGGTAAAGCACGTCAAGCCATCATCGATGCGTTCGGTGAAGTGGACTTTGATGTGGATGAAATCCAATTCATCCCACAAATGACCACTGAAATTTCAGGTGAAGATGTTGAACAGTTCGAACGCTTCCTTGATCTATTAAACGACCTAGACGACGTGCAACGCGTTTACCACAACGCTGAATTCTAATCGTTCGTCGCGAAATCCCTCGTATTGGGTGATGCTGTGTCAGCATGGCCTGTGATGCGAGGGATTTTTTGTTTTAAGGGGCCTCATATGAATAACAAGCCAAGCCCACCAGAAGATTGGGAATGCTGTGAAAGTGGCTGTGAGCCATGCGTTTGGGATACTTACTACGAAGCATTACGAGACTGGAATGCTCAGCAAAAGGCCTTGTCTGACGCGACTCCTGAGTCGGATTCTAATAACGAGAATTAAGATGAAAAACACCAACCGAAAGAAAGCTTCCGCAAAGCAAAAGGCGGTACGTTCACCCTGTATCAATATCTGTGAGTTGAATGAAGAGAACGTTTGTGTAGGGTGTTACCGCACGGGGCAAGAAATCAGTCGTTGGGGGAAAATGACGCGAGAAGAGCAGCTGGCGGTCATGAAAAAAGTCCACCAGCGTGAAAGTGAAAACGGCTTGGTAAATTAATCTTGTGTTTCGCTGCTAGCCGCTTGGCCATTTTTTAAGGTGATCCACTGGGACATATACTGAGTGCTTTTCATCGAGTGATGGCGCACTAACTTGCCCAAGAAAAAGTTTTCCCGTAAGCGGCCTTTTAACTGCTGCTGAACCTTTAAGCGCGTGACCAGCTTTTCTTGCCATTGGTTTTTTTCATAGCGCTGCTGGATGATGGCGTGGCCATTTTTCTGCATCAGCTCAAAGCTGTTTTGGTCTTGATAAAGGCTAGCGGCAGCGTTCACAAACTCCTCCACCTCGTCACTCACAACCCCATTCCAAGGCATAGCACCATGCATGGCTTCGGCCCCGACTGAAGTGGTAATGCTCGGTGTGCCCACTTGCATAGCTTCCACTAGCTTGCCTTTGATGCCAGCACCGAAGCGAATCGGGCTGAGCATAATGCGCGCGTTTTCAATCACCTCAAAGGCATTGTCAGCCCAGCCTTTGATAAGGAAGCCTTCTTTTTCATTGTGCAGCTGAGTGGCTTTAGGGGGCGGGTAGGCGCCGTAAATATTGAGTTTGGCTTCAGGTAGCAGTTTGCGGATTTTGGGCCAATACACCTGCTTTAACTGCAGCACCGCATCCCAGTTAGGTGCGTGGCGGAAGTTACCGATGATGACAAAGTCTTGGCGCTCCTCGAACGGCTTGGCGCTCAGTGTATCGGTGTCCAACATGAAAGGCAGGTGCATTACATGGGTATCGGGCACATTAAACGAGTTTTGCAACAGCTCTGTTTCATATTCCGAGATCATCAGGGTCAGATCGCTCCGATAAATCGATGCAATTTCACGCACTCCTAGGTCGCTGTACATATCAGCTTGCGCAAAGGTACGGTTTTGTTTTACCGCTTGGTGTCGTGCATCACGCAAAGAATGTAGGTCTTCCGTGTTTAATACGCGCAGAGCTTCGGGAGCATACTTTTCCACACGCCAGCCAAATTGCTCTTCCATCATAAAACGATCAAATAGCACCATATCTGGTTGCAATGCCGCCACATACTCATTAAAGCTATCGCTATTGAGCTCGATGGCCGCTGTGCTCACGCCATATTGGGATAAATCTTCCATGTGTTCGCTGAGCTGGGCTGGGGAGGCAAACTCAACCTGCCAGTCTTGGGCGCGAAACGTTTTGATAAGTTGCATCATGCGGCTGCCGGCCGCAGAAGAGTTTGGCTCGGGCCAGACGTAACCAATAATTAAAATATTCATAGCAGGTGAGTGATTGATCTACAGAGAAATAAAGAAAAGGGACAAGTATTGCAGGGTATTGTATCATGGGCGCCAACTTTGTGTTGTTGCCCATCGATAGGACGCAGCAACATGCTATGGAAACATGACGTTGAGACTTAACTATGATCATTAAGCCGAAAATTCGTGGATTTATTTGTACGACAACTCACCCAACAGGTTGTGAGAAAAACGTTTTAGACCAGATTGCTAAAACGAAAGCTAACGGCGAAATCAAAAATGGCCCGAAAAAAGTATTGGTGATTGGTTCATCAAGCGGTTACGGCCTTTCTTCTCGTATCGCAGCGGCGTTTGGTTCAGGCGCAGCAACCATCGGTGTATTCTTTGAGAAGCCAGCGACTGAGAAGAAGCCTGGTACAGCGGGTTGGTACAATGCGGCGGCATTTGATAAAGCTGCCCACGAAGCAGGCCTTTACGCGAAAAGCATCAACGGCGACGCTTTCTCTAATGAAGCGCGCGACAAGGTGATTGAGCTGATCAAAGAAGACCTAGGTGAAATCGACCTAGTGGTTTACTCTCTGGCTTCTCCTGTTCGCAAAATGCCTGAGTCTGGTGAAGTGATTCGCTCAGTGCTAAAACCAATTGGCGAACCATACCGCTCAACAGCAATCGATACTAACCGCGATGTCATCATCGACGCTGAAATCGAACCAGCGACGCAGGAAGAAGTGGATCAGACTGTCACCGTTATGGGTGGTCAAGACTGGGAGCTATGGATGTCTGCGCTGTCTGAAGCCGGCGTGCTGGCGGAAGGTGCGCGTACCGTTGCTTACTCTTACATCGGTTCTGACATCACTTGGCCAATCTACTGGCACGGTGCCCTAGGTAAAGCGAAAGAAGACTTGGATCGCGCTTCACAAGCGATTAACTCTGAGCTGGCGAAACAAGGTGGCGGTGCCAACGTTGCGGTACTTAAGTCGGTTGTCACGCAAGCGTCTTCAGCGATCCCTGTTATGCCACTTTACCTATCTATGGTATTCAAAGTGATGCGTGAAAAAGGTCTGCACGAAGGTTGTATGGACCAAATTTACCGCATGTTTGCTGAGCGTTTGTACAACGACAATAACCCAGCGGAATTGGTCGATGACAGCAACCGTCTACGTCTCGACGACTGGGAATTACGTGAAGACGTACAGCAAGCTTGTCGTGATCTATGGCCACAAATTACTGACGCAAACCTATTTGCTGAAACAGACTACCAACTTTACAAAGATGAGTTCTTGAAACTGTTTGGTTTTGGTGTTGACGGTGTCGATTACGAAGCTGAAGTTGACCCTCAGGTTGAGTTCGACGTCATTACACTTTAAGACATTCGTTTACAGGACGATATAAAAGGAGACCATTGGTCTCCTTTTTTTTGTCTAAAGATTCTTCTATAGTGGTGGGAGTCTTAGGAGCACTTGAATGTTTTGGAATAAAATCACGACTGTTAGTTTACTGTCTCTCACCAGCGCCACGCTGTATGCGCAAACGATCCGCGTGGAACCTGTAGAGGTCATGTACGGCGATCAGATTTTTAGTGGTCAGCATCAAGTGGTGCTTAGTTCCCCTGAGGATGTCACCATTATTCCTGCGCAGCAGCCCAAGAATAGTATATTGGCTAACATGGTGGTGTCCGCCAATCCCAGTAAATTGTCTTACCTAGAAGAATCGGCGATCGCCAAGCGCGAGCAGGAAATCTACCGCGAGGTCAATCAGCGTACCAAGGATTCCCCGTTTACCGTGTTGTTCACTGGTCACATTCCAGAAGAAATCCAGCAAAAGCGTCTCAGTATGATGCCTGAAATTGGTATTTTTGGGGATCAGAAGGAAAAGCTCGAGGAAGATCAAGCTGAGCTTTATCCTGAAGAAAATGCATCACTGGATGAAGGGGAGTTTACGGAAGTTGTGCCAGGTAATCGTGTTCAACCTTCTGATGCTGCGCCTCAAGCGCCTGAGTCAGAACCGGTCAATCAGGCCGAACTCACCAATGAGCAGAAACTAGAACAGCTCATTGGTGGTTAGGGGCCGTTAGCCTATCGCTGGCGGCTACTCAATGTTCAAGGCCGTCCAGCTTTCAGAGTTATTCCAATCATTAGTGATCAAGAGGCGCGCCGCTTGGTTCTGCTCTACCTTCTCACGCATAAACTCCAAAAACTCGGCTTTGTTAAGTTGCTCTAACGCTGCCACCCATTGCTTGCGATCATTGGAGTTATGTTCTGGCGCCACAATGTGTGGCCACTCTTCCAAGGCTTCTTCTTTAAGGTTGGTAGGCTGTTTCATGTAAGCTGCCAACACCGCTTGACGTGCTTGTTCAAACTCTTGGTCGCTGACATCCTCATTACCCCACTTGGTGTCTTGGATAAAGCGCTCAATCTCATTGACCAGTACTTGTGTGCTGGTATTTGGCGATTGCACCAAGAACCCAATAGCGGGCGTCTTTTCAATCGTTTGATTGGTCACCGCCACGATGTAGCCATACTGTTTTTCAGTGCGGAATTCGTTATAGAACTTGGCCCCGAGTAGCTGGGCTAAGACACGAACATAGGCGCGCTGAGTGTAGGTGGCATCGTTATTGTCGGTGGCAATCAAGCTGTACAGTACGGTGCTGTCGCCACTGCGAGTATCGAAGTTGTACAGATAGTTTTTTTGCGAGCGGAAATTCTTTAGCTCCACATTACGGTAAGGGTGATTATGCAGGCATGAATCCACCTTGTCGTTCAGCTTTGCTGACAATTGCTGGGCATCGGCTTCGCTGAAATTGCCTGTCATGTAGCCGACGTACTGAAAGCGTTGTACATGTTGATCGATAAAAGCGTTCACATCTTCTAAGGTGATCTCAGCGATCAAACTCTGCAGTACTTCCACCGGTGCATTGCCTTTAATCGCCGTCTGGCTAAAGTAGTGTCGTGCTAACGCATAAGGCGGTTGGCTTTCAAGGTTGTTGAGGCCTTTTAAGACTTCCTGCTTGGCAATATCTAGGCGTTTGCTCGAGGCGCGGAAAGACATGATCTGTTCAACTAAGCCATAAAAGTAGTCGCTTTGCTTATCGTTGTAGCCGTTGGTGCGCAGCGTCAAACCGTTACTGTGGGCGTATAGCTGATAGCCAAGGCCAGCCATATAAGGTTGGTAGGTGCTTTCGCCAGCGGCGTCATTGAATAAGCGTGCCCAAAGTTGTAGCAACAAGCGATCGCGGTTATCTGGGTTCTTTAAGAAACCAAAGTAGCCAAAGATCATGCCGCTTGGCTTGTCGAATTGCGTGTTGGGTTTATACCAAAAATCAAAGCCTTTTTTCGAATCGATAATGCTTGGCTCAGCGTGTGTGCGCTGCTCAATTAAGGCAAGACTCTCTGGCATAAATGGGTTGGCATGAGGTAGGCCAAACTCAGATGACAGTGTGCTTTGTGCCACCAACTCGCGACTATCAAAGGCAATGTCCGCGTTGGCATATTGGCTATCGTAAAGTGGCTCATGGGACCAATCGATCTCGCCTTCAAGCCACTCCGATGGGAAGTGCTGATGGCTTAGCCATTGAATGATGAGGTTGTCATGTTGTAGGGCGCCTAACAGGTTACGGATGTCCTGTTTGCTGGCATGCTCTGCAATGTGAAAGCTGCGCATTAGTTGCTCGGCGGGGATGTCGAGCGCACGACTGGCTAGGATTTGTGACAATCTCACCGGCTGAATGTAATCATGGTACTCAAAGTTAAGCAGGCTTAGGGTTTGAGTTTCTGCTAGATACTGCTCGGAGATAGGTGTTTGCTGCAGGTTATCAATGGTTTTGAACAGTTGCTCAAGGACCTCTGTACGGTGTGCCACACCGTCTTCAGTAAGCGTCATAGAAATTGTGAAAAACGCCTGCTGACCATCGTCATGATTCGTGCCGGCATGTAGCGCCTGAACCCAGTGTTGCTGTTTTAGGTTGGCAAACAAAGAGTTCTCTGATTCATCACCTAAAACGTAGGATAAATAGCGTGCTGGCTGAGTGGCATAGTTCTGCAGTTGGCTTGGAATTCGAAAAGAGAACTTAACGACATTCTGCTCGGTGTTCGTTTTGAATACCTGTACCGCGCCGCCTTGATCAATCATAGGGGCGAACAGTTCTTGTTCGACACTAGGGCGTGCGGGTACCGCAGCAAAGTAATCGCGGGCGTATTCGGCCAAGGTCGCTAAAGGCTGATTCGCAACCAAGGTGAGTGCCATGTTCTCTGGCGTGTAATAACGGTGATAAAAGCCAAGCAACATGTCCTGTAGTTGCTCCGCAGGAACATTGCCAAGGGTGTCCTGGTTGCCCACGGTAAAGCGGCTAGCAGGGTGCTTGTCTGAGTAGAGTGTTTTAAAGGCTTCGTTACTGCGACGGCCTTCGTCATCCAGTTTGGCACGGTATTCGGAATCGACCACACTGATTTCGCGCTCGATGTATTGTGGATCAAGCGTAGGCGCAATAAAGAATTGTGCGAAGCGGTCCAGTGCCTCTAGGTACGACGCCGGCAGGGTGTCGAAATAGTAATTGGTAATCTGGGTGCTGGTGTAAGCATTGTGTGAGCCGCCACTTTGGCGAATAAACTCTTGATAAGCGCCTGCCTCAGGGTACTTTTCAGTGCCCAAAAATAGCATGTGCTCAAGCAGGTGGGCTAGGCCAAGATGTTGTTCAGGATCGTGGTAGCTGCCTGCTTTGATAGCCAAAGATGCTGCCGAGCGCTCCGCCATGGGGTCCGAGACCAGAATAACGGTGAGTCCGTTCTCCAGTGTCAGGTGTGCGTAATCGTGTTGGTCAGATTGACCTTTGCCTGAGATAAGTTTCATGGGAGTAGCTACAGCTGGGATGCTAACGAACATGGTGCAAATTAATACAATTTGCGCCATCAGTGGGGTGCGAAAAGTTGGTCGAAATTTAATCATGGGCACAGATTAGCCTGTTCCCATGATTCAGTGCAAGCCCTTTACCTATTTGATTTGTGCATCAAGTGACTGACCATTCACTTTTTCACTGTCATCGCCCATCAGGTAGAGGTACAGAGGCATAATCTGTTCTGGGGTTTTCAGTGTGTTAGGGTCTTCGGCAGGATAGGCGTGGGCACGCATATTGGTTCGCGTTGCGCCAGGGTTAATGGCGTTGACACGAATGTTGGAAATGTTTTCCAGTTCATCTGCCAGCAGCTGCATCATAGCCTCAGTGGCAAATTTAGAGACGGCGTAGGCGCCCCAGTAGGCTTTGGCTTTTCGGCCAACACTGGAGCTGGTGAAGATAATCGAGGCCTTTGGCGCCTTTTGCAGTAACGGGATTAAGGCTTGGTTAAGCAAGAAGGCGGCGGTCACGTTGACGCGCATGACTTGCTCAAAGGTACTGGGTTCAAAGTTCGCTAATGGGGTGCGATCACCCAGTTGGCTAGCGTTGTGTAAAATGCCATCTAGGCGGCCAAATTCCGTTTCTATGGTATTGGCCAGCTCGATGTAATCGTGCTCAACGGCCGTATCTAAGTTTAGCGGCACAATCGCGGCTTGGGGGTAGCCCAAGTTCTCGATTTGGTCGTAGACCTCTTCCAGTTTCTTGGTGGTGCGTCCCAGTAAAATCACGGTAGCACCACAAGCGGCGTAACTTAATGCCGCTTGTTTGCCAATGCCGTCTCCGGCTCCAGTGACTAGGATAACTTTGTCCTTTAATAGATCGCTCGGCGCTTGGTAATCCAGCATCGTTGACCTCCTAGTTTTGTGTCGGCTTTTGCGTGTGCATCAGGTAGTTCACAGACACATCACGGTCATTCAGTTTGTAGACCTTAGTAAGTGGATTATAGGTCATGCCGGTCATGTGCGTGACATCAAGGCCCGCTTGGCGAGCAAAGTTGCTAAGCTCTGCCGGTTGAATGAACTTGGCGTAATCATGCGTACCTTTAGGTAGCATCTTGAGTACGTATTCGGCACCTACAATGGCAAACAGGTAGGCCTTGGGGTTGCGGTTGATGGTGGAGAAGAAAACGTGACCGCCTGGCTTACAAAGTTTCATGCAGGCTTTGATGACAGATGCTGGATCTGGCACGTGCTCAAGCATTTCAAGGCAGGTAACCACATCGTATTGCTCGGCTTCACGTTCGGCGATCTCTTCGGCGGTGATGCGCTCGTAATCAATTTCAAGGCCGCTTTCTTCTAAGTGAAGTTTGGCGACTGCAAGTGGCGCTTCGCCCATGTCGATGCCTTTGACGGTTGCGCCCATTTGCGCCAACGCTTCCGATAAAATACCGCCGCCGCAGCCTACATCAATGGCTTTTTTGCCGTCTAGAGAGGCGCGTTCGTTGATGTAATTTGCTCGAAGTGGGTTGATGTCGTGAAGAGGTTTGAACTCACTGTTTTTGTCCCACCAGCGGCTTGCTAGCGCTTCAAATTTAGCAACTTCATCTAAATCTACGTTGGTGGTGTTGTGTTGGTTTGAGGTCATCTCTTATTCCTATTGTATCGTGGCTACTGCATTAACGATTAGGTCAATTCCTATTATTCGAGCGATCGCCGCTATGTGGATCAGTGCATTATAGCGTTTCTGTGGGTGGCGACAAACTGGGAACTGCATTGGTGTGTCGCTTTTTGGTGAAATTTGATCCGCACCAAGAGGTTGGCGGTTTTTTGTACAGGTGGTTTGGCGCCTGCTGCTAGAAAATAAAAGCGTGATAGATGATGGGTGTTCGCGATTTGCTTGTGTTATAATGCCGCGCTTACAAAAAGATGGCCGGAGCAGTTGTCATGTTATCTCGCTCCAAACATAAGGAACGGTAGTATCTATGGGTGAATTAGCCAAAGAAATTATTCCCGTCAGTATCGAAGATGAGCTGAAAGGTTCTTATCTTGATTACGCCATGAGCGTAATCGTTGGGCGTGCCTTGCCTGATGTTCGAGATGGTTTGAAACCGGTTCACCGTCGTGTGCTATACGCGATGAACGAACTGAAGAACGATTGGAATAAGCCCTACAAAAAATCGGCGCGTATCGTCGGTGATGTGATCGGTAAATATCACCCTCATGGTGACTCTGCTGTATACGAAACCATCGTCCGCATGGCGCAGCCATTCTCTATGCGTTACATGCTAGTTGACGGCCAAGGTAACTTTGGTTCAGTTGACGGCGACAGCGCAGCAGCAATGCGTTATACCGAGATTCGTATGGCGCGCATGTCGCATCATATGTTGATGGATTTGGAAAAGGAAACGGTAGACTTCGTACCCAACTACGATGGTACTGAGTTTATGCCGGAAGTGTTGCCAACTCGTATCCCAGGTTTGCTGGTAAACGGTTCCGCGGGTATCGCGGTTGGTATGGCAACCAATATTCCACCCCATAACCTAGGTGAAGTCATCGATGGCTGTTTAAACGTGATCGATAACCCTGAGGTGACCATCGATGAATTGATGGAGTACATCCCAGGTCCTGATTTCCCAACAGGCGCTTTTATTAATGGTCGTGCAGGCATTGTTGAAGCCTACAAGACTGGTCGTGGCCGTATCTACATGCGCGCCCGCCACCATGTGGAAGACATGGAAAAAGGCAATCGCCAAGCGATCGTCTTTACCGAAATTCCTTACCAGCTAAACAAAGCAAAAGTGATTGAGAAAATCGCTGAGTTGGTAAAAGAAAAGAAATTAGAAGGCATTAGCGAGCTGCGCGACGAATCTGATAAAGATGGTATGCGCATCGTAATTGAGCTGCGTCGTGGTGAAAACCCAGATGTCGTGGTGAACAATATTTTCACGCAGACTCAGCTACAGTCTGTTTTTGGTATCAACATGGTGGCCTTGGTTGATGGTCGTCCAGAGTTGTTGAACCTAAAACAAGTGCTTGAGTGCTTTGTGAAGCACCGCCGTGAAGTGGTGACGCGTCGTACGATTTTTGAATTGCGTAAAGCCCGTGAACGTGGTCACGTTCTTGAAGGTCTAGCCGTGGCACTGGCAAACATCGATCGTGTGATTGAGTTGATTCGTCAGTCACCAACGGCCGCTGAAGCAAAAGAAAAACTGATTTCTGAAACCTGGGAGCCTGGCAATGTTATGGCCATGCTTGAGCGTGCCGGTGCAGATGCTTGTCGTCCTGACGACCTCGATGCGGCGTACGGTTTCAATAATGGTGTTTACAACCTTTCTCCTGAGCAAGCGCAAGCAATCTTGGATCTGCGTTTGCACCGTCTAACCGGTCTTGAGCATGAGAAATTGCTGGGCGAATACAAATCTTTGATTGATTTGATCGCTGAGTTGTTAGAAATCCTTGGCAACCCTGATCGTCTAATGGAAGTGATTCGTGAAGAGCTCGAAGAAGCCCGCGATCAGTTTGGCGATGCGCGTCGCACAGAAATTCTAACGTCTAAGCAGGATCTAACCATTGCTGATTTGATCGACGAAGCGCCAATGGTAGTGACCATTTCTGATACCGGTTATGCCAAGACACAGCCGTTAGAAGAGTACAAAGCACAGCGTCGTGGTGGTCGTGGTAAGTCTGCTTCGGGTATGAAAGACGAAGACCACATCAGTCACCTATTGGTGACCAGCAGTCATGATACCGTGATGCTGTTCAGTAACTTCGGTAAAGTTTACTGGTTGCGCGTATTTGAAATCCCTGTGGGTAGCCGTGCCTCGAAAGGTCGCCCAATTGTGAACCTATTGCCATTGGCAGAAGGCGAGCACATTTCAGCGCTGTTGCCGTTGACTGCACCTGAGAAAACAGATGCCGACAGTGATGTCGATGTAGAGCTAGAAGATGGCGAAGAGATCGCTGCAAGCAGCTACATTTTTATGGCAACGGCGAATGGTACGGTTAAGAAAACCGCCATGGAGCATTTTGCACGTCCTCGTTCAAGCGGCTTGATCGCGTTGAAATTGGATGAGACCGATGCACTGGTTGGTGTGGCTCAGACATCTGGTAACGACGACATTATGCTGGTGTCTAGCTCTGGTAAGACGATCCGCTTCAAAGAAACGGACGTGCGTGCTATGGGTCGAACGGCGGCCGGTGTGCGTGGTATCAAGCTAGCCGAAGAGGCCAAAGTGGTGTCTTTGATTGTGCCTAGTGCAGAGCAAGAAACCGCGGTACTGATGGCTTGTGAAAATGGCTACGGTAAGCGCACCATGATCAGTGAATTCCCAGTTTACGGTCGTGGTGGTCAGGGTGTCATAGGTATTCAAGTGTCCGAGCGTAACGGTCCTGTGAGGGGCGCGACGCAAGTTGAAGAGTCGGACGAAGTGATCTTGATTACCGATATGGGCACACTGGTGCGTACCCGCGTTTCTGAGATTTCATGCCAGGGTCGAAATACGCAAGGTGTGACCTTGATTCGTCTAGCAAATGATGAACGTTTGGTCGGTGTTGAACGTGTTGTGGAAGACGATGATGCGGAGGTCGATATCGAAACGGTAGAGACGGACGTAGAGCAGCCAGAAGCAACGGATGAACTGACGAGCACTCCCCCAAGCTCGGAAGAATAAAATCCTAGGCGCACCTTGAGTGCGCCTTCTTTTGTCTTGTAAGACACACTTTTAAATGAGGTTTAAGGCAGAATGAGCCGAGTTTACAACTTTTGTTCTGGTCCCGCCGCGCTCCCAGAGGCTGTATTAGCAAAAGCGCAAGCAGAACTTCTTGATTGGCACGGTAAGGGTGTGTCAGTGATGGAAATGAGTCATCGTAGTGAAGAGTTTATGTCGATCTTAGCGTCCGCTAAGGCGCGACTCTCTCAACTTCTGAATATTCCTGATGACTACGACATTATCTTCACTCAAGGTGGCGCTTCAGCCTCCTTTGCCCAGATTCCAGCCAATCTAAGCCATGGCTTTGAGTCGGCCTGTTACCTAGATACGGGAGCTTGGTCGACGAAGGCGCTTAAAGAAGCGAAAAAGTACACCAACGTCGTACTGGCGGGCTCCTCAAAAGATGTGAACTACACCACGGTTCCTGATTTCTCAACCTTAAACCTAGATGAAACAGCGGCTTACCTGCACCTGACGCCCAATGAAACCATTGGTGGTCTAGAGTTTGCGGATTTGCCAGAGACGAATTTGCCAATCGTGGCGGATTTGTCTTCTACCATTCTTTCTCGCCCAATTGATGTGTCTCAGTACGGTATGATCTATGCCGGTGCGCAAAAGAACATTGGGCCGGCAGGGGTGGTGATCAATATTATTCGTAAAGATCTGTTGGCCCGCAGTAACAATGATGCGCTGCCCAGTGTTTGGTCTTTTGAAAACCTTGCTAAAAACGATTCCATGGTCAATACGCCACCAACGTTTGCGATTTACTTAGCTGACTTGGTGTTTGAGTGGCTTGATGCCCAAGGGGGCGTCTCGGCGATGGAGCAAGTAAATATTCAGAAAGCTGAATTGCTCTATCAGGCAATCGATAACAGTGACTTTTATTCCACCCCGATTGATGTTCGTTACCGTTCACGTATGAATGTGCCATTTGTTTTGGCAGACGAATCTCTTGAAAAGACTTTCCTAAAAGAGTCTGAAGAAGCTGGGCTTCGCACCTTGGCGGGACATCGTTCCGTGGGGGGGATGCGTGCAAGTATTTACAATGCAATGCCTCTTGCAGGGGTTCAAGCATTGATTGATTTCATGCAGGCATTCGAGAAACGCTACGGCTAATTGTAACTAGGATACACGCTCTATGACGACTAAAAACGATACTACTCCGATTACGCTGCCAATGCTTCGTGATCGAATTGACGCGATCGACGCACAGATTCAAGACTTGATTAATGAGCGCGCAGAATGTGCGCAAAAGGTGGCGGAAGTAAAGCTTGCCGAGCAAGGTGATCAGCAGGTCGTGTTTTATCGTCCGGAGCGTGAAGCTCAGGTGTTACGCCGCGTAATGGAGCGCAATAAAGGTCCATTAGGCAATGAAGAAATGGCCAAGATCTTCCGTCAGGTGATGTCTTCTTGCTTGGCGCTGGAGCGTCCGATGCGCATTGCTTTTCTAGGCCCTGAAGGGACCTTTACCCAGCAGGCGGCGTTGAAGCACTTTGGCCAATCCATCGTCAGTGCGCCGATGGCGGCGATTGATGAGGTGTTCCGTGAAGTAGAGTCGGGCGCGGCGAACTATGGTGTGGTGCCAGTGGAAAACTCCACTGAAGGTGTGGTCAATCATACCTTAGACAGTTTCCGTGGCTCACGTTTGAAAATCTGTGGCGAAGTAGAAGTGCGTATCCACCATAACCTATTGGTGGCGCCAAACATTAATCCAGATGATGTGACGCACATCTACTCTCATCAGCAGTCACTGGCGCAATGTCGTGCTTGGTTGGATCGTTACTGGCCCCACGCTGAACGTGTCGCAGTCAGCTCCAATGCAGAAGGTGCGCGTCTTGCGGCCGAAGCAGGTAGAAATGGCAAAGCGGTTGCGGCCATTGCCGGTGAGATTGCCAGCCAGTTGTACGACCTAGAGGTAGTGTCGGCCAACATTGAGGACCACCCAGAAAACACAACGCGTTTCTTGATTATCGGTAATGAGAAAACACCGCCAAGTGGTAAAGATAAGACGTCACTGTTGGTGAGTGCGAAGAACGAGCCGGGTGCTCTTTACCGTTTGCTTGAGTCATTCGAGCGTCACGGTGTGGACATGACGCGCCTTGAAACACGCCCTTCTTTGATCAGTAAATGGGGTTACGTGTTCTACATCGACTTCTGGGGTCATTGTGAAGAGGAGGCTTGCAAAGCTGTGATCGAAGAGTTGCGTGAGCGTGCCTCCGAAGTGAAAGTGCTGGGTTCTTACCCAGTGGCAGTGCTGTAAGCGCTAACTATATTCGGTCATAAGGCGCTTATTATGCAAGACAGTAAAAAAGAGTTTGGTAATGTCTTAATCGTCGGATTGGGCATGATTGGTGGTTCCTTTGCGAAAAGCCTTAAGCAGCAAGGTTTGGCGACTCTGTATGGTGCAGATCGTCGCGCCGGAGAGTTGACGCTTGGTGTGTCGACTGGGGTAATCGATCATCCCGCTCAGCTGGATGAAGCCACGATTTCAAACATGGATATTATTATCCTAGCGACGCCCGTGCGCGCGATGGAGTCTGTGTTATCTGAAATTAAGCCGTTTATTAAGTCGACTACTTTGGTGACGGATGTAGGTTCCACGAAAGGCAGTGTGGTGGCCGCGGCAGTCAAAGTCTTTGGTGAGGCGCCAGCAAACTTCATTCCTGGGCACCCGATAGCCGGTGCTGAGAAGAGTGGCGTGTTAGCGGCCAACCCCAACTTATTTGAAAAGCATATGGCGATTATTACGCCATTGCCTTATTCCGACCCTAAATTACTGGATCGCCTGCATCGTCTATGGCGCGCAGTGGGTGCGGAGGTGGTGAGTATGGATGTGGATCATCACGACCATGTTTTGGCTGCATCCAGTCATTTGCCGCATCTGCTGGCCTACACTTTGGTGGATGCCTTGGCCAACGCTGAACGCAGTCAGGATATCTTCCGTTTTGCCGCCGGTGGTTTTCGTGACTTTACGCGCATTGCTTCCAGTGATCCGGTGATGTGGCGTGATGTGTTCTTGGCCAATAAAGACGCCACTTTGACCACGCTTGATTTGTTTACCGATCGTTTGGCGGAAATGCGTCAAGCGATCGTCGATGGTGATGGCGCCTCTATGTACGGTGTGTTCACCCGAGCGAAATCGGCACGTGATCACTTTCTACGCCTGTTAGAGCAGCGCACCTTAGGTAAGCCGCAAGAGAAACAGGTATCTATTTCGGTCAGTCCTGCGTCAGCCATTCATGGTGAGGTTAAGTTGATCGGTGACAAATCTTTGTCACATAGAGCTCTTATAATGGCGGCCCTAGCGGAAGGTGTCAGTGAATTAGGTAATATTGATCTGGCAGGTGACGTTAAAGTGACCATGCAGGCCCTAAGGGATATGGGGGTGGTGATCGAAGAGTTTGGTTATGGCTCGGTGCGTGTTTACGGTGTCGGACGAAAAGGATTGCGAGCGCCTATTGCACCGATCAATGTGCATAACTCTGCAACAAGTTTGTATTTGCTGGCACCGGTTTTGGCTGGGCAAGCATTTCCTGTCGAAGTGGTAGGTGAAGATTCTTTATTAAATACCCCGTTTACACATTTATTGGCCCTGCTCAAGAATGCCCAAGCGAATGTGGTGTCGGCGGCGGCAGATTGTTTGCCATTTAAGTTTACACCTGCCCAATTGCTGCCTTTATCTGGAGTGTTGCCTGGGCCGGCGTCCTCTCGTTTGATGTCTTCTGCGATTCTTTTGAGTTTGTTCGTCGAACAAGATGGTCAATTTGAGTCGACGCTGCATCTTGATCAACAGGTGCGGGCTCTGTTTGCATCATTCGGGGTTCGTATTGAGGGAGATCAGGCGTTCACAGTGAGCACTGATGCCATCACTGGGGCAAGCCTAGAATTGCCTGCAGATATGCAGCAAGCGTTATGGAGCGTGCTGCTGGCGATTATTTTGCCAGGCTCAACATTACAATTGGAGAGTGTGGCACGTCATGGGCGCATGAATGTGTTGCTTGAGGTGCTACAGCAAGCAGGCGCGAAGTTTGTTTGGTTAGGTGAACCTTTAGGGGTGTTCAAGACTCAAACGTTGCGCGTCAGTTTTGCGCCTTTAAAAGCGTTCGCATTAACGCCAGAGCAGTCTTATGAGTTGCGCGAGTTCGTATCTCTTTTGGCGGTGCTGGCGGTGTATGCAGAAGGTGAAAGTCAATTTGAGGGGATTCCTCAGTTGCCTTATTTCTATGAAGATCGCATCACCACTTTGATGGATGGTGTGAATCATATCGGCGGTGCCATAGAGTGGCAGGCCGGTACACTAATAATAAAAGGATGTCCCCCTCAGGGTGGGGATTTGGACAGTGCAGGAAACGAGTTGGTGGCGATGGCCTTCCTATTACTCGCTGCACGTTGCCGCAATGGTGCGACAGTCAGGGATTGTCAAAAATTGTTAGCGCAAATTCCAAACTTAGAAGAAATTGCTACAGTGCTGGGCCTTAAGTGTTCAGTGCATAGCTAAATAAGAGGAACAGTTATGATGAATCAAGCCCCAGTTATTACGATTGATGGCCCAAGTGGTGCTGGTAAAGGCACAGTCAGTCAATTGGTCGCAGAGAAGCTGGGTTGGCATTTGCTTGATAGTGGCGCGCTTTACAGGTTATTAGCATTAGCGGCTTCCCATCACGGTATTGAAACCGATGATGTGGAGGCGCTAAAAGTCTTGGCAGAACATTTAGACATTCAATTCCAGCAAACGGATAGCCAAGAAGTTGAGATCGTCCTGGAGGGGGAAGTAGTTACCCAGGCGATTCGCACTGAAACCATTGGTAATCAAGCGTCAAAGTTGGCAGCCATTCCGGATGTGCGTGATGGCTTGCTGCTGCGTCAGCGCGCTTTTGTGCAAACGCCTGGATTGGTCGCGGACGGCCGTGATATGGGAACCGTGGTGTTTCCAGACGCTAGCATTAAGGTGTTTTTAACCGCGAGTCCAGAAGAGCGTGCTCAGCGTCGCCTGCTGCAGTTAGAGCAAAAAGGTGATGTGGTCAATTTTGATGAGTTAGTAAAAACCATCAAAGAGCGCGATGAGCGCGATGCAAACCGTCCTGTGGCGCCATTAGTGCCAGCGGTAGGTGCTCTGGTGATCGATAGTACGGATATGGCTATCGAGCAGGTGGTTGATGTAATTATGACCGAAGCAGCAAAAGCAGCATACATTGCAGTTTGATCTGTATTTATGTTCAAACTTTGTGCTAAAATAGATCGATTAAAGTAAGTCGATTTGGTGCCAGCGCTAGCCAAATCGCAATCAATGCAAATTAACCCCACATAAGCTGGCGATGTGGTAGGGAACATTTAGTTGTTCCGTGTATATAGGAATCACAATGACTCAAAGCTTCGCAGAACTGTTTGAAGAAAGCCTAAAAAGCGTAGAAATGGCGCCAGGCTCGATTGTTACTGGTATCGTTGTTGACATCGATAGCGACTGGGTAACTGTTCACGCAGGTCTTAAATCTGAAGGCGTTATCCCACGTTCTCAATTCCTTAACGAGACTGGCGAATTCACTCTTAACATCGGCGACGAAGTTAAAGTAGCGCTTGACGCTGTTGAAGACGGCTTCGGTGAGACTAAACTTTCTCGTGAGAAAGCTAAGCGCGCTGAAACTTGGTCTGTGCTTGAAAAAGCATACGAAGAAGGTGAAATCGTTAAAGGTATCATCAACGGTAAAGTTAAAGGTGGCTTCACTGTTGACATCGCTAACATCCGTGCTTTCTTGCCAGGTTCTTTGGTAGATGTTCGTCCTATCCGTGACACATCTCACCTTGAAGGTGTTGAACTTGAGTTCAAACTTATCAAGCTTGATCAAAAACGTAACAACGTTGTTGTTTCTCGTCGTGCTGTTATGGAAGCTACTAACAGTGCAGAGCGCGAAACTCTTCTTGCTAACCTTGAAGAAGGTCAAGAAGTTAAAGGTATCGTTAAGAACCTTACTGACTACGGTGCATTCGTTGACTTGGGCGGTGTTGATGGTCTTCTACACATCACTGACATGTCTTGGAAACGTATCAAGCACCCAAGCGAAATCATCGCTGTAGGTGACGAGATCGACGTTAAAGTTCTTAAGTTCGATCGTGAGCGTAACCGTGTATCTCTAGGTCTTAAGCAACTAGGTGAAGATCCATGGGTAGCAATCAAAGCTCGTTACCCAGAAGGTACTAAAGTTACTGCACGCGTAACTAACCTAACTGACTACGGCTGCTTCGCTGAGCTAGAAGAAGGTGTTGAAGGTCTTGTTCACGTGTCTGAAATGGACTGGACAAACAAGAACATCCACCCATCTAAAGTTGTTCAAATCGGCGACGAAGTAGAAGTTATGATCCTAGACATCGACGAAGAACGTCGTCGTATCTCTCTAGGTATCAAGCAGTGCACTCCAAACCCATGGGAAGAGTTCGCAACGTCATTCAACAAAGGCGACAAGATCTCTGGTGGCATCAAGTCTATCACTGACTTCGGTGTATTCATCGGTCTTGACGGCGGTATCGACGGTCTTGTTCACCTATCTGACCTATCTTGGGATGAAGCTGGTGAAGAAGCAGTACGTAAGTACAAGAAAGGTGACGTTCTAGAAACTGTTGTTCTTTCTATCGATGCTGAGCGTGAGCGTATCTCTCTAGGCGTTAAACAACTTGAGCAAGATCCATTCGTTGCTTTCGTTGCTGAAAACGACAAAGGCGCTATCGTAAACGGTACTGTTTCTGAAGTTGACGCTAAAGGCGCTACAGTTGTTCTAGCTGAAGGTGTTGAAGCTTACTTGAAAGTTTCTGAAATCAGCCGTGACCGTGTAGAAGATGCTTCTTCTGTACTGAAAGAAGGTGACTCTGTAGAAGCTGCGATCACTAACGTTGATCGTAAAGCACGCACTATCGCTATCTCTGTGAAAGCGAAAGATGCATCTGAAGAGAAAGCTGCTCTTAAGTCTCACACTGAGAAGCAACAAGCTGAAGTTAGCGGCCCGACTACAATCGGTGACCTAATCAAAGCTCAACTTGAGAACCAAAACTAATTTTTATTAGACCTTAGTTTAATAGAAAGTGTTTTATGAAAAAGCGGACCCATTTGGGTCCGCTTTTTTTATGTTTTTTTGCAGATCGGATTGACAAATAAACTATGCACAGAAGATGTGGATAAACGTGGGTATAGCTCTTTGCTAACGAAATGAGGCCAGCAGCTTCTTGATATCTTCTTCATTCCATTCAGGTTTTTCTAATAATTCAGCCAGCTCTGGGTTGTTTTGAATCTGGTCTAAATTCTTCTGAAACTTGGCGAAATGGTAGTCTTTTATCAACTTTTCATCGTAATCTGAGCGATATAGCTTAGGTTCGTTTTGACTGGAATCAGGCTCATTGGCCTGTGGCTTTTTTAAGTTATTCACAGTCTTGTAAGCATTAAGCATCTTTGACTTGTTCATCTACTTCACCTATCGGAAATTCTATTTGCGTCACTAGGAAGTGATCTTCTTTCGCTGTCCATTTAATATTAGCATTCCACAGCAGGTTGCCATGGTCACGACCTTTTAAGCCAGCTAAATAAGAGGGGCGAGGGTCTTGACTGATGACTTGCTCAATCAGTGGAATTAAATCTCGTTGATAGGTTTCTTTATAGCTGTTGGCCTGCTCGAGCGCCAGTTCGGAGAACATGACTGGTTTGAGTATAGTGGGGAGTGGGGCAAAGCCGCCTTTCGCTTCCAGTAGGGCATCGGCATAGGGGAGGTAGGGCTTGATGTCGACAATGGGGGTTTGATCCAGCAGATCCGCACCAATAATGTCGATAAACACGCGCTTGCCTTCTTTGCGGACGCCTTTTATGGCAACCACAGATAAACCCAATGGGTTGGGGCGATGGGTGGCGCGCGTCGCAAAAATGCCCATCTTCTCTTTGCCACCTAGGCGGGGCGGGCGAATTTTCGCCTTCCAGGTATCGTTCATGCATTCATGGAAAATAAAGTGCACCCAAATATGAGAGAAATCATCTAGGCCATCTAGTACGTCGAGCCGATTAAAAGGCGGTAAAAGCTCAATCGATCCGGAGGCCTCGGTGACCAGTCCAGGTTGGCGTGGGATGCCAAATTTCTGTTTGTAACAAGAGTGAACGACGCCGATTTGCTGGAATTGGAATGTGCTGGTCATGGGTAAATTAATCGTTAAGACGGTGAATATTTGAGAATCAGAATGAATAAGATGTGATAGTATACCGCCTATCTATTTTTATAGCGTCCCATAACGGGAAAAGACATCGCTGGATAAAGAAGAGAGAAACGAATGTCCTTAGAATCTTACATGAACGAAGTTGGTCAAAAGGCCCGTGCTGCGTCACGCCAATTGACTCGTGCTACCACAGAGCAAAAGAACAAAGCCTTATTTGCCATGGCAGATGCTTTGGAGCACGCACGACCTCGATTGAAAGAAGAGAACGCTAAGGACCTAGAAAACGGTAAACAAAAAGGCTTGGATGCGGCTTTATTGGACCGTTTGGAACTGAACGATGCGCGCATCGACGGTATGATTGAAGGCTTGAAGCAAGTGGCGACCTTGCCAGACCCAGTCGGTGAGATTACCGATATGGTGTACCGCCCATCTGGTATTCAGCTGGGTAAAATGCGAGTGCCGCTAGGTGTAATCGGCATTATCTACGAGTCTCGTCCGAACGTAACTATTGATGCGGCCAGCCTATGTTTGAAATCGGGTAATGCGACCATTTTGCGTGGTGGCAGTGAAGCCTTTTACTCAAACCAAGCGATTGCACAGGCTGTCCAATCTGGTCTAGCAACAGCTGGTTTACCGGAAGATGCGGTTCAAGTGATCAATACGGTAGACCGTGAGGCGGTAGGCCTATTGATTAGCATGCCAGAGTTTGTTGATGTGATCGTGCCACGTGGTGGTAAAGGCTTGATTGAGCGTATTAGTAAAGACGCTCGCGTGCCGGTGATCAAACACTTAGATGGTAACTGTCATGTCTACATCGATGATGAAGCGGACTTAGACAAAGCGTTTAAAATTGCCATGAACGCTAAAACACGTCGTTACGGCGTGTGTAATGCGATGGAATCACTGTTGGTAAACGCTTCGGTAGCAAAAGAGATCTTGCCACGTTTAGCCGATGCCTTGGCTGAAAAAGGTGTTGAGCTCGTAGGTTGTGAGCAGACGCGTGCCATTGTTGAAGCGGCACCAGCAACGGAAGAAGATTGGTACACTGAATACCTAGCGCCTAAGCTGTCGATTAAAGTGGTCGCGGATATGGATGAAGCCATTGCCCACATCAATCAATACGGTTCACATCACTCGGATGCCATCGTGTCGCAAAACTATTCAAAAACACGTGCCTTTATGGCAGAAGTGGATTCCTCTTCTGTCATGGTAAATGCGTCCACGGCGTTTGCGGATGGCTTTGAATACGGTCTCGGTGCGGAAATCGGTATTTCGACCGATAAAATCCATGCCCGTGGTCCAGTCGGTTTGATTGGTTTAACTAGCCAAAAATACGTGGTGTTGGGGGACGGTCACACCCGTGACAACTGAGTTTTCGAATACTGCGCATAAAGGTACGGTCGTGATGGGGGGGACCTTTGACCCCATTCATCACGGCCATTTGCGTTCTGCGGTCGACATTCTCGACTATTTTCAGTTTAAAACGCTGCGTTTGATTCCTTGCTACCAGCCGGTGCACAAAGGGGAGCCAAGCGTGAGTGCTGAGCAACGTCTGAAAATGGTCGAGTTGGGCATTCAAGCAGACACTCGCTTGAGTGTTGATGCCCGTGAGATCCTGCGTGAAGGGCGCAGTTACAGTATTGATACCTTGATCCAGTTGCGTGAAGAGCTGGGTCAAGAGGAGTCACTGATTATGGTGGTCGGCATGGACAGTTTCTTGTCTTTGCCAACTTGGGCCCGCTGGCAGGAGTTGCTGGACGTGGCGCACATCTTGGTGATTTCAAGGCCTGGCTGGGAGCCGGACTTTATTTCGACCTTAGAGTCTTTTTATGAAAAACATCGAGCCGAGAGCGCGGCTGAGTTACAATGCGCGCCCGCTGGTAAGATTTGGATGCAAAGCTTCACGCCACTTGCGATTTCATCTAGCCAAGTACGCAACCTTTGTCGCAAAAATGCGTCTATAGCCTACTTGGTTCCAGAAACAATACAACGCTTCATTGAAGCACATTCTTTATATAAATAGGGTTATCCGAAACTATGAGCCAAACTCAATTATCTGCCGATCAAATTCTCGAAATTGCTGTCGAATCACTTGAGGATGTAAAAGGCGATAACATCACGGTACTTAACGTTAGCGAACTAACCGACATGATGGATTACATGGTCATCTGTACGGGTACGTCTAAACGTCACGTGAACTCTCTGGGTCAAAACGTGGTAGAACACGCGAAAAGCAAAGGCCTTCAGCCACTAGGTAGTGAAGGCCGTGATATGGGCAGTGACTGGGTGCTGGTTGACCTATACGACGTAGTCGTTCACGTGATGACGGAAGAAGCTCGTTCGTTCTACGACCTTGAAAAACTTTGGGACATCAAACCAGAGCAACGTTAAGGCTTAGAAATGCGCGTTAGATTGATTGCAGTTGGCACGAAAATGCCAAAGTGGGTTACGGAGGGTTACGACGAGTATGCCAAACGTTTACCAAAGGATTTCTCGCTCGAACTCGTTGAGTTGCAGATGTCTCCCCGTGGTAAGAATACCGACATTGCCAAAGCCATCCAAAAAGAAGGGGATGCAATGCTGGCGGCGATTCCTCCAGGGGACAAAGTGATTGCCTTAGAGGTCTTAGGCAAATCATGGAGCACTGAACAGCTCGCGGAGCAAACTGCACAATGGCGCATGGATGGCTATAACATTTCCCTGTTAGTGGGTGGTCCAGATGGTTTAGATCCACGCTGTACTGCCCGCGCAGATCAGGCTTGGTCATTGTCCAAGCTTACCTTGCCTCATCCTATGGTACGCATTCTATTGGCCGAGCAAATTTATCGTGCTTGGACCTTAATGAATAATCACCCATACCATCGTTAGGGTTCTGTTTTGGGCAAGCATCATCAAGTCTTTCGTAACTACCGTCAGGAACATGCCCTCACCAAACGTAGGGTTGTGGTGGCCGCCATTTTTGTGTTGTTATTGGTGGGTGTCTTGATGGGGCGCTTGTTCTACTTGCAGGTGATGGAGTACGAACTTTATCAAACCAAAGCCAATGACAATCGTGTCATGCTTGTCACAGAACCACCGCCACGGGGATTGATATACGACCGCCACGGGGTAGTGTTGGCCGATAACCGGCCGATTCACAGTTTAACTGTCATTCCTGAGCGAGCAGCCCGTTTAGCCGAGTTAAAAGAGGCGCTTAATCCTCTGGTGGACATCACCGAGGAAGACTGGGCTGAGTACGAGAGTCGTCTCAAGGAATACCGCCGCCCTTATCAATCGATCACCCTTAAATCCCAGCTTTCCGACGAGGAATGGTCTCGTGTGTCGGTGGATTTGTATAAGCTTGATGGTGTGCAAGTCGAAGCTCAGTTAACCCGCTATTACCCCTTTGGTGAAGCCTTTGCCCATGCGATTGGCTATGTTGGGCGTATCACCGCGAAAGACCTAGAGCGCGTTGATCGTATGGCCTATCAAGGGGCGCTCTTCATCGGTAAAACCGGGGTCGAGGAATACTACGAGTCGACTTTATTTGGTAAACCTGGCATTTCCAAAGTGGAGGTGAATGCCCGGGGGCGTATCATGTCGGAAATTGAGCGTCAGAATCCGACCCCAGGGAAGGACTTGCATCTGCACATGGATGCTCGTTTACAGCAGTATGCTTACGATTTATTAGGCTCTTATAAGGGTTCTGTGGTTGCCATTGACCCAGATACGGGTGGGGTGTTGGCGATGGTGTCCAAGCCTGGCTTTGATCCCAACTTATTTGTCCGTGGTATTTCCGTGAATCAGTACGCCGAGTTGCGTGATGATAAACGTTTGCCGCTGTTTAACCGAGCGTTGCGCGGTGGTTACCCTCCAGCATCAACCATTAAACCCTTTATGGGCTTGGCGGGCCTTGAATATGGTTTCTCTTCTTGGACTGAACGCTATTATGCCCGTGGTTATTATCAGATTAATCCAGATGGTCGACGTTATCGCGACTGGAAGCGTGGTGGCCACGGTTGGATTGACCTAGAGCGTTCCATCATTGAATCCGTTGATACTTACTATTATCAGCTAGCCCACAAAATGGGGATCACGCCGATCCATACGTTCTTATCTAAGTTTGGCTATGGTCAGACGTCTATTTTAGATCTTAATGGTGCCAGTGCCGGCTTGCTGCCCTCTAATGAATGGAAAAAAGCCCGCTATAAAGAACCTTGGTACCCAGGGGACTCGGTCAACGTCGGGATCGGCCAAGGGTTTATGGTGGCCACTCCGATTCAAATTGCCACGGCCAATGCGGCATTGGCTGCCCGCGGTCATATGTATTATCCACGCATGGTGGAAACCATTGATGATGCGACAGCAACCTTTGACGACAATGATGGGGTAGAGCATACCATCACCTTAAAAGATCAGCGCAATTGGGAGCGTATGGTCGATGCCATGGAAAAAGTCGTGACCGATTCCCGCGGTACGGCGCGACGTTTACAAGGAACGGAATACGACATTGCGGGTAAGACTGGTACTGGGCAGGTATTCAGTTTGGCCGATGACCAAGAGTACGATGCCGATAGCTTGGATAAACGCCTGCATGACCATGCTTTATTTATCGGTTTTGCTCCCGCAGATCAGCCAAAGATTGCTATCTTCGCCATTTTCGAAAACGGTGGTAGCAGCTCCAAGCCTGCGGATTTGAGCAAGGCACTGTTCGATGCGTACTTATACGATGAGTATCCGGCTGAATACGATTACTTTGAGGATCAAGGCCGATGAATATGCCCTTTTATGAGCGCATTATTGCGTTTACCAATGCTCGTTTATGGCGCTTGACGCACGTCGATATCTTGCTACTTCTGGCCTTACTGATCTTGATGACAGGGGGGCTATCGATCCTTTATTCCGCCTCGGGTCAGGACATTGCCATGGTCGAGCGCCAAGTGGTTCGTCTCAGTATTGGTATGGTGGTGTGTTTGATACTGGCGCAATTGCCGCCCAAATACATGCGTCGAGCTTCCCCCTTCCTATTTATCGCGATTGTTGGCTTGTTGATCGGTGTGTTGCTGTTTGGGGTGGGGGCCAAGGGTGCCCAGCGCTGGTTGCAGATCCCTGGTGGACCACGTTTTCAGCCGTCTGAGTTAATGAAAATCGTGATGCCGATGATGGTGGCTTGGTATTTTGCCAACCGTCCGTTACCCCCCTCATTGAAAGAAATCGTAACCGTCTTGGTGATCATTGCCGTGCCATCCTTGATGGTCGCTAAGCAGCCAGATTTAGGTACCGCCTTGTTGGTTGGTGTCTCTGGAATCTTTGCGTTATTTTTGGCGGGGATTGGCTGGCGCTACATTCTTGGTGCTGCGGCCGCTGCGCCAGTGGCGGTCTACAGCCTGTGGCATGTGATGCACGATTACCAGAAGCAGCGGGTATTAACGTTCCTTAATCCAGAGAGCGATCCACTGGGCTCAGGCTGGAATATTATTCAGTCAAAAACGGCGATTGGCTCGGGTGGTTTGTATGGCAAAGGCTATTTGGAAGGCACTCAGGCACAATTAAACTTTCTGCCAGAAAGTCATACCGACTTTATCATTGCCGTATTGGCGGAAGAGTTTGGTATGGTCGGCTGTGGCTTGTTGATGTGTGCCTACTTGTTGGTGATTGCCCGCGGGCTGTATATTGCAGCCAATGCCGAAGATAACTATGCGCGCCTTTTAGCGGGTAGTATTACATTAACCTTCTTTGTGTACATGTTTGTAAATATTGGCATGGTCTCTGGGATCTTGCCGGTAGTCGGTGTACCGTTACCTCTTGTGAGCTATGGTGGTACTTCGATCATTACCATCATGGCGACATTCGGGATATTGATGTCGATTCAAACTCATAAAAGGGCAAGGTAATGTTTTCAAGAGTATTGGCCATAAGTTTGGCGTTGGGGCTATATGGATGTTCGTCGGTGGGCAATCAGGTCGAAGCGCAATCTGCTGCCGAGAGTGTCAAAACGGTTCCTTATATAGAGCTTCCAGAGGTGCGTCAGTTCATCGACGATATGGAAGCCGAGCACCGCTACGATCGTGTGTTGCTGACGCAAATGTTCTCTAAAACCTATAAGCGAGAGCAGGTAATTACCAAGTCTGATAACCAACCAGAAGTGCTGGTGCCGTATCATAAATATCGTGCGAACTTTATTGACCCTTATCGTGTCAAACAAGGCGTGCTCTTTGCCAAAAAGAACCGAGCATGGCTGGATAAAGCCGAGCATGATTACGGGGTGGATTGGCCCATTATTGTGGCGTTGCTTGGGGTGGAAACCGCCTACGGTAAAGTCACAGGTAACCGTGATGTGTTCACTTCGCTGACAACCTTGTCTTTTGATTACCCACGACGAGGCCATTATTTTAAGAGCGAGCTGGAAGCCTATCTTTTGCTGGCGCGCAATCAAGGTTGGCGCGTAGGTGAAACCAAAGGCTCGTACAGTGGGGCGTTAGGCATGGTCCAGTTTATGCCAAGTAACCATATGAAGCTGGCGGTGGATTATGACCAAAATGGTCGAGTTGATCTGTGGGCTTCCGAGGCAGATGCCATTGGTAGTATTGCAAATTACCTGCGTCATCATGGCTGGCAATACCAACAGCCGGCGGCATTAACGGCGCGGGTGGATCAGCCTGAGGCGGTGAAAGAGCTGGTCAATAAAGGTCGAGCGCCGATCCATAGCATGAATGAATGGAGTGCTAAAGGGGTCTGGGCGACAACTGATTACAATGCTGGTAAAGCGGGACTGATTGGACTGCGTGAGAGTGAAACCGAAGTGGACTACTGGTTAGCCTACGACAATTTCTTCACCATCATGGATTACAACCCAAGTCGCCGTTATGCCATGTCCGTTTTAGAATTAGCAAATAGGATCGCACAGCATGAAGGTGACTAAGTGGCTGGGCTTAATGTCCGTCATCGGCCTAACGGGCTGCATGAGTACTGAGCACATTAGCGGTAGCAAAAGTGCTTCGATTGACTACGATAAAGCGTCTGGTGGCGGCCGCTACAGTATTCTGCAAGACCATGCGCCAAGTGGCGATATTAAGGTGGATCACTTACCTGACTTGGTGCCAAAATTCGAGCCGAAGAGCCGTGGTGGCAACAAGTCTCCCTACGAAGTTTGGGGCAAGAAGTACCATGTGATGAATTCGGCCGAAGGCTATGTTGCCGAGGGGACCGCTTCTTGGTATGGCCAGAAATTCCATGGCCATAAGACCTCAAATGGGGAAACTTATGACATGTATACCTTCTCAGCGGCACACAAGTCCTTGCCTTTGCCTACTTACCTTAAAGTGACCAACCTAGACAACCAGCGCTCGGTCATCGTGCGTGTCAACGATCGCGGTCCTTTTCATGGTGATCGCTTGATCGACTTATCCTACGCCGCAGCGGCCCGCCTGGGGTATCACAAGAAAGGTTTGGCGAGGGTTCGTGTAGAGGCGATTACCCCTAAGCCAGGACAGCGTTACCAGGCTTCTGCTACTCCGAAAGCAAGTGTCAACACACCTGCCGCAGTTGCGCCAACGCCAGTGGCGGCGACCCCTGTTGCGTCAACCACACAAGCCGCTCCGTCGAATGATCTGTTGTTTAGCCATTTGCAGCTTGGGGCGTTTTCCAAGCAAGAATCGGCCACTGGTTTGAAGCAACGATTGTTCGAAAACTTTGATGCCGCCATCAATATTGAGGTCGTGCATGCCCAAGACGGACTCTATAAGGTGATGGTCGGTCCCTACGATGATGATCAATTGCTGCAAACTTGGCAGCAGAAATTAGAACAAGCTGGCTTTGGCAAAAGTGTAAAAGTCGCGTTAGCTCCTTAGAGTAAACTTTAACTAGGCTAGAGATTCAAAGCTCCCTTTAGTATCATGCTGGCCTCACGGATTAGACTAAGACGTTCAAAACTATGAAACGACTGTTATCATTTTTTATTGTTACCCTTTCTTTAATGACTTCTCTGGTGCATGCCGCGCCGTCATTGATTCCTGCTCCACCACAACTGTCGGCAAGCAGCTATGTGTTAATGGATGCCTATACGGGCGATGTTCTGGTTGAACACAACAGCCGTGAAGAGCTACCACCGGCGAGTTTAACCAAACTGATGACCGCTTACATTGCTGAATTTGAATTGGCAAAAGGCAATATTACGTTTGACGATAAAGTGACCATTAGTGAAAAAGCATGGCGCATGGAAGGCTCACGTATGTTTATTCGTGAAGGCACCCAAGTACGCCTTGAAGACCTAATGCGTGGCATCATCATCCAATCAGGTAACGATTCTAGTGTGGCCGTGGCGGAACACATTGCTGGTGGTGAAGGTGCATTTGCTGATCTGATGAATCAGCATGCCAAACTGTTGGGTATGAACAACTCTCATTTTGTTAACTCAACGGGGTTCCCGGCTGAAGGCCATTACTCCAGCGCCTACGACATTGCGCTGTTGTCTCGAGCAACGATTCTTCATTTCCCAGAAAACTACAAAATGTACTCTGAGAAATACTTTACCTACAACGATATTCGTCAGCCAAACCGTAACAAGTTATTGTGGCGTGACAATACCGTCGATGGCCTTAAAACCGGTCATACGGAAGCGGCAGGCTACTGTTTGGCTGCGTCTGCGGTACGTAACGGCACACGTTTGATTGCCGTCGTAATGGGCACAAGCTCCGCTGAAGCGCGTGCTTCTGAAACGCAAAAGCTGTTGAACTACGGTTTCCGTTACTACGAAACTCGTAAGCTGTACAGCACAGGCCAAGTGTTGAGTAATGCTCGTGTTTGGGGTGGTGCTGCGGACACGGTACAAGTTGGCTTTGTTGAAGACGTGTTGGTGACCATGCCGCGTCAGAATGCAGATTCTATTCCTGCTTCACTAGAGTTGAAGTCTGAGATTGAAGCCCCAATTAATGCCGGTGATGTGCTAGGTAAGATTATTGTTGGCACACCAGAAAACATCTTGCTGGAGCGCGATGTGGTGGCCCTAGAATCTGTTGCAGAGGGTGGCTTCTTTAAGCGCCTATTCGACAAAGTAAAATTGTTCTTTATGAACTTGTTTTAAAATACGGTAATTGAAAAAATATGACTTTAATTAACAAACAAGGTGTTGTTGCCAAGGATGCGCCAGATGCCCCTAAAATCGAGTTTCCTTGCGCCAACTACCTGATTAAAGTTGTGGCGATGGACGCTGATGACATCCATATCCAAGTAGTTGAGTGCGTGCTTAAGCACGCACCTGACTTCGATGAATCATCGATCAACAAAAATGTGTCCTCCAAAGGACGCTTTGTCAGCTTTAGCTTCCGTATCAATGCTGAAAGTGAAGACCAACTGGCTCGCTTGCACAAAGACCTGATGGTGGTTGAAGCGGTTAAAATGGTTATGTAACCGATGCCAGAAACTATCTTGTGCCGCGATCTTGGCGTGGTGCCTTATGAATCGACTTGGGAGGAGATGAAAAACTTCACCCAAGCGCGAACCAAAGAAGATCCCGATCAAATTTGGCTATTGGAACACCCATCGGTCTTTACTCAAGGCCAAGCGGGTAAAGAAGAGCATTTGCTGGACGCAGGTGATATCCCAGTAGTGCAAGCTGATCGTGGTGGCCAAGTGACCTATCATGGTCCAGGCCAATTGATTGCTTACATCATGATTGACCTTAAGCGTTTGGGCATAGGTGTACGTGATCTGGTTACGCTGATTGAAAACTCAATCGTAGATGTGTGTCAGCAACACGGTATTGAGTCTTATCCAAAGCCAGATGCGCCAGGTGTTTACGTCAAGGGCATGAAAATCTCCTCGCTAGGCTTGCGCGTACGAAGAGGTTGCTCATTTCATGGCGTGGCTCTGAACGTTGATATGGATCTGTCCCCATTTTTACGCATTAATCCGTGTGGCTATCAAGGTCTACAGATGATTGATATGAAGCGCTTGCAGCCTAATACCAATATGGCGCAAGTTAAAGTTCAGCTAGCAAACGTATTGGCTGAACGTCTCGGATATTCTCATCCGATTATCCAACAAGGGTGAATAATAATGACTACTCAGCAAAAGCGAGTTGTACAGGGTGAAAAACTTCGTGGTGCCGACAAAATGGCACGTATTCCTGTCAAAGTAGTGCCAACCGAAGAAATTCCGCGTAAACCAGACTGGTTACGTGTGCGCATGCCGGCATCGCCAGAAATAGCTCGTATTAAGAGCACACTGCGTGAGCATAAATTGGCGTCTGTCTGTGAAGAAGCCAACTGCCCGAACTTAGGTGAATGTTTCTCTAACGGTACGGCAACCTTTATGATCATGGGCGACATCTGTACTCGCCGTTGTCCATTCTGTGACGTGGCCCATGGCCGTCCCAATGCGCTAAGCCCTGATGAGCCGAAAGAATTGGCGGTGGCGATTCGCGATATGCGCTTGAAGTACGTTGTGATTACCTCGGTTGACCGTGATGACCTACGTGACGGTGGTGCGCAGCACTTTGTCGATTGTATTCGTGAGACCCGTGCCGAGAGCCCAAGCATCGAAATTGAGACCTTGGTTCCTGACTTCCGTGGTCGTATGGATGTGGCGTTGGATATCCTACAAATTGCGCCACCAGATGTGTTTAACCACAACCTAGAGTCGATTCCACGTTTGTACCGTCAAGTACGCCCAGGCTCGGATTACCAGTGGTCATTGGATCTTTTGAAGAAGTTCAAAGAACGTTGCCCTGATGTGCCAACCAAATCAGGCTTAATGGTAGGCATGGGTGAGACCTTTGAGGAAATCGTAGAAGTTATGAAAGATCTGCGTGCCCACAATGTCGACATGTTGACCATTGGTCAATACCTACAGCCGTCTAAGCACCACTTCCCAATGGATCGCTTCGTCCATCCAGAAGAGTTTGAACGCTACGAGCAAGTAGCGAAAGAGCTTGGCTTCAAACACGCGGCCTGTGGTCCTCTGGTACGCTCTTCGTACCATGCAGACAAGCAAGCCCATGGTGAGCGCGTTTCCTAAGCTGAACTAGTACGAATAAAAGCGAGGTAGCACTAAGCGCCTCGCTTTTTTTATGCCCAATGATTGAGCGCTCATAAAAAAGCCCACCTTTGTTCTGGAAAGGCGGGCGAATAAGCTATCCATATCCGACGCTAAGGGGAGAAAAGCGCCGCATGCATGATTGAACATCGTTCTATGTTTTTTTCAGACTGGCACAAAAAACATGTTAGGTGTCAGCCTCGCTGAGAGTTAGCTCACTATCCGTAATCCCAGCCTGTTATAGTATAGGCGATCAAAATGAGTCTGTTCTCATTATTTAGTAAAACGCTAAGGGAAATCTAAATGGAGCATGAATTTGCGACCCCATATTACGCAGTTTGCATTGATACATCGACCTTGCTCGACGATGTCATGTACCGCGTAATGACTGAAAAAGTCATTGAATTGGCCGCAGAGCAAGAGGGATTCTTGTACCACGAGTGGGTGGCGGAAGAAGCCTCAAGATTGGCCTTTTACTGGCGTGAAAAGTCGCAAGCAGAGGCTTGGATGACACACTCTATGATGACCCGAACCTTGTCGATTGGCAGTCAGTTTTGGTTCGAACGATTCAGCTTGAAGTTGATGGAAGTGCATAAGGAGAAAGTCGTTGTGAACCATCAAAGTTGGCGTGATAGCGCGCGCTTTCCAGTGATTAAAACCCCTCGAGGCGTTTTAAAGCTGCTGGAGCTTGAAGATGTTTCCTTGCTTAAAACCTACGTCAATGAGCAGCGTGAACACCTGGCGGTGTGGGAACCTCTACGTAGCGAAGATTTCTACAGTGAAGAAACATGCCGCTTACGCATTAAAGAAATGCGTCGTGATTTTCTTGAAGACCGTGGTTGCGTGCTGTGTCTGCTTGATCCAAAACAGGAGCGCATGTTGGCCTACAGTAATTATTCGCAGTTTGCGCGGGGCGTGTCGCAGTCGTGTTTTCTAGGGTACAGCCTAGCACAGGACCTTCAAGGCCAAGGCTATATGCAGGAATGTCTGCAAGCCGGTATTGAGTATGTGTCTAAAGAGTTAAATATTGATCGTATCCAGGCCTGTTATATGTCGCGTAATCATAAAAGTGCGGCTGTCTTAGCGCGTTTAAACTTCGAGAAAGAGGGCGTGGCGCGCAACTACCTTAAAATTAATGGCCAATGGGAAGACCATATCTTAACCGCATTGACATTGCGTTAGCCTAAGCTGGATTGGGTTTCAGCTTTAGAATGCGACTAAGGTGAGGGTAGGGTGAGGTGATACTCAAATAGGTAATGGGCTTATTAGCGACGTTCAAAAGGCTATGAGACTGGTTTTGGGGGATGACTAATCCGCTTTGAGCGACGGGCTCCATGTGTTCATGATCATAGGTCACATAAAGCGATTGGTCATAATTGAGCGGTAAAAAGAACTGTTCTGATTCTTTAACATAGTAGCTTGGCTCAGAATAATGCGCGGGCAACATCACCCACTCAACCTTGCCCAGGTCTTTATTGTCGACGCGCCAATGGGTAACGCCATTGGAGCACTCATGCTTATGTTCCGTACCACTGGCAAAACGCTCAAACCTTTGTTGCTGGCGTTTCGTTTGGCCGATGAATACCACGACAAACAGTCGTACCACAGGGGTTACCGCGACGCAGCGAATCGCTTGATTATGGCTTAACCACAACGCCTGATTGGCTTTTAGGCTGCTTTCCTCGAACGGCGATTCGACAAAGACCTGACCATCGGTCACCGTCAGTAAACTGTCGAATGGGAAACAGAAGTTGTGATTGGCATGCTCATTCATCGACAGTTGTACTTCGTATACACGCATAATATCGGAATGATGAACAATATGTTGCCAGCTATCTTGTCCAAGCATGGTTTTCATGAGGGCGCCCTGCCTTGTCAATGATACTATTCAGTTTACATCGGAAAGAAAAAAACGACTAATCTGGATTTCCCACCGGTCAACGGTTGCAGGCCAAAAGGTGCCTGATTATAGTAGGTGGCAATATTTAAGTTATCGATATGCTTAGGCTTTTTGCCTGACTCCCTGTTTAAGAAAGGACAACGCTTTTGAGTGACACGACTAGCTTTGAAGCCAATGAAACGCTTTCTCTCAAAGATTACACTGAGAAAGCTTATCTTAATTACTCCATGTACGTCATTCTGGATCGAGCGTTACCGCATATCGGCGATGGGTTGAAGCCGGTACAGCGCCGTATTGTCTATGCCATGAGTGAACTGGGGCTAAAAGCCACGGCGAAATATAAGAAATCTGCGCGTACTGTCGGGGATGTATTGGGTAAATTTCATCCCCATGGTGACAGTGCTTGTTATGAAGCCATGGTGCTGATGGCGCAGCCGTTTTCTTACCGTTACCCATTGGTAGATGGTCAAGGGAACTGGGGGGCGCCGGATGACCCGAAATCCTTTGCCGCGATGCGTTATACCGAGTCGCGCTTATCTAAATATGCCGACGTCCTGTTAAAAGAAGTGAATCAGGGCACAGTCGATTGGGTGCCAAATTTTGATGGCACCCTAGAAGAGCCTGCCGTGCTGCCTGCTCGCTTGCCAAATTTGTTGCTCAATGGCACCACAGGCATTGCCGTGGGGATGGCCACTGATATCCCACCTCATAACCTACGTGAAGTCGGCCAAGCCTGTATTCATATGCTCAAACACCCTAAGGCGGAGCTGGATGACCTTTTAGAATATGTACAAGGTCCAGATTTCCCAACGGGCGGTGAAATCATTACGCCACGTAGCGATATCCGTAAGTTGTATGAAACCGGTAAAGGTCAAGTCAAAGCCCGTGCCCGCTATCAGGTCGAAGAAGGCGAGATCGTGGTATATGAGCTGCCGCATCAGGTCTCTGGTAGCAAGGTGCTGGAGCAGGTTGCAGCGCAAATGCAGGCCAAGAAACTGCCAATGGTGGTGGATTTACGCGATGAGTCCGATCATGAGAACCCAACGCGACTGGTGATTGTGCCGAAATCGAACCGTGTCGATGTTGAAAGTGTGATGACACACTTATTCGCTACCACAGATTTGGAGAAGTCCTACCGCGTTAATATGAACGTGATTGGCTTAGATGGTTTACCGCAAGTGAAGCCATTGACCGCCTTTATCAGTGAGTGGCTACGTTTCCGTATCGGTGTGGTGCGTAAGCGTCTACAGTTCCGCTTAGATAAGGTACTAAAGCGCCTACATATTCTGGAAGGTTTATTGATAGCCTTCCTCAATATTGATGAAGTGATTGAGATCATTCGTAATGAGGATAAGCCAAAGCCGGTATTGATGGAGCGCTTCAAGCTGACCGATACCCAAGCCGAAGCGATTCTAGAACTGAAATTACGTCACTTAGCCAAGCTTGAAGAAATGCGTATCCGCGCAGAACAAGACGAGCTGGAGAAAGAGCGTCAGCAGCTCGAAGCTTACTTGGCATCCGATGCCAAGCTTAAGAAGCTGATCATTGGTGAGATCGAAGAAGCCATCAATGATTTCGGCGATGAGCGTCGTACGCCCATCATTGAGCGTAAAGAGGCGCAAGCGTTCAGCGAAGAAGATCTATTGTCCAATGACCCAATCACGGTGGTTTTGTCGAAACAAGGCTGGATTCGTGCCGCCAAAGGCCATGACATCGATGAGCGTGGTTTGAGCTATAAGTCTGGTGATGAGTTCTTCTTGTCTACCAAAGGGCGTTCGAATCAGACCTTAGTACTGTTTGCCTCCAATGGCCGAACGTATTCTGTGAAAGCCCATACATTGCCCTCGGCTCGTGGCCAGGGGGAGCCAATCACAGGGCGTATCAGCTTAGAGAAAGACACGCATATCGTTGCCGCAGTGTTGGATCATGATGAGGCTTATTACCTGATTGGCTCGGATGCAGGCTATGGCTTTGTCTCGAAGCTTGAGGATTTGCATGCCAAGAATAAGGCCGGTAAAGCGACCTTAAGCTTGCCGGCTAATGCGCAAGTATTGCCACCGGTGAAGGTTTCAGATCCTGAAACGGCCCGTGCCATCGTTGTCTCAAACGAGGGACGAATGTTGGCCTTTAATGTGGCATCATTACCGCAGATGGCCAAAGGTAAGGGGAACAAGATGCTCAGCATCTCTGCGGCCCGTGCCAAAGATCGTGAAGAGTGGGTCTGTGCCATGGCATCGGTTCAACCCGAAGATCTGCTGTTGGCGCATAGCGGCAAACGCTTCACTTCGTTTACCGAGAAGGAGCTAGCGGACTACATTGGCGAACGTGGCCGCCGCGGCTTGAAACTTCCACGTGGCTTCCAGCGTATTGATCAGCTAGAAGTGAAAGTGGGTGAAGGGAAGCCAAGCGAGTCGTAATTTGTCAGCCTACGACTCGCACAGAAATATTTTCATGCTACGTTATTAGTAGCCACTAAAAAAAGAGGAATACCCCGATGAAAGGTAGTCAGAAAGTCATTGATAGCATGAATGCGCTATTGGAAAACGAATTAGCGGCAATCGATCAATACTTTATTCACTCTCGTATGTATGAAGACATGGGATTGAGCAAACTGTATGAGCGCTTAAACCATGAAATGGACGAAGAAAAAGATCACTGTGATTGGTTGATCAAACGTATTCTGTTTTTGGAAGGTACGCCTTGTCTAACGAAACGCCGTGATTTGCTAGTCGGAACGGATGTGCGTTCTATTATGCAAAACGACCTGACTCTAGAGCTTGAGGTGGTGGAAGCGGTACGTGATGTGATCGCGACGTGTGAACAAGAAGGCGATTACCAAACTCGTGAAATGCTTGAGAAACTACTGTTTGATACAGAAGAAGATCACGTTTACTGGTTAGAAAAACAGCTACGTCTGATGGATACCATTGGCGAGCAAAACTACATTCAATCGCAAATGTAAGCAGGAGTTGTCATGAAAGGTGATCGCGACGTAGTCGCTAGTCTGAACAAGGTACTAGCAAACGAATTAGTAGGCATTAACCAATACTTCTTGCATGCACGCATGTTTAAAGACCAAGGTTTTGAACTGTTGGATAAAGCGGATTACAAAACCTCTATCCAGAAGATGAAAAATGCCGATCGCTTGATTGAGCGTATTTTATTTTTAGAAGGGCTACCGAACCTGCAGGACCTAGGTCGTTTGCGCATTGGTGAGGATGCCCAAGAGATGATCGATTCAAACCTAGTGTTTGAAATGGCGACTTTGCCAGATTTGCAAGCGGGTATCAAAATCTGTGAAGCCAAAAAAGACTTTATCAGTCGTGATGTGTTGGAGAAGATCCAAGACGAGCAAGAAGAGCAGATTGATTGGTTAGAGACACAACAGAGTCTGATTCAGACTGCAGGCCTGCAAAACTACCTACAGTCACAAATGGGCGAGTCGTCCATCGACTAAGCTACTTGAACGAGGAGTTCGTCTGCTAGTTTCAGCAACTCCTCGTTTAAAATCCCCTTCACATCCTTACAGCATTTCCCGCACTGGTTTCCCAGATTATGCTCACTGTAAAGTTCACGCATGGTGGTGGCACCATTGGCGATGGATTTTTTAATGGCTTTATCGGATACGGCACTACAAAGACAAACGTACATAAAATGAAAATCACTCTCAATTCTATTTGAGATCGATTTTATGTGGAGTGATAATGGTTATCAACAAAATATTATTTATTTAAGTATTATCTTTAATAGATTTTTTCTAATAAATAAGTCTTTACTAAAGTGAAACGAAGATGGCGCCTTAGGCGTAATGCTGTTCACTTAAGTGTTGAATTTAATTGAATAGCCCCAGAAAATCCGATTAAGCATTCTTAATCGGATTTTTTTGTGTCTATTCAGCAGCTCTTACTTAGTATCGATGAACTTCATTCCTTCTCAAATCACTCAACGTTCACTCAAAACATACCGGTCGAATGGATTGAGTCCGCACTGACACTCTCTTCAAAAGCGACTTTCAGGCGTCGACGCTTACCTGAAGATCAAGTTCTATGGTTAGTGCTAGGGATGGCTCTTTTTCGAGATGAGTCGATTGAGGAAGTGGCTAGACGATTAAATATCTGCTCTGAAGGGCTATCTTCTGAACAACTAATCGCTAAAAGCGGGATATCTCAAG
The DNA here is from genome assembly GCF_900089755.1 of Marinomonas aquimarina. GTDB lineage: Bacteria > Pseudomonadota > Gammaproteobacteria > Pseudomonadales > Marinomonadaceae > Marinomonas > Marinomonas aquimarina. The sequence goes on along the minus strand of NZ_FLOC01000002.1, from coordinate 16,907 downwards.
CAAGGCAACGCCTAGGGTCTAATCCAATGCAATGGCTTTTTCAGCGCACTGGTGAGCACTGGGCTAATGAACGATTTACTAAGGATGATTGGCAAGGGTTGCAAGTGTTCGCTATTGATGGCGTTGTTTTCCGTACGCCGGACACGCCAGATCTGCAAGAGCATTTTGGAAGTGCTAGCAATGCAACCGTAAAACAAAGTGCTTATCCGCTACTGCGTTGTGTTGCACTGATGAATACTCATTCCCATGTCATTTTAGATGCTCAAGTGGGCAACTATCGAACAGCAGAAACACCTCTGGCAGAAGCCATGTTAGATAAGATTCCTGATCGCAGTATCACTCTGCTAGATCGGAACTTCTGGAGTGCTAATCTAATGCATACCTTAATGAATGGAGGCAATGAGCGGCATTGGTTGATACCTAAGCGCAGCAATGCTGTGTACGAAGTTGTTGAAGAATACGGTGACGGAGATGCTTTATGGCGTATGACCGTCTCACCTCAAGCTCGTAAAAAGAACCCAGAGTTGCCAGCATACTGGGATGTACGAGCCGTTACTTATGAAGTTCAAGGAAAGGCCAAAACTGTACTGACTTCTCTTCCTCATAGTGACTACGCAGCCGACCAAATAGCTCTGTTGTATCAGCAACGCTGGGAAATTGAGTTAGGGTTCCGTGATATCAAATCCTCGATGCTTAATAACGCGATTACGTTACGCAGTAAAACGGTCGACTTAATCTACCAGGAAATGTGGGGAATGTTGTTGGCTTATAATGTTGTGCGCCGAGAAGCGAGTCATGCCGCGGCGGCACATGGTCAGCGCGCAAGTGAGATACGTTTTAAAATGGCCTTTACTTATATTGCTTCGAATCTAATTGTGATGGCAGCAGCTAAGCCAGAATCAAAGACAGGAATGCGACTTAAGGACCTAAGGTCAGGGATATGTAATTTGTTTTTGGATCAAAAGAAAGCGAGGCCTAATAGGCCCCGCATGGTAAAGCAATCAAAGACAAGATATCCGGTATCTCGCAATGCTGTTTCACTTAAGTGAACAGCATTACGCCTTAGGCGCCATCTTCTTTGGTGATATCGGTCAGTATTTCAGCGAAGGTTTCAGGTGGGTGCGCCCCTTGTACCAAAAACTTCTCGTTGATGATGTAAGTGGGAACCGATTGAATTTGCAGTTTGGCTAGGCGCTCCATTTTCTCTTCCACCAATAGCTCGGCTTCGCGCGAGAGAGCATCTTCAATGTCTTCTTCTTGTAAGCCTACTTCCTTGGCAATACGCACAAGAATGTCCTGATCACCGATGTTCTCGCCTTTGCTGAAGTAAGCATAAAACAGCGCTGTCATCATAGGTGTGGCTAGGCTCATACGGCTGGCTTGCGCAATAAACTGATGGGCCAGTTTCGTATTCGGGATCACGTCCTTATCAGAAAAGTTAAATTCAACACCAGCTTCAATGCCGACGTTCTGTAGGGCGTGAGTGACTTCGTTTAACTTTTCTTGGCTGCCAAACTTTTGTCCCAGATACTGTGAGCGTGGTACGCCTGCCGCGGGTACCTCAGGGTGCAATTCAAAAGGAAGCCAGTGGATATCAAAGCGGAAATCATCGCCTAAATGCTCCATAGCGGCTTTCAAGCGAGTGTAGCCCAGGTAGCACCAAGGGCATACGGGATCTGCAACGATATCGATGGTTAGGTCGGCCATAATGTCTCCGTTAATTAACGCTGTAGGCAATGCACTGACTGATCTGACAGTAAGGCAAGCCGGATTGTTCGTGCCAATGATTAAAGGCGTGTTGGGCGGCTTTTAGGGCGGCTTGCGTATCGCGCCCAGTGCTGATGATGTTCTGGTGACGTAGGTAACCTTCTACGTCTTTACTAAGAAGAAAGGTATCTTTGCCCATAATGCGCAAGGTGTAGGCCCCAGTGTTGCCACCTAAGCGAGCGCCATGCTTTTTCAAATACTGCCAAAGCTCGATAATATTATCGCTAGGGAACTCAGCGACGAAGTTGGCGAAGCTGCCATGCTTGGCTTGTACTTCTGCCATCATGATGGCGTTATCGCGAATCGTCATGACTTTACCTAGGTGGCGAATAATACTTGGGTCTTTGGCTTTCTCTTCCCACATTTCATCGTGGATTAAGAGCATCTTTTCGATGTCAAAGCCAAAGAAAGCGCTTTCAAAGTTGGGCCACTTATTGCGCACCACCTGCCAATTCATGCCGGACTGAAACACTTTCTGGGTAAACGCTGCGAGCCAGCGGTCGTCACTTATCGCCGCTAATGCTTGGTGCGATTTAGGTGTGGCTAGGCTGGCTTGTAGCAGTGACTCGCTATTAAAGCGTGTGACCGCTCGCTGATAAATATGGTCAAAAGGTTCGTAGGTCACAATAAGCTCCTTAAGTAAGTCGCAATTGTAACATAGCTCGGGCTATGCAGTTGATCCGTCAAATTTAATTCTTAAAGTTCTAGGGGGGGATCGCGTATACTTTAGGGGTAAATTTACTGATAGGAAGTACCATGACCCACCTAAGTGTAAACCTGAATAAGATTGGCCTGTTGCGTAACTCACGTGGCCGTGATTACCCAAATATGTTGACCATGGCACAACGCACGCTTGAGCTTGGTGCCTTCGGTATTACCATTCACCCACGTCCGGACCAACGTCATGCTACTTATCAAGATGCTTATGATTTAAAGGAGCTGCTGAAACAGTACCCTGGTCGTGAGTTGAATATTGAAGGTTTCCCCGATGAAAAATTCTTGGAAGTGGTACTCGAGGTTGAGCCAGAGCAGTGTACTTTGGTACCAGACGATCCCAATCAACTGACTTCTGACCATGGCTGGAACATTGGCCGAGATCAAGATGCATTGCGTCCAGTGATTGCTAAACTTCAAGAGAAAGGCATTCGTGTGGTGCTGTTTATGGATCCAGTGGCCGACAACATGGCCCTGGCGAAAAGCGTGGGGGCAGATCGTGTTGAACTGTACACTGAGGCGTATGCCAATGCCTACCACACAGAGCAACGTGATGAGGTCAACGTTACCTACCAAGAAGCGGCACAAGCTGCACTGGAGGCAGGTTTAGGTGTGAACGCTGGCCATGACCTAGACCTCGAGAATGTCGGTTTACTATGTGCTGACAAGCGCATTACTGAAGTGTCTATTGGCCATGCCTTGACGGTCGAAGCATTAGAGTTCGGCTGGGACAATGTGGTGAAGAAATACTTGGGGCAAATGGCTTGAGCCAGCCCCCAGTCAAACGCTCACTATGTGCCCACTGTGGATATCCTACAGGGCAGTGTGTCTGTCATTTGATAGCGCCTGTGACTGGTGACGTCACCGTGTGGGTACTGCAAGATAAACATGAGGCAAAGCATGCGAAAAACAGCGCACGTTTATTTGCCTTATGTTACGACAAGACTCGAATTGTGTCGTTTGCTGAGCCAGAGCAGTTGTCTGCCTTTATGGACGCGGTCGACCCTGAGCAGGCGTTGCTGCTATTTCCTGGTGAGCAGGCCCTAGCAGTGGAGTCACTTAGCCAAGCGAAGATAGCCGCCATTAAGCATCTGATTTTACTGGACGGTACTTGGCCTAAGGCAAAGAAAATGCTCTGGCTCGAGGAGCGCCTGGGGTGTTTTAAGCAGGGTAAGTTTACCCACGCACCGCGTTCGCAATATGAGATTCGCAAATCTCCTAATGCCGAGGCGTTATCTACCTTAGAAGCGGCAGTGTACGCCTTAGAGTGCTGCGGCAACGCACAAATTTCAAACATTAGAGACTTTTTTAGTGACGTAATTGCACTACAATGGTCTAAGCAACCAGAAGAGCATAAGCATCGCTCTTAATGGAGGTTTTCATGGATAAGCAAACAGAGTTAGAAGTTCAAGCGGCTGCGTTTCGTCGTTTGGTAGAACATTTAGACGAACGCAAAGATGTGCAAAACATTGACCTAATGAACTTAGCGGGTTTCTGTCGTAACTGTTTGAGTAAATGGTATGCGGCAGCGGCGCAAGAGCGCGGTGTTGAAATGGATTATGAACAAGCCCGTGAGGTGGTTTATAAAGAGCCTTATGCGGATTGGAAAGCCAAATATCAAGCCGAAGCCAGTGCTGAAAAATTAGCTGAATTTGCTAAAAACGCCCCAGCCGAGTAATCCCATGCTCAATACGCTTCCATGGATCTGGCAGAGAGTACATCACTGGTTCTATTACGGGCTGGTGTTCACGCTTTTGTTAGTTACCGTGGGAGCCTCTCCTTGGCTTGTCGCCGATATTTCTCAAAAATATGTCACTCTGGCAAAGCGGATAGGTGCTCAATATGGCCCGCGGGCCGAGCTGCGCATCATGGCGTGGCGTCGCACCGTTGAAGAATCCAGAGGCTTACCAATAGAGCAGCAGTTACAAAATGTTAATGGCTTTTTTAACATGTTGCAGTTCGTTAACGACATCGATCATTGGGGCAAAAATGACTATTGGGCGACACCAATTGAATTTCTTGGCAGTGGCGGTGGTGACTGTGAAGACTTTACCATTGCCAAATATTTTGCCTTAAGAGAGCTTGGTGTACCGGACGAAAAGCTTAGGCTAGTGTACGTCAAAGCCTTGCGACTCAATCAGCATCATATGGTATTGGCCTATTACCACACGCCGACATCAGTGCCAGTGCTGCTGGATAATCTAGATAAAACAATTAAACCTGCGATTCAGCGCAACGATTTGTTGCCGATCTATTCATTTAATGCTGAGAACTTATGGCTGGCCAAAGAAAAAGGCCGTGGTCAGCTTGTGGGTGGTTCATCTCGTTTAAGTCTGTGGACTGACTTAAATAACCGATTAACGGATTTAGAGGGCTAGGAGACATACTGTGACACTCTTTCGACAATTACTACTTACTATTGTTTTTCTGCTGTCTCTGATGCTTATGGTGGTTATGGCGATTAATTTCCAAACGACCAAGAGTTATTTGATTGAACAGCTGCATTCGACGACACAGGACTCTGCCACCTCACTGAGTATGCAGGTATCAGACTATATGGCACTTGAAGACTATGTGTCCGTAGAAAGTTACGTGAATGCTGTGTTTGATAGTGGCTATTTCTCCGAAGTGCGGGTTCATGCCTACGCTACAGATGCCGACATTACGCGTTCTAATGTGACTAAGATCTCGGGAGTGCCGAATTGGTTTATCAATGCCATCGACTTTGAAGTGCCGACCGCCAATGCGGTGATTTCCAACGGTTGGAATGAGCTCGGTCAGGTCTACATTACGGGGAGCGCAGGATACGGTTACTACCAACTCTGGTTAGCAAGTCGTGACTTATTGCTTTCCTTTCTTGCTATTGGCTCGGTGGCCATTTTAATCGGCGGTTTGTTGTTGCGCTGGTTGTTTAAACCATTATCTGAAGTGGAAAAGCAAGCCGAAGCCATCCAACAGCGTCGTTTTGTGCAGATGGAAAAGCTCCCCAAAACCCGTGAACTGAAGTCTGTAGTGGAGTCTATGAACCGCATGGCGGCCAAGCTCGAACGTGAGTTTGCAGCGGAGGCTCAGACGGCCCAGTGGCTACAGGCGAAAGCCTTTAAAGACCCCGTCAGTGGTTTGGGTAACCGTAACTTTTTTGAAAGCCAGGCCGCGGCACACTTTTCAGAGACAGAGCGCACGTATGATGGCCTGATGTTAGTCAGCTTGATTGACTTGGCTAAAATCAATAACGAAATGGGCTACGAAGCGGCCGATAACTTTATTCGCAGTGCCGCCGGTGTCTTGGAAACTCACCTGACCAGTTTTCCGAATGCTACCTTAGCGCGTTTAAGTGGCGCGGATTTTGTCGCCTTGGTGCCAAATATTGAATTAGCACGCTTAAAAGAGCTAGTGTCGGGCATCATGCTCGATCTGCATGAACTGGCCGGATCACGCATCAGTTATTCGGACGCGGTGGCCAACATCGGTGCCGTAGTGATGGATGCCTCGGTCACTCGTTCCAGCGCCATGGCGCAAGCGGATGCGGCGTTACGTGCTGCCAAGCAAGCAGGGGCCAATGAGTTTAAAGTGTTTGACTCTGAAACCGGTCAGCAAATGGCCATCGGCCGGATTGCTTGGAAAGAGATGTTGGAGTATGCCATTGAGCATCGCAGTTTTGTCCTTCGTCGCCAACCCGTTGCCGCGGCAAATGACCGTAACAAATTGTTACAGCAAGAATTATTTGCCAGTTTAGAATTTGAAGGTAAGCAATATCACGCAGGTTATTTTATTGCCTTGGCAGAACAATTTGATCTCGGTGAGCAAGTCGACCAAGTCATTATTAAGAATGTCATCGAGACGGTGCAAACCACCGATCAAACTGGCCCGTTTGTAGTGAACTTGTCTACCTCGGCTTATGCCAAGATTGCTTTTGTGAGCTGGCTGGACAAGGTGTTGCAAAGTCTGCCTGATAAGGTGAAACAAAAGCTGGCTTTTGAAGTCTCAGAACAAAGCGTGTTGGCGGCCGAAGACCATGCGTTTTTGTTGGTGCAAACGCTGAAGCGACATCAAGTGAAGTTTGGTATTGATAATGTGGGTAAGCAGTTTTCCGCTTTCCAATATTTACAAACTTTGATGCCAGATTATGTCAAAGTTGATCCGTCTTACACCAAATTGGCGATTGGCAAAGATTCTGAATCTTTCTTTATGCATACCCTGTGTAAGATGTTTAACAGCTTGAATATCGATGTGATTGCAACGGGTGTGGAAACCGATAAGCAGGTGGAAGTGTTACAGCGCTTTGATATCAGTGGTGTGCAAGGTTATGGCGTGGGCCGACCAGTAGCATTTGAAGAGTAGAGTGATTACGATGACGCTTTAAATTAAAGCGTCATCGGCGCGGATATCACCAATCAAGATTTCATTATTGCCATTGTGTATACCACGTACGAATTTTCGGCTTAACAGTTTCTTTTGTGCGGCCATGGGCAGTTCAGTGAAATGAATTAAGTGTTTCTCAGTAAGAAGATCAATCAAATCTTCTAGCACACGCATCATCTCTTGGTCGGAGGAGGTCAGCAGCTCTTGGGACGAATCATGGTCCAGTGTTTGCGCCAGAATCTCCGCCACGTGCGGATCGTTGGGCGACACTAATACTGTGTAGTCGTGATCTTGATAAGGGGCAACATCGACAATATCGCCCTGTTCGTTGACTTTTGCATAGAGCATGCTTCATTCCTCTGTGTTACGCATTGGTCGATTGTAAATCATAGTATTATATTTATGTTATCTTTTATCTAGTTCAGTGTGCTGAATATAGATTCTTTATGAGAGCCGCTCTTTATGCCATTATTTCGGAAAAATAAGAGTACAAGCGATAGGGATCAAAACGTGTCTCAAGAAGAGCGCATTAAGGAAAATACAAAGCGTTGGTTACATTCTGAAAGTGATCAAGCGAACGCAAAGAGTGATGACCAAGGTGACATGACTCCAAGCTCAGCAAGGCCGCATCAAACGGCTGCTCAGCCTACTGAAGGTAAAACGTCGACCAATCGAACGCCGGGAAAAACACCGCAGCCGAGTGTTCATAAATCCACTGCACAAACCACTTCTCCAAAGCCGGCAGCTGCCGCAACAGAGTCTTCTTCGAGCGAAGACCTGACAAACGACTCTCATACAACGTCATCTAATCAGCATAGGCCGTCAGAGCCTGATTCGGCGCCAGAAAACAAAAGTAAGCAGCGCGATGGTTCTTCTTGGGAAGATTACTCTGACCAATTGGAGAGTGTTGATCCCTTATTAGACTGCTTGGTGCTGCTTTCGAAACACTACAATAACCCCTACACCGCCGAAGGGATTTTGTCTGGCTTGCCAACTTCTGCCGAGGGCATGACACCGTCCATTTTTACCCGGGCGGCCAATCGCATAGGTTTTGTTTCACGTTTTGTAAAACGACCACTTAACAAAATAGCGCAGGAGCTGATGCCCTTGGTGCTATTACTAAAGGGCAAGAATGCCTGCGTTCTGTTACGTATCGATACGCAAGCGGACAGTGTGACCTTGCTGATGCCAGAATCTGGGGCAGGTGAAGTGACCATGTCCTTAGCGGAGCTTGAGGCGCAATATTCTGGATACTGCTTTTTTATTCGCCCACAATTCCGTTTTGATAAACGCTCAGGCTTCGAGGCCGAGCAAGAGAGTCATAAGCACTGGTTTTGGGGAACCTTATCGGCCTCATGGCGCATTTATCGTGATGTCTTTATCGCATCGCTTTTGATCAACGTATTTGCGCTCGCCAGCCCGCTGTTTGTCATGAATGTTTACGATCGCGTGGTACCAAACAACGCTTTCGAAACACTGTGGGTGTTGGCCGCTGGCGTCAGTGTGGTCTATTTCTTTGACTTCTTGCTACGCATATTACGGGCTTACTTTATCGATATTGCAGGCAAGAAATCCGATATTTTGATTTCTTCTAATATCTTTTCGCGGGTCAATAATATCACCATGGCATCGCGTCCCCGCTCAGTGGGGGGATTTGCCAAGAATCTACAGGATTTTGACAGCATTCGAGATTTTATCACTTCCGCATCGATCACGACGCTAGTCGATATTCCGTTTATGTTCTTAATCGTTGCAGTGATTTATATGATTGGCGGCCCTTTGGGGCTGATTCCTATCGTCACGATTGTCGCTGTGCTGGTGTATTCGTTCGCGATTCAAAAGCCTTTGAAGCGCTCAATCGAGGAAGGGCAAAAAACGGCGGTGCAAAAGAACGCCGTGCTGATCGAAAGCTTATCAAATGCTGAAAGTGTCAAATTGAATAATGCTCAGGGAGCGTTGCAACAGAACTGGGAGCAGGCAGTTGGCAACATTGCTGATTGGGGGCTTAAAACTCGCCAGTTGGCTCAGTCCTGTTCCTCTTTTGCCATGGTGGCGCAACAGATGACGACTGTTGCCATGGTTGTGTTCGGTGTTTACATGATCTCAGAGCGAGAAATGAGCATGGGGGCTCTGGTGGCTTGCGTGATGTTAACCGGCCGAGCGTTAGCGCCGATGGCGCAGTTTGCCGCGTTAGCGGCGCGTTATAATCATGCCAAATCTGCTTTTGATGGCATCAATTCGATTATGGCTTCACCGGTAGAGCAGCCGGACGATGTGAAGTTTGTTCACCGCGATCGATTTGATGGCAGCTTTGAATTTGAAAACGTGGCGTTTAGTTACCCAGACCAAGATCAGAATGCGGTCTCTGCTATTAATTTAAAAATTAAAACCGGTGATAAAGTCGCCATTATTGGTCGTATTGGCTCTGGTAAGACCACGCTGGGTAAGCTGATGATGGGCTTATACGAACCCAAAGAGGGCTCAGTCCGTATCGATGGCATTGACTTAAGACAGATCAATCCCGTGGATCTCAGGCGTAATATCGGTGCTGTATCACAAGATGTGACGCTGTTTTATGGCTCTATCAAAGACAATATTTCTTTTGGCGTGCCCTTTGTTGATGATCAGGCGATTGTGCGCGCAGCGGATCTGTCTGGTGTGTCTGAGTTTGCCAACCTGCGCGCCGCAGGCTTAGACAGCATAGTCGGTGAGCGCGGCCATCATTTGTCAGGTGGTCAGCGTCAAAGCGTTGCGATTGCTCGAGCGCTATTATTTGACCCGAGTATCCTGATATTGGATGAGCCAACCGCGTCCATGGATAACACCACTGAGACCCGTATGCGCCGCCGTTTAGCGAAAATCATGCAGGATAAAACCCTGATTTTGATCACCCATAAGTCGTCCATGCTAGATCTAGTCGATCGCTTGATTGTTATGGACAGTGGTCGAATCGTCGCAGATGGGCCGAAAGAGCATGTGTTCGAAGCACTGCGTCAAGGTAAGTTAAAAGTGAGCTAATGATGTCTAGAAGTAACGAACGCAAGAAAGTTGATCAGGCAGACTTGGAGTTTCTCACCGACCGTAACGCTGCCATTATGTTGAAGGCTCCACAAGGAGGTCGAATTATTCTTTGGGGAGTATTCGCCTTCCTTATCTGTGCTTTGGTTTGGGCCAATTATACCGCCGTGGATGAAGTGACGGTGGGGCAGGGCAAAGTCATTCCTTCAAGCCAAGTTCAGGTTATTCAAAACTTGGAAGGGGGTATCGTTAAGGAGATTAACGTCAAGGTGGGTCAAGTGGTTGCTCAAGGCGCCCTGTTGATGACCATCGAGAACACGGAGGCGGTGTCCTCGTTACGTGAAAGGCAAGTAGAGCGTGCCAATTTGATGGCTCGTGCAGCCCGTTTAGAAGCCGAGGCGAATAGCAAAGAGCCGTCTTTTGCGGAGTTTATTCAACAAGATTACCCGGATGTGATTAACCGTGAGATGGACTTGTACCGCAATCGATTAACCTCGTTACAGGCAAACCAAGCCATTTTCGAACAACAGATCGCACAACGACAACAAGAAATCGTTGAGCAGCGTGCCAAGTTGGGTAACTTCCAAGACAGCTATGAATTAGCCAATGAAGAATTGCGGCTGACACGCCCCGCCTTTGAGCGAGGGGCTGTATCACGTGTGGAGTTGCTGCAGTTAGAACGTCAGGTTAACCAATTGCAAGGGGATTTGCAGGCCACTCGGTTAGCGTTACCAAGAGCACAGTCTGCTTTAGAGGAAGCGCGCACCAAATTGGCGGAGAGTACGGCTAAGTTTCGTGCCGAAGCACAGGAGCAGCTGACGGAAGTACGCTCGCAGCTGGATCAGCTAAGAGAAGCCAGTGTGTCTCTTGAAGATAAGGTGGACCGGACTCTGGTGCGCTCTCCCGTAAAAGGCATCGTCAAGCAGGTGCAAATCAATACGGTCGGCGGTGTGATTAAGCCAGGTATGAGCTTGATGGAAATCGTGCCGGTAGAAGATTCTTTACTGATTGAGGCTAAAATTCGTCCTGAGGACATTGGCTTTATTAAGCCAGAGCTGCCTGCGGTTGTGAAACTGACCGCGTATGACTTTTCTATCTATGGCGGCTTGGAAGCTAAGGTGGAAAATATCTCTGCGGATACTATTCTAGATGAAGAAGGGAATAGCTTTTATGTCGTTAGGGTCCGTACCGAGAAAAGCTATCTAGGGCCTGTCGATTCACCGCTCTCGATTATTCCAGGTATGCAGTCGACCGTTGATATTATTACCGGCAAAAAGACCATTTTAGACTATATACTCAAGCCTATTTTTAAGGCACGTCAGAATGCCTTGCGTGAGAGATAATTACAAAGTCTTGATCTAGGGAAGTCGTTTTTTACAAAAGTTAACAACTGGTATTACGTCTCACTAATATAATCAAAGGTCAATTGAGTGTCGTTAGACTATAAGGAGCCGATCTTGAAAGTATTGTGCTGGAATGCAAATGGGTCAGTCTTCGAACATTGGAAAAAAGTTTCTCCATCAGGAACACTTTTGGCGCAGAGCTTTGACTTCAAAGGAACCGTTGAACAATTAGAACAGGACTCCTTTGAGTACTGCTTTGTCTACTTAGATAACGATGAGTTTTCGCGTCAAGTTGAGCAGGTGGTTCAGCTACGCGAGCAGTTTCCTGATCTTAAGATCATTGCTTTCCCGTTTCTTCGTAGTCAGTCCGCCGCCATTCGCATGCTTTCAATGGGGGTCAATGGGCAATGCTCGCCTTATATTGCTAAAGAGCAGCTGGGGCTTGTGTTATCTGTGATCAACTCTGGTGAGATTTGGGGTGGAAAGGAGCTGATTCAGCAGTTGATTCAAAGCTCCTCCCAGCAGTCCGCAGCGACCGATGCGCCGCAGACGTTCACAGGTGCAGAGCTGCTGTCAGAACGAGAGCTTGATGTGGTCAATTGGGTTGCCAAGGGCGTTTCAAACAAAGAGATTGCGCGTCACTTAGATGTCACTGAGCGCACTATCAAGGCCCATCTAACGGCGATCTTCAAAAAGTTGCATATTAAAGACCGTATCTCCTTGGCTTTATTGGTTCAACGTGGCCATTTAGATCAGGAAGCGCAATCCATATCTCACTAATGGTTGTTTCAATGCGGCCGACATCTCCTTAAGTCGGGGCGCTTTTCAGTGTTGCTGATGTAATTAACGCCTGTAACAAAAAAGCATCTACGGCTTGAGTGCCGTAGGTGCTTTTTTAGTTTATGAGGTAACATAGTGCTTCTGTTGCCCTATGCTCTCGGCGAAGCATAGGGTTTTGTTACTGATAGGGAAACGACATTAGTTCATGAGCGATAAGTTTGATGTGACAGCATTAGTGCTGGCCGGTGGTGAAGCGCAGCGTATGGGAGGGGTTGATAAAGGCTTACAACTCTATGCAGGGCGTACCTTAATTGAAATTATGATGGCACTGGTCAAGCCTGTGTCACAACAGCAATTTATCAGTGCCAATCGTAGCCTCGTCGTTTACCAAACGTTATCTAATACGGTGGTGACGGATGTGGCTCCATGGCAGGGCATTGGTCCACTTGGTGGCTTGTTTGCGATATTAGACCGACTGACTACCAGTCATCTTTTATTGCTGCCCTGTGATACGCCGCGTTTTTCTGCCGAGGCTTTGAAATGTTTGCTGCAAGCGGCTGAGCAAGCGCCCGAGTTGATTCATTTTATTGAAACAGAATCGGGACCTCAACCACTGCATGCAGTGCTACCCGTAGCGGCATTAAAGCAGTCACTGCCTATCTTTTTAGCTCAAACTGAGCATTTTGGCGTGATGAGTTTCTATAAGCAAATTGGTAGACAGGCGGTGTATTGGGAGCATGATGAGGAACTGGTAAATATAAACTACCTTGACCAGCTTGCGCCCTAATGACGTCGAGCTTAAGGTAGCTCGGCGATCTTATCAAGGTTGAGAGTATAGGACTCGCCTTTCTCGAAATGCTCCATTTTAACCAGCAAATAGTCATATGCGGGAGCGAACCAAAAGAATTGATGGCGCTTATCAGATAGGTTGTCTGTACGCACAACCTTGATGGTGTCGAGCTGACCGAGCTTGGTTTTGATCAGTTCGTGATCGCGCTTTTCAAAACTGTAGCGTTTGAGTTGGCCGCCGTCGGCAATGTCATAGCTTAACTGCTCTCTATGGCTTTTGAGGTCTTGTCGTAGCTGTAACTGAAGTGTGAGTCTGTCCAGGCTGATGTCATTAATGGGCATTGTCCATGGCCCGCCCTTAACGTGATTGACGGCGGTCATCGCCTCCCAATCGAAGGTCACAGTGACATCTTTGCGCTTGCCAATAATACGTGAGGAATAATGGTACCTGGTAGGGCGCAGGCTATCCCCTTGAAGTGAGAATTGACTGGATTCTTTTAAGCTAGCAAGTAGGGTGTCGACCACAAAATCAAACCGATAGTCTCCTTCAGCCGTTGCCGTTAGAGTTTGCTTGCCTTCCACTTTCAGAGTAATGCCTTTTTTATACACTGTGCTGTAGACGGCGCGATAGGGCGTAAAAAAAGTCTCAGCAGTGTGTTCTTGAGCGTCACTGGCGGTCAGGTCTGCGGCGTTTTGATCAGAAGCATAGGGTTGGATGGTAGAGGTGCCATGAGCAGCGAAAGCAGTGTAAGAGGGTATTATCTGTGAGATAAGTGCAATGGCGACAATCTTTTTGATAATACCCATCTTAAATTTCCTAGTGTTCGTTTAATTCCGTTGTATAACGCACACCTGACTCGGGTAAAGCCTCACCGTCTAGAACGGCTTGACCATGTTGAAAAGTTAATCGACCGGAGCTGAACCATTTAACGCTTAGGGGATAAATGATGTGCTCCAGCGCGTGAACTTTCTGAGCCAGCGAGTCAGCAGTTTCATCTGACGATATTTCGGTGTTTGCTTGTAAGACCACAGAGCCAGCATCCAGTTCCGAAGTAACAAAATGAACGGACACACCATGTTCCGCTTCACCGGCGTCAATCGCACGCTGGTGAGTGTTTAATCCTTTGTACTTTGGTAACAGTGAAGGGTGAATGTTAAGCATTCGGCCTTCGTAGTGACGCGTAAAGTCTTCCGTAAGAATACGCATAAAGCCTGCAAGTACAACCAGCTTAGGCTGATACTGGTCAATCAGTTCCATAAGCGCATGATCGAACGCTTCGCGACTCTCAAACTGCTTATGATCCAATGCATGACTTGCGATACCAGCTTTCGCCGCGCGCTCCAATCCGAAGGCAGACGCTTTGTTGCTGATCACAGCTTTAATATCAATATCGAGATTACCTTGCAGGCTTTGATCAATCAAAGCCTGCAAATTGCTGCCGCTGCCTGAAATTAAAACAACGACTGGAAAACTCATGCAGACGCCTCAAGGTCAGAGATTACAACCTCTTTGCCTGTTTTGTCACGAATTTCACCGATCACCCAAGCATTCTCACCTTCCGCTTTTAGGATAGCAAGTGCATTGTCTACGTCAGCAGCGTCAATCGCTAGTACCATACCAACACCACAGTTCAGTACGCGGTACATTTCTTCTTGCTCAACGTTGCCTTGCTCTTGTAGCCAGTCAAAGATAGCTGGGCGAGTCCAGCTGGCAGCGTCAATGTAAGCTGCTGCGCCTTCTGGCAATACACGTGGGATGTTTTCTAGCAAGCCGCCACCAGTGATGTGAGACAATGCTTTTACGTTGACTGATTCCATCAATTTAAGGATGGATTTAACGTAAATTTTAGTCGGTGCTAGTAGGGCATCTTTCAGTGCAACACCGTCGACTTCTTCATCAAGCTTCGCGCCGCTAACTTCTAGAATCTTACGGATCAAAGAGTAGCCGTTTGAGTGTGGGCCAGATGAGCCTAGTGCAATAAGCGTGTTACCAGATTCTACTTGGCTGCCATCGATGATTTGATCTTCTTCAACCACGCCAACACAGAAGCCTGCTAGATCGTAGTCACCATCGTGGTACATACCCGGCATTTCAGCCGTTTCACCGCCAACTAGGGCACAGCCAGATTGTAGACAGCCTTCACCGATACCGGTTACAACGTCAGCCGCAACATCTACGTCCAGTTTGCCGGTTGCGTAGTAGTCTAGGAAAAGTAGTGGCTCAGCACCCGCAACAACTAGATCGTTTACACACATTGCCACTAGATCGATACCGATTGTGTCATGCTTGTTTAGATCCATTGCCAAACGCAATTTAGTACCCACGCCGTCAGTTCCTGATACTAGAACTGGGTTTTTGTACTTCTGTGGTAGACGAGTTAGGGCGCCAAAGCCACCAAGTCCACCGAGTACTTCAGGGCGGCGTGTTTTTTTACTAACGCCTTTAATGCGCTCAACAAGTTCGTTGCCTGCGTTAATGTCTACGCCTGCGTCTTTGTAACTAATCGAGGTTTTTTTCGATTCGGTCATTGCCTAAGCCTTATCATGGTGTGGGAAAAACGGCATTTTAACACAGTGGAAAATAAGGGCTATGGTTCTTTGCATAGAAGACAGTAGAATAGAGCAAATACGATAAGTAAGGGGATTGTTTTGAAGCGTATTTTCTATATGTGGCTACTGTTGTTGTCCTCATTTAGTTTTGCAGTGCCGGTATCCAACTTATATTCGTCGGTGGTGCAAGTGCCGGCCAGTCTTGGAGATCAACGCTTATTAGAGCAAGCATTCAGTCAAGCCATCAAGGATGTCTTGGTGCGTGTATCTGGACAGGAGGCTCAGTTATCTAACTCGGTGCTAAACAGTGCTCAGCGTGCCTCAGGCAGTTGGGTGGCGCAACACTCAGTGCGAGATGTGGCGGATGTTAGAGCGGGGGCAGAGGGCGTTGAGGCGCTCAAAGAGGTGAGCGTTAGCTTTTACCAGGAGTCGGTGGATCGCTTCTTATTTGAGCAGAATTTACCTGTTTGGGGAGCAGATCGCCCCAGTATCCTAGTGTGGATGGTGGAAGAAGGTTCTGGTTCTAGGCAAATGTTAGGGGCGAACAATTCATCCAATGCGTTGTCTTCGCTGTTTAACGATGCCCAACAGTACGGTTTGCCGGTGTATGCGCCATTGTTAGACAATGTGGATCGTAATGCTTTAAATAGCAGTGCCCTATGGGGCTTTTTTGAAGGCGATATTTTACAGGCCAGTCAACGCTATCAAACCGATGCGGTATTGGCGGTTCGAGTGCGTGATTCTCAGGGGGGGACTGTGGTCGACAGTATGCTGTTGTCGCCAGGTCAGTCGTCACGAACGGTGTCTGGCTCAGGAGCGACTCAGGCGGATGCCTTGCGTCAGGTGCTTATGCGACTCTCTGCGATTTTGTCTGATCGATACGCTTCGACTAAAATGTCTGGTCAGAGCGCACTGTCTGTTAAAGTGGACGGCGTACAAAGTTACCGTGCCATGGCGACGTTGAAAAACTATCTTGCTTCGATTGGTGTTGTCCAGCAGATTCAATTGCGCAACATTGTCGACGGCCAAGTCGAGTTCAATGTACTAATTAATGGTACGGCTGACAAATTTCGAAACAGTGTCGCTTTAAACAGTATGTTAGTGGCTAAGCCTTTAACGGGCATGAATACGGTCCCTGCGAGCATTGTTGAATATCAATATATAGGTGAAGGTAATAACTGATGACCAATGCAGCCGAAGTAAAGCCAGTACTAAAGGACTTCTTTGCGCGCCCAGTCGAAGAACAGCAAGACTTCTTACAGCAGACTTGGTGTAACGAATGTATGGAAATGGATTTGGGTATGAAGAATCCGCAAGAGTTTGAGGCGGGTGATCGTACTTGGATTGAAGGTGAGTGCGTCAAGTGTGGCACTAAAATTATCACTGAATTAGTGTTTGAAGACGACGAAGAATAATCATCCGGTGATTGTTTTGAAACAAAAAAAGCGGCCTATGGCCTAATGCTGTTCACTTAAGCGAAACAGCATTACGAGATACCGGATATCTTGTCTTTGATTGCTTTACCATGCGGGGCCTATTAGGCCTCGCTTTCTTTTGTTCCAAAAACAAATTACATATCCCTGA
>NZ_FLOC01000001.1 GCF_900089755.1 Marinomonas aquimarina | reverse complement strand
GAAGGTCTCTCCTTTCTACAAGAAAACCATCGGTTACGGACTGCCGGACTTCGCAGAGGAACTCAACTACGGAGTCGATCTATCAACCATCTGAGGGTGGTATCAGATTGATGGGGTGAAGGTGCCCATCAACCATTAAATCCGTATACCCCAAAAATATTACCCTTAATCTTCCTCTTAGCTACTACTGATGCCTTTTATACACTAGCGCTTCTGTTGCTGAAGAATCATCCCACTCGCTGGTTTCTTACCTCCCAATGGCCTGAATAACACTTTTTTACACGGATATGTATTGTGTAAACTTGTGTCATGAATTTTCCGTAATAATTTCATTATGGCTAATTTAGTTCATTGACGCTTGGTAAAGTGCTGCTATTCTTAAATTGCATCTGTTAGAAATTAGGATTGATTTCCGAGCTGTAGACAATGATGGATTGTCCGATTGCTTAGCCAAAAGCTAATAGAACGGCATTGCCTTGACAGAGACAAACTTATTGAAATCTGAACTCTTTTGAGTGATTTCTTAATGTTTTTTGTTTTCTTTGGGGAGATATGATTATGTTTACTAAGCTTTATGTCCAAGCATGTACTTTTTTTACAGACCGTAAAGGCGTGACCGCAATTGAGTATGCTGTATTAGCGGTGGCCGTTGCTTTAACCGTTTACTTCGTGTTCGGTGGTGAAGACAGTGCATTAACGACTACGCTACAAGGCGCATTATCTAAAGTTACATCAACTGTAAACGGCCTAGGATCATAAAATAATTAAGGTAATAATTAATGGTGGTTTTGCTATTACTTTGCATAATGGCTTGTCTACTCTTTATCTTATTTATGGATGTAAAGGTAAGGCAGATAAAAAATAGATATTTGATTTGCCTTACTTTTATGGTCCTTTTAACTTGGGTTAATCAACCCAACTGGTACGTATTGCCATACACTTTAATGATACTAACGGCTGGTTTTTTTCTTCATGCTTTTAATATTTTAGGAGCAGGGGATACTAAGCTTTTATGTGTCATTAGTTTAGGTGTGAATCCTGAGTTTTTAGTTCTACTAATATATATTACGATAATATTAGGTGGTCTCTTTGCGTTGTGTTATTTGATATATGGTTACTTTACAGATTTTGAATTGGCAAGGCAAAGAGGTGTTCCTTATGCTGTTCCTATTTCCATAAGTGGGGGCGCATTAATCTTTCTTTCACATATCAGTTAATCCAAATTTAAGGGGACGGATATGAAATCAAGATTACTAATGTATTTGTCTCTTATTATTCTTGCGATTGGCCTAGTGGGCATATACATAACGCAAGTTAACCAGCCATTCACAACGGAGTCGTCTACGGCTGATTCGCTCACGCAAACAGAAGCTCAAGCTCCCCCTGAGAAAACCATCAAAATTTGGCGCACCAAAGAGGCTGTCATTAAGGGGCAGCAGGTGGCTCGCAGCGATTTTAAAGTCGATGAAATCCCTGAGTCAGAGGCTTTTGAATTGGGCATTGAGGATGATGTAGAGCTGCAATTTCCTGATGTGTTGGTCATGAAAATGGCGCTAGAAAAAGACTCTCCTGCACTGCCTGAATACTTTATCACCCCAGAGGAAGATGGCTACTTCCGCTATGTTCTTGAAGATGGCTATTTACCAGTGCCCATCTCGGTCCGAGCCAATGCGGTTGTCGGTGATGTGATTCAAGCCGGATCGATCGTCGATATTCTAGCACTCACTTCAACGACACAAAATTTAACCAGTGCTCAGATTCGAGATCTTGCAAATGTCTCATTAACGACCATTCTTAGTGGAGTGAAAGTCCTCCAGGTATTTAAGAAGTCGAATGTTGAAGAGAACATTGAAGATGCGGATGGTCGATTAGGTAGCGGTTCGGATAATAAAGTTCCGATGATATTGCAGCTAACGAAAGACCAAGCAGCTAAAGTCAGTATGGCTCAAGGTATTGCTCAGCTAGAGATTATGTTGTCTTCCGATGAAGACCGCGGCAAATATATAGATATCGACTTGGGCGACATTATTACTGATTTCAAACCTGTCCGTGAATTACGGGTGAAACGATAACATCAGACGCGATAAGGGATAACTATGAGAATGATCAAACAGTGGCTTTTGGGTGCTATGCTCATGACGGTATCGCTGTCGTTATGGTCTCACGCCACCCTTAATATGGCGGAGGGAGAAGCGCGAGCGCTTTCCTCTAATCAGAAAATCGGATCTGTTTTTATATCAGCTCCAGATATAGCAGATTATCAAGTGGTCGATAATCATAAGGTAGTGGTATTCGGAAGAAGTACAGGTAAGGCCACTGTTATATTGTTCTCGGAGGAGGGCGCGACCTTACAGACTAGAGATATAGTGGTGAGTAAAAGTGTGTCTGATGTAAAAAGTCACATCAAAGCCATGTATCCTGATGCAAATGTCATCGTCAATAATTTAGATGATAAGGTGGTTCTCAGCGGTACGGTTAGCACGGAAAAAGAGAAAGATGGTATTAATCAGTTGGTCGGTGAATTATTAGGCCGCTCCGTTGAAAACTACGATCTTGAATGGAAAACAGATAATGGCCAGTCGCTGAGAATGGACTTCATGCGCCGTCGCAGTTACTCAGGTGTCGTCAATAACATTGAAGTGGTCACGACCAAGCAAGTGAATGTCAAACTGTCCGTAGTGGAGGTTTCTCATAGTTTAATACAAAACTTCGGTTTGGATTTTTATTCATCAGGTCAGTCTTCAGGTGTATTTGTTAACCCGTTACGTTCGATTTCCAGTGACAATATCATTGCCGCAATAACGGCCATTAATGATGATGAAGTGGGACAAGTACTTGCTGAGCCTAATCTGTCGGTTATCTCAGGAGAAACGGCGAGTTTCATTGTCGGGGGTGAATTGCCAATCGCGACAGTTGTGAATGATCGCGTGAACGTTGAATACAAAGAGTTCGGTGTGCGCCTAGAAATGATGGCTAAGGTTCTCACAGATGACAATATTCGTTTGTCCCTGATGCCAGAAGTTAGCTCGGTAGATACGCAATATGGTAACAGTACCTACAATATCCCCGCTTTCAAAACTCGTCGAGCTCATACCACAGTCGAGCTAGCCGATGGTCAGAGCTTTGTTTTAGGTGGCTTGCTGAACAACGAGGAGCGAGAGCTGTTACGTAAGATTCCTTTCATTGGGGATATTCCCATCCTAGGTTCTCTGTTCCGCTATACAGAAACGGAGCGTAACAAAACTGAGTTGCTGATCGTTGCTACCGTTAATCTAGTGAAGCCAGTCGAAACGGGCTCGGTGCGTATGCCTACTTTTCAACGTACAACGAATGCTGAGCGCTTCTTTGTGCTACCGAAAATTCAAAGCAAGCAGCAAGCGAGTTCAAATCGAGTGTTAAGCGAGCAAATCCTTTCAGAAGGGGGCTTTAAGAAATGAGTCAAATTATCAAGATCTCAGCCTTAACTGCCTTGTTAGGTTTAAGCGGATGCTCTGTCATGGAACCAGTGCCGATGGAAGAGCGGTTCTCAGTTCAGTCAGTGCCTTATACACAGACCCTTGCTGTCAAAGGAGGCAAAGCACATTTAGCCCAGTCTAAGCATGAGCTGGCTCACTTTATCCAAGCGCTTGAGCCGCAAACGCTTGAAAAAGCCGTCACTATGACCCTGTATTCAGGAGAAGGGGTGTTGTTACAAGGCTTCGCGCGTCAGCAACTGTTAGCGGCTGGCGTACCGACTTCTCGTATCTTATCGCAGGATCTGTCAATGCAGTATGACCCATCTAGGGAGGCGGATTTTGCTTTGAAAGTGGTGAAGCATAAAACGGTGACAAAGGAATGTGAGGCCCATCGATTAGACAACTTCTATCGAGCTGGCAATGGTTGTTTTGTAGAAGCGGCTCGAAATCATAGTCTTGTCGATCCACAAGCTGTGACTCCTATTAATCAAAACAAAATGACGAACTAATTGGGGGTAATTATGTTTGATTTAGTCGGCTCCCTTAAAAGCGCTCCAGATCAGGGTTCCATTGTTGACCAAGAGAAAATTGGTACAGTACTGTTTTATCAAACTACAGAATGCAATGAGCTGGTGCTCGAAGCCTTTCGTTTTGAAGGAATTGTCGCCCCAGCGGTGGTGCAAAATACGGATGATGAGATCATCGAGCACGTGCGTAGCTCAGACATTGAAATTGTGATAGTTGAACTCAATCACAGTGACAATGTCAGCGCCGATGCCGAACGAATTAACCACTTATTACCGAATCATGCTTCCGTTATTGTCATTGGTAGTGAAGACGCCATATCGACGATACGTAATTTAAAAAATATCGGTTTCTATTACCTGTTTTGGCCCATTACCAAACAAGAGTTGATCGATTTTGTACGGAGCGTGCACGATAACCGTCGCAAAAGTAGCCGCGGCCCAGGCCAAAACCGTCGAGCCAAGTGCATTAGTATTATTGGCTCCAAAGGTGGTGTTGGCGCAACCTTTGTTTGTGCCGAAATGGCTTACCAATTGAGTACCCTTGAAAAGTCATCTTGTTTAGTGGTCGATCAAAACCACAGTACGGGTGATTTGGACATTATGATGGGGATTCGAGATTACGAGCGTCGTACGGTCCAGAAAAGCGATATTTCGATCATTGATGACAAGTTCTCCCAATCCCTCGTGTATCGCCAAAATAGCTTGTTGTCGGTCCTGTCATTGACCTCGGAGAGCGTGGATGATCTGACCTTATTAGATTATACCAACTCAGTGATCGATTACCTCGCTGGGGATTTTAACTTCATACTAGAAGATCGCTCGGCATCGGTGGCCTTTTCAGTCGAGTCGGATCGATTTATCTCTGACTCTGATGTAATCGTACTGGTGATGTCGGCTTCTGTATCAGCGATACGCGATGCGGCAAGACTGCGTGACAAGGTGAAACGCCTTAATAAAAATGAATCGCTACGTTTAATATTAGTGATGAATCATATTGTTCCGCCTAAGTCCGAGACCTTGACGAAAGAAGATGCTGAGGCCTTCTTAAAACAAACTATTGATATCGAAATACCATTCTGTGATCACCTTAATGCGCATATCTTAGAGCATAAGCGTGTTGCTCGATCTTCCTTAAAAGCTGCTAAGCCACTGCGTCAGCTGACCGCTACGATTTTGGGTGAAAGGGCTAATAGCAGTAAAAAGCGTTCCCTATTTTCATTTAGCTAGTAAAGGGGATAAACATTATGCTGGGTGCAAAATCAATCTATGTTGGTCTTCGTAAACAGATATTTGATGCGCTGGACCCTGAAGCCATTGCTGATATCGATAAAGCACAGTTGCAGCGTCAGCTAGCCAATGCTGTCGATCTACTGATTCAGCGTGAAAATCTATCGGTGGCACGTACGATTCGTGAGGAGTTTGTTAACAGTCTAACCAATGAGTTGATCGGTCTAGGACCGTTACAAGACTTAATGGAAGACGAGAGCATCACGGATATCATGATCAATGGTGCGGACAATGTCTTTATTGAGCGTAATGGTTTGGTCGAACGCGCCAATATTGATTTTATTGACGAGCGCCAGTTGATCGAGATTGCCAAGCGTATTGCTTCTCGTGTTGGCCGTCGGGTGGATGATTCTGCACCAACCTGTGATGCCCGTTTACAGGATGGTAGCCGTGTTAACATCGTTATACCGCCGATTGCGATTGACGGTACCGCCATTTCAATTCGTAAGTTCAAAAAGCAGAGTATCGACTTTCGCAAACTGTGTGAGTACGGCTCTATGAGTCTCGAAATGGCACAAGTGCTGATGGTTGCATCGCGCTGCCGTCTTAATATTTTGATCTCTGGTGGTACCGGTTCCGGTAAGACCACCTTGCTGAATGCCTTATCGCAACATATCAGTGAAAATGAACGTATTGTCACCATAGAGGATGCCGCCGAGCTACGCTTATTGCAGCCGCACGTAGTGCGTTTAGAGACGCGTATGGCCGGTATTGAGAATACTGGGGCGGTCAACCAACGCGACTTGGTTATCAACTCTTTGCGTATGCGTCCCGATCGAATCATCGTCGGGGAGTGTCGTGGCCCTGAGGCATTTGAGATGCTGCAGGCCATGAACACCGGTCATGACGGCTCCATGTCAACCTTGCACGCCAACACACCTCGTGATGCCTTATCCCGTGTTGAATCCATGGTAATGATGGCGACCAGCAACCTACCTTTAGAAGCAATTCGGAGAACCGTGGTCAGCGCTATTGATCTGATTGTGCAGATAAGCCGTTTACATGACGGCTCACGTAAAATCATGAGTATTACGGAAATTGTCGGCATGGAGGGCAGTAGCGTTATCTTAGAGGAAATTTTCCGTTTTCAACCTTCTTATCATCAAAGTGCTGAGGGTAAGCTGCAAGGTGAATACGTGACAACCGGCCTAATGAAACGCTCGATTCTATTCGAGAAAGCACGTTTCTTTGGCCTTGAGGATCGTTTAAACGAAGCCTTCAAAGGTATCGAGAAAGGTACTAACTTATGATGTTGTTTTTCGTGTTTCAGGTGATTTTCGGGGCAGCCTTACTCGTCTATGTACTACGTAAGCGTCGTCGCATTGACTTGAATGAATACTTGAATGAGTATGCCCGAATTAACCGACCTAAGGCCACACGGCCCATGCAACAGGTCATCGATGTGAAGTCTTTGATAGGTTTAACCCTATCGGGACGCATTTATAATGCTTGGTTGAATCTGTTAGATCAGCTTGGACGATTTGCCCGTCTGAAACTGATTGCCTTTGTCTTACTGTTGATCTTTTTATCCCATTTCATCAACCAAAACTTTCTCCTAGCCAATAGTTATATTGTGGCGGCGATTTTCGTACTAGGTGGCTTGTTCTTTGGCTTAAAATATCTAGAAATACGCCGTGAACAGGAGTTCGATGAAACCTTTCCCGTGGCGCTTAATATGCTCACCAGTGCGGTCTCTTCCGGTGAGAGTATTACTCAAGCGATCTCCTACGTGGGAACAACCCTAGATGGTCGAGTGGCGCACGAGTTTCGCAATATGGCGAAACGTTTGCAGCTAGGGGAGCCTCCTGAGGAGGTCTTCCGTAAGGCCTGTGCTCGCATGCCTTACCATATGTTTTTCTTCTTTATCATTACACTGCGTGCCAACATGGAGCGTGGTGGTCAGTTACGCGATATTATTCATCGCTTAAACAAGCTGATGTTCAATATCCGCTCGGTCGACAAAAAGAAAAATGCCTTGACCGCCGAGGCACGCATGTCGGTCAAAATTGTGGCGGCGATTCCTTTTATATTTCTTTTTGCGACGCGCTTTGTGAGTCCTGAGAACTATGAATTTGTCATGAACGATCCCGAAGGACGATTGTTGCTTTACTATATGTTAGCCAGTGAGGCCATTGGGATTGGGATAGTATGGAGGTTAATGCGCAATGCTAGATAAATTGATATCGCAACCTTTGTTTCTATTACTGTTGGTGGCCTTTCTGGTGCAGCTGCTGATTATTCTAATTACCTCTCGAAAAGGCATAAAGCGTGGTCTTGAATGGCTGCGGGGGAAAGAGGAAGAAACGAAGCGAGAGCCACGTCAATGGTTAAAACCCATTGTGAGAACTTTTCGCTCTGCGTTTTCGGCCGGTGAATCGGAAATGAAGCGTAAGTTTATTGCTTCCGGATTCTACAACACCCGCTTCGCTATCTACTATATGCCAATGAAATACTTGCTGCTCTTCGTGGGAGTATCCGTGCTGGTTTGGTTGTCTCGCGTGAATAGCTGGTCGCTTCCTGATACGGTGTTGTTTTGTACCTTATGGGTCGCCGCAGCGCTGATTCTACCTGATATGTATTTGAAAACTCGCAGTCGTAATCTGGTGCTTCGAGTGTCCAATAAACTGCCCTATATGATCGACTTGCTCGCCGTCTGTGTACAGACCGGTATGACCATTGAGGCGTCGATGGAATATTTGAGTCAAGAAATGAAGGACTTTGATCCGGATTTAGGGTATCAGCTTAATAAAACAAAAGATCGCACCAAGGTAATTGGTTTGGATGCCGCGTTAGATGAGATGTTTGAACGCGTACCCAGCAGTGAGATGCGTAGCTTTGTGATCACACTGAAACAAAGTATCCAATATGGTTCTTCGATCTACGAGGTGTTAACCAATTTGTCATCCGAGATACGTGAAGTACAGATGCTCACCATCGAAGAAAAGATTGGTAAGTTGGCCGCAAAAATGTCGGTACCTTTGATTCTGTTTATCATGTTTCCGATCGTTATCTTAGTGGCTGCGCCAGGTATTATGAGGGTGATGAACTGATGAAGAAATTACTGACTGTCCTTGTCGCAACAACACTTCTGGCTGGCTGTGCTTCGTCAGGCGGCCAGAATTCCATGGCATCGAATAATAATGAGCGCTTTCTAGAATTGTCGGAGAACAACGCTCGCTTGATTGAGCTTTACAAAGAGCGTCTTCGTAGTGCAGAAGACGTGACAACGCGTTTGAAACTGGCACACGCCTACCTAGATGCGGGCGACAATGAGTCGAGTTTGTTTACCTTGGCTCCCTTGATCAGAGAGGGCAAGGGCGGTGGTGAAGCCTTTTATTTACAAGGGCTTGCACAATATAACGTCGGCCGACTGCGCCAAGCGGAAACCTCCTTACAAATCGCCATTAATCAAGACGCTAAAAGTGCGAAAGCCGTCAATATGTTGGGGGTGGTATACGCTGAGCTTGGCAACTTAGTTGGGGCCAGACAGCAATTTAACCAAGCCCGTGAAATGATGTATGACGACTTGGTGATCAAGAATAATTTGGCTCTAGTGGATATGCTAGAAGGTAAGTATCAAGACGCGGTGGTGCTGTTGATGCCAGTGTATCTTAACAACCCTGATCAAGCGGATCCGCAGCTGAAAGCTAATTTGGCTATTCTGTTGTCAAAACTGGGCAGCTTCGAGACCTTACGAAGAATCTACGGGGAGCGTTACAGCGATGCTCAACTGTTTGATATTTTTAATGACTTAAAAAGTAGTGTGCCGGTTTCCCGTGACTATCAGCCCATTGCAATCACGCCACAACAGCCAAAATTAGAGGTCTCACCAAGTAGCGAAACGAGTAGTTTATCTATCTAAAGTATCCGGTTAGATGAAATCTTGTCACGATAAAAGGTGGTTGAAAACGTAGCACTTCCATCATCTTTTGCTAAAGTTAAATGAGTAACCACTGGCACATGTGCTTACGATGAGCGTCATGTGCTGATGCGGCCAAGCGAGGAAGCGAGGGTGGTTCTAGTTGGTTTTACTCTGCCAAGGAAGAAAAAGAGAGCGGCTT
Source organism: Marinomonas aquimarina (assembly GCF_900089755.1). GTDB lineage: Bacteria > Pseudomonadota > Gammaproteobacteria > Pseudomonadales > Marinomonadaceae > Marinomonas > Marinomonas aquimarina. Next base: position 411,353 of record NZ_FLOC01000001.1, on the reverse strand, counting down.
ATTCCCCCCTAGTTCATATGTCTATGAACTGAAATTTGCATTATCAGATTTGACGTCAGCAACGCGTTTTCTCGAGAAAAGTGCCAAATTAGACATAGTCTAATTGGGCCTATACAGCTATCAGAGAGCTTAATATGAAAGCAAAGCGTACTTTAGCGAACTCATCAAAAAAGCAAAGCGGTCTAGTATCCCTAGAGCTCGCTCTAGGGTTTGTTAGTTTCTGGTTGGTTTGTATGATCTGGATCGAAATGAGCTATGTGTCCTATGTGTCCGCCATGGGCGACATGATGATCAGTCATGCAAGTAGTCAAGCAAAGCGTGGTGAAGACGTTGACTTTCAAGTGGCTTTTAACGATTCACTGAATCAGTCGGACAGTTTGTGGGAAAGCTTTATTGGAGACGGTAGCGGCTTTGAATCCTGTGTTTACTATGTCACCTCCTATACCGCTCTGAAATCGTTAGGTGAGGATACGGATATTTGTGAACAAGGCGACGGTGCGGATGATACCGCTCCGATCGCTATCTACCAGGTTCATTATGGCTACACACCGATGTTTACTACATTCACAGATAGTACGCCCGATCTTTTTTCTCGTGAAATGATTGTCATACAAGAATCTCAACTAGAGTGAGCAAGAGTATGAAGAATTCGTTTTTTGCACGTCGTAAGCAGTCTGGGGTTTTTGCCGTGGAGTTTGCGGTATTGGCCTTTGGTTTAGCATTTGTGTTCGCATTCTGTGGTGATGTCGTCATGCGCTTGTCCACTCATGGTAAGTTGGACAGGATCGCCTATTCGAGTGTGTCCATGATACGAGAAAGAACCGCGTTGTTTTCGGGCGTTGATATGACGGCTGCCGACGCAACGCAATTCAATGATCTATGGAGCATTGCTCAAGGCTCTTTGCAACGTGTCATGGGAGGATACGAGGCTGAAAAATTTGGCATGGTGTTGGAGGTTCTGACGTTCAATGACGCCGGCGTGGCACAGCCATTGATTACCTTTACGGACTCACCTGACACTAATTGTCAGGTGAGTAGCGCTCTAGGGGCAATCATCGCCGACTCAGCCACGTCTTTGTATCGCGTGACACTGTGTTATCGAACCGATAATTGGTTCGGTAGCTTAATTGGGAAGGATTACGGATTAGTAAGAAGCAACGCTTTATCAGTGGGGCGATAGTTATGAAATTTAACACATCAAAAAATCAATCAGGCGTCGCTGCAATCATGTTTTTGGTGATTTTCCCGGCCTTATTCGCAGTGTTTGTATGGGGAATCGAGGGCGCTCGTGTCGTGCAAGACAGTGCCCGCTTAGTGGATGCTGTGGAGGTGGCGGCTTTAACCGTGGCAGCACAAGACGTTGATGATGAGGCAGAATGCCGAGCCATTGCTAAGACTGTGGTGGAGACCTACTTCCCTGATTCGATCGAGGTCAGTGTGCCGGCGAAAACGGTGACGACACCTTGTATCAGCAGCATAGCCAATCGATTTGATATCACGGCTTCTGTTGAGGAGGCAACATGGTTTCCTAAAGCGCTGGCTAGCTTCGGTGACTCCTATACCGTCAGTAACAGCATGTCCGTTGAACGTGACCGTTTAGGCGCGATGGATGTCGTGGTTGCGATAGACTATTCATATGCCATGGCAGCCTATTATGGCAACGATGTTGCTGCTTATGAAGCTGATGTTGTGGCGACCGTGACGCAAATTGCCAACTATATCGAAAATGTCAACGACAACAAACTTCCGGGAATGCCGGACAGCCGCTTAGCGATCGTCGGCTTTGACCAGTTTGTGAAATACACGGATGCTGAGGGTGAAACCTACTATACTCCGCACCTTGTCTGTACCAGCGTGGTGGGTAACTCCAGTAACGAATACACCTGTAACAAGGAGAATAACTCGCTCCTCGAAAATAATGCCAAAGATGGGGTCTACGACCACTGGAACATTGGTACCTATGATGCGGATACAAAAGGTAAGATTTCTGTCGACTATACCCTCGATCATATTTTTGACCCATTGGATTACAAGGATGACAACAGTGGTGACAAAGAAACCCCTGGGCAAGGTAATGGTGGGGATACCGGTAACACGATTTTCTTTGATAGTGAGGCAGTCTATGACACGCTTGATTTTGATGATCCTGCCAATATCAGCATAGATGGCTTTCGTATGCCACCAGGTGAAAACCCAGACTTTGGCCCAGAATCTGCTAGCTACACAGGGTTAATTCAAGCCGCACTGTTAATGAATGACTTTGGTGCAAACCGAGTGCGTAAAATCATCATTTTGACCAATGGCGATAAAGTCAATCCGTTCGCAGAAGTCGCAACGCAGCTTATTAACGCAGGAGGTACGCCTGGTCTATGTGATACCGTGGTCAATAGTATCTCAGCGTTGAAAGGCCCGAATAATCTTGATGTGAAATTTGAGCTATTTGTCGTCAATTATGATGCCAGCGCGACCGACACACAAATCGAGTTATGTGCTGAGGAGTCGTTACAGCCAAACATCGCAGACAACCTGTATGAAGATGTGCCACCGGCAGTGGTGGATTATACCGCTGCAACGAAAACCGATGACATTAACGACATCATGAAGAGCATGAGAAAGTACATGGGACGCCTGCTCGAGCAGTAGTTGAGCGGCGTCTTATGAGCTAGAAACGATAGGTGAAACCAAGATCGATGCTCTCGGTCTTGGTATCGAACAAGTCGATATTACTTTCTTGGTCGCGATGGTAATAGCTACCATGAATGATCCAATCATTATTGATCGGGTAGAAGTATTGAATCGATGTGGTGAGCGATTTAGTGTCGCGTTTGTTGTCTCCGAATAATGAGCTGTAGGATTCACTATCGTGGGTACGCAAGTAGCTAAGTCGTGATGTTAAGCGGCCACGGAAAAGAGCCAAATCATAGAAAATTGAAGCTTCTTGTTGGCTTCGATCTCCTCCAGCTCGATCATCGATCTGTTTGTTTAAGCCAAACCCTATCTCAAAGCCAAATCGCATATTGTTATCACTGAAGATAAGCCCTGGGCGCACCATAAAGGATGTTTCGTCCAGTAGGCTTTGGCCAGTAAAGTCGACATAGCGCCCTTCTAACTCGACATAGGATGTCGGTTCAGATCTTGGATACACCGTAAACTTGCCATCGAGCGCAGAATATAAGCCATTGTCCCCTAAACGAAGGTGTTCTAGGCCGATTGACCAATGGTTGCGCTGGTTTAAAGACTCTGTCTCTGTTTCATAGGTGAGCTTCAGCTCGTCGGTATCGGCTTGATCCAGATGACTGTCGCGAGTATTCACCGCAAAGCTCAGGCGCTCAGTGCCATCAGGCGTTAAGCTGTAATAACGCGACAAGAGACTGGCGTAGTGGAAACCACCTGATTGCGCGCGATAGTCTGGTGCAATAATGGCTGGGATAAGCTGATCGGCACTGATTAAATTGAGTTGCTCAATGTTGGTGGCGTTATTGAGGTTGCTGCTGTGGCCATACAGATAGGTGAATTGATTATCCCAGTAGTGCAGCTGCTTGCTCCAAGCGGCTTTTCGCTCTTCTAAATAGCCCTTTAAATGCTCTGGTAGGTTCGGCTCATCCAGTAACGCTTGGTTAACTTGCAGTGCTGCAATCAGTTGATTGCTTTGGAATAGTGCTTGAGCATAGTCCAAGCGAGCGGAGCCATTGAAAGGGTTGATCAACAAAGATCGTTCCAACATTTCCACAGCGCGGGAAATACGTCCGGTATAAAGTAGAGAGGCGCCATATAGGGCGAAATACTCATCGCTATGCAGGCACTGGTTCAGTTGAGCGGCCAGAATAGGGCGCAGGGCTTGCCAAGACTCTAACGATGGCTGCGCAGGGATATTGTTAGGCATTACACAAGTTAACTCGGCGTCATTGGCAAAGCTAACTTGTGACAGTACTAGGCTGGCAAAAACGGCCACTGTAGAGCGAAAGCGAGTCATCATTAAAAGCCGTTCCTAATCCTTGGCTATCCGCACATCTCGAAGTAAAGCACAATGATTGCGCTAATTAGCGGCTGTGTACGAGCTTTACAACGCGACCTAGGTCCTGCTCTGCGAGAGGATCTATGTGATGTGATTTAGGTGCGAATAATACATGAGGTGTTGTCAGTCCATCAAGCAAGAAAGAACCTTGAGACTCAAGCTGCTCACCATGTAAAGATCGCGCGGCACACTCACCAATAAGAATCGGCTGTGCCAAATCTTGAGTCATTTCTTGGATACGCAGCACAATGGTCACCGTATCTCCGAGCAAGGTGTGATGACGGCGATGATGCGGGCCGATGGAACCTACTAAGGTCGAGCCACGTTCAATGCCTACTCCCAACGCCATCGGTTCTAAGCCTTTTGGTGGGCGCTGAGGCAGGATTTCAGCCACTTTTTCTTGTAAAGCATTAGCTGCCTCAAGTGCTAAGTTACAAGCCTCGCTGTCGTGCTCTGTGTGCCAGCTCGCTAAAATAGAGTCGCCTTTATATTCTTCCACCTGACCACCGCAGGATTCAATAATCGTGGAGGCTTCGGTAAAGAAGTAATGCAATAACGCCGCGGCTTCTTCTGGTGGACGACTTTCCTCGTAGGCGGAGAAGTTACGCAAATCGGCACACATTAATACCAGATCGTGTCTTTTGGCTTCAATGGCGCTGCTTGGATCGCTATTGGCAAGGCTTTGCGCGACGGGCTTTGGCAAGTAGCTGCTGAGGTGGCTAAAGATTCTCAGGTGCTGTGCGCGCAATAACTGGTGATCGGCAAACAGCAACAGTGTGCCTGCAATCAGACTGAAACACGCGACATTGAACCAGCCAAGCCAAATATCAAAACTTAATAGATAGCTGTGGAATGCCCAAGCAGACAGGGGTAACGTCAGGGTCGCTAATGGCAGCAAGTAAGAAGACGCTCGAGTTTGAAGTCGGCAAATAAATAACAGTACGGCAACAAACAGCAGACCTTCTAACCATAATAGCCAATTCGCGTAAGCTGGTGTGTAAGGTGTCTTGCCGTCAAGTAAGTTGCTAAGTAAACGTGCTTGAAGCTCGACCCCAGGCGTCACACCGCTGTGTGGGGTTGGGACCACGTCGCCAAGGCCAAACGCCGTGGCACCGATCAGTACCCAGCTATTTTCAAGTAAAGCTTCTGGTGCCGTACCATTCAACACGTTAGCCGCAGACACATATTGGAAACTATCTGGGCTTTGGCGATAAGACAAGCGCATATTGCCCTGGGCATTAATGGGAATGGCAAGACCAAAATAGGAATCCATCACAATCTGCCATTCAGAGCTAGCAAGGTTCTGAGCGTTTTTGACCGACACACTTGGGTGGTTTGATAAGCTGCTGAGCAGACCTTGTAAAGCCAGTGAAGGATACACGCGGCCATCGATACAGACTAAAGGAGCTTGCTGACGAATCATGCCATCCTGATCAACCACTGGCGTGATATGACCGACTTGGCGATGCGCAATCGAGGCACTGTTGGCTAAATAGCTGCTGGCGCTTGGAATGGGGAATTGGCAACGGGTCGCGTTTAAACTGCCTTGTAGTTCGCCACTGCGCAATGCCGATTGCTTATCAAAAATTGGGATTTGCGCCAGAATACCATGATTGTTTTGCAGTGCCGTGGCAAACGCTTGATCGCCTTCTTTGGCTTCAGGGAAGACAATATCAAACAGTTGTAGGGCGCTGCCGTACTCCGCTAATCGATTAGATAGCTCTGCCATGGTGGCGCGCGGCCATGGCCAAGGACCCACTTCAGCAAGACTTTGTTCGTCAATCGCTACAATGGTAATGCGCTCTTCTCGCTCTTGTTCTGGGAACAGCGACCAAACCAAGCTACCGAATTTTTCTTCGTACTCATATTTGAAGGACGAGAACAGAAGGCTCACCAACACCATAAAGGCAAAGGCAATGACAACCAAGCTCAGTAGAAAGGACCACTTAGTTTGGTTAGGGCTTTCTGTTTTGAAGGATTTAAACAGTGATCGCATGACAGTCACTTATTCTGCATACCAATGGGTGACACCTTCGACAGAAGTGCCTGCGCCAACATCCTTGTAAAACATAAAACTGCTCGCATCACCGTCCAATGTGGATGCGCCATGAATGGCGGTATCGCCTGAGGTAAAGTTAAAGAAGCCACGATCACTGATTGTGCCAGTGCCATTCACCGTGACAGGCGTGATCAGTGGTGATGTCACCATGACTTCCGTGGCGAATTTACCATTTGTAAAATCAATACTTAAATGACTGTCGGCACTGGACACCGAAGCAACCGACAACATGCCTCCAGTGTTCACCGTAGCCTGTGACGCCAATAAATTAAAAGAAACATTGCCTAGGTTCGAATCTGTTCCCAAGCGATCCTCAGACGGCGTTCTATAAAGGGCTAGGTCAGAAATAAAGGGGCTTGGCAGGACTGTCAGATCTCGTCCGTTCGCGGCGACCGCTCTGCTATAGACAATACGATCGGTTGCTTTGGGCCCCGAGTAACGCCCCCACATCAGACGCTGTACACGCTCTTCGTTGGGCTGCGCATTGATAAAGGTATCCGCGGTAATTTCGTTTACTAAGCGGTTGTCTAAGTCGGAACGATCTAGCGCGTCAGATTCTTGGTTAGATTTTGAGCTCGTATTGCTTGCAGAGACATTGTCTTCTGCTGTCTCAACCGCGTGTGGCTGTGACTGGATTTGTGCGTCATCGATCGAGATGGTTGGAATACCAGCAGAAAGTGGCAATAATCTTGGCGACTCATACATAGAGCTAAATTCCAACAGCTGCTGCGCATCACTGGCCAGTTCCACCATATTACTCGATTGGCAAGGACCAACCGAAGCTGCCTGGCAATCAACAGAATAGGGCGAAACGATAATCGCACCTTCATTGACCACCGCTTGCAGCAGGTCGCTTGAAGACTTCACCACGAAATCTGTGCCGCGCACACCAATCGCCGCAATAGGCGTGTTTAAACGAAACTTATCTCGGGCAGACTTCGCACCTTCACCTGAGATCGAACGCATTACACCCTGTTCTAAATTAAACTTAATAATGGATTCATTAGGCTGGCTGGCGTTGTATTGGTATTGCTCAATGACTAAGCGGCTCTCTGGTCGAACACTGACTAAACCATTATCAATAAAACGCACATGCACATGGCCATTACCCAGTGTCTGGATGACATCCCCAGAACCAACTTTAGTGCCGATCTTCACTGGTGTGCTGCCATTAACGAATGCCTTACCTAGCAAAAATGTGACTTCTCCTGCGTCGTCTTCTGGCGCAGCTTGAGTGGCAACTGCTATGAATAGCAAGCTCCCCAAGCAAGCGTTGGCATAAAACTTGATAGATTGTCGTACATTGAGCCATTGCATCGTTAATAACCGCCTTGAGGCGAGCTGGGTAGGCGCTCGTCTCAAAATAAACAAAATTAAAGTTAGCCTAGATAATACGCAGCTTCAGGGAAACAAAAGTGATTGCAATCACATATAAAAAAGAAGTTATGTATGACTAGGTAACTATTCAGTCTAGGTGTAAAGTTATCCCCATGCGGTAAAGAAACGTTATCCTGTGGGCAAAAAGTTTCCACCCCTGTGGATTGTGGATAACGTTTCAGGTTAAATAGTTGCCCATTCTAGATTGTGAGCGTGAGACAGACGTTCAGTTTTATTCAAAGAAGAAAATAGTATTTGTGAACAGCACTCGTCCAACCAGCACCGTTGCGGAAAAAGTACATGGCAGTAACTATTGATCTGCTAAAGTGCTTTCCCATGCTAGCAGCATTGCCGGATAGTACCCTAGAGCAATTAGCGACCCAATCAACGCTCAAAAATGTGAGTCGAAGAGCCGTGGTGGTGAATGGTGGCGTGGCGTCCGAATACCTGTGCTTTTTATTTGAAGGGCGCCTACAGGGCGTAGACTTCACACTAGATGGCAGAGAAGTTGGGCTGTACTTCGTCGAGCCAAGCGACTTCTGTGGTGAATTAGGGTTGTTTGATCAACAAGGCCAGCCAGAAAGTGTTATCGCACTGTCGAAGTCGCAAATCATCTATATGCCCGCCAGCGCCGTTCGCGCCGCACTACAAGGCAGCCACCAACTGGTAGAAAGCCTGTTTACTCGTATGGCAACCCGCGTACGCAAACTCTCAGCACAGCGAGCATTGCTAGGCTTGTCCAGCACCGTTGCCCGCGTCTGTGGCCAGCTTTGGATGATGCTAGAAGAGCAAGAGCCAGGTAACAGAAAAGAAGGCGTTATCACCTACCCTCCAACCCATCAAGAACTCGGCATCATGCTGAACCTTAGCCGAGAAACCGTCACACGAGTCTTTCAAACCCTGCAATCGCAAGAAATTGTGAAACGGGACGGCACTACCCGTTTATTGATTTTAGATGAGCAAGGCTTAAAAGGCTTATTTGAAGCAGGGGATAGCTAGCCTCCTTTGTAGGAGCTCGGTTCCCGAGCGAAAAGATCCCACGCACAGCGCGGTCCTACAAATTGCGACGAAAGGGCTGCTATTGTAGGAGCTCGGTTCCCGAGCGAAAAGATCCCACGCACAGCGTGGTCCTACAAATTGCGACGAAAGGGCTGCTATTGTAGGAGCTCGGTTCCCGAGCGAACACATCCCGCGCAAAGCGCGGTCCTACACATTGCGACGAAAGGGCTGCTATTGTAGGAGCTCGGTTCCCGAGCGAAAATATCCCGCGCAAAGCGCGGTCCTACACATTGCGACGAAAGGGCTGCTATTGCAGGAGCTCGGTTCCCGAGCGAAAATATCCCACGCACAGCGCGGTCCTACAAATTGCGGCAAAAGAGTAGCCCTTGTAGGAGCTCGGTTCCCGAGCGAAAAGATCCCACGCACAGCGTGGTCCTACAAATTGCGACGAAAGGGCTGCTATTGTAGGAGCTCGGTTCCCGAGCGAAAATATCCCGCGCACAGCGCAGTCCTACATTTATCCCCGATGGAATCGGGTCGTACTACATAAATTAGCGCATTAACTTATCTCGAATTCGTCTTTGCAAAGACAATGGCACTCGCTTCGCCACGGATCTCAATAACGGTGCTTGTCGCACTTTAAACAAACCATACAAAGCTTTACGGCGAAGCTTCTGTTTCAACGACAAATCCGCTTTGGTTAAAGGAAGCGTTTGTTCAAGCCAAGTCTGCAGAGCACCTTCCTCTAACGGATCAATACTGACTTTACTTGCTGAAGTGCCCAACAGAGATAAGTAGCTGTCACGGTAATGGGTGTACTGTTTAGCAGGCGTCTGATCATGAGCGTATGCAGGAAGCTCACTGCTTTGTTTAGAGAGTGTGTCGAACAACGTCGCCATCTCATCAGCGCTACTGTCCCAAGGCACAATCCAGCTATTCTCACGGCCATGCAAGCGTTCAGCAAAGGCACCGATATTTGGAGCAACGACCGGTAAGCCTGCTTCGATGGCTGCACTTAAAGTATAGCTGTAAGTCTCAGGCCAAAGGGCTGTGAACCAAACCAGATCTGCCTGACCTGAGTCACGACGCTGCTGCAGCATTGCTAACAGCTCATGCTCTTTGTAGCGGCCACTGACGGTAAGCGCTGTCTTTGGCTTGCTTTGTAATTCTCGGTAGCCATAGCCGATCAGCTCAAACTCGACATTAAAACCTTGTTTGGCACACAAGCGCGCTGTGTTTTCCAGTAAATCCGCCCCTTTGATTTTGCTTAGAGCACCAATGATTACCACCTTCAGTGGGGCATTGGCTGTTTTAGGCAGAGCGCTCACTGGGAAGGCCGCATGATCCAAGAATCGTCCGGCTTCATGATACTGAGTCACAATCGTGGCCTCAGGAAACGCTTCACTGTATAGCGCTAGGCAGGCCTTGCTTGGCGCTAAACAAATCTTCGCATCGTTTAATAGTGGCGCAAAGGATGACAACCATGCTGAGTTCAGATGCTCTGGCTTAGCGGCAAAGTAATGACCCTGATCGTCTGTTAAAGAAATGCTCTCATGCATATAGTAATAATCATGCAGCGTGACGATCCAAGGCTTATTAAGCTTTTTAGGTAGTGACATCACCCAGTTTGGCAGTCCAATCATATGGTGGAAATGGAACCCCGCCAGCGGCAATTGAGATAGCACCTCACGCAGCAGTTCTTGATCTGCGTGCGGCTCAAAATACAGGGTGTATTCCGACTCTTCACAAGCTAGACCATCGACGCCAGATTTGACTCGGGTCAGTGATAAGTGGCCTGGCTTTTTAAGACTTGGCATCAGCATCAGCGAATAACATTGGTTACTCGTTTCACGACTTAACTCTTCAATAAAGCGTACCGTACCACCGCCACGGTTATGGCTCACATGAATGGTAATAGGCTGAGAGCCGAAACGCAGTGCCGCCAACCATGTTCGAATACGGGCTGACTTGGCAGGATCCTCGGCAATATGACGTTGCACATCCACATCGTAACGCGGGTGTCGTTTTAGCAGTTTACCAAGCGCTGTGTGCTTAAGCTCATTGTGTTCATCGCCAAAACTCACGTTACCGGTATGTTGCACAAAGGTGTCTAACGCAAAACGGTTTTTCCAACCCGCTTTGATCGCACGTTGGCAAAAATCGTTCTCTTCACCATAGCCTTTGCCAAAGGTCTCCACATCGAAATAACCGAGATCCTCTAAGCAGGCACGGCGAATGTACATACAAAAACCCACACCGCTTGGCACATCCACTGCTTTGTCAGCGTTACTCTTAGAAAATAGGGTATCTAACAGCTCAAGCGGAGTATTACTTTCTAACGCATTATCTTGGCAGAAGTCCGGATAGCTACATATGGTCGCATTATTGGAAAATGGCGTCACTGTGCCGACCTTATCGACCGCGTAAGCCGCTTTGGTCATGCGATCTAGCCAGTCATTCGCCACCAAGGTATCACTGTTCAACAGTAAAACATCACGTTCTGGGTGCAGCTGCATACCACGATTGACGGTCGCGACAAAACCAAGGTTTTCCTCATTGACCAACAGGGTGTACTCGCCCAAGCTTGCGCGCTCACGCAGCAATGCACTGACTTCCGGCTCAGGAGAGCAATCATCAATTAAAATAAGCTCGTATGCTTGCTGATTGTGTGACGCCTTAATGCTATCAAGGCAATCGATTACATCTTGTAAACCGCGGTAAACTGGTACAATCACGTCAATCGGGTGATTCATGGATTCCTCATTTTTTACGAGCAAATAATTTGCGACAAATATAGCCAATGCTGTGGCGGGTAAATGTTCAAGGCTTTGATCTCAATAGCTTATTAATCATAAAGATGAAAGCATTACGAATACGCTCTGCATATTTATAGCGACGTTGCAGGCTGCTAAGCAGTTGGCTTAAATGTTCAATATCTTTATCTTTGCTGGCGATGACCTGCAAAGCATAAGTATGCAGCGAACCGATGCGATCAAATTCAGCTTGATTCAATGCTTGTAACGAAGCGATAGCGGACTCACGCCATTGATGCGTATCAGCTAACAAAGAGAGCTGTTCGGAGTCTGAGAGCTTCGGTAGCCATTTCTCATAAACCTGCTGAAATGCCAAATGTTGGCGTGAGTTATCACGCACCCCAGAGCCAGCATCATGAATACGATAGGCACAGCTAGCTTTCTCAAGAAAGTGCAACTCACAATGTTCTGACACTTGCAGCCAAAAATCCCAGTCTTCAAACAAATCAAACTTGCTATCAAACGCCACCCCTAATTCTCGCACAGCGGTGGGTAATAAAACCGTCAGGATCGGCAAGCTATTTTGATAAAATAACTGGTTTTTTGCTAAGGCATGACCAGTAACAGACAGCAAATGCTCTTCACCATTTTTATCGATATGAACCGCTCTCGCTTGGCAATGCACCGCAACCAGTGCACCTTTAGCTGCGACATGATGATGAACCGCGACCAGTGACGAAATATGCTCTGGATCGAAATAATCATCATCATCTAGAAACACGCAAAATGGACTGTTAGCAGCGTTTAGCCCAACATTGGCTGCGTTAGTTCTACCGACGCTCTGCTCATGTTGAATTAGGTTTAGTGATATGTCCGCTGCATTGTAAAGCCAGTCTTGTAACTGGGGCGCAATGTCCGCACCGCCATCATTAACTACCACTAACTCAAGAGGACGATAAGACTGCGCGAGAACAGAAAGAACAGCCTGCTGTAACAGTTCAGGACGATTCTTGGTTCTAATCACCACACTCACAGCAGCGTTAACTTCACTCATATTTTTTGATCCTGCTAAACAGCATCCCATGCCTCGATAAATCCTAAAAATAAGCGCGAAATGGTAGCTTTTTCCAGCAAAACATACCAGACCAATAAACCATAAACAGAGTAGGGCTAAGATCTTTGTGGGAGCTCTGAAAGATTTTTGAGGGAGATCTTGTGGGAGGGCTGCGATCTTCTGTGGGAGGGCTGTCCCAGCCCGATGCGATCTTGAATCGGGGTAAGATACCCCTCCCACAAAAAACTCCCGCACTTGTAGAAGGGCTGCGATCTTCTGTGGAAGGGCTGTCCCAGCCCGATATAGGCAACTCCAGAAAATGTTCTAAACTAGAAACGACAAACAGCAAGGAGTGCGTATGTTAACCAAAGGAAAAGGATACTCAGCATTAAGGCGAGGGCGCAGCAGCAGTCCAGAGAGTGTTTACCACGTAGTCTTCAACACCCTAAACAGAGCCCAAATGCTACAAGACTTTCAAACCGCCCGCGCAGTGATCAAAGCCATGCAATTCTGTCAGCAGCAACAATACTGCCACACGGTCGCATTTTGCATCATGCCAGATCATGTTCACTGGCTGATACAGCCTTTAAATAAACAACTATCACAAGTGGTCCATAGTGTGAAACGCTACACCAGCAGTGAACAACTGAAATGGTCGGATGGCTTCTATGACTCAGCAGTAAGATCCGAGACAGAGTTGATAGACGTGGCGAGGTATATCATTGCAAACCCTAAAAGAGCAGGGCTAGTCTCAAGTGTAAAAGACTATCCTCATTGGGATACAGAATATTTATAGCAAAATTGCTCTTGTAGGAGGGCTGTCCCAGCCCGATGTGGTCTTGAATCGGGGTAAGATACCCCTCCTACAAAATAGCTGCTTATGCTATCTTACTCGCCGTTTTCAGAGCTTTAGGAACGAGCTTACCCATGCTACCAGTCAAGTGGTTTTGGCAGTACGCCTTGCCGATACAACATCTCAATCTCATCATTCAGCTAACCAAGCGCTCGATCCAGCAGCGTTTCAAGGGCTCCATCCTAGGTGTGGCGTGGGTCTTTATCACGCCGATTCTAATGCTGAGCGTCTACACCTTTGTCTTTAAGTCTGTGCTAAAAGCCAAGTGGCCAGGGAACGAAGACGCCAACAATATTGAATTTGCGCTACAGATTTTCTCTGGTTTGCTGATCTTTAACCTATTTGCCGAAGTGCTTAGCCGAGCGGCGAGTTTGATCACTGAACAGCCCAATATGGTGAAAAAGGTGATTTTCCCACTGCCGATCTTTGCGTGGGTCAATGTGCTGTCGGCCTTGTTCTTTGCCCTCGTTAGCCTTGCGGTATTAATAGTGGGCGCTTTCTTTATGCGCTCCGAGCTGACGGTGCATTTATTGGCGTTGCCCTTTCTGTTGGTGTTGGTCACACCACTGTTACTAGGCCTAAGCTGGGGACTGTCTGCACTGGGCGTCTACCTGCGTGATTTAACTCAAGTGGTGACGCTGGTGCTAACACCACTGATGTTTCTATCGCCGATCTTTTACCCAACCAGCGCGTTACCAGAGTTAATCCAGCAACTGATCGTAGTGAATCCTCTGGTACTGCCGATCGAACTATTACGTGATCTGGTGATGACAGGCCAGTGGCCAAATTGGCTGCCTTTATTAGCTTACTTTCTGGTGTCCAGCGTGGTGATGCTGGTGGGCGCTGCAGGTTTTCATAAATTGAAAAAGGGGTTTGCCGATGTCCTCTGAGTTGGCGTTACACATCGACCATGTGTCCAAAATCTATAATCTGTATGACTCACCCAAAGACCGCCTAAAGCAAATGCTGATGCGCGGTAAGCGTCAATACTTTCGCGAATATCAGGCCTTGCGCCAAGTGTCGTTTGAGCTGCCAAAGGGCGAAGTTCTAGGTGTCGTCGGGCGCAATGGCGCAGGCAAATCGACGCTGCTGCAACTGATCTGTGGCACGCTGACACCAAGCTCAGGCAATGTGCAGGTCAATGGTCGTATCGCTGCCTTATTAGAGTTGGGCGCAGGCTTTAACCCACAGTTTACTGGCCGCGAGAACATCTTCTTATCTGCTTCCATCATGGGCATTAGCAAACAAGAAGTCGAAGCCAAAATCGAAGACATCATCGATTTTGCTGGGGTGCGTAGCTTTATTGATCAACCGGTGTCGACCTACTCCAGCGGCATGTATGTGCGCTTAGCCTTCTCCGTGGCCACCAGTGTTGAGCCAGACATTTTGATTATCGACGAAGCGCTTTCTGTGGGTGACGGTGACTTTGCTCGCCGCTCCTTTGAACGCATTATGGCCATGAAAGAGCGCGGCGCGACCATCCTGTTTTGCTCCCACTCCCTGTATCAGATTGAAGTGCTCTGCTCCAAAGCCATCTGGTTGGAAAAAGGGCAACTGGTCAAAACCGGTGAACCAGGCAAAATCGTTTCGGAATACCAAGCGTTTTTGGATTACCTAAGCCAGCATCCTGAAGCTACCCCTGCGGATATGATGGCGCGTCAGAATAACACCGCACAGCAAGCAGCGTTACCAACCGGCGAATACGCTCGCATTCAACAGGTGAACGCCTCGACGGTGACAGAGAAAGGCGACCGTCTCACCCTTATCAGCGGTGAAACCGACTTAACCCTCGATATTCGCTTTGTCTCCACTTTAAAAGAGCAAACGCCACAGGTGGCCATTGCCATTCATAATGCCGCCGGTCAACTGATCAGCAGCTGTGCCGCTTGGACGGCGGGTGTCAAACCGACCGTGAACAGTGAAGGACAGGGGCAAATGACCTTGACCCTACCTAAGCTACCGCTATTAAAAGGCACTTATTATGTCGGTGTGCTCCTATTTGATGAGCGTGGCATCTTCCTCCATGACGAAGCCGACCCCGTGGTAACCCTCGATATTGAACAGCCCAACCAAGAGCGTGGCATTGTCTTGCTGCCACACACGTGGCAAGTCACTACCCAAGAACCACGCTTAAAAGCCGACGCCAGCGTTACTACTCGCCAGCCTAGCGATCGCTGGTTCGTTCGTGCTGCTGAGGACAAAGACCTAGAGCAAATCAAAGCCCTGTTCCAAGATGCCTTTGGCCAAACACTGCACGAAGACATCTGGCACTGGAAATATCGCTACGCCAAATCCCCTGGCTACGTGGTGTTTGAAGGGGACGACATGGTTGCCTTCTGTGGCGGTGCGCCGCGTAAAGGACTGGTGCAAGGCAACCCCACCACCTTCTGTCAGATCGGCGATGTCATGGTGGCTAGCAAACAACGTGGCATCCTTACCAAAACCGGGCCATTCTTCCGCTGCGTTTACCCCTTTATGGGCGAACAAATTGGCGAAGGCCGCGACGAAACCTTTGCCTTTGGTTTCCCCAATAAACGCCACCTGCGCGTTGGCGAGCGCCAAAAGCTCTACGCTTCCTTTGATAAAATTTTAGAAGCCACATGGCCTGCACAAGCCAATGCGCTTACCTTAACCCGTTGGCAGGGCGAACCAGAGCTAGGCGGTGCGATCGATCGCCTATGGGGCGACATGCAACCGCATTTAACCCAGCACTTGGTAGGCTTACATGATCAAGCGTGGTTACGTTTCCGCTACCTTGAAAAGCCCCATGACCACTACCAAATCTATCTGGTAGGGGAGAAGAGTCAGGCCCCTCTGGGCGTGATTGTGATCAAAGATCACCCAGAGAAAGACCATATCGAACTGCTCGACTTTATCGGCACCCCTGAACACAGCGAGCAATTGATCGCCGCCGCCCAGCAATGTGCCGCCAGCCTCGGTCGCCAACAGGTCTACGCATGGCTAACGCCCAATGTGTACAAATGGTTAGAGCAAACTGGTGGACACACCCAACTGACCGACATCGTCGTCCCTGGTAACGGACTCGATAATCCAGAACACACCGCCATCGCCATCGACAACTGGTGGCTACTCGGCGGCGACAGTGATTTTAGGTGATGCCAAAGCTCCTGTAGGAGCTCGGTTCCCGAGCGAAAAAATCCCGCGCAAGAGTAGAAAAGGGGTCAGATCCCTTATATGTAAAATCTCTTTGATAAATACCAAGATATCGGTGTAAAAGGGATCTGACCCCTTGGTAGAGGTAAGGGCTGTCTCAGCCCGATTAAAAAGGATCTAAATGTGTTTGAACAATTCTTTACCCCCTATAAAACTGCCTGCGCGGTAAAAGGCGAGCGCATCGCTATCCTTGCCCCGCACCCAGACGATGAGATCTTTGGCTGTGGCGGCAGTGCAATCAAATGGCAACAACAGGGGAAAAGCGTGCAAGCCTTTATCCTGACCTCTGGCGTCGTGGCAGGGGAGTTCAACGACCAAGCCAACCCCGAGCAGCTACGTTCCGATAAAGCCAAGCTGCGCGCCGACGAATCCATAGCCGCTGCCGCTCTACTTGGCCTGCCTGAGCCTATTTTTCTTAACCGCCAAGACGGGGCGTTACTAGCAGACACCGACATCGAAGCATTGCTCCTCCAGCAATTAGAAACCTGGCAACCGACCACGCTGGTGATCCCTTCCTGCTGGGAAATGCACCGTGATCATCGCGCCACGGCACAGTTAGGTTTAGCACTGGCACAAAAGCTGCCCACAGTCGAACAAGTGGCCATGTATGAAATCGGTGTGCCGTTATCGCCCAATGTGTTAGAGGACATCACTGCAGAGCAGCCGCGAAAATGGCAAGCCATGCAGTGCTTTCCGTCCCAGCTTGCGGTACAGCGCTACGCAGAGCATATTAATGGCCTTAATCAATACCGCACCTACACCTTGGGCCTAGCCATCACCCATGCCGAGGCCTTTTGTTGTATCGCAAAAGACGAACTGTCTACGTTTATCGAGCACTTCCAGCCTGATACAACCACCCAAGCCTTACTGCGCTCCGAGCAATCTCATCACCCAGATCAACAGCGCATCACCCAGTTGGAACAACAAATACAGCACCTAGAGAACAGTTTATCTTGGCGCATCACGCGTCCATTACGCTGGCTCCGAGCTCGCTTTTGACTATTTTATAAGCACGTAAACAGGGCTAATGCCTTGTTTCATCATAATAAAGGCCCAAATAGGTAAAAAAATATTGATCGCGATAAGGCTTTTATGACAACCTTTGCGACTGATTAGAATTGTTTGTTTTTGCAATGGGCTCTGTGTCCAACACAAGAGATTTGTAAAAACATAAGCCAGAGAAGTGAATAAAAGTTAAAACGTGTGATGCCCATCACATCCTTTTGACCCAAGCTCCCTTACTCTGCACCCTATGCTAAGTGATCTCAGATGCTCTAACGAAAAACATCTCAGTCACATAAGTGTCACAACCCTTCGGCATGATATCAGTGAACACACTGGCCGAGGTTCGGCACTAGCAACCGAAACTCGTGCATAAGCGCAAGTTAAGCTAATACTGATTCAGACAAGGTGACTTAGGATATACGTCACCGAATTTGAAGATTAGTAAATAACCTTTGATCAAGGAGTTTTTTAAATGGCTATTAGTCAACAACAACGTACAGAACTACTTACTCTTCTAGTAGGCATGTTCGACGCAGCACCAGGTTCTGACATTCTGGACGAACTAGCAAACGGCATCGATAACGGCAACACTATTGCTCAATACGCTGCTAACCTAGTTGAATCTTCTGAATTCACTGGCATCTACTCTCGCGCGCTAACTGCAGAAGAGTTCGCTTCTTCTTTCATCGCTAACCTACTAGGTGACACTGTTGACGCTGACACAACGGCTGAAGCAGAAGCATTTGTTGCTGGCCGTCTAAACGCTGGCGCTTCTCGCGACACAGTAATCATCGAAGCGCTAACTGCACTTTCTGCAGTATCTGAAGACGATGCAACTTGGGGCGCTGCTGTACTCAACTTAACAATAAAGTTGAAGTAGCTGAATACTTCGGTACTCAAGGTGAATTCACTGGTCTGACTCTTGCTCAAATGCAAGCGGCTCTTTCTGGTGTAACAAATGACGATGCAACTGTTACTGCTAAGAAAGCAGCGATCGATGCTGGTAACCTTGAAGGCGTTGGTTCAAACGGCCAATCTTTCACTCTAACTTTCGGTACTGATGTTCTTACTGGTACTACTGGTAGCGATACTTTCACTGCTGGTGTGGTAAACGACGGTGCGGGTACTCTTGTAAATAGTATGGAAGATGCAGATATCATCGATGGTGGTGAAGGCTCTGATACTTTGAACATTACTACTCTTGGCGGAACTATTCAGTCTTCAATCAGTAATGTTGAAGTGATTAATGTTCGTAACATTACTGCTGACTCGACTGTTGACTTTGCAGACGTGTCTGGTGCAGAACAAGTTTGGAACAGTGCTTCATCAGCTGGTCGTACTCTTACTTACACCAATGCTGACATCGATGCGACTTTTGGTGTAAAGAACACTTTGTCTGAAACGGATATCGATACGTTTGAAGACGTGACTGGCACTGCTGATGAGCTAAAACTTGCTCTATCTAGCGCTGGTAGCAGCACAACTGATGCAGTAGTTTCTTCTTCAACTGATAGCGGTGACATTGAAGCGATGAGCATTGCTCTGACAGGTGAGAACTTCGCTGATGTATCTGCATTTGATGCTATTGAGACTCTAACTATCACTGGTACAGGTTCTTTGGAAGCTGTAGTGGATGCAACGGCTCTTGAAACTCTAGCGGCTGGCTCTCTAACTTCAAACCTAGATGTTGACCTTTCTGCTGCGTCTGCTGCAGAGCTAAACGTTGCAACGGGTGCTGGCGATGACCGTGTTGTTCTTGATGGTGATCTATTCGTAGCTGGTCACGATGAAATCGTTGTAGATCTAGGTGCAGGTAGCAACACACTAGCCCTAACTAACATGGATACTCATACTGCAATCAATGGTTTGGTATTTGATGTAGCTGATTTTACTGGCGTAGAAGCTGTTGAATTGACTGACGCTATTGTTCTTGGTGGTGCTGCGACTCTTGACTTCGACGGTATTGAAGTATCAAGCCTAACAGTTGGTGGTGCGGTAACTGGTGCAGCTAATACTTTAACTGTAGATAACACTGCAACAACATTGGCTGTTGATGTTACTGCTGCTGTTGGTGGTGCAATGGATACAGTTACAATCGACTTCGCAACTGCAGCCGATTTGTCTATCGATGCTGGTGCAGATATCGAAGGCACAACTATTGACGGTGATGACCTAACATCTGTTGCAATTGATGTGACTGAAGACGGTGTTTCTGTGGGTGGTGCTGCTACAGTTGATATTCTAGGTCAAGATGATGCTGATGCGGATCTACTAACTTCTGTATCTTTGACTGATAGCTCAGATGCTGGTGATGCTGCATATGACGTTTCCCTAACTGATGCAGTTCTAGTTGACACTATCAGCTTCGCTGGTGGTGAAGCGACTGACTTCACTGTTGATGTTTCTGGTACTGCATTCGACGGCGCTGTAACGGTTAACATTGGTGACTTCGGTGTTGATGCTGAAGGTAACACGGCTGGTGGCTTGTCTTACACTTCTGATGACACTAACGGTGTACGTGAAACATTCGTATTCACTGGCACAAACATCGGTGATGTTACAATTGCAGCAAGTTCGTTCACAGCAGGTGTTGGCGCAACAGCTGACCGTCTAGATTTCAGCTCTTTCGCTGGCGTTACAGATCTAGATGACCTATCTATCGAATTGGTTGGTGGCAATACAGTAATCACTGCTGCTGATAGTCAGTTTGACGGTACAATCACAGTAACAGGCGTTGACCTAACTACTGATACACTAAACTTCATCGTGTAAGGCTTATCCTTTTTGGGATAAATTTGATGAGATTTAAAAAGGGGCTTTGATAGCCCCTTTTTTTTTAGGCAAAATCGTTATTATTAGTACGTAAAGAGCGCCAAAATTGAGTCGGCATGAACACTCTGAGTGTTTATTCATAGATAAAACGGGTTTTAAAGGTATTTGAGTATGAATCGTAGTCCAGATGAATTGAAAGATAGAGTTGTAAAAGCAGTTAATCAATTGCAGTCTGGAAAGCTCCGAGAATCAATTAGCGCTTTGAATGAGCTGATTGAACCGACTAAAGCATCACCTCTTGAAAAAACAGTATTAGGTAATCTCGCCTTCGGCCATTTTTGCTTGAGTAATCATTCCGAAGCACAGCAAATTGCTCATCGTGTTTTATCTATGGCGCCAAATGATGTTTACGTTAGGCTGGTGCTGATGGCTAGTTATGCGAATAGCCAGCAGCATGATAAGTCTTATGAAATCGCTTTATCACTAAAAGGGGAAGAGATTCCTCTAGCTTGGTTACAGAGTTTCTGTCAAGCGGTTCTTAAACAAGGGGACTACGCTAAGTTCGCTGAGCTTGGTGATATTTTTCAGAAGCTAGATACGATTAACCCTGAGGAGTTGCCTAATCATATTGGCATAAATGGTACACGAAACCGTGTATTTGGCGCTGAAAGCCTACAACGCTATCTGGCGCTACAGCAGAAATGGGGCGAATTTATGATGGCACAAGCTAAGGCTGAGCCGCTTAGCCATGAACTGCGTCAAAAGGCCTACGAGAACAGAAACAAAGACGGGCGTATACGTTTAGGTTTCTTTGGTCTATCTGATATTTTCGATACTCAAAAAGTATTAAAACCCATTTTGGAGCAGCTCGACCGTAGTGTATTTGATGTTCGTATGGCGTTTATAGAAAACGGCGCTGGTTTAAAAACCCATGACAGTTTCACCTCTATGTTTGAAGAGGTGACGGTAATTCCTCGAGGTACCAACCGCAGCGTTGCTGAAGAATTGCTGGCATTGAGTTGTGATATTCTGATCGACCTCAATGGCTTACAGCAACCTGCAACGCGTGTAGGTGCAATGGCTTGGCGTGTAGCACCTTTGCAATTAAGTTGGACTGGGCGCCCTATCACTTGTGGCTTGCCTGAGCTAGATTACACGATCGTTGATCAAGTATTGCAGGGGGATGGTGAAGGAACGTTAAATAACTGTTTGGCGATGCCCGAAGCTTTTGCTTGTTTTGGGGAAATGCCGGATTTCCCTATCACACAAGAGTTACCTTCCTCGCAAAAGGGGTTCATTACTTTCGGTGTCAATTCTGAACCAGCTAAGTATAACCCAGAAACAATTAAGCTATGGTCTGATGTGTTGCTAGCTTTACCTAACTCTAAATTGGTCTTCATTCGTCCTGAGTATCGTAGCCACTATTTACGCGAGAATATCTCTCGTGAGTTTGCTAATTACGGGATTGACTCAGAGCGCATCGATTATCGATATGCACCGAGTTCAAATCGTGAGCATATGTTGGAGTATAATGATATTGATGTGCTTCTAGATAGCTATCCTATGCCTGGTGGCATTGGCATGCTAGAAGTACTTTACATGGGGATTCCTGCCGTAACTTTAGAGGGCGGAGCAATACAGCTTAGAGTCGGAGCCAGCCATTTGCATGCTGCGGGTTTAGATGATTTGCGTACTGAATCAGCTGAGGAATATGTCAGTAAAGCGGTTGGAGTGGCCCAGGATGTTACTAGACGTCAAGAGCTGAGGCTGGCGCTTCGTAACAAGCTGAAGCAAACGGCATTTGTTGATATCAACCGCTTTGGAAAGGGCTTTGATCAGACGATGAAAGATCTGCTAAAGCACCCCAATTTAGCTAATCGCCTTCAGGGGGCTCATTTGGAATCAGTAGAAAATGCAACAATACCCAGTATGGACTCGGTTACAATTGACGGCAGCCATTATAAAGTTGCTACAATGAGCCATGAAGCTAAAGCTCAATTAGCGAGTATTGAGTCAACAGAAAAACATCTTGAGTCGCTTAAGGTAGAGCTAAAAATAACTCAAGCAGCTCGGAGTGCTTATTTGCAATCTTTAGTTACAAAACTGCCTGTTCCAATTCATTCAGATAAGGACAATGGAGTGGTAGCGATTGAAGGAAACAAATATTCAATAGAAGACTTCTCAGATGTTGCTAAGCAACAGTTGATAAATGTGCAAGCATGCGACACTGAAATACGTAATGTTAATACACGTATTGCGATTGCGAATACAGCTCGAGAAGTCTATAGCAATGCATTAAAGCTAGCCGTCAAAAGCAACTAGCAATCACTAAATATCGTTTTATGCCCAATGTGGTGAGTTTGAATAAATCGATTTTCAATCATAGCCGATAGCTTAGTTGTCGGCTTTCTCGCGAGATCTAATTTATGTCTAAATATACATTACTATCAAAAGAGGAGCATGCGCAGAAAAGCTGGAAGCGTGCGAGCAATTACTATCATGCCCAGAGCGAAGTGTTGGTTCAGTTACTGATCAAAGAGCTGCCTAAGGCGCAGCAAACTTTACCTATTGCTTTTGTAAAACAAAATAACAATATAGTACCTGCAGCAGTATTGGGTGTGGCGAACAAAAAAAACCTTTTCGTGGCCCCTAATAATGGCCGTTGGGTTGATTCTTATATCCCTGCCGTAATTAGAGCATACCCATTCAAGTTGGCGCATGCTGAAGGTAGGGGGGCTATGTTGGCTATTGATGGGGCCTCGGAACAAATTGTAGATGAAGGAGGCTCTTCTTTCTTTGATGAAAATGGTCTGCCAAGTAAAGATCTTGAACAGGTTATGAGCTTTCTTCAGTCAATTGAAGCAGGTAAAAAAGACACAGAGTTAGCCTGTGCTGAGCTTCAAAAGCATGGCTTATTGATGAAATGGGATATTCAGATTGAGCTAGATGATAATACGATGTCATTGAATGGCCTTTATCGTATTGATGAAGAAGCATTGAGTAAACTCTCCGCTGAGGCTTTACATAGCTTGCAGAAGTCAGGTGCACTGACTCTTATCTATTGTCATGTATTCTCAGTACAAAATGTTGCTAAGCTGAAAACTTTACTAAAATTGCATACACAAGCGGGCTTGAAACTCGAAGAAGCAGAAAAAGCATTGCAGAATGAAAAAGGCGAGTTGGATTTAGAGTTCTTAAACGGAAATGGAACGTTTAGCTTCTAGTATTAAATTGGATTGAGATATATGAATTCAGGCTAAACCATTTTAGACACCCACACTTATTTGATCCCCGTCATTCTTCTGCTGTTCAATATTTGATCAATCTATTTGGTGTTCTATATTGAAAGCTCAACTTCCAAGGAGGGAATGATGTGCCTAATCATAAAAAACAAAGGTAAAACCATCTTAGACACCCACACTTATTTGATCCCCGTCACTCTTCTTTTGTTCAATATTTGATCAATTTATTTGGTGTTCTATATTGAAAGCTCAACTTCCAAGGAGGGAATGATGTGCCTAATCATAAAAACCAAAGAAAATATCTTAGACACCCACCGTAACTTGACCCTCATTACTCTTTGGTTGTTCAAAATTTGATCAGTCTAAAACCATCTTAGACACCCACACTTATTTGATCCCCGTCACTCTTCTTTTGTTCAATATTTGATCAATTTATTTGGTGTTCTATATTGAAAGCTCAACTTCCAAGGAGGGAATGATGTGCCTAATCATAAAAAACCAAAAACGCGCTTCTTCACGTCAGAACCATTGTGCTAATCACCATCCATGCCGCTTTGTTAAACCAGCATCATCTTAGACACCCACACTTATTTGATCCCCGTCATTCTTCGTCTGTTCAATATTTGATCAATCTATTTGGTGTTCTATATTGAAAGCTCAACTTCCAAGGAGGGAATGATGTGCCTAACCATAAAAACCAAAAACGCGCTTCTTCACGTCGGAACCATTGTGGTTCTTGCAGTCCATGCCGCTTTGTTAAACGATGTCAGTTATCCCATAAGACTGGCAGAGTCCCTTGGCTTCGTTTAAGCAAATGGATGATCTTTCTCACCTCACTGCTGCTTCAATATGACCCTGAAATGACGGTGTCATTTTCGTTGTTATCTTAATCGGTACCGCATTAGCTTTAGCCTGCTGGGCGAGATTTACTCGGCAGGCCAGGCTGTTGTTGGTCATCAGGGTGCATTTTTAGTCAATGGAGGACGTTAAATGCCGAAACCGCGTAAACAACAAATTAGTCTGTCAGATACCCCGTATTACCATTGTGTGTCCCGTTGTGTACGTCGTGCATTTTTGTGTGGAGACGACAAGGTAACGGGAAAAAGCTACGAACATCGTCGATATTGGGTAGAAGAGTATTTAGTTTTCCTTACCCAAGTGTTTGCGGTTGAGCTGTGTGCCTATGCGGTGATGAGCAATCACACCCATGTGGTGTTGCATGTTAATGCCGAGAAAGCACAAAGTTGGAGTGATCGCGAGGTGATCGAGCGTTGGCATCAACTGCATAAAGGGACCATGGTCACGCAGCAGTTTATTAAACAGGGCTTTGTGGCCGAGTATCTGCAGCCTTTGCTGGATGCCACGGTTGCAGAGTACCGAGCTCGCTTACAGGATATCAGTTGGTTTATGCGGGAGCTGAACGAAAGTATTGCCCGCCGTGCTAATCGAGAGGATGGTTGTACAGGGCGTTTTTGGGAAGGGCGCTTTAAATCACAGGCTTTGTTAGATGAAGCGGCTTTGGCGGCTTGTATGGCCTATGTGGATTTAAATCCCGTGCGAGCAGGGATGGCAGAAACGCCAGAAGTATCGGATTACACCAGTATCAAACAGCGTGTAAAAGCGGCGAAAAATGGACAGCAGCCGAGCTATTTGATGCCTTTTGTCGGGAACCCTAAAGAGCATCAGCCAGAGGGGTTAACCTTTGCGCTGCAGGACTATTTGCAACTGGTTGATTTGACTGGCCGTGTGCTAAGGGCAGGCAAGCGTGGTGCGATCGATTTGAGCTGTTTGCCGGTGTTACAACGCTTAAATATTACCTCGGAATGTTGGTTAAAGATCGCCAACGAGTTTGAGCAGCATACGTATACTGCCGTCGCGACAGAGCAGGTGATGGCGGACTATTGTGCTAAGCATGCGCGTAGGAAATTAAAGGGGATTGTTGCAGCCTAGATATATCGGGCTAGGACAGCCCTACAGCATTGTAGGACCGCGCTGTGCGCGGGAGGTTTCGCTCGGGAACCGAGCTCCTACAGAGGCTGTCTTGTTATAAAAGTAGGAGGGGTATCTTACCCCGATCGGGATCGCATCATCGGGCTGGGACAGTCCTCCCACAAGAAAAGTTTCTCTTACAGAGGTAGTTTTTTGTAGGCGGGGTATCTTACCCCGATCAGGGATTTAATCGGGCTGAGACAGCCCTACAGCCCTACAGCACTGTAGGACCGCGCTGTGCGCGGGAACTTTTCGCTCGGGAACCGAGCTCCTACAGGGCTGCTTTTTGTAGGAGGGGTATCTTACCCCGATCAGGGATTTAATCGGGTTGGGACAGACCTCCCGCAGGAGCGATGTTGCGGCGTTTTTTAAGTAAGTTGGTGAGCTTTTTCTTTTGGCCTAGTATTGGGCTTTCCAGTAGGTGCCAAGAAATCACGGACAGTGCCAGTGTGATGACAGTCGCCCAGAGCACCATGCCAAAGAAGCCAATATCGGTCCAGTGGGACAGGCACTGTTGCACGGGGAAAGCATAGATATACATGCCGTAGGAGTAGTCGCCGAGCTTGTTAAAGGCGAGGATTTTTCCTTTGGGTAAGTAGGCGAGTACTAAGACCGTATAGACGATGGTAAAGGTGCCGTAGATTGGGTAAATACTGGTCGTGCGTAAGAATTCCACGCCAAGAATCAGTACCAGTGCCCAGCTAGCTTTTAGTGGAATGCTATCGCGATAAGCGTAAATCACACCGCCTATAAAAAAGGCGAGAAAGAATAGATTCTTAAATAGTTCGTGGCGTTCGCCGCTAACGCTGTAACCGTCCAGTAGCCAGTAGGCCCAGATCAAGATCGCCGCCAATAGCAATGGGCTAAGCCAGCGCATTTTTTCTTTAAAGAGACGAGTCAGTAACCAGGCGCTGTAAAAGAAAGCGATGGTGACCACGTACATGCGGGTTTCCAGTGGCAATGTCCACAGGGAGCCGTTGACCGCATTAGGATAAGGGTTATCAGAAAATACTCCAGGAAGGGTGTATTGGGTGCGGTTGGTTAGTAGGTTTACATTATTGAGATATGACCAAGTTTCCGGGTGGCTGAAATACTGTCCTAGACTCAGCTCGGTTGCCAGTGGACCAACAATAAAGGCAGTCAGTACTAACACGACCAATAACGCCGGTAAAAGTCTAAGGGCGCGGGCAATGATGTAGGAGTTTAAGCTGCTGCTGCGACACATGCTGCGATAGATTAAAAAGCCACTGATGGCAAAGAATACCATAACGCAGAACTCACCCATCGACACCCCCAAATAGTGGAGCAAGGGATCGCTTAGGGCATAGGTCTGCTCGGCCAGTGGCACGCTGTGGAATACGAGTACGCCCCAGGCGCAGAGCAAGCGAATAAGATTGAAATTATTGTTGGTGCTGTCCGTGAATTCACCAACATAACGCTGATGTAAGCGTTTCTCGGCCATTAAAAACTCCAGGGGAATCGGTTTATTAGGTTACTCAGTGCCTATTATCGGGCTGGGACAGCCCTCCTACAAGGGTTTTGTCGGATTGGGGGAGTTCCCAACAAAATACCGCCGTAGGACTGCGCTGCGCGCGGGAGGTTTTCGCTCGGGAACCGAGCTCCTACAAGGCAGTCCTTCCGGTAAACATTGTCCTAAGACAGTATTTGATTTTAAACCATGTAAAAAGTAAGGTTTTTATGGTTTTTTAATTCTCCTGAAGCAGTACTCTATTGGTAACAAGGATGTTACACAGGAGTAGGATATGACGATCTTATTTTTTCATTTCGATGGCACGACCAATGGACCGGAAGATGCCTACGCGCAAGCTGATCACGATGAAAGTATTTCCAATGTTTTAAAATCACACCTGTTAATGGGGGGCGGTTTGAACGTTTCCAGTGGCCGTTTAAGTGTGGACTCTGTTAATCGCTCTTTTTATTACTCAGGGATTGGGACCTA
This sequence comes from Marinomonas aquimarina, assembly GCF_900089755.1. Lineage (GTDB taxonomy): Bacteria > Pseudomonadota > Gammaproteobacteria > Pseudomonadales > Marinomonadaceae > Marinomonas > Marinomonas aquimarina. The sequence continues at coordinate 384,101 of NZ_FLOC01000001.1, read as the reverse complement.
TGGTAGCCCGTTGGAGCGTTGGTTAAATGCCTCTTTTGCATTTGAAAACGCGGATGTGGCGCAGATTTTGAGCCGCGCTTTGTTGGATTTTCAATGTCATTACCATTCAGCAGTGGAAAAGATTGTCTTGATTGGTTTTAGTCGTGGGGCAGCGTTGGCGAGGCGTTTTGCCGCGTTGATTAACCCTTTTTTACCTAAGCCCATGGTGATTGAGGCGGTGATGGATACGGTGGCGTCGATTGGCTTGCCCAATTTAGATCCTGCTCAGCGTCCGGCGAATGAGGTGGTGTTTGAGGAAGGTGGGCGTTTGCCAGAGTGTGTCGATTCGGCGTTGCATTTATTAGCCTTAGACGAGCAACGTTTGGCATTTCGCCCCACACTAATGAGTCACGATTCTCGTGTGGCGGAGGTCTGGTTACCCGGTGTGCACAGCGATGTGGGCGGCGGCTATCGCAAGGATAGTTTGGCCGATTTAAGCTTTTCGGTGATGTCTGGTTGGTTGCATAAAAAGCTCAATATGCACCGTGAATACCTTTATCACCGTGTGGATCAATTACCGCTGTTGAGCGGTGGGGTTGAGGACTATCGTCATTGGTCAAGGTTACTCGAGATGACGCCGTCCATCAGTGGTAGCATTCATTTTCAAAGCCGTCCAAGAAGTCTGTCAGAGGCCACTTTAGCGCCGCGCAAGTGTTATGTCTGGCGTGATAATGAGCCCTGTCGACAAAGTCCTCCGCTGTGGCATCGCAGCGTGTTTCAACGCATGTTGCATGATCCCGCCTATCGTCCTATGGCGGATATTCCGATTCCCCCGTTGGGTTGGGTGATGTAATGCGTTTGCTAGAAGAATGCCTTTGGATGTTTTAGGGGCTTTGCTAAGATATGGCCTCTCTTAAACAGGGTGGCCATATGATTACGACGTCTTACTATTCTTCCTCGCGCTACAGTACCTCTAACAACGGTTATGATGGGGTGGTGCGTATTGCTTCCAATGGTTCTGTGGGCACAGGCGCTTTGCTTTATGATGGGCGCGCGGTGCTGACTGCGGCACATTTGTTAGATGGCGTGTCGAGTGCCGAGGTGACTTTCCTGATTAATGGCGTCAAGACGCGCGTTTCAAGCAGTGATTATTTGCTTCATCCCAGTGCTGATACCACAGCCGCTAATAATGATCTGGCGATCCTATGGCTGGACTCGACACCGATTACCGCTGAGCGTTATCAAATTTATCGCGACAGTGATGAAATTGGGCAAACCTTTACCATGGCAGGCTTTGGTCAATATGGTGAGGGTGCTAGCGCGACCCGCTATAACGGCTCGGATTCTGTACGCTATAAAGCACAAAATACCTTTGATGTGACTGGCGATGAGTTTAAGCAAGGCTTGGGCAGTGAGATATCTTGGACGCCTGCCAGCGGTACCCAGCTATTAGCGGATTTTGATAATGGTTCTGCGGCCAACGATGCGTTTGGCATGCTGCTAGGCGTTAATGATCTTGGTCTTGGCGCAGACGAGGGCCTGATTGCACCAGGAGACAGCGGTGGCTCGGCGTTTATAGACGGCGTGATTGCTGGCGTTGCGAGCTATACCGCGTCTGTGTCGACTTGGTGGGCGGACACAGATATTGATGAAGTGACCAATAGTAGTTTTGGTGAGCTGGCTGCGTGGCAACGGGTAAGTCATTACCAGCGTTGGATTGATCAGAGTGTCCGGGAGCATTATGACTCTGCCCCAGAGTCACCGGCAGAGGTTCAGCTGGAAGTGGTAGAAGGCGACAGTGGTAGCAGCTATGCCTATTTTATGGTGTCTTTTAATGGTGATCGCGGTATGGCGGATGACATTATAAGTGTGGATTACCAAACTCGCGATGGCTCAGCCACCGCAGGGGAAGACTACCTCGCGCTGTCAGGCACCTTGAATATTTATGATGATGAGAGTTATGCCTTGATTGCTGTGGAAGTTTTAGGCGACCAGACGGTGGAAGATGATGAGGCCTTTTATTTGGACATCACCAATCCGTTGGGTGGCAGCTTCGGCGATGGTGTAGTCACGCTAACGGCGATGCGTACCATCTTGAATGATGATTTAATTTAGTAAACTTAATGCAGCTGTTTAGACATTGGTCTAAGTCTCTGGACAGTCTAGTTCATTTATAGTGTGATCCCTCCCTAGGATTTTTATGCATGTTCACGGATGAATAGCGCACTTTACTGAAGTCGTATTGCGATTCTCCGTGGACAATTATTTTTCACAGGGAGTTCAATATGATTACTCAAGAACAACGTGATGAGTTGTTAACACTTATCGTTGGTACCTTTGGTGCCGCACCTACCGCAGAAATTATGCAGCAACTTGAAGAAGGAATCGATCAAGGTGCTACGCTAGAGCAATACTCTGAGTCCTTTCTTAACTCACAAGAGTTTGCCGACCTTTATGAATCTCCTGAAGCGTTTGCCCGTCAGCTGTTAGGCGACTCCATTTCGGAAGACGCTTTAGAAGAAGCCAGCAGCTTTTTGATGAATTCCATTACCAATGGCGTCAATGTAGGCGACTTATTGCTAACGTCCATTAATGCGATCAAAAATGTGCCAGAAGATGACCCTGTTTGGTCTGGCGCCAGCAAACAATTAACCAACAAAAAAGCCGTCGCGGAAATCTTTATTGAGCGTACCGCGACGACGTCTGACTCTGATGACAACCAAAACGAAGGCGAATCAGGGGAAGGTGAGGAAGCGACAGCGGTCATGGACTTTGCCGCGATGCGCTCGGTACTGCGCTCAGTAACCAACGATGACAGCACTGTAGCAGTGGTCCGCGAGGTAATTAACTCAGGTAGCCAGCGCTTGTTTAACCCAGAAGTTGAAGTGATGGAGATTGTCGAAGAGCTTGGTCTTGAAGTACCTGGCCTTCCTGAGGTTGAAGTGCCGGTTGAGGTTCCAGGCCTTCCTGAGGTTGAAGTGCCGGTTGAGGTTACGCCATCGAGACCGTCCACTCCAAGTGGTGAATCTAGTGAGACCAGTATTCACGATTTGATTGCCGACTACGCCGAGTTTTCGGGCAGCCGTGCTGGGGAGATTATGGATGCCGCGGCCGCTGCAGATTTACAGAATGCTCTAGATGGTGAAGATACACTGGATCCTGACACTCAGACAGAAGCCTATGATGCGGCCGTGGCTGCTTACAGTTTTGATGAGTTTGATGAGGAAATCGAGTTAGCAGAAGCGGTTGAAGCCGCGTACCCCTCAGCGCTAAGCATGTTAAGCTTTGATCAAGCAGCAACCGTTACGAGTTACAGCATGGACAGCTCATCATTAGTAATACTAGATGGCTATGCAGAAGACACTGTTTTGACCGATGAGGCGGTAGCGGGCTTATCTACTGCGGTAGACACTTACCTAGCTGCTGCAACGACGAAATATTCAATGGATGGCGAGTTAGTGCTGGATGCCGAGGGTAATCTGAGCGATAACTTTGCTGCCGTTTACTCCGCAGAAGGTGTGTTGAGCTTAGCGGGTGAAGAAGCGGATTTGATCGGCTACATTCGCACAGAGATTAGCTTTGCCGATGGTGAACGTTACCCGCAAACCGATTACAGCTATGTTAGCTATTGGGAAGGCCAATCAGATAGCGATATTACTCAGGTAGAAGATGGTCAACAGCCTAGTCCAATGGGAGAGGAATACCCTGTAGATATTTCTGCTCCTGATCGTATTGCCTTTACCCTTTCCGAAGACTTAAATGGTGTTCTCTCGATTGGCGGTGTTGAGTTTGATGTGGTCGATGGCCTGATTCCAAATCTATCAGATGATAGCTTTACATATGATATTACCGGTGTGGAGGAGCTTTCTAACCCATTTGGCGGCCATAACTTTACTATCAATGGCAACATCAATGTTGAAGACAATAGCGCTACGCCTGTTGACCTTTCTGAGCTGGCGGTGTCTTTTACCCCTGCTTTAGTGGCGGGTAATGTGCTGCTGACCGAGGATTTGCTATCGGCCTCCGATATGGAAGCGCTGCTAGCCCAATCTGAGTCTGACTTATCTGATGATATTACGCTAAATGGCACCGACCTAGCGCTTGTAAAAGAGCTTGTGGAAGCGGTTTCGTCGATGGCAGATGATGATACAGTTGTTGGCTTTATGACGGTCGAGTACGTAAATGAGCGATTGGATTATATTGAGGAACTGGACGATCAAACCAGTGCTTTAGATTATTTAATCCAAAGTCTAGCGATTGGCTCTTACGATGATTCATTAGATACGTCGGTGACCGATATTCTGGACTTGATTGTGGCGCGACAAACACTCAAGGAAGCGGTTGAACTGGATTTAAATAACTACAGTAATACGCTTGAGTCGGAAGTAGACCTTGTTGCTCAGCAAATTATTGAAGAGCGCGATGAGTTGACGACCACTGTGTCCTCTTATGAGGATAATCAGGAACATATTGATCAATTTATTGCATGGAGTGATGAGTTCTACAACGCAACTGCCGAGTTGAAAGAGAGCTACAAGGATGTGATCTATCTCAATGTTGATATAGACGCTGACTTAGAGGCAAATGATGAACTTGCTTATAACGGTCCAGCTGACCTACTGGTATACAGTCCAGATCAAGCCTCTTCTGTGATCAATAACTTTGCTATGGAAGATGATCTGTACCTAGGTACTGATACTGTTTTCCATGTTGTAACCGCTGAAAGTATCGCAGCAGATGAGTCCTTTGAAGCACCGACGGGTGAGGTGTCATCGACAGAGCTTGTGCTTACATGGATTCAACACAGTGCTGAAAGCTTTAGTAGCTCACAAGTGGATGCTTTTGCCTTTAGTGATGGTGGTGATGGCTATATTTGGGTGGAGCAAGCTGCTGACTCAGTCTCAAGTGCGGTTACGGCCGATGCATTTAATCAGATTACCCTCACCGGTGTTGAGGCTGACTCAATGACCATGACGGATGGCTTTATTTCTCTAGGGGCCTTACCAGTTCTTTAATAGAGCAAAACCTGTGATGGTAGGACCGCGGTCCCAGCGGGAACAGGCTGTGGGAATGCGATGGCCTTTCCTGCGCAAAGCGCAGTCCTACAAGGTGTGTAGGACCGCGGTCCCCGCGGGAGCAGGCTGTGGGAATGCGATGGCCTTTCCTGCGCGAAGCGCAGTCCTACAAGTGATGTAGGACCGCGGTCCCCGCGGGAACAGCCTGTGGGGATGCGATAGCCTTTCCTGCGCGAAGCGCAGTCCTACAGGTGATGTAGGACCGCGGTCCCCGCGGGAATCACCATAGACTTACCCAATCAATTCATTGATGCCTACAATCTGCCCACCAAACTGCACAAATTCGATGTCCACTAGGGTATCCACTTCTGTATAAGCGCCTTGCTGGTAGGTCAGGGTAATACTGCCATCGTCTAGCTGGGCAATCGCATATTCAGCATACAAGTGTTGTTGCACTGCAGTATCCGTACCTTCGCCACCATCGAGCAAGTCATTACCATGGCCACCAATCAAGGTGTCATCGCCAGCGCCACCGTATAGGTAGTCATTGCCGATCTCAGTGGATAGTCCCGTTTCCCCCAATGTATCCGTTAGAGCTAATTGTAGTAAGCCTTGCTCATCAGCCAGCTTAGCTTTAGCTTGCTGGGACTGGGCAAGGTTTAGGAATAATTCCCCTAGAGACTGGCCATTAGTAAGGTTTGTGAGCACCTCAGAGATGGCGGCATCCGTGACATCGTTCGTGAGCCAGAAGCTACTCAATAGCGTAGAAACCTGCTGCTCTGCTGATAGTGAACTAAAGACTGTGTCTTGCTGAGCCACCCAAGCTTGCGCCGTGATATTCGCTAATTCGGCAACGCTAAAGCTTGAACCAGCAAGACCGGTTAAGTCGCTCGCACTGCTTAGTTCACCGAAGATACTTTGATAACTGCTGGCAATCATTTGTAGGCGATCGGCATCCATCGCTAGGAAAGCGTATTCAGCGGTGGCTTGCAGCATCAAGCCAGCATTCATTACCACGGCAATGTTGTCCTCGCTTAAATCCATCCCTAGGGCTTTACCGTCGAGAATCATCGACGCTTGGCTGTACCAATCGCCGCTGAAAGTAAGCGGTTGAACCTCGTCACCCCAGGTATCGCTAGCGGTAAAGCTCGTTACTATTTCACCTGCACTGTTTAGCGAGAAGGCGAGTGCGCCTTGAGTCGTCTGGCCGCCTTGTAGCACATCGTTACCCGTGCCGCCGTAAAGCGTATCATGGCCGGTACCACCAAAGACGATGTCATCGCCACTGTCGCCATACAATAGGTCATCGCCACCTTCAGAGCCGATGGTGTCGTTGCCGCCACCGCCATGCAGCTCATCGTCGTCTGCGCCTAATTTTATAAAGTGGCTTTGACTATCGCCACTTACATAGTTATCACCGGCGCCCCCGGTTACGGTTGCGCTGCCGATAACCGAAGCGAATTCGATATTATCCAGCTGCAAGCGAGTACCGGTCACCGTTCTAAGATCAATAACAAAGGCTTCGGTATTGCTTGCGTTAGATGAGCCTGTAATAACGATAGGAGCGTTGCTCACAGTGCTCGGATTAGTCACTTTAATAGAGTTCACAAACACAGTGTTAGTGGTTGGGACCGTGCTGAAAAAAGCTGTGCCTAAGCTCTGCGCCAATTGCGAGTCTTCTGAATCACCGCCGACATCTTGAAGCAAGCCGTTTAAATTGGAAGCTTGGTTTTGTGAGCTGGCGGTGTTGCTGGAGAGCACTTGTACGCCGGAGCCAGTGGGTAGGCTGAGTGTTGTGACGACATTAGCAGGGTTGCCTGGTTCAAACTGGAACGGTAGATCGGCATTGACCGAAGTGCTGTCGGTATCCTGACGGTCTGGCGTGACGGGAGCCACTGTCACCACCTCTACTGTATTACCTTGGCTATTACGCTGAGTTTGAGTACTGACTGTTGTACCATCCACCACGGAGGTTTGTGTTGGTGTGGATGACGACGGACGGCTGCCGACATTTATGGTAATGGTATTGGCGCTAACAGAGTCGGTGGTGTTGTCGTTTACGGTGAAGGTAAAGCTGGCATAATCATTACCTGTGCCACCGCTTTCTGGGGTAAAGGTCAGATTGCCGATATTGGCCGCTGAAATTACTTGGTTTGCCGTAACATCAACATCGTTTAGTTGGAAACTACCGACGGTTGGTAGCGTGGCGATCTCAATACTGTCTAACGTATCGCCGGTATCCACATCGCTAAAGCCAAAGTCAGACTCTTGGAAGGTGTAAGTACCGTTATAAGACACTGACTTAGTGGCGTCGGCAGCGGTTGGGGCGTCGTTGACGGCATTCACCGTGATGGCGGCTGTATCGGTTACCGCAGACAGACTGCTGGTGCTTCCATTCGTTGAGGCATCCAAGGTTGAGCCAGCGGTTTCTGTGCTGGTTTTGTCCCAAGCGCGGAACGTAATGTTGACGCTACCGTTGTAATTGGCATCTGGTACAAAGCGTACCTTGTTGGCACTGTCGAGCAGCATAGCCTGGGTTGAGATATCAACCGCTTGGCCAGTGGTAGCAGAGAAGTCATTCCAGTTGGTACCACCATCTGTACTGTATTGCCATATACCATTGGTGTTGTCCACATTGGTGACAGCAATGGCTTCCACCGCACCACCGTCGGCATCAGTAATCGAGTTATCGACCACCAAATCTGCAACCGTTGTACCTGTGTTGCTAGCATTGGCCACATCTTCATCAATCGCTGTAAGGGTAGGGCTTTGTGTGTTGTCTAATACAGGCGCATCGTTAAGTGCCGAGATAGTTACGGTCGTTTGGTTAGTGCCTGAGCTATTGCTAGTGCCGTCGTTGAATGTCCAATCTAAAGTCACAGACGCTGCCGGTGCTTCAGAGCTATTGGAATAGGTGATGCTTTGTAGCGCTTGGTCAACTAAGGCTGACGTTGCCGAGCTGTTAAAGCTTAACGTCAAAGTCCCAGCAGAATTAGCGGTAACGGTACCGATATCCGTTGAGCTAATGGTTAAGGTACCACTTTCGGTTAAGGTACCACCGTTTAGACCAAAGACATCGTTGGCGTCAGCACCGCCATTACGAGCAATGGTTAGCGAAGCGCCGTCATAGTTACCGGCATTGGTATTGAGGGCATCTAGCTCGGTATCGGCAATGGTGACATTGCTGTCGATCACCACCGCAGAGCCATTTTCAGTGAAAGTTGGTGCACCATCTAATCCAGTAAAGACTGGTACTTCATTGGCGGCTCCCAGTGTAATTAAGGTATCACTGCCTGAATCCGCCACACTGTCAAAGTCTAAAGTGCTGCTTAGGTCACTGCCAAGATTAATGCTGATTTCGGGGCTTGCAAAGGTCGTAGCATCTGTATCAATTTCAAGATTGTTGCCATTAAAGCGAACATTCGAGGTGGTTAGCCCCGTAATCCCTGTTAGACGGATTTGATCCCCAACAGACAGATCGGTAATGGAATCACCGTTTAAATCAGAGCTTGATCCCTGGAAGACATCGTTGTCATCTCCACCCGTTAAGCTATCTGTGCCAGCGCCCCCTTTAATAGTATCGGCACCCGCCCCGCCAGAAATCGTATCATCACCCGCTGAACCGTTTAGGGTTTGTGCACCTGAAGAGGCAGTAATGATAAAACCATCTGTGCCAGTATCGCTTGCGGTTAATGTTTTACCATCAGCCACAGCAGCGGTTAACGTAATCGTCTCGGCACCACCACTTGCGGTTTGAATAACCTCAATAGCTCCTAAATTAGTGCCTGTGAGTGTGCCAGTACCGGTCAGAACAATCGTTTCTGTGCCGGAAGCCGTAATCGTTCCAGTAAAACCATTTAGTTGTGCCGTGGTCATGGTGACCGTCGCACCCGAAGCGATGGTTAAGTTTTGGAAATTACTCACCGTTGCGGCGGAAATGTCAGCACCATTACTAAGCATTAAGGTGTTATTCGTGCCCGTGCCACCGTTCAGTGTTCCCGTTAATGTCTGGGTGCCAGCATCTACAGTGTCATCACCGGCACTGCCCGTGACGGATTGATCGTTATTTAATGTTAGTGTTGCCGCGGCGCCAAGTACGTAACTTTCAATATTCGTGTGAGCAGTGACCGTAGCATCGCCATCCATTGACGCTAAAGTGATGGTCTCTGAACCACCTGCTGTAATGGTGCTGAAGGCTTCAAATTGTGCTTCGGTCATGGTGACCGATGCGTTGCCTGCCAACGTAAGCGATTCGAAGCCTGAGACGATAGCACCGGAGATATTTGATCCAGTGGTTAACTGCAGCACATCGGTGCCGTCTCCAACATTAATAGTGCCCGTTAAGGTGGCCCCCTGAGCGGTTACGGTATCATTACCAGTGCTACCGGTAATATTCTGCGCACCACCTGCTACTGTGACCGCGTTGGCAACCCCTAGGACATAGGTTTCTATATTCGTATTGGTTTGGAAGCCATTCGTTGCGGCAGTAATCGTGATTTGTTCAGTACCCGAGCCGTTGATGCTGGTGAATGCATCATGCTGTGCTTCGGTCATGCTCACAGAAGCACCTGATGTTAATGTCAGCGTTTCAATACCAGAAACCGTGGCACCTGCAAGGCTAGCGCCATCGGATAGGGTTAGCTCATCGGTTCCCGAGCCAGCGCTGAGGTTGCCTGTTAGCGTTCTCGCACCACCATCTATGGTATCGTTGCCAGTACTGCCGGTGATGTTCTGGCCATCCGCACCGAGGGTAAAACTGTTGGCCGCACCTAAGACATAGGTTTCGACATTGGCATGGCCGGTTAGCCCATCGGTGGCACTGCTGATGGTGATTTGCTCTGTGCCAGCGGCATTGATCGTAGCAAAAGTGTCATGTTGAGCCTCAGTCATGGTTACAGAAGCGCCTGAGGCCAGCGTTAGTGTTTCAATATTGGAAACCGTGGCGCTAGAAAGGTTTGCTCCATTTGATAATGACAGTTCATCGTCCCCACCTTGCCCATCTAGAGTCCCCGAGAGTGTTAAGGCACCGCCGTCAATGGTGTCATTACCACTACTGCCGGTAATATTTTGGCTGCCAGTGCCAAGAGTAAAGCTGTTTGCGCTACTTAACACATAGGTTTCAATATCGGCATCACCCGTCAGACCATCTGTCGTGTTCGTAATGGTAATCTGATTGGTACCTGTGCCATTGATGGTAGTAAAGGCATCGTGTTGGGCTTCGGTCATGGTGGCATTAACGCCACTGTCTAGTGATAAGGTCTCAAAGCCTGTAGCGCTTGTAGCTTGGGATAAATCTACCCCAGTTGCGGTAATGGATAAGATATCTGTGCCGGCTCCACCCTCGATAGTCGAGCCCACTTCATGGCCTGCTGTGCCAATGGTTAAAGTTTCATCACCGGCACCGAAGGTAATACCAGGTGTTAAATTAGTACCATCGGTGGTGTTGAACGCTGCGGCGGTACTGGCTGCTGCTGTCACATCGGTGACACTAACCGTTGTTTGGTTAGTTCCAGAGCTGTTATCGGTACCATCATTAAACACCCAATCTAGCGTGACACTGGCGTTGGGCTGGTTTGAACTGTTTGAATAAGTAATCCCCTGAAGTACAGAATCAACTAATGTACTGGTGGCTGTAGTACCTGAAGAAGTAAAGCTGATCGTCAATGTACCACTAGACTGGCTAAACGTCGCAAAGGTTTGCCCACCAGACTGCAGGTTAGAGCCACTCAGAGAAACACTACCACTAGAAAAACCAAACACATCATTGGGGCTGGCACCACCATTACGGGAAATGGTTAGCGTGGCACCAGAGTAATCACCATTAGCGCCATTTAAAGCATCCAGCTCGGTATCGCTAATCGTAGCATTGTCATCAATGACCACTGCGGAGCCTGCTTCGGTGAAAGTAGCGCTACCATCTAGGCTTGCAAACGCTGGAGCGTTATTGGAAATCACTGCCGGCGCAACGGTAATGGAGGCAATTGCAAACTCTTGAAAATCAGGATCATCAGTAGTGTAATCAACAACGATTTTACGCACTGCTCCCCAAGCAGCATCATTGCTCCAGTCCCCAGAACCCATGGTATAAGTAACAAAGGAGCTTGCATCGCTGGCAGCCCAGTTTAGTGACGTAGATACAATTTCTGTTCCCGAGCTGTTAAAGCCTCGAATGGTAAAAGTATCTCCATTGCTGTCTGCGCGCGAAGCCACTCTAAACGCTTCAAAGCTAAAATCACTGTCACCAGTAACTTGGAAGCCGTTACTGTCATTATTAAAATCAGGGCCGCTTTGTGTTGTTGGAGCGACAACTTGCCCCCCTAAACCAATAAGTTGAAGGTTGGTAAATTGGTTTGAACCTTCACTGCCATCACCATAGTCGAGAGTTAGAGTTAGGCTTGGGACGTCAGTAATGCCATCGCTTCCATCCACCCAATCATCTTTTTTGGCATTATTGGTGTAGTAGCTAAATTCGATAGTGGTGGATAAATGGCCCGTGTAGGAAGTTTGAGCTTGATCAGAGATACATAACGTTGCTTCGATGGTTCCAACTTGTATCCCCAAGTCCCAACTATGTACATTATTTCTATTACCAACGAAATCTTCAGATGCGGCAATATCAGCGCCTGATAATTGGCTAAGCTTATTAATAAAGTTTAGACCTGCTTGGTTGGCTGCTACTTCACAGCCGTACAGTAGAATATCGCCATTTTCAGATAGAGCACTGCCGATGGACTGCAACGCTGCTTGGTATTGATCAATAGTGTCGTTATTTAAAGAGGTGTTACCTAGATAAACAGTGCCCTCTGCACCGTGGGAGATAATGTGTAACGCATCAATGTCTGAGCGGCCATCCAAGTACTCTGCCATCTGTAACACACCGTCTTCTTCCGAACGGATAAAGACAACCTTAGCACCTTCAGGCAAACCACCCAGTAGCGTGCCTGAGTCTGGAACGGATTGATCAATAAAAACGATTTCATTGCGGATGTCGGAGGATGTCTTAGTTGGTATGCTCATATGGTTTTCTCAGATATAACGTACAGGCAAGGAGTGATTAGAATAACTTGCTATATATTTGCAAAGTTGTATTACTAACACACCTTGGGGTTCTATGTGAATAGCCAGCCCAAAAGGCTAACACTTCATTACACTGAGCGAGAAACGCGACAGTTTTTACATTACATGTATGAATATGATAACTGCTAACTTGTTACCCAATGAGCCCAAAATCACTAACCTTGATCTGCAAGCGTATTTAACTCATTTACATCTTCAACCTATTGCTCAAGATCTAGAGCGACTGTTTTTGATACTACGCAGCCGACTAGATACTCCTCTAGCGCAAAAGCAACCCAGCAAGTTAGGCAAGCCCTATCCACTGGGGCAGTGCTTGGAAATTTCTCAGGCATTTGCTGAAAAGTTAGCGGCGGTTAACGTGGCTGATTTGAAAGAACCTGCCATGCAAAACGCTTTTCTGGCGCTACAAAAGTTTACAAAATCGGGCGGTGAGCTGCGTCAAGTGTGGGGCGACCTGCGCGGGGATTACTTTCAAAATGCGTTTATCTTGGGAGTTTGGTATGTGGATGTGGCCAACGATACGGTGAATCCTAATAAGCCGTCTGTTGAGATTTTGCCGTTTGCCGAGTCGGGGTTAAGGCCGATTCAAAATTTTGCCCACTTTGCGGTGATTGCGAAGCGCTACTGGAAAGCAGTGTGTTTACCGAATCTGATCTATCCAGAGCTGGCGCCTTTTTTCCCTTTGATAGTGCTGCAGCCCAATGCCGCGCCTCAGCTCCATGGCATGTTTGATTATATGATTGCCTTAACCATGGGCAGTGAGTTTCGCATGAGCGAAGAAGCGCTTAAGGCATTGCCCTTTCCGGAGCATCTGTATGCGGCGATGGCTGCCCAGAAAGGAATGGATCTTGGAACCGCACGCGAGCAATCGTTGGCGGCTTGTAGCCAAGCCAGAGCGCTTGGGCATCATCTATCAGAAGATGCCCGCCATCGTGCTATTCAAAACGCCTTGCAGGTGAATCACTCCCTTAAGGCCTTAACCGTTCGTTTTTAAGACCAGCCTTCTTTTGCTTTTGAGTTTGAGCGCTGGGGCTTCAATCAAGTGCCAAGAGAGCATGGCGAGCGGCAGGGTCAGTACGCTGGACCAGAACACCATGCCGATAAAATCAACGCCCACCCAATAGGCGAGGCTTTGCTGAACGGGAAAGGCGTAGATATACAAGCCATAGGAGTAATCACCGAGGCGATTATAGTGTCGAATCTTACCCGCTGGGCGATAGGCCAAGACTAAGGTTGAGTAGGCAATGGTGAAGGGCACATAGACAGCTGCGATGACACTGTCTTTTAACCAAGGGGTGGCGCTCAGTAACAGCAGCATCAGTAACCAGGATAATTGAATCTTAGCGCGATAGTTGTATAAGTTCGCCCCGATAAAAAAGGTGCTGATAAACAGCAGAATATCGAACCGAAGCTGTTGCTGCTTACTTAAGAAATGCGCCCCGATTACACAGATAGCAACACTCACAACGATTAAGGTCGCGATACCTAATATGGGCTTTGCCTTAGGTGCAATGCGCAGTGTCTGCTTTTTAAGAAGCCAAAACCCCACAGTCATCACATACATCCAGGTTTCAAATGGCAGAGTCCAAATAGAGCCATTGACCGAGTTTGGAAATGGATTGGAGGCAAATACATCGGCTAAAGGAAATTGTGTGCTGACATCCAGAAGGTTAAGGTTCAATAAGTAGCGCCATGTGCTGGCGTGTGCAAAGTACTCACTCAAAGGCAGTTGAGTGGCCAGTGGCCCCAAAATAAACACAGTGAGTGCTAATACCACTAGCAAAGCTGGCAGCAGTCGCAGCGCTCGAGCCTTGCTGTAAGACATCAGGCTACTGCTGCGAAGTAGACTGCGCTGGATTAAAAAGCCACTGATGGCAAAAAATACCATCACACATAAGGTGCCTAACGAGATGCCAAACAATGCTTGCGCGGGGTCGATAATAGGCATGCTAGAGCCTGACAGCACGTAACTGTGCGCCACTAATACGCCCCATGCGCACAAGATGCGAATCAGATGAAAGTTGTTATCGCTGCTTTCGGCGGCGATGGCTAGCGGGTGTGCGTGGTTGCGGGTGGTCAAGCGGCAGTCCTTATATTGTTCGGCTTTTGTATAGCATATCAAAAAAGCGTGTCATAGCTGTTTAAGCATTTGCCTAGGGTGTTTGTCGTGTCATTCGTATCACGGCATAATAGCTGCCAAATATTGATTAGGATGAAGGAGTTTGCGTAATGCCAAACTGGCAAGCACTAAGCAAAGAGAAACATGCAAAGGCTGGTTGGGTCTCTCCAACGGGCTACCCCCAAGCCAAAACCGATGCCATAGCGCCTTTGTTGGTGGCTGAGCTAAGTCATGCCTTGGCCTACTACCCAATCGTTCTGGCACCCGTCGAGAACGGTGGCTTTCGTTTAAACGTCCTATTGTCTCTTGAAAGCGGTTCAAACCTGTTTGTCAATTATCAGGACAAGTGGATGGTGCCTTATGTGCCGGCGGTTTACCGAAGCTACCCGTTTAACATGATGCTAAGTGAAGAAGGCAAACATGTTCTAGCGGTGGATGTGGAGTCAGCTTTCTTTCATGAGCAAGCGGAAAGCAGTGATCAAGCGGTGCTGGATGATGAGGGTCAACCGGGTGAGTCATTAAAACCGATGATTGGTTTTATGCAGCAGCGTTTGCTGCAACAGCAGCAAACCGATGCACTGGTGCTGCAACTTGTTGAGAAGGGTCTGGTAGAAGAGTGGCCGATTCAGCTAAAAGTCGGTCCTGCAGAAGAAGACGTTCGTAAGCTGGGTGGTTTATTTAGAATTAACGAACGCAAGCTGCAAGAGTTGCCTGAGTCAGACATCAGTGCACTGGCGAAATCAGGTGCGTTATCGATTGCCTATGCACAGCTATTCTCACAAGCTCGTTTAAAAGAGATGCAAGCGCGCTTTATTCAGTTTAAGCAGCAAACACAAACGGCTGCTCCAGTGGAACAAGTGGATCTAGACAAGCTATTTGATGGCGAATCCGATAGCGATGTGTTTTCTTTCTAGCCCGTTCTTGGGACTGAATGCCGGAGCGGACACTGTCCCACTCCGGCATTCAAACAGACTAGATCAAGTCCATGGGTAAGTCTTCTACAACACCTGTCGGTGCGACAGGTGCTGCGTTATATACCGAGCTCCAATCCATATTACTGTAGCGCGCCGCGATGGCATCAAGATCAATCCCCGCCACAATATTATCGATATAGTCGTCAAAATTGACGCTATTGAAAAACTCAATATAGCCGTTTATGTCAAATTCACCATTACCGATAGAAGCCAAGTAATCAGTGATCGATGCTGGGAAACTTGAGCCGCTGTCTAGGCTGATACCATAGCTTGCGAGAAGATCAGCGTAGGCTGATAGGTCGAGATCATTAACGCTGGATTCAGTCTCGCTACCTAAGTAGCTGTCAGTGTCGTCCCAAGTCCAATCCGAACGACTAAAAGTGCTATCAAATTCCGCCCCAGTAATGGTTTCATACCAGTCTTTGAAGTCCGTTAGCCAGCTGCCATCTTGGGCATATTGGTTAGCTAGGTCTTGTAGACTAGACGCCCACGCGCTCCAATCAAACGTTGCTAGTATGTCCGTCAGTTGATCGCCCCAAACAGACCAGTCGAAGTTATTCAACGTATTCTGGTAATCGGTAATCAGCTGCCCCCAATCTCCTGTTGCAAGAGCGTTCGATTCTAGATCAAGGATGCCTTCAAGGCTTAAATCAAAGCTGTCAGCAGATGGGGTAGTCGGCTCTTCGTTGTTACTACTGAGCACAGGAGCTTCTGAGCTGGTATCCAAACCAAAGCTGTTAAAGAAGCTTCTAACTTCGCCAGCATTGATAGCAGGGTCATCTAGGATCTCTGCTAGCATGTCAAAGCCAATAGCGTTTTGCGCAGCGATGTTATAAATCACCTCAGGCGTGCTGACGTTATTTAAGATAAATGTACGCGCTTCGTCTAGGCTAACGCCTAATTGATTTAATAATTCTTCCGTTGTCATTTGCGGTATTCCCTAAAGCTCTAATAGTGAGAAGCTTACAAGTTCCCTTGCTTTGCTCACCGGATAATTTAGTGTTTTTTGTCGGATAAAAAAAGAGTCCTGTATTGATTTGATACAGGACTCTTTTTACAGATCAGTTAAAGTGCCTAGAGAGTAACGTGCTTGATATATTGCTTTAAGCTATCTCGACGATTACTTCAGCAGATACCCCCACAGGCTCAATGGGCATACTGCTGGAACCTGTGGTGTCAAAGCCTAAACTGGCGAATAGGTCGGCATAAAGGCTAAGGTCAATATTATTCAATTGACTCACAATCAGCTGGATATCGTTAGCGGTTAAACCAAACATGGCTAAGGTATCGGCATAAACAGACCAATCGATGCTGCTAAAATCAAAGTTAGCCACCACGTCTTGCCAGTAAACATCTAGATCGTCTAAATAATCGTCGACATCGTCCCAAACCCACAGCGATCGATCGAAGGTCGCATCGAAATCGCTACCAGCGACTGCTTCGTACCAGTCTTCAAAGCCTGCTAGCCAGCTGCTGTCATTGGCCAAGGTGTTGGCGATTTCTTGAAGATTTTGTGCCCAAGCCTCCCAATCAAAGGTTTGCAACATGAGAGTGAGTTCTTCACCGAAAGTGCCCCAGTCAAAGTTTTCAATGCTGGATTGGTATTCGGTGAGAATCTGGTCCCAATTGTCGGTTCCAAAAGCGTTAGGGTCGAGCACCAGGATGCTGTCGAGATTGACTGGAATATCGTCCTGCGATGAGTCTTCTAGGGTGGGAACATCTAGGCTGGTATCAAAGCCTTGAACAGAAAAGAAAGATTTTACGGCGTCGCCATCAATGCTGTCGTCGCCGTAAATGTCGGCCAGCATGGCAAAGGTAATATTATACTGAGCGGCAATGTTATATATGGTTTCTGGTGTGCCTATGTTATCGATCAGAAACTGTCTGGCTTCGGCCAAGCTAATACCATACTGTTGCAGTAATTCTTGAGCGGTCATTTCTATCTCCATGCCTAAGGCGGTTGTGGTCATACTTTAGGAAGTATAGTTGCTTGCATGGAATTTGAACGCTATCAATTTAGGGAATAAAAAAAGCCAATCTAGATCGTCTAGATTGGCTTTGAGAGAGTGGCTAAACGCCGCTTTAGAGCGTTTTCGCGGTAAACAGCTGATCAAAGCGATCTAATGTTTCGTCGTTTAATCGGCCCGTTTCAAGTAGCAGATTCAGATCGGCTAACAGATAGTCAGTTAATGTTTTAGCAAACTCTAAGCGTACATCATATAGGTCAGTACGTGCTTCCAGCACATCGACTTGACTACCAAGACTCAAGTCAGCTTGGCGCTCAGCGGCTTCCAAGTAGGCTTGGCTGGATTTGCGTGACTCTTCAATGGCTTGTAGACGCTCATGGAAAGAGTTCAGTTGCGAGTACGCCAGTTTTACGGCTTGTTGTTTGTCCGACAAGATTTTCTCATAGCGTACCTGTGCAGCATTGTAACTCGCTTCTGCTTGACGCGATTGTGCGGAGGTTTTGCCCCCCGAGTAAATCGGGACTTCAAGATTAATAGCAGCGATATAACGTGAGCTTTCCACGTATGGATCGTCAGAGTTACGGTCTAAGTACGTTAGTTGGAAGTTTAAGGTGGGCAAGTGCTGAGACGTACTGGCTTCAGCTTCCAGTTCCTTCGCGCGAACATTGGACATTTCCGCCAACACTTGGGCGTTATCAGCCACTTGCTGTAGCCAATCTTCTCGTTCACCTGTCAGTAAATTAGGCAGCACTCGATGGCTGTTTTGCACCCAGTTTGCAGGCAGTTCAATGGCTTCACCAGTAATGTTCTCTAGGGCCGTTTGCGCGTCGTCTAATTGGCTTTGCGCTTGCAGTAAATCACTCTTGGCCACATCTCGGCTAGAGCGTGCGCGCAGTACGTTAAGACGACCACCTACTCCCAATTCATTCATGCGCGTAGACTGGTCAACCTTAAGTTGCAGTGACTCAAGCTTTTCTTGGGTAATGTAAACGCGCTGAGCGGCTTGCAGGGCCTTTAAGTAAGCTTCACTCACACGGTAGATCAGCTCTTGCTCGGCACGGGTATAAGTAAAGCCAGATTGACGTACCGCTTCCTTGGAGCTGCTGTAGGCTTTCCAAGCGCCCACATTAATTAAGCTTTGTTGCACATTCAGTTGGAAAGAGTAGTCGTCTTGAGTCTGCTCAGAGCGTTCTACTAGGTCTGGACGCGCTGCGCGCTCCGCATCGCTTAAAGGGTTACTTGTATAATAGTCATCAATATCAGAGTAACGATAAGTCGAGGTTAGACTGACATTGGGCAGCAAGTTAGCTCGACTAATATCATCGGTTTCTTGTTCTGCTTTAAACGTATGATAAGCATACTTGAGCTCAGGATCATGTTGCTTGGCGAGTGTTAACGCACCACTGAATCCTTGAGCTTTGCCATCTACTTGCGCTGTTTCCACTACCTCAGCCATCGAGGCTGAGGCAAGGCTAGATCCGATCATTAGTGCTAGTAGCTGAGGGGTAAAAGGAACTCGCATCTATTTCTCCGTTAGACTGCGTGCAAAGCTATCCGTAAGCGGCTTCATTAGGTAGCTAAATAGGGTACGTTCGCCACGACGAATCATGACTTCTGCTGGCATGCCTGGAATCAGCATCATGTCATCCGCCATATCAGCGCGACCTTGGTCGGTGATTTTCAGGCGAGCTAGGTAATAAGGAGGTTGATTTTCCTGCTCTGGTTGTAAGCGGTCAGCAGAAACGTTCACCACTTCCCCCTGAATGACTTTCGTCGTACGAGAGTTAAAGGCTGAGAAGCGAATATCGGCATACTGACCAATATGCACATCATTGATGTCGTTGGTCATTACACGGCTTTCGATCACAAAGCTGTCCTCTACCGGTACTAAGTCCATTAGCGGTCGGCCGGCATTGGCGACACTGCCGATGGTATGGACCTTCATATCGACGATGGTGCCGTCTTCAGGTGCGCGTACAATAGAGCGCTCAACACGATCTTGCGCTACCTGATATTTTTCTTGAATATCGTAGTAGTTAGCTTGCGTTTGTTTTAGACGATCACCCACATCTTTTAGGAAGTCTTGCTTGCGTGTCGCAATCTGAAATTCCGTTTCAGTGTTTTGGATCTTCAAGCGCGCCATGTCCGACTTCAGTTTATTGATCTCATTTTGTGTTGAGATAATTGAACGATTCAACTCGCGGGCACGGTTGTTGTCCCCTAGGCCTTCGTTGTAAAGGGTGGTGTAGGCTTGCTCTTCTTCTTTTAGCAACTCAAGTTGTTGTCCTAGGCCAGAAATCTGCGCTTCGATACCTTTGATTTGCTCATCGGTTTGTTCAAGACGTGTTTCCAGAGAGTCTGCTTCCTGTTGGTAGGCTGAAATACGCGCATTGAGCAAGTTACGTTGCTGTGTCAGAGTGTCCGCGACTTCTTGGTCTTGATTAGCTGCTTGCAACAAGGCATCCGAGAAGGTCAGTTCATCGGTCAGGTTTTGCTCTGCATTCAAGCGCTCAAGCTCCGCTTTCGCGATCTGTAAACGCTTATAGCTGTTTTCCAATTGCGCTTGGAATTGGGCGTTCTCAAGTTGAATTAACGGATCGCCTGCTTTGACGTGATCGCCATTGCGTACGAAGATCTTGTCGACAATACCGCCTTCATAGTGCTGAATGCTTTTACGGTAGCTGTCCACCACCACTTCACCTTGAGCAATCAAAGCACTGTTTAGTGGCGCCGTGGTTGCCCATACAGTAAAGGTACCTAGCGTTAGCAATAGGAACCATAAGCCAAACTTAATGTAGCGACGATCATTGGCATCGACTTCCACATCGTCGGTCACTGGCTGGCTAGGCTCTTCTCGGCTCGGCTTTTCTCGCTTCACTTCTGAAGCGGGCTTTTTCACGGTGTCAATTTTGGCAAGCACTTGTCCAGACTGGCTGGTGCTTTGCTCACTGTCTTTATCTGTCTGCTTAGTCATAATCTTTTCTCAAAATCAGTGCGTCATGTTCGAAAATACAAGTGATGGTTAGGCTCTAAGAGCGGTTTGCTCTTGTGCCTTTTGTTGCATCAGCTTTTGCATCACTTCTTCTTTCGGGCCGAACATTTGCATTTGACCTTCTTTAAGAACCATCAGTTTGTCTATGCTCTTAAGAATTGAAGTACGGTGACTGATCACAAATGTTGTCACGCTTTCTTGCTTCAAAATTTGCATGGTCTCGCCTAGGGCTTTTTCACCTTGCTCATCCAAGTTCGAGTTAGGCTCATCCAGTACTACGACCTTAGGTTCACCATAAAGTGCGCGAGCAAGACCAATACGTTGGCGCTGACCACCGGAAAGGGCGCCAGAATCTACACCGATGCGAGTGTCGTAGGCATCTGGTAGCTGCAGGATCATTTCGTGTACACCGGCTTTTTTAGCGGCGGTAACCACTTTGTCTGCGTCCAAATTAGCAAAGCGGGCGATATTTTCGCTCACGGTACCCTCAAACAACTCAATGTCCTGTGGTAGGTAGCCAATATAAGGGCCGATTTCATCACGGTTGTAGTGCTGCACTTCGGCGCCATCAATACGTAGCGTACCGTTCATCGTTGGCCAAATGCCTAGGATGGCTTTCGCCAAAGTCGACTTACCCGCAGCACTCGGACCAATAATGCCGACCAAGTCGCCAGGTGCCACATTGAAGTTCACTCCCTTCAACGTTGGTGTGCGGCTATTTGGTGGGCCCACGAATAGGTTAACTGCAGTCAGCTGACCTTCAGGGTTTGGCAGACTCATATTGCGGTCTTCTTGAGGGAAGGCGTTTAACAGCTCTTGTAGACGCGTGCGTGCTGTACGCGCGTTGTTAAAGCCAGACCAGCTGTTGATCAATAGATCTAGTGGTGCCAAAGCGCGGCCCATCAAAATGGAGCCTGCGATCATCATGCCTGGTGACATTTCATTTAGGACCACGTAGTAAGCACCCAGACCTAGAATCGCGGACTGGAAAATCATACGCAGTACTTTTGATAAGTTGGCAAACACACCGGCTTTATCACTGGCTTCGGTCTGCTTATGAAGAAATGCTTTATGCTGTTTGCTCCAGCGCCCCATGATGCCTGGCAGCATGCCCATGGCATGAAGGACTTCTGAGTTACGCAAGTTGCTCGAAGCAAGGTTCTGCGCTTTCATGTTTTCGCCATTGGCTTCCGTCAGCGCTTTTTTTGTGAGCTTTTCATTCAAGATCGCAATACCAAAAAGAATGGCACCAGCACCCAGTGCAAACCAACCAAATGCTGGGTGGAACAGGAACAAAATACCGATGTAGATCGGGAACCAAGGGGCATCAAAGAAGGCAAACAAACCATTGCCGGTTAAGAATTGGCGAATGCTGGTTAGGTCATTTAGCGGCTGTGCGGTACGACGGTTTGGCAATTTTACGCCAGCATCGAACATGGCACCATAGACACGGTGGCTTAGGAATTGGTCGATTTGGTTGGATACACGTACCAAGATGCGTGATCGAACCCATTCCAAAACCCCGAGTACGCCGAATAGGAACACCATAATTAAGGTTAAAAACAGTAGGGTCTCTAGGCTGCGCGAGGTGACAACTCGATCATAAACCTGAAGCATGTAGAAGGGCGCTGTCAGCATCAAGATGTTGATGAATAAGCTAAAGAAGCCCGCCGCCATAAAGCCGCGTTTACTGGCCTTAAGTGCGCTTCCTAGATCATCTACGGCGTTTGAGTTCTTCATAAAATTTCGATCTTCTATGCGGTAATGGATTAAAATGGCAAACAAACAATGTTGCTGGAAAGGGTTAATGAGATCAATTGTTCATTTTACAACCCTTTGTTGAGGATAAGACTAACAAAGTTGATTCGAGGGTGTGTGACTGTACTCACTTTGCATGACAATAAAGTTAGCTATTCTCGCAGTTTGTGATTTTGCTCCTTAGTTACGTATCTTAACAATTGAGCACTTTCTGTAATGTGCATAGATTTGTGTTAAATTAGCGCGAATTTGTATGGTTGAATTTTGAATAGAGGTTTTTATGGCAACGTTAACCGTTGAAGGCAAACAGTACGATGTTGAGACACTGTCCGATGAAGCAAAGGCTTTAACGAACTCTGTTACCTTTACCGATAATAAAATTGCTCAGTTAGAGTCGGAACTGGCGATGGCTCGAACGGCTCGCAATTCCTATGTTCAGCAACTGGTTGCGGCATTGCCAAAGGAAGATCAGCCCGCTAAGAAAACTACTACTCGTAAACGCGCTGCGAGCACCAAAGCCGCTCCGAAAAAAGCTGCCGCACCTCGTACGCGAAAAAAAGCAGCGGAGTCTTCAGACGCGTAAGACATTTGAACACGGATCAAATCAGGTACTAAATCATTATGATTGAGCACGTTGTTCAAACCATTTCCTTGAATTACTCAGTGGTTGAAGATCGTTTGGAGCTGCGCTGTAAATCGGGCCTACCGTCCTATCAGCTATGGTTAACTCAGAGAATGTGGCTGCAATTAACCCCAGCAATTATCAAATGGCTGGTGGATTCGGGAGTGGGTGCACCACATACGAAGGGGTTTATTAAAGATTCCTTTGCCGAGAATAAGTCAGACCCTGTCGAGTTGCCCACAACTGTTGACGCAGGTAAACCAGCTACTGAGCACACTACGAACGAGTCTTCCGCTAGCGATGACTTAAGCTCAGAGATTACGACTAAATGGATTCCTGAGCCGTGGTTATGCACGACGGCGAATTTACAGATGGCGTCTCAATCTATTCGAATACAGTTTGTGGCGGATTGCAGCCAGCATGTGTTTATCTTTAGCATGTCTGCGCTCGAGGCTTGCCATTTCCTTATTGCCCAGAAAAACGCACTAAAAAAATCAGGGTGGTCTTTTGCCTGGCCGGCTTGGTTGTTGGGAAGTGAAGAGCAGGAGCAAGAGTCCATTGAGACATCTTTGCATTAAGTACACTCGTGCATTGGGTTTTAGGTCATACAGTAGGTTGAGCAGTATATGAAATTATTAATTACAGGTGGCGCAGGCTTCATTGGAAGTGCAGTGGTGCGTCATGTTTTAGCGAATACGCACCATGAAGTGGTTAACCTAGACAAGCTGACCTACGCAGGTAATCTAGAGTCGATTCCAGAAGCGTTAACACAATCACGCTATGTCTTTGAGCAGGTGGATATTTGTGATGCTGCAGAATTAAAGCGTGTGTTTGCCGAGCACCAGCCAGACGCTGTGATGCATTTGGCGGCAGAAAGTCACGTGGACCGTTCTATCGATGGTCCGGGCGATTTTATTCAAACCAATATTGTGGGAACTTATACCCTGCTGGAAGCGGCGCGCGGTTATTGGTCACAGCTGACGGATGAGAAAAAAGAGGCGTTTCGCTTTCACCATATTTCAACCGATGAAGTCTATGGTGATTTACCTCACCCTGATGAGGTAGACGGTGAACTGCCTATGTTTACCGAAATCACTTCTTATGCGCCGAGCTCGCCTTATTCGGCCAGTAAAGCCAGTTCAGACCATCTGGTGCGTGCATGGCGCCGTACTTATGGCTTCCCGACGATTGTTACCAATTGCTCCAATAACTATGGTCCTTACCACTTCCCTGAGAAGCTGATTCCGCACATGATTTTGAATGCCTTAGCGGGCAAAGCTCTGCCTGTGTATGGCGACGGCTCACAGATCCGTGATTGGCTGTATGTAGAAGATCACGCGCGCGCCTTGGTCAAAGTGGTTATCGAAGGTGTGGTCGGAGAGACCTATAACATCGGTGGCCATAATGAGAAGCGTAATATCGAAGTGGTGCATACTCTGTGTGACCTTCTAGAAGAGTTGGTGCCGAGCAAGCCGGAAGGCGTCGCGGCATATCGTGATTTGATTACCTATGTCAAAGACCGCCCAGGTCATGATGTGCGTTACGCCATCGATGCCAGCAAAATTGCCGATGAGCTCGGTTGGACGCCAGAGGAAACCTTCACTTCAGGCATGCGTAAAACCGTTGAGTGGTATCTAGCCAATGAGGCATGGTGGCAGCGAGTTTTAAGTGGCGATTATAAGCTAGACCGCATTGGCGCGTAGGACCTCGCTGTGTGGGGAAAGCGAGATTGCTTCCCCGAGCGGAGTCGGGTCGTACGAGCGGGTTGTACCCCGCGATTGAAAGGCTGCTTCCCCGGACGAAGCCGGGTCGTACGAGCGATTGAAAGGCTGCTTCCCCGGACGAAGCCGGGTCGTACGAGCGGTTGAAAGGCTGCTTCCCCGGGCGGAGCCGGGTCGTACGAGCAGTTGAAAGGCTGCTTCCCCGAACGGAGTCGGCTCGTACGAGCAGTTGAAAGGCTGCTTCTCCGAATGGAGCCGGGTCGTACGAGCGGGTTGTACCCCGCGATTGAAAGCCTGCTTCCCCGAACGGAGTTGGGTCGTACAAAGAAGCATCGAGATTCACAACCAGATTGATTTTAATAGAGTAGAATTCAGTGAAAAAACGTAAAGGGATTATCTTAGCGGGTGGCAGTGGCACACGTTTGCACCCATTAACCTTAGGGTGCTCCAAGCAACTGATGCCGGTTTATGATAAACCGATGATCTACTACCCATTGTCCGTCTTAATGTTGGCCGGCATACGTGACATCTTGATCATAACCACGCCAGAGGACCAAGCCAGCTTTCAAAAACTGCTCGGCGATGGCAGCTATTTCGGTGTGTCACTAAGCTACGCGATTCAGCCTTCTCCTGATGGCTTGGCGCAAGCCTTTATCATTGGCGAAGATTTTATCGGTAATGACAATGTGGCATTGGTGTTGGGGGATAATATTTTCTTCGGGCAGCACTTTTCTGATGAGTTAAAAAAGGCCGCCGCACAGGAATCGGGCGCTACGGTGTTTGGCTATCATGTTAATGACCCTGAACGTTTCGGGGTGGTGGAGTTCGATACGGAGGGACGTGTACTGAGTATCGAAGAAAAACCTGAAAAGCCACGCTCAAATTACGCCGTCACCGGTTTGTATTTTTACGATAATGATGTGGTGCATATTGCCAAGCAGATTCAGCCCTCTGAGCGGAGAGAATTAGAGATCACGGATGTTAATCGTGCCTACTTAGAGCGTGGTGACTTGCATACCTCATTGCTTGGACGTGGCTTCGCTTGGTTAGACACGGGGACCCATGATTCGCTGCTTGAGGCTGGCCAATTTGTGCAAACGGTAGAGCACCGTCAGGGTTTGAAGATCGCTTGTCTAGAAGAGATCGCTTATCGTCAAAGCTGGATCAGCAGAGAGCATCTGATCGAAGCGGGTAGCCTACTCAAGAAAACCGGCTACGGTCAGTATCTATTAAAAGTGGCAGACGGTTACCAATAGACATCATAGGGTCAGATTTTCATGAATGTTATTAAAACGAATATTGCGGATGTGGTGATCATTGAGCCGAAAGTGTTTGGTGATGAGCGTGGCTTTTTCCTAGAAACCTTCCAAGCGGAGCGCTACCAAGAACTGGCTGGGATTGATTTACCCTTCGTGCAGGATAATCACTCCCGCTCCGGCAAAGGCGTGTTGCGTGGTCTGCATTTTCAGAAATCCAAGCCGCAGGGCAAATTAGTACGCGTGGTACGTGGTGAAGTATTTGATGTGGCCGTGGATATTCGCAAAGACTCACCAACCTATGGCCAATGGGCGGGAGTGTTACTGAGCGAAGACAATAAGCGCCAATTCTGGGTGCCACCCGGTTTGGCTCATGGTTTTGTAGTGTTATCCGACGTTGCTGACTTTGAATATAAGTGTACCGACTACTACGACCCAACGGATGAAGGTTGCTTGATTTGGAACGATCCCTCGGTTGCGATTGAGTGGCCTGAAGGCATTGAGCCAAAGCTCTCGGAAAAAGATAAGCTTGGTTTAACCCTCGCTGAGCTCGAGGCTGGCCTGTAATGCGCATTTTGTTAACGGGTAAGAATGGTCAATTAGGTCGCTGCTTTCAGGATGCTGTGGCGGGTTCCAAACATGAACTGTTTGCTTTTGATTCTACTGAGCTAAATATCGCTTCTGCGCAGCAGGTAACTGCTATCTTCGCAGAGGTAAAGCCAGATATCGTAGTCAATGCGGCTGCTTATACTGCGGTAGATAAAGCAGAGACAGAGAGTGAAATGGCCCATGCGGTGAATGAAGCAGGGGTGAAACATTTAGCTCAAGCGGCTGAGTCGCTGGGTATTCCTGTGATTCATGTTTCCACCGATTACGTGTTTGATGGTTTGGCTGTTGAGCCTTATAAGCCGAGTGACCAAACGGCTCCGCAAGGTGTCTATGGCGCCTCAAAACTGGCCGGTGAGCAGGCCTTAGCTCAAGTGGCGACGCGTTACCTTGTGCTGCGCACCGCATGGGTGTTCAGCGAGTATGGGAATAACTTTGTTAAAACCATGCTACGCCTCGCCACTGAACGTAATGCTTTAAGTGTGGTGGCCGATCAATATGGTTGTCCAACCTATGCTGGTGATCTTGCCAAGGCGATTTTGGCGCTGTGTGATCAATACGAGCAAACGGGCGAGCTGGCTTGGGGCGTTCACCATTATTGTGGCGACCTGCCTACCAGCTGGCATGGCTTTGCGCGCACTATTTTTGCCAAAGGCCTAAAGCACGGCGCCATTGATAAGATCCCACAATTGACGGCTATTAGCACTGATCAATACCCAACACCGGCAAAGCGCCCAGAGTATTCGGTTTTAAATACAGACACCTTAGCGGAACTAGGTGTGCAAGCATCGAATTGGCTGATGGCTTTGGATCGCGTGATGAACAAGTTGCAGGGTAATGCGAAATAAACCCCGTATAGCGGTGCTTCTGGCCGCTTATCAAGGTAGGCAATGGATCGAGACGCAAGTTGACAGCATCTTGAAGCAACAGGGTGTAAGCGTAGAGCTGTTTATCAGTGTTGATGCTTGTGCTCCAAATGTCATGGAAGATGGGACTTTGGCATGGAGCCAAGCATTGGCAGAACAGCATGAGCAGGTGACCTTGTTACCCTATGGCCAACGCTTTGGCGGGGCCGGGGCGAACTTCTTCCATCTTATCAAAGAGGTGGACCTTGAAAGTTTTGATGCCATGGCGTTTGCCGATCAAGATGATGTCTGGCTGCCTGAAAAGTTAGCCCGCGCATGGCAAATCATTGGTCATCATCAATACCAAGTGTATTCCTCTAATGTGCTGGCGTTTTGGCCGGATGGCCGTGAGCAACTGATTAAGAAATCCTACCCGCAAAAACAGTTGGACCATTTTTTTGAAGCGGCGGGACCGGGTTGCACCTATGTGTTCGCACGTAAAGCGGCCTTGTCACTGCAGCAGTGTGTGCGACAAGCCGAGGAACAGCTATCCAGGGTGGCCTTGCATGATTGGTTTGCCTACGCCTACTGTCGCGAGCAAGGCTTTGCTTGGTTTATTGATGAGCAAGCGTGGATGCGCTACCGCCAACATGCGAACAATCAAGTAGGCGTAAATACTGGTTGGCGAGCTTATCTCAAGCGTATCAGGCAAGTGGCGAACAAAAGCTATCGTCAACAGGTGCTAGCGATCGCTGAATTAGTGAACCCCAGTTTAGCAAGCTCCCTGAATCGCTTCGCCTTTCGGCTGTCGCATATTTTACAATTGCGCAGGCGGCCGAGGGATCGCTTGGCATTGCTAGTCATGTTTATTTTGTGTATCTATTAGTGTTGGAATGACGGTTTAAAATGTTGATCTGGGTATTTGGTTAGTTGATGAAAAAGAGTCATGTTAAGCGGTATCAAGATCGTAGAGTGCCTTTTACGTACGCTTTGGTGGATTTGTGCACACCTGCCATTCTGCTATTGCTCTCTTTCGGTTTGTTCAGCCAGGGGGCATGGAGCCACGAATATAATTGGATGATGCTGTTAAGTGGCGTGTTTTACGCCACTTGCATTGGTGTGCAAGGTGGCTATAGCCGCTACAACAATCGCTCCTTTTCGGACCGCTTGGCGATCACCTTTAAAACTTGGTTTTTCAACGTTTTCTTCCTATTAGTACTGCTGTTTATCTACTTATCTGAGTTAGATTTCGACCGGATTGTTACGGCTATCTGGGTTGTGTTTACGCCTTTCTTTATCATGGCGATAAAGTTAGCGATTCAGCATTATTCGCGGCGTTATGCGCAAACCAAGATTCAAGTGGCGGTACTTGGCCGGCATTATGAGTTTAATGAGTTTGAGTACGCCATGCTGGAGCAGCAGGGCGTCGAACTGACGTATTTTAGTCTGAAGGATCAAGGTGATATTGAGACCAATATCATGAAGGTCTCACCGGATTATCTATTGCTGAATCTTGAAGCGCCAGCGACCAATCAACTGATCAAAGAGCTGACGCATCTGGACCTAAAAGGGGTGCGTCTGATCGTCTTACACCGTTTTATGGAGACGTTTCTGCGTAAATGTTACATCCCCTACGATGGCGAAGATTTAAGTTATCTAGAAAAAGTGCGCCCTTATACGCTGAGAAACTTTATTCTAAAACGTGCCATTGATTGGTTAGCCATTATAGGTATTGGGGTGCTGTGCTCGCCTTTAATGCTGTATGCCGTTTTGAAAATAAAGCTGCAGTCACCAGGCAGTACCTTGTTTACACAGAGTCGAGTAGGGCTAGGTGGGAAAAACTTTACTGCTATCAAATTTCGCAGCATGCATGAAAACGCACACTTTAACCCTTATACCCAAAAAGAAGACCCTCGCATCTTTCCCTTCGGCCATGTGATGCGTAAGTTCCGTATTGATGAGTTGCCACAGCTGTGGAATGTATTGCGCAAAGATATGCACCTTGTCGGGCCGCGCACAGAATGGGACATCTTGGTTGAGAATTATGAAAAAGAGATCCCTTATTATCATGAGCGCCATCTAGTGCGCCCAGGGATTTCGGGCTGGGCACAAGTGTGCTACCCCTATGGTGCGAACCTTGAAGATGCCCGTCAAAAGTTGATGTACGATTTATATTACATCAAGCATTGGAGCATTTGGTTAGAGATGGAAACGCTGTTGCGCACCGTTGTGGTTGTGCTGGGTCGCAAGGGCTTATAGCCCTTGCTTGCGTTGATCAGGCGTTATCTGGTTCGCTGGCTTCCGCCCAGCGTACCGCAGCCCAGAAGAACAGAGTAAAAAAGATAAACACCATGACGCCAATGTTGTGGCTAAACATAGACTGGGTCAGCGCAAAATCCATATAGCTCATCGGTACCAGCGCACCGGCCAAAGCATAGGCTTTAATTCTCCAGTTGTGGCGATGTTTACGTAGTTTGCCAATAAAGAGCTTAAGCGGGATCAGGTACAGCGCCAGCAGGAATACCACACCGACTAGCCCCTTCAGCGCCAAGGTATTAAAAAACTCATTATGTAAGTGATCAAATCGAGTTGCAGCCTCACTCATTAAGCCTTGTTCTGCGAGCTCAGCTTTGAGGGGCTGACTGCCGTATTGGCCCACGCCCATGATGGGGGCTTCTGAGAACAAATAGATAGCGCCTTTCCACATTTCAATTCTTAAGCCAACAGACGTATTGGTTTCACCTAATAGGTAGAGTTGAATATCCTCAACCGCTTTAGTAAAGCGTGCTTGCATGCCTGTTTGTGGGATGGCAATGACGGAGAGCGCGCCGATCAATAGCACCAGAATCGTGGCCGCGAGCTGTTTCTTGCCAATCAAATCTTTTGCCTGCAGCAGTATAAATAGTCCAATCAGCGGTACGGCAATCCAACCACCGCGTGAGCCAGATAAGATAGAGCCGAGTACGCCGGCCATGACGCCAAGAATGGCCAAGGCCAGCATCAGTCTCTGCTTGTTTTGATAAAAGTAGCAGCAGGCCGCGCTATTGATTAAGCCAAGTAACATACTGGTGTCGCCAAACATAATGGCATTGGTAAACACTTGAGCTCTAGGAAAGTCTAAAACAAGTACTTCGTAAGCTGCTAATACGGCCGCAGCGATGGCGCCAATAATGGTGCCGAAAAAGAGCAGCGGTGCATTGGGCATTTTGCATTTGAGTAGCAGTACCAGCACCGGAAGAGCCAATAGAAACCTTGAGGGGCGATCAAGTTCTCTTGTGTGCCAGCCGTCTAAATAGACAAATATCACGCTGCTTATGGCATACGCGGCAAAGACACCGATCAGGATGAAATCTTGTTTGTTCAGTTTGAGCGTATGGTTACGCAATACAAGCGCAAAAACAGCCGCTAACAGAAACAGACACAGAGTAGGATAGGAAATGCCTCTTGGTACGGACAGGGTTAATGCAAAGGTGGCAGCGGCTAATAACCAGACTAAGTAAGCGACATAGCGATAGAGAGAGGTGGTGGTGTTCAAGGTTCTACCCTAGCAAAAGATTTGCGCATTAGGGTAAACCAGCCGCTAACAGTGTGCCAGAGGTGTCTCTCAAGATTAGCTTAGGTCGTGCCTAAATAAGCACTTTTCCGCTGCATCCTTGCAGCTCGTATCATCCTGAAGAAAGATAGGGCTCCCGTCCTGGGAGCATCAGTCATCCATGACTGCCTATCTTTTAAGGAGGGACAAAAGGCAGTGTTTCTTCCTGAAACCATCATCGTCCATAATGATCTGCCATGTGCCAGGCAGGGCTCCCATCCTAGGAGCTAACGTTGTCCATCACGTCCTGCCTTAAAATCACTCTATCTTTAGTGATTTGAAAAATCATTAGTAGCCATTCAATTAACTGTCATACGTCAAAAAATAAGGATGAAATGTGTATTTCGGTGTTTGAACAGACCTGATTTGCACGCTGAATAGTATTTGATTCGCTGTAAATGCGCAGTTCATTGGCATTTCCTGACGCTCTTAGATGCAATATGTCACCGTTTGTAAGGGTCGCTCGCACACCATCGAGGGTATTTATTGTGGCGATCTGAAGGGCGTGACAGGGCTGAATTGCTGCGAGTAGTGCTGGCCAAGCATCAGGAGCAACAAGATTTTCCAACAGTTGGCGGCATATCTCTTGATCCACATTTTGGATGCGGCTACTGGCACTGTAGCGCTTAGGGAGTATGTTGCTCAGAGAACTTAAGGGCTGGTTGGCTAACGTCGATAAGACACAGAGAATCGGTAATAACGCATCGCGTGTTGGCAGGGATGTGAGGCGATGGTGATTCCTGCCAAGTAAGACGCCACCGTTCGCTTCAAAGCCTAAGCTGTTGTCTTGCTCGGTGGCCTGCTGCATGGCCTCGATGACATAAGGTGAGCCAATTTTCGTTCTGACAACTTTGGCTGCTGGGATGAAGTGCTCAAGGCCACTATTACTATTAATGGGGGTGGCAATATGAGTTGCCTGCAGAGCGTGGCAGGTGAGCATCCCCACTTGATCTCCGCGCAGCCATTGTCCTGCCTCATCTGCGATCAATGGTCGGTCGCCATCGCCATCTGTGGTCACGATGGCATCCAAGCGATATTGCTGAGTCCATTGCTGCGCTAGGGCTTGCTCGGTGTCACCGACCGCTTCCGTATCGAGGGCAACAAAGTGGTCGCTTCGCCCTAACTCGATCACTTCTGCGCCAAAATGCCTAAGCACTTCGGTCAGGAGGTCTCGAGTGACACTGCTATGTTGGTAAACGCCTATGCGTTTATTACCTAAGTTAAGCGTAGGGAAAGCATCGTAATAGCGCTGTTGATAATGCTGGCTAGCGCGTTCTGCGCAATCTTGTGAGCCGCCTCTTAACCTCTTGTTTGCACAGCTGTCTAGTCGGCTCGTTAATATGGCTTGTTCATCGGCTTTGCTAATCTCCCCGGTCGGCAAATAAAACTTCATGCCATTGCGATCAAACGGGATATGGCTGCCGGTGATCATAATGGCAGGCAAGCCTTGCTGCATGGCGTAAAGCGCTAACGCTGGGGTAGGCAGGGGACCGCAATCGAGCACATTAACGCCCATTTCTTGTGCCTGTTCACTCACCCATTTGGCGAGCTGTGGGCTGCTGGGGCGTAGATCGACACCAAGACAGACACTGTCAGCACGGCATAGAGTGCTCAGAAAGGCCTGCGTGAACCCTTGGCAGAGGCTTTTGCTGAGCTCTGCGACAGGACCTCGGACCCCACTGGTGCCGAATTTTACGTCTTTGTTGGCACACAGTGCTAACGGCGTTTTGGCATCAGACATCGGCTATCCAGGTGTTATCTTTCATTAACTGAAGGCCCGATGCCGTTGGCATTAAGGCTAATGCTAACGCTAAATGGTGCGCAATGCCTTGCTCGTCTTTTGGCCACAAGCGGTATAAAGCAGGCCATGTGCCCAAGTCGCTCCATTCGCTGGCATACTCACATAAGGCCAGTTTGGCGCTGTGCTCCATAATCGCATAATCAATGGAGATGGCTGGCGCCTCAGCAAATGACGGTGACAATAAGTGAGTGCGTTCGGATAGTTGGACACTCTGCGTCACAGCATCGTGGCAAGACGCTAGTATCTTGGGAGCGAAATGTTCGATTTCAGCTAGCAGTATTTTTCTCGGTAAAACAAAGAAGCCGCTGTTCCAAAGATAGTTGCCACGGGCTAGGTAGTTCATGGCAGTGTGTTGATCTGGCTTTTCATGAAAGGCGTGTATCTGTGCATCCTGGCCCACTTCAATATAGCCATAACCTGTTTCTGGGTAGGTCGGACGGATGCCAAATAACACGAGCTGGTCGTTCATCGCAGCGTCATGTGCGGCGACGACCCGTTGACAGAAGTAGGAGGGATCGGCGATGTAATGATCGGCGGCCAACACTAACAGGGGGCTGTCGTCTGGATAAATGTGCTGGGCAAATAAGGCGGCACAGGTCATCGCGGGGGCGGTATTGCGGCCACAGGGTTCCAGCAGA
Organism: Marinomonas aquimarina; assembly: GCF_900089755.1. Classification (GTDB taxonomy): domain Bacteria; phylum Pseudomonadota; class Gammaproteobacteria; order Pseudomonadales; family Marinomonadaceae; genus Marinomonas; species Marinomonas aquimarina. The sequence goes on along the minus strand of NZ_FLOC01000001.1, from coordinate 351,139 downwards.
ATGTGGGCTGTCATGGACAGTTTGTGCAACGCTTGTTGAACAAACGCCAAGTGCTCTTTGGCCACGACAACAATGGGGCGTTTATCTGAGGTTTGTTGTGCTCGCAGAAGCGTTAATTCAAACAGCGTATAACCGCAATCGAGCAGATCGATAAAGGGTTTAGGGTGCTTCGTTGTAGAGATGGGCGCAAGGCGTGTGCCCGAGCCGCCAGCGAGTATGACTGGTATGAACATAGCGAGGTTGTTCTAGAAAAACGGCGATTGTAGCACAAACAAAAACGCCCTCGTTAAGAGGGCGTTTTTAGGGTTTCACTGACCGAGCCTTGTACGCTTATTGCGCGGCTTCGATGTCCAGCAGTTCCACTTTAAACTCTAGTGCAGAGTGAGGTGGAATTGGGCCTGTGCCGCCTGGGCCGTATGCTAGTTCTGCAGGAATATAGAACTCGTAAGTTGAGCCAACTGGCATCAGTTGTACGCCTTCAGTCCAGCCTGGAATAACTTGGTTAAGTGGGAAAGAAATCGGCTCACCGCGCTCATAAGAGCTATCAAATACGGTACCGTCTACCAGTTTACCTTCGTAGTTCACTTTCACTGTGTCTTCTGCCGCAGGCATTTTGCCATCACCCTTTTCGATGACCTTGTACATTAGGCCAGAGTCGGTTGTCATGACGCCATCTTGCTCGGCTTTTTCATCTAGCCATGCCTGAGAGCTGGCTTTAGCGGCTTCGGCCATTTCGGCTTGCTCACGTTGCGCTTTTTCCATTTGCTCTTGTTGGAAAGCTTGCATGGTGGCTTGGACATCTTCCATAGACATCTGTGGTTCTTGGCCACTGAAAGAATCTTCGAAGCCTGCTTTGAACGCTTCTAAATCCATGCCGGCAAAATCATTGGCCATACGACCACCGAACATAGTGCCGATTGAGTATCCAAGTTTCTGTTCTTTGCTTTCAAGCTCTACGTCTGCAGCGTATGCGACTGAAACTGAAGAGGCAATCAATGCTGCGACTAATGTTTTTTTCATGAGAAAACGTTCCGTTAGTTGTGGTTCCAATTATAACTTTGGTTGGGGTGCGACACGAGAATTTCAAGCAGCTACGTGGACTTTGTCATAGGAAGAGAAACACGCCCTGTGCCTCGCAAATCGATCCGGTGTACTGTTCTACCATAAGAAGGCGTTGCAACGCCAACCTAGGTTATTACAGTGACCAAAGTGACCCCTTCACCTGCACACTTTGTTGATTACAGAAAGGATCTGCCAAGCACAAGGCGCCTAGGCAATGTAGGTCGTGCCAAATGGCGCGACAAGTGATTTTACGTAGGCCTGACAAATTTTATGCATTCGTGGTGAGGGTGAACAGGTATTCAAAAGCGGATAAGTCAATAATAAATGGCTTTTCAAAACGTTACAAAGCAAGTAAAAAATATGAATCTGGGTCAATAATAGGTGCTATTTGTCGGATTAGGTTAAGTGTGGTGGGTTGTTAACGGATACTATCTTGATTAAATAGGGCTTGTTGGGTATTAAAAAGCACATGCAGAGACACGGACAATCTTTGACTTCATCAGGTTATCGCAAGCTTTTTATCAGTATTGGTGTGCTCAGCGCGTTGGTTTTCCTTTGGGCGCGAACGCCGCTCAACCATTATCAAGTGGATTTGCTTGAGTTAGATGGTTTGCAATTTGTACCGTTTGACGGAACAGAGCTGCTTCCTGCTGGAGAGCAAGGCAGTGTGCACTCTCATTGTTCTTGGGATGGCAGCGCGACGCCTTACCTGTGCGGCGTACGTGTGGTGCTGCCAAGAACCGAAGAGGGGTTACCTTTTTCTTTTCAACAAGTCGACCAAGTGCACATCGAAGCCTATGTGCAATCCACTGCGGCCGAATACAGCGGTCGTCTTGAATTAAACATCACCAGCTTTTTAAACCCGCACTTTGACGGGGTTCCTAGCCATCAAGATACCAAGTTCCACTCAGTGCGCCTGCGCAATGGTGAGTTCGATATCCCGCTCAATCGTTTTGATGTCGCCAGTTGGTGGCAAGATCAGTACGGCATTAGTTTTGAAAGCGCTGACAAAGATTTTCGTCATGTCTATTCGCTCGATTTAGTGGTCAATGACACCCCGCTACGCCACCCAGGGCAATACGATTTGACCTTGTCGGCATTAAAAGTTGACGGTTTTTTGGTGGATATACAGCAGCTGAACAATTGGTTGTTGACCTTCTGGTTAATGGTCGGGGTAGGGAGCTTGTTAAGTTTTTCCTGGCGCGGTCATGGGACCTTGCAGCGTATGCGTCAAGCGGCTCTTTTTGACGGTATGACTGGGCTGCTCAATGAGCAAGGACTGCGTGATCATATGCAGGGCTTGGCGCCAGAGGCTGGCGGGGCCTTGTACGTTTTTCGCTTGGACAACGCAGCCATATTGGAAAAACATTTTGGCGAAAACGTATTTGGGCAATTATTGGTGAAGACCAAACAGCGTTTACTCTCTGTTTTTCAATCCCAGTCGATCACCTTAGCGCGTATCAGCGATGCGGAGTTTGCCATGTATTGTCCAGTGGGCAAGCTGGCGCGAGAGCAATTGCTGGAGCGTATTTTTAACGAAGGTGTTGAAATGGTTGGTGTGGGGCATCTAAAACTCGATGTCAGTGCTAGCTATGTGGTCGACAATGCTATGCCGAAGCATTTTGATGAGGTATTGGAAAAATGTCGCTTTGTTCTCGACCAGCCACATGATGCGAAAACCTTCGCCCGAGCGTATTTATCCAGCTACGATCAGCCGTTGCGTCAAAAGGCGTCGGTTGAAGATGCGCTGCGCCGAGCGCTTGCTGACGATGCGTTTTATCTGGTGTTTATGCCACTTTATGATGCGCGCCGTAATCGTGTGGTGGGGGCCGAGGCGTTACTACGATCTAGCTCCGAAGTACTGAGCCGATTGTCTCCTGAGGTCTATATTCCGGTGGCTGAGAAAGCCAATTTGATCCAAGAAATCGATATGATGGTGCTGAAAAAAGCGTTGGCCGCGTTGAAGCAAATCTCGGTGCCAGACGATTTTGTTTTGTCGATCAACATCTCGGCGCAGGAACTATTGGACAGCGATTTTGCCCAGCGTATTGCCGCCAGTTTGCAGGTTGCTGGTGTATCCGCCACCAGTATTTGTCTTGAGGTGACGGAAACCTACTTTGTGCATATGGATCAAGCCAAGGTCGAAGTACTTGAGCAATTACGTGCCATGGGCTGTTTAGTGTCATTAGATGACTTTGGCACGGGCTATACGTCCTTTGCGCATTTACAGCGTTTGTCAGTGGATGAGATTAAAATTGACCGCAGCTTCGTCAATCGTCTCGACGACCCGAAAGCAAGAGTGGTGGTGGAGTCCATGGTGCATATCGCCCAAGCCCTACAATACAAACTGGTGGCTGAAGGCGTCGAAACACTGGAGCAAATAGAGTACTTAAGAACCTTGGGCTGCAATTACTTCCAAGGCTATCTGATCTCGAAACCCACCACATTAGAAGAAGCCGTGGCGTCGACTTTGCCTGAGTCGGACTGTCTGTATTTGTAAGACACTGCTTGCCGTCAGGGAAACTAAATCTAAAAGGGGCGACCATGGTCGCCCCTTTTAGATTGATCAAGCCGAGGTTAGTGGGTGTGGGCTTGGTCGCCTAGTTCGCTGTCTAAATCTTCTTTGAAGAATTCATACTGCTCGGCGCAGAATTGGCACTCGGCTTTGATGCTACCTTGCTCGCTGATAATTTCGCGAATTTCTTCCGCACTCATCGTTACAATCGCATCATAGAAGCGTTGACGATTACAGGAACAGCCAAATTGCATGCCTTTGGCATCGTATAAACGTAGCTCTTCTTCATGGTAAAGACGGTGCAGTAGCTCAGCCGTGTCTAGCTCAAGCAGCTCTTCATCTTTTACCGTAGACGCTAGGTGTACAAAACGATCCCATGCATCTTCGTCACCTTCTTTGGCTTGCTCCGCAGGCAGGCGTTGTAAGAATAAGCCTGCTGCTTGTGCGCCATTTGCTGCGAGCCAAACACGGCTCGGTAGCTGTTCAGATTGGAAGAAGTATTGTTCTAGGCACGCTGCTAGGGTGTCACCAGCGATTTCAACAATGCCTTGGTAACGGTTACCGTTACGCGGTGCAATGGTGATCACTAGGTAGCCGCCGGCCAGTAGCTCTTTTAGAGACACGACTTCTGGGAAGGCTTGCTCTTCATCCCATTGGGCAATGGCACGTAGGTTTTGGCGCTCATCACATTCTGCCATCAGAGTCTTCAGTGGGCCTTCGCCTTTGCACTGCAGAGATAACACGCCATCAATCTTGACGATGTCACGCAGTAGTGCGATGGCCGCGACAAATTCGCCGAGTAACGACTCAAGCGCTTTTGGGTAATGCTTACGGGCAATGATGTTTTGATAAGCATCGGTCAGTAACACGCGCTCGCCTCGAACATTGGTGTTATCAAAGGAGAAGCGTTGGATTTCATTGATGTTGTTCACAAGAATCACCGTTAAATTAAGTATGCGCTTATTTTAAAACTAGAGCGTCTTTTTTGCATCTAGCTTTTATTATAAGAGCTGCTTCAGGTGACGATTTGACCTTTCTTTCCCCGAACTGAGCTGAGTCGTACGAGCGGGTTGTACCCCGCGATTGAAAGCCTGCTTTCCCGAACGGAGTCGGGCCGTACGAGCGGGTTATATCCCGCGATTGAAAGCCTGCTTTCCCGAACAGAGTTGGGTCGTACGAGCGGGTTGTACCCCGCGATTGAAAGCCTGCTTTCCCGAACGGAGTCGGGTCGTACGAGCGGGTTGTACCCCGAGATTCAAGCCCGCTTTCCCGAACGGAGTCGGGTCGTATGAGCTGTCTCCTGACAGCGATTATAGGTGTGTATCTCTGATAGAATCGGGTCGTACGAGCGGGTTGTACTCCGCGATTGAAAACCAGCATCCCTAGACGGAGCAGGGTCGTACGAGCAGGTTGTATGCCGCGATTGAAAGCCTGCTTTCCCGAACGGAGTTGGGTCGTACGAGGGGGTTGTCCCCCGAGATTGATGGCCTGCATCCCCGGACGGAGCCGGGTCGTACAAGGGCACAAAGGGGCTTCCCCGGACGGAGCCGGGTCGTACGAGCGGGTTGTACCCCGCGATTCAAGTCAGCATCCCCGGACGGAGCCGGGTCGTACGGGAGAATTATGCTAAGGATGAAGCGCTGCTCTGTTAGCTGCCTGCAATATCCTCTAAAATGCGCCTTTCGCACAATCTATTCCCATTCAGTCAGAGATGTTTCCATGATCCAGTTTTCCGATGTCAGTTTGCAGCGTGGTACGCAGTTTTTACTTGAACAGGCCGATATGACCATTTTTGAAGGTCAGAAAGTCGGTTTGATCGGTGCCAACGGCGCTGGAAAATCGTCTTTGTTTGCGCTGGTGCGCGGGCAATTGTACGCCGATACTGGTGAGGTGATTTTACCGGGCCAACGCCGTATTTCGTTTATGGCGCAGGAAGTGGAAGATGTGGATCGCACGGCGTTGGAATACTGTCTCGATGGTGATGATCGCTTACGCATGATCGAAGCCAAGATTGCAGAGGCGCAAGCAAGCGGCGACGATCATGGTCATGCCCACTGGTTAAGTGAATATGAAAATGCCCATGGCTATACCGCACAAGCTCGAGGTGAAACCTTACTCCAAGGTCTGGGCTTTAAAATGGCCGATATGCAAAAGAAGGTGGCGGATTTCTCTGGTGGTTGGCGTATTCGTTTGAACCTTGCCCGTGCCTTGATGTGCCCATCGGACATTCTGTTGCTGGACGAGCCGACCAACCACTTGGATTTGGACGCGGTGATGTGGTTAGAGAACTGGTTGCGCAATTACCCTGGCACCTTGCTGTTGATTTCCCACGACCGTGACTTCTTGGATGGTATTTGTAGCCATATTGTTCACTTGTATCAGAAGCAACTGAACCTTTATAAGGGTAATTACAGTGACTACGAACGTCAGCGTGCTGAGCATCTAGCACAGCAGCAATCTATGTTTGAACAGCAACAACGTAAACGTGCCCATCTGCAAGAATACGTGGACCGTTTCCGCTACAAAGCCACCAAAGCGAAACAAGCGCAAAGCCGCTTAAAAATGCTGGAAAAAATGGAGCAGATTGGTCCTGCGCACATTGATTCACAGTTTGAGTTTTCCATTCCTGTTGCAGAGAAGACGTCAGCGCAATTGGTAAGCTTGATTCAAGCGGACTTGGGCTATGTATTAGAAGACGGCTCCCATAAGGTGCAGCTGCCACAGTCTAATTTCTCCATTCGTGATGGTCAGCGCATTGGCTTACTAGGCCCTAACGGGGCCGGTAAGTCGACTTTGATAAAGTCCTTGGTGCAAGAGCTGGATTTATTGGCTGGCGAGCGCGTCTATGGCGAAAACACCAAGATTGGTTACTTCTCTCAGCATCAGTTAAGTGCACTGGACCTAGAGGCCTCACCCGTACTGCATATTCAGCGTATTACACCCACCGCATTGGAAGCGGATGTGCGCAAATATCTGGGGGGCTTTGGCTTTATCGGCGATGATGCTCTACGTGCGGTAAAAGGCTTCTCTGGTGGTGAAAAAGCCCGTTTGGCGTTGTCTTTGATTGCTTGGCGTAAGCCAAACCTATTGGTGCTCGACGAGCCAACCAACCATTTGGACATTGAAATGCGTCAGGCCCTTACAGAAGCCTTGCAAGAGTTTGATGGCGCTATCCTAGTGGTGTCCCACGATCGTCACTTATTGAACAGTACGGTGGATGAATTCTTCTTGGTAGCGGATCACAAGATCGAAGCCTTTGATGGGGATTTGCATGCTTACCATCAGTGGCTACAGGCACGACAACAGCAGGCCAACCAAGCTGAGCGTGCCACGGCTAATGAAGCCAAAGTGGAAAAAGTCGACCGTAAAGAAGAGCGCCGTAAAGCCGCTGAGTTACGTGAAAAGCTACGTCCACTGCGTAAAGCCATTGAGAAGCATGAGAAAACCATGCAAACCGCGCAAGCTCACCTAGAAACCATTGGTGAGGCCATGTCGGATAACAGTCTTTATGAGGTGGCTAACAAGGATAAGCTACAAGCCTTACTTAGCGATGAAGCGAAATGGAAAAAGACCTTAGAAGAAGCGGAAGAGGCTTGGTTTGAAGCACAGGATGAGCTGGAGCAAGCCGAGGCCGCTCTTTAAAAGCAAAATGTAGGACCGTGGTCCCCCGCGGGAACTGTGTATGGGAATGCGAGAGTGTTCCCTCGCACAGCGAGGTCCTAAAAGTTAATTTCTCTCACCAAATACTTTTCTATAAATTTCCTGAATGACATCAAGGTATCCCTAGAACTTTTGCTCTAGAATATTGAACACTGTAAACAAGTGAAAGTTATTACTAACGTGCTTGCCCTTGTTTAATGAGGCAATTTGGCTTTCTGTAACCTAATTGTCACAATTTATTTATAGTTTACGACCCGTAAAGTAAGGAGTTGGTCATGACCTTCCCGTTTGTTCGTATGCGCCGTATGCGCAAAGATGATTTTTCTCGCCGCTTGATGCGTGAACATCGCTTAAGTACTGACGATCTAATTTACCCAATGTTTGTGATTGAAGGTCAGAACACTCGTGAAGCGGTGCCTTCCATGCCGGGCGTTGAGCGAGTCACCATTGATGTGCTGCTCAAAGAAGCGGCGGAATTGGTGGAACTGGGGATCCCAATGGTGGCGCTGTTCCCTGTGGTGGGGGACGACAAAAAATCCTTGCAAGCGGAAGAAGCTTACAATCCAGATGGCTTAGCGCAGCGTGCGATTCGGGCATTGCGTCAGCACTTTCCTGAGCTGGGCGTGATGACCGATGTGGCGTTGGACCCGTTCACGACTCACGGTCAAGACGGCATCATTGATGAGGACGGTTACGTACTCAACGACATTACCACTGAAGTGCTGGTGAAGCAGGCGCTGTCGCATGCACAAGCAGGGGCTCAGGTGATTGCACCCTCGGATATGATGGACGGCCGTATTGGCGCGATCCGCGAGATGCTGGAGCTGGAAGGCTTTATTAACACTCGCATCATGGCTTACTCAGCCAAGTATGCCTCAGCCTATTACGGTCCTTTCCGTGATGCCGTGGGCTCGGCTGGCAATCTAGGCAAGGGCAATAAATTTACCTATCAAATGGACCCTGCCAATACCGATGAAGCGATTCGAGAAGTGCTGCTTGATATTGAAGAGGGCGCTGACATGGTGATGGTGAAGCCTGGTATGCCTTATTTGGATGTGGTGCGTCGTGTTAAATCTGAGCTTGGCGTACCGACTTACGCTTACCAAGTGAGTGGTGAATATGCCATGCAAATGGCGGCGTTCCAAAACGGTTGGCTGGATAAAAATCAAGTGATGCTGGAATCGCTGTTGGCCTTTAAACGTGCTGGCGCAGACGGCATTTTGACTTACTTTGCGAAAGACGCAGCTCGCCTCTTAAAAGGCTAGTATCTGAGTGAATTAGCACGACTTGTAGCCACCGTGTGTGGGCTGGAAAGATTTCAAATAACAAGTCGTGACCTTAGAATTGCGTTGGTGTAATTTTTAAAAGTTGCTCTATTCTAAAAGATAAGAATAGAGCAACATGGAACATAATGATGGCACGCTATTGGAGCTGACACGCAATGTCTGAACAGGCTGAAAAAGAGATCGAAGTTACTCAATCTTCAGAAGTTAAAAATGAGGAAAACGCTTCAGCAGAAGCGAAAAAAGCCACAGTGGAAGAGGTTGAAGACTTAGTGCTGGAGCCGATTCCTGAGCAGCCGGTTGACCCAAGTCGCTTGGCGATCGAGGAACGTCTACCGGAGGATATTGATCTTGCAGACCCTGAGCTCTACTTTAACCGTGAGCTGAGTCACCTTCAGTTTAACGCACGGGTATTAGAGCAAGCGATGGATGAGAACCATCCGGTGCTCAATCGCCTAATGTTCCTATGTATTTTTAGCTCGAACATGGACGAATTCTTTGAGATTCGTGTCGCGGGCCTTAAGAGTCAGATCGAATATGGCCGTGAGAAAAATGGTCCCGATGGCATGCACCCACGTAAGGTGCTGCAATTAATCAGTGATCATGCCCATCAATTAGTTCGCCGTCAGTACCGTATTCTGAATGACATCATCTTCCCAAAACTAGCGGAAGAGAACATTCACTTTATCCGTCGTTCCGTCTGGACAGAAAAACAGGCTGCATGGGTCAAGCGCTATTTCCGTGATAACGTGCTGCCGATTATTAGCCCGGTGGGCTTGGACCCTGCGCACCCATTTCCTCGATTGGCCAACAAGACCTTCAACTTCGTTGTGGAGTTAGAAGGTCGTGATGCGTTTGGCCGTGAAAATGGTCTTGCCATTGTGCCTGCACCAAGCTCGTTACCACGTTTGGTGAAACTGCCAGACGATGTTTGTGATGGCGGTGATAACATGGTCTTCCTATCGTCAATCATTCACGCGCACGCGGATCAGTTGTTCCCTGGCATGACGGTTAAAGGCTGTTTCCAATTCCGTCTGACGCGTAATGCGGACATGGAAGTGGACTCTGATGATATCGGCTTGGACTTGGCCGGTGCATTGCGTACCGAACTGCAAAGCCGTCATTACGGTAGCTCGGTGCGTCTTGAGATCGCCGATAACTGTCCTGCGCACATTGTGGATGCGCTGTTGGCTCAGTTCGACCTGTCCGAGCAAGACTTGTACTGCATTGACGGTCCTGTGAACCTAAGCCGATTGATGGCTGTATTGGAGCTGGTGAACCGTCCAGATCTGACTTATCCGCCATTCTCACCAGGCTTGCCAAACAAACTGGCGAAATCGGGTGGTATCTTTGAAGCGGTGCGCCAGCGTGACTATCTATTGATGCATCCGTTTGAAAGCTTCTCGCCGGTCATTGATATGCTGAGTGAGGCGGCCAAGGACCCCAATGTCATCGCGATTCGTCAAACCCTATACCGTACCGGAGCTCGCTCGCCGATTGCCAATGCCTTGGTAGAGGCGGCCCGTAATGGTAAAGAGGTGACCGTGGTCATCGAGTTACGTGCGCGTTTCGACGAGGCGGAGAACTTGGCGTTAGCGAGCCGTCTACAAGATGCGGGGGCGATTGTGGTTTACGGTGTGGTACGCCATAAAACCCACGCTAAGATGATCCTTATCGTACGTCGTGAGGGGGCTGAATTAACCCGTTACGTTCACCTAGGTACGGGTAACTACCACGCAGGTAACGCACGCTTATACACTGACTACAGTTTCCTAACGTGTGATAAAGAAATCGGTGATGATGTGCATCGCGTGTTCCAGCAGCTGACCGGCATGAGTAAAGAGCTGAAAGTGAAGAAGCTGCTTCACGCTCCTTTCACGCTACGTGATCGCCTATTGGATATGATTGCCCAAGAAGCGGAGAATGCGAAAAAAGGCGAGCCAGCGCGTATCATTATCAAGGTGAACTCACTGACAGAGCAACGCTTGGTACAAGCGCTTTACAAAGCGTCTCAAGCGGGTGTGAAGATCGATCTGATCGTGCGTGGTATTTGTACACTGCGTCCAGGGATCAAAGGCGTCTCTTCCAATATTCGTGTGCGCAGTATTATTGGTCGCTTCCTTGAGCACACTCGCGTCTACTACTTCTATAACAACCGCATGCCAATGGTGTACTTGTCGAGCGCCGACGGTATGGACCGTAACCTGAATAACCGTGTGGAAGTCGCCTTCCCAATACAGGATTACAAGTTGGCCCGTCGTGTGAAGCAAGAGCTTGAGTATTACCTAAAAGACAATACCCAAAGCTGGCTATTACAAAGTGATGGCTCCTACCAATTATCGAAACCGCGTAAGGGCGAGTACCGCAGTGCCCAGCGCGTACTGTTGCATGATCTAGCTGATAACGCCCGTTAAGTCCTTATCTTATCCGATTCGCTCTTTACCGAAGGCGATTGAATAATCGCTTTCGGTAGAGGGTTCTGACACATTTTTATTGCCATAGTCGTAACTTCGCTTACTATTAAACTCATACCGGCGCCTTGATTGGCATCAGCCTTGGAGTGACGATATGAGCAATGCAGCAGACCTATTGGCAAGCTACGGCCTCTCTTTTTCTCAAGGGAGAGACTTTGTCTACGCTAATCTGGGTAATCCTCAAATTATTTATAGCACCGCATTTGAGTATGGCGTTACTTTCTCGATGCTGGCCGAGCTATATGGACACGGTGTTTCGGACGCTGAGGTCATTGGCTTTTTTGATGCATTGGGCTTTGATACAGCGATTCCACGATTACTGGGGACAGAATCCGGCACTCTAAACTTAAGTGCGAGAAGTAATAGCATTTCGACCTTATCGGCGAGTGCCTCTAGCAGCACGCCTTGGGTAGATAGCCTGATCAGTGGTGAGAGCTGGGACAGCAGTTTTGTTACCTATGGTTTTCCGACTTCAATGCCTGCCTCTTATGCCTCGGATTTTGATCTCAGCTATGGCTGGAGAGCGCTTAATAATCAAGAGCAAAGTGCCTTCAGCAATGTTGTGGCATCACAAAATCAGTACATCAATACTGACTTGTTACTCTCGTTTGGCACCATTGAGGTGAATGCCTCGGCGGTATACCAGTCTTCCTCTGAAGCGTTTGCTTACTTCCCTGGAGATGATCTAGGAGGCGATGTCTTTTTAAACCGTGAGGCAGGGAGTGAATACTATTACAGTGTTGGAGGTTATGGGATTTTCACCATGGCGCATGAGCTGGGGCACGCTATGGGCTTAGAGCATTCTTTTGAAGGTGTGCGACTGAACAGCGCCTATGACAATACCTACTATACGGCCATGAGTTATACCTTGCTTGGTGGCTATGAAGTAGAAGCATTGGATCAAGGTTCTAGCTATTCGACCTATACCGTAGATGCGTATCGTAATGAGTTAGGCATTATCGATGTCGCCGCTCTACAAGCCATTTATGGCGCAGATATGTCTACCAATACTGGCGATACGGTGTATGTCTATAATGAGGCTGAGCGTGCTTTTACCACAGCCTCAGGCCATTACCATACCATTTGGGACGCGGGTGGAACGGATACGCTTGACCTGAGTGGCGCTGAATATAACAGCACCATTAATCTAAACGATTACACCTTATCCTCAGTATCGCAGCGTACCAGCTTTGAAGAAGCGGTCGATGTTGCATATGCAGCAGGACTCACCAATCAATCGGCGATCGCCTTTGTCCAAGGCTTTATTGATGACCTAGGTGACGAGGCATTTTTAAACCAGAATAATCTAGGGATCGCCTACGGTGTGGTGATTGAGAATGTGATCACCGGGTTTGGCGATGACAGTGTGATCGACAACGAAGTGAATAACCAAATCTACACTGGCGTCGGTAACGATATTGTTTACTTGGGGGCAGGGGGCTATGACTACGTCGATGGTGGCACAGGCAATGATATCGTGGTGCTGAATGTCGCGTCTTCTACTGTAAAGACATCATTAGATAGCGATGGCTATCATTTATTAGCGGATGACTTTGCCGCGACCTTAGTGGGTATTGAGACCATTCAATTCACGGATACCAGTATTTCGATTGCTTAGTGTCTAAGGCCTTCTCACAATCCAATAAAAAAGCATGCCGTTGGCATGCTTTTTCGTTTTTGCTTATCAGAAAGTCTAATTAGTCTTTCTTTGGACGCGGCGCGTAGGCAAATACATCCGAATGGCAGTTGGCTTCTTGAATGCCTTTGGCTTCCAGTTGATCCAAGGTGCCGTAGACCATTGGCACAGAGCCGCTGATAAAGGCATGGCTATTTTGCAGCGCCAGGTGGTCTTCAATGATGGCTTCGTAAAGCCAGCCAGTACGGCCATCCCAATCGTCACTTTTCTCATTCACGACTACATGAATATGGAAGTTTTCCGGTGATTGGTGGCTGTTGATCCAGTCCATTACAAAGGTGTCTGCTGCGGTGCGTAAGCCCCAGTAAAAATGTACTGGGCCTTGGTAACCTTTGTGGACTAGGTCGTCAAACAGGCTCTTCATTTGTGCAAAGCCAGTACCGCCAGCGATCAATAGCAATGGCGCATCCAAGTCTGCTGGGACTTTCTCGATGTGAGCATCGCCGCCAGGTAGAACAAGATCAACGCTAGCGTTGTTTTTTAGATGTTCAATGACCTTGAATGCCAAGGACTCTTGATCGGCAACCAAAATGTATAGGCTAAGCGTTGGCAGTTCGTGTGGTGCACTACCAATTGAGTAAGGGACTTTCTCCCCCGTTGGTAAGGCGATCATTAAATATTGCCCAGCGATGAATTGGCTGTCGTTGACTTGCAAATCCACTTTATAAACTGTGCTATTTAGTGATTCGACTCGAATGACTTTAGCGTTAACGTCTTTCACCTAGATAACTCCATTGTGCTCTCTGGCAGCTGTTGAGACAGCTTTCTAATAATTTTAGCGCATGAATCCACGCGATGGGCGCCATTATATCGATGCTTTTTGCATAAAAAAAAGCCACTTTCACATAAAAGTGAGGAAGTGGCTTCTGTGTATCCTTTATGGAAACGCGACTTACTTATTCTTGCCTTTCATTGACTCGAAGAAATCGTCGTTAGTCTTGGTCACTTTTAGGCGGTCAATCAAGAACTCTGTCGCCGCGATGTCTTCCATCGGGTTGAGTAGCTTGCGTAGAATCCACATACGTTGTAGTTCGTCTTCTGTGGTCAGAAGGTCTTCACGACGTGTGCCTGAGCGACGAATGTTGATCGCAGGGAAAGTACGTTTTTCAGCAATCTTACGGTCAAGGTGTAACTCAGAGTTACCGGTACCTTTAAATTCTTCGAAGATAACTTCGTCCATCTTAGAGCCAGTGTCTACCAGTGCTGTGGCAATGATGGTCAAGCTGCCGCCTTCTTCTACATTACGCGCTGCACCGAAGAAACGCTTAGGACGTTCTAGGGCGTTAGCATCCACACCACCTGTTAGGACTTTGCCTGATGAAGGGATCACAGTGTTGTAAGCACGGGCAAGACGAGTGATCGAGTCAAGTAAGATAACCACGTCTTTTTTGTGTTCCACTAGACGTTTCGCTTTCTCGATGACCATCTCTGCTACTTGTACGTGACGAGCTGGTGGCTCATCGAACGTAGAAGCGACTACCTCGCCACGTACGGTACGTGACATCTCTGTTACTTCCTCAGGACGTTCGTCGATTAGAAGTACGATCATGTGACATTCAGGGTTGTTGCGAGTGATCGCGTTAGCGATGTTCTGCAACATGAACGTTTTACCCGCTTTCGGCGGAGATACGATTAGAGCACGTTGACCTTTACCCATTGGTGCAACCAGATCAATGATACGAGAGGTAACGTCTTCTGTAGAGCCGTTACCTGCTTCCATCACTAAACGATCGTCTGCAAACAGTGGCGTTAGGTTTTCGAATAGGATTTTGTTACGTACGCTGTCAGGCTTATCAAAGTTGATTTCGTTAACTTTTAGAAGCGCGAAGTAACGTTCGCCATCTTTTGGTGGGCGAATTTTTCCGGCAATGGTATCGCCTGTACGTAGGTTAAAACGACGAATCTGACTCGGTGAAACGTAGATATCGTCTGGACCCGCTAGGTATGAGCTATCAGGAGAACGTAGGAAGCCAAAGCCGTCTTGTAAAATCTCAAGGATGCCGTCGCCGTAGATATCTTCACCACTTTTCGCGTGGCGTTTCAGAATCGCGAAGATAACATCTTGTTTACGGGAGCGGGCAAGGTTGTCTAACCCCATTTCCGCAGCGATATCTAATAGTTCGGGTACTGATTTCTGTTTTAGTTCGGTAAGGTTCATAAACGAATTTAGTTGTTAGCTCATATGAGGAAAAATGACGGGACCATAGTGATGCAGTAATACAGCTATACATGATCAATGTCGGAAGTATTTATGTGTAAAAGTGCTTTTCGACACCGAATACCGGCTACGGGCATAACCATGGCTGGAGTTCTATCAGTTCGCGATGGGCGAAGTCGAACAGCGTGTATTACTTGATTGGAGTCTTACAGCAGCCACTCGATGAGCCAGCAATCTATAAGACTGGTTAACTATAGTGCGACAAATTCCCGAGGTCTATAGTCAAAAAGGTTTAATAGCGCCTTTTTTGTTAGTTTTTTGACCGTATTCAGTAAAAGTTTTGCCCTTAGTGGGGCTTTACATCAAAAAAGTCCATGGAATTTGCCCATGACAGATGGTGCCAAACCGGTTAATCTTCCGCTCATTAGTTGAATAATCGAAAAGGCGTTGATGGATGCAATCACTTTTAGTGCAACAATCGCATGATTTTCCATTCGAAAAAATTGCAGCGATAGACCTAGGATCAAACAGTTTTCATATGGTCGTCGCACAAGTTACCCATGGGCAACTGCGTATTACTGGCCAATACGGTGACAAAGTACAGTTGGCGGCTGGCTTGCAAGACGATGACACTTTAGATGAAGCATCGCAACAGCGAGGCATTGATTGTATTGCGCAATTTGCCCAAGTGATTGATGACTTACCCCTTGGTTCAGTACGTATCGTGGGCACCAATGCCTTACGTGCGGCGAAAAACCGTTACGACTTTATTTCCAAAGCCATGGATGTGATCAGCCACCCAGTGGAAATCATCGCCGGTCGTGAAGAAGCGCGACTTATCTATGTCGGTGTGGCGCGTACCATGGATCACGGTGACCAAAAACGCGTGGTGGTGGACATAGGTGGTGGTTCAACAGAGTTCATTATCGGCCAGCAGCTTGAGCCGATCTTAACGGAAAGCTTGCACATGGGGTGTGTGAGTTACCGTCAGCGTTTCTTCCCAGATGGCGTAATTACCAAGTCTAACTTCCAAAAAGCCGTAACGGCGGCACGCCTTGAGTTACTGAGCATCCAAGATGATTATCTTGACGAGGGCTGGGATGTGGCGATTGGTTCATCCGGTACCATTAAAGCGGCTTATAACATTGCCGTGGAAAATGGCTGGAGCAAGAAAGGCATCACCCCAAAAGTCCTAAAACAGATCCAGAAAGAGCTGTTTGAAGCGGGTCATGCTGACAAGATCAACCTGTTGGGCTTAAAGCCAGAGCGTAAGTCGACCATTGCGGCGGGTATTGCCATTTTAACGGCAGTGTTTGAGTGTTTCGGCATTAAGCAGATGGATTTCTCAAACGGTGCCCTGCGTGAAGGGGTGTTGTACGACATTATGGGTCGTTATGCGGATACTGATATTCGTGAGCGCACCGTTAGTTACATGTTGAACCAGTACCATATCGACATGGAGCAAGCGAAATTAGTAACCCATACGTCCCTGTCGATGCTGGAACAGGTTAAAGACAGCTGGGGCTTGGCGTCGCTTTCCAGTGAGGACATTCTGCGCTGGGCAAGCTTGTTACATGAGTGTGGCATGGGGATTTCCCACAGCCGTTATCACAAGCACGGCGCTTACATCATCAGTGAATCGGATATGCCGGGCTTCTCGCAGCAGGAGCAGCAGGCGCTAGCGTCTTTGGTATTACGCCATCGCCGTAAATTTACCCAAGCATTGGAGTTTCGCTTTACCAAGAGCGATCAGCAGGATTTAGATCGTTTAGCGATTCTACTGCGCATTGCGATCTTATTGCATATCGATCGCAAGGAAGGGGATATGCCGATCTTTACCCTTAAAGCCGACGATAAGTCTTTGCATGCTGAGTTCTTGCCAGGCTGGCTGGATGCGCGCCCTCTGACACTGGCCAACCTACAAAGTGAAGCCGATTATTTAGCCATGGCAGGCTATACCCTGACCTTTAAATAAGTCAATCTGCAGCATAATGACAGCGCCCTGTATCGGATTCTCCTGTATGGGGCGTTTTGCTTTCTGCTAAGCGGCTGATAGCGGTTATTTCGTAAGTTTATAAAGCCCAATCCATCCCTGCTTTCTTGCTCTGCGCAGCGGCTCATAAGATCGTATATTTTCTTTTAAAAACATTATCTTAAGAAATTACCTTAGTTGGTAAAAGGTTGCATGATAGCGAACTAAAGATCGCGAAACTAATACCAAGGTATCAAGACATTAGCGTCAAAATCCGTATAATCTGCGACAAACCTGCTTAAAACCCTTGCACGGTTGATCGCTTTGCTTCTGAACGGCGTATTTCTGTGAAGAACAGCGTTCTCAGGGGAGTAATGAAGAAGTGCAATGATCTTTACCCAGATTGCAAAGGGACAGTCCGAATGCGTCTGTTTCGGTTCGTATTCGCACCTTCCCTTATAGATGGTTAACAGCCTTTTTCCGAATTACTCTCAAACTACAACTGGCTATGATACGGCGAACTCATATGACCTCAAACATTGTAGACGTACTACTCGTTGGTGGTGGTGCCATGAGCACTACCCTTGGCATGCTACTAAAACAGCTCGACCCTTCACTTTCCATCACCATGGTTGAGCGTTTAGAAAAAGTAGCGCAAGAAAGTACCGATGGTTGGAACAACGCGGGTACCGGACACGCGGCCTACTGTGAGCTTAACTACACCTCACCAAACCCTGATGGCACGACCAACATCGACAAAGCCGTCAACATCAACGCTGCCTTTGAAGTGAGTCTACAGTTTTGGTCTTACCTAGTTGAGAAAGGCCTGCTACCTGAGCCAGCCCAATTTATTAACCGTGTGCCACACCAAAGTTTTGTCTGGGGCGCGGACAACGTGAAAAAACTGAAATCACGTTTTGAAGCCATGAGTGCTCACCCTGCATTCCGTGAAATGGAATACACCGAAGATCGTGCCACCATGGCCGAATGGATGCCTCTGATCATGCAAAACCGTAGCGGCGATGAGCCGCTGGCGGCGACCCGTATTGAGCACGGTTCAGATGTTAACTTCGGTGCCATTGCCCGCAATATGGCTAAGTTCCTAGAAACGCAAGACGGTGTTAACATCGAGCTGAGCGCGGAAGTAGAAGAGTTGAAGCAACTCTCTGATGGCACTTGGAAAGTGACCGTGAATCAGAAAGGCCAGCGTCGTGATTTGCAAGCGAAATTTGTATTCCTTGGTGCGGGTGGTGGTGCGTTACCATTGCTACAAAAATCCGGCATCAAAGAAGGCAAAGGCTACGGCGGCTTCCCAGTAAGTGGTCAGTGGTTAGTGTGTGAGAAACCAGAATTGGTGCAACAGCACTTGGCCAAAGTCTACGGCGCTGCGCCGATCGGTGCGCCGCCAATGTCGGTCCCCCACTTGGACACGCGTATTATCGACGGTAAAAAAGCCATCCTGTTTGGTCCATTTGCCGGCTTCACGACGAAATTCCTTAAACAAGGTTCGGTCTTTGACCTGATGAAGAGTGTTCGTGCGGACAACCTTGGCAATATGCTGAGTGTCGGTAAGAACAATATGGACCTGACCAAATACTTGATCAGCGAAGTGCGTCAGTCGCACAAAGATCGTTGCGACTCACTGCGTAACTTCTTCCCTGATGCCCAAGACCAAGACTGGCGCTTGGCTTATGCTGGCCAGCGTGTGCAGATTATCAAACAAGGCCCAGATGGTGCCGGTAAACTTGAGTTCGGTACTGAAGCCATCGTTTCCGAAGACGGTTCCATCGCCGCACTGCTCGGTGCGTCACCAGGGGCTTCGACCACGGTGAACACCATGATTGGTATTCTTGAGCGCAGCTTCTCTGAGCGTATGCAGTCAGGCGAGTGGCAAGCCAAAATGAAAGAAATGGTGCCATCTTACGGCGAATCGTTGGTGGACAATACGGATCTGCTGCTTGAGATTCGAGCACGTACCCTTGAGACATTGCAACTGAAGCCGTAAGCTTTAGTTCCCAGCTTTTCAAGCCGACCTCATCGCAAGTGAGGTCGGCTTTGTTATATTTAAGGAAATCAACATGACAACTTACGCTGAACGTTCTGATGCACTATGCGACACCCTGCGTGATCTAGAGCATCAAGCCGAAGACGGCGACCAATTGTTTTACTGTGCGTATCTACTGGGCTTGCTAGGCCTACACAGCGCCGCCGAAGGTGACGGCGCGGATGAATTCGATGCTTACTTTGAAACTGAATTGAAAGCGACATTAGAAGCGGAAGGGGTTTCTGAAAAAGACCAAGATGCGATCTTAGCGCTTTGGAATCAGGTGAAGTAAGTTCTTTCGTACGCCCCGACTCCGTCTGGGGAAGTAGACTCTCAATCGCGGGATGCAACCCGCTCGTACGACCCGGCTCCGTCCGGGGAAGCAGGCTTAATCGCGGGGTACAACCCGCTCGTACGACCCGGCTTCGTCCGGGGAAGCAGGCTTTGAATCGCGGGGTACAACCCGCTCGTACGACCCGGCTCCGTCCGGGGAAGCAGGCTTTGAATCGCGGGGTACAACCCGCTCGTACGACCCGGCTTCGTCCGGGGAAGCAGGCTTTGAATCGCGGGGTACAACCCGCTTGTACGACCCGACTCCGTTCGGGGAAGCTGGCTTTGAATCGCGGGGTATAACCCGCTCGTACGACCCGATTCCATCGGGGGCAGGGGCTTCAAATCGCCATCAGGAGATGGCTCGTACGACCCGACTCCGTTCTGGGAAGCGGGCTTGAATCGAGGGGTAATTTCCTTCGCACAGCGAAGTCCTACAAAATGTCGCTCGAATGAAAGAACATTGTTCGCTAAGCTCAGTCTAATTCCATATAAGAGTTCTGTTATGTCTGAAGATATTCGCTGGTTACAACGCTTTGATCACTTCAAGAAAGCCTATGCACAACTCCAAGAGGCGCTTCAGCTAATGTCTGAGCGGGAGCTTAGCAATATTGAGAAACAAGGCTCTATTCAGGCATTTGAGTTTACTTATGAACTGGCTTGGAACGTACTGCGTGATTACTTGATCTGGCAAGGGATTGAGTCTGTATCAGGCTCTCGCGATGCCATACGCGAAAGTTTCAAACGTGAACTTATCTCGGATGGCCATGCGTGGCTAGCGATGCTACAAGACCGAAACCGCACAGTGCACACTTATAACGAAGCCACTGCGAATCAGATTATCGAGCATTTGCGTACTCAGTACGCGCAGCTTTTTGCCGAGTTTGTGGTGACGTTTCAGGCAAAAGCTGATGAAGAGTTGGCAGGTTTTTAATGTCTGATCAATTTGGTTTAACTTCCTCTGAAATACAGCAAATTTGTTCAGTATTTGCGCAATTTCCTGAAGTCACTCAGGTGTTAGTCTACGGCTCGCGAGTGAAAGGCAATTATCGAGCTGCCTCCGATATTGATATGACCATCATGGATGAAATTGATTGGACGCTATTTAACCGAATAGAAGCAGAGCTAGATGACCTGATGTTGCCGTATCAAATTGATTTATCAATCTTTTCTCAAATTGAAAACGATAACTTGATTGATCATATCCAACGTATTGGCCAGCCGATTTATCAAAGACTATAAAGCAACTTTTGTACGGCCTGGCTCCGTTCTGGGAAGCAAGCTTTGAATCGCGGGGTACAACCCGCTCGTACGCCCCGACTCCGTTCGGGGAAGCAGGCTTTCAATCGCGGGGTACAACCCGACTCCATTCGGGGAAGCTGACTTGAATCGCGGGGTACAACCCGCTCGTACGACCCGGCTCCGTCCGGGGAAGCGGACTGTCAATCACGGGATGCAGCCTGCTCGTACGACCCGGCTCCGTCTGGGGAAGCAGACTTTCAATCGCGGGATACAACCCGCTCGTACGACCCGACTCGATCGGGGAGCAACGCAGATCACATCCCCATAAACAGCGGAATCAACACTGGCACTAAAAAGCTCATAATAAAGCCGCTGGCGATGCAGACGGGGACGATTTCAGCGCCGTGAACTTTGCCCAGCAAAGGTAGGGTGAAATCCATCGCGGTGGCGCCGGAGTAGCCAACGGACAAATGGCTATTAATACGGGCAAACATGGGAATCAACATCAGCGCGACGATCTCTCGGCCTAGGTCGAGTAAGAACGCTGTGGTGCCGAGCACGGGATCACCAAGGCCGGTAATTAAAATGCCCGATAAACTGTACCAGCCGAACCCCGAGACCACCGCCAAGCTTTTATGCCATTCTAAGCCAAGCAATGAGCCTGCGATTAGGCCAGCAGCTAAGGTCACGGCAACCGTGGTGCAGGCAATGGCGACGCCTTGGGTATTGAGGAACAGTTTGCGCAAACGAAAGTTGCCGTGACGAAGCTGGCAGCCCACTAAAAATAGCAATAAATACAGTAACCAAGTGACCAGTTCATCCACGCTGGGAAGCCAACTTTTGAGGCTCCATCCGGCTAAAACACCCGCTAAAACCCAGCCTAATGTCTTGGCGGCATCGATCAGCGCGTGTTTGGTTGATGAATTATTATCCACATGCTCTACCTTGCTGGCACCGGCGTGGAAAACTTGACCGCTTATCCACAATGCTAATAAAGGCAATACTGTTATAGCAATGAACAACACAAGTGCTTGATAGCCAGCAATGACGATCTTAGAGGCGAGGTTATCCAGTGCGCCAATGCTGTAACCGATCAGTCCAAGAATCAGATAAGTCAGCTGAGAAAGCCCTTTGGCAACCCGTTCAGGTGTGGCAACGGGGACCTTTATCCAGTAGCCGATCAAAAGCGCTGCGAGAAGTGGTCCAAGGGTCGAAAGAATGGTCATAATCCATTGATCCTAAATCGTTTTTATAAAATGGAAGCGGTTAGCTTAGAGCAGTTTGGTATGGCACTGAAAAGCACACAATTGGTGCAATTATACTGAGTTATCGTGCAAAGTTGACCACTTGGTGATAAATTCGCCGCCTATTACATTTAATACCTTTCACAGACTCCAAAGCCATGTTGACACTGTTCGCCAAACGCCACCCAGCATTGAGTGAAATCCTGCATTTGCTGTTTCCCATGATCCTCACTATGACCTTGGAATTGTCCATCAGTCTTGTGGATACAATTATGCTAGGACACTACGATTCACTGCATTTGGCCGCGGTGGGCTTGGCGTCGAGCCTCTGGAGTCCGGTGGCTTGTTTTATGATTGGCGTGACCTTTGGCTTAACGCCACTGATTACCCGCCACCTGCATGGCCGTCAACGTTTGCTGGTTAACGTCTACATGTCACAGGCCTTTGGCCTGTCGATTATTTTGGGCATTATCGGCGCAATCATGAGCCTAACCTTGCTGCCTTGGGCGGCCAAGTTGATGGCCAGTGAAGCGGAAACGCAACAGGTAGCGCAGCAATATTTGTATCTGTTTTCGCCCACCTTTATGGCGTTGGCATTAATGACGTCTTATAAGAACCTGTTTGAGGCGGCAGGCAAGCCGCGGGTGCCCTTGTTGGTGGCAACGCTTAGTTTGATTCTAAATATCGTCTTCAACTATGTGCTGATTTACGGGAAATTTGGCTTGCCGGAAATGGGCGCCAGTGGTGCAGCAATCGCTTCGGCGGCATCGGTTTGGCTGTCGTTGACGGTGTTTGTGTTATATGACCTAAAAGCCAACCAGGATACCTTGTTTAGCAAAATTGATTGGTACTACGTCAGACACTTTAAAATCCTCTTTGGGGTGGGCATGCCAGCGGGCTTTGCCTTTGCCTTCGAGATTGGCTTGTTCTCATCGCTGACTTGGCTGATTTCTGCCTTTGGCGATTTAGCCTTGGGGGCAGGGCAAATTGTCATGTCGTACTCGACGATTCTCTTTACACCGTTAATGGCCATGAGTGCCGTCACCGCGATCGTAGTGGCGAAAGCCATGGCGACCGATGGTATTGAAGAGGTACAGCGTCGTATTCGCATCATCCTAATGTTAGGCGCTGGCTATGTGGCGGTGTGTTTTACCCTAACGCAAACCTTCAACGAACAGATTCCACTACTGTTTAGCTCGAACGAAGTGGTCGCTGCCATGGCGGCAGGGATTCTATTGATTTCCTCAGCTTACCAGCCACAAGATATGGTGCAGACGGTGTTTACAGGGGCTCTTCGAGGCTTCCGCGATACCCGCTCTAGCATGATTGCCATGGCGATATCCTTATTTGGCTTAAGCATCCCGCTAGGCTATTGGCTAGCCCACCTAAGCCCGTGGGCTGAGACGCTAAATGTGCGCGGTTTGTATGTCGGCTTGGGGATTGGCCTCTTTGTGTTGGCGTCTATTTTAGTGACACGCTACCGCATGACGCTAAAGAAATTCCGCAATAAGAAACTGCCACATCCTGAGGAAGTGGCTTAGGATCGTTGTACGACCCGATTCCCTCGGGGACAAAAGTCTTAAGTCGCTGTCAGGAGACAGCTCGTACGACCCGACTCCGTTCGGGGAAGCTGGCTTTCAATCGCGGGGTGCAACCCGCTCGTACGATCCGACTCCGTTCGGGGAGACAGGTTTTCAATCGCGGGGTGCAACTCGCTCGTACGACCCGATTTCATCGGGGATAAAGGTCTTAAATCGCTGTCAGGAGACAGCTCGTACGACTCGGATCCGTTTGGGAAAGCTGGCTTTCAATCGCGGGGTGCAACCCGCTCGTACGTGCAAGCCTTGTAGGACCGCGGTCCCCGCGGGAACGATATATGGGAGTGCTATGATCTTTCCTGCGCGCAGCGCCGTCCTACAGTCGCTCAGCCTGAAACGCTCGACACTGCTCAATCAGAGCATCGATATCCATATGCTCATCGCAGCTTTTCGCTAGACGTGCAACTTCTTGCTCGCGGTAGGCTTCGTAGTCGAAGTCTTGGCTTTCGGCGGCACCGGCCCAGTCGAGTAGGGCTTTTAGTGCGTGCTTATCATCGAATAAGCCATGTAAATATGTGCCAATGATTTGGCTATCTTCTGATAGGTAGCCTTCCAGTTCACCGTTTTCAAGCTCGGCAAAGTGTTGCATAGGCTGGTGAAACTCTGAAATACCACTGTGGATTTCATAGCCTTTGACGCTGGCATTGCCTAAGGGCGAAATCACACCAGTACGTTGTTTTAGCTGTTTACCGTCTTTCAGCTCGGTGCGCATTGGAATGTAGCCAAGCCCTTTGGCGCTGGACGGTTCAGCGTTTTCCATACCCAGTGGATCGTCGAGGAACTCGCCGAGCATTTGGAAGCCACCACAGATGCCTAAGAGCTTGCCGCCGTAGCGCAGGTGACGGGCGATATAGTTTTCCCAACCTAGCTCACGTAAGAAGGCGAGGTCCGCTTGCACGCTTTTGCTACCCGGCAGAATAACGAGGTCGGCTGGTGGAATCGTTTCGTTTTTACGTACTAAGGTCACTTGGACATTAGGGTGTAAACGTAGCGCATCCCAGTCGGTATGATTGCTGGTGCGCGGTAGCACTGGAATGACCACGTGCAGTTTGGTGTCTGAACTGTCTTTGGTGGGGCTGGCTGCGACGGCGTCTTCCGATTCCAAATGAAAGCCCATCAAGTACGGCAAGACGCCTAATACGGGTTTACCGGTGCGTTCTTCGAGCCAATCAAGGCCCGATTGCAGCAGGGCAATATCACCACGGAAGCGGTTAATCACAAAGCCAATCACGCGCTCTTGCTCGCTTTGCGAGAGCAGCTCTAAGGTACCGACAAGGTGAGCAAAGACACCGCCTTTGTCGATATCGGCGATAATGATCACAGGGCAATCGATGCTTTCGGCAAAGCCCATATTGGCAATGTCGCGGGCACGCAGGTTGATCTCGGCGGGGCTGCCGGCACCCTCTATCACTACGCTGTCGTATTGATCGGCTAAACGCTGATAAGAGTCTAGGGCTGCATTCATCGCGATGGTTTTGTATTCGTGATAGCCCACCGCATTCATATTGCCTACCGAGTGGCCTTGGATAATGACTTGCGCGCCGATATCGGTATTGGGCTTGAGCAAAATCGGGTTCATATGCACATCCGGCTCAAGGCCAGCGGCATAAGCCTGTACCGCTTGCGCCCGACCAATCTCCTTTCCATCGGCGGTGACGGCACTGTTTAACGCCATGTTTTGGGGTTTGAACGGCGCGACGTTGACGCCACGTTCTTTCATCAAACGGCATAAGGCGGTCACCAAAGTACTTTTGCCAGCATCAGAAGTAGTGCCTTGCACCATAAGATTAAAAAAACGCATGTGGGTTTGTCCGTTCGATTGATTACAATGGGGCGATTTTAACGTATTTCACCTCTTTTTAATTGAAGGATGTCGCGGATAAGCTGATGGATTTTCTTTTTGGAACGGTTTCAAATGCTGCTTTAGCCTTACTTGGGGCGTTGTTGCTGGATCGCTGGCTTGGTGAGCCGCAATCTTGGCATCCCTTGATTTGGTTTGGTAACTGGGCGACACGCTGTCGTAAGGCGTGGCAGCTGCATGCTACTGCGCCAAAGTGGTTACAGCGTATTCATGGTGTGCTGGCCTGGAGTGTGGCGGTATTGCCCTGTGTGATGCTGCTGACGTTGTTACTTTGGCTATTACCCAGTTGGTTTGAATGGGCTGTTGGTACGCTGATTTTGTATTTCAGCATTGGTTGGCAAAGCTTACGTGAACATGCCACCGCCATTGCTAAGCCTTTGCACGAGCAAGATTTACTTCAAGCGCGCGACGCCGTGGGACGCATTGTCAGTCGTGATACATCGGTGTTGGACGAAACACAAATTGCCAAAGCGGGGATGGAGTCAGTGTTGGAAAATGGCAGTGATGCCATCTATGCTCCGATTTTTTGGTTCTTAGTGCTGGGGCCGTTCGGTGCCCTGTTATACCGATTGTCGAACACACTGGATGCCATGTGGGGCTATAAAACGCCAGCGCTTCTACACTTTGGTTGGTGCGCGGCGCGCATGGACGATGTGTTGAACTATCTGCCTGCGCGTCTGACGGTGCTGACCTATGCGCTGCTGGGTAATTGCAAACGTGCGCTGTGGTGCGCTTGGTATCAAGGCCGTGGTTGGAAAAGCCCCAACGCAGGTCCCGTGATGGCGGCGGGGGCGGGGGCGCTGCAAGTGTCGTTAAGTGGCGCGGCCACGTATTTTGGCGAAGTGCAGGTGCGTCCGACGTTGGGAGAAGGTCCAGAGCCGACCGC
The DNA here is from genome assembly GCF_900089755.1 of Marinomonas aquimarina. Lineage (GTDB taxonomy): Bacteria > Pseudomonadota > Gammaproteobacteria > Pseudomonadales > Marinomonadaceae > Marinomonas > Marinomonas aquimarina. Next base: position 325,114 of record NZ_FLOC01000001.1, on the reverse strand, counting down.
GAAAGATTTAGATCAAGCGGTACGCTTGGTGGATAAAGGCGTCTATCTGTGGGCGTTACTGATTTTGGTATTGATATAGTTTATGAATTTTACATTAGAGCCACCTAAGCATGGTGGTGATTTAGCCGCATGGCAGCGCCTTGAGCAAAATGCCGATCATTGGTTGGATTTATCTTCCGCTTGTAACCGTGAGCCTTGGCCGATCCCAGAATCTTTGTTGGAGAACAGCGCTAAGCTTTGGTACGAACTACCGGATCCGTTTGTACTTGAGCAAGCGGCGACGACTTACTTCGGTCAAGCGCCGTTAGCGATCGGCGCCGGGACTCAGCAATTTATTGAAGTGTTACCGTCGCTGTTGTGGGAAAAAGTACAGCGTAAAAAAGTTTTGGTGCCCGCTGTTGGTTATCAAGAACATAGCTATTGCTGGCGTAAATGGGGTTATGACGTCAGTGAATACCAAGAGGTGAGCGAGCTATTTAGCGCGGACTGGGACATTGCCGTGGTGATCTCGCCGAATAACCCATCTGGGCGATATGTTTCTGAGCAGGAATCTGAGCAGCTGAAAGCTTTACTCGACGACTCCGAGCGTTATTTGATCCTTGATGAAGCTTTTTTAGATGCCACGCCAGAACACAGTTGGCTGAAGGTGCCTCTTCCTAGGGGCTGTTTTGTGCTGCGTTCTGTGGGGAAGTTCTTTGGTTTAGCGGGGGCTCGAGTGGGCTTTATGTTTGCTGATCAGGCCTTCCTGCCAGCTATTCAGTCACTTTTAGGCCCATGGCCCGTGGCGACGCCAGCACTGCATTTGGTGGCGGAAGCGCTCAAAGATAGCGCATGGCAAGACGAGGCGTTGGCATCCTTAGCCGAACGTCATGACTATTTTATGGCGACTATTGTTCCCAAATTAAATACCTTATTTGACTCCCAAGACATGCACTATACTCCGCTGTTTTATACTTGGCAGCTAGACCAAGAGCAGGCGGTTAAAGCCTTTTCGGCGTTACACAGTGTGGGGGTTCATGTGCGCTTAGGGCAAGGTTGGGTACGACTGTCATTGCCTGCGGGTCATGAAATGCAACGCTTGAATAATGGGCTGGTGAGATTATTGCAAGGCCATCAGTTAAAGGAACTTGGATAATGAAGCATTTAGTATTAGGCGGCGTACGCAGCGGCAAAAGTCAATTTGCCGAGCGCTGGGTTGCGGCGCAGGCTGAGCAAATCGTCTACATCGCTACTTCTCAAGTGTGGGATGAAGGCATGGCTAAACGTGTGGCCAAGCATCAGTCCTACCGTCCTGAACATTGGCAAACCATAGAAGAGCCAATCCAATTGGCAGACACCTTGAGCAAGGTGGCTCAGGAGCAACCAAGCGCTGCGGTCATTGTCGAGTGCTGTTCACTTTGGTTGACCAACTTACTCTGTGCCGAAGGCGAAGCACAGCTGGAGCGTGAGCGGGAGCACTTTCTTACCGTATTGGAGCATTATCCGTTGCCAGTGATTTTAGTGAGTGCTGAAGTGGGGCTCGGCATTATGCCCATCAATGCTTTAGCACGGCGTTATGGTGATGAAATTGGTGTATTAAATCAGCGAATGGCTAAGATCTGTGAGGAAGTGACGTTCGTTACTGCAGGTCTACCCATGTCGTTAAAACAGAGCAAAGCGCACTGATATCAATATTTGCATCACTGTGCCCGAGTTTTTTATAGAAAAAACTTAACCGATTGGTCTAAAATACGCCGCTTAACCGATCTGGCCACCTTGTCTCCCTAACAATGGGGTGGGCCCGACTAGCAAGCTTAGGAGCAAAGCATGACCCCCTACTCAAAAGATTTCCCTGTTTCTTGGCATGAACTGCATCGTGATGCCCGCGCGCTGTCGTGGCGCTTGCTCGAACAAGGTCCTTGGAAGGGAATTATTGCGATCACTCGTGGTGGCTTGGTCCCTGCAGCGATTCTATGCCGTGAAATGGATATTCGTTTGATCGATACCATTTGTGTGGTGAGCTATGACTCGAATGAAGAGGGTGGCACGGCCAACGTTCAGGGTGACCTACGCATTTTGAAAGGGGTCGAAGGCGATGGCGACGGCTACATTCTTATTGATGATCTAGTGGACACGGGGAAGACGGCTCGCGAAATTCGTAAGCTTTTACCGAAGGCGCATTTCGCCACCATTTATGCCAAGCCTGCGGGCAAACCGCTGGTGGACACTTTTATTACTGAGGTGAGCCAAGACACTTGGATCCGCTTCCCGTGGGATATGGAATACACCTTCTCTACTCCGCTTGCGGACCGTCAAAAAGGCTAACGAGTGTAAATTGTTTTGAGTTATGAGGGGCGCCTTGTATAAACTTGCGCCCTCGCTCAAGCATTGCAAATTGCTACATAAAAAGATGCGTGACTGTGCGAAAAATAAGCTAACTTATATAGGCTTATTAGGCTATTCCCTAGAGTAGGGAATTTGATCCCATAGACAGTGTAGGAATGATTATGCAGCACACGCTTATTCGCTCCATGTTGCTTTGTTTAGCGCTAACCAGTGCTCCTATTGCTATGGCAGAGGGGACCGTCGCTCGTGCTTTGTTTGCTTCCGAGGTGTTGGATCGTGAGCCCATCGATGAGCTTGGTGACGTGATTAAAGTCGAATATGGTGAAATCCAGCGCGTGTATTTCTTTACTGACCTTCGTGATATGGATGGTAGTCAAATTGCTCATGTTTGGAAGTTAAATGGGCAGGTCGAGGTAGAAATACCGTTTGATATTGGTGGAGACCGTTGGCGAGTTTGGTCGAGTAAACGCTTAATGCCAGGTTTTGATGGCAAGTGGAGCGTGGATGTGGTCAAAAACGGCGAAGTCCTAGAATCGCGCTCGTTTGATTATGTGGATGAATGGTAAGATTAGCGCACGTTTGATTTCGACAGGTTGATTTTTATGCCACATATTCGTGTACGCGGTTTGCCGTTAGAAGATTTAGAGTCCGTTTCTGATACCTTGGTGGAAACCCTTGCGGAGTTAACCGACACTCCCAATTCTCACTTTACACTTGAGTACCAATCGTCCATTTATTTGGTGGTGGGCGGCGCCTCGCCTGCTTACCCATTTATTGAGATTCTATGGTTTGATCGTGGCGCAGAGGTGAAGGCCAAAGTGGCTCAGGCGATTGATGATTTAATTCGACCGTTAATCGATGCTGGGCAAGATATCACCACCCTGTTCCGTGACCTGAAAGGCGCTGATTACTTTGAAAACGGTGAGCATTTCTAAAGCTATAAGGCGTTATTGTAACGTTGAAAAAACCGTATCCTAGTTCACTGGGATACGGTTTTTTTGTAACAGAGTGTTAGCAACTAGATTTGTTGAAAGTCATATAGGCTGCCTAACTGCAAAATCTGCGTCAGCTCATCGAGGGCTTGGCGAGACTCCTGCAGTAGATTTGGATCCGCTAAATCCGCTTCCACCAGACGATCGCGGTAATGCTTTTCCACCCATTGATTGAGGGTGTCAAACAGCTGCTCGTTCATCAGGGTTGCAGGATTGACCGCCGCCAGTTCTGAGGGTGTGAGAGCCACTCGTAAGCGTAGGCAGGCGGGACCACCACCATTACTCATACTTTGTTTTAAGTCGAACACTTGCACATCTTGGATCGGCGTATTCTGCGCCAATAGCTCTTGCAAATAGCTCCAAACGCGCTCATTTTGCTGTACTTCCCCCGGTACAATCAGGGTCATGTCACCGTTTGCTCGGCTCAAAAGTTGGCTGTTAAACAAATAAGATTGTACGCAATCGCTCACGGATACCACGGCATCAGGTACTTCGACGAAATGAAGCGGAGTGTCTCGTTCGCCCCAGCTTCTCAACAGATCGGCTCTCATCTGCGCCGTATCAAGAAATGCCTTCTCATGGTAGAAGTGTACATTGCCGTTACCGACGGCGATGACATCATTGTGGAACACCCCGGCATCAATGGCCTCTGGGTTTTGCTGCACAAATACTGCGTGCTCGGGTGAGAGGTCATGTTTGCGAGCAACCGCTTGCGAGGCTTCTAAGGTGTGACGCGCAGGGTAGCGCTGCGGGCGCGGCAGTGAGGTATTAAACGCTGACATGCCGTAGACAAACAGCTCTACCCCTTGGCTACCGTAGTCACTACAAAAGCGCGTATGGTTGGCAGCCCCTTCATCGCCAAAATGATCTACGCTCGGAAGTGCTGCATGATGGGCGAAGCGCTCTGGATCTGGGAAAGTCGCCTGTAAAATACGCCCTGTGACTGGGTGCTCTATCGAACGGTGAAATTTGTTCACTAGGTTGGCAGGTGTGAAGTGCACACGGCCATCTAGGGTGTCAGCACTGGGCGACACCGTGGCGGCGTTAGCAGTCCACATGCAAGACGCCGAGCTGACCGCCGCCAGCACTTTAGGCGCTTGCTTGAGCGCTTGTGCGAGCACCTGTTGGTCCGAGCCAGTAAAGCCCAATGCGCGCAGGGTAGGGAGGTGCGGGCGCTCATGTGGGGCGAGCACGCCTTGCACAAAGCCTAAGTCTGCCAAGGCCTTCATTTTGACTAGGCCTTGTTTGGCAGCGGCTTTGGGATTAGATGGGTTCGCGGAGTTATTTTCCGAGGCGACATTACCAAACGATAAACCACTGTAGTTGTGGGTTGGGCCAACTAGGCCATCAAAGTTTGCTTCGATTGCAGAGTGCATGGTGGATCCTTTCATTACAGTGTTAGGCCGTTGGGCAATGTGTCAGGGACCTTAAGCGCGTCAACCTCGATACTGGTGACAGGGTAAGCACAGTAATCAGCAGCGTAGTAGGCGCTGGCTCTATGGTTGCCACTGTCACCTGTACCGCCAAATGGGGCGGCGCTAGAGGCGCCTGTGGTTTGGCGGTTCCAGTTGATGATGCCGGCACGAGAGTGCTGCAAGAGCCATTCATATTCACTGCGATCATCTGACAAAATCCCTGCTGAAAGGCCAAAGCGAGTATTGTTGGCAATCGCCATGGCCTGTTCTAGATGGTCGTAACGAATCACGGTTAACAAAGGACCAAAATACTCTTGATCTGGCAATTTCTTTAACATGTCGGTGGCATCGATGATGGCGGGAGTGACAAAGCCTGTCTCGGCCTCACCACGGGTCATGGGAATAATCGGCTGAGCACCAAGGATGACCAATTTGAGGTAATTCTTTAACAAGCCTTCGGCGGCCGCGGCGGAGACCACAGGACCCATAAAGGGTTGCGGATCAGCATCATAGCGATCCACTTTTAAGGCTTTGGTGGCGTCCACTAACGCGCTGAGGATGGCATCACCATGAGCGCCTTTTGGTAACAGCAGGCGACGGGCACAAGTACAACGTTGGCCGGCGGATAAGAAAGCCGATTGAATGATTTCATAGACTACCGCACGGATGTCCTGTGTTTTCTCAGTGACCAGCAGTGGGTTATTGCCGCCCATTTCCAAGGCGAGAATTTTGCCTGGGTGGCCTGAAAATTGTTGGTGCAATACATGCCCAACTTCAGGGCTGCCGGTAAAGAATAAACCATCAATGCCAGCGTGGTTGGACAGGGCAATGCCTGTGTCTCGCTCCCCTTGTACGAGGTTCAAGACGCCTGTAGGTAAACCCGCTTGCAGCCAAAGTTGGATCACAAAATCGGACACGGCAGGCGTGAGTTCACTGGGTTTGAAGACAATGGTATTACCGGCGATCAACGCTGGCACGATATGGCCATTAGGCAAGTGCGCTGGGAAATTGTAAGGGCCAAATACGGCGACCACACCATGGGGACGGTGACGTAAGACTGCGGTAGCGCCAGGCATGTCACTGGATTTAGTCCCAGTACGTTCATGGTAAGCCTGTTTTGAAATGCCCACTTTAGCAATCATGGCGGCGACTTCGGTGCGTGTCTCCCAGAGTGGTTTGCCGGTCTCACGGCTGATCAAGGTGGCGATGGCCTCGCTATTTTCTTTGACCAACTCGGCAAAGCGGTCGATGATGGCCAAGCGTTCTTCTAGGGGGCGATTGGCCCATTTAGGAAACGCACTTCGAGCGCTGGTCACGGCGCTGTTGACCTGTTCTTCTGAAGCGCTGCGGCCTTGCCATACGAGAGAGCCGTCTGCTGGGTCAATTGATTGAAAGCTTGCCCCTTCGCCATCGAGCCATTCATGGTTGATTAATAGTTGTTGTTTCATCGCTTGCTCCTTACCTTAGTGGCGAGTGTGTGGCAGCAGTTCGACAATACGAACTGGCTCTTTGTGATGCACTAGCAGGGCATCGGCTTCTTCTTGGCTTAATACCAAACCGCTGCCAGGTGGCGAAGAACGCTGGATCAAAATACAACGGAAGTCCTCAAGTTTGGCGTTGGAGACCAGGTAGTGCAGTCCATCCCCCAGGTTTTTCGGTTGGCCAATCGTCGCCAGTACCAGACGGCTATCACGCACCGCACGAATGTCTTCAACACGCGCTTCAAGGGTTGGGCCGCCGTCAAAAATGTCGACGTAATTCTCATAACGGAAGCCTTCTTGCTCTAGCAAACGGCGCGCAGGTTCTGTTTTTGGGTGCACCTTACCCAATACATCGCGCGCGTCTGGTGGCAGTAGGTTCACGTACACTGGGTTGTTTGGCATTAGCTCAGCGATAAACTGTTTGTTGCCTTGGGCGGTCAATTCATCGGCACGTTCAAAGTCGATGGAGAAGAACTGGCGGCCGAGACTTTCCCACAGTGGCGAAATCCCTTGCTCATCACAGAAGCCGCGCATTTCGGCAAAGATCTTTTCATCGAAGCGTTCAGGGAATTGCGCCAAAAACATAAAGCGGCATTTCGATAACAGTTGACCGTTGCGCGAGTGGCGATAGTCTTCTTGTAAGAACAAGGTGCAGACTTCACTGAGTCCGGTGAAATCGTTGTTGAGGATCAGGGTTGGGTGAATATTGTGAATGCCCAGCTCCCGTGACGAATGGGTGATCGTCCCTAGGTGATAGCTGTAGAAGGGTTCATCTAAGCCGACAGCGGCGAGCAGGCCTGAGGTGCCAACAATGGTGCCCGTTGCGGTATCTTCTAGGACAAATAAGTAGGACTCGTCTCCTGGAGCGGGGATGGTTTCTTTTTGAAAAGAGCGCTCAGACAAGGCGATTTTGCGTGTCAGAATGTCCTCGTCGGCGACTAGGGAAGTAAAACCGACGCCCGTTAGTGCTGCGAGACGATAAAGCTCTTTTAAGTCATCTTGGCGAATAGAACGTATGACCATCATAGCAGTGTTCCTCTTAATACTTCGTACAGGGGCGCGGGAAAGAACGCCTTGTTCATTACAGTTTAGACCATTGAATGAGGCTACCTGAGTGAATACTCATGGTGTCCTGAATCTCGTTATCCATGACCAATCCAGCCACCTGTGGTTCGGCCTCGGCGCAGGTCACGCGAAAATCATGTAAGTGTCCGGCAGCGATTAAATAGTGCTCGTTATGATCGAAATTGGGATCGAATAAGGCTTTGCCTTGGCGCTGTTGGGTCACGGTTTTGAGATCTTGTACGCGCGCTTCAATCGTTGGGCCGGCATCAAAAATATCGACGTAATCGCGAAACACGAAACCTTCGTCGAGCAATATATTGGCAACTTTTTCGGAGTCAGGGTGGAACACGCCAATCACGTCTTGCGCGTCTTCTGGTAGGGTCGGCACATAAATGGGGTAGCGCGGCATCAGTTCAGCGATAAAGTGTTTATTACTGATCCCTGATAGGTAATCGGCTTTCTTAAAATCCATACTGAAGAAATGTCGCCCCAGCGCTTCCCAAAAAGGCGAGTAGCCTTTGTGATCGCTTTCGCCACGAATCTCGGCAAAGATCTTCGACGTAAAGCGGTCTGGGTGTCGAGCAATAAACAGTAGGCGTGCGCGTGATAATATGGCCAAGGCTTCTGCGTTTTGATGCTCTTGATCGAGTACCAATGAACTCAGTCGAGTCGTACCACTGTAGTCATGACAGAGAAAAAGCGCCGGCACGCGGTTGTGTATTTGCAGCTGAGGAGAAGCATGCACTACGTCATCGATACGATAGCTGTAAAAGGGCGCATCCACACCGACCATCGCGTCGATGGAACAGGTGCCAACGATGGTTTGGCTGGTTTGCTCGACCATGACGAACAGGTAGGACTCATTACCAGGTTGCACCACATCGCTGAGCAGGGATTGACGCGACGCGGCAATCTTGTCATTCAGGCGCTCGCGATTTGCTGGGAAGTTCGTGATACCGATGCCTGCTTGACGCGCTAGGCGTTCCAAAGCGGGTAAATCAGGAAAATCAGCGGGTCTGACTAAATACACTAGACGCTCCTTTGGCATAAGCGGACAATAGAATTATTATCGTCAATGGTGCGCAGTAGAGACAGAGGTCAAGTTTCGTAATTGCGACCTAGCGTTCAATAACTGGGACATTTCAAGTCGAATTTAGGTAAATGATGAAAAAAGCAACGATCAAACCTGGTGTATACCGTCACTACAAAGGGGCTGAATACTGGGTCGAGCGCGTCGTACGACACAGTGAAACCGATGAAGAAATGGTGATGTATCAAGCCCTGTACGGGGATTACGGTTGGTGGGTACGACCAAAAACCATGTTTCTAGAAAGCGTTGAGATTGAAGGCGAAACGATTCCACGCTTTGACTGGATTCGAGCGCAGATTGAGAACTAATTGAGTGCTTAAGAAAAAGGGCGGTGGCAGCTACCTGCCATCGCCCTTTCGTGTTTCTAGCGTTACTCGTTGTGTACCCAAGGTGACGATTGCATAAAGGTGGCAATTTGCTCACGGAACCAACGATGCGCGGGATCTTTGTCATAGCGTTCGTGCCAACAGATTTGCACTGGGTGTCGGCCATGGTAAGGATCGGCCTCAACGGCATCGGCAGGCAGTGGTAAGACCTTGATCGAGGTGTAGTTGTCGCGACACGAGATGTTTTGGAACAGGTCACCTAGCTGTGCTGAGCCAATCAGGGCCATACCTCGTTTGACTGCTTCCGCGGTGACCGCGATGCTGTCGGTTTCGATCTTTGGCTCGATGACATAGCCCAATTGCTCTAGCTTCTCGATGGTGACACTGGTGGTGGCACTCTGGAAGTTACGAATGTTGAACACCACAATTTTGTGTTCCAGCAGCTCTTTTAAAGTCACTTCGTCTTTGTAGTAGAGTGGGTGAGCTTCACTAAGGATAACGCAACCATCCATGCTGCCTACCATCTTGCTACGGATGTTATTCGGGGTCGATTCGGCGTTAATAATGCCGAGGTCAACACCATTTACCAAGTCATCGTAACCATCGTCACTCCAGTTACTGCTGGTGAGACGAATGTTTGGCGCTTGGTAATGAAGCATGGCCAGTAGGGGTTCAATAAACGTCAGTAACAACTCTTCATCAGCTTTGATGCTGAAGCGACGCTTCAGGGTGCCTTGATCAAAATGACTTGGCTGCAGCAGGTTCGACATAGAGCCCAAGATTGGCGTGATTTGCTCATGCAATTCATAGGCACGAGAGGTCGGGCTTAAGCCATAGGCTTGGCGAGTAAACAGCGGATCTTTGAATAATTCCCTTAAACGCTGTAACGACTTACTGAGAGCGGGTTGGGTCACACCAAGTCGTTCGGCCGCGCGTGACACGCTGCACTCTTCCAGTATGACTTCAAATGACACCAAGAGTTTGATATCGAGTTTTAGTAAATCATCAATCTGCATAAATTCAATCCATATCGCCTCGCCCTCAGGAGAGCGAGGCATTTGTGCGCGATTTTAGCGGTCAAAATCGCTCTTTTTACGATACTTCACGCGATGCAAAATGGCGTAAAACACCGGTACTGCGATCAGGGTTAGAATCGTCGCAAAGCCTAAGCCAAACGCGATGACCACCGCCATACCTTCAAAAAATGCATCATAAAGCAGTGGTACCATCCCAAGGATAGTAGTGATCGCTGCCATACAAACAGGACGAACACGACTGACTGCTGATTTGAAGATCGCCTCGTAGGTTTCCGTTCCTTGTGCGAGTTCGAAATTGATTTGGTCTGCCAGCACTATACCGTTTTTAACGATCATGCCAGAGAGACTTAAAAAGCCTAACAATGCCATGAAGCTAAAGGCGGCATCCATGATCAAGAGTCCAGAGGACACACCGATAAGGGCCAGCGGCACGCAGAACCAAATCACTAATGGTACGCGCACGGAGTTAAACAATAATATAGTAATAATAAACATGAACAGATAGCCCATGGGAAGTGACGTAAAGATGTTTGCTTGCGCATCCGTACTACTTTCATATTCTCCCCCCCATTCCATGCTATATCCGGGCGATAAAGGAAGGGCTTCCACTTTTGCTCGGATACGGCTGAACACTGCCATGGCGGTTTCGTCCCCGAGAATCAAGGGGTCCGCTTTGACCGTGATGGTCCGCTTACGGTCGCGGCGCTCAATAATGGGGTCTTCCCAAACGGTTTCAAATCCGTCCACTAGGTTCGACACTGAGACATACGCGCCACTCGCTGGGCTGTAAATCTGCAGATCGCGCACCTGATCAATCGACACGCGCTCATTTTCGGGCACTGTCTGAATGATAGGTAATAGATCGGTTCCGTCACGATAAGTTCCGATTTCAGAGCCAGTAAAGTTGGTCAACAGCACTTCATCGAGATCGCTTTTATTGATTCCCAAACGACGCGCCTGAGCATCATTAAAGATCGGACGCAGTACTTTGACCGGTTGGCGCCAGTCGTCCTTAATGTTTTCTAAGCCGCCATCGGCACGATAAATGTCCTGTACTTTGGCACTCAGCTGACGCAACACCTGCGGATCAGGGCCACTAAAACGGGCTTCAATCTTCGCTCCGGTGGCAGGACCTAACTGCAAACGCTGTAGTTTGAACTCAACCTCAGGGTATTTGTTCGACATTAACTGATAGATTTCTTCCATCAGCGCTGGAATGTCGTCCCCTGACTTGGTTCGTACAATAAACTGGGCGTAGCTGCTGTCCGTTTGTGTGGCTTCATAGGTCAGCATAAAGCGCAGCGCACCTTGTCCTGTGGTACTGGTGATAAACTCAATACGTTCGTCACCCAGCAGGTCGGCTTCGATTTCATTAACCTTAGCGTAGGTGCTATTGATGTGTGTGCCTTCCGGTAGATTGATGTCGAGGTAGAACATCGGCGTGGTGGAAGGCGGGAAAAACGCTTGTTTAACAAACTGGAACGCCCAACCAGACACCAGTAGGGCGCCGACTAAACCCAGCACCGTGAGCCAGCGAAAATGCATGGCTTTGTCTAGCAGCCACTTGTAGCCCACAAATAGGAAACCTTGGTAAGGGTCCTGCTCTTCTTCGGCATTCATGGCCTCCTTGTTTTCTTTGAAGAACAAATCACAGAAGAAAGGCGTCAAGGTAATCGCAGTGACCCAGCTGAGCATCAGTGAGATCAGCAGTACGTAGAACAGGGAGCCGACAAATTCACCCACTGAGTCCGGAGAGAGGCCAATGGGCGCGAACGCCGTGACCGCGATAACAGTGGCACCCAACAGCGGCCATTTGGTTTGTTTGACCACCCCTGATGCGGCGGCAAATTTGCTTTGGCCCTTGTGTAAGCCAATCAAGATGCCTTCCGTGACCACGATGGCGTTGTCCACCAGCATCCCGAGGGCAATGATCAAGCCGCCTAAGGAAATACGCTGTAGGTTGATGTTGAAGTAATCCATGACAATAAAGGTGCCAAGGATGGTCAACAGCAAGATTAGGCCAATCAAGATGCCTGAGCGCACGCCCATAAACACCAGTAGTACTAGAATAACGATGCCCACGGCTGCCGCGAGGTTGGATAAGAAATCGGTCACGGATTTTTCTACTTCTTTTGATTGGAAGTAGACGGTATCCATGCTGATGCCAATCGGCTGCTGGTATTCCAGTTCGTACAAACGCTGCTCAATGTGTTTTCCGACATCGACTACATTGACGTTATTGCTAAAGGAAATGCCCAATAACAGAGAGCTGGCACCATTAAAATTGACCATATGGGTCTGTGGGTCTTGGTACTCACGCTTGATGCTCGCCACATCGCTTAAGCGAATCAGGTTACCATCCCCTGGTGTACCGACCGTGAGATTCTCCAGCTCGGAAATATCGTTAAATTCTCCGGTCGGGCTGATACGAATGTAATCTGATCCCACTTGTACCTTGCCGGCATTGGAGACGATATTCTGGTTCGCCAACAGGTTTTGCAACTGACTGGGAGAGACGCCCATGGTGGCAAGCTTAGAGCGAGAAATCTCAATCGTGACTTGTTCTGACTGCTCGGCGGCCACTTCTACCTTGGCGACGCCATCAACCAGTACCAACTCACGTTTAACGTAATCCACGTAGTTTTCTAGGTCTTTATAGGGATAGCCCTCTCCGTGGACGGCCAGCATCACGCCATAGACATCGCCAAAATCGTCCACCACAATGGGGTTGGCCACGCCGACAGGGAATTGGCCCTGCATATCACGGATCTTCTTACGTACCTCGTCCCATATTTGCTTTAACTCTTGGGCGCGGTAAGTGTCTTTGATGGTGATCTGAACCTTGGAATAGCCTTCCTTAGAAGTCGATTTGATCTCATCGACATAGGGCAAATTCTGTAGTTCTAGCTCAATCGGGTAGGTGACTTCCTCTTCCACTTGCTCGGGACTGGCGCCTGCATAATGGGTGATCACAAGGGCGTCTTTGATGGTAAATTCAGGGTCTTCCAATTGACCCAAATTGGTAAAGGCGAGGGCACCACCAATGAGGAGAATCAAGGTCACCAGCCAACTGGAGACTTTGCGCTCGATAAAATAGCCAGCAATATTCAACTTAGATACCTCGCTCACGTGTCCAAGGGCGCACTTTAAGGTCTGGAGTTAAATCGTGTACTCCTGCCGCGACCACTTGCTCGCCAGGGGCTAAGCCAGTCAAGATTTCAATGCTGTTTTGGGTCATGTCGCCAAGCGTCACTTCTCGTGGCGTTACGCTCCCTTGTTCCGGGTTAAACACCCACACCACACTTTGGCTATCCCCAGTGCTGGTCTGGCGACGCATCACCGCTTCGATAGGGACGGTGATATGCGTCGGTTTGCCGCTGATTTGGCTAATGTCTAAGTCGACGGTGGCGGTCATGCCTGGCAGTAAATTGATGGGCGTATCTTCGGTATTCAATAACGAGAGGGTGGCGTCGTAGGATTTGGTGGTCACATCTGGGCTGGTACGGTGCTCTTTATAAGCCGCTTCAAACACTTGTGACGGTACGGCATCGATGCTTACCTGCGGATGGTATTGCAAGGCGACTTTCTGAATGTTGGCCACTAGACGCTCAGGGATCTGAAACTCCACATCCATTTGCTCTATGTTTTGAATGTGCAGGATCGTTTGTGTGGCGCCCACATATTCGTAGTTGTCGATGCTCAATGAGGCAATCACACCATCGTAAGGGGCGCGTAACTCACTGTAACCTAATTGGTTTTTGGCTGTTTCAAGGGCATTCTCAGTTTGATCGAGGGTGGCTTTGGCTTCGTCGAATTGGGCTTGCGTGGTGGCATTTTTGGCGAGCATGGTTTTGATGCGATCAAATTGCGCTTTAGCCAACTTGTAATTGGCTTCAGACAGTTCTACTTGTAAAGCGTAGTCGGTTGGATCAAGGGAGGCGAGTAGCTGGCCACGCTCTACCCGTTGCCCTTCTTTGACATTTAATTGCGTCACTTGACCGCCCACACGGAAGGCTAAATCGGCCTCATCACTGGCTTTCAGCTCTGCTGGAAAATGGCGAATACTGACGATGTCTGTGGCATCAATGGTGTACAGCTTCACAGGGCGAATGACCGCTTCTGTTGTTTCAATCTGTTCGTCTGTTGAACAGCCTAGTAGAACGCCTGTTGTGGTCAGAGCAAGCAGCAGCGGCGTTAAGCCTTTAAATGGACGTACCATGAACCCTCCATGAGAGATGGTTAAATTTTAATAGGAATAACTCGATTTTATATCCATATGGTCAAGTTATAAATTTACTGAGCGCTATGCTAGATAGTCCTTATGGTTATACTTGTTTCTAAGTGATAGTTAATGTGATTATAAGTGTCCACTCGCTCGGATAACTTGTCAGCTTGTGTGGTCTGTGTACCAAATGGCAGGGGTAGGGCTTTGTTAAGGTAAACTTTACGCAATGACGAGAAACCTTAGCAGTTTCTTGACGGCTGGAACGCTGACGTTTTGCATAGAATTAGCGGACTTCTCTTGCGCTTAGGTAAAGAATTTCGTAAAGCTTTACAGGTAGCGTGTTATTGATACGTAGCGAAAGCAAAGTGGTGATCCGAGTAAGGAGTGATCGGCCAATGCAGGTCCAAAGTGTTCGTGTTTTATGTGCAATGTCCCTCGCGTTACTGATGTTGACTGGGTGTTCCAGTAATACAGCACAACAAAGCCTTCAGCCAACGCCGCAACAGGGCGAAGAAGTGTTCATTTATGTGGAAGACGATGTTGCCTACTTATCAGGCTTACTTAATAGTCGCTTACCGCAGCAACTCAAGCGTGCCTTGAGTGAACATCCTAATGTCACCGACCTGGTGTTGGTGGATGTATCGGGCTCCAGTGATCAACTGGCGACCATGGAAGCCGCTCGTATGATTCGTCACTTGGGTCTGAATACGCACATTGCCCAGACTGGCTATGTTTTGTCTGGTGGCGTAGATTTATTCCTTGGCGGCGTGGAGCGAACCATTGGCGCAGGGGCCGGTGTGGGCGTGCATTCTTGGCGTGATACGCAAAACTGGGGCGATGCCATTAATCTGGCCGACCCTGTGCATGCCAGTTATGTAAACTTCTACTTAGAAATGGGCGTGCCGGAGCGTTTTTATTGGTTCACTTTAGACGCAGCCCCCGCTGAACGCATTTATTTCTTGTCCCCAGAAGAGATTTACGATTATCGTTTAGTGACCGATTCATAATGTAAATGAGGAGCCTGGCATGGAGCAGATTGAACTCTTTCAAATCGAAAGTCCGTGTCGTGGCATTTGTGAGTCCAGTAGCAAGGGCTACTGCAAAGGCTGCTTACGTAGCCGTGAAGAGCGCTTTCATTGGCATGAAATGAACGATGCCCAGAAGCGTCAAGTGATTCAACTGTGTCGCAGTCGCTGGCAACGTATCTTAAAGGCCAAGCAAGAACGCCTTCAAGCCGAGTCGAATAAAGGTTTGCCTTATGGGATGGAAGGCGAAGATGTGCAAGATCTCTTCGCCACCCCAATGTCCGAAAACGATTAGCGTGTTAGGTTAGCCAAAGATGGCTTCCAGCGCTTCAGATAAACGCTCAACGCCCACCACCGTCATGCCTTCGATGGGCTTCTTCGGGCAATTGCCTTTGGGGACTACGGCCCGCTTAAAGCCATGCTTGGCGGCTTCACTGATACGCTCTTGGCCGGACGGCACAGGGCGAATTTCGCCAGACAGGCCCACTTCCCCTAACACCACCAGATCGTGTGGCAGCACTTGATCACGGAAGCTTGAGACCACGGCAGCAATGGCCGCTAAATCGGCGGAAGTTTCTAATACTTTGACGCCGCCGACCACGTTCAGATACACGTCTTGATCGGCGGTCATCAAGCCGCCGTGTTTGTGTAGCACGGCTAACAGCATCGACAGACGATTGTGATCAAAGCCGACTGTGACGCGGCGCGGATTGCCTAGCGCTGAGTCATCGACAAGCGCTTGCAGTTCCACCAACAGCGGACGAGTGCCTTCCCACACCACCATGACCAAACTCCCTGCGGCGGGATGGTTGGAGCGGTTTAGGAAAATTGAGCTAGGGTTTTTCACCTCTTTCAGGCCATTTTCCAGCATGGCAAATACACCTAGTTCATTAATGGCACCAAAACGGTTCTTCATACCGCGCAGGGTACGAAAACGCGAATCCTCCGCGCCTTCTAATAGCACCGAACAATCAACCATGTGTTCCAACACCTTTGGACCCGCCAAGGTACCGTCTTTGGTGACATGGCCGACTAACAGGACGGTGGTTTGCGTTTGCTTAGCAAAGCGCGTTAATACCGCAGCGCTTTCACGCACTTGTGAGACACTGCCGGGCGCTGATTCAATGCCATCTAGGTGCATTACCTGAATGGAGTCGATTACCATGACTCTAGGTTTCTCTTGTTCTGCTACCGCGAGAATGCCTTCAACGCTGGTTTCGGAGAGCATTTTTAAATTCTTGGTCGGTAGTCCAAGACGGTGAGCACGCATGGCGACTTGTTGTAAGGATTCCTCACCGGTGACATACAAGGCGCTTTGTTGCTGTGCCAACCAACACATGGTTTGCAGTAGTAAGGTACTTTTACCGGCACCAGGATGGCCGCCAATGAGTACGACACCGCCGGGGACTAAGCCACCGCCTAATACACGGTCAAATTCGCTGGCGCCTGAGCTAAAGCGTGGCATATCCCCTAGGTCGACTTCCGACAAATCCTGAATGCCGGTATTGGCCCCCGCGTAACCTTTACGTCCCGCCTCTTGGGTCGCCGCGACACGAGCGGACGTTTTAGCAGAGCTGACCTTAAATTCTTGTAAGCTGTTCCATGCACCACAGGCCTGACATTGGCCTTGCCATTTTGCGTAGTCTGCGCCGCATTCGTTGCAGACAAAGGCGGATTTTGCTTTTGCCATGACTGATTGGTTCCTAATCTTCACTACAGTAGATGCGTATAAACAAAACAGCCGCTAGGGTTAGCGGCTGTTATAAGGTGTGCCTGATACCGATATGGTATCAAAGAGTTCGCTTATTTGCTTTTCCAGTTGATGCCATACAAGTCTAAGCGACGGTCTTTCAGGTTATTCACCGAACCTTCACTGCGCACCAGCTTCAGCTTATCCAAGTCTAAATCTGAGAACATCAACATCTCAGTGTTAGGCGTGGTTTCGGCCATGGTGGCATCGTGTGGGAAGGCAAAGTCAGACGGCGAGAAGACCGCGGCTTGCGAGTACTGTACGTCCAAGTTTTCAACTTGAGGCAAGTTACCACAGCTACCACAGATGACTACGTAACACTCGTTCTCGATGGCACGAGCTTGGGCACAGCGGCGCACACGCAGATAGCCGTTTTTAGTATCGGTCCAGAACGGCACGAACAGAACGTCCATATCTTGCGATGCTAGGTGACGGCCTAACTCTGGGAATTCCACATCGTAACAAATCAAGATACCGACACGGCCGGCATCGGTGTCCCAAACGCGCACTTCATCACCGCCCTCGATGACCCAGTCACGGCGTTCGTGGGGCGTAATGTGGATCTTACGCTGTTCTTCAATGGTACCGTCACGGCGACACAGGTAGCTGGCATTGTACATCACATCGTCTTCGATCAATGGCATGGAGCCGGTGATGATGTTGATGTTGTAGCTCACCGCAAACTGTGACATCTCACTGACAAAGCGGTCAGTGAACGAGGCTAAGAAACGAATCGCTTCGGTTTGGTTGGTTTGATCCGGTGCCAAGCCCATCAGCGGTGCGTTAAAGAACTCTGGGAAGAGGGCAAAGTCACTCTTGTAGCTCGACAAGGCATCAATGAAGTATTCAACTTGTTTCAGTAGCTCTTCAACACTGTCTACTTCACGCATTTGCCATTGTACGGCACCAATGCGCACCTGGGTTTTACGGTATTCCAGTACTGTGTCTTTTTCTGGTTCGTAAAAGATGTTTTTCCATTCCAACAGGGTCGCGTAGCCACGTGACTTCTCGTCTTCCGGCAGGTACTTAGTCAAAAGACGGGTAACTTGGAAATCGTTTGACAGCTGGAAGGTCAGAATTGGGTCGTAGATTTTACGTTTGTCGACCGCATCTAGGTATTCCGCAGGCGTCATTTCATCCGCGTGCTGGTAGTAGTTCGGGATACGGCCACCGGCGAGGATGGCGATCAAGTTCTCTTGGCGACACAGTTCTTTACGCGCTTCGTAAAGACGGCGGCCAAGACGGTAACCACGATAATCTGGGTCAATCAAAACGTCTAAACCATACAGCGCATCCCCTTCAGAATCGTGGTGGATGCGTTCACGCTGATCGACTAAATCGTCATAGGTGTGCGGGTTGCTGAAGCGGTGATAATTCACTTTAACAGACAGGGCCATACCGACGATCTTGTCGTGGTCGACTAAACAGATTTGGCCATCAGGTAGGTCTTTGATCAGCTTACGAATAGTGTGCTTTGGCCACGAACCACCGATGTCATGGTAGACGCGGTCCATTAATTCTTTAACTTGTGAGTAGTCATCCAAGGTTAAGTTGCGGATCTTTAAATGTAGATCTTCCAACATACAGTCTCCATAAAGGTGCTATCGATGCTACGACTATAACTTACTTTGCTAGCGATAATGCAAGTATTGTGGACTCTAAACATGAAAAACCCTCGCAGTGCGAGGGCTTTCCAAGGAGAGACAAATAATCGTTAGGGATTATTTTTTGAACTCAGGGTAGGCTTCCATACCACATTCAGAGATATCGACACCCTCGTACTCTTCTTCTTCAGAAACGCGTACACCCATGATGGCTTTGATCACTAACCAAACCACTAGGCTAGCTGCGAATACCCATACGAAGATGGTAAGAGCACCAGCGATTTGACCACCGAAGGTTGCACCGTCGTTGGTTAGTGGCACCGCTAGAAGCCCCCAAAGACCTACCACACCGTGCACCGAGATGGCACCCACTGGATCGTCAATTTTCAGCTTATCAAGCGCTAGGATAGAAACCACTACGATCAGACCACCGGCAACACCGATTAGCGTTGCGCCTAGAGCTGAAGGCGTAGAAGGCTCGGCTGTGATCGCTACCAGACCTGCTAGGGCACCGTTTAGTAGCATGGTTAGATCCGCTTTACCGAATAGGATACGAGCTAGAACCAATGCACCGATCGCACCACCTGCTGCGGCCGCGTTGGTGTTTAGGAACACCATAGCAACGGAGTTAGCGTTAGCGATGTCGCCAAGTTTTAGGACAGAACCACCGTTAAAGCCGAACCAACCCATCCAAAGGATGAAGGTACCTAGTGTTGCTAGCGGTAGGTTAGCACCTGGGATCGCACGAACTTCACCGTTAGGACCGTATTTGCCTTTACGCGCACCAAGGATTAGCACACCGGCAAGGGCTGCTGCAGCACCGGCCATGTGTACGATGCCTGAGCCTGCGAAGTCAGAGAAGCCCATGTCGCCTAGGTTGTACATGCCAAATACGTCGGCACCGCCCCAAGTCCAAGAACCTTCAAGTGGGTAGATAACCCCTGTCATCACTACCGCAAAGGCTAGGAATGACCACAGTTTCATACGCTCAGCGACCGCACCCGAAACGATAGACATTGCCGTTGCAACGAATACCACTTGGAAGAAGAAGTCAGAAGCGCCAGAGTAGATAGAACCACCTTCGAAGCCACCTTCACGGCCAGCGAAGTCAGTTAGAGTAGAAGTGACGTCTACGTCTTGGATACCAGATAGGAACCAAGTGCCGCCGTACATGATGGCGTAACCGCACACCAAGTACATGATACAAGAGATCGCGAAGAGCGCGACGTTCTTAGTAAGGATTTCTGTGGTGTTTTTAGCACGTACTAGACCTGCTTCCAACATCGCAAAGCCCGCAGCCATCCACATAACCAGTGCGCCACACACCAAGAAATAGAAGGTGTCCATGGCATATTGTAAGTGAAAAATTTGATCTTGCATGTTTCGCCCCCCTAAAGGCTTGTAAGATTGAAGCAGTGATTAAACTGCGTCTTCCCCAGTCTCGCCGGTACGAATACGAACCGCTTGCTCAAGATTAACGATAAAGATCTTACCGTCGCCGATTTTGCCAGTGTTGGCGGCGTTAGAAATGGCTTCCACCACTTGGTCGGCCATGTCGTCTGCAATGGCTAGCTCAATTTTTACTTTTGGTAGGAAATCCACAACATACTCTGCACCGCGGTACAGTTCAGTGTGGCCTTTTTGACGCCCGAAACCTTTAACTTCTGTGACGGTGATACCTTGTACACCGATTTCAGAAAGTGCTTCGCGAACATCATCCAGTTTGAATGGCTTGATGATGGCAGTGATAAGCTTCATACCCACAGTCTCCTTAGATTTAAGTCTGTCTTGTGTCGTATCGCAGGTAACTGGGTATATTCAATATGTGTGCCAGCTTTAAAATATTTGCCTTAAAACCGTGCAAAGCCTTATCAGATAAGACTTGTAAAGAAATTGCGCTAAGAGATGCGTATTTGCGTCTGAGCTAGGAATGCAAACAAAGTGGTGCGAGTGCACTTTTTTGGTGCTAGATGCTCGTGGTAGGTAATGTTAAGGACAGTTGCAGAACTATTTGGTTGTTTTTCTTAGTTTTGCAGCATATTTGTCTGACCTAATGGGGGGCGCAATCGGAATCTCAGCGAGCTTTAACTGGTCATAGTGCTTTAGGGTTGCACAGTTACGACGCATGCTAGGCTTATAGAGGGGCGGAAATGTGTACAGACAGAACCACTGTGGACATTTTATAATGGAACAAACTCTGCAAACGAATGAGGCAGCAATGATTGATCAATTTATTAAGCAACTGGGCACAGGCTTGGAACAGGCGGCGACAACGTTAGGTAAGCTTCCTGCAGAAGAAATCCAAGCTCAGCTACAACTGGTGGCAAAGGATACGCTCACAAAGATGGACTTAGTGACCCGCGAAGAATTTGAAGTGCAGGCAGCCATGCTGCAAAAGTACCGTGAGAAGCTGGCACAATTGGAAGCACGTCTAGCGGAACTTGAGCAAACCGAGCAGAAGTAACCTGATGGTTACTTCCAACCTTGTTGCCAGAGATCATCAAGCAGTGTTTGCCAAGGGAATTGGTAGACATTCTTGGTGTACACTGCTTCAAGGGTGACATCGATCACTGTGTTGTCTTCATCGCGAATCAGCTCTGTGACGATGAAATGCTTCTCTTTATTTTTCGGAGCAGCAGACGTCCATTTTGAAAGTAACAATTTATTAGGGTTCAACTTTTTGCTCATAAGTACCTCCGCATAAGGATACGTGCGGGATCGAAAGTTGGATGCGTTGGCGAATAATCAAGGAGTGATCATGAGCCTAGCGACTATCTATAGCCGTGCCCGCGTGGGTGTGTCGGCGCCTTTAGTGACCGTGGAAACCCATATTTCCAACGGTTTGCCTTCCTTAAGTATTGTTGGCTTGCCTGAAGCCGCAGTGCGTGAAGCCAAAGATCGCGTGCGCAGCGCCATCATCAATAGCAAGTTCGAGTTTCCCCTGAGACGTATCACCATTAATCTCGCGCCAGCGGATTTGCCCAAAGAAGGTGGTCGCTATGATCTCGCCATTGCCATCAGCATTTTGTTGGCCTCTGGGCAACTGGGGGAAACGGAACTGCGTGATACCGAGTTTGTTGGAGAGCTGGCATTGTCTGGGGATCTACGTGGTATTCCCGGTGTATTGCCATCCGCTATGGCCGCCAAAGACGCACAGCGTAAAATGATTGTTCCGGCCGATAATCGCAATGAAGCGGGATTGGTCGATTATGAGGTCTATTATGCCAACCATCTGACCCAAGTGACGGCCGCGCTGATTCAGCAAGCTAAGCTACAGCGTTGCAAGTCAGAAAGTATTCCGACAGAAGCGTTCTCATTATTAAAAGATATGGCCGATGTAAAAGGCCAGTATCAAGCGAGGCGTGCCTTAGAAGTCGCCGCCGCAGGAAGTCATAACCTATTGTTTATTGGCCCCCCTGGTACCGGCAAAACCATGCTGGCGTCCCGCTTACCCGGCATTATGCCTCGCATGACGGAGTCCGAAGCGCTGGAAGTCGCTGCGGTGCACTCTGTCTCTGGTCGTAAAATGGGCGTCGATTGGCATTGGTCCGAGCGTCCATTTCGCAGCCCGCACCATTCTAGTTCGGCCGCTGCGCTCGTCGGCGGCGGCTCGATTCCTAAACCTGGCGAAGCGTCCTTAAGTCATTGCGGCGTGCTGTTCTTGGATGAGCTGCCTGAATTTGACCGTAAGGTGTTAGAAGTTCTTCGTGAGCCGTTAGAAAATGGCGAAGTGCATTTGTCTCGTGCCCGTGGGCAAATCTCCTATCCCGCGCGATTTATGTTGGTGGCGGCGATGAACGCGAGCAATGAAGCCTACAGCGGTGGCGCGGATTATTATCAATCCAGCGCCAGCCAAAAATACTTACGTAAACTCTCGGCGCCGTTTCTCGATCGGATCGATTTACATGTGGAAGTGCCGCCTTTGCCCACCGATGTACTGGTCAATCAGAATGAAACGGGGGAATCCAGCGCAGCAGTACGTGATCGAGTCGAGGCGGCGGTGAGTCGACAGCGCGCTCGCCAAGGCGTGCAAAATGCCCATTTAAGTGGCCGTGAACTGGAGCGTATTTGCGCTCTAAGCGATGCCGACAAGCATTTTATGCAACAGGCACTAGAGCGTTTAAAACTTTCCGCTAGGGCTTATCATCGCGTGTTGCGAGTGGCGCTGACGTTAGCGGATTTAGAAGGCAAAGCGGTCGAGCGTAAGCATCTAATGGAGTCGTTAAGCTATCGCAAGATGGAGAAAACTCTCGCCGCGGTAGTAGGTGGCGCATAAGGTGTTACAGCAGTTAAGTGCCTAGCCGAAACCGCACGCTTTACTAGACAAACGATTTTGCAATCGTACTGGGCACCTTCGTTTTTTACAGGTTTAAGTAAATAGTGGTGCGGGATCAACCTTCCACCACACACATAGGCGTGTTTGAGACGGGATCGCTGTGGATTTGGGCATTTAGAGAAAACACCTCTTTGAGCATGGTAGAGGTGAGAACCTCTGCTGGTGAGCCTTGGTATTTCAGCTCGCCGGCTTTCATCACCACGAGGTGATCGCAATAACGTGCTGCTTGGTTAATGTCATGCAGCACGGTAATGATGGTTTTGCCTTGTTTATTAAGCTTTTGCAGCTGGTGCATCAATTCCACTTGGTGATTGATGTCCATATAGGTAGTGGGCTCATCGAGTAATAGATAGGGCGTATCTTGCGCTAAGACCATGGCCAGCCAAACACGCTGGCGTTGTCCGCCAGACAGTTCACTGACTAATTGTTCTCGTAGTTCATAGGTACCGGTTTGCTGCATCATCAGCTCAACGATCTGATGATCTTGCTGGCTTAACTTGCCCCAAAAACCGGTGTAGGGACTGCGTCCGTAGGCGACGAGGTCTTTTACCTTAATGCCTTCAGGAATTGGTTGGGTTTGCGGCAATAGCGCCAGCTCTTTGGACAGTTGCTTAGAGGGGTAATCGTGCAGGTTATGACCTTGCCAGCGGGCTTCCCCAGACATGGCTGGTAAGATACGTGCAAAGCATTTGAGTAACGTCGATTTACCACAGCCATTGGGGCCCAGTAAGGCAATAAAGCGACCATCGGGTAGCGTTAAATCCATCTCTTTGACGATGGTGTGGCCATGGTAGCCAACACTGAGTTGGTGAGCGCTCAGGGACATAATTATTTCATCCTCAACAGTAGCCATAGGAAATACGGGGCGCCAATGATGGCGGTTAAGATACCAGCAGGCAGTTCAATCGGTGGATCGAGTGTACGGGCAGCCAAATCCGCGGCGAGCAGCAAGCAAGCGCCAGTGAGCATGGTGGCTGGCAGTAGGGCTTGATGACGTCCGCCAACCAGTTTGCGAGTCAGATGTGGGGCGACCAAGCCGAGAAAGCCAATTGGACCACAGATGGATACGCAGGCGGCGGTGAGGGCAACTGCGATGGCTAAGCTCAATAAACGTAGTAGCTGTGGTGAAATACCAAGACTGGTGGCGCAGTCATCGCCAAGGTCCAATAAGTTAAGATATTTACTTAGGCCTAGTGCTATAGGAGTGAGCACAAACCAAGGTAGCAGTGCTTGTAACTGAGGCCAACCGCGGCCCCATAAACTGCCGGTTAGCCAAAGCAAGGCGTTGTTAATTTCGAGCGGCTTGGTGAGCATCAAAAAGTCGATGCAGCTGGCCCAAAAGGCCGCCAAGGCGACCCCCGTGATAGCAAGTTTAATGGCGCTGCTGTGAACACCGCATAGGTACCACAACACCAAAGCTGCAAGAATACCGCCGGCCAAAGCGACTTCCGGTAGCCAGTCAGTGGAGGCGCCACTGAAATAGGTCATATAAAACACGGCAGCAAGCCCGGCCCCATGACTGACGCCCAAGACATCCGGGGAAGCCAGTGGGTTTCGGATTACCCCTTGTACCAGCGCACCGGATAACGCGAGGCCCGCGCCCACTAACATGGCGAGGAAAATACGCGGCAAACGGTATTCATACACAGTAAAGTGCTGCTCTGAGCCGAGAAACAATCCCTGCCAGACCTCTGGCAAGGATAGGGACACTGCGCCAAATAGCAAATTGGCAAGGCTTAAGGCAATCAGCAAAACGATCGCCAAAGGGAAAAAACGTTGCGCGTTCATAGGGTGCGTTTTCTCACCAAGTAAATAAAGAAGGGCGCGCCGATCAGCGCAAGGATGGCTCCAGCAGGCGTTTCCATGGGGTAGGTCACGGCACGACTTAAGGTGTCGGCCAAAGTGACCAACGCCGCCCCAAGTACCATAGCCACGGGGAGAAAAATGCGAAAATCTTGCCCCATCAGTAAGCGAGCCATATGCGGTACGATCAAACCGACAAAACCAATACTGCCAACGGCGCTGATGGAGGCACCGACTAACACCAGCACCAAGACGCTGCCGATCAGCTTGCTGTACAGTAAATTGATGCCAAGATTACGGGCATTGTCTTCGCCCAGTTGCAATAAATTCAGCGAAGGTGTCAGTAGCACTGCGCCAATTAGCCCTACTACGGCAACGGGCCAAAAGCTTTGCCAAGTCTGCCAGCGGGCATCCGCTAGACTGCCTGCCAACCAGGTCATAACGCCCGCAGCTTGGTCCTCTTCCATAATGACGACAGCCTTGGTTAGTGCTGCACACAGGGCAGAAATGGCCACGCCTGCGAGTACGAGACGACCATGTTCGTTACCGCCCATACGCCACGCGCTGCCTAATAACATCACTAATAGCCAAGCAAGACCGCCACCTAGCATGGCGGCAATCGAAGTGCCGAGCGCGCCGTATAGAAACGGCAGGGTGGAGACTAACGCCATACCGAGCGCAGCACCAGCGTTGACGCCCAATACCGAAGGTGCTGCCAGCGGGTTACGGGTCAGTCCCTGCATAATGGTACCCGCTGCGGCAAGGCTGGCGCCAACCAATAGGGCGGTAAGCAAACGCGGCAGGCGTAAATCGATCACAATCCGCTGTGCAATGGCTTGGCTATCAAACGCGCTAACGGCATGCCAAACGTCTAGCTCAGTGACAGGGACAACCGACCAAGCAAACAGGTTCCACCAGCTGATTAAAACTAAGCCCAGGCTCAGTAATAGGCCTAGGCTGAGTGAGCGAAGGGGATGAGTCATGAGAAGCTTAGGATTTCGCGAAAATACGTGCTAGATCGGTGGCCATGTGTTCGGCTGCCATAACACCACGGCAGCGTGACCACACATTGGGATCAACTTGGAAGATGCGCTGATGACTCACGGCTTGTAGTAGGCTCCACAGGGGCTCATTTTGCCACTGATCAACAATGCTCGGATGGACGTAGTTGCCCACCACAATGTACTCAGGGTTGATGGCCAGTAGTTGCTCTAGGCTGGTTTGACGGTAGGCGGAATCATCGCGGTCAGAAGCGGGCGTTTGCATACCGAGTGCCTGAATCACGCCGCCGGCGTAGGAATCGTCAGTATGCAGAAACAGAGCGTCGGCACGAGCCACACCAAACTGCACACTTGCCTTGGCTGGCAGCTTAGCCGCCATGGCATCCATAAACTGCTGATGCTGTGCAAGACGCTCCGTCATTTGCGTGTCTTTACCGACCACTTTGCCGATGATTGCTGCAGCTTTTAGATTGTCTTGGTAGGTTTCACGACGGGAAGGCAAGATCAGCGTCGGCGCAATTTTCTGTAAATCGTCGTAGACCGCTTCGTGACGGGAAATGTCGGCAATGATCAAATCAGGGTTAAGCGAAGCGATCACTTCAAGGCTTGGCTGTGAACGAGTGCCCACCGATTGCCAATCACCGATTACGTCTCGTACTGCTGGCAAGACGCGGTTTTTATCTTTATCGTCGGCGATGCCTACTGGGACTACGCCGACTGAAGCCAGCGCGTCGGCAAAGGAAAACTCCAATACCACAATGCGCTTAGGTTCATAGTCTAAAGAAAACGGGCCTTTACTGTCTTGCACTGTGACGGCTTGAACAGAAGTGGCCAGTAGGGCACTGCAAACCAATAAACTCAGACGCTTGAACGCAGATATAAGCATAGCGGGATAACTCTTATCATAAACATTTTACTCAATGATAATGTTTATCAAGAACATTTAAAAGCGAGTTCCATTACTATTTGGGTTGCAGATTATCCAAGTAGCAAGTTTAGGGCGTGGTTAGTGAGTGTACCCAGGCGACCTAATGGGTTTTTAGGCGTGTCATATTAAGGATAAACAGGGGAAGACAGGTACTGTGCGCTGCTGAAGGAATGTCTCTGCCTGTACACTAGCGCTCCCGCGCAGAGACTGTGGTCAGTCTATCAAACTGAGCGTCTGCGTGGACTAATAATAACGATTGGGAGTCCCTTCATGATCATCCAGCTCTTCCCGCTGTGGGCACTGTTATTGTCCGTGTTAGCCTATTTTCAGCCCTTAATGTTCATCGATCTAAAAGGCTATATCTTGCCTTTACTGATGACTATTATGTTGGCCATGGGCTTAACGCTTAGTCCTAAAGACTTTAAGAAAGTCGGTAAAAACACCAAAGCCGTGGGCGTGGGTGTGCTACTTCAATTTCTAGTGATGCCAATTACGGCGCTACTGATTGCAACCCTGTTTGGCTTTGATAGTGAGCTGACCGTGGGCATGTTGCTAGTGGGCAGTGTGGCCGGCGGTACATCCTCTAATGTGATGTGTTATCTCGCCAAAGGCGATACCGCCTTGTCGATTTCGATGACAGCGATTTCTACTTTATTGGGCGTGGTATTAACGCCATTATTGGTCTCTTGGATGATTGGTACTTCGGTGGATGTTCCAGTGAGTTCCATGCTCTTAAGCTTGGTAAAAATTGTTCTAGTACCGGTCGCCATTGGTGTGCTGTTGAATACCGTCGCCCACGGCTTTACCCGTAAACTAGAACCGCTACTACCGTATGTCTCCATGTTTGCCATTGTCTTGATCATTGCCATCGTGGTGGCATTGAGTGCAGGTAAGATTGCCTCTGTGGGACTATTGGTCGCGGCCGCAGTGGTAATTCATAATGCCATTGGCCTAACGCTAGGTTACTGGGTCACTGCCATGCTGGGCTTTGATAAGAAGGTTTGCCGTACTATCGCCTTTGAAGTAGGCCTGCAGAACTCTGGCTTAGCCTCTGCATTGGCGATTAAATTCTTTACCCCTGCAGCGGCGCTGCCTGGCTCGATTTTCAGTGTTTGGCACAATATTTCTGGCTCGCTATTGGCGAGTTATTGGAGCAAAAAGCCAGTTAAAGAATGATTTTAATCGCTAGTTTTCTACAAAACGGGTCACTATTGTGGCCCGTTTTTGTTTATGCAAATTTGTCTGATTAGAGATCATCTGCTTATCAACACGGATCGGTAACTGGTGTAGAATACGCCCCTATTTTCGAATTTCTGGTGACCACCAATGAGTCAGTCTTTACCTTCTATTTCCCAGCGTATGCGCACTCTAAACGAGCGGCAGCTTGAGGCGGTGAAGCAAATTGATGGGCCACTGCTGGTACTGGCTGGTGCTGGCTCCGGTAAAACCAGTGTAATCACCACCAAGATTGCTTATTTGATTCAAACCTGTGGTTTCAAAGCCAACAATATCGTTGCTGTTACCTTTACCAATAAAGCGGCCCGCGAGATGAAAGAGCGTGTGGTGGGCATGTTGAGTAAGGAGGAAAGCCGTGGTCTGAGCATTTCGACTTTCCACACACTGGGGTTGAATATCTTGCGCAAAGAGTTTCGCAAAGCCGGTTTAAAGGAAGGCTTTACCCTGTTTGATGCGCAAGACGCGTTAGCTCTCGTGAAAGAGATCTTGGACAAAGAATTCAATGGCCAAATGGATGCCGCGGGTTTTTGTCAGCACACCATTTCCAATTGGAAGAACGATCTGACTCCGCCACAGGAAGCTTTGACGCAAGCGGACACGGAAGAGCTGCAACTGGCGGCACAAGTCTATTGCCAGTATCAGCGTTACATCCGTGCTTACAACGCAGTCGATTTTGACGATCTAATTTTATTGCCGGTCAGTTTATTAATCTCGGACCAGATGTTGCGTGACAAGTGGCAACGCAAAGTGCGCTACCTGTTAGTGGATGAGTGTCAGGACACCAATGCGAGCCAATACGAGTTGATCCGGATCCTTGCTGGTGATCGTCGTTGTTTTACCTTGGTTGGCGACGATGATCAGTCGATCTATGCCTGGCGTGGCGCCCGCCCAGAAAACTTAGAACGCTTGTCTGTTGATTACCCCAATTTAAAACTGGTGAAGCTGGAGCAGAACTATCGCTCTACGCGCACCATTCTAAAAGCGGCCAACACTCTGATCGCCAATAACCCGCACGTGTATGATAAAGCGTTGTGGTCTGATTTAGGTATCGGTGACCCGATTCGCGTCATGGTCACACGTAATGAAGATGCGGAAGCGGAACGCGTCGCGGCGGAGATTCAGGCGCGCCATTTACGCCATAATATCCCTTATCAAGACTTCGCCATACTTTACCGTGGTAACCACCAAGCGCGTCTGTTAGAGATCAAGTTACAGGCCTATCGTATTCCTTACAAAATGAACGGTGGCTCGTCGTTTTTCTCGCGCGCGGAAATCAAAGATTTGATGGGCTATTTGCGGTTATTGGTGAACCCTGATGACGACAATGCCTTTTTGCGCGTGATTAACTTGCCACGTCGTGAAATTGGCCCGGCGACCTTGGAGAAAGTCGGTAACCTTGCCAATCAATTGCATGTGAGCCTATTTGAGGCGGCGGGCGATAAAGCACTGGATGAAACCGTTACCGCTAAGCCGTTGCTGCGTTTGCGTGAGTTTGAATCTTGGATTCAGGCCTTGCGTCAACGTTTATTAAAAGGTTCGCCCATCCCCGTGATCGAACAAATGATTCACGATATGGATTATTTCGGCTGGTTACAGGATCAAGCCAGCTCGCCAAAAGCGGCGGAGAAACGGATTGAAAACGTACGCTTCTTGATTGAGTCGATTCAGCGCATGATGGAAAGTGCTTGGGAGGAAGACGCCGATGCGGGGCTTGATCACGCCATTTCGAAACTCTTGCTGATCGACATGCTGGAGCGTCAAGAGGAAGAAGAGGACGAGGATAAAGTTCAGCTGCTGACCTTGCATGCTTCCAAAGGCTTGGAGTATCCCCATGTGTTCTTGATCGGTTGTGAGGAGGAATTGCTGCCGCACCGTAACAGCATTGAAAACGATGATATCGAAGAAGAGCGCCGTCTAGCCTATGTCGGCATCACTCGGGCAAAGCGCACCCTCTGCATCACTATGGCGGCCAAGCGCCGTCAGTTTGGTGAAGAAATTGATTGTTTGCCGAGCCGCTTCTTAGACGAATTACCGGAGGATGATCTGGTGTGGGAAGGGCGCGGCGACGAGAGTGATGCGCAAAAGAAAGAGCGTGGTAAAGCGTCTTTGTCAGCCTTAAAAGCCATGCTGAATTCGTAAGGTGCAGTGAGTAGATATAAAAAATGGAGACCTAGGTCTCCATTTTTTATATCTGTCTAAAGTGACGAATTACTTGCTGTTGTCGAGCATGTATTCGATGGCAGCTTGAATTTCATCATCGCTACAGGTTGAACAAGTACCGCGCGGTGGCATGGCATTGAGGCCATTGATAGCATTGCTCATCAAGGAATCAAAGCCGTTGGCAACACGAGGGGCCCAATCGCTTGCACTACCTAGTTTTGGTGCGCCTGCCACACCCACTGAGTGACATGCGGTACAGAATTGATTGTAAACCGCTTCCCCTGAGCGTGGGCCATCGTTCGAAGCAACTGCGGCAGCGGAGGCCACTTCACATTCTTCGCCTGCCACACATACATTACCAATCGGAGCAATACGAGCCGCGATGTCGTCAGGGGTTTGTCCAATAGCGCTAACCGATGAACTCATTACTGCAGAAAAGCCTGCAATGCTGATTAGAGTAAACAGTTTGCGATGAATAGATTTGATCAGCGAGCTCACTATGTTTTTCCTCGATCCAAAGTTAGGCAAGTTAAATATTTGATTGGCGGGAGTATACCCAGAGGGGAAATCCGTCGAAACCAAATTAGCATGAAATTTGGACAAACACCGCTCTAGGTCAAAAAATGTGCCTTCTTTTTAACTTGCTTAGTCTGCCAGTAAGCGACAAACACCCTCAGCGGCAGTGCGTCCGGTGGCGAAACACGCAGTCAGTAGGTAGCCACCCGTTGGCGCTTCCCAGTCCAACATTTCGCCCGCACAAAATACGCCTGGGATCTTTTTCAGCATAAAATGCTGATTGACGCTTGCTTGGCTAATGCCACCTGCAGTGGAGATGACTTCATCGAGGGGCTTGGTTTTATAGAAAGACACAGGGATGGATTTCAGGCAACGGGCCAGCTTTTGTGGCGTATCAAAGTCTTCTTTCTGGTAGGCCTCATAAAGCAGAGCCGATTTGATGCTATCGAGTTTAATGGTGCGTTTGAGATACTTCGCTAGCGACTCTTTTGCCTTCGTGTTGCTAAGCTTTAATATTAGTTGCTCACGGCTTAGATCCGGTAGTAAATCAATGGTCAATTTGCCTTCACCACGAACATTGATGGCGTCACGTAAATGCTTGGAGAATGCATAAATCAGGCTACCCTCCATACCATCACGGGTGACGATACACTCGCCCTTTTGCTCCATTAAGCTGCCGTCAGGAAGTTTCATAGAAAAGCTCACGCCTTTCAGTGGCGCGCCGGCAAGTTTGGTTTGTAAGTGCTCACTCCAATGGCTGTGGAAGCCACAGTTCGTGCTCTCTAGAGGCGTAATATCAACGCCTTGACGTGCTAAGAAGCCCACCCATTTACCATCTGAGCCAAGCTTAGGCCAGCTGGCGCCGCCCAGCGCTAAGACAATCGCGTCAGCGCTTTTGCTTTTATCTAAGCCTTCGTAATTGAATGTTGCTTGCAAGCCGTCTAGGGCGATCAATTTATGGCGCATATGAAACTCGACGCCTGCGTCTTTTAGGCGTTTCAGCCAATTCCGCAGTAACGGTGCAGCTTTCATCTTTTCTGGAAAGACGCGACCTGAAGTACCGACAAAGGTGTCAATACCAAGGTCGTGAATCCATTGGCGCAGAGCGTCTGCATTAAACGCTTGGATAGAGGGGGCAAGCCACTTGGCTTTATCGTAGTAGCGTGTAATGAAATCGTTGTAGGGCTCTGAGTGAGTAATGTTCATACCGCCAATACCCGCCAACAAAAACTTACGGCAAGCACTGGGCATCGCATCATAAACATGTACTTGATGGCCGGCGGCTTGAATCACTTCGGCAGCCATTAAGCCGGCTGGTCCTGCGCCTATAACGATGACTTGTTTCACTCAATGTTCTCTATCTTAAATAACAAAGGCGGCATGATAGCGAATTACGCTAAAACTGCCACCCTTATGGTCGTTTCGCGCGCGAAATGGCGGCCACTAGGTGGCGTTTAGTAATGTATCGTTGTTGTAGCTGAAATTTTGAAAGCCAAATCTTGCAATTTGCTTAGATATAAAACAATGATATGAGTTAAAGTTTTATTATGCATTAAAAGTGCACTTCATTAGATCGGGCAACAAAAAATAACGCTAACAGTCGTCAGTTGCTTACCTAATTTAACAATGCTGTGTTGTGGGTGGTGCACACTAGAAGAATAGATTGATAAGCCTTGCTTATGGATTGAGATACGGAAGAGAAATGGGGGCGGGTATGTTTTTTAAGGGAAATAAGGATAATCAGCTAGTGGCTGATCTGGACGAGCTTTGCTCTCTGCGTCGTGACTTAGAGGCCATTCGCGCTTATATGCCTTTTATTAGTTTTGACCCCAATGGGCATATCCTCAATGCAAATGATCTGTTTTTATCTGTAGTGGGATACCAGCTGGATGAGGTGGTTGGTAAGCATCATAAAATATTTTGTCCGCCGAGCCAGGTCGTTAGCGAGCAGTATCGTCATTTCTGGTCCAACCTTGCGGCGGGAGAATCTGCTTCTGGTAAGTTTACGCGGCTGAAAAAGAGCGGTGAAAAGGTCTATCTAGAGGCCAATTATTTTCCCGTTAAAGACGAGCAAGGCCGAGTCGTTGAGGTTATCAAAATTTGCTCCGATGTCACTGCTACTCAGAATGAGTTGCGCTCACAAAATGCCATTTTGGATGCCTTAGACCGTTCTCAAGCGGTGATCAAATTTGAGCCTGATGGCACTATTATTGATGCCAACCAAAACTTCCTCAACACAGTGGGCTATCGACGCGAAGAGATCGTAGGCCAACATCATAAAATCTTTTGTGACGATGACTTCTATCGTCACAACCCCGACTTTTGGCAAAAGCTATCCAATGGTGAGTTGTCTAAAGGCCGCTATAAACGCCTTGATCGCCACGGCAAGGTATTGTGGTTACAAGCGACCTATAACCCCATACTTGATGAAGAGGGTAAGGTGTTTCAAGTGGTGAAGTTTGCCTCAGATATCACTGAACGAGTGACGGTCGCGCTGAATGCGGTCGACATGGCAGCAGCGACCTCAGAGCAAACCAGTCAAATAACCAGTAATGCGGTGCAAGTGTTGAGTGAGGCGGTTGATACTTCAGAGACCATTGCCGAGCAAGTGGGCCAGGCATCAAGTGTCGGGGTACAGTTGATGGAGCAGTTTAAGAATATTGCCGACATTGTCGTGACCATTCGAACCATCGCCGATCAGACTAATTTACTGGCATTAAATGCCGCCATTGAAGCGGCGCGAGCAGGGGATGCTGGACGTGGCTTTTCTGTGGTGGCCGATGAAGTGCGTCAGTTGGCCAATAACACCTCGGTGGCGACCGCTGAAATCTCCAAAGTGGTTGAACTTAACCATGAACTGATTAAGCAGATTGATACCTCATTAACGTCCGTTTCAGGAATCGCTGCAGTGGGCCAAGAAGGCATTAACAATGTGTCGTCAGGGCTTGAGGAAGTAAAGCGTGGTGTCGAGCAGCTTGTATCTATGGTGGAAGAAATGCGGCCTTAGATAAGCGGCCACAAAAACTAAAAAAGCCGCTAGCAATGAGCGGCTTTTTTATGTCTCTGGCGTCTCCACCAGGACTCGAACCTGGAATAGCCGCTTAGGAGGCGGCAGGTATATCCCGTTTACCTATGGAGACTGACCCACAGAGTATACCAATTCGTGCTTTAGATACCAACCTAATGCCTGGCTAGATCACTGTTTTATATGGAGTTTATTGAAAGATCAGGGTTAGGCGCGGCCGAGGGTGTGCTTGCTGCTAATAGGGCGAGTGCCACCAGAAGAGGTGTAGACTTTATTCTTGCGGTTGTGTCCTTGCAGCATTTCAAACATCTCTTTATTGCGTTTTTGTAGCGTCGCAAGGATCTGAGCATTGGTGTTATTTTCACGTTTGCAGCGATCTAGTAGGCCGTTGCATTCACTGACCAATCCTTTTACTTCATCAAGGTTTGGCTGCTTATCAAGCCATTTGAAAAAGTCCTCATCGGAAGGGTTCTTGGCGTCTAAAATACCAAATTTGATCAACATGCTTTGGCGTTTGGCATTGGCCGCATCGATGTTGTCTAGTAGCGTTTTTTTCTCTGAAGCGAGCTGGAGGATATCATCGGGAGTAGCCGTTGCTAGGGCTGTGCGCTCTCGTAACAAAACCTCGGACAGCTGTTCGAGGTTCTCTTTGATCTGGGTAAGGAGGGGGGCAAGCGGGATCATAACGAGAGCTAGTGATTAATTAGCTAAACAACTCATCCATTGCCATCATATTGCTTGCGAGCTTATCCGTGTCGATTTTGTACTCGCCGGCGGCAATTGCTTGTTTAATTTGTTCTACTTTATCCATGTCAACACTCGCTTCTGAGTCAGAGCTTTTGACCTGTAGAGACTGAGCCACACTGCTTAGTTGCACTGTGTCATCAGACAACCCTTCTTTGTTGTTCACACCAGTGTTGGCTGATGCGTTACTCGCTTCGTCATTTTTGACGCGATCGTTTTTGGTCGATGAAAGGGTCGGTTGTGTACCAACACCTGAGATGTTAATTGCCATGTGCTTGCCTCCAGAATTAGTCCGCTAACTCAGTTATCGGTCACGCGCGTTGAAACTTTAGAAAATATTTTCAACTATTTTTAACTGAAGATAGCAAGTCGCTATTACCTAGTAGTTTACTAAAACCTCGCCATCACTGACAACTTTTCCGTATACAATTCGACCAGAACTGACGTTTTGTACACGAATTTGCTCGCCTTTTACGCCATCTTCTAAAGCGACGCCGTTCATTCTGACCACAATACTATTGCTCTGGGCGGTGATCAGTACGTTACTGCCTTTTTTGATCAGGTCTGGCAGCTCGGTGACTTGGTCGGTAATGTAGTGATTGATGCGAATATTGCGCGATGCGACTAACCCATAGGGGGGATTAGCGCTGGTGTATAGGTGGCCCCTCAAGGTAGCGAGATCAATTTCCCCAATGTCGGTATTCTGCTTCGTGATGCGCTCGCCACGGGAAATAGGTGTAATGGCTTTAATACCTTCAATCAAAATGCTTTGTTCAACCGGTACATAGGACTTCCACACGGGGTCTTCACAGCTCAGTGCGTAGCTGGTGCGGTTGACTGCTTCAGGGCGCTGGTTCTCAATCGAGATCGCTTGATGGCATTGTGGCAGGTAATCTAGGGCCACTTTATTTTGCACGGTGACACCAATTCGTGCGTTAGGATAGATGTTTTGTAATCGTTTCAGCTCAACCTGTTGAATAAATTGTTCTATTTGAGTTTCTATTTGTGACGCACTACTCCAACTAGAAAGAAAAAAGAGTAATATGGTCAGAAGCTTGACGTGACCCATCGGTAATCTCCAAGGATGTCGACTTGGGTTAGTAAAAACACCAGAATCACTCTATCATTTGATGAGGGATTTTCATAACAATAGGGCTTCTCCCTGTTTTTAGAGCGCATATTTTTAGGAGGCTTTTATGGCCGGAGTTCTCGAGAGCGTAAACCAGCGAACCCAACTCGTCGGAGAAAACCGTCTTGAATTATTGCTTTTCCGCTTGAATGGCAAGCAGATCTACGGCATTAACGTTTTTAAAGTCAAAGAAGTGCTGCAGTGTCCTAAGCTGACCAGTATGCCGCACAGCAGTCCAGTGGTTCGAGGCGTGGCGCACATTCGTGGCGGTACGATTCCAATTTTGGACTTGGGGTTGGCGACCGGTGCTAGCCCGATTGAAAACATTGAACACTGCTTTGTGATCATTACTGAGTACAACCGCCGCATTCAAGGTTTCTTGGTGCGTGGCGTCGAACGTATTGTGAACATGAACTGGAGTGACATCCAGCCACCTCCAAAAGGTCTTTCGAATGACAACTACTTGACAGCGGTGTGTCAGGTGGACAAAGAGATGGTGGAAATCATTGACGTTGAGCAGATTCTGTCGGAAGTGGCGCCTACGCGACAAAATATTTCCGCTGGTATCGTAACGGACGATGTGCAAGAGAATGCCAAGCAGCATCATATTTTAATCGTCGATGACTCATCTGTGGCACGTAAGCAGATCAAGCGTTGTATGGAAGATGTGGGCTTTGCCACCACTGTGCTATGCGATGGTAAGGAAGCGTTAACTTACCTAGAAAACTTAGTCGCTGATGGGGTCGATGTGACGGAACATTTCTCTATGGTGATCTCAGACATCGAGATGCCTGAAATGGATGGTTATACTCTGACAACGGCGATTCGTAATGACAGTCGTTTGCAGGATTTGTTTATCTTGCTGCATACTTCCCTAAGTGGTGTGTTTAACGAAGCCATGGTGAAGAAGGTGGGCGCGGACGGATTCTTGGCGAAATTCCAGCCGGACGAATTGGCGCGTATCGCAATTGAGACGGTTGCAGCAACAGAAGAAGCTTAATCGTTAAGCTGGTTAAGTTAATGGCTGCGCTAAGGAGCATGAATGCTGAGTAGTTCGAATACTATCTCGCCACAGGGGTACGATCGTTTTCGTAAGTA
This sequence comes from Marinomonas aquimarina, assembly GCF_900089755.1. Lineage (GTDB taxonomy): Bacteria > Pseudomonadota > Gammaproteobacteria > Pseudomonadales > Marinomonadaceae > Marinomonas > Marinomonas aquimarina. The sequence continues at coordinate 288,803 of NZ_FLOC01000001.1, read as the reverse complement.
CCTGGTCAAAGAAAGCGGCATTTCTTTGAGCGACAATAAGCAATATTTGGTTGCCAGTCGTCTTGGGAAGCTGTTGGAGCGTGAAAAGTTCGTCAAGATAGAGGAGCTGGTGGATGCGCTTGAGCGAGGTGGTCGTACTTCTAAATTAAGGGAAGAAGTGATCAATGCAATGACCACAAATGAAACTTTGTGGTTTCGTGATGCCCATCCGTTCAAAATTTTGAAAGATATGATTCTGCCACAATACGACAAGCGTCCGCTGCGTATTTGGTCGGCGGCATCATCGACTGGTCAAGAGCCTTACTCGATCAGCATGGTGTTAGAAGCATTCAAGCAGTCTAAGCCTGGTAAACTCAAGCCTGGTGAACGTATTATCGCTACGGATATCTGTACTAATATTCTCAAGCATGCGAAGCAGGCTGAGTACGATAGCTTGGCAATTGCCCGTGGTCTAACTCCCGATAATCAAAACCGCTATTTTGATAAATTGAGCGCGACAACTTGGAAGGTGAAGCCAAGTATTGCTTCACGTGTTGAGTTTCGTCATCTGAATTTGATCGACTCATTTTCCTCCTTAGGGAAATTTGATGTGATTTTTTGCCGTAATGTGCTGATTTATTTTACCGCTGAAATGAAGCTAGACATTTTGAAACGCATGCATGCCTCCCTCAACCCTGGTGGGTATCTATTCCTAGGAGGCTCGGAAGCCTTGAGCGGTTTGTCCTCCATGTTTGAAATTGTTCAGTGTCATCCAGGGATTGTTTATAAAGCAAAATAATGGCGATGGACTCCGGTGTGTTAAAAAAACGGCAACTTATATAAGTTGCCGTTTTTTTTGTTTGCCGCCTATTGCCACTTTTTGCTTTTTTGTAATTTAAGTTATTGAAAAATATGGTTTTTATTATTTGGCACTGTATTTGCTTTAATAAGATCTGAATAGAAACTGTTCGATTGATAATGAGGAATGTATGTCGATTTCTTTCAAAGATGCGTTTGCTGGGCACGATCAAATGTTGATGCTCCGTACCGCGCGCGCGTCTGTGTTAGCAAACAATATTGCCAACGCCGATACACCGAATTACAAAGCGCGTGATATCTCGTTTGAGTCGATGTTGTCTGCAGAAAGAGATCGCTTGTCGTTGGCAGGGAGCGACGATCAACATATCGATGCACAAAGTTCTGTGGCGGTAGGGGATGAGTTGATGTATCGCAATCCAACTCAGCCTTCGTTGGACGGCAATACCGTGGATATGCAGCGTGAACAAGCCGAATTCGCACAGAACTCTATGCAATACGATACCAGTTTTATGCTTTTGAATAGAAAGATCAGCGGCATGAAGAAAGCGCTGTCTGGAGGACAATAATGTCATTGAATAATATTTTTGCCATTTCCGGGTCAGCGCTGAGTGCTCAGACGGTGCGTTTGAATACCGTGGCTTCGAACATTGCCAATGCGGACAGTATCGCCAGTTCAGCGGACCAAACCTATCGTGCGCGTAAGCCAGTATTTGAGCAAATGATGACCGACGCACTGCGTGAGCGTGGTTGGAATGCTTCTGATGATGTGTTGGAAGGCGGTTCTGGTTTAGGCGTGCATGTGGCAGGGATTATTGAATCGGATGCGCCACTGCAGCCACGTTATGAGCCAAACAGCCCGATGGCAAATGAAGAAGGGTATGTGTTTTACCCGAATGTGAACCCGGTGGAAGAGATGGCCGATATGATGTCTGCATCGCGCTCGTTTCAAACCAACGTTGAAATTATGAACTCTGCAAAAAGTATGATGCAGAAAATGTTGACCTTAGGCCAAGCCTGAGGGGGTGAGTGATGGCTGATATCAATACTAACTCGGCACTATCTGGACTGATTTCCCAGTACGGTACAGAACAGGCAAAAGCAAAAACTGGCGTTGGTAACAATACGGCGGGTGCCAGCACGGAAAGTGCTGATGGTTTAGCTAATCAGGACGTATTTATGCGTCTTTATATTGAGCAGCTGAAAAACCAAGACCCGACTAAGCCACAAGACTCTGGCGATATGGTGTCGCAGATGGCGGAATTTAGTTCGCTTGAGCGTCTGACTAAAATGTCGGATGAAATGGAAAACTTGTCTAACTCCTTGATTTCAAGTCAGGCGTTGACGGCATCGACCTTGGTTGGCCAGTATGTCTATGTGGAGCAGGACTCGGCAGCGGTGGCGGAAGGTAATCCAACCATGTTGAAGACATCCTTTGCCAGTGATGCGGTGAAGAATGAACTGCAAATCACCAACAGTGCGGGGCAAGTGGTCGATAAGATTACGCTAACTGATGAAGAGTTTCAGTGGGATGGTACAGATGGCAACGGTAATATGGTGCCAAGTGGTATGTATACCTTTAGAGCCACATCAACGAATGCAGAAGGAGAGATCACTCAGTTGAGTGTTTTAACCCCAGCAAGAATTAACGGTGTTACCATTAACGGTAGCGAAGGATCCACTTTGAATGTAGCCAACTACGGTAAGCTGCCATTGTCTGACAAACTTGATATTGTAGGTTAGCGGGAGAAAAATTATGGGTTTTAATACAGCACTTTCTGGTATCAAAGCATCCGCTGACTTTCTCAGCACAACGGGTAATAACATTGCCAACTCGGATACCACGGGTTTTAAAAAATCACGCGTTGAATTTGGTGACCTGTACAACACCAACGTTATCGGTGCCGGCAGTAGTAATACTATCGGTAGTGGTGTCAGTGTGAACAATATCGCGCAAGAGTTCTCTGCCGGTAATATTTCCTACACGGATAACAACTTAGACCTTGCGGTAGATGGTACTGGCTTCTTTGTTATTGATGTAGGTGGTACTCAGGCCTATACTCGAGCTGGGGATTTTAAGCTTAACGAAGAAGGTAACTTGGTCACCAATGATGGTGCTTATGTGCAAGGCTACAATGCCGTAAATGGCATTATTGGTGGTAGCCTTGAAGACCTTGTGGTGCCAACCGAGCGTATTGCGCCTGAGGCGAGTACAGAGCTGACCATTGAAACGAACCTTGATTCTCGCTTAGATGACGTCCCTCCATATATTGCCGCAACATTTGAGCCAGGTGACCCAGAGACATATACTTTTACGCAAACGGAAAACGTAACGGACAGTGGTGGTAATACCCATGCAGTAACGTATTACTATGCTAAATCTGAGTCACCTAATACTTATCAAGTTTATGCTACGGTAGATGGTGAATTAGAAGATGATAATGGTGTTCCATGGCTTAACACTGATCAGTTTGTAACATTTGATGATGAGGCAGGCAGTGTATCAGGCATAGCTTTTGAACCGATTTACGTTGGCGCAGCTGAGCCGCAGGTAGGGAATATTGGTACAACCGCTCCTATTGGTCCTGTATCTGGTACTTTTGCCAATGGCGATACTCTTGCTGGTTCTAACTTGGCGGTAGCGGGGATTATAGATCCCGATAATTTTGCTCGCAAAGCGTTTGATCCAACAGATCCTGCAACGTATACCTATGGCAACACTAATACCGTATATGATGCATTGGGTGAAGAGCATACCATTGGTTATTATTTTATTAAGCAAGGTGAAAATAATACTTGGGAAATGAAGGTTACCGTAGATGGTGAATCTACTTATTTTGATGCTGGAACTAACCAAGATGAGCCGTTTTTGGCTGAAGATACGGTAGTGCAGTTTGATGCTCAAGGTAATATTACCGGGTCATATACTAATTACCCTCCTTATGGGGTGGCAAACCCTGTTCAGCTTAGTATTACTGGTTGGGATCCAACTGATGCTTCCGCAACCTTGGATATTGATCTGGGCGAATCGACTCAATATGCGCTATCAAGCTCCGATACATTTAGCCAAGATGGTTTCTCGGCGGGTGAACTGCAAGGGGTAAGCTTTGATGAAGATGGTTTATTGATTGCGAGTTACACCAACCAACAAACTGCCGTATTAGGTCAGATTGCTTTAGCCAACTTTGATAACGTGGATGGTTTAACGCCAGCGGGTGATACTTCCTGGGTGGCAAGTTCTGACTCTGGAGCGGCAAATATCGGCAGACCGAATACTGGTACCTTTGGTAGCATCCAAGGGGGCGCTTTAGAAGAGTCGAATGTGGATTTGACCGAGGAGTTGGTGGCATTGATCGAGGCTCAGCGTAACTATCAGGCGAACTCTAAGACGCTAGAGACCGAAAACACTGTAACACAGACGATTATTAACCTACGTTAAGCAAATCGTTGATGGCAAAGCCCAGCTCTTTAGCTGGGCTTTTTTGTGTCTGAAATTTACTCCTAAAACTTGGCACGCTATTTGTTACACAATCTCTAATAACGGTTTATAAGTTTGCCAATGAGGTTCGAGTATGGATAGAGCGCTTTATTTAGCCATGAGTGGTGGCACGCAGGTGATGAATGCCCAAGCCATTCATGCCAATAACCTTGCGAACGTTGCCACCACTGGATTTCGCTCTGACTTTGAACAGGCTCGCTCTATGCAGGTCAATGGCGATTATTACCCGTCTCGAGTCTATGCCATGACCGAGAACCCTGGTACCAGCTTTGAGCAAGGGCCGTTGCAGCAAACCGGCCGTGATATGGACATTGCGGTACAAGGCGATGGTTTTATTACCGCATTGGATGGCTCTGGCCAAGAGGTATACACCCGCGCAGGAGATCTGCAATTAACCGTAGCGGGGCAGCTGGTGACAGGAACTGGTTTGCCTGTGGTCGGAGCGGCGGGTCCGATCTTTTTACCGCCTCTAGATCAAATGGCCATCAGTGAAGACGGCACAATCTCGATTATCCCTCAAGGTGGCGACGGTACCCAGATGGCGGCCTTGAATCGCATTAAATTGGTGTCGGCGGAGCCTGAAAGTCTGGTGAAAGGTGAGGATGGCCTGATGCGCACTAAAAATGGCGAGATGTTAGAGGCTAATAATAATGTCCAAGTGCTGTCCGGCTTTCTAGAAGGCAGTAATGTCAATGCGGTGGAAGAGATGACCAATATTATGGAGTTGTCTCGTCGTTTTGAAATGAACATCAAAGTTATGAATACGGTGCGTGAGAACGAAAACGCATCAGCACGAATTTTACAACGTAGCTAAGTGCTCGTTGACTAAAAGAGATTAGGAGTAGGATATGCATTCAGCGTTATGGGTTGCAAAAACAGGTTTGTCAGCAATGGACAAGCAACTGTCCACTATCTCAAACAACTTGGCCAACGTGTCTACCACGGCCTTCAAAAAAGATCGTGCCGTGTTTGAAAACTTAATGTATCAAACATTGCGTGCACCAGGCGGTCTGTCGTCTCAAAATACAGAGCTACCATCTGGTTTACAGATGGGCGCAGGTGTTCGTGTCACAGGGACACAAAAGAACTTTGAAGTGGGTGATTACAATATTACCGACCGTCAGCTTGATGTGGCGATTCAGGGCGGGGGCTTCTTCCAAGTGGTTCAGCCAGATGGCAGTATTGCTTATACCCGTGACGGGCAGTTCCAATTAAACAGTCAAGGTGACCTAGTGGATTCGAGTGGTTTGCTACTGGATCCTGGTATCACTATCGATTCGGATGTGGTGCAGATCAATATTGCCGAAGACGGTGTTGTATCCGTGTTGCGAGCAGGGCAAACCGATATGGAAGAAGTGGGTGCGTTGACGATCGCAAACTTTATTAACCCAACCGGTTTGCACTTTATGGGCAGCAACCTATACGGAGAGACCACTGCCAGCGGTGCGCCAATTGTTGGGGTCCCAGGGCAAGATGGTTTAGGTTACTTAAGTCAAGGTATGCTGGAGTCGTCTAACGTGAACTCCATCGAAGAGTTGGTGAATATGATTACTACTCAGCGTGCCTATGAAATGAACTCAAAAGTGATCTCTGCGGCAGATGGTATGTTGAGCTTCGTTAACCAACAATTATAAAGAGTAGTGTTTATGCGTTACTTATTGGCATTGTTTCCTTTGGTGTTAGTGGGCTGTGCAGCGGTTGAGCCAGCGCCAGTATCTGATGACCCTTATTATGCGCCTGTGATTCAGCCGGCAGTGCAATACACTCAGACGAGTGATGGCAGTATTTATCAAGCTGGCATGGGCGATGTGTTTTTTGGTGATAAAAAAGCGCGTCAGGTCGGGGATATTTTAACGGTCACTTTGGCGGAGAATACCACCTCAACCAAAACCAATGCCGCTTCGGTGTCCAAGTCTTCTTCTGCGACCATTCAGAACCCGACTATCTTAGGGATTCCAATTGGGCTAGATACCGACTTGCCCGGTATGAACAGTGATTTTTCCGGCAATGCCAATGCCAACCAAAGTAACAGTCTAAACGGCAGTATTACGGTGACCGTGTATGAAGTGTACCCAAATGGCTTGTTAGCGGTACGTGGTGAGAAGTGGATTACCTTAAATCGAGGTCAGGAATACATTCGTCTGTCTGGTCTTGTGCGCGAGGAAGATATAAGCTCTGCTAACACGGTGGAGTCCACTCGCTTAGCGGATGCTCGAATTGCCTATTCAGGGACTGGTGAACTGGCAACTGGCAGTGAGCAGGGCTGGCTAACTCGAGCGTTAAATACCAGTTGGTGGCCGTTTTAATTAATTAAGAGTCTTGCGTCATGAAAACCTTCTTCCTAGCGTTCTTTTTAATGATCTTGAGCAGCGTGGTCAGCGCTGAGCGTTTAAAAGACATCGCCAGTGTTGAGGGGGTGCGTGACAACCAATTGTTTGGCTATGGTTTGGTGATCGGTCTGAATGGTACCGGTGATGACACGGATTTCACTAATCAAAGCTTTATCAGTATGTTGAACCAGTTCGGCATCAACTTGCCAGATGGTGCCAGTACTGATGCCGATAACGTGGCTGCGGTATCGTTAACGGCGACTCTGCCTCCTTTCTCAAAACCTGGTCAGACCATTGATGTGACCGTGTCTTCGTTGGGCAATGCCAGCTCGTTACGTGGTGGTACTTTGTTGTTATCTGCTCTGAAGGGTGCTGACGGGCAGGTGTATGCCATTGCCCAAGGTAACTTGGTGGTCGGTGGTTTAGGGGTTGGTGGTGCCGATGGTTCTCGGCAGTCGATTGCGGTACCAACGGTGGCGCGAATTCCCAATGGTGCCAGCGTTGAAAAGGCGGTGCCGACCAGTTTTAACCGTGGTGATACCTTAACCTTTAACCTTAATCGCCCTGACTTTACGACAGCCAAGCAGGTCGCGGATAAAATTAACGGCCTATTGGGCCCAGGTGTGGCGCAATCCCTTGATGCCACCTCGGTGCGTGTGTCCGCGCCCCGTGATCCTTCTCAGCGTGTGACGTTTCTCTCGATACTGGAAAATCTCGAAGTCGAGCTTGGCCGCGAACGGGCTAAGATCGTGGTGAACTCGCGTACTGGTACCATTATCATTGGTCAAGATGTGACCGTGTCGCCAGCGGCCGTGACCCATGGCAGTTTAACGGTGACGATTAAATCTAACCCAGAAGTCGGTCAGCCCGATATTCTGCCTGGTGCAGGTCAAGAGCTGGCACCGCGTCAAGAAATTGAGACCGATGAAGAAAGCGGTCATATGTTTGTCTTCACTCAAGGGGCCTCACTCAATGACATTGTTCGTGCGGTAAATCAGGTCGGCGCTGCCCCTGGCGATGTGATGGCGATTTTAGAAGGCTTAAAGCAAGCCGGTGCATTAAATGCAGACCTTGTGGTGATCTAAGCTGGAGGAATTATGAGTCGTATTGATAATAATGCCTTTTTCGCGGACTTCAACTCGTTAGCCGATTTGAAGCGTCAAGCCCAGCAAGACCCCGACGTGGCGCTGAAGAAGGTCGCTCAAGAGTTTGAAGCAATCTTCATCAATATGATGTTTAAGAACATGCGTCAGGCCAATGAGAACATTGGCGGCGGACTGTTTGATAGTGCCCAGACTAAGCAGTATACCGAGATGATGGATACCCAGTTGGCGCAATCTTTAGCTGGGGCTGGCGGTATTGGTTTAGCCGAATCCCTAGTGCGTCAATTGCAGGGGCAAGGTGTGGGGGCATCCTCTTCTTCAGCTAATCTAGACAGCGACGAGGGCTCCGAGCAGGATTTTCTCAGACGTCTTTCTGTATTGGATATGGCGCAAGTCAGAGGCGTGACCAAGAAGGCGGCTGAGGAGTTAGCGGAGACAACCCAGAGCTTGGCGGAAAAAGCCTCTATATCGGCTCAGGATGTGGCCTTTGAAACGCCTGATAGTTTTGTTGAGACTCTTTGGCCCCATGCGCAAAAAGCTGGTGAAAAACTAGGGGTGGACCCAAGAGCTATTCTTGCTCAAGCTGCGCTGGAGACGGGCTGGGGCAAATACCCAATGGCTAAAAATGATGGCTCGCCAAGCTATAACTTGTTTGGTATTAAAGCGGATCAGCGTTGGTCGGGGGATCGTACCTTAGTCAACACGCTGGAGTTTCGTAATGGCGTCGCACAGCAAGAGAAAGCCGCGTTTAGGGCGTATGACTCTTTCGCGCAGAGTTTTGATGATTACGCTGACTTTTTAAAAGCCAGTGAACGGTACCAAAATGCCCTGCAAGCCGGGGACGATGCGGCAATGTTTGCCGCTTATCTGCAGCAAGGCGGCTATGCGACCGACCCTAACTATGCCGATAAAATTTCTAATATCCTTTCCAGTAAATGGTTTAAAACCCTTCTATAACAAGGCGTTACATATTTCTCTACAATTCCCTTAAATTCATTAAGGGAAAAACTTCTTTTTGGTAAAGTAATTGCATCAACTGACGATATAAAGGTATACGCAGTCGCGTTTTGATATTTGAGAGGTTGATCGCATGGCTAGTCTTTATTCCATTGGTTTGTCGGGGTTGCAGTCGAGTACGGCGCGCATAACGACGACTGGTCAAAACACAGCAAACGTTGATACAGAAGGCTATAGCCGCCAATCTACGGCGACAGTAAGTCGATCTGGTGGTGGTGTCTTGGTGCAAGACACCAGTCGCATTATCAACCAGTACGTTAATCAGCAGGTGTGGAGTGATACGTCAAAACACAACTTCTACGACAGCTATCACTCGATGATGACTTCGTTTGATTCTGTGATGGGCGACGAGAGTGTCTCTATTAGTAATTATTTGGATACCGCTTTTAGCTCACTGCAAAATGTGAACAGCGATCCGACGGACAGTTCTGCTCGTGCTCATGCTTATTCCACGTTTAGAGAACTGGCGGCACAGTACAATGAAATTGCTGATTATGTGTCGAACCAACGAGAGCTCGCCAGTGATGAGATTAGCAACAACGTTGAATCCATCAATAATATTACTGATCAGATTGCCTCTCTAAACGCCCAGATTTTTAAACTGGAATCGACGACTAAGAACTCAGCCAATGAGTTGCGCGATCAGCAAGAACAGTTAGTCAAGGAGTTGTCTGGTTATCTTGATGTCAAAGTGCAGTACGATGACCATAAACTGATGACGGTGAACTTAGCGTCAGGTCAGCCGCTGGTTTTACAGAGTAATAACAATGAGCTGGCATTGACCTCCGACCCAAAAAATCCTGACGGCGAGCTAGGTGTGGAACTGAGCTTCGGTCGTTACGAAGTGGCTATTCCGACTGACGAGCTGGGTGGTTCAATGGGGGGGCTGATTGCCTTTCGGGATGAGTTCGTGAGCAGTGCTGAGCGCATGTTGGGGCAGCAAGCCTTGGTGCTTGCTGACACCATGAACGAACAAAATAAATTGGGGTTGGATGTTAATCAAGATTTGGGGATTAACTTGTTTGCTACCGACAGCATTAAAACGGTAGCGAATGAAAATAATGCCAACCCTGCCGCAGATATTTCTGTGCGTGTTACCCCTGGAGCGTCTGATGAAGTGTCGACAGACACTTACGAATTGGTCATGACCTCGGCAACTGAGTTCCAACTGGTAACCTACGATTTAGATGGCCGTATCAGCAATGAGTCGGATGTTATTGATATTACGGCTTCACCGCTGGGAGAACCGATTTCTGTTCCTGGTTATGGGGTGGACATTAGCTTTGGCGGCTTAGCAGACTACAGCACAGGTGATCGCTTCGAATTTACGCCGACTAAAGATGCTGCTTCGTCATTGCGCTTAAGTGCTCGCTCTGGTGATGATTTTGCCATGGCAGCGCCAATCGCGGTATCTAGTAATGCTGCCAACCTCTCTGATGTTTCTATTTCTGTGGCGAGTGTTACGGATACAAATACCAGTGCCTTCACAGCTAATAAAACGTTGGATGTGAGTGCCCCTCAGAGTATTGCGATCAACGCCAGCGGAGAGGTTGAGATCTTCGATGGTAGTGGTTCAGGTGTACCTATTAATACGCCGGCGGTGATCACAGATTACAGCAATATTCTCGAGCAATTTGGTTTAGCCACAAGCGCTGGATTTGATATCAGTCTAGACGGTGCGCCAGAGCTCGGCGACTCTTTCTCGATTGCTTTTAACGATACTGGTGAGTCGGACAATTTTAATGGTTTAAAGTTAGCAGATTTGCAGAATCAGGCCACTGTCGGTGGTGTGCGCTCTTTCTCTACGGCCTTCTCCTCGCTGGTCACGGAAGTGGGCAGTTTAACGGCTTCCTTGAAGACTAATTCAAGTGCCAGTGAGGTGGTGATGAATCAATCGCTGGCGGCACGTGATCAGGTCTCGGCAGTGAGCTTGGATGAAGAGGCCGTGAATTTACTGCGTTACCAACAATCATATACAGCCTCCGCACAAGTTTTATCGGCGGCACAAAACACATTTTCAACGCTGATTGGCGCGTTGAGGTAGGTAAGTCATGCGAGTCACTTCTAACCTTATTTATAATCAGTCAGCCCTCTCTATGGCGAAAGCCAATGAGCGCTATTTAAAAGTCCAAGAAAAGATTGCTGAGCAATCTGATATCGTGCGCCCAAGTGACGACCCCAATGGCGCAGGTCAGCTGATGCGCTACGATGCGGACAGTAAATTACTTGAGCAGTACGAAGATAATATGTCGCTGGCGACCAATGCCTTGGAGTATGAGTCGGTCGCACTGCAAAGCATGAACACCACATTAGACTCCATTAATGTATTGATGATTCAGAGTCAAAATGGTGCCAACTCGCAGGCGGATCTCGATACCATTGCCGAAGAGATGGAAAACTTACTGCATTCCATGTCAGACCTGATGAATTCACAGGACTCGAACGGCAAGTATGTGTTTGCGGGCACCAATGCCAGCTCGCCGGCTTTTATTAAAGATGCCAATGGCCAATATCAATACAATGGCGATGAAGCACAGCGAAATGCCCAGATAGGGGACAACATCTCTATCGCGACCAATGACTCGGGCAAAAAGATCTTTCAGGATGCTTGGACACGTAATAACTTTGCCGCAGCGACCAGTGCTGGCACCGCTACGCTGAGTTATCGTGTCTCTGATCAAGCCGCGTTTGATGCGTTTCTAGAAGATAACTACAGTGCTGTGACCCCTGCCTTAAATGATTTTCAGTTAGTGACCGAGTCACCCGGTGCCGGTCAATTTGAAATCTCAGATAGCTCTGGTGTCATTGCCACAGGAAGTTATCAACCTGGTGAGCCGTTTACCTTTAATGGTATGGAATTCACCTTAACTGGGGCTGCGGGCAGTACTGTTGACTTCAGTTTGGATCAGCCAACGCGTGATAATGTGCTCAATCAGGTGCAAGGGGCGATCGACGCCTTACGTGACCCTAACTTGACCTCCGGTCAAAAAGAAGAAGCGTTACTGGATGCTTTTACCAGCATTGAGAATACCCAAGACAGCATGGCGACGGCTTCCTCTTCCGTGGGAGCGCGACTCAACACCATTGAGAATCGTACCGAGTACAGTTCTGCGAAAAAAATCTTTAACCAAACCGCCCAGGATAATATTGGTGGTTTGAATGTTTATGAGGCCACGACTGAACTGCAGTTAACTGAGACCGCTTTACAGGCTTCGCAATTGTTGTTTCAGCGAGTCAGTTCTTTATCTCTATTTAATTCGCTTTAGTCGTAAGGGGTCTAGATGGCAAAGTTTGATGTTTTAAGCTTGTATGGTACGAATGTCGACTTTGCCTACTTCAATGTTTTTGACTTGATGGATGTGCTTGGGGTCAAGGAGCGGATACTCAAAAGTGATCGAGTGGTCAGTTTGGTTAAAAAGCACGGTCGTAAACATCGTATTGTCAGTATCGCCATTCGTCAGGTGCTTCTTTCCGAGTTAAAACCCTTCTTAAATAGCAAATTCTTATCCTATGACGCGGCTTGCCAAGACCTGAATATGGGGCGTAGCGATTATGAGCGACGTTATGAGGCCGAAGAAAAGTTTATTCTGATCTGCTTTTCATTGGCGATGGGGAAATCAATCGTCAGTATCAAACATCTGAAAAGCAGTGAAGAAATCGCCAAGCTGCCACGAGAGTTTTATGCCAAGGGGAAAAGCCTCTATCAGTACTTGCGTCAGACCTTAAATGACAACACCCGAGATTATGTGCTCAGTTACAAAGAGGGGAAGTTGGATGCGGAAGGTGAATTGAAGGCTGAGCCTGCGAGTGCTGAAGCAACGCCAGTGGACGTGCCTGTGGAAACGTCGAAAGCCTCTGACATAGCAAAAAAGATCGAGCCGGTCGCCTTCACAAAAGAGATTGAAACGGCCTTATCCTTAATGGGGCAAGGGGTCGGTTTGATTGTTGAGGAAGTGAATGCTGTCCTGACAGGTAAATCGTTAGAGTTGCCAAAGTTTGCCAGTTTTTGTCAGAAGCTCAGTGACTCTTATGACCGTAATCCCTATGCCTTATTAGTGGTGAGACATATTCAAGACAGTGATGCTTATGTGGCGCAACACAGTGTGGGCTGCGCTATCCTTGCTTGCCATTTGACAAAAGCGCTCAAGCTGGATGCGCGTTATGTCCAAGTCATTAGTATGGGAGCGTTACTGTTTGATCTAGGGCGTTTTAAGCTCCCTGATGCGATGACGAAAAAGACGGGTAAGTTAACGGACGCAGAGTTTCAGCTTACCCGGAAGCATCTGCAATTTGGTGAAGCCATTTTAGCCAGCTCAGGGAAAGTGCCGAAAGTCATTTATCAAATGCTCTGGGAGCATCATGAGCGCCCTGACGGAGCGGGCTACCCACAAGGCAAAGCTGATCGTGAAATCAGCGTCTATGGTTATATCGGTGCCATTGTTGATGCCTACGATTCACTCACCTCTGAACAGCCTCATAAGCCGCCTTTGACGCCAAGTAATGCGCTGCAGAAAATGTCCAAAGAAGCGGGTTTAGCCTTTGACAGTAAGTTATTGGCCATATTTAAGCAGAGTTTGGGGATGGTGCCGGTGGGAACCTGCGTTGAGTTGAGTAATGGCCGCTTAGGGTTTGTGCTAACGCTTAATAGCCAGCAGCAGCCAGCGTTAGTCCGGCAAGTCTACAGCCTGTCTTCTAAGAGTTTTATTGCGCCCATTGATCTGGCGATCGATCGCAATAGCGAGATTCGGATCGTCAATAACGTGCTGCCATCGGACTATGGCCTCACCTTCGGGCATCATTTGAATATTTAGCCTTAAATTGTTCTAAACTTTCTCAGTATTGGTCGATAACCTATAAGAGCTTTATTTTTTAGTAGGTGGTTTTTTTATGTATGCAAAAAAAGGCATTCAGGCTTATAAGCGTGACTCTATCAGTGCGGATTTGACAGAAGCGACTCCTCACCGCGTGATTCAGCTTCTTATGCAGGGTGTATTAGAAAAGACTGCACAAGGTAAAGGCTACATCGAGCGTCGTGATATCGAAGGTAAGGCGGAAGCGCTGTCGCGTGCCTCTGCGATTATTAATGCCTTGCGCGGTGCCTTAGATCGCGAAGTGAACCCTGAGCTTTGCGATAATCTAGACTCTTTATATGAATATATGATTGGCCTGATTGCAGAAGCCAGTGTCACTATGAATGTTGAGAAGTTAGACGAAGTGATCAAACTGATGCTGACGATCAAGTCTGCGTGGGATCAAATCAGTGAAGAGGATAAGCAGCTCTCTGAGCAGATGCGTCAGGAAAGACAAGCTGCTGTTTCCGAATAATTCTGGTGGGCATATTAGCCCATTTCTATATCTGAACAATAAATTTTGCAGTGCCCGTCATGGCTGGAATAATAGACTGCCTTCAGGGTTTGCTGATCAAGCGCTAACCCTGGGTAACTGCAATCCCCTCCAGATTCCAAATGAATTGACTGCAACACTTTACCAGCCAAAGATAACTCCGCTATCTCTGTCCATTGGGGGAGCCACTGGCTTGGATCTTCGTGCCGACGATAGCCTGCTAATAATGTCTTCTTATCGGGCGCCCATACTAACTCTGGACCACCTATTCTGAATCCCAGGTCCTGCCATTGCCATTGATCGTAAGGTGGCTTTGATGTTCCCAATAAGCCAGTAGAGCTTTCCGGTGGCGTAATATCTCTGCGTAATAAACAGTATGCGGTCCCTTGTTCATCGAAGACCAATCCATGCTCATTGACATAATTACCGTCGAACTCTGTCACGCGCCGGCTCTTATAAGAGTCTAGCGAAGGGGATATTTCGTACCAGTGCAGCCCATTTTTGGGTCTAGTGCCATAGGCGAGGCCGTAAGCTTTATCTTGATGCCAGGTGATGCGCCATAGCCAATGGCTTTGCTCTGCAATTGGCGTTGGCTCTGACCATTCTCCCTGCTTATTGCGCCACGCGAAGGTTTGGCGATATTTGGGATCGGCGTTTGTGTAATACGCCGTTGCAATCAGTATCAGTTGATTGCTTGGGGAGACGCTAAGTTTCGGGTCGCGAAGGTCTGCGTTGTCAATGCGAAGGCAGCCCATATCTTGCCAACGACTTCCATCACTGCTTTTTAGGAGTCTCAAGGTGCCATCAGTAGAGTTATGCGACTCGGCTTCTCTAAAGGTGCACCACCAAGCTTCATTGAAGCGGGTTAGATCGGTGAAGGCATTATGTTCGGACGCTTGCCAGATGCTTGTTAGCTTGATCTCTTTCATGTGTGTTCGCTGCCTTGATTGTCTTTACTATAAATCTTACGCCCTATGAAAAAAAAATGAAGAAATTCCTAAAGTAAAAACTCCCTATGACGATAACTAAATCATAAGAGATACAAACAATATGTATCGCCTAACAGTTAGAATTGAGTGGAGAGATCATCATGGCTCTATATGTAAATACAAACGTTTCTTCTTTAAATGCTCAGCGTCAATTGATGGGTTCAGGCAATGCCTTAACTACTTCGTTTGAGCGTTTATCTTCTGGTTTTCGTATCAACAGTGCGAAAGACGATGCGGCAGGTCTACAGATCAGTAACCGTATGACGTCTCAGATTCAAGGTCTGAACCAAGGTATCCGTAACGCTAACGATGGTATTTCGGTGGCTCAGGTAGCAGAGGGTGCTTTACAAGAATCGACTACTGCACTACACCGTATTCGTCAGTTAGCGATTCAATCGCAAAACGGCATTAACTCAAGTGCTGACCGTGCGGCATTGCAGAAAGAAGTAACTGCTCTTGTCGCTGAAATGAGCCGTATTGCAACCACTACTCAGTTTGGTGGTGTAGATCTGTTGACTGGTGACTACTCTGCAAAATTCCTAGTGGGTGCCAATGCGGGTCAAACTATCAGCGTTAACTTATCGGGAGCTGGTGGTGCTAACTTTGGTGCTTCGGGTTTGGGTGTTGCGACAGTCGATATCTCTACTGAGGCTGGTGCATCAGCGGCATTGGCTGCCATCGATACAGCGATTACTACAGTAGATGGTAAGCGTGCCGACTTGGGTGCGGTGCAGAACCGTTTCAGCTCAACTATCCGTAACTTAAGTAATATCGTGGAAAACGTGACTGCGGCCCGTTCACGAATTAAAGACACAGACTTTGCAACAGAAACTGCGGAATTGACTCGTAACCAGATTCTACAGCAGGCAAGTAACACTATCCTTGCCCAGGCGAATCAGCGTCCTCAAGCAGCGTTGTCTTTGTTGGGAGGTTAAAAATAACCCGTTGGGGTGGATTAGGAGGTCGAGGTAAGATTGGCATCCAGCCACCAACGGGAATAATTAGAGTTCTCAATCTAACTATATTAGCCAAGCTTAATGCTTGGCTTTTTTTTGCTCTTTTTACGGAGCGACTGGGGGAGGTAGTCCCAGTTCCTGATAAATAGCATAATATGTGCCAAAATTTTAAGTTATTGAAAAGTATGAATAATATTTTTATTTAAAGGATGTATTGGCAATTATTTGCCATAAGGTGAAAAAAAAATAAAAAAAAAGGCTAAAGTTTGCCTTTAACGACCCGATAAGCTGATTAGGTAAGATGTAAAGGATTTGGGACTCTAGAGGTGGGGTTCCATATCTCCCACCTAGGTGGATATTAAGGCTGGGCAATGAATTGCCCATTTAGGAGGTCGTTATGGCTTTATATGTAAATACAAACGTTTCATCGATGAATGCACAACGTCAGTTATTGAGCTCTGGTAACAACTTGAGTACTTCATTTGAGCGTTTGTCTTCTGGTTTCCGTATTAACAGTGCAAAAGACGATGCAGCAGGCCTGCAAATTAGCAACCGTATGACATCTCAGATTCAAGGTTTGAATCAGGGTATTCGTAACGCGAACGATGGTATTTCCGTCGCTCAAGTTGCCGAAGGTGCGTTGCAAGAAACAACTACTGCGCTACACCGTATTCGTCAATTGGCGGTGCAATCTCAAAATGGTATCAACTCTAGTGCTGACCGTGCTGCCTTACAGAAGGAAGTCACTGCGCTAGTGGCTGAGATGAGTCGTATCGCAACAGATACACAGTTTGGTGGTGTAGACCTTCTAACTGGTGATTACTCTGCAAAATTCCTAGTGGGTGCCAATGCGGGTCAGAGTATTAGTGTTAACCTTTCTGGTACTGGTGGTGCAAACTTTGGTGCTTCGGGCTTAGGTGTATCGACTGTAGATATCTCCACTACAGGTGGTGCTTCTGCTGCGTTAGCATCCATTGATGCGGCGATCACTGCTGTGGATAGTAAGCGTGCAGATTTGGGTGCAACTCAAAACCGCTTTAGCTCTACTATTCGTAACTTGAGTAACATCGTTGAAAACGTGACAGCGGCACGTTCACGTATTAAAGATACTGACTTCGCAACAGAAACTGCAGAATTGACTCGTAACCAGATTCTTCAGCAAGCCAGTACTTCTATCCTAAGTCAGGCGAACCAGCGTCCTCAAACAGCGCTATCTTTGCTAGGCTAAGCGATATCCCAAGCTAATCTGAGCTAAACTAAAGAGTGGTTTAGCTCTGTTAGCTTCATTTTTATGAAGGGGGAGGGTATGTCTTTAAATGGTATTGATAACCGGTCTATGGTCGTAGGCTTCGAAGGCAGTACACTGGCTTCGACACAGAGTGTAGAGACTGAGCAATTAAAGCTCTCAGGCTCAAAAGCGGATGCTGCTCAAACGACTGAACAGGAAGATGCTGCAGCGTTAGAAGATAATCCAGCGGTGTTGCAAAAAGCCGTGGAAGATATCAATTCAATGGTTGAATCAAAAAACCGTCAGTTGAGGTTTTCAGTGGATGACTCCAGCGGTAAGCCAGTGATAACGGTGTTAGACTCGGAGAATGAAGATGTCATTCGCGAGATTCCTACAGAGGAAGTACGCCGCTTAGCGGCCAGAATTGAAGAATTGCAAAGCGAATTGGGTATGGCTACAGGATTGCTTGTAGACAGCCGAGTATAAGTTGATGGTTAGCGTTTGCTAGAAGGGGGCGAACATGTCAATAGGTGGAACGTTAGGGGTTGCTTCAGGGTTGGCGTTAGAAGACCTGGTAACTCAATTGGTCTCTGCTGAGCGGACCCCCAAAGTAAAACAGCTCGACAGTCAAAAAAGCTCTATTGATGTTTCCTTGTCTGCTTTAAGTAAGATACGTTCAGCGATGGGTAACTTTCAGAGCTCGTTAGATGTTTTAAAGTCTGCCGATAGCTTAATGCAGCGTGCAGCCACTGTCTCACACCCAGATGATCTGACACCATTTGATGTGACCACATCCGGATCTGCTAGTGCTGGCAGCTATAATATCTCGGTTGAAGCGCTTGCTTCTGGAACTCGAGCCACATCAGCTGACGGATCATTTACAGGTTCCGATGCAGTAGTGTCAACAACAGATGGCGTTTTAACTTTTGGTGCGGATGGTGACAGCTTTGATGTCGATGTGACCGCAGGGATGACGTTGTCTCAGCTGCGCGAAGCCATTAACGACAAGTCCGATAACTTTGGTGTGTCTGCCAATATTATCAATACGGGCGACCCAGCGGTAGGCTCCAAACTTGTGATCACTTCGTCTATTACCGGCGATCCGGCAACAAAAGAACTAAGCATTACCAACAACAATGCAGAGTTGGATGCGGTTTCTACGGTTGCGTCTGGCGGTGGCACGGCCATGTCTGTGATTAGTTCACAACAGGCTCATGTTAAAATCGATGGTGTGGATGCTTATTCTGATTCCAATACCATGGAAAACGTTATTCAGAACGTTTCTTTAAACTTGAAAAGTGAGACGAACGGTACGGCGGCAACGCTAGATGTGTCCACGGATACTGAAACAGTACGTGGTTATATTGATGATTTTATTTCTAAGTACAACAGTCTAGTCTCTGCCATCCAAGATCAAACTAAGTCCGGTACAGCGTCAGCTGATGGTGAATCTTTTAGTGGTGGTGGACCGTTAAACGGTAATAGTATGATTCGTGGTCTACGTGATCAGCTTAATACTGACATTGTTGGGGCTGTAGAGGGGGCTGACTCGTCATTAAATACCCTGTTTGCACTGGGGATCTCGATTAATGATGATGGCAAAATGGAGATTGCTAGCACCAACGCGTTTGGTGGGCAAACTGGTGAAGAGCGCATGACGGCAGCTTTAGAAGGTTCCTTTGACAAAATCGCCGAGCTCTTTTCTGGAGATAATGGTATTGCAACTCGAATCGAGTCATCATTAGAGTATTATACCAAGTCTAAAGGTCTATTTGACTCGCAAGAAGAAGTGCTAAAAGGGCAGTTAGAGTCAATTACCCAAAGAAGAGAAGATTTGGATCAGTATATTTCTGGTTACGAAGAAACTCTAAGAAAACGTTATGCTGCCTTGGACTCTGTTGTAGCCTCTATGTCTCAGACGTCTTCTTATTTGATGAGTCAGTTATCATCGTTACCAGGCTTTGGTGGGTCTAGCAACTAATAATCAGCCGCTATTAGGGATGAAATGAATCAGTCAGTAATCGATAGACTTGAGCAGGTAAACAACAAAATAGATCTTCTTCTATCCAGTGAGGAAGTCTCCGAAGTGGATTCTCTCTTAGCTGTTTGGTCGGAACGAGATAGTTTGCTGGAGCAGCTATGTCAGGACCAGAGCTCACTATTAGAGCACAAAGAGCGACTTAGTAATGAATTAGCCTTAACCAATAAATGGTTAGGGCTAATTCGTGCCTACAGTACGAAGCTCGGTAAAGATCTACTTTCCTCTACTAGAAATCAAAAAGCAATTCGCACTTACAGACGTTAAAAGACTGCTTCAATGTCTAACCTCTCTCCAGTAATGGAACCCTTCTTATGAAAAATATTGGTCAACTCACCCTGTCTGATGAAGCGGAACAACAGAAGCTAGAGCAAGTATTGGCGGAGTCTGTTCGAACGATTAAGCAGAATAATATTCAAGCGTTTAGTCTCTACGCCCCCTACTTATTAGATTTTTTTAATGTGTTTGGTGATGACACACTTTCAATCTTTTGTACGAAACAGGGTAAGGCCAATATTGTTGATTATTCAACAGGTCAGTGCTGGTATGGTGAAGACCCTGAGGCTGAGATAAACAGCGGCTTTAAGCATGATGTGAGCCAAGTGGCTAAAATTTCATTGCTTGAGAAAGCAGAGCAAAGCACACCCTTTATCGATTATGTAGAAGGGACACCATTTATTTCGCCTGAGTCATTTCACTCTATGCAAGGTGAAACTACTGATATTGAAGGTGGCAAGATTCCATTGCTAATTCAATTTGGTATTGGCATTGGTCATATATTGAAGGAGATGTCGGATCTTGTTGAGATCGATAACTGGTTAGTTTATGAGCCTTCAATTGAGGTATTTAAGGCGTCAGTCGATGTCTTTGATTGGGCGTCATGGCTAGAGGCGCGCGTTGAGAAGGGGCAGCAGGTTTACCTTCAGATTGGAAATAATGCAGCGACATTAGTTGAAGATGTTCAGCATATTGCCTCTGAAGTTGGCCTCACAGAAGCGTATGTTTACCGCCATTACCATCACGCAGAGATGGACTCTCTCTATCAATATTTAACCTCGTCGCTATTTTCTTGGCGTAGTTTGCTTGATGGTCAGGTTTCGTTAGTTCCTTTTACGGATTTTTGTGATGAAATTCCGCCTGTTTCTACGTCCGTAAAACTGTCTGACTCAGCTTCTTCCCGCATCTCTTGGATGGAAGCGCAACAGCGCTTTCTATTCAATCTACAGGCGTTAGAATACTACTACCCAGAAGTCGCCCAAGCATTTAGAAGCTATTCGCCGCAAAAATGGCACCTTGTGCTATCTGAAAGTAAAAAATGGAACCTGTTGCATATAGAGCGTAATGCCATGTTCTATGGTGAAGATGGTGAGAAAGAATCTAGTCGAGACCTAGAGGATTTTAAAAAGAACCCTTTAAAAGACGACCCTTTGTTAGATACTACGGGGGGAAAGCTTTGGTGGTATAAGCATTTTAGAAAAACTCATAAACTAAAGCGTTTTATTAGAGAGGCTGGCGGTGAAGCATCAGCCACAAGTTTGCCAAATAAAATCAATGGGATGATCTTATTTGGGTTAGGGCTTGGCTACCAGCTAGAAGAAATTGTGAATGGCCATGACGTAGTAAGCTTATACCTTTACGAGTCAAACTTTGACTTCTTCTATGCGTCATTATATGTGCTTGATTGGAATTGTATTCTAAAGAAACTAGATGAAAGTAAAGGGAGATTGTATCTGAACCTCGGTGATGATGGTTCTCATGCTCGAGATGACTTAGCAAATCAAATCCAAAAGGTTGGTCCCTATAATATAGTTTCGACTTACATTTATAGTGTCTACCACCACCCTATAATCCAGCAGTCAATTTTTGACTTGAAGCAAGAATTTAAAGTGATTGTTTCAATGGGGGAGTACTTTGAACATGCTCGATTCGGTATTTCACATATGCGTGAAGTTTTCTCGTCTGGGTCTGCTTACTTAGTGAAGAAAACAGCGTATGAAGATTATTCGGATTTAGTCGATTATCCAGTTTTTATCGTAGGCAATGGGCCTTCACTAGATGCCTCATTTGAGTACATAAAGAAAAATCGTGATAAAGCGATTGTGATTTCATGCGGCACAGCGCTCCGAGCGCTTTATAACTACGGCATCAGGCCTGATTTTCATGCTGAAATTGAGCAGAACCGAGCGACTTACGACTGGATTAGTAATGCCGCAGATAGAGGGTTTTTAAAGCAAATTACATTACTTTCGGTGAATGGTATTCACCCAGATAGTGCAGAATTATTTGCCAAAACCATGGTGATGTTTAAAGCGGGTGAAGCATCAACAAGAGCTTACACAACAACCGTTTGCTCCCTTCAAGATTACCCTGAATTAGACTTTGCGTATCCTACTGTGTCGAATTTAGCCGTCTCGATGATGTGTACACTGGGAATGAAGAGCTTATACCTTTTTGGGGTAGATCTTGGCTTTAAAGAGTTAGATTACCATCATTCTAAAGAGTCAGACTATTACTCTAGATTAGACTCTGATGACATCAGTGCAGAAAAGAAATCCGCTTTAGAGAATGAATATGCAAAAGCAAACGGCGTGATTCCTGTTTTGGGTAACTTTCAGGAGCGAGTTTTTACTAAGCATGAATTTAGGGTGTCAAGCCAGATTATCGAAAGGGTATTGATGTCCTATGAAGGGGTTCAGTGTTTCAACTGTAGTGATGGTGCAAAGATCCTTGGTGCGGAGCCATTGCAGCCAATGGATATCAATTTGCCAGAACAGCAATGCTCTCCTAGTGAAACGATTAATTGTTTGGTTCATAGAGTTTGTGCACCGCCAGAAGCTGCGGCTAAGCTCTCAGAGGAATTTGATAACTTTTTCAACATTGAGCACTTGAAGCGAGATGTTGATTGTCATCTTGACTGGGTGAGGCTGCAGCGTCCGACAAATGTTGTAGAGCTTGAAAGTATTTTGGCGTATCAAAGAGAGCTATTCCATAGAACATTAGCCGATAGAACCTCTTTGTTCTTCTTTTTGTTTTGGGGGAGTATGAACTACTTTTCGGCACTTTTGATAAAGCTGGCTAATACATCTATGGAAAATGATTTTTATGAAAGCCGCTTAAATGAAGCGTGGGAGCTTTGGGCTGAGTACATCGAAGAGGTTTTCTATGAGTACTACGATAACCCACTAGCGAGTGATGTAACTGCTACGAAGAATGCGAACTTTGTAGCGACTCAACCCGCTCCTATTAAGCACTGACTAGGAGGTCATTTGAATAACTTCGCTTTGACTATTCCCTTTATCATCGCTGAATTGTCTGGCAACCACGATCAAGACTTTGATACCGCTAAAGCGATGATCAAGGCGGCGGCAGACGCGGGTGTCGATGCGATCAAGCTGCAAACCTACACCGCTGATACCATGACGCTCAATGTGCGCAATGACGAGTTTATGATCGGTGAAGCGGACAGTCTGTGGCAAGGTCAGAACCTGTACGATTTATACGGCAAAGCCTGCACTCCTTGGGAATGGCATCAGCCGTTGTTTGACTATGCTAACTCTCTAGGCCTAGTGGCCTTTAGCTCGCCATTCGATGCCTCTGCCGTTGAGTTTCTCGAAAGTCTAAATGTGCCACTGTATAAAGTGGCGTCGTTTGAGCTGACCGATATTCCTTTGATTCAAAAGGTCGCTGCCACTGGCAAGCCCACCATTATGTCTACCGGTATGGCATCCATTGAAGAGATTGGAGAGGCCGTCGCGGCTTTTCGCCATATCACTGAAGCAGAGTTGGTATTGCTCAAATGTACCAGTACCTACCCTGCAAAGATGGAAGACTCTAACCTTGCCACCATTCCAGATTTAGCGCAGCGGTTCGGCTGCCGAGTAGGGTTATCTGACCATACTCGTGGTATCGGTGCAGCAGTGGCATCGATTGCCTTGGGTGCGAGTGTGATTGAAAAGCATTTTGTGCTGGATCGCTCGGCTGGGGGCGTGGATGCCGAGTTTTCTATGGAGCCTTCGGAAATGGCGGCGCTTGTTGAGAATTGCCAACAGGCGTATGCGGCGATTGGCTCGGTCAAATACGGTGGCTCCGAAGCCGAACAAAAGGCCAAGAAATACCGCCGCTCGATTTATATTGCCCAAGACCTACCGGCAGGCACTTTGCTGCGTCCTGAGCATATTAAAATCATTCGACCTTCATTGGGTTTGGCGCCAAAGCACTGGAATGAAGTCATTGGTCGTACGTTAAGTACGGATGTTCAGTTAGGTCAGCCATTATCATGGGACATTCTCGACTAAAAGTAGTCATACGCGCCGATGCTTCCGTACAAATCGGTATGGGGCATCGTGTGCGCAGTGAAGTACTTGCTGAGGCCTTCTCTGAGCAAGGCGCCGATGTTCGCTTTGTCGTGCATGCCTCATGTGCTGACTTTGCAAAGGACGGTGACTTTCTTTTTGAGTCTGAGTCAGAATGGCATGAGTTGGCCTGCCAGGCAGATTTCTTAGTACTGGATCATTATGGCTATGATGCGGCTGCGATTAATGAGCTATTTCAGCTTAATCCTAACCTTCTAGTGTTAGACGATAACAACAATCGCGGTGCTTTTTACTGCCGTTGGCTGCTCAACCCCCTTTCTCTTTCCTATACGCAAAGCGTGCAGATCCCTTTAACGGGAGGCCGATTTGCTTTATTGCGTTCACAGTTTTCTCGTCAACAAGTCCAGCAAGAACTAAAGCGGCAAAAACTGCTGTTAACTTTTGGTGGCACGGATCCGCTTGAATTGACGCTACCTTTTATTAAGTCCTTGTTAGAAAAAGGCTTTCCTTCGGAATATCTGCTGGTTATGGTAGGCTCTGGCGTGCAAAATGCTAAAGAAATTGAGGCCTACTGCCGACAACATACTATTGAGTGCCAAATAGGCGTTAGCCAAGTATCTGAGTTGATGGCTCGAAGTCGATTTGCCATTTCTGCGGCAGGCGGCACCTTATTTGAGCTGGCTTGTATGGGCGTACCGACGCACTTTATTCAGGTGGCAGACAACCAGAAAGATGCCCTTACAGAACACACTGCATTAGGCTGGTGTGCCGCGACGGACTTTATCGGCTGCGAGCCGAATAAGCGCTCGGGCTTGGTGGATCAAGTGGTTAATAATGTTTTAATCGCTTGGCAAACAGACTTGAGTGAACGCTCACACTTGGCACGTGAATGTGTTGATGGATTAGGTGCCTGGCGTGTGGTTGAAACCCTATTGACGTCTCACTTGGTAAAATAATTTAGCCCTGATGGGGGACTATGGCAGTCATATTTAAGCGCTACCAAATTGAGTTTAGAGCCATTGAACAAGGTGACATTGAGCAATTACGTCAATGGCGCAATCGTGATGATATTCGTTTGATGATGGTGGATCAGAGTGAAATCTCTCCAGCGCAACAGCAGACATGGTTTGAGCGCTTAGGTACGCACAAAAATCGCCACCATTTTGCCCTATGGTTTCGTGATCAATTAATTGGTTATGCCAATGCCTCTTTAGATGAGTCGGAGAGTGCAAGCACAGGGCTGTACATTGGTCATGAAAAATACCGTGGCAGTATGCTCGCCCTATGCGTAGGGGTTGGTTTAAGTGAATGGTGTTTTGAGCAACTGCCGATCACCAGCATTAGCGCCCAAGTGGCGCCCCATAATCAGGCGGCGTTACGTTTTAACGAAAGCTTGGGCTATAGAGTGCTCGAACAAAATGACAGCTGGGTCTTTCTCAGTAAAACACAACAAGAATTTGAGCAAGCGAGAGAGCGTTTATTGCCGCTTTTGTCGCGTTTCTTGTAAATAGATAGTCTTCATAATCGAAACGTTTGAAGAATAGGTACCGATTACTATGACAAATAACGAGCGTTTGGTTGCAGCCTTTGCCAGCAGTTTAAACATTGAAGCGAGCCAAGTGGTGGATGAACTAGAGTACAACACCATTCCACAGTGGGACTCTGTCGCGCACATGGTATTAGTGGCGGCGTTAGAAAAAGAATTTGATGTGATGCTAGATATGGATGACATCATCGAAATGAGTTCGGTGAAAATCGCCAAAGAGATTCTCGCAAAGCACGACGTTGCATTCTAAATACGGATAAAAGGCTCTCGCAATGCGCCCACTCGATCACTGCCCGTCACAGCCAACTAAACAAGCCGTACTGATTACGGGCGCCACCAGTGGTATAGGTTTAGCCTTGGCGAAAACGCTTGCCGAACAAGGCTATGGGGTGGTGGTTAACAGTCGCAGTGAAGCGGATTGTGTAGCCCTTGCGCAGTCGATTGGTGGTTTTGCGTTACCCTTTGATGTGACCGATGAAGCGGCGTTAAAAGCAGCCTTTAAAACATTAAATGGCTATTTGCGTGACAACGAGTTGACCCTATACGGATTGGCTCATTGCGCCGGTTCTATGCTTACCCAGCCGTTTCACTTTACCAACGTGGCCGCGTTGCAGCAGATGTTGAATGAGCATGTGGCTGGGGCGTTTTTACTCAGCCAGTGGTCGTCCAAATTAATGATGCGTGAGCAGCAGGGGACGATTACTTTACTGTCCTCTGTGGTAGCGCAGCAGGGCAGTATTGGCCAAGTGGCCTATGCTTCCGCCAAAGCGGCGATTGAGGGCATGACTAAGTCCCTTGCCAAAGAATTAGGTCAGTACGGCGTTCGTGTCAATGCAGTGGCCCCTGGAGTGATTGATACACCTCTAATCGCTGAATTAAGTGATGAGCAACGCGGCACTATACAGAAATCGACGGTACTTAAACGCTTAGGCCAGCCGCAGGATATTGCGCAGGTATTGGCTTTCTTGCTCAGCAATCAATCGGCTTTTATGACAGGCCAAGTGCTTTCTGTCGACGGCGGCTTGCAGTTGCCCTAAGGATTCATCATGCAGCTTATTGAACGAATCAAACAACACACTGGCATTGCTCTGATCGATGCTCAGCAAACCGTGTCTTATGGGCAATTGGTTCAGCAAGCCGAGCAAGTAGCGAGCCAATTAGCTGCTCATCAATTGGTGGCCTTGGTGATGGACAATAGCGTTGCCGCCATTGTCGATTATCTGGCGTGTCTGATGGCGCGAGCGCCGATGATCTTATTAAGTGATGCTGAACAGCTTGAGCTGTACACGGAATATCAGCCCAATTTCCTGTTACACAGCAATCAGGTCTCAGCGCTGACGCCATTGAGTGTAGGACAGAAAGCGCATGACGATTTGCGTCTGCTACTGTCCACGTCTGGCAGTACTGGGTCGCCGAAAATGGTGCGTCTTTCTGCCCAGAATCTAGATGCCAATACTGCTGCCATTGTGGAATATCTAGAGCTTGATAGCACAGCGCGTTCCATTACCTCGCTACCATTAACCTATTCGTTTGGCTTGTCGATTCTGAATTCCTATCTGTGGGCAGGGGCGAGTCTAGTGGTTACTGAGACAAGCATTACCGATAAAGCCTTTTGGACCATGATGAAAGAGCATGCGGTGACGTCTTTATCCGGCGTGCCGTTTCATTTTGAAACCTTGCAGCGTTTACGCTTTTTCAATATGTCACTACCGGCGCTTAAGGTTTTTACCCAAGCGGGTGGCAAGCTGCGTAATGAAGTACTTCAGGCATTTGCTGAACACTGCCAAGTCAATCAGCAACGCTTTTATGTCATGTATGGACAGACCGAAGCGGCGCCGCGTATTGCTTATCTACCCTCTGAGCATTTGCTAGAAAAGCTGGGCTCCATCGGTATTTCCGTACCAAGGGGCAAGCTGTCGTTGGTGGATGAAAATGGTCTTGCAATCACGGAGCCGGATCAAGAGGGTGAGCTGGTCTATCAGGGCGAGAATGTCATGATGGGCTATGCTGCAAACCGAGATGACCTAGGTTTAGGGCAGGGCGAGTCTGTTTTGTATACCGGCGATCTTGCTAAGCGTGATGCAGACGGTTACTTCTATATTACTGGTCGTAAAAGCCGCTTTATTAAAATGCAGGGCAAGCGTTTAAGTCTTGCCCACCTTGAAGAAACGTTAAAACAGCGTGGTGTCACAGAGAATGCCTGTTTAGGCCAAGAAGATAAGCTGGTGATCGCCTATGCGGATGCGCAGCAACAAGCTACGATTGAGGATTACCTTAAAGAGCTCAATATCCATCCGATGTTTTATCAGCTATTACTGCTTGAACAGATTCCCCATACCAACAATGGCAAGGTCGATTACCCGACTTTAAAACAGCAGGCGCGTTTGTGAGTGATAGAAGTATGAGCGATTGGAAGTCCCTTGAGGTCTTTGGCCTTGCCAAAGCGGAAAAGCAGGCTTGGTTGCTGGATCAACTGAATCGTCTGACGCAGCATCATCAAGTACATTGCGAGCCTTACGCAAACTTGCTTGCAGGCCAAGGTCAACAAGCGGGCGTTGCCGCGTCGTTGGATGCAGTGCCATTTGTGGCCGCTCGGTTATTTAAAATGCTGCGCCTAAGCAGCACCTTGCCAGACAATGTGTTTAAGACACTGACGTCCTCTGGCACGACCTCTCAAGTGAAGTCACAAATCGTCTTGGATCGCGATACGGCGGCATTACAGTCTAAAGTGCTAGTTTCTCTGTTGTCCTCTTTTACGGGTAAGGCGCGCCGCCCCATGCTGATCATCGATCACGATGGATTAACCGGCGATAAAGCGGGCTTTTCCGCCCGTGGCGCAGGGGTGCAGGGGCTTTCCTTTTTAGGTCGAGATCATACTTATGCGTTAAATGCCGATATGACGCCTAACTGGCCAGCCATTGATGACTTCATGGCAAAATATGCCAATGAGTCTGTGCTGATTTTTGGTTTTACCTTTATGGTATGGCAGCACTTTATTCAGCCATTAATCGCCTCTGGTCGATCAAATCAGTTGCCTCAAGCCTTGCTGTTTCATTCAGGTGGCTGGAAAAAACTGCAAGACCAAGCGGTGTCTAATGACACTTTCAAAACCACTGTGCGTCAAGCCCTTGGGAAAGAAGTTGCGGTCCATAATTTCTACGGCATGGTCGAACAAATTGGTAGTGTGTTTGTGGAATGTGAGCAAGGTCATTTGCATGCGCCCAGTTACGCCGATGTGATTATTCGTCAACAAGATACGCTAGCTGAGCAGGACGTCGGTGAGACTGGCTTAATTCAAGTGCTGTCCTTTATCCCGACCAGTTATCCAGGCCATTCGATCTTAAGCGAAGACCTTGGCCGCCTGTTAGGTGAGGATGATTGTCCTTGTGGTCGCAAGGGGCGTTATTTTGAAGTGCTAGGGCGTTTACCCAAAACCGAAGTGCGAGGCTGCAGCGATGTCTTCTAATATTCGACTTTGGGCTGGCAACTCAAACTTTCTACACTGGACGCGCACGACCGTGGCGGCCTTTTCTAGTGAGCGTATAGCGTTTCTTAGCACTCTGTCACAACGACTACTTGCAGGAAATTACAGTGCGGCATTAAAAGCATTGGGTTTTTGGCTGCGTGAATCGCAACTGCGCCAATGGCAGCAAGAGTACGCCAACGATGACAAAGTCATGCTGGCCCCAGTAGGGCGAGTATTGATTGTGTCGCCTTCTAATGTTGAGGGCTTATTTGCCTACAGCTGGGCATTGTCCTATTTAATGGGTAACCAAACCGTAGTGCGTGTTAGCGAACAGCTGACCGACGATCAGCAAGGTTTGTTTGCCTTATTAGAGTTATTGGATAAACAAAGTGCAGGGTTGTCTGAACAAGCTTTTATTAGCTACGACAAACGCTCTGATTGGACGCAAACGCTGAGCCACTTGTGCCAGCTGCGGATGCTGTGGGGCAGTGATCAAAGTATTGAATCCATTCGTCAGATTGTACTGCCAGCTCAAGCCCAAGAATGGGTCTTCCCTGATCGTTACTCGGTCAGTGTGCTCCATCTAACGGAAACGGATGTACCGCAACTGTCTAAACTAGCAGAAGGTTTTGCACGAGATGTAAGTACTTACCAACAGCAAGCCTGTGCGTCACCCAAATGGGTGTTTTGGTATCAAACTGATAAAACCTTACAGCAGCAGTTCTGGCAGGCCGTGGATACGTATTTAGTGAGCGCCTTTCCTAGCAACGAGCGACTGGTGGCCAGCCAGTATTTGTGTGCTTTGGGTGGCACGCAAATACATCACGGTAATATTCATGTTATTGAAGCGTCGACGATTTTAGATAGTGAGCAGAGCTTGATTGGGGTGGTTGGCCAGACAGGCGTTGCTGATATGACAGAGCTCGCTGGTTTGCTTCCAGATAATCTTCAGTCCGTGACGAATCATGGCTTAGAAAAAGAAAATAAAACTGAGATAGCAAATCGCTCTAATATTCGACAATTTAGCGCATTGGGTCAGTCACTCAGTTTTGATTTGGTTTGGGACGGTGTAGACCTCTTTTCATTGCTCAGCAGACGAGTACGCTGTTACTGACAGCGTACTATAAAAATCTAGCTGGAATCGGTGAAGCTTTGTCTATCAATGCCGATAACCCCTTATAGAGGTGAAAGGCTGTGCTCCTAATAGCAGCAGCAAACATGAGGATATGGAATGAATGGTGTAAAACCTATAGCGGTAATATTTGGTGCTAGCCAGTCTGGTTTGTCAGCTAAACACAATCTATCCCATGAATACTGCTTTAGCGCGTTTATTGATAATGACCCGAATAAAGCAGGCATGCTGCTGGATGGCTTACCCGTACATAATGCATCTGCGTTACCAAAGCTTAAGTTTGATCAAGTACTGATTGCCAGTGAGTTCGCCGAGCAAATCTGCCATCAGCTTACTCATGAGTATCAGGTCCCATCTAGTCAGTTAATTTCCTTGGCGGCGCGCGATATTAAACCTTTCCATTTCGGCGACGATGAGGACAAAAAGGCGCAAGCCGAAAGGATGCTTGGCTTTCTTTCTGAGAAGCTACAGTCGGTAGGGATTACTTTCTATGTGGACGCTGGAACCTTACTGGGAATTTACCGAGATGACGCCCTGATCCCTTGGGATGATGATCTGGACTTTGCCGTAGACGCATCAGAATCTGAGCCGCTCGCTGATTGTTTAAACGGTTTGCTGCCAGAGCTTACGTCTATTACGGGTTATCCGTGGCGCTTAGTAAGCCATCGCGCAGAGCGTGCTTATGGGGCGGTTCCTCAAGGCAGTGTTAGAGGCTATAAACTGCAAGTGGCCGATGAGTCGACAAGCTTCCCAATGGTCGATTTCTTTCTTAAATACATCGATGGCGATGTGATGGACTATGTCTTAGCGTCACGTGGTATTCGCATGCCGAGTTGCTTTATGAAAGAACGTAAAGCGCATTCTTTTCATGGACAAATCATTATGATTCCGTCCGACACTGAGAGCTACCTAGCACAACATTATGGCGCCGATTGGAAAACTCCGAAGCAAGCTTGGAATTTAAGCATGCTCGATAACGCTGAGGTGTTTAGCTAACTATGAAAATCATCTTAACGTACGGCACATTTGATCTGTTTCATATCGGGCATCTGAATATGCTAAAGCGCTTACGTGCTTTAGGTGACAAGCTGATTGTCGGTGTTTCCACGGATGAATTTAATGCGCTAAAAGGTAAGCAGAGCATTTTTTCCTATGAAGAGCGCAAAGCGATTGTTGAATCGAATCGCTTTGTCGACTTGGTGATTCCTGAACGTGACTGGCAGCAAAAAGAGCAAGATATAGTGCGTTATGAGGTGGATATTTTTGCCATCGGAGAAGATTGGCAAGGTAAGTTTGATCATCTAAATCACTTGTGTGAGGTACGTTATCTTGAACGAACTGAGAATATTTCGACCACCAAGATCAAAGAGTCTTTGAAAGGGGTGGATAAAGAGAAGGTCGAAGAAATGAAAGCGATATTGGATGATTTGGTGCTTGTTGTAAAAGCGATGAGCTAAATGTTAGCTAGGTATTGTTATGGATATAAGAAGTAGAGGTTTGGCTGTGAGTGAAACAACACCCATTACGGTAGTGATGCCGGTCAAGAATATAGTGTGCTTTGTCTCAGAGTCGATTGAAAGTATCCTGGCGCAAACGTTTACTGATTTTCGCTTTATCATCGTGGATGATGCCTCCACCGATGGCACGTTTGAGGTGGTGCAGGAGTACGCTAAAAAAGACTCGCGTATAGATCTCTTTCGTTCCCCTGAGCCTGGTATCGTGAACTGTTTAAACTATGGCGTTGCTTTAAATGAGAGCCCATTTATTGCCCGTATGGATGGTGATGATATCGCGGACCCAACGCGTTTCCAGAAACAGTACGATTTCATGTGTGAACATCCAGATGTTCATGTGTGTGGCAGTTGGATTCGTCTTTTCGGTGATAAAGAAGAAGTGTGGCATTACCGTGAGTGGGATGAGCATATCAAAAACCTGATGGTGTTTAAGCGATCGGGCTTTGGTCATAATGCTGTGATGTTTAGAAAAGAGATTTTTGACGATTATCGTTATGAGCGTGAGTTTGAGTTTGTAGAAGACTATCGTCTTTGGTCTAAGCTTGCTGCTGACGGCCGCTATGGCTTTCATAACCTGCGTGAAGTGCTGGTCGATTACCGCATTCACGCAACGCAAGTTATTTCCACCAAACAAGACATTCAGAATGTATTGCGCAGAATTATTCTCAAGGATTTTTGGCAAGACTTGGGCATCATGCTAACGGACGAAGAGTTTGAGCTGCTATGGCGTATTCGTGAGTTTGATATTTCTTCAGAAGAGCTGCCTGTTGCTATTCATTTTCTAAACAAACTTAAAGCGCAAACGTCACTGCATTTTGAGGATAAATTTGGTGTCTATGATGAATATATGGATAAATTGCGATCGAGTGTTGTGAGTCATGCAAGTTAACTTGAGGATGGGAGGCATGCTTGGATAAGGTGCAAATTTGTCTGCCTGTCTATAACGGTGAGCAACACATTCGTGAAACTGTTGAAACGCTGTTATCTCAGACCTATGAAAATATAGAAATTCTGATCTTGGATGATGCCTCGAGCGATGGCACTCTCGAAATAGTACAAGAGCTGGCTGCTACTGATGGTCGTATTCGAATAGAGCGAAATACGCAGAATCAGGGGATTCTGTTTTCTCGCAATAAACTGTTTGACCTGTGTTCGGAGCGTTACATTGCGTTAGCTGATGCGGATGATTTATATCATGAACGCCGTATAGAAGATCAACTTCATTACCTGAAACAACACCAACTCGGTATGGTGAGCTGTGCCTACGAAGCGTTTGGCGAGCGCTCTTATAAAATTACACCGCCTGAATATCACAATGATATTCAGGCCAATATGTTGCTTTTCAATGTCATCCTAAACCCTGGTGTGCTGCTTGATCGCACGAAAGTCTCGGTGCAGCACTGTTATGTCGACCCTGAATACCGTGGTGCAGCAGACTACGACTGCTGGATAAAATTATTAAATAAAACTCGAGTGGGCTGTGTACCTAGCTCGTTGGTGAAATATCGTGTTCATGCAGCACAAGAGAGTACTGGGAACTTTGAACGACAAAAAGAGGCGCATCTCAGAGTATTGGCTCGCGAATATCGTGCACTGAGTTTGCCTTTCAATCGTGATGCTTTGCAAACACTCATTTGGCCTCGTCTTTACGCAGATACATTGAGCTTAGAAGATTTCAAAAAGCTAGGGAGCTTTCTTAAAGGGCTTTTTGCGGAGGTTGATAAGAGTCAGATTCCCGCAAAAAACACATTAAGTTTTGCGTTGGATATCCGATATAAAGGAGTGGCGCGTAGGCATGGCGTAAAGGGCGTCTTGCTCTATCTCAAGTATGCTGGTCTGAAAAGGCTCCTCTCTGGTCGTAAAATGGGCATGAGCTTTGTTTATGACTGTCTATTTAGGAAGTAAGGCCAAGCAAATTAAAGGCAGTAGGTTGGGTATGACTAAGAAAATAATAGTATTGGGTGGTGATGGGTTCTGTGGCTGGCCAACAGCGCTGCATTTATCCAATTGTGGGCATGACATTCTCATCGTTGATAACTTCTCCCGTCGTCATATAGATGAAGAATTGGGCGCCTCCTCTTTAACGCCGATAGCGAGCTTACAAGACCGAATTCATACTTGGGAGGCAGTGTCGGGTAAGCAGATCAGCTTTGCTGAGATAGATGTAGCGAATGACTATGATCAACTACTGATGACCTTTGAGGATTATCAACCTGATGTGATCGTACACTTCGCTGAGCAGCGCGCTGCGCCGTATTCGATGAAGTCTTCTAAGCATAAACGCTATACTGTTAGTAATAACTTGAATGCTACTCACAATGTCTGTTGTGCGATCGTAGAAAGCGGTCTTGATACCCACCTGGTGCACCTTGGTACTATGGGGGTATATGGTTATGGTACCGCTGGGATGAAGATTCCAGAAGGCTACTTAGACGTCAATGTCGAAACAGATGCCGGTACACAGCAGAAGCTGAAGATTCTTTATCCTGCGAATCCTGGCAGTGTTTACCACATGACCAAAACCCAGGATCAATTGTTTTTCTTCTACTACAACAAGAATGATGCCATTCGTATTACCGATTTACACCAAGGCATTGTCTGGGGCACTCAAACGAAAGAAACCAAGTTGGCGCCAGAGCTTATCAATCGCTTTGATTACGATGGTGATTACGGCACAGTTCTAAACCGTTTTTTGATGCAGGCCGCGATCGGTTATCCCTTAACAGTCCATGGTACAGGCGGTCAAACTCGCGCTTTTATCCATATACAGGACACCGTCCGTTGCATTGAAATTGCGATCAATAACCCTCCTGAAAAAGGTGAGCCTGTCAAAATCTACAATCAGATGACGGAAACTCACCGCGTACGGGATTTGGCGAAAATGATCGCTGAGATGACTGACTCTCAAATAGATTTTGTCAAGAATCCGCGTTTTGAGGCCGATGAAAACGATCTGCATGTTATGAACGATTGTTTCCTCAAGGACGGCCTAAGTCCAACGACCCTAAAGGCGGGTCTAATGGAGGAGGTGATGGAGATCGCGGGTAAGTTTTCTAAGCGCTGCGATACCTCTAAGATTCCTTGTGTCTCAAACTGGCACCAATCCAAATGAAGTGTATGCAAAGCCCTCCCGATGTGATGATCCTTTGTGGTGGGCTTGGTACTCGCTTGCGCTCCGTGGTGAGTGACAGACCTAAACCCATGGCGGACGTTCAAGGAAAGCCATTTCTCGAAATTTTGATTACCCATCTAATTCAGCAAGGTATTCAGCGTATCGTGTTGTGTGCAGGTTACATGGGTGAGTACATTCAAGCTTACTTCTCCAGCCAACCTTT
Source organism: Marinomonas aquimarina (assembly GCF_900089755.1). GTDB lineage: Bacteria > Pseudomonadota > Gammaproteobacteria > Pseudomonadales > Marinomonadaceae > Marinomonas > Marinomonas aquimarina. Next base: position 254,199 of record NZ_FLOC01000001.1, on the reverse strand, counting down.
TGCTGCAGAAATTGAAGTGGTGGTTGAGCCATTTCCTCTTGGTACTGCGGGAGCCATTAAATATGCCTTGCCCCTTATAGAAGGGGATTCTTTTATTGCCATTAATGGTGATTCGTTTTGCAGCTATCAGCTCAATGCGTTGCGCGAAACACATAGACTAAGTAATGCCGCGGCAACCATTTATGCCACCTACGTAAGCGATGCGACTCGGTTTGGTACGTTAGAGCTGGCCGGAGAGGAAAGCATCGTAAAAGCTTTTAAAGAAAAAGGGAGTTCAGCTGCTGGCTGGGTCAATGCCGGCGCATACATGTTGAACAAAGAGCTGTTTGATGGGGTGCCGTGTTTCGAGGTTTGTTCGTTGGAGCAAGATGTATTCCCTAACATTGCCGCTGGTCAGTTGATGGCTTATTTGGGACAAGAGCCCTTTATTGATATTGGTACGCCGGATGATTATCATCGATTTAAACAACATTAATTTATAAGTGGTTGATTCGTGAATAAAAAACGAGTGCTTGTTACTGGCATCACTGGAATGGTTGGCTCACACTTAGCCGATTACCTGCTAGAACATACGGATTGGGATATTTATGGCATGTGTCGCTGGCGCAGCCCGCTCGACAATGTGTCGCATTTGCTAGAACGCGTAAATCGTAAAGATCGACTTTTCTTCCTGGATGGGGACCTAACGGATTACATTTCGCTAGTGCATGTGGTCAATCAGGCAAAGCCCGATTATGTATTTCATTTGGCAGCACAAAGCTACCCAAGTACAAGTTTCACATCGCCAATTCAAACTATGGATGTCAATATTTTGGGAACGGAAAGGCTGCTTGAAGCGCTGCGCTTAAGTGACTACGACCCTGTCATTCATATTTGTTCCTCTTCGGAAGTGTTCGGTCGTGTGCCAAAAGAAAAGCTGCCGATTGATGAGGAATGCTCTTTCCACCCTGCGTCCCCTTATTCCATTTCAAAAATCGGCACGGATTTGATTGCTCGCTTTCATGCTGAGGCTTATGGCCAAAAATGTATGTCGACACGCATGTTTACCCACACTGGGCCAAGACGTGGCGATGTGTTTGCTGAGTCTAGTTTTGCCAAGCAGATTGCCATGATCGAGGCAGGCTTAATGGCTCCGGTCGTTAAAACAGGTAATTTGCAATCTCTCAGAACATGGTCTGATGTGCGCGATGCGGTACGTGCCTACTTTATGTTGGTGACGGAAGATCCCATCCCAGGTGAGTATTACAACATCGGGGGTAGCTTCTCATGCTCTGTTGAGGACATGCTGCATCACCTTATTTCCTTATCAACTTGCAAGGACATTCAGGTAGAGCAGGAAGCCGCGAGATTACGACCATTAGATGCGGATTTACAACTGCCAAATACGGCTAAGTTCCAAGCCCATACAGGTTGGCGTCCAGAAATACCGTTTGAGAAAACCATGGAAGACCTATTGAATTATTGGCGCGCTCGAATTGCTTCTGGCGCAGGCGTACTACAACGTTAAACGAAGAGACGATTATGACTAATTCCAACAACTACGAAGCGCTGTACCGCCAAGCTCTGTTAATTCGTCGAGTCGAAGAAGAAATTATTCGCCTGTATCCGAGTGATAAAGTGCAAAGCCCAGTGCATCTTTCCATTGGTCAGGAGGCGGTTGCCGTCGGCCTGTGCTCCCTATTAAAACCAGAAGATCGCATGTTTGCCACCTATCGCTCTCATGCTTTTTACTTAGCAAAAGGCGGCGATCTGAATGCCATGATGGCCGAGTTGTTTGGTAAGGTCGATGGTTGCTGTGGCGGTAAGGGGGGCTCAATGCACCTTGCTTATCCGCAAGTTGGCTTTATGGGAACGTCTGCGGTGGTGGCCAGCGGTATACCTAATGCGGTTGGCAACGCTTATGCGAATAAAATACTGGGCAAATCAGATCTGACGCTGAGTGTGTTTGGAGATGGTGCAACCGAAGAGGGGGTTTATCATGAGTCGTTAAACTTTGCCTCCTTACATCAGCTGCCGATCATCTTTATTTGTGAAAACAATCAGTTTGCCGTTCACACGCGCCTACAAGCACGTCAAAGCTATGCCATCCGCGAACATGTACAGAGTTATGGTATCGATACCTTTCATATAAAGGAAGGTTATGATTTTTGTGCGGTGCAAACACAGTTTGCCCAGATGCTGGAAAGCTACCGAGAAAATCCGCGACCACTCTTTATTGAAATTGACACCTGTCGTTACATGGAGCACGTGGGGCCGGGTGAAGACTTCTATGGCGGTTATCGCGACGAAAGTGAGCAAGCAGAGTGGCGTGCTAACGACCCATTGCTAACAGACCTACAAACCTATGAGGCGTTACTGCCAGCGGTCAATCAACTGATTGAAAACAGCGTTGCGTTTGCTGAAGCCAGCCCATTTCCAACCATCACTGACCTATACCAAGACGTATACTAAAGGAGTGCGAACATGACTGAAGTAGTAACCTATCGTGAAGCGCTCGCTGAAAGTATGCACAACGCGCTGGAGCGTAACGATAACAGCGTGATTTTTGGCCAAGGTGTCGATGATTTTAAAGGCACTTTTGGCACGACCTTAGGCTTAGCGGAAAAGTTTGGCGCCCAGCGTGTGCAAGATGTGCCGATTATTGAAGAAGGCATTACGGGGATTTGTATGGGCGCAGCGATGAATGGTCTGCGTCCTATCCATGTGCATATCCGTGCTGATTTTCTATTTCTCGCCCTAAACCAAGTTTTGAATATGGCGGCCAAGTACAAATACATGTTTGCTGGTCATCATGAGGTGCCGATTTTCATTCGTGCAGTGGTCGGCCGCAGTTGGGGGCAAGGGGCACAGCATTCACAAAGCCCGCAGTCGCTGCTCAGTCACTTTCCTGGACTTAAGGTGATCATGCCGTCTAGTTCACAGTCGATTTTAGAAAGTTATGACTATTTGCTAAACGACTACCACTCGCCCGTGGTTTCCCTAGAGCATCGTTTGATGTATGACCTGAACTTTGATGTTGATCGAGCTGGATTGCGCAAAGGCGAGCAAAGTCTAGCGAGCTATGTTGCCCGTCAAGGTTCGGATATTACCATTGTCGCTACTTCAATCATGGTGCTAGAAGCCTTACGCGCCGCGAAGCACTTAGAGGCCTTTGGTATTCAGTGTGAAGTTATTGATCTGCATTGTACCTCTGATATTACGGAAGAAGTGGTATTGGCCAGTGTTGAGAAAACCGGTCGATTATTGGTAGCAGACACCAGCTGGTTAAAATTCGGCACCTGTGCTGAAGTGGCGCGTCTGGTGTGTGAAAACATTCCACACCGTTTGAAAGCGCCGATGAAGTCTGTCGGTATGGTGCCAACTCCTTGCCCGACAGCCAAAGCCCTTGAAGATCTCTATTACCCGAATCTACAGACACTGGTTAGCGATATCCTAGAGGTGTTGGGAGAGTCTTCGTCTTCTATTCAGTTGCCCGATGAAAAATCGATGGCAGATGTGTATAAGAAATTTAGAGGGCCATTCTAATGCTTCCAAGTTATCAAGAGAGTCCTGCCCAATTGGCCTATCGCGCCAGTGAGGCCCGTTTGGCTATCTTTAAAGCCATTTGTGCTGCGGGTAAAGGGCATATTGGTGGTGCTTTTTCCTGCATTGATGTGATTACTTCGGTCTATTTTGGCGCGGGGCTGACATTTGATGAAGGCAAAACCAAATCTACAGCATTTGATCGTTTTATTTTGAGTAAGGGGCATGCCTCTCTAGCCTTGTATACGACATTGGCTGCGTTAGGCTGTATCGAAACAAGTGAGTTAGATACTGTGTGTCGTGGAGGGGCTCGACTAGGCGAACATCCTGATCATTTAACGCCTGGGGTGGATGCATTGAGTGGATCCCTCGGACATGGCCTCGCGATTGGTGTTGGTATGGCCTTGGCACAAAAAATGGACGGTTCGGATAAGAAGACCTTCGTTTTAATGGGTGACGGCGAAAGCCAAGAGGGCAGTGTATGGGAGGCGGCGACGAAAGCGCCTAATTTGGGGCTTGGTAACCTTGTGGCGATCATTGATGCCAATAATCAGATTACCCTCGATAAAACCGAAGATATGTATCAAGTAGACAATTTTGGGGCGGCTTATCAAGCGTTAGGTTGGGAAGTGCTCTATGTGGATGGTCACAATCATGAGGCGCTAAAACGAACCCTAATGGGTCTAAGCGTTTCCTCTAAACCTAAATTGATTGTTGCTCGAACGATTAAAGGCAAAGGGGTCAGCTTTATGGAAGGGCAGCTTAAGTGGCATCACGGCATGCCGAATGAACATGAGCGCCAGATTGCCCAACAAGAATTAGTCAGCCAGGTGAAGGCTCTGAAAGAGGCGGCATCATGTTAGATATTCGAGATGCGACGTTTGAGGCAGTGCATGAGTACTGTAAACACAATAAGGATGCGGTATTTATTACTTCTGATATGGGGGCTTGGTCACTAAATAAATTTCGTGAAGAGCTGCCAGATCAATTTATTAATATTGGTATTTGTGAACAGACCATGATTGGTGTGGCTTCTGGCCTCGCGTTAAATGGCAAGACAGTTATTATCTACGCCATTGCGCCTTTCCTCGCACTGCGTTGCCTTGAACACATTAAATTAGATGTGTGTTTAATGAATCTGCCCATCTTTATTATTGGCGGTGGCGCAGGGATTGCCTATGCCAGTGATGGTCCGACACACCATGCAGTGGATGACATTGCTGCGCTTAATACTTTGCCCAATCTGACGATTTATAACCCTTGTACGGGAGAAGAGGCTGAGCAGTGTACCCGAGCTGCATTAGCACTTGGTACGCCAGTCTACTTACGTTTGGATAAAGGGGGCTTTCCAAAACTCGGAGGGAAGCTGTCAGATCAAGGATTGAATTTAGTTCAGGACGTAGGGAAAGTATTAGTGTTGACGAGTGGCACCATCACTCATGATGTACAAGAGGCCCTTGCAGTATTAGACCCAGACAAGCGCATCTTTTCACTGATTCATGTCGCACGCGTTAAACCACTGGCTTTTGCTTCTCTGTTACCTTATCTGGAAACAGCAAGTCACCTTATTATCGTTGATGAATCACTGCCAAGCAGTGGTCTTGGTGCCATTATTCCAATGTATTTAATTGATCAGCAGATAACGATTAAGTGTTTGCGCATCGCTATGAATGAGACAAGCTCGCTGTATGAATACGGTGATCGAGAATGGATGAAAGAACATTTCTCAATTTCGAAAAACAAAATCCAGGCACGAATTTCTCAGTTTATTGAAGGGGCATCACTATGAGTGACTTTCCAGAAAAAGTTACCCTAGCAGATATCGAATATTGTTTTGGAGTGGATAAGAGCGAGCTGAGCGACGCATTTATGGCGCGCTACGAACAATTAAACTTGCATTACCGTAGACCAGGCAAAGAAGAGCGTGACGGCATTATTCTCGAAGTGCTTAGAAAAATTGAGTCAGATAAGCAAAAGATTGCTGCTAAAGAGCGTAAAGATGTCTGGCATAACGGCTGGCAGGAAAATCTCGATGCGTTTCGTGCCAGCGGTGGGGATTTTGAAAGTCTGACACCGAAGTTTATTCGTCATGGGCAGCCGATCCGCTTTCGCGGGGACTACATCATTCCTGAGAACAACCGGTTTGAATATGACTTCCTGCGACTGTTTCAATACTGGTTATTTGAGAAATACTTAAAGGACTGTAGCGAAGTCTATGAATTTGGCTGTGGTACGGGGTTGAACCTCGAACTGATTTCAAAAATTTTCCCAGACAAGACCTTACATGGATTGGACTTCGTGCAATCATCGGTGGATTTAATCGATGAAATTCATCGTTACCACGATATCAAAGTATCGGGGCATCTGTTTGATATGACTCAGCCAGATCAAAGTCTCATCATTCGAGAGGGGGCTGGTGTTTTCACGTTTGGTTCATTAGAACAGTTGGCTGGTAATATTCAGCCAATTTTGGCGTATTTCTTAGCTTCCAAGGCGAAGATTTTTTTACATGTTGAACCAACCATCGAAAAGTACGACGAGAACCGCTTGTTTGATTTCCTAGCGATGAAGTTCCACAGCAAGCGCGGTTATTCTCAGGGGTTGGTAGCGACCTTGGAGCATTTACATGAGCAAGGCACCATCACTTTGGAGCAAATCCATCGATTGAATTTTGGTTCGCTGTTTATGGAAGGTTATACGCTCTATGTTTGGCATCTAAATTAATTGCTAGGACTGTGGTTATGGATTATATCGATTTCAAAGGCGTTAAACTTTCCAAAATTGGTTTAGGAACCATGGGAATGGGGGGACGCTTTGAGCGAGATGTGAGTAATGATAAACAGCATTTGTCAGCGATTGAAAAGCACTTACAACTAGGTGTGAATTTTATCGATACTGCGGAAGTGTATGCCAATGGCGGTTCGGAAGAGCTGGTCGGGCAAGCTATCTCTGGTGCACGCAGTGAATACTTTATTGCTACCAAAGTATCCCCTGAGCATTTGGCTTATGAGGATGTCATAGCGTCTTGTAAAGCGTCACTAGCGCGTTTAAAAACGGATTATATCGATCTTTATCAGGTGCATTGGCCTAACCCTGATATTCCTCTGGCGGAAACCATGCGTGCCATGAAGGAGCTCAAAGCTCAGGGGCTTATTCGCCATATTGGATTGAGCAATTTTGATCTTGAGGGTGTGCATCAGTGCCAAGCACTCTTGGGTGACGAAAAAGTGGCATTTATTCAGGCGGAATACAATCTTTTTGACCGTAGTGCAGAAGAGGATTTAATTCCCTATTGTGTCGAGAATGGATGCATCTTCATTGCATACAGCCCGCTGGATCAAGGCAGTGTGGTGAAGTCTGCTGAACTAAGATCAGAGTTACGAAATTATAGTGACAGATATGGCCAAACTGATGCCCAAATAGCCCTTAACTTTTTAGTACGATCAGGCCATGTTATCGTTATTCCCAAAGCGTTATCTGATCAGAATATCCATACTAACTGCAGCGCCTTGAATTTTGAGCTGTCCCCAGAGGATGTACAGCGCCTTGAAAGCACGCTGGTTAATCCAGTTGTCTATATAGATTATGGTAAGGTGAAGCCAACCAAAGATATGGTGAACGATCTTGCTATTAAAACTATCGAAGATGCAGAACAGAACCTTCTGCATCATTCCCCATCTCCAATTCAGCTAGCTGAAGAGCTTAAGACAAAAGGTAAGTTTAAAGCGATTCGTGTATCCAAGCATGAAAGTGGTGATTATCAGTACCTTTTGGAAGAGGGTAAACTGCGATTTTGGGCGACAGTCATTGCCAATAAAGAAAGCGGTATCGTCCCCGTCTTGATCAGATCTTAATTGAGGATTGAAAATGTCATTAGATCAAACCGCTATAAAAACGTATGAAAACAATGAAGAAAAAGAGGCGCGCTCTAAGCATGTAGAACTGCTAAAAGGTGCTCCGATTCCTGATGAACAACTGTTGTCCAATCTAGGTCTATTTCTCAATTCAAAAAACCTTTCACGACTGCTATTTCTCGACCATTTATATAAGCAGTCGATTGATGTACCGGGCGTGGTGATGGAGTTTGGTACACGCTGGGGACAGAATTTATCGATTTTTTCTGCGCTACGTGGCATTTATGAGCCGTTCAATCGACATAAAAAAATCATTGGTTTTGATACATTTGAGGGCTTTCCATCTGTTTCTGAAAAAGATGGCAACTCTGAAATGATTTTTACGGGTAATCTTGCTGTGGGTGAGAACTATGAAGATTACCTATCTGTGTTACTGGATATTCAAGAGCAAGATAATCCACTGGCTCACATTAAAAAATATGAACTTTGTAAAGGCGATGCCGTACAAACGCTACCCGCTTATCTAGAGCGTAACCCTGAAACGATTGTCGGCCTTGCGTACTTTGATCTTGATTTATATGAACCGACCAAAGCATGTTTAGAGTTGATTAAGCCACGTTTAGTGAAAGGCAGTGTGTTAGGGTTTGATGAGTTGAATGACCCCGACTCACCTGGGGAGACGATTGCCCTACTAGAAACATTTGGCTTGAACAATATCTCTTTGAAGCGATACCGCTATGCGTCTCGTGTGTCTTACTTTGTGGTGGAATAATTGATGCTCTTCTCTGAATTTAATCAAAAAAATGTCCTAGTCACTGGTGGCACCGGTTTGATCGGACGCCAAGTCGTGAGCTTGTTGTGCGATGCTGGTGCTAAGGTCACCATCGCTTCTCTTGATCGGGTAATTGTCGATGAGCGCGCGGAACATGTTTACTGTGATTTGACTGATTTCCAGCAGTGTCTGCAGCAAACACAAGAGCGTGATTACGTCCTGCACTTAGCCGGTATCAAAGGCTCCATCGACGTGACTAAGAAGTACCCTTCTAACTTCTTGGTGCCGTTTTTGATGTTCAATACCAATGTGCTTGAAGCATCCCGCCGTAACGGGGTTCAAAATCTTGTTTACACCAGCTCTATTGGGGCTTACTCCAGTGCTGAAGTCTTCAAAGAGTCAGAAGGTAATCAGGGTGAGCCAATGGACATGTACCCAGGTCACGCTAAGCGTATGGCCGAGTTGCAAATTCAAGCCTACAAAGAACAATATGGCCTAATGAATTACTCAGTGGTACGTCCATGTAATGTGTATGGTCCTGGGGATAACTTTGACCCTGAAAATGCCATGGTGATCCCTACGTTGATGCATCGTATTGCCAATGGCGAAGACCCTGTCGTAGTGTGGGGCGACGGCTCGGCTGTGCGAGATTTTGCTTACAGCCGTGATGTGGCGGTTGGCATTTTGCAAACGGCTCTGAAAGGCACGGGAGAGCACCCGTTTATTAACTTAGGCAGCGGTATTGGTTACACCATTAAAGAGTTGGTGGAAACGCTGGCCTCCTTTATTGACTTCAATTACCAGTTTGATACCTCTAAACCAAGTGGTTTTCCAAAACGTGTAATGGATGTGTCGTTGGCGAAAGAGTTGGTCGGCTATGAACACACTACAACCCTTAAAGAAGGCCTGCAGGAAACTTGGGAATGGTTCCAACAGAATCGTGATGAGTACAAGAACAAGAAGAACTATTTTGTCGATGGGGTCAACTAATGCAAGTTAAAGAAACCAGTTTACCGGGTGTAAAGTTGATCGAAGTGGATCGATTTGAAGACTTTCGCGGTACTTACATCGAGTCTTTCAATAAGGAAGACTATGTAAAGCAAGGCATCGATATCGACTTTGTACAAGATGATTTCTCCATGTCACGTAAACACGTTCTGCGTGGTATCCATGGAGATCAAGAAACTTGGAAACTGGTTAGCTGTATTTTTGGCTCGTTTCGTTTAGTGGTGGTCAATTGCGACCCGGACAGTGAATGGTTTGGCAAGTGGGAAGCGTTTGACTTATCAGAGACCAATTACCGCCAAGTGCTGATTCCTCCAAAGTATGGCAATGCGCACCTTGTATTGTCTGATCAAGCCATCTTCCATTACAAGCAAAGCACCTACTACAACCCACATGGTCAGTTCACTTATCGATTTGATGACCCTCGTTTCAATATCTGGTGGCCAGTCAAAAATCCAATTCTTTCGCAACGTGATGATTTAGGGAAACGAGTATGATGAATTTGCAAAATAGTAAGGTGTTAGTGGCTGGTGGGGCAGGCTTTTTAGGTACAAACTTGATCAAACGTTTACTTGCGGATGGTGCCCAAGTACGTGCAACCTTGCATGAAACGCCAGCTCAGATTGAGGCGGAACAAGTGGATTGGGTACAAGCAGACCTGACTCAGAAAGCCGATTGTTTAAAAGCTTGTGAGGGGATGGATGCCTTAGTCATCACTGCAGCTTATACGGCAGGTGCCATGGTGATTGAGAAGACACCATTGGCATTACTGACGCCTAACTTGATCCTAAACACTGTGCTTATGGAAGCCGCGTACGAATCTGGTATTAAGAAAGTGGTCTTTATCAGTAGTAATACGGTGTACCCAGTCTCGGATCAAGCCATGACAGAAGACGATCATACTGGCGAATATTTCCATAAATATCACATCGTTGCTTCAATGAAACACTTTTCTGAGCAGATTTGTGAAATGTACGCCAAACATGTGAAGAATCCTATGGATGTGACTGTGGTTCGACCAGGTAACATGTATGGTCCATATGATGACTTTGAATGGGAAAGTTCTCACGTCCTACCTGCCTTCATTCGCCGTGTGATCGAACGCCATGATCCGATTGCTGTCTGGGGTAATGGTGAAGACATCAAAGACTTCATCTATGTTGAAGATGTCGCACGTGGCGTGGCAACAGTTCTTGAGCAGTGTACTGGTTACAATGTGTATAACATCGCCGGTGGACAGGGCTACTGCCTAAAAGACATCCTTAAGACGTTGGTTGACATCGATGGCTACGAAAATGCCAAATTGGAGTTTGATGCAACGAAGCCGACCATGATCCCAATTCGTTTAATTGATGTGACGAAAGCACAGCAGGAATTAGGCTTCACTGCAGACACCAGTATGGCAGAAGGTTTGCAGAAAACTCTTGAGTGGTACAGGAGTGCCCATGATCATCACTAGGACACCGTTTCGGGTGTCTTTTTTCGGGGGAGGAACAGACTTCCCCGTATTCTTCAATGACCATGGTGGGCAAGTACTTAGTACCTCTATAGATAAGTACTGCTATATTATGGCTCGTGAATTGCCGCCTTTTTTCGATTATAAATATCGTATCCGGTACACCAAGCGAGAAGAAACAAACTCAATTGATGAGGTTTCTCATCCCTCTGTTCGTGCTTGCTTGCGATATGTCGATTTACCTTATGGGGTAGAGATTGTCCACAGCAGTGATATTCCAGCGATGTCTGGAATAGGATCGAGTTCTGCTTTTACTGTAGGGTTGCTCAATGCGCTGTATTTGTTGAAAGGCATTGAGCTGTCTAAACAAGAGCTGTGTCAGAAAGCACTATATATTGAACAAATAATACTGGCGGAAAATGTTGGTTCGCAGGATCAGACAGCCTCATCATATGGTGGACTGAATCATATTTCTTTTAGTGCTGGTATGAACCCAGACGTCAGCCCAATTGACCTATCTTCACATCGCCGGGACGAGTTACAAAGCTCTTTGATGCTGTTTTTTACCGGATTTTCGCGAATCTCATCTGATATTGCTTCCGCGCAGATAAAAGAGACACCAAATAAAATACCAGAATTGTTAGAAATGAAAAAATTGGTGGATCAAGGGATAGAGCTGCTCAATTCTGAAGTGCCTATAGATTATTTTGGGGAACTGTTGCATACCTCATGGTGTTATAAACGCACCTTAACAGATCGTGTGACGAATCAGGACATTGATGATCTGTATGAGCAGGCAAGGGCGGCAGGGGCAATTGGTGGCAAACTGTGTGGCGCAGGGGCAGGCGGCTTTTTATTGCTTTTCGTACCAATTGAAAAACAAGTTCAGGTAAAGCAAGCACTCTCCCATTTGCTTCATGTCCCTTTCCAATTTGAGGAACACGGCTCCCATGTCATCTTTAGGTAAACAAAAGCTAATTTCCATTTGCTTGTTCGGTAGAAATGATAACTACATGCCGGACTTTTTGTATCGCATGGAAACGACCATTAATTTTGTCGCACAGAGTGTGAAACGCTTAGGGCGCCTAGATGATATAGAAGTTATTGTACTGGATTGGGGGAGTACCACCCCCTTATCGCAAGCCTTGTCGTTGTCGCAAGAGGCGACCTCAATCTGCCGCTTTATACTGGTGCGGGCTGAAGAACATGGCAAAATCCCTGTCTGTTCTGCGCTAAATATAGCGATTCAGCGAAGCCGCGGTGACTACATCGCCATGTGTGGCGCGGATGCATTAATTCCGACGACATCATTCCAAGCTATTTTTAATGTCATTGCTGGCAATAGCTCTATTAAATCACCGGAGAAGAAATACTTTAATTGCGGTCGGCATGTACTCCCGCATGAGGTAGTTGAGTCTCAGCCTGATATTGATGCTTGGCAGCGTTTTTTACGCCTCAACTCATGGAAACTACCAAAGCAAAGTGCCTACGGTGGCTTTTTGTATGGCAATGCCGGCTTTTTATTAATGCATCGAGATGTGTTGTTTGAAGCCAAAGGTTTGTCAGAGTCCCTGAACTACGGCTGGGGCTGGAATGATATCGATTTGACGCTCCGTCTACTGCATAAGTATCAATGGTACGATCTAGGGCATGAAGGCTTCATACTCTATGACATGGAGCACAGTCCTACTGAAGGAACGCGTGTGAAGGAGGTTAAAGAGAAACCACCTCACTTTATTGCGGCGAGTGTGACTGAGAATGGTCAATGGGGGCTGGTAGATTATGAGATAGTAGAGCAATGTAGCGCCTATCGAGCTAACTCTGGTTCTCAAGTAGAAGCTGTCTCTAGCAAGCGTTGCTCTGTTGAACCAGAGGATATGTCTCGTGTGGCAGATTTTTTAGTGACTTATCAAAAACATGTGGCCTGGTGCTCAGCTTCACTACAGGAGCAACGAGCGATGGTGTATTTGTCTGCTTACGCTAGAGTGTCTTGTCAAATTCCGAAATTGTTGGATTTCAATAGTATTCATGGTTTAAGTGTATTTTTCTTTGCCTCCTTGTTTCCATGGGGGGAAATCTACAGTGCTACTAATTGGAAGCGTATAGATGATAAGTCCGGTCCTCATGAGTTTTCCAAAATATTAGGCTCAAATTATATCGGTCACCAAGGTTACCTTAGCGTACTTAGTGGCGTTACTCAGAAAAGTTTGGATGATTACTGGTATTCATTAAAAGATGATGTTACGACATTTGATCTCATTGTTATTCGTGATCAGCCTACAGATTCTTTGGATGTGACAGCCCTCATTGAGCGTTTATCTAAGTCAGCTATGATGATCGTTTTTCCACAAAATGACCATGATAGAGTTGCTGTTAATTCCGCCATAACGAGTGCTAGCTCATCTGAATTATCAGTTCATCAGGATGAGTCTGGATTTATGGTTGTCACTAAGGGAATAGCATTTTCTAATACCTCCGATATGGACTTTAGCTCAAGTGCACCTCTGCAAGTAGAGCCGTCCGAATTAGATCAATATTTAGCCGTTGTTGAATTTTGTGAACGTGTAAAAAAGCTGAAGTCGGAAAAGCGCATATTATGGGGGCTAGGTTCGGTGGGAAGAATCGTATTTGATCTGATTCCTACACCGGTTGCGATCGTGGATAACGGTTTGTATGCCAAAGGTGAGACCAGCTATAAAGGTGTCCCTCTGATTTCAACAAGCCAAATTGGAGAGTATGAGATTGACTCTATTCTAATCTCAGCAGTGAATCATTATGAGGCCATTTATCAAGAGGCCAAGCATTACTCATCCAAAATAGAGCGAGTGTTTTTTTAGGAGATAAAAATGGTACGAATCGAACCCGATCGACTTTTCATGAATGTTTACCCATTTATGAAAAATACTCAGAAGGGCTACTGGATATTTGGCGGAGGTAAGTCTTTAGCTCTTATCTTGAAGGCGATTCAAGAAAACGCTCTAGAGCTTCCTGAGCGCATAGTAGACCGAGAAGAATCTGAGATAAATGGTATTCAGGTTGTTCCTGAGAGCGAAGAGATCTTCAAACACTGGCAGGAAGGTCAATATATCTTTGTGGCGAGTATTTCATATTACCATGAGATTAAGAAACGCTTGCTTGCGATCGACAGTCGCTTAGAGAACTATTTGGTTCCCATGCTGCCAGAAGCTTGGCGTGAGCAGAAAAAATCGCCCTTTATCTATCTAAATACGATTCCAAAATCAGGTAATAAATACATTGCTAATAATTTGCTAATGTCTCCTTACTGCTCGGAGTCCAGAGATATTTCTGCCGGCCCTTGGGGCAACTCAAATTTACATGAATTCCAAATTAAGAGAGCTATTATTGAAGGAGGCGTATTAATCGGTCATGCCTCGCCTTCTAGTTATAACGTGGGTGTTCTCAAAGATAATGGTATTCATAAAATGGTTCTGCATACACGTGATCCTAGAGCAGCCACTTTGAGTTTTACCCATTGGATCAATAAGAAATTAAAAGCTGGAAATTTAGAAGCATGGGCACACCCTCCAGTTGATGGTTATGCCGAGCTGCCGTTTGAGAAACAGCTGGATGTCGTGTTGAGCTATTGGTTGGATTCATTAGTGGAATATATCGAGGGCTGGATCAAAATTGATGAGCAAGATAATGATTTTGATGTGCTATTCACTAATTTCACCAAAATGAAAAATGAGCCACAAGCCTTTTTCGATGAAATTATGGCGTTTTATGGTCTGGACCATAAGGTTGAAGTACAGGCGCCAAAGGAAGAATGGCATTTCCGTGCAGGTCAGGAAAATGAGTGGATGAATTCTTTTACTTCAGAACAGCGAAAATTTAGCGCGGCTCGTATTCCCTCCTATTTGAAAGAGCAGTTTGACTGGCCGTTAGAGTAAGGCTGTTGTTTAAGCAAGCGCCTATTTTAGGCGCTTGCTCGTACTCAGTACATGAATTAGTTCGCGCGAAGGGCGCTAATCAGCTCCATATTGCCAACCAGGAAATATGGGTTCAAGACATTTTCAGGTGTGGCATATGACAGAGGTTTCCCCTTTAAGTCAGTAACGGTTCCTCCAGCCGCCAGAACAACAGCATGAGCTGCAGCGGTATCCCAGAGGCTAGTCAAACCTATTCGAGGGTATAAATCTGCTTTGCCTTCAGCGACTAGGCATAGTTTAAGAGAACTGCCCATTGAGACCATTTCATAGTCTGCTAGCTTATCTAGCCAAGCCTGCATTTCATCGCTGGTATGGGAACGACTGCCAACCACTCTAAGTGCTGTAGAAATATCTGCTGAGTTATTTACGTTAATATCATGATGACCTGCTTGGTCAATCTTTTGTGCACCACCGTTCTCAAATCCGGTGTAAGTTGTTTCTAGTACTGGAGCATAGACCACTCCTAGTATCGGGGTGCCTTGTTCAATTAAGGCAATATTGACCGTGAATTCACCATTTCTTTTGATAAACTCTTTGGTCCCATCGAGAGGGTCTACTAGCCAATAGACGCCGTCATCATTGGCACCGGCGAAGCGCTCTACCGCTTCCTCTGAAAGGATCGGAAGAGTGGGAGTCAGTGCCTGTAGCTTTTCTATTATGATCTTATTTGCCGCTTTATCGGCTTCAGTAAGAGGCGATGCATCGTCCTTGATATCAACTTGAAAATCACGCTCATAGATTTCCATAATTTTTTGGCCAGCCTGCTGTGCGATCTCGATAACGCTAGTCATCAGGTTTGAAAGTTCGTGAGAGTTCATCAGGAAGTCCTTACTTTTCACTAGTCATAGACTTATTTAAATAGAAATGTAGTTCGCGTGCTTGCTGCGTGCTATCAATAAAATGCAGCTCGCCAAATGGCTTAAGTTCCTCATTTAATGAGTAACGGGCCTCCTTGTTCCAGAGAATAATTTCCCCATCGACATGTTGGAAGTTCCATTGGTGTAAGCCAGTATAGCCAGCATGCTCACCTTCATTTTCATGAACAATGATGTATAGAGCACCTTGCTCTTTTAGCAACTCACACATGTTCTGTATGATCTTTAGTGGGTAGGAGGCATGATCGAGAGCATTACAGCTAAAGACCAAATCAAAGCTTTGTTGAGAGAACTTTTTCAGCAAGTCTTCCCCGCTGCAAGCAATGGGCTCAACCGGAGGAAAAAACTCAAATTGGCGATATAGGTTTTTGTATTCGTCAGCGAGGGGGTCAATACACGTTAACTTAATATGGTATTCCGGTGCTTTGTAGCCCAGCATGGTAACTGGGCCCGAGCCAACATCTAATACTTCAATCTTTGACCCTCTAGGGGAGCCTAGAACATTTAGTGCATTTTGGTAGAAGCGCTTCTCTGGGTTGGCGCGTTCGCTGCACGCCCGCTTGATATGGTGTCGCGTTGCCAAGCTTTTTATCCAAAAGTACACTTCGCTAGCAATTCCCTCATTCCAGAAGTCATTGTGTTCACCACTGGTTGCAATACTGCTAGGAATAGTAAGACCAAAAATGGACGTGGGGTCGATATCCAAGTCTTGTGTCAAATATTGGAAAATGGCGTCTTTGTGCTCTAGTGATGCAATAATGATTTTCTGATTTTGTCTGCAAGAAAGGGTTGCAGGCGCTTCAACAGGCAAATCTAGGATGGTGTTTTTAAGCCCATTACCATGTTGATTGTCTACCACTTTGATAACGCACTTTTTCTGATTCATAAACTCAAAAAAGCAGCTAACCACTTGTCCTAATTCGCCGTTCCCATAAATGATAATTTCATCGGTGGGGTGAAATTCTTTTTTAAACTCATCAATGTTCAGGTTTACTGTATTCATCGTGATAGCTTCTTGTAATGGTAGGTTTAACTTGGTGATTTCATACTTGGCTAAGGCACTAAAACCCTGATGGGTTTTGCTTCTGCCAGTTCCAAGCATCTTGGCAAATTTCTGGTAATGTATAGTGAGTCTGCCACCCTAGACGTCGTTCTATTTTAGACGTATCGGCATATGAAATAGCGACATCGCCAGTGCGTCTCTCAACGACTGTGTATGGGATGCTGATGAGATTAGCCTCTTCAAAGGCCTTTATGATCTCAAGTACGCTGTAGCCTTTGCCTGAGCCGAGGTTATAGACCTCAAAAAAATCCCCTTGTTGTTGCAGTACTTCGCTCAATGCAAAAAGGTGTCCTTGAGCGAGGTCCATGACATGAATGTAGTCACGAATACCTGTGCCATCAGGAGTGGGATAGTCGTTACCAAATACTCTCAAAGAGGCTTGTTTTCCTGCTGCCACATGGGAGATGAAGGGAAGAAGGTTGCTTGGTGTCGTTTTGGGACTTTCTCCTATCATGCCACTTGGGTGTGCTCCTGCAGGGTTAAAGTATCGCAAAATCGAAATATTCCAATTTAGGTCAGATTGTGGCAGATCTGAGAGGATTTGCTCGATCATGAGTTTGGTCTGGCCGTAGGGGGTCTTGCCAATAACGGGATGCTTTTCTTGGTAAGGGGCTGGATGCAAGCTGTCGTAGATGGTTGCCGATGAACTGAAAATTAAATTGAATACCTTAGCTCGCGTCATTTCTTGTAGTAGAGCCAAAGTACTTTGAAGGTTATTGGCATAGTACAGAATAGGGTCGTGACATGACTCAGCAACTGATTTTAATCCAGCGAAATGAATCACGGCATCAATCGTATGTTTGATGAAAACGTCGCGGATTGCTTCAGTATTAGACAAATCTGCTTGGTAAAGGGTGATCGATTTTCCCGACAATGCTTCTACACGTTTTATAGACTCTCTGTCAGAATTACAGAAATTGTCTATAACGACGACTTCAAAATCTGCTTCAAGTAGCACTAAACAAGTATGGCTGCCGATAAAGCCTGCACCGCCAGTCACGAGTATGGTAGCCATTGCAATCAATCGACTCCTTGTAAGTTAAGCATGATCGGATATAGCTAATAGTTGCTGTAAACGCAGCCAATCTTCTTGGGTATCTAAATCCTGAACTCGATGTCTTGGCAACATGATAGGGGTTGCCATGGCTGAGAACATGGAAGGTTTGTTCAGCCATTGCTCAACAGTGCCCCAGTAAAACTGTCCTGCATCGTGGATCGCTTCTTCCAAATCCTGTGATCGCTTACGGATATGCTCAGGGTACATGGGCTGCAGTTTGCCATCACGCACACATAGGGCTCTTTGAATAGGAAAATCAAAGGTTGTCGCGGAAAAGCTTAACGGTGTTTTCGCCAGTGCCTGATAGCCTTTATGGATATCTTCCGTCTTCAGTAAAGGGCAGGTTGCGTAGATCAAACAAGCTTTATCGATCTCCAAGCCTTGCTCGATTAGCGTACGCAGCGCATGTTGCATTACGGGCGTTGTCCCAGTGAAATGATCCGCCAGCTCATCCGGACGAGTAAAGGGCGTTTCTGCTCCCCATTCGCGCGCGACCGCTGCAATCTCTGTATCGTCGGTGGAGACAATCACTTTATCAAACAGCTCTGATGCGAATGCCGTTTCAATAGAGTAGGCGATTAAGGGTTTGCCGTTTAGCAGTTTGATGTTCTTACGAGGAATGCGTTGCGAGCCCCCTCGCGCTGGAATCACGGCGATAGTGATTTTGCTCATAAGATAAATGCCTGATCAATGGCCTCTTTTAAGACGTTTACAACATGCTCTTGTTCCTGATCACTTAGGTCGGGAAACAAAGGTAAGCTCAGGGTTCGAGCATAGTAATCTTCAGCAATTGGGAATTGTCCACAGTGAAAGCCTAGCTGTTGATAATAGGGCTGAGTATGCACGGGAATATAGTGCACCTGAGTACCAATATTGTGATCGCGCAAATATTTGAAAATAGTTGCTCTTTGTTCCGTTAAGGCTTCGTTTAATAGGATTGGGAATAGGTGCCAGCTTGAGTAGGCATAATCTGCTTCACCTGGTAATTGAACAGGTAAACCACGTAACAATTGATAATAGCCTTGTACTAGCTCTCGGCGGCGTTCAATAAAACTCGTCAGACGTTTAAGTTGTGAGAGTCCAAGCGCCGCTTGCAGCTCGGTCATGCGATAGTTAAAACCAAGAGTTTGCTGTTCGTAGTACCAGTCGCCAGGGGAGCGGTTTTCAAATTCGCGCTTATTCTTAGAGACCCCCTGATTAACCAGCAGACGCATGCGTTCTGCAAGTGGCTCTTTATTAGTCACAGCCATACCGCCTTCGGCGGAAGTCATCACCTTGACGGGGTGGAAGCTGAAAATGCAAATATCCGAATAGCGGCTGCCAACGGGGGTTCCTTTGAATTTGGCGCCAATGGCGTGCGAGGCGTCTTCAATTATGGCAAAACCATACTGCTGTGATAGCTCATAAATCGCGCGCATATCGCACGGATGGCCACCAAAGTGAACTGGAATAACGACTTTAGGGAGCTTATCTTCCTGTGCTGCTTGAGCCAGTTTCTCGGCTAACTTAATCGGGCACAAATTATAGGTTTGTGGATCGATATCAACAAAGTCGACGTCTGCATAACAGTAACGCGCACAATTTGCGCTGGCAATAAAGGTATTCGGTGTTGTCCAAACCCGGTCACCTTCTGAAACGCCTAATGCAAGGCAAGCGACATGCAATGCTGACGTCGCACTGTTGGCAGCGATACCGAACTTGCAGCCACTCAGATCAGCGACGGCTTGCTCAAACTCCCCAACCACAGGGCCTTGTGTTAGAAAGTCAGAGGTGAGCGCA
This sequence comes from Marinomonas aquimarina, assembly GCF_900089755.1. Taxonomy (GTDB): domain Bacteria; phylum Pseudomonadota; class Gammaproteobacteria; order Pseudomonadales; family Marinomonadaceae; genus Marinomonas; species Marinomonas aquimarina. Next base: position 234,866 of record NZ_FLOC01000001.1, on the reverse strand, counting down.
TCGCAGACGGCTTCCACGTCGGCGACAGAGATGGATTGGCGGCCATAAGGAATAAAGTTAGCCACGTTCAAACTCTAAGATTTGTTCGACGGTTAAGAAATCAGGGTTGCTACCGGATTGATACTCAAAGCCAGGCGCGACAAGCGTCGCGGTTTCGCCTAAGCAGTTTTTATCAAAGTGCAGCTCACGACCAAAAAACTTGATACTGGGCGCAATCACAAAATGGTCGTGATATTCAAAGGTATGATAAGAGTCGTCCGCAGGGCACATCACCTCATGCAACTTTTCTCCAGGTCGAATACCAATATCTTCGGTTGGAATGCCTGGTGCGTAGGCTTCTGCGAGGTCGGTAATGCATACTGATGGAATTTTCGGAACAAAGATTTCGCCACCGTGCATGCGCTCAAAGTTCTTGAGTACGAAGTCTACCCCCATTTGTAAGGTGATCCAGAAGCGTGTCATATCTGGGTGAGTAATGGGGATGGTTTTTGCTCCTTCAGCTGCTTTCTTCTGAAACAGTGGTACTACCGAGCCGCGAGATCCGACCACGTTGCCATAGCGCACGACTGAGAAACGAGTTGGCCCTTTACCTACCGTGTTATTGGCCGCAACGAACAGTTTATCTGAGGCCAGCTTAGTGGCACCGTACAGGTTAATAGGGGCGGCGGCTTTATCGGTGGACAGAGCGATGACTTTCTTAACATCGTTAGCAATAGCCGCCGAGATGACATTCTCAGCCCCATGGATATTGGTTTTAATACATTCCATTGGGTTGTATTCTGCTGCCGGCACTTGCTTAAGCGCCGCCGCATGAATCACATAATCCACATCACGCATGGCTTGTGTTAGGCGGTCTTTATCGCGTACATCACCGATAAAATAGCGCATACAAGGGGCATCGAACTCCTGTTGCATCTCGTATTGTTTTAATTCATCGCGAGAGTAAATAATCAGACGATTAGGCTGATAACGATCCAGCAGCGTTTTGACATACTTTTTGCCAAACGAGCCAGTGCCGCCGGTAATGAGAATACTTTTGTTATCAAACATAATTGTTTATCTCTTCTTTACTTCGTCATGATCTGGACGTTATGACGTTAAAATATTTAAACACACTCACTTGAAAATAGGTGTTAAAGCTTCACTCTCAGAACGTAGTCCAAAAGATAATTCACGGCTTCATCAATCGTATAATCGTTGGTGTTTATTTCTAGCTCAGGTTCTACTGGCTTTTCGTAGGGGGAATCAATCCCTGTAAAGAGCGGAATTAAACCACCTCTGGCTTTGGCATAAAGCCCCTTGGGGTCACGTTCTTCACAGATGCTTAACGGAGTACTGACGTAAATTTCATGGAACCTTCCGGCAGGGCAAGCTTCGCGAACAATTTGGCGATCAGAGTTAAACGGCGAAATAAACGTACAAAGGACAATGTAGCCTTCGTTCATCAAAAGCTTGGCTACTTCACCCGCTCGGCGAATATTTTCCCTACGGTCTTTATCGCTGAATTTGAGATCACTACAAAGTCCGGTTCGCAGAACATCACCGTCAAGCAAGTAAGCTCTTTGACCATTGGCTTTTAATTTAGCCGCTAAAGCGGTTGCCAAAGTTGTTTTTCCAGAGCCACTTAGACCGGTAAACCATAAAATTGAGCCTATGTTTTGTTCCATTCGCTTTCCTATTTGGAATCTAATTTCGCCACACAACCAACTAAATGATCATCCACCATACCCGTTGCCTGCATAAAGGCATAACAAATGGTCGGGCCGAAAAACTTAAAGCCGCGTTTTTTCATGTCTTTGGCAATGGTCTCAGCTAAAGGCGTCACAGCGGGGACGTCGGCCATGCTGTTGGGGTGATTAGTCATCACTTTGCCATCATTGAATGCCCAGTAGTAATTCGAGAACGAACCAAACTCTTCTACAATGCGTAAGAAACATTGGGCATTGCTAATGGTCGCGGCGATTTTGCCGCGGTGGCGAACAATGCTGGCGTCCTGTGACAGCCTCTCTATGTCATCGGCTGTCATGGCAGCAACTTTAGTCGGATCAAAATTGTGAAAAGCTCGGCGATAGCCCTCACGTTTTCGCAATATTGTGATCCAGCTTAATCCGGCTTGTGCGCTTTCCAGTACAATAAACTCAAATAGAGTTTGATCATCGGTGACCGCTTTGCCCCATTCCATGTCGTGGTAAGCCATGTACTCAGGGGAACCCAAACACCAGTCGCAACGCTGTTCAGCCATGATTTTACTCACCTTTTTCATTAGATGTGACTCTATTACCAAATGGGAGGGAGTGCAAATGAACTTCGCCAATGGACTATTTAGCGCAGGGTTTGAATGGTTTGGCTGGATAGTGGCAGTGCTCACTTGTCTAGTTGCGCTCAGGCAGGCGCCTTGGCGAGCCTTGATTGAAAATACGGCCTTACAGCATCGTTTCCTTGGCTGTGCCGTCGGCTTGGCGGTTTTATGGCAAATGAGTGTCAATTTAAACGTCGGGGTGATCATTCATTTTATGGGGATGACCACGTTGACCTTGTTCTTTGGTTGGCCTTTGGCACTGCTTGCGGGCTTGCTGGCACTGCTAGTGGATACGCTCTTGAATGGGCAGCAGTGGTCGGTATTTGGTTGCAACCTGCTGTTTAACGCGGTCATTCCTGCCCTCGTGACTTGGTGGCTGCATGTGCGCATTGAGCGTTTTAAGCCTTCCAATCCGTTTGTGTTTATTCTTGGCACGGGGTTCTTTGGCTGTGTGCTAAGTACCTCCGTTGCCACCTTAGTGGCTGTTACTGCTCTAAAGCTGTTTGGAGTGCTTGAGCTAAAACTGACATTGGCGGATTACCTTGGCTATCTGCCGATTTTTGTTTTTCCCGAGGCCGTGGTGAATGGTATGTTTATCTCCGCCACCACTATATTGCACCCTCATGTGGTGGTGGCGTTTAACGAAGCTCGCTATTTCAAGCAAACCGAGCGCGAGATGATTCTCGATGAGCACATAGAGCCGTCGCTCGATTTAGAGCAAACCGAAGCGCCAGAAGAAGGCGAAGACGACGATAGCCGTTACCGCCCCCCAAAAGACTGGTATGACAAGGATAAAGATTCGTGAAGTTTAAGCCGACCTATCAACAAACTGATGTGGAAATCCAAACCGATGAAGTGGTCTATGATGGCTTCTTTAAAATGCATAAACGGGTACTGCGCCACCGAAAATTTAATGGTGAATGGTCTGATTATATGACACGCGAGATGATGGTGCGTCCGGATGCCATCTGTGTGCTCCTATTCGATCCTAAGCAAGATAAGATTCTATTGATTGAGCAATTTCGTCCCTGTTTACCGGAGCGAGAATCACCATGGCTGCTTGAACTGGTGGCTGGCATGGTTGAAGTAGGGGAATCTGATGACGAAGTCGCCCGTCGCGAATCTTTTGAAGAAGCGGGCGTAGAGGTACAGCGCTTGAAATACATGATGCGCTTTGTGCCGTCACCCGGTGGATTAGTGGAACATCTGCGCATGTACGCTGGGGAGATTGATGTCAGCAAGGTAGATCTTAATGCCACATTGGGACTGGATGAAGAGCACGAAGACATCAAACTGCACCTATTTGACAGCGCTGAGGTCTTGCCATTGTTGGAGCAAGACATCGTTAATGCCAGTACGATTATGGGCCTGCAATGGTTTATGTTGAATAAAGACAAGCTAAAAGCTGAGTGGTTAGACGGTAACTAAATTGTGTTGTTAAAACTGTTTCCTTGGTCTTTTATGCGCCCTGTGATAGGGCTGTTAACGTTCTTATTCCTCTGTATCAACATTTTGCTGTGCGGCATGGCGATTCATTTGGTTGCTTTTCTTGGCTGGCTAGGCAAATGCCCAGCCAGTTGGCAGCGATCGTTTAATGATCGCTGCTATCATGTTTGGGTGAGCCTTTGTCGATTCTGGTTCCAACAACTGTTGGAGATGCATTGGCAACTGGACAACGGCTTAAGGTCAAGGCCAGATCAATGGCATTTAGTGGTTGCCAATCATCGTTCTTGGGTGGACACCTTTGTCGTGCTTTTTCAGCTGCAGGGGAGCATGCCCATGCCACGCATTTTCATGAAAGATACTCTGCGTTGGTTGCCGTTAGTGGGAAGCGCGACTAAGCTGATGGGTTTTCCACAGGTAAAACGCTATAGCAAGGCTAAACTGGCTAAGCAACCGGAGCTGGCTGAGCGCGACCGACAAGCCACTCAGGCAGCCTGTGTTGCCTTAATGCAAACGCCCAGTAGTATGATGAGCTTTGCTGAGGGAACCCGCTTTACTGCACGCAAGCATCGACAACAGAAGTCGCCGTACCAGCATTTACTCCGTCCCAAGGCGGGGGGATTGTGGGCAGTATTACAGGCCATGCCGGATCGGTTTGAATGCATCACCGACCTAAATATTGTCTATCAAAACGGCGCTCCCTCTTTTTGGGATTTGCTCTGTGGTAGAGTCGCGCACGTGTTTGTGACAGCGCGTTATGTTGAGATTCCGAGAGCGTTTCAGCGGATCGATCATGACACCGATAAACAAGCCTTTTATACTTGGTTAAATGGCTATTGGCAGGACAAAGATGTCCATCTGGAAACGGACCTACGCCAATGTGTTATGCTTGAAATTAAGCGAAATGGACCAATTAAGAAGGGAAACGGGATACAAAATTAGTTAAATGAAACATCGAGAGTATCATCATGCCACACCCATATGTGCCAAATTTAGTAGAGCTACAAATGCTCGGCGAATTAAATTATCGCCGACTAGGTAAGCTCGTGCGTGGCCACGAAGACGATGATGCTTGGCACTTTACCATCCATACAGCGGGTCAACAGAGCCGCTTATCACTGGAGCTGATGGAAGAAAGTCGTTTTACCGCGCAAGTAAAATTGACCTTTGCGCCTGAGATTGCCATCAAGCTGCCCTTTAGCAGTGAGTTGACCATGACGGTGCGCCTATACCATGACGTTGGCATCGCTGAAATCACCGATGGTCATCGTCATTACCAAGGGGCATACCCGTATCCGAACGACGATATGCATCATCGCGATGAGAAATTTCGCCTCAATCAGCAGTTAGCGGATTTACTGGAGCTTTGCCTGAAGCATGGTCATCGTATGTATGATCTACCAGACTTCCAGTTTGCTTAATTCACCGACGGATCGCCGATAGTTGCCCATGCCTCATATTATCTACGTTCACGGCTTCAATAGCTCAGAATTCTCTTATAAGTCTCAGCTAGTCAAAAGACGCCTTGAAGCATTAGGACAGCCTGAGCAGTTTAGCTGCCCGCGTCTGCCTTGGCAGCCGCTTAAAGCCATTGCTCTATTGGAACAAAAAATCGAACAGCTGTTATCGCTTAACGAGTCAGTAGCACTGGTGGGCAGTTCCTTAGGTGGCTTTTACTCAGCCTATTTAAGTGCCAAATACGATCTTAAGGCGGTACTGGTGAACCCCGCCGTCGAAGCGCCGAGTTTGTTACGAGACTATCTTGGTACTCAAATCAATCCTTATACACAAGAACAATATGAGCTTGCCGAAGAGCATATGCTGGAGTTAGAAAGCTTAGATCTGCCTGCTTGTGACGCCAACAATCTTTGGCTAATGCTGCAACAAGAGGACGAGGTGTTAAATTATCGCGCTGCCCTTGAACGCTTCCCAACGGTTGCTCGGTTAATCTGTGAGCCAGGTGGTGATCACAGCTTTGTTGGCTTTGACCGTTTTATTGATCAGATCCTGCACTTTGTAGGATTTCAGGACGATTTTTAACGCATTGTTTTTAAGGGATTTGCCTAGCTTTATCCTGCGTTATAGACTCTTGTTCATATTGCTTTATCTGGCGTATCAGCGCCCCGAATCTTGGAAGAACCCATGTCTGCAAAAGAATATAATGCTGGATCCATTGAAGTTCTCAGCGGGCTAGAGCCTGTACAGAAACGCCCAGGGATGTACACGGAAACCACCCGTCCCAACCACTTGGCCCAAGAGGTGATTGATAACTCGGTCGACGAAGCCCTCGCTGGCCATGCCGATCGTATCATTGTGACGCTTCATAAAGACAATTCGTTAAGTGTCGAAGACAACGGCCGTGGTATGCCGGTGGACATTCACCCAGAAGAAGGGGTGTCAGGTGTTGAGTTGATCCTTACCAAGCTGCATGCCGGTGGTAAATTTTCTGGAGATAACTACCAGTTCTCAGGTGGTCTGCACGGGGTAGGGGTGAGTGTGGTAAACGCACTGTCTACCTCATTGGAAGTGTTTGTGAAGCGTGGCGGTGTGCAATATCACATCGGCTTTGCCGATGGCCATAAGGTATCTGAATTAAGCGAAATCGGCACCGTGGGTAAGAAAAACACCGGCACTACGGTGAAGTTCAAAGCGGACCCTAAATACTTCGACAGTGCTAAATATTCCTTGTCACGCCTCAAGCATTTATTAAAAGCCAAAGCGGTACTGTGTTCCGGCTTGCACATGGTCTTTATTGATCAAAGTGGCACGACTGAGGAGCGTGAAGAGTGGTTCTTTGAAGATGGTCTAAAAGATTACCTTCTAAAAGCCAACGAAGGCTTTGAGCTAATGCCTGAAGAGCCGTTTATTGGTGGGCAAACCGAAATCACTCAAGGCGTCGATTGGGCCGTACAATGGCTGCCGGAAGGTGGTGAGTTAGTGACCGAAAGCTATGTTAACTTGATTCCAACCGCACAGGGGGGAACCCATGTGAACGGTTTGCGTACCGGCCTGTTGGAAGGTATCCGTGAGTTCTGTGACTTCCATAATTTATTACCGCGTGGTGTCAAGCTGACCGCTGAAGATGTTTGGGATCGCTGCAGTTATGTGTTGTCAGCCAAACTGCAAGAACCACAATTTTCGGGGCAAACCAAAGAGCGTTTATCGTCGCGTCAGATCGTTGCCTTTATCGCTGCGACGGTAAAAGATGCCTTCAGCTTGTGGCTCAACAAGCATGTGGAAGACGGTAAAAAAATCGCCGAGTTGATCATCACCAGTGCGCAGAAGCGTTTGCGCGCTAGTAAAAAAGTAGTGCGTAAGAAGGTCACTCAGGGGCCAGCTTTACCTGGTAAATTGGCCGACTGTGCTGGACAAGATGGCCGCACCAGTGAGCTGTTCTTAGTCGAGGGGGACTCGGCCGGCGGCTCAGCTAAGCAGGCCCGTGATAAAGATTTCCAAGCCATCATGCCGCTGCGCGGTAAGATTCTTAACTCTTGGGAAGTGGACTCGACTCAGGTGCTAGGTTCGCAGGAAATCCATGATATTTCGGTGGCGCTAGGGGTCGACCCAGCAGAAGATGACCTCTCTGGTCTACGTTACGGCAAAGTCTGTATCCTAGCCGATGCGGACTCGGATGGTCTGCACATCGCCACCTTGCTGTGTGCGTTGTTTGTGCGCCACTTCCCTGCCTTGGTGAAGAATGGTCATGTGTTTGTCGCCATGCCACCTTTGTACCGAATTGATATGGGCAAAGAAGTGCATTACGCCTTGGATGATGAAGAGAAAGACATCATCTTGCATAAGCTGCAGGCAGAGAACAAACGCGGCACGCCGAACGTACAACGCTTCAAGGGCTTGGGTGAAATGAACCCAGCGCAATTGCGTGAAACCACCATGGCACCGGATACGCGTCGTTTGATTCAGCTGACCATGGAAGACCCGTTGTCGACCGGTGAGGTATTGGATAAATTGCTGTCGAAGAAGCGTGCCAATGACCGTAAGAGCTGGTTGGAAACCTACGGTAACTTAGCGGTAGTGGACTAAGTTCAAATACCGCTAAAAAAAGCGCCATGAGGCGCTTTTTTTATGCTGTCATAGTCGCTTTTACAGAATACAGTTCTTGGCATATTCGGTCGCTTCATTCGCGGTCCAGTCGCCTTTTGGTTTTTCTTTCATCTCAACGCACCATTCTGGGCTACCTACCTCTGGCGAACAACCTTGCAGCACAAGCATGGTAATAACGGCAGATAGGCCTAGGGAGATCTTTTTCAATGTGCTATTCATGTTAATTTCCTAAATCTAACGATATTTTTTAGGTAAGCTTAAGGGAATGTAAAGTGTAAAGGAATGGGGCAGGAAACTTTGTAAAGGTTTTCCTAGAATATAAAAAGATGCGGTAAAGGTATGCTGTGGCGCTTTAGTTCAATTTCAGTCAACCTATACTAGCTTTATATTTGCTTATTGCCCCAGTGGATGTTCATAAAAACAAGGTAGGAATCATCATGTTTAAACTTAAAAGCACCATCGCTATTGTATCGATTGCGGCACTTCTTGGTGGCTGTCAATCAATGCAGCGTCAAAATGCCACGACCGGTGAAATGGAAACTAACTCTACGACGACTGGTGCGATCGTTGGTGCCGTGTCGGGTGCGCTGGTAGGCTTGGCAACAGGTGATAATGCTAAAGAGCGCCGTAACCGTGCCCTAGCAGGCGCTGTTGCAGGTGGTGCTGTGGGGGCTGGCGTGGGTAATTACTTTGACCGCCAAGAGGCTGCATTACGTGAGGAACTGCTCAACTCAGGCGTACAAGTACGTCGTGTCGGTGAAGATCAGTTAGTTCTAGTGATGCAAAACGGCATTGGCTTTGCCTCTGACTCCTACATGCTAGAGTCTTCGATCTACAACACTCTAAACGGTGTCGCGCGTATCCTAGTGGAATACCCAGACACAGTTCTGATGATCACGGGCCACACTGATAGCACAGGCAGTGAAGCTTACAACCAAACTTTGTCACTAAAACGTGCCGACTCAGTACGTACTTACTTATCAGGCCAACGTGTCGCAGGTAACCGTCTATCAACCATGGGCATGGGTGAGAGCTCACCTATCTGTGATAACTCAACCAGCCAAGGTCGTACTTGTAACCGCCGTGTTGAAATCAATATTTACCCAAAAGGTAACTAACAGGTTCGCTTTTCTAAGCGATGGCAACGCAGCTGTCTGAGCTGTGTTGCTGCCTTCCTTATGCCCCCAGATATACCTACCTGCGAAATTTATTAAAAACGATTACACTTAGAGCCTGACGCAAAAAAGTAGAGAAGTACCATGCAAGACGACTCTTTGCCGGTTGAGGCAATGTACGAACGCTTAGATTACTACCTACAAAATTACGGTACAGAGCGCTCGATTATGAGTGTCTCTGAGCTTGATGGTTTTGTTACGTCGGTGGGCTGTAGTAAAGATCTGTTGGCACCGAATGATTGGTTACACGCCATCTGGGGGGCTCAAGAAGATCAACCAAAGTGGCACGAAAAGGAGGAAGAGGACGAGTTTTATGGCTTGGTAATGCTCCTTCATTTAGAGGCCGTGGATGGTTTAATCAATGGCACCTTGAGTCCGATTTACTTAGAGCATGACGATCAAAAAGGTCATGTCACTTTGATCATCGAAGACTGGTGTGCGGGTTTTATGCGAGGCGCGCGACTGACGGGGCTGAACCAGTCTGGTGAACGTGATTTTCTCGACGATGTACTGGCCAGCGTGCGTTTATTTGGGACCCCAGCGGGCTGGGAAAAGCTGGATGCTATGAGCGATGCGGAGGTGACTTTTTGGCGAGAGAGCCTAGAGCCCTCGGTGATTCGGTTGGCGCAGGCGAACCACCCAGAAATTCAAATCAGCCAAGATAATGATGGCTCAATGCCGATTTTGCACTAGCCACCTTGAGACCATAAAAAAGGGCCTAATGGCCCTTTTTAGAAACTAAGGTTACATTAACCTACGACTTTGGCGATCGATTCGCATAGGTAATCGATGTTGCTATCACTAACCCCAGCGACACTCATACGGCCAGTATCGGCAATATAGATGGAGTAATCCGAGCGCAACTTGCGGACTTGCTCAAGGGTTAGCCCTGAGTAAGAGAACATGCCGCGTTGCTTTTCAATAAAGCTGAAGTCTTTGCTTACACCTGAAGCCGCAAGTTTCTGTACGAGCTGGCTGCGTAGACCATTGATACGGTTACGCATCTCAGTGACTTCTTTTTCCCACATCGCGTATAGCTCTGGGTTGCTCATAATGGTGTGCACAACGGTCGCTCCGTGCGCAGGTGGCATAGAGTAGTTTGCGCGAATAGCTTGACCGATGATTGAGAAAGCGTTTTTCGCTTCTTCTGCCGTTTCAGCGATTACACTTAGGCCACCACAACGGTCACGGTAAATGCCGAAGTTCTTTGAGAAAGAGTTAGCGATCAGCATGCTTGGGGTACGCTCAGCCATGTAGCGTAGGCCCGCCATGTCTTCGTCCAGACCGTCACCGAAACCTTGATACGCAGCATCCACCAATGGCAACACATTGCGCTTGTTTACGAAGTCGGTCAGGGTATGCCAATGTTCAAGCTTCAGATCCACGCCCGTTGGGTTATGACAGCAAGCGTGTAGCAATAGCACATCGCCTTGTTTCATTTCCGCTTCTAGGAACGCCATCATGTCATCAAAACGCACATCATTGGTCGTTGCGTCGTAGTAAGGGTATTCGATCACTTCAACGCCCGCAGAGTTGAAAATCGACACATGGTTACCCCATGTCGGGTCGCTGACGAATAGGCGCGCACCGTCTAGATTCGCACTGATAAAGTCAGCCGCGACTTTTAGGGCGCCGGTACCGCCAGGCGTTTGTGTCGATTGAATACGGCCTTGCTTGATGATGTCGCTGTCTTTACCTAGCAATAGGTTTTGGATCAGCGGCGCGAAATCTGCAGCACCGTAGACACCCAAATAGGCCTTGGTTTCTTCGTTTTGTACCATCAACGCTTCGGCTTTTTTCACAGACTCAAGAATCGGGGTACGACCTAAATCGTCTTTATACACCCCCACACCCAAATCAATTTTCTTTGGGTTAGAGTCTTGCTGGTGAGCAACGATAAGGGCTAACAAAGGATCGCCAGGAACGGCCTTCAGGTGCTTGAACATAGTGGGTGTTTTCCTTACTGGTTACGGAAAGTTCTTGTCGTATGGAACTGAAAAGGTTCCCATATTCTGCCCGTTTGACGCTAAAATACAATTCATTCATGCGTTAACAAATGCGAACTTTCAATAAACTGTATAAAAAATTGAACACCTCAAAACAACTGTCCTGTTCTTCATACACAGACCTTTTTAAAACCTTAGATCATTGGTTGGCCCAGCATCAGTCATTGTGGGATGTGCCAAGCTTTCATGCCCTAGATTGGCCATGGCTGACGCGTTTCCCCGAGCTCTGTGATTGGTTGCAAGCACTGCCGCAAGCGCCGGATGTCAACCAAGTAGAGCAAGCTTTAGAAAGGTGTGTGGCGGGCTTCGAACGCCTCGAGTGGCCATGGCAGAGCATTGCTCATCGCCCCTTAGTAGAACCTGATAGCCATTTTTCGGCGGGGATCAAAGGACGTAAGTGGCAACAGATACAGGCGTTTTCACAAGCGGTTGCACCTCTGTCACCGGTGCTCGAATGGTGCGCAGGTAAAGGGCATCTAGGTAAACTGATTGCGTATCAGCATCAAGTAACGGTGTGCAGTGCGGAATGGCAAGCTAGCTTGTGCCAAGCCGGACAGAAGGAAGCCAAGCAACGTCAGTTGCCACAGCGTTTCATTCATGCAGATGTGTTGCAGGGGGAAGGTCTAGAGCCCTTACGGCAGGCCCAAAGTGCCATAGCATTGCATGCTTGCGGTGATCTACACACGACTCTGATTGAGCAAGGCATTGCCGCGCAACTGAAGTATTTTGCCATATCCCCCTGTTGCTATCACTTAACACGGGACGAGCAATATCAGCCATTATCCCAAGTGGCGCGCCACGCCCAAATCACTCTAACTCGGGAAAACCTTAAGCTTGCCGTGAAAGAAGTCGTCACGGCGGGGCAACGGGAGCAGCGCTTAAAGCACACTGAATTGGTTTATCGCCTAGGGTTTGATGCTTGGCAAAGGCACGTTACGGGAGCGGATCGCTACCTTAATGTGCCATCCTGCAACAAAGCCTTGTTAGGGCAGGGTTTTGTTGCGTTTGCAACCTGGGCGGCTGAGCAAAAATCCTTGTCTCAGTACGTGGCGCAACACAGTTTCGACGGTTATCAAGAGATTGGCCAGCAGCGCAGTGAGCAGGTAGCTAAGGTCGAAGCCATTTGTCAGTATTTTCGGCGCCCGTTAGAGCTTTGGTTAATTTTAGATCGTGCCTTGCGCTTAGAAGAGGCTGGCTATCGTGTCACCGTGGAAGCCTTCTGTGATAAGGCATTAACCCCGCGAAATTTACTGATTCTGGCGCAACATTCAGGATAGTGTCAGAGACTTGACAATCTTTTTAAATAAAAGTGGTTTTCATTTGTTGATTTCGGTCTATAAAGGGTAGATTATAAATGCTTATAAGCAGCAATACGTTAGGTAGCCATGTCGTCCACTACCTGAAAGATGTATCGTTAAATAATAGCTGTAAGCAAGGGAATATTGGTTATGAAATATGTTTACATGGCAGGCGCATTGGCTGTCGCACTTTTCGTTATTTTCTCTTCCGACTCCGATAATGCGTTTGAAGCGAACGTGGAAAACTGTAAGTCGGAAAATCTGCGCCAAATCACCGATGAGCAAATCATGTGGCAGCTGTCTGGTGAGTGCCAACGGGAAGGTATTTATGAGCTCAACAGCTAATTAGCACGCTTAAAGCCTGTTTTTTAACAGGCTTTTTAGTCTGGCCAATGTATCTCAGGGATGCGCTCAAAGGTCGGTTTGGCAAACAAATAGCCCTGAAATAGAGTAATGCCCATATCTCTTAAGGTTTCGTATTCCGCTTTGGTTTCGATGCCTTCTGCAATCACTCTTTGACCTAGCTCTGCCAACATCTTCACCGTATGGCGAAGGATTGTTTGGCGTGCTGGATCTTGATCAATATTCCGTATCAGTTCCATATCGATTTTAGTGAACTTGGTTTTGAGATCGGCTAGTTGAGCCAGCCCGTTATACCCAGAACCAAAATAGTCAATCGCGGTTTGAAAGCCGATCTGTTGATAGTGCTTGATGATATTGAGCAGATGCTGTTGATCGAAAATGCGCTCGTTTTCAGTAAATTCGAAAATGATTTTCGTGCGATCGAAGCCGTAGGTCTCAGCGGCGGCCAAGGTGGTGCGAATGCAGAGTTCGGGTTTGTAGATCGCGTTGGGCAGGAAGTTAATGCACAGAAAAGATTGTACGCCGAGCTCCGCTGCCAAGCGAATGGCTTTAACTCGACAGCTTTGGTCAAAGCGATAGCGATTGCTTTCGTTGACCTGTTTAAAGACTTCAGCCGCCCCTTCGCCATTCAGGCCGCGCACCAGCGCTTCCTTGGCAAACACCGTACGTGTCGAGATATCGACAATCGGTTGAAATGCCATACTAAAATCAAACCCCAGGTCACATGCCTTGGCGCATTCCTTGCAGCTAAGCTCTGTAAAATCAATTGGTTGCATGACAGTTCTCATTAGGGTATCTGCTTTTAGCTTATCTTGAAATTACTATAAAACAAGTCACCTGTAACAGTTTTCACATATTAGTCGTGTTTGATATAGATCAATTTATTTTATTGGCATGAAAATGGCTTGTTTTTTTGATTAGGTAGAGATGTAGATGGTTTACATCTAACCTAAAAAGAAGGCGCAGCAACCTGTGATAACAGGCATCTGCCACTTCGACTCAAAACGCAATTCACAACTCTTCTGCGAAGCGGTGGAAGATTAGGAGTTCGTTGTGATTAGAACTTGCATCTGTTTTATCTTTCTACTGTTTGGCCCACTAGCCAGTGCGGCGGATGACAAAATTCGTCTACAGCTAAAGTGGCAGCACAGCTTTGCTTTTGCTGGGTATTACGCTGCCCAGCAACTGGGTTATTACCGCGATGCGGGCTTGGATGTAGAGTTTATTGAAGGCTCTGCGCGCACCAATGTGTACAGTGAGGTCGCCACTGGTAAAGCGGATTACGGTATCGGAAACAGTTCCTTGCTGGTAGAGCGCAGCCGCGGACGTCCGTTTGTGATTCTGGCTGTGGTATTTCAGCATTCGCCGATGATTTTTGTGACTCAAGATCAACTGTTAGACTTTGACGACTGGCAAGGGCAGCGTGCCATGTTAGAGGCCTCTTCGGATGAGTTGATACTGTATTTGCAGCAGCAAGGCGTTAAGTTATATGAGCTGGAGTTCCTCAATCACTCCTTTGATCCGCAAGACTTAGTCGATCAGCGCGTTGACATTATGAGTGCCAACAGCACCATTGAGCCGTATTTTTTGGCACAGCAAAACCATCCTTATCGTACCTTTTCTCCTCGTTCCGCGGGCATTGATTTCTCCGGCGATAATCTGTTTACCTCGGAGGAAGAGATCCAATACAACCCTGAGCGAGTGGCCGCCTTTCGAGAAGCCAGTTTACGTGGTTGGGCGTATGCCCTGAAGTATCCTGAAATAGTGATTCAGTGGATTGTATCCATCTATCACAGTGACTATGACCGTGACTACTTAGCGTTTGAAGCCAAAGAAACCTACAGCTTGATCCAGCCGAATTTAGTCGAAGTGGGCTATTTGAATGAATCACGTTGGTATGATGTGGCGCAAGCCTATCAAGCCATTGGTAAGCTCAACGACGACTTTGACGTGGGTGCTGCCTTGTATACGCCGATGATAGAAAAAGATTGGCGCGAGGTTATGATCGTCGTAGCGGTGGCATCAGGCATCATGTTGATATTAATGTCGGTGGTGTTGTACGTCGTGCGCACCAATAAACGCTTAGATTTGGCACTGAAAGAGAGTGACCAAGCGCGGACATTAGTAGCCAAGCAAGCCACCCAGGATCCTCTGACCGAGCTGCATAATCGCCGTTATTTTAAAGAGCGTCTGCAAAGCTTATCTCTGTCTGCGAAGCGGGAAGGGGAGCCGTTTGCGTTGTTGTATTTGGATTTAGATCGATTTAAAGAGATCAATGATATCCATGGACATCAGTGGGGGGATCATTTGCTGCGCGAGGTGGCCAAACGACTGCTGCAATACATTCCTAATGGTGCCGAGCTTGCTCGGATCGGCGGAGATGAATTTACCATCCTAGTGCCTTATGGGCAGTCTCAGTTGAGCCTCACTGAATTGGCGAAAAGGATTCTGTCTGGCTTGGAACAGCCGTATTACCTCAATCAGGATGAAGTCTACATCTCCGCCAGCATCGGTATTACCCAAGCACCATTTGACAGTGTTGAGCCGTCTGCCTTGCTGCAATATGCCGATGAGGCCATGTATTCTGCCAAAGCCGCTGGACGAAGCTGCTGGTGCTTCTTCAGTTTTGAACTGCATCAGCAGACCATTGAAAGGCAGAGTTTGATCAACGACCTGCGTCAAGCGCTGCCACATAATGAGTTGTTTTTGGTATACCAGCCGATTGTCGAGATGCAAGATGGCCGCATCCGTAAATTTGAAGCCTTGCTCAGATGGCGACATCCCCGTAGAGGCATGATAACCCCCGATATATTTATTCCCATTGCCGAAGAGTCTGGCCTCATCTCTGAGATTGGTGATTATGTGTTTAAAGAGTCGATTCGCCAGCTTGCCGATTGGCGTAAGCGGTTTGGTGAGCACTTAATCATGAGCATTAATATCTCGCCGTATCAGCTGTCTGCACCCGATAAGCACATGTCCGATTGGTTTGAGTTTCTGCATGCCCAAGGTGTGCCAGGCGCTGCGGTGAGCTTAGAGATTACCGAGAATATGTTGATGCATCATACCGAAGTCGTCTCAAATCAGTTGTTAGCGTTTCGTGATGAAGGGATTAACGTCGCCTTGGATGACTTTGGTACAGGTTATTCTGCATTGTCTTACTTGAATAGGTTAGACATTGATTTTATCAAAATTGACCGTTCATTTGTCAGTGAGTTGGCCGAAGAGCGTATGGAAAAAGACCTGTGTGAGGCCATTATTACCATGGCCCATAAGCTCAAACTCAAAGTCATTGCAGAAGGCATTGAAACGCCAGCGCAAGCGGCCATATTAGCTAAGTTTGGTTGTGACTTGGGGCAAGGGTATCTGTATGCGAAACCCTTGCTAACCGAGGGTGCAGAAGCCTTGCTGCGAGCCCAAGACACAACTCGTAATCAGGTTCATTTAGGGGAGATCAAATAGAATCACTTTCAGTCGCTCTGACTGCTTGCTAAAGTGAATAGCGTCTAATTGCTCAAGTTTGGCGCCATCCCCTTGGCACAGGACCACTTCGTTTTGTAGCAGCAAGCGACCTTCCACCACATGCACATAATAACGGCGCTCAGGATCGGCTGACCAAGTGGCATCTTGTGTTTGCTGCATGATCAGCTGGATCAGGGAAGCATCTTGCTTAATTTGCAAAGTGCCTGCGCGACCGTCTGGGCTGATGATAGTGGTAAAGCCCTCGGCCTCGCCAAAGCTTTTTTGCTGATAGCTGGGTTCACCGCCAAAACGGTTTGGCTGAATCCAAATTTGTAGAAATTTTAGGCGCTCAGCGTCTGAGGCATTAAACTCACTATGGAAAATACCTGAGCCAGCAGACATTAGTTGATATTCTCCCGCCGGCAGTTCGCGAATATTTCCGGCACTGTCCTTGTGGGCAATGGTGCCTTGGGTCACCAGACTAATGATCTCCATGTCTTTATGGCCATGGGTGTCAAAGCCCATACGCGGCTGTACGGTATCGTCGTTGATGACGCGTAAAGCAGAAAATCCCATATGCTTAGGGTCGTAGTAGTGACCAAAAGAAAAGCTATGGTAACTGTTGAGCCAACCAAAATCGGCTTGGCCACGTTCGCTTGCGGGGCGTAAGGTGATCATGCTGTACTCCAAACTGTTGCGACTCGATTTGAATCAATGAATTCAGTTTATATATCGAAAAAGTAAATTAAAAATACAATATTTCGAGAGTATTTATCGATTTTATTGATTGTTTTCTTGTTTGGAACGCTCTCTTATCTTGTTAACTAGCTGATCTGGAACGAAAACGAATGGAATTATTTATTGCCATACTACCGGTGTTTTTATTGCTCATGATGGGCGGCTTACTACAGCGTTGGCGCTTTCCATTTGACGGCTTTTGGCAAGGTGTCGATAAACTGGTGTATTGGTGTTTGTTTCCCGCGTTGCTGTTTTCGAAAACCAGTGTGATTGATTTCGCCAACCCCATGTTACTTCGTTATGGCATGGTGTTGGTCAGCGCTTTGGCGGTGACAGCCTTGGTGATATTTATCACCGCCCGCTGGTTACAAGTGTCTGCTCCCACCACCACCTCGATGCTGCAAGCCGCGGTACGTTTTAATACCTTTATTACGCTGGCGCTGGCAGAGCGCTTATATGGTGCTGAGGGACTGGTGTTGGCAGCCTTGGGGGCGGCGGTGTTGATTCCTTCGGTGAATGTCTTCTTGGTGGTGAGCATGGTCTCCATGCATGGTCAGAAGCAGCAGTCGTTAGCGAAACTGATTGCCAAAGAATTGCTCAGAAACCCACTTATTTTAGCCATTGCTGCAGGACTTGGTTTAAATGCGTTGGGCTTAACGCCGATCCCAATTGTGTCTGATATGGCGCAAATGTTGGCGCAGGCAACCTTACCACTGGTGCTGCTTGCCGTGGGAGCGGGGGTGCGTTTAACCACTGTTCGGGCCATTGGCGCCAGCTTTTGGCTATCGGCTGCTGGGCGCTTTTTAGTTTTCCCAAGTGTCGTATTACTGGTGTGCTACCTATTGGAGATCAATGGCTTAGCAGCCTATGTTGCCTTGTTGTTTGGTATTGTGCCAACCGCTACGTCGGGCTATGCGCTGGCGAAACAATTGGGCGGCGATGCGGACAGTTTGGCCGCGTTTATTACCTTACAAACGGCCATGTCTTTGCTGACGGTACCAGTTAGCATCGCGCTGGCTCACTTGTGGTTGGGCTAGCGCGTGCCGCTCTGGTTTTAAAATGGCTTAGTGTTTGTGGTGACCGTGCTCGTGATGGTGGTGCTCAATGTCACAATCGTGCTCACAGGGCTCGGGCTCGCCTGGGTAGAAGACGCCAATGTCTTGACGAATTTCATCCATGGTGGCGAGGAGGTTCAAAGTGTCTTGCCAGCTGTGGTTAGGGCTTTGTAGCAGACCTTCATCGATGCAGCGGTTCACTTCTTCGATTTCAAATTGATAACCTGTGCCCGGGACGTCGAACTCGATTGCGTGTTCCGCGCCGTCTTCTTTGACCAAGGTAAGGTTTTTGCTCTGGTACCAGTTCTGGCCAAACTCAATGTAGCCGGCGCTGCCTGAGAGTACCGCACGGTTCGGCTGTTGACTGATGATGGACGATTCTAAAGCGGCCAATTGGCCTTCATCCCAGCCCAGTAATAACTGCTCGAAAACGTCTACATCAGTGTCGCCCACTAACGCTTGGTTTTGAATAAAGTCCGGTTTGCCGAGGAACAGCTGCGCTAGGAAAATGGGGTAAATCCCCACGTCTAGCAGAGCGCCACCGCCGAGTTCATTATTCAGTAGGCGCTCACTTGGGTCTTGTGAGCCGTTGAAGCAAAAGCTGGCTTGTATGCTTTGTAACACCCCAATTTCACCTTCTTCAACCCATTCTAATGCCTGTTCAACGGCTGGATTAAAGCGCGTCCACATGGCTTCCATCACAAACACATTGTGCTTTTTCGCTAACTCAAACAGCTCTTCGGCCTGTATTGCATTTAAGGTAAATGGCTTTTCACAGAGCACATGTTTTCCCGCCATAATGCAGGCTTTGCTGAGTTCAAAGTGTAATGAATTGGGCACGCCAATATAGATGACATCCACTTCGTGGCTATTGATCAGCGAGAAGTAGTCCATCATCGCCAGTTCAATATCAAAGCGCTCTGCAAAGTCATCCGCAGCCTCTTTGCTACGCGATGCGACGGCTCTCAAAACGCCAGTTTGGGCATAGTTAAAGTCTGCCGCGAACGCTTGCGCGATGCTTCCGGTACCGATGATTCCCCAACGTACTTCATTCATGGGAGGCTCCTAAGTGGAAGAAGGTGAGTGACAAGTCAAATCAAATTATAGCCCAGTGTTGGCCTCAAGCGCAGCGAGGCGTGCGTTTAAGTCTGCCACAATTTGTTCAAGGGTATCGATGCGTGTCAATAAATCTTCATTAGTGGAGGCTTGCACCAGCTCTTCGGCACTGACATCGATATTGCTTTCGCTGCAAAACAGCTCCTGATAGCGTGTTTCACGCTTGCCTGGTTCCCGCGGCAACTGCTCGACAAATGGCCCCGCGGCTTTCTCTTTAAGGCTGGTCAAGGCTTGTTCGACTTCTTGAATGCTGGCAAACGCATGCAATCGACCACTGCGTGAGCGCAGCTCTCCTGGGGTTTGCGCGCCGCGTAATAACAGCATGCACACCAGTGCGGTTTCTGCCGCTGTAAACTGCAGGTCAGAGAACTCGGTATTGCAAAAACGGTGCTGGTACTTAGCGACGCGGCTGCCTTGATAAAACTCTTCCGTCACTAGGCTGCGTGCCACCAACGCATCAACCGTATCCTGTACTTCCAGCTCAGTGTAATTGACCACGGGGTCACGGCTGGACTTTTGATTGCAAGCATTGGTTAACGCATTGATGCTCAATGGGTAGTGGTCTGGCGTGACGATAGACTTCTCGATCAGGCAACCAATGATACGAGCTTCCATTGCGGTTAACGTGTAGTACGACATCTTTTTCTCCTATTGCGAACGTCCCTTTCCTTTGACAGACAAGGAAAAAGGCATTTTAAGCAGTTCAAATAAACTTTTTGGGGCATAACGCTGAGTTTGAGGCAAACCAATGTTGAGTCCTTGGTCGCCTCCTTGGCTCTCTTTTAAATAGCTTTTAAAACAGCGGTCCCAAATGCTCAGACAGAAACCAAAGTTACGATTGGCTTCGGTGTTGATTCTGGAATGGTGAATGCGATGCATGGCTGGGGTGACGATTAAACGACGCAGAGGGCGCTCCAGCGACGGCTTGAGTTGTACATTGGTATGATTAAACAGGGCGAGGGCATTAAGTAAGATATCAAACACCAGCACCGCTGTGGCAGGAATACCCAGTAGCCAAATGGCTGCGGCTTTTATCAGCAGTGATAGCAAAATTTCGAGTGGGTGAAAGCGCACCGCCGAGGTGGTATCCAATTCAGGGTCGCTGTGATGGACGCGGTGTAAGCGCCATAGCCAATCGACTCGATGAAACAGGCGATGTTGCCAATAAATTAGCAAGTCTAACAGGGTCAGTGCGACCACCAATGCCAAGGCGCTAGGCAATAGGCTAAGAGGTGCAAAGGGCGCGGCAGGTAGCAGTGCGACGCCGGTTAATAGCAGCGGCTGGAATAAGCGTACGCACAAAGCATCAATAAAGAACAAGCCGAGATTATGGCGCCATCTGGAGCGCCATTGCCGCAGTGGTGCTCGTGGCGCAAGAAACTGCCAGCTCAGTAGAACTGTGACGAACAGTAGAAACAGTAATATGCGCAGTTGGTAGTCGATCATGCCTATCCGTGTATGCGGAAGATAGGGCTAGTCTACACTACTTTTCTCAGTGGAGTGCTTGATCTAGCTGGTGTTTTCTTACCATATCGACTTTGAGCAGCGCCAGAAGTTCCACCAGTACGTTCAAATTGACGCGATCAAGGCTATCGATTAATAGGCAGTGATCGCCTAAGTGCACATTTTTAAGACGCTCATAAAACCCTGAAATGTCCAGGTCGCTGGCGTGATAAAGGCTCAGGTTTTGTTGGTGCGGTACCAACGCGAAGGCCCACTCTTCAACGAGGTAAAATACGTCGACACCTTTCTCGCGAATGATTCGAGCGCTGGGGGCAATGGCAAAAATCAATTCACTTAAAGTATCTAAATCCGTGGTGACATCGTGATGTGGATCGGGGCTTAGGCCTTCTAGGGCAAGCTCTTTAATGGTCGTCAACATAGGCACCTCCTAGGGTGATAGGCATGGCGTATGTTGACGACTTTCACAGCGGATTAAAGCAATGGGTTACGACAGGGAATCCAAAGCAATCAAGATACGGTTCATGGCTTGTTCTAATTGTGAGCGTGGACAACCGAAGTTTAGGCGAATAAATCCCGCTGCGCCAAACCCCTCACCATCAGAAATTCCCACTCCTGCTTTTAAGAAGAAGTCATGGGGCTTGTCAATTTGATAAGCACGGAGATCCAGCCACGCTAAATAGGTCGCTTCATGTTTCGCCATTTGGATTTTAGTCCCCGCGATACGCTGACGAATATAAGTGCAGTTGTTACGCAAATACTCCAATAGCTCAGCGTGCCATGCTTGCCCCTTTGTGTAGGCGGCCTCAGCAGCGACCAAGGCTAACAGATTTGGTGCAGGGGTCAGTCCGGCGCGCGCCTTATTGAAGCGTTGGCGCAGTTGGCTGTTGGCTATGATAGCAAAGGCGTATCCCAAACCGGCGATATTAAACGTCTTCGAGGGGGCCATTAAGGTGACCGTTCGTTGTGCGGCATCTTCGTTGAGGCTGGCAAATGGAATGTGCGTGGCATCCGATAAGATCAGGTCACAGTGAATCTCATCCGATACCACATATAAGTTATAACGTTTGGCAAGTGCATGAATTGCTTGCAGTTCTTCCCGTGTATATACGGTGGCGCCTGGGTTGTGCGGATTACACAAAAGTAGCATGGACGCATCGTCTTTTTTGCATGATTCTTCCAAGCTTACTAAATCCACCGACCAGCGGTTTCCTTTGAGTACAAAAGGAATTCTGTCTAACTTTCGATCAGACATCTCTGGGGCCTTGGTGAGGTGATAGTACACTGGGCTGGGGACGATGATGCGGTCGTTGGCCTCAGACAAGGCTCTGACGCACAAATGTAGTGCGCATACGAGGCCGGGTAGGTGAATAAAGTGGGCACTGGCGGGCTGCCACTGATAATGGCTTTGACAATGCTGCTGAATGGCCTGTACTAGGGACTTGGGGGCATAGGTATAACCAAACACGCCGTCATCCACCCGTTGCTGCAATGCCTCTTTAACGCATGGGGGAGCATCAAAATCCATGTCAGCGACCCACATAGGGATGACATGGCTCGGATATTTACCCCATTTGTCACTGTAGTGACCCCTTCGGTCGATAATGTCGTCGAAATGAGACTCCTGACTCATATACACTCCTTATGTGGCAGGTGATCAGAATTTCACCTTGAAAGATGGATACTGCCATACGCACGATTCGGTAGAGACCTGAAAATCTTGGCGCATGACGCTTTTGGATAAATTGTGTGGTTATTGTACAAATGGTTGGGATCCTGTGATTAGGATCAAGAAAAATATTAAAAATATTTTTTCTTGCGCAATGCCTTATGTTTCAAGCCTTCCACAATTATTCGCAGCGATACGCTAAGTATTTAGAGCTATTAAGGGTTGACCATTCCCTGACGTTGTGTCTACTATAGTTTTTATTAAATGGTTGTTTAACAAAAAGGAATCCAAATGCCAAAAGTTGGAATGCCAGAAATTCGAAAACCACAATTGATTGAAGCAACCATTTCAGCAATCGATGAACTGGGTTTTCCTGGCGCAACGGTTAGCGTAATCAGCAAAAAAGCTGGTGTTTCTCCGGCCATCATCAACCACTACTTTGGTGGTAAAGACGGCTTGTTAGAAGAAACCATGCGCAGCCTAATTAAAGAATTTTTTGAAGTGTTGCACAGTGAGCTGTACCTAGCGCGCGAAGGCAACACTTATGAGAAAGCGATGGCCATTGTTCGAGCTTCGATCAGCCAATCTCAGACACGCCCACAAGTGGTTAAAACGTGGATGGGGTTCTGGGCGTCGGCGATGCATAAGCCAGCGCTTTTTCGCTTACAAAATGTTTATTCACGCCGATTACAAAGTTGCTTAGTGGTTGTGTTTCGTGAGCGTTTTGACAAAGAACGCGCACGAGAGATTGCCTACACGGTGGCGGCGATGATTGACGGTATGTGGCTTCGCGGTTCCCTAGCCGGAGGCATCGACAATCAACACGCAGCCAACATGATTAATGAATACATTTCAATCATGTTAGAAAGACCGTAACGGGCGAGCCCCCAAGGATGGGGCGCTTTGTTGGGCGTGATATCGATTTGAAAATTTAGAGCCGAGTAACCCTCACTCTAACCATATATCCCTTAGGAGATAGATTATGTTGAAATTGAAACACGCTACACTTGCTCTATGCGTTGCTGGTGCCTCTTCCATGGCTGCCGCAGACTGTTCTACTGTTCGTTTCTCAGATGTGGGGTGGACGGACATCACGGCGACCACGGCCATTACCTCAACGGTACTAGAAGGCCTAGGTTACAGCACCAAAACGCAATTGCTATCGGTTCCAGTGACCTATACATCGCTGGCCAACAATGACATTGATATCTTCCTAGGCAATTGGATGCCGACTATGGAAGCGGACATCGCGCCTTATTTAGAAGCGGGCACAGTAGAGGATCTAGGGCCTAACCTGACGGGGGCAAAATACACCTTAGCCGTGAGTCAAGCAGCCTATGACGGCGGCGTAAAAAGCTTTGCTGACATCGCCAAGCACGCCCGTGAATTCAGTGGTCGCATCTATGGTATTGAGCCAGGTAACGACGGCAACCGCCTGATCCAAGATATGATTGATCAGAATGCTTTCGGTATGGGCGACTTCCAACTAGTGGAATCAAGTGAAGCGGGTATGTTGTCTCAAGTGAGCCGTAACGCGCGTCGCGACAAGTGGATCGTATTCCTAGGGTGGGAGCCGCATCCAATGAATGCTAACTTCGACATGGCCTACCTAGAAGGCGGTGACGATTTCTTCGGTCCAAACTACGGTGGTGCTAACGTTCACACCAACGTGCGTAAGGGCTACCTCCAAGAATGTCCAAACGTGGGCAAATTGCTAACTAACCTTAACTTCTCTCTACAAATGGAGAACGAAGTCATGGGTGCCATCCTTGATGACGGTGAAAAACCAAACGTTGCAGCGCAGAAATGGCTGAAAGCGAATCCTGCGGTACTGGATTCATGGTTAGACGGCGTCCAAGCGGCTTCTGGCGACAATGGCCTAGCGGCTGTAAAATCTTCATTGGGTCTGTAACCAAGTGACACGTTAGAAAAATACATAAGCGTCGCATGGCGGCGCTTATAGCTTGATGTAAGTTGTTTGGAGACCCCTATATGAATTGGCTAACAGAGCACAAACTTCCACTCGGCGATACCATGGAAACCTTTGTAAACTGGTTGATTGATGTTGCCTCATTCTTTTTCGATTTTATTTCTGTCACCCTAGAAACCCTGATTTTTGCCCTAGTGGATGGCCTTGAATGGATGAACCCATTCGCCGTGGTCGCGATTGTGCTAGCACTGGTTTGGTGGTTACACCGCAGCGTCGGTATGATGATTTTTGTCGCCGCCGCCTTCCTACTTATTATGAACCTAGGTTACTGGCAAGAAACCATTCAAACCTTGGTGCTGGTGATCACAGCAACCATGATCAGTGTCTTGGTAGGGGTGCCTATCGGTATTGCCGCAGCGCACCGCCCATTGCTGTACACCGTATTACGTCCGATTTTGGATTTGATGCAAACCATCCCGACTTTCGTGTACTTGATCCCAACCTTGATTCTATTTGGTCTGGGTTATGTGCCAGGTCTGATTTCTACCATTATCTTTGCCATCGCGGCACCGATTCGTCTAACTTATCTGGGCATCAGCAAAGTGCCTAACGAGCTGCGTGAAGCGGGTCTAGCGTTCGGTTGCACCAAAGCCAAACTGCTTTACAAAGTGGAGCTACCAGCGGCAATGCCAAGCATTATGGCCGGTGTGACACAATGTATCATGCTGTCCCTTTCGATGGTGGTGATCGCCGCCCTAGTCGGCGCGGATGGTCTGGGCAAACCTGTGGTACGTGCCTTGAACACAGTTAACATTTCGCAAGGCTTTGAAGCCGGTGTGGCGATCGTATTGGTAGCCATCATGCTAGACCGTATCTGTAAAACACCTAATTCAAAAGCGGAGGGCTAAGTTATGCCAATGGTTCAAATTGAAAACCTAGACATCGTATTTGGTAATCAAAAGATGGAATCCCTACGCTTGCTAGACAAAGGCTTAACTCGCCCTGAAATCCTAGCGCGCACAGGTGACGTCATCGGTGTTCAAAATGCGACTATCTCCGTCGAAGAGGGTGAAATCTGTGTGCTGATGGGGCTTTCTGGCTCAGGTAAATCCACTTTGCTGCGTGCCATCAATGGTCTGAACAAGGTGGCCCGAGGCCGTTGTCTAGTGCGAGACGGTGAGCGCATGGTCGATATGGCTAAGTGTGATGAAGAAACCCTACGTCATATGCGTACCAACCGTGTTTCCATGGTGTTCCAAAGCTTTGCTTTAATGCCTTGGATGACGGTGCTAGAAAACGTTGCCTTCGGCCTAGAAATGCAAGGCGTGTCGAAGAAAGAGCGTGAAGAACGTGCCAATAAACAGCTGAAAATGGTGGGCTTGTACGACTGGCGTGATAAGAAACCAGATGAGCTATCGGGTGGTATGCGTCAGCGTGTCGGTCTGGCTCGTGCCTTTGTCATGGACTCCGATATCCTGCTGATGGACGAACCGTTTTCCGCGTTGGATCCCTTGATCCGTTCTCAGCTGCAAGATGAGTTGATAGAGCTGCAAAAGCGCCTAAAGAAAACCATCATTTTCGTAAGTCATGATCTAGATGAAGCTCTGAAGATCGGTTCTAAGATCGCCATCATGGAATCGGCACGTATTATTCAAGAAGACGTGCCAGAGCAGATCGTTTTGAACCCAGCGACGGAGTATGTGGAGAAGTTCGTGGCCCACACTAATCCTCTCAATGTATTACGTGGTAATGCCTTGATGACGCCGCTGGCACAAATGGCGCAACTGGATGGTTTGTTCCACGTCAGTGAGCATCTCGCGTTAGATATCCAAGATGGGGCGCTAAAGGGCGCGTCATCCCACGGCCATGACATCGCGATCAGCAAATGGGAAGATGGCATGGACATTGAAAATATGCCGGAAAACTCTGTTGTGCTGGCGCCAGTGGGAATCTCCATGCGTGATGCCGTTGAAATTCGTTACCACACGAAAATGCCGATGGTTCTGCAAGATAATGGCCAGTGCGCCGGCGTATTGGGCGACCATCAGTTCTACCATGCTTTATTAGGTAAGCACTTTAGCCGCGCTTCCTAGTGACCAGTTTGGTGACATCGGAACGAAGACCATCCAGACTGAACGAAGCAACGTCATGATCCGTTCGGTTGAGTTCTGTAGGGGAAGGGATGCCTTTGTTTTGATAACGCCACTCGGTTAAATTGATAGTGATTTATCGCTAAGATTTGACCAAACCTTAGCCCTTAGCAGCCCTCTGCTAAGGGCTTTTTATGTTCTTTATCACTGGCTGTAACGTTCAGCCCTGTGCTTTAATCTAAAGATAGACAAAAGAAACATTGTTCCTCTCATATTGCACACGGAAGAGAGTCGTTATGAATAAGACGCGGATCTTGATCTCGAATAGTGATGACCCTTGGTTCAACTTAGCGGTGGAAGATACCATCTTTCGATCGATGCCAGCAGATCAACGTGTGCTCTTCTTATGGCGCAATGCCGACACCATAGTGATTGGTCGTGCGCAAAACCCTTGGCGTGAATGCAATACTGAGCGCATGCAACAAGATGGTGTGAAATTGGCACGACGCCAGACTGGCGGTGGCGCGGTGTTTCATGATTTGGGCAATACCAATTTTACCTTTATGGCGCCCAAGCCCGAATACGACAAAGAAGTATCGACCAATATTGTCTTGGCAGGTCTAGAAACCTTGGGAATTAAGGGGCTGGCCAATGGGCGTAATGACTTAGTGGTCGAAGACGGTGAGATGATTAAGAAGTTCTCAGGATCGGCTTATCGTGAGACCTCTGACCGCGGCTTTCACCATGGTACCTTGTTGTTAGATACAAACATGCAGCGTCTAGGGGATTACCTGAACCCTGATGCGAAAAAACTGGCGGCCAAAGGGATCACCTCCGTTCGCTCTCGGGTGATTAACTTAAAACAGATTCAGCCAACCATTGATCATCAAGTGGTATGTGAAGCCATCATTGCGGCCTTTTCAAGCTACTATGGTGAGCAGGTTGAACCCGAGTGGATTTCGCCGGATCACTTTCACGATCTGCCAGGTCTTCACGAACGTTTTGCCCATCAAAGCAGCTGGGATTGGAATTATGGCAGCACGCCACCCTTTACCCACAGCCTAGAAGAACGCTTTGATTGGGGCGGCGTGCAACTGCTGTTGGATGTCGAAAAAGGTGTGATCAAGCAGGCGACAGTGTATACCGATATGCTGGAGCCCGCGCCGCTGGAAAACCTTGCCCCTCGCCTGCAAGGCCTGCACTACAATGTGGCCAATGTGGTGGATGCGGTTGACCAATTGAAGAACAGTTATCCCCACTATGCAACTTGGATGGCGGAGCTCAGTGATTGGCTTAGCCGTGAGTTGGCCTAAGCCAACTTTGCTTTAATCGTGCCTTTTAGCTCGGCAATAAAGTTTTCAATAATCGGCGATTGATGGTCCCTATGTAGGGTAATGCCAATGGTGCAATCTGGCTTCGGCTGCTTGATCGGGACCTGTTTTAGGCGCGGGTTCAGTTGCGTAATATTCCAATCATCATAAAACAATAGCGCGATGGCATCGCTGTGAATCACCAGCTCTTCTGAAGAGGCGAAAGTCAGCATTTCGATGGCTTGGATGGGTGGTTTGTTGTCGATGCTGTGAAATAACGTCTCAAAGTACTCCCGAATCGGCGTGCCATGTCGCGCCACAATCCAACGTTCATCGGTCAAATCTTTCAAGCTCGTCGCTTTATGGTGTATTGGGTGATCTGCTCTCGCGATCAACGCATATTGTGCATGCAGCAAGGGAATCTCGATCAAATCAGGGTGAATTGGCCCTGTTCTTAATAGCCCTAGGAAGCAATCAATTTCTCCTTGGACCAAGGCGTTGGCTAGCATGTGATACGGCCCCTGCATGGCCTGCAGGCGGATCCTTGGGTGTTGCTTAAAGATCGACGCAAAAGCAATCGGTACGATGTCTTGGCAAGAGAAAGACAACATGCCGACGGATAATCTGCCACTGAGCTCGTTTGGCTGAGATTGCAGTGTTTGCTGCAAAGATTGTGCGATGGGCAGTGTTCTTAAAAAAAGTGCGGCCAATTGTTTGGCAGCACTAAGTGGCAGCAAGCCATGGCGCATACGCTCAAACAGGGGCTGGCGCACCATGTTTTCGACTTCTTTTAAGGTTTTGCTGACCGCTGGTTGGGTGATGCCAAGTGCTTCTGCTGCCACGGAAGCACTGCCCAAACGGCAAACTGCTTCGAGCACCATTAAGTGGCGCCACTCCAAATGATTTTTTAGGGTTAAGGCTGAATGGGCCATGTCTTGTAGTGATCGCTCAAGGTCCGCAATGGCGTTGAGGATGCTGGTGCAGGTCGCCAGTACGACTTCGCCATCAGCGGTGAGTTCAGCGCCACTCCAGCCGCGACTAAAGATACTGACTTGAAGGGTTTGCTCCGCTTGCGCCAAAGCACGTGACACGCTCGATTGACTCAGATTTAGGGCGAGGCTGGCATTTTGCTCTGAGCCTTTTCTCATAATGGCGTTGATAACGCGACATTGCTTTAAGGTCAGCAGAGTGCTGAGGTGGTCGTGTTTCATTAGGGCGTCCTAGGCAGTACGGATTCTTGCTTGGCACAACAAGATATAACTAAATTTTAGGTTAACTTTATAAATGTGCATAGGACAGATTGTCTAGCGCTGTGTAGTTTTAAATGGAACCAGCAGCACAGCGATCAGCTGAAGCGGGAAGACAATGAATTCTAATAATAAACAATACAGCGATATTCCAGGGACCACGGTCTTTGATGGCGAGATGGCCCGCAAAGGCTTTCATTTAAATCAGTTCTGCATGTCCCTGATGCAAGCGGAAAACCGAGACGCCTTTAAACAAGACGAGCGCGCTTATCTTGATCAATTTGGTCTCAGTGAGGCACAAAAGCAAGCCGTACTCGGGCGTGACTTCAGTCAGCTTATTGCCCTAGGCGGCAACATCTACTACCTCGTTAAAATCAGTGCTTGTGACGGTTTAAGCGTTGCCGCTGCCGTCTCTACCATGACTGATCTCAGCACAGAAGAATACCTCGACATGATGCGTCGTGGTGGCCGATCCCCCGAAGGTAATCGCTATCTTAAGGAGCAACAATAATGGCCAAGGTTCAAGCCGGTCTCGGTACCTCGCATATTCCTTTACTGGGTCGCATTATGGATGTTGGCGACAGTGATAAAGCGGAGTGGGCACCTGTCTTTTCAGGCTTTGAGTTCACCAGAAAGTGGATCCGTGAACAGCGTCCTGATGTGGTGATCTTGGTCTACAACGATCATGCCACGAGTTTTGATATGAAGTTTATCCCGACCTTCGCCATGGGCTGTGCCGAGCAGTTTCAGCCTGCTGATGAAGGCTATGGCGCCCGCCCTGTGCCGACGGTAAAAGGTGCACCAGAATTGGCTTGGCATCTCACTGAACAGCTCATTCTAAACGGTTTTGATCTCACCATTGTGAATGAAATGGACGTTGACCATGGTTTAACGGTGCCGCTCTCGATGGTATTTGGGCAGGTGCAAGAGTGGCCCTGTCGGGTCATTCCATTGGCGGTCAATACGGTGGTGTACCCCGCGCCAACCGGTGAGCGTTGTTTGGCACTAGGCAAGGCGCTACGCCAAGCGATCGAGCAATTCCCAGAAGATCTGAATGTACAAGTTTGGGGCACTGGCGGCATGAGTCACCAACTCCTTGGTGAGCGTGCGGGGTTGATTAACCAACCTTGGGATCTTTCCTTTATGGACAGTTTGGCCGATGACTATCAACGCTTAGCGAAAATTTCGCAGGTGGAATATATCCGCGAATCTGGCACCGAAGGCTGTGAGATGGTGATGTGGCTGATCATGCGTGGTGCTCTGAATCAGGTGAAGGAGGTGCATCGTCACTATCACGTTCCAGTTTCTAATACGGCTCTCGGGCATATTATTTTTGAACAAGAGGCCGAGCCATGAAAACAAAATTAGTGTGTTTGACGGGATTACTGTGTGACCGCTTAGTGTGGCAAGGGGTAGCGGAACAGCTGAAGCCCTTGGCGGATGTCGAGATTATTAGTTTTGCCGGTTTTGATGATCTGACCGCCATGGCGCAATCGGTATTGCAGCAAGTCGAAGGTAAATTTGCTTTAGCAGGGCACTCTATGGGGGCTCGGGTAGCGCTTGAAGTTTATCGCTTAGCGCCGGAACGCGTGACCCATTTAGCGCTTATGAATACCGGTGTACACCCAAAATCAGAGAAGGAGATACCAGGGCGAATGCGCTTAATTCAACTGGCGCAGGAACGCGGTACCCATGTTTTAGCAAGTGACTGGCTACGTCCCATGATGTCCCCCCAAGGTCTGCGAAATGCACCATTAATGGCAAAGCTTGAGCAGATGGTAAGTGCTTACTCTGTGGCACAGTTTGAGGGGCAGATTAGGGCCCTTCTAAATCGACCAGATGCGCAATCCATCTTACCCACCATACAGGTGCCGACCTTGTTATTGTCTGGTTCTGAAGATACATGGAGCCCTGTGGCCCAGCATCAAGTCATGCAAGACAAGATAGCCAACAGTGAACTGGTCGTTGTTGAGGGGGTTGGCCATATGGCCCCCGTCGAAGCCCCTGACAAAGTGGCAGACGCGATGACCATTTGGTTAGCGAAAGGAAACTAATCCGTATGAAGAGTTCTGAACTAGACACTATGCTGATGGAATGGCAGTGCCAAAAACTGGTGACTCGCTCGATTAATCTACTGGATCAAGGGCGTTGGCAGGAACTGGCCGACTGTTATGCCGAAGATGGTGTGCTTTATCGCCCAAGTGCTCCATTAGAAAAGGTGGCAGGGCGTGCCGCGATTTTGCAATCCTTTATGGCGCGTCCGGTCAAAGAAACCTGCCACGCTTTAAGCAATATGGAAGTGACTCTGCAAAGTCCCACGGCCGCGACAGTGGTGTCCCGAGTGGTACTTTTTTCAGGTGAGCACAAAGCGCCAGATATTGAGACCATTGTCGCTGCCAAAGGCAATGTGTTTATTGGCCGCTTTGTTGATCAATTAAAAAAAGTCGATGGTGAGTGGGTTATCGCCCTAAGACAAGGATCGATTGAACTAAACTACAAAGGATGTGATTGAGATTGCCACAAAAATGCTAGCAAGATGAGTTTATCGTAATAGGGCGCTGCGCCAATTCGGCTCGTCCCCAGGTCCAAAATAAAAAACGCCTCATGAAGGCACTAAGATCAATATGGGAGAAGAACTATGAAAGTTAGTAAACTGCTTATTGCCGCTTCAGCGGCCATCGCGTTGTCTAGTCAGGTTATGGCCGAGGAGCTGAAGTTTGCCAACTTCACACCACCATTTCATACCATTAATGCCTCAGTAATTGAGAAGCTAAACGCTGACTTATCTGCCGCCACCAATGGCGAGCTCACCGTGCGGGGATATCATGGCGGAGAGTTGGGCTCTGGCCCTGCCGAGCAGTACATTCGTGTGCTACAAGGCGCAGCAGATCTGGCGTGGGGGTTACCAGGCTACACCTCATCACAATTTGGCAAAACCATGATTGCCGAGCTGCCAGGGGCGATCCCAGAAGATATGCCAGGCTACCAAGCCCTGTGGCGTGCCTACGATGATAACCTCAGCCAAGAGTTTCCAGGTACCAAGCCGCTGGCGCTATGGACCTCGGAGCCAAATATTTTCATCATGCGCGACAAGGTGATTCGTTCACCACAGGATTTAAAAGGTCTTAAAGTTCGTGTGGCCGGTGCCACGGCAGCAGAGGTTGCTAAGGCTCTAGGCGCAACGCCAGTACAGATGCCGATCAGCCAAGTCTACAACGCCATGCAAACCGGTTTGATCGATGGTGTGATTACCGGTGCTTCCACCTTGAAAGACTTCAAACTGGACGAGGTGGCGGATGCACTCACCTTGGGCGCACCCTTGGGTCGTCTGGCGTTCTTTACCGTGCTTAACGCACAAGTGTATTACGATTTGAGTTCTGACCAACAAGCAGCGATCAGTGCAGCGAGCGGGGCCGAACTGTCGAAGAGTGCCGAAGATGCTTGGTTAGCAACCGCCAATGCAGCGCTGGCTGAAGCCAGTAAGAATAGTGCTAACACCATTGTTGAGTTGAGTGACGCTGAGAAAATGGCTTTCAGCAAAGCTGTATCAGGGGTCGTTGAGTCCTATGTGGAAAGTGTCGATGGTGATGATGCCCTAGCTGCAATGCAAGGCAACTAAGTATGTTGATCACCATTCGAAAACTGGCGGATGGGCTGATAAGCCTGTCCGCAGCGATCGGGGCGCTTGGACTGATCTTTATTATGCTGGTGATTTTGGTGGACGTCATAGGGCGAGCACTAGGTTCGCCCATGTACGGTTCTCAAGACATCATCACCATGTCGATGACCGTGGTGGTATTTGGCGCCATGGCGATTTGTGATCGTACTGGCGGGCATATTTCCGTGGATCTGTTTGAGCGTGCTTATCCAGAGCTTCTAAATCGTATCATCGACATTGTGGCGGCCTTATTAGGGGCGGTTATTTTTGTCGGCATTGCCTATGCGGTCAACGAAAGTGCCAAGCTTTCAGCCATGCTAAACCTGTCCACTAACCTGTTACGTTTACCCAAAGTGTGGTTTCAAAATGGCCTCTCTGTGTTCGCCTTATTGACGGCGGCTGGCATGTTGTTGCGTGCGCTGGAGTTAACTTTTTCGGGACGTGATGTACGTAAAAAAGGAGGCTCAGCATGAGTGCTTCAATGATCGGCATGCTCGGTATTCTGATTATGTTTGTGCTACTGGTACTTCGGGTGCCCGTGGCATTTGCTATGTTTTCGGTAGGCTTTACAGGCATTACCATTTTGGACAGCAGTCGCTCTGCGTTCAGTCTGCTCGCATCGGAAAGCTTTACCTTGGCATCGTCTCCGGAATTGGTGGTGATTCCGCTGTTTATTCTGATGGGCAATGTGGCCTCGGTGACCGGTATGAGCCAGCGCTTATACGATGCGGCTTATGCCATCATTGGCCAATTTCGTGGCGGCTTAGCTTCGGCCACTGTGATTGGATGTGGTGGTTTTGCAGCGTTATCTGGCTCGTCGGTGGCGTCCGCTTTGACCATGGGCAAAGTGGCTCTAGGGCAAATGGACCGCTTTCATTACAACACCCGCTTATCCACCGGGGTTGTCGCCGCTGGGGGGACCCTAGGGATTTTGATCCCACCGTCTACTGGTTTTGTTATTTACGCCATTTTAACCGAGCAAAGTATTGGTCGCTTGTTCCTTGCCGGTGTATTGCCAGGCATCATGTTGCTGCTGTTGTTTATCGTCATGATCATGGTGATTTGTTACTTCAAACCAGAATTTGGTCCCGCAGGCCCAAAGACTAACTTACAGGAAAAGAGCAAAGCAATTCTCGGAGCAGGCCCCATCGTAGCGGTGATTTTGCTGACCATTGGGGGGATTTACGGTGGTTTATTTTCCCCAGTAGAAGCGGCCGCTGTCGGTGCGGGTATCGTGATTTTAGTAGGCTTTATAAGTCGAACCTTGTCGATCAAGATGCTTTGGAAAGCTTCTCGTGATGCCGTGGTGACGACCGCCACTGTAATGTTGATCCTTATTGCGGCACATATGATCAACCCATTTATGGCGCTTAGTCATATTCCTGCGGCCGTTGGTGAGTTTTTATCAGTATTGGATCTTGGTGTCACAGGTACCCTGATTTTGATCCTGATGATTTATTTGGTGTTAGGCTGTTTTTTGGAAGGCTTCGCCATGTTGGTGCTGACTCTGCCGATCTTTTTTCCGATTATTCTGCAGCTGGGTATCGACCCTATTTGGTTCGGTGTATTGACCGTTTTGACTCTTGAAATGGGCTTGATTTCACCACCAGTGGGGATTAACGTTTTTATCGTGAAATCGGTGGCACCCAATGTGGAGTTAGGGGATATCTTCCGCGGCGTATTGCCATTCTGGTTAATGATGATCCTTGCGGTAGCGCTACTAATGGCGTTTCCACAAATCGTGCTGCTGTTACCCAATACCATGTTTGGTTAAGGCGATTGCGTTCTGTCATGTAAAACGGCTCTCAATGCAGATTGAGAGCCGTTTTTTTGCCTTTGGCGTACGCCTGTTAATGACTCAGAGGCAGCTGGATGGCGATTTTTAACCCGCCTAGCTCACTGGCTAAAGCGCGAATGCTGCCATTGTGCTGGCGGATGGCATTTTCAGTGATGGCTAGGCCCAATCCTGTGCCCCCAGAGTGTTGGTCACGGGCGGTGGAGACGCGATAGAAGGGACGGAAAATGGCATCACGTTCTTCTTCTGGGACGCCTTCACCATCGTCCTCTACGGTGATGGTGAGCTGATCTCCATCCTCTGACACGCAGACTTTTATTTGTGATTTTCCGTAATAAATAGCGTTGCGTACGATATTTTCTAGGGCGCTCATTAACAGAGGTGGATGACACAGTATGGTGCGTTCAGGGATGCTGGAGAAAGTCAGGCTTTTGCCCATTTGCTCGGCTTCGTATTGGGTGTCTTCGAGCAGCTCTTCCCACAAGCTTTGTAGGGGTTGCTGTTCACGTTGGTTGTGACTGTCGACTTGCATTCGTGATAGCTCAAGCAAGTTATTAATCATGGATTCTAAGCGCTGAGCTTCGGTTTCAATACGGCTAAGCTCAGGGCTTTGCCCCAGTTTGCGCTGGGCCAAGGAGTTGGCCATCCCCAAGCGTGTCAGGGGAGAGCGCAGCTCGTGGGAGATATCGGACAACAAACGTTGCTGACGCGAAATCATCTGATTCACCGCTTCCACCATTTGGTTAAAGCTGGCCCCCGCTTGACGAAATTCTGAGGTGCCTTTCTCTAACTCGGGATCGATGGTGAACTCTCCTCGGGCGACCCGTTGTGCGGCTTTTTCAAGGCGTCGAG
This sequence comes from Marinomonas aquimarina, assembly GCF_900089755.1. GTDB lineage: Bacteria > Pseudomonadota > Gammaproteobacteria > Pseudomonadales > Marinomonadaceae > Marinomonas > Marinomonas aquimarina. The sequence goes on along the minus strand of NZ_FLOC01000001.1, from coordinate 199,840 downwards.
CCGGTTGACTTAGGGCCCAAGCTAACCAGAGTAACAGCGGTGTGCTGACTAACATGGTGACCAATAAAAGTTGGAACGGGTGATCAAATAGTTGAATCAAGAAGCTGGGCGGACGAGTCCATTTTATGCCCACATAAAGAAGATAATCGGCGTTCGCGAGGCGAATAGGGATGGGGCCGGCCAACAGAAAGCGTCCGTAGAGGCGCTGCTGTGGGACGTTGTTGTCTTCGATGTTGGTGACAAAGTTACGCAGCGCACGAGCACTCATGGAGCGACGCTCGTAGGGTGATAATAAATTACCTTCTTGGTCGGTAATAAAAAGCTCTAAACCGCCATCACCGCCGCGACCATCGTGTTTGTGGCGCTCATCGGTATGTTGCTTGAGTTGCCAAACGATCGTTTGAATGTCCGTTTGGCCGCGAAATTGGTGTTCGATTCGATCTCGGGCATCGAGCAAACGCTGATAATGACTTTTCGGCACATCGGTCATTTTACGCGGGTCGAAATGCTGTAATGACAGTACCGCCATCAGCACTAAAAACATGGTGAACCAGAAGATGGCAAAGATGCGACCATATAGGCTGGTGATTTTAGGCAGGCGCATCAATCGCCCCCTTCGGTGAGTAAGTAGCCACGTCCGCGCAGGGTCTTAATGCGTGGCTTGCCATTGTCCCAGTCGGGTAGCTTCTTGCGCAGGTTGGAAACATGCATGTCGATGGCGCGATCAAACGGTGCTAGGCGTTTGCCCAACACATCAAGACTGAGTGTTTCTTTAGTAATCACTTGCCCAGGGTGTAATAAGAAATGCTGCAGCAAGGCAAACTCGGTACTGGTGAGCTCCATTAACGCTTCGCCACAGTATGCTTCGAGCTTGCCGGGATAGAGCTTGATATCAAAGTATTCGATGACGTCGGCTTGGTTATCGGATTGACGGTTGTTGGCGCGGCGCAGAATGGCGCGGATACGGGCCAGTAACTCGCGCTCACTAAAGGGCTTGGCTAAGTAATCGTCGGCACCGAGCTCAAGGCCGACAACACGGTCGATTTCTTCCCCTTTGGCGGTCAGCATCAGCACTGGGATATCAGAGTGTTCCCGTAAACGGCGCAAGGTATCCATGCCGTTTAGCTTGGGCATCATCACATCCAGTAAAATCATATCAACCTGTGGCGAGAGCATGGCCAGCCCCGCTTCACCGTCGTGCGCCACTGATACGGTGAAGTTTTCAAAAGTGAACACTTCCTTCAGCAGTTCTGTCAGTTCAATGTCATCGTCAATTAAAAGTATATGTGCCATAAGCGCCTCGTCAGTCATAGGGCGTGCTCTAACGGTTCCGGTTAGCGTACATCTTAGCTATGGATTTTACTGGGAATAGCACGTCGTCGTGCACTCTTTACGATACTTTACCATGCCCAGACACCGGTTTACCTAGCAAGGATTATTCTGTTCAACATGCGCTGACCAACAGCGAGCTGACATCACTTTAGAGAGAGGGAATAAAGATGAACTTGAGTAAAAAATTAATCGTTGCTGCGATTGCCCTGCCGTTGTTCGCAGGTTCAGCTTTCGCGGATGGGGATCGTTCTGGCAAAGGTCGTCATCACCAAGAGCGCCACACTTGTGCGAGCGAGGCGGGGGCTTTTCAGCAATTGTCACTTTCAGAAGCGCAGCAGGCGGAACTGAAAAAACTGCGTAAGAGCCATCGAGAGCAGATGATGCAGCAGCGTGAACAGCATAAAGAGCGTATGAGTGCTCACCAAGCCGAGAAAAACGAACGCGTTAAAAAGATCTTATTGGCGCCAACATTTGATAGCAACGCCGCGCAACAATTGGCCGATGACGCAGCGGCGATGCTAGCGAGTATGACGGTGAAGAAGTTAGCGTTTGAGCATGAGTTAGTAAGCGTTCTGACAGCAGAGCAGAAACAGCAGTACATCAGCTTAAAGCAGGACCACAAAAAAGGGCGTTGTGACAGCAAGCGCGGCCACGACAAGAGAATGCATGGTAAACACCATGGAGAATCTGAGCCAAACGCTTAACCCCGACATCGTTAGCCTAGGCTGCCCACGTGCGTTGGGCAGCTCGCTTAATGCAGTTGTTCAATCAGAGCTCGGTAGGTTGCTAAGTTAGCTTTGATTTGTTTGCCTAAATCTTGCCCGGTCATGATTCGAACCGGTTGATTGATCCGGTTCATAAAGGCGATAAACTCTCCTGAAGACGCGGCATCAATAAACACCTTTTCCAGCTTACTGACAATCTCGTCTTGGGTTCCTGCGGGGGCCAAAATCCCGACAACCGAGGGGAACGACACGTCATAGCCCGCTTCTGAGAGGGTGGCCACTTGCTCAAAGTCTGGGTCACGAGCATTATCCAATACCCCAAGCAGCGTTAATTGACCGCTTTCAACCAAGTCTCGATACGCAGGCACTAGCGCCATATCTATACGGCCGTTCAGCAAGGCGGCGGTGGTGGATGCCGCACCATTAAAAGGTATGTGTTTGAGGGGCGCGCCCGTTTCATTGGCAATCAACTCAAATGCCATATGAGGGCCGCCCAAGGCGCCCGCTGTACCATAACGTATGGTGGTACCAGCGAGTGCGCTATCAATCACTTCTTTGATGGAGTGATAAGGACTGTCAGCGGTAACAAGGACGCCATGGTACGGGCCTGAGTAATTCATAATAGGTGTGAAGTCTTCCAGCGGTTGGTAGCCCACTGGGCGCACGGCAGGCGTGACAAACAGCGGCGACGAGGTGGTGGCAATCAAGGTGTAGCCATCTGGCTTGGCATGGGCCACTGTCCGCATAGCGATGGCGCCGCTGCCTCCCAGTCGATTTTCAATCACAATCGGTTGCCCCAGCGCTTCTTGTGCTAATGACGCTAGTTTACGTGCAGACAGGTCGGTTGTGCCTCCGATGCCGTAAGGGACGACCATAGTAATTGGGCGTGTAGGGTAGTCTTGTGCTGCGAACACGGATGCGCAGGCCATAAGCGCCGCCCCGATGAGGGAGGCCTTCCTAAGAGCATGATGTGTGCTTTGAACCATAACTGGCTCCTAAATTCCTCGTATCATTCTCATTTACTTTGTGCGCTCGTCATAGAACTAAGACTGAGTACGTACAAAGGATCATGATTCCTTGTCAATGTATTAGGTAAAACAGCTGTTACGCCATACATGATGCCTTAAGCGCGCCAGGGGGTTACAGCATGGCGCTTTTAGGAAGCTTAGTTGACGATGAATCGCTCTGCTAGATTCTGAGTTTGTTTTGTGAATTTCCCTATACACTGAAAGGATTTAGTGACAAAGTATTTGCCACACAAAAGTTAACACTTGGCAGAATCCTAGGAGTGGCGATTCGTGTTTAGACAAACCTTGTTACCGATTTGGAGTCTATTGTTTGGGGTCGCCATTATTACCATGGCCAGTGCGTTACAAAGCTCACTGATTGGTATTCGTGCATCCATCGAGGACTTCAACACCACGGCCACAGGTTTGATCATGTCGTCTTACTATGTCGGCTTTATCCTAGGCTCGATTTTGGTGCCCATTTGGGTCAAGAACGTTGGTCATATTCGAGTGTTTGCCGCCGTTGCATCGCTGGCTTCGATCACTATCTTGATGCAGTCTGTGGTGGTCAATCCATGGTTTTGGATGGCCATGCGTATGGGCACAGGCTTGTGTTATGCCGGTTTGTTTATTGTCACCGAAAGCTGGCTCAATGGTATCGCCACCAATAATACTCGAGGGCGTCTGTTCTCCATTTATATTATCGAGATTTGGGCCAGCCAAACTCTGGGTCAGTTCTTATTGAATGTGTCATCGCCGAGTGGCTATGACCTGTTTATCTTAACCTCTATTTTAATCTCTATGGCGTTGGTGCCTTTGTTGTTGGTGCGCACGCCGTCACCAACCATCGAAGTGCCGGAAAAGTTGAACCTAGATGGGTTGGTAAAGGCAGCGCCACTGGGAGCGACGGGGGCCTTTGTCTCAGGCATAACCTCGGGAGCTGTGCTGGGCCTTGGGGCCTTATATGGTAAAAGTATTGGTTTGGATGTGGCGGAGATTTCCATCTTTATGGGCGCCAGCTACATCGGTGGTATGTTGCTGCAATGGCCCATTGGTAAGTTTTCTGACAGCCAAGATCGTCGTGTGACGATTTTATGGGTGGGCGTTATTTCCGCCATCACGGCCTTGGTGGTGCCGCTTGGGCATGGCATGAACAGCCTGATGGTGATGCTGGTGGGGATGTTCTTAATCGGTGCGTTTACCTTCCCAATGTATTCCTTGTCTTCGTCCCATTTGAACGATCATTTGCGTCCAGAACAACTGTTGTCGGCCAGTAGTGGTTTGATTCTCTTGAACGGTGCCGGTGGCGTATTGGGACCACTTGTGACGTCGGCGATGATGGATGTTATCCATTTAGACGCTTTGTTTGTCATGCTGGCGATTATGAACCTCGCCATTGCCGTCTTTGCATGGGCACGCATACGCGCCAAAGCGCCGATCACGATGGAACAGCAGGGGGATCATATGCATGTGGGGATCGCCATGTCGCCTGTGGTCGCGGCTGAGATGTTGTCAGAAGCGGATTCGAGTACCCCCAGTGCCTCTGAATCGAATGAGGTGGAAGTTAAGCTTTAGCGACCTGTGGGTCGGTCAGGGAAGGGGGCGGTGTTGCGACAAAGTAAGCCAGTTGTAAAACTCATGAACTTTATCCGCCAGCGCTACGCTTTGCTAAAAGGAAGCGTGTATGATGGCCTCTGACGCGGTGAGCGAATAGAGTCACAGGCCCGACGACATAGCGAGGTCTGGCACGTTCTGTGCTTGATAATTAGAGTACAAATGAAAGAGTAGTGTTTGAGTGACCAGCGTGCTGCTCTTTTTCACCATTAGGCATGACAAGTGCCACTGTTTTTTGGCATAAGGGTGTTAAGTAAAACCTTGTGTTAGCGTATTTAAGTTAAGTTAGTCAAAGTGTCACTCGAACAGTGTTAGTTTTAATTGGGGCGGCCGCGCGGTATGACATTGGCGCCCCGTGAGTCTTTAGAGAAGGAAGGATTATGATTCGTAAATGTTTATTCCCAGTAGCGGGTTACGGCACGCGTTTCTTGCCAGCAACTAAGTCTATGCCAAAGGAAATGCTTCCGATCGTAAACAAACCGTTGGTGCAATACGGTGTTGAAGAAGCAGTGGAAGCCGGCTTAGAGAACATTACTTTTGTGACTGGCCGTGGTAAGCGCTCTATTGCTGACCACTTTGATATCAGTTACGAGCTTGAGCATCAAATCGCCGGTACGGCAAAAGAAGAGTACCTAACGGGTATTCGTAGCATCATTGATAAGGTGAACTTCTCTTTTACCCGTCAGCATGAGATGAAAGGTTTGGGCCATGCAATTCTAACGGGTGAACCGTTGATCGGTGATGAAGCCTTTGGTGTAGTGCTTGCCGATGACCTGTGTATCGGTGGTGAATACGATGGTGTGATGGCGCAGATGGTGAAACTGTTTAAACAGTTCCGCTGCTCTATTGTGGCGATTCAAGAAGTGCCAGAAGACGAAGTGCATAAGTACGGTGTCATTGCGGGTGAGTCGATCAGTGATGATATTTTCCGCGTCACCAACATGGTGGAAAAGCCAAAGAAAGAAGATGCGCCGTCAAACTTGGCGATCATTGGTCGTTACATCTTAACACCGGATATCTTTGAAAAGATCCGCGAAACACCACCGGGTGCTAACGGTGAAGTACAAATTACTGATGCGATCCTACGTCAAGCTCAGGAAGGTTGCGTGCTAGCGTACAAATTCAAAGGTCGTCGTTTTGACTGTGGTAGTGTGGATGGCTTTGTGGAAGCGACTAACTACTGCTATGAGAACATCTACAAAGCTAAATAAGTGTGTACCTGATCTAAACGCAAAAAGGCCAGCTCATCGAGCTGGCCTTTTTATTGCTTTGAACTCAGTCAAACAGCTGGCTTATGCACCCAGTTGCTTGTTTAGAATAGGTAGCAAGTATTTGAATAGACGAGGGTTGGCACATAATACATTGCCAGTCTCGTAGTTTGGTGCGCCGTCGAAGCCTGCAAATAGGCAGCCTGCTTCTTTTGCGATGAACAGTGGTGCTTGAACTTCCCACTCACGTAGTTCAAGACCCCATGCCGCATCTAGACGACCTGCCGCAACGTTTGCCAACATAGTCGCAGGGGCATCTTGCATGACAACGCGAGCGCCTTTGCTTGCTACTTCTTCAAGTACTTTGAATTGACCTGATGCGTAGGCAATAGTCGCTTCTGTGCCAGGGAATTGAGTCGCTAGCGTTGTGTTCTCAAGAGAACGTGCAGCGCCAGTACGAATACGGGAATTATTTAGGTATGCGCCACGGCCTTTACTTGCGTAAAACTCGTCACGAGTCGATGGGTTAACCAGTAGAGCGTGCTCAACTTTACCCGCAACTAGGTAGCTAATCGTGATCGCGTGACCTGAAAGACCGCGCGTGAATAGGTGCTGACCTTGGATGGCATCGACGATCCATTCGCCTTCTGAACCTTCTTGTACCGTACCTTGTAGACGTGTCGTGATCTTGTCCGCTGGGTAGGCTTTTTCTAGGTGGTGAACGATACTACGCTCTGCGCCTGTGCAAACGTTTTGATAAACTTCTGCTGCGTTTTGACCTGCTTCTTTGTCAAAAAGCATTTTTTCTTGCGCGTGGATGATGAAGTCTGCGGCAGCGCGAGCCGCTTTCATAGCGACATTAATTCGTGGTTGCATGGGATACCAATCTTGAATCAATAGGGCAGCTACTGTCTTGTGGACAGTTCGTTGCGGTTAAAGTGTTAAAGAGCGTGGTCGATGCGGTGATGCTGTTCCAGCATCGGCTTATTGTGCATCAATATAGTGGGCGCGAATTCTAGCCCAAAAGCCCGCACTAAGCTAGCGAAAATGTGGTTAAATTCTGTTCAAACACTAGGTAATTCTTAATTCTCTGATACCATGGTGGCTTAATGCTCCACTGACCCTTGGTATGAGTTCGATATGCAACAAAATATTAAAATTGTGCTGGTGAATACTTCCCATCCCGGCAACATTGGCGGCGCCGCACGCGCCATGAAAAACATGGGCTTGAGTGAGTTAGTGCTGGTGGATCCAAAGCTATTTCCTCACGATGAAGCGGTCAGTCGTGCATCGGGGGCTACGGATATTTTGGACAATGCCAAAGTCGTGGCCACGCTCGAGGAAGCGATCGCGGATTGTCAGTTGGCGATCGGGACCAGTGCCCGTGAACGCCATATTCCATGGCCGCTAGTGGACCCTCGTCAGGCAGCGGATCTGGTGTTTAACGAACAGTTAAAAACCGCGTTTGTGTTTGGCCGTGAAGACCGTGGTTTGACCAATGAAGAGCTGCAACGCTGCCATTACCATGTGCACATTCCTTCAGTGGAAGGCTTTAGCTCACTGAACTTGGCGGCGGCGGTGCAAGTGATTGCTTACGAACTGCGTATGCAAGAGCTTAGCTTGCAAGACGGCCCGATTGTGAAGAGTAAGTGGGATGTGCCAGCGGCGACTTCTGAGCAACTTGACTATATGCTGGGCCATTTAGAAAAGGTATTAGGCGATATAGAGTTTCTTGATCCTAAGGCTCCGCGCCAGGTGATGACGCGTTTCCGTCGTTTGTTTCAACGCTCACAGTTGGATCAGCAGGAAGTGGGGATGTTGCGTGGTATGTTAACGGCCATTGAGAGACAGCAGCCTAAGGGTGAATAGCCCGAGCAATACGCTTTCTTATGCTGTTAACAAAAAGCCCGTTTAGATTGCTCTAAACGGGCTTTTTAGTAGGGCTATTGCTCGGAGGCTAAAGCTTATTTAACTTTGGTCTCTGGGCGGTTTTCTTCTTGCCAGTGGGTGTGGAATTTCGCACCTGGTGCTGCATCTACACGCTCGTAAGTGTGTGCGCCGAAGTAATCGCGCTGTGCTTGCAGCAAGTTTGCTGGCAGTACTTCAGAACGGTAACCGTCGAAGTATGCTAGGGCAGAGTAGAAAGATGGTGTTGGAATACCAGATTGAGCTGCTAATACCACAGCATCACGCAGACCTTTTTGCTTCTCTGCCATCGCGTTGGCGAAGTACTCGTCTAGCAATAGGTTTTCCAGCTCGTGGTTCTTCTCAAATGCATCAGCAATCTTTTGTAGGAAAGAGGCACGGATGATACAACCACCACGCCAGATCTTAGCGATGCCAATGAAGTTCAGTTCCCAGTCGTATTCCGCTTGTGCGGCACGCATCAATTGGAAACCCTGCGCGTAGGCACAAATTTTGGCACAGTACAGAGCGTTTTCAATCGCTTGTTCTACCGCTTGGGCATCGATTTCAGAGACATCAATGTCAGCCGTTAGGAAGCTAGACGCTTTCTCACGTTCTGCTGTCAGTGTTGACAAGGCACGTGCGTAAACCGATTCGCTGATGATGCCTGCCGGAACACCCATTTGCGTGGCACTGATAGAAGTCCAACGACCAGTCCCTTTTTGGCCGGCACTGTCTAGGATCATATCGACCAATGGTGCGCCCGTTTTAGCATCGTACTGTTGTAGGATGTCGGCTGAGATTTCTACTAGGTAGCTGTTGAGAACGCCTTGGTTCCACTTTTCAAACAGCTTGCCGATTTCAGCAGGCTCGTAGCCTAGTAGAGAACGCAATAGGTGGTAGGCTTCACAAATCAGCTGCATGTCAGCGTATTCGATACCATTGTGAACCATCTTCACGTAATGTCCGGCACCGTTAGGGCCTAAGTATGCAGTACAAGGCTCGCCTTCTTTGACTGGCTGACCCGGTGTACGTGTTTCGATTGGTTTGCCGTTGGCATCTACTTTAGCGGCCACAGACTCCCACATTGGCTGCAAGTATTTCCATGAGTCAGCGTCACCGCCAGGCATTAGAGAAGGACCAAAACGCGCACCAACTTCCCCACCCGATACCGCGGTACCAAAGAATTTAAACTGATCTTTGTACTCGCTTTCTCGGCGAATAGTGTCCGTCCATTGGCTGTTGCCGCAATCTACAACGATGTCTTCAGGATTTAAGCCTGCTTCAATTAAGTTTTGGCAAACCGCATCCACTGGGTTACCCGCTGGCACTAGAACCACAATAACGCGTGGGCTAACCAGCATGTCGAGCATTTGCTTAATGTTGTCACAACCAATGATTCTCGCTTCGTCGACGGAGTCAGGACGTTCTTTGGCTTCTGTGGCCAGCACGTCTTGCACTTTATCTTTGTCGAGATCAAAACCCGCAACGCGATAACCGTGGTCGGCCAGGTTAAGGGCCAAGTTTTTACCCATGACACCTAGTCCAACGAATCCGATGTTGCAGCTCTGATTCACGTTTTGCATAGCTTTAGGTCTACCTTTGTTTCGAACAGGGGGAAGGTTAGAAAGAATCCTACCATGAACCTGGGCTTTCAAGCCTGACTTATGGGCAGGTTAAAAGTTGAATTATTGTGGAAATTAATAATTTCGGAGGGGATTTTAGTCGAGAATCCCTGCAATTTCGAGCAAAAATCATGAAATAGTCGTTAGTTCTAAAAAATAGTTAAATCGAAGGTTATATAACTTTAGGCTATAGATAGATGTAATATAAAAACAAAACTGTAATTTATTTTCATAAATATTTTATTCTTTCAGCTTGGATATTAAGTTGTCTACCACCTATTTAAATGTAAAGCTTAACTATATCAACACCTTAAGTGTCGCTTTTGGTTTGTTGAGGTGAAATAAAATAACACTTTGTTATATCAATATGTTTTTTTAGATTCGTTTGTTACTATAGATTTACCTCAAAAATAATAATTAAAAACAATATGTAACCTTTTGTTCAGAGGACCATAGAGTATGAACAATGAAATTAATGACCTAATCCTACGTAACTTAAATGCCGCTCAACTGGTAGAAAATGCACTGGCTGACGGTGAAGGTGTTCTGGCTGATACGGGCGCTTTAGTCGTCGAGACGGGGGAGCGTACCGGTCGATCTCCTATGGATCGTTTTATCGTTGAAGAAGAGTCAACTAAGCATACGATTCACTGGGGTCCAGTAAACCGCCCATTCCCAGAAGAAAAATTCGCACCGCTTTGGAATCGAGTTGAAGCCTTCCTTGATGCGAAACAATCTTACTTGTCTGATGTGCATGTGGGGGCCGGCGATGAGTACTACATTCCGGTACAAATGCGCACCGAAACCGCTTGGCAACATCTATTTGGCCGTAACCTATTTATTCTGCCAGAGACATACAACCCAGGGGCCCGCGATGAATGGCAGGTCCTAAACGTACCGTCTTTCGAATGTCTGCCTGAGCGCGATGGCACTAACTCTGACGGTTGTGTCATTCTAAACTTCAAAGAGCGAAAAGTGCTGATTGCTGGTATGCGTTATGCCGGTGAAATGAAGAAAGCCATGTTCTCAGTACAAAACTACCTATTGCCGGCGCAAGAGGTGCTCCCCATGCACTGTGCTGCCAACGTCGGTAGTGAAGGCGACGTTACTCTGTTCTTCGGTCTATCTGGTACCGGTAAAACGACCTTGTCTGCTGATGAGTCTCGCTTCCTGATCGGTGATGACGAGCATGGTTGGGGCCGCGGTACTGTGTTCAATATCGAAGGTGGCTGTTACGCGAAAACCATCGACCTTTCTGAAAAGAATGAGCCGGTGATTTGGAAAGCGATCAAATTCGGAACCGTGCTGGAAAACGTGGTGCTAGATGATGAGCGTCATGCGGATTACACCGATACCTCTTTGACACAAAACGGCCGTGCTGGTTACCCGCTAACAAGTGTTGATAAGCGTTCTGAGCATAACCGTGCCGGTGAACCCAACGCGGTGATCTTTTTAACCTGTGATTTAACGGGTGTATTGCCACCGGTGTCGATCCTAAGTAAAGAAGCGGCGGCGTACCATTTCCTAAGTGGTTACACAGCGCTAGTTGGCTCTACAGAGATGGGCGCTGGTTCTGGCATCAAGTCTACTTTCTCTACTTGTTTTGGGGCGCCATTCTTCCCACGCTCTGCTGACGTTTACGCAGATCTTTTGATCAAGCGTATCGAAGAGTTTGGTAGCAAGGTTTACCTAGTGAACACTGGCTGGACGGGTGGTGCGCACGGTAAAGGTGGTAAACGCTTTAGCATTCCAACGACGCGTGCAGTGATTGCTGCCATCCAGTCTGGTGCGCTAGCAAACGTTGAGACGACGCATTTAGAGCAATTAAATGTAGACGTTCCGACTCAAGTAGAAGGTGTGGATAGTGTGTTGTTGAATCCACGTGATACTTGGCAAGACAAAGCCGCCTACGACGAACAAGCGAAAGGTTTGATCGCGCAATTCGTGGAGAACTTTAAGAAGTTTGAAACCGTCTCTGAAGAAATTGTGAACGCTGGTCCTAAGCTATAATCTTAGCTTGACTGAGCTTTACAAAAAGGCCGCGCCAATTGCGCGGCTTTTTTACATTCCTACCTATCTTCTTGCTAGAGTGTTCTGGTTCGATCATGTAATCTTTGTGCATGTTTATCGACAGTCACTGCCATCTTGATTTCCCTGTATTCGACGCGTTAGCGGATCTGATTACTCAGAGCCAAGCGGCGGGGATCGACGCTTTTCTTGTACCCGGAACGACCTCTGAGTCATGGGCAGGGGTGCTGGCTTTGCAACATGAATACAGTGCTATCAAAGTGGCCCTTGGTTTACATCCGTATTTTTTACAGAGCTACCAAGCCAGCGATTTACAGCAATTAGCAAGCTTGTTGGCGCAGTATACCGTGGTAGCAGTCGGGGAAATTGGTCTGGATAAATGGCCGAACTTGCCGGACTATCAGCTGCAACAAGAGGTGTTTGTAGCGCAGCTTGCCATCGCCACTGAGCAGGCATTGCCGGTTATTTTGCATGCCCGAAAAAGTGAGGATGATTTACTCAAACTGTTGCGCCAAAGCAGGTTTACCCATGGGGGAATCGTGCATGCTTTCAATGGCAGTTTAGAGCAAGCCAAGCGCTTTCTTGATTTAGGCTTTGTGTTGGGGATCGGCGGAACGGTCACTTACCCTAGGGCGCAAAAAGCGCGGCGTGTGTTGCAAGCGTTAAGTGACAGTGACTATGTGTTGGAAACGGACTCCCCTGATATGCCTGTTTGTGGCTATCAAGGGCAAGCGAACAGCCCTTTGCGAATATTAGATATTGCGCATACGGTATCAGAATTGCGTCAGCAGTCTGTGTTAGAGATTGCGCACCATACCAGCGCTAACTTACAACGAGTGTTGCCGAATTGGCATAAGGTTAAAAATTGACAGTTCAAGAAAATATCAATGCACCGGTGCGAGTGGTGCTGTTAGGAAGTGACACTGAGCTCGGTCGCGCTATTCGCCAATATTACGACAATGATTATGATTTTGACTGGTTAGAAGTACCTTGTCATGAGGTGTTGAGTCAGGTGTCTTCATCGGTGCTGGATCAGCAATATTGCGATGCCATCATTGATGCTTACTCTTTACGCAGCGCTTCGCAGAATGACTATGACCAGTATTTAGAATTGTTGGGGGCGTTAATACAGCGTGACACTTGCCCGCAGTTTTACATGCTCAGTGGGGTGCAGGTATTTTTAGGCGAGAAAGAATCTTCTTATCTAGAGACCGATGAGCCTGATGCGCGCAGTCGCTTTGCTCGTCGCTTGATGGAGGCTGAGCAAAAAGTCCTCGCCGCAGATAAGCACATTGTGTTGCGTACCGGCTGGTTGTTCAGTGGTGCGCAAGATGACTTTATTGCCAACACGATTAACTTGGTGCGTTCCGGCGCGCCGATTGAGTTTCATGATACGGCGATTGGTTGTCCGACACCGGTATCGGATGTGGCGCGTGTTTTGCTTTCGGTGGTTAAGCAGCGTCATTACGGCGCGCTCAATACCGGTGTGTATCACTATTGCTGCTCAGAGGAAATTAGTTGGATGGGCTTGGTGGAAGCGGTACTGACCACTGCCAGCCAATTCGATCAGAAAGCGCAAAGTGTTTTAGAGCATATGGGCGATACGGCCAACGCATTAGAAATGGCCACTGAGATCAAGCGGCAGTCGTTGTCGTGTCGTAAGATCTTTGGCCATTATGGGATCAAACAGCGCTCTTGGCGCCCAGTGCTAAGAGCGCTGATTCGAGATATGTATAACCTGCCATCGAATTGAGGTGGTTAACAAAAGCTAAAGGTGGTTAACAGGTGAACTTCAAAGCAATTTTGTTGGTCTATTCATTGCAGCTGTTAGTTGGGGCGGTCTGGTATTCAGCCGCGCCTGCAGACGTTGCACAGCAGAGCCGGGTGTTTTACGGAGTGTCCGTTGCGAGCATGATCGGTTTTGCTGTAGCGCTGTTTGTATACACCTATTTCAGTGCTTGGTTATTGGCCAAAACGAACCTACGTTCTAGCTTTGATCGTTTTGTATTAACGGTCAGCAGTTGGTTATTTGTGGTGATTCCAAACATCTACTTTATGAGTATGTTTGTTGATATGTCACATATGGGGATAGGGTACTTGTTATCGTTTGGTTTTATTAGCTGCTTGATTGCGGGCTGCATCTTGCCGTTTTGGCGTGCCAGCCGCTCGATTTTTAAAGGCTAGGATATTTGAGAAAAGCAGAAAAGCAGCTTAATACAAGCTGCTTTCTGGCCACACTGACCAAAGTGAGACACCAGCAATGATGCCGCTGATCAGTATCTGAGGGATCAGATTTACGATGGTACTGCTGATCTTGCCATCTTCCTTCATCAACAAGTTACTGATGACGTTGACCAAAATGGCAAGGTAAGCGATCAACATGGTCGCAATCGGCAAATCGGCTAAGACATGAGCCTGTGCCAGTAAGCCTGCCAAGATGAAGGATCCGAGCAATAACCCGTTTAGGCTACTTGCTTTGCAGACAAAGCGCTGCACCAAGACAAATCCTGCGACACTCGCGGCAAAGCCGCCCAGCAACTGACCGATTAACAAACTTCCGCCAATCGATACGACAGGTGCCGACGCCGCGGCAATCACTGCCAAAGACGCCATCGAGGCATGGGAATGCTGAGCCGTGGCGGTACTTTTTTGTAAGCCAAATAACACCAGCACCAATGCGGCGCTGAGCACAGACCAGCTTAGACTAAGCCATTGTGATTGGTGTTGAAGTACCGGATTAAGCAGTAAATAGAAACTCACGGCTAGGGCGATAAAGCCTGCAGCATTACGTGTTTTAAAGCCTAATTTCAGGGTGCGTAACCCACTGATGGCAACACCGAGTAAAGTACTGATGGTAAGGAAATCTAGGGCTTTGCTCGGCGGAAAGCTTAAGCCTGTATGAATCAGGCTTAAGGCGACGAGGAAGCCTGCCGCAAGCCCTAACAGGCTTAGGCGGGCACTAAACTTACCGGTTAAAGTGATCACAGCCGCCGCCAAAAATGGGTAAACCGCTGTGTTAAGTAGCATGAGTAGGTTCGAGTTACCTGCTTCCTCGTACATGTGAACTCCTAATTACTGGCGGATGCCTTCGATGAAGACTTCGATTTCCGTTTCATCGGTCACGCCAGGAATAAAGTAAGAGACGCCAAACTCACTGCGCTTGATGGTGGTGCTTGCTTCAAAACCTGCACGGTAGCCACCCCATGGATCACTGCCTTCACCGATCTTTTCAACATCGAAGCTCACTGGTTTAGTGATACCGTGAATAGTGAGATCACCTTTCAGTTCTTCACCGTCAAAAGAGGTGCTTTTGAAAGTGATGGTTGGGAATTGTTTTACGTCTAGGAAGTCCGGGCTACGTAGGTGTTTATCGCGCGCTTCGTGGTTAGTGTCCACACTCGCGGCTTGAATGGTGAATTCAGCGCTGCCAGATTGGCTGTCTTCTGCTAGGTTAAAAGAACCTTCAAATTCATTGAAGCGACCTGCGGTCGTGCTTACGCCTAGGTGACCCACTTCAAATGTCACGAACGAGTGAGCTGGGTCGACTTGGTAATCGGCAGCGATAGCGCTAGTAGAAACAAGCACGGCGGCAGAAGTAAGTAGTAAAGCTTTCATAAGACCTCCAAAAAGGATATGTGATTAACAAGATGGCACTAGTATAATCATGTTCTAAGAATACATAATTACACGCGAATACAATTCACTATTTCGGATTACTGAATAATTTTAGCGGAACTTTTTTGAAAGGGTTAAAGAATGGATAAGCTGCAGGCAATGAAGGTGTTCTGTCGAGTCTATGAAGCGGAAAGCTTTAAGGTCGCCAGTGAGTCATTGGACATTTCACGGCCTATGGTGACGCGTTATATCAACGCTTTAGAAGACGACCTTGGAGCAAAGTTGCTGCATCGTAATACCCGTAATATCAGCGTTACCCATGCGGGAAAATTGTATTACCAACATTGCATCAACATCCTTGAAGCGATAGAAGAAGCGGAAGGTGAGCTCGGGGATTTAACCCAGCAGCCGAAAGGTCACTTGCGCTTAAGTGTGCCAATGGACTTTGGTTTGAGTCATATGGTGCCTATTCTTAATGAGTTTTCGCAGCTTTACCCTGACATCACCTTAGAGGTCGATTTCAGCGACAAGCGTGTCGATTTAACGGAATCTGGGATTGATTTGGCAGTGCGTGGTGGGGATCTAGGTGGCGATCAATTTATTGCGCGACCGCTGTGTACCATGCGTGGCTATGTATGTGTGTCGCCAATGTACCTAGAACGCAAAGGCGTGCCACAACATCCAACGGACCTGATGCAACACGACTGCTTGATTTATACCAATGCGCCTTACGCGAACAAGTGGAGCTTTAACTCCTCGGAAGAAGCGTTCGACGTCAGCGTCCATGGTGCTTTGATGGCCAATAATGGCAGTGCCTTAACTCGCTTAGCTGTGGCCGGAGCGGGCATTATTATGCAGCCAGACTTTCTCGTGGAGCGCTATCTTGAGAGTGGTGAGTTGGTGTCGCTGTTCGATGAATACGAAACCTTTACTGGGCAGTTTTATGCGGTCTATGCCGAGCGTAAACTGCAGCCGAAGAAGGTGCGTTTGTTGATTGATTTCTTGCTAGAAAAGCTACAATCCCCAGCCTAGCTGGGGATTGTGTGGTGCTTAAACGAGGTCGTCGAAGTCGTTATCGACATTAAGATCCACTGGCAGGTGGTAGCCAGGTAGGCTGATCTTAGTGTCGCTGATGTCTAACTCTTCACCGCCTAGCACGTTATGACCGAAGCGATAGATAGGCTCAATTTCGCCTCGAACCATGGCTTGGTTATAAGCTTCCGCGGCGTCTTTGATAGCGCTATTTTTCTCTTCATAAGCGGCCAATTGCTCCGCAGAGTAGCGCTTCTTCAGCATTTCTAGAGACTTCTTGGGTGATAGCAATACTGCCGTCGCGTTGTTGCCACCAAAGCCTTTTGAGTTCAATAGGGCCGCTTCGAAGTGTTCTTTGCCGTACTCTTCGTGTTTCAGCTGAATCTTTAAACCGTCCGTGTAAACATCATCTGCCACCGCAGGTGACGTCACAATGCCTGGCAGAATACCGTGCTCCCAAACACCAAGGGAAAGGTGCAGTTGGTCACCGCCAGCGGTACCTTGTGAGTGACCAAGGTAAGCTTTCATCGCCGTTACAGGGATATCTGTAGCACCGAAGCTGGTTGCAGCTTGGCTTAAGACGTGGGATTCAGTGACACGGTTTTGCGGTGTGCTGGTACCGTGTGCTTGAATGAAAGTACGGTCTTTTAGGCCATCCAAACCAATGATGTTCTTCAAGTACGCCATCGCCTTGCTCATAGTGAGATAGTTACCCACACCTGGCGCTGAGATGGATTTTTTGTAGCCATCGGCGTAAGCGTATACCGCTGGGATCGAACCATGAATGGTGGCGCCGACTTCTAGGGCAAGCTCATCGTCCATTAATAGTGTCCACTGGCTCGATTCGCCGATGGTAAAGCCACAGTTCTGCGCGAATGGTCGGCAGCTGCGTGTGTGGTCTGGCTCTTTTTGGTTCTCCAGCTGATCAAGCGCTAAAAGAGCCTGATCTTCCGCTAGGGCACCCATGGTGCGGAAGCCTTCAATAATTTCTGGTGTGATCGGCGCATCACTGCCACCCACCATAGCAACGCGAATCTTGCCCGCTTTGATGGCTTCTACCGCACGTTCAAGGTTGAAGAAGTAGGTCGCGCAGGCGCCGATAGAGGTGCCAACATTGCCGACGGAACCGAGAATGTATGCGTTGACAAAGTCTGCTGGCATTTGCGCGTAACCAAGCGGTAAGTGCTTAGAGGTAGTGCGTTTTCCCATCAGTGCTGACTTCAGCATGCCGCCAAAACCTAGGTCATCCATTTGGCCTATTGAGTTGGCTGCGTACACCGCGACTTGGTCGGGTGCCACTTGGTTGCGAACTTTATCCCAATCCAAGCCACTGCTTAAAATGGCATCGGAAGCACCGTAGACAGTCATCTGCAAACCGCGCGGATGGTTACGGCTTTGGTACAGTTTCGATGGGTCAAACCCCGTTGGTAATTGACCTGCTGCTTTCACAGTCAGTGACTTGGAATCCTTGATAAAGGTTTCAAGTGTGCCATCCACAGTGATTTCGCTGTGCGTTTTAGACACTTCTTTGACTTGCCAGTTAGCCGGAATATTGTCGGGAAGTGAGCGTGTTTTAACGCTAAAGCTTAGTTTTTCACCCTCAGACACGGGGGATAAAGCTGAATTCTTGTGGATCACCACGTTGTCGACATCGAATAAGCTTGGGTGAATGCGGCGGATCAAGGTGCGCGCCAGAATGTCTTCACCAAAGGTGTCGATCAGCGTGTCTGCATCGAGAGCTTCGCCGTCTTGCGTAAGCCAAGCGCCGTTTTGGTATTCAGCAATGTTGGTGATGGTCGCGAGGTCGAGTAGAACCTCCTGCTGAATGGTTTGGGGAAGTAGGTCAAAAATGATTCGGCGATAAGCCTGATGAAAGGATGTACGTCCAGCCGAATTGATTCCGCCAAAGCCAACAATAACAGGTAAACGGGCCAAAGGAATGTCCTCGATTTATAATTTTGGATATTAACGCTTGGTATTGTAAAGGATGGGGGTGATTCACCGCCACCCTATACAGAGCGAATTTTCCTGCAAAACACGGAGTTCGGCAGAACAAATGAGCGAAACCCTAGGTTTTCGTCATTTGTTTACTCGTTATTATAAGTCGCTTCGTCGGTGTGCACATTGAAACGCCATAATTCGTTGTAATCAATCAGACTTTCGATTTCATCGATGTAGTCTTGGCCACGTTGCGAGTAATTCTCTAAGCCGTGTACCAGAGCCAAGCCAGTGATGGCTTCGCCTTCTTTGCGCAGCTGTGCGCGGATCGAGCGCAGCTCTTTGTAGGCAGAGTTGCTGTTCAAGTTATCAATGTAGGCAAATACGGATTCGCGGGCATCGCTAAATTTACGCACTTCGTGATCTTGTTCTTCACCACGAGCATTGGGTACCAAGCCGCAGCCTGGGGTGAAACACCACTGGCCGAAGTAATTGTTGCCTTCTAGGGCAAAGCGCGAGGTTCCCCAGGCCGACTCATTGGCGGCTTGTGCCAACACCAGTGAGGCTGGGATCACATCCACATAGCGCAGTAAAACCGCAATGTCTTCATGGGTGTAGACGCCCAATTTACGCAGTTTATGGATGTTACGAAGCGCTGCAATCCAAGTTTTGTCTTCCCGTGATGGCGGCTCTGGACTGTTAAGGATGGCTTCAATGCGAGCACGATCTTTTAGCAGTAAGTCATTCTTTTCAGTGACAAAAGGCATCAGGAAGTCAAAGAAGACCGCCTTACGTTCTTGCACATCACTGATGGCGGCAAAGTCTGGTCGAGAGCCATCAATTGGGTGGCTTTGGAAATATTCTTGCTCTTCCTTAGACACATTGGCTTCACGCGAACTTTGCGTACGTTTCTGAGCCGGAGGTTCCCCTTGAACTGGCTCAGAGCTGGCAAGATTTGTGTCTGCTTGTTGAGTATCTTGGGGTTCAATTTTGAACCATAAAATCAAGATCACGATACTCGAGATAACCCAAAGTAACTTACGTTCCATATTCAACCATCGTTTTATTAGCGCGTTTATATGCAAAACGAGCAGCAGGTAAACCTGATGCTCGTTTTGAAAGTTCAATATATGAGCAGGTCATTATCTGAAAAAAACAGAGAATTTGATAGCCGATAGTTTGAATATTGTCAAAAAGTACTCAACTTTCCCTAAATTTATCCTTAAATTTCAGGGCGAAAAAGCGTCTTTGGTCCTGCCGGCACGACCCGTGTTGGGTTGATGGTATCATGACTGTAATAGTAGTGCTGCTTGATGTGTTCCAGATTAACGGTCGCAGCAACTTGCTGTGTATTGTACAAACGCTCGAGGTAAGTGCTCAGGTTGGGGTAATCGACAATGCGTTTAAGGTTGCATTTAAAGTGGCCGTGATACACCGCATCAAAACGAATCAGAGTGGTGAACAAACGCCAGTCGGCTTCCGTGACCTGTTCGCCTGTGAGGTAGCTGGCGTTGGCCAAGCGTTGCTCGAGAAACTCTAACGACTCAAATAACGGATAGAGGGCTTCTTCGTAGGCGGCTTGGGTGGTGGCAAAGCCGGCCTTGTAGACGCCATTGTTGACCGTGTCGTAAATACGTTCGTTTAGGGCATGAATCTCATCGTGCAGCGCCTCTGGGTAGAAATCGTCTTGATTGCCAGTGAGATGATCAAAGGCGCTATTGAGCATGCGAATGATATCGGCCGACTCATTGGAAACAATCGTATGCTGTTGTTTGTCCCATAAAATCGGCACAGTGACTCGACCGGAGTACTCGGAATTCGCATGGGTGTAGAGTTGGTGAGCAAACTGGAAGTCGTGCAAAGGATCGCCACTTGGCACCTGAGAGTCTGCAAAACCTTGCTCGTTTTTAAACTCCCAACCGTTTTCCAGCATGTGTGGATGAACGCAGCTGACACTGATATGCGGTTCCAGTTGCTTTAAATGGCGGAAAATCAATGTGCGATGGGCCCATGGACATGCTAATGAAACATATAGGTGGTAACGTCCTGACTCGGCTGGAAAATGTGTTGCATCGTTCGCGTCGAACTGGTCTGGCGATACGATCCAATTACGAAATTGCGATTGTGAACGCACGAATTTACCCTGAGTGGCTTTAGTGTCATACCACTGATCATGCCATTTGCCGTCTATTAAAAGTCCCATAATGATCTCTTGTTGATAGTTTTGCTTAATTATTAATGAAAATGTTCGGCTTTCGGGGCAAGATATTGATTTGTTTTGATCGATTGGTTCGATAGGTTTACGAATGCCGCAAAGAACAGGCTCTCTCCTGATCCCTCTTTTTATCTTACTGGCCGGCTTATTTGCCAGTGTTTATACCCGTGTGCTGCCGTCGTTAGCGTTGGACCTATTGCCATGGCTGCCGTATGTGTTGGCGTCGGTCATGGTGTTTATGGCGTGGCATTTTAACCGTGGCAAAGTGCTGCTGGCCGGTGGTCTGATCTTACTGCCTGCGTTTTATCCTTATGTGGAAAATGAATCCTTGCCCAGTAGCTTTACCACGGTTGCAGCCATTGGCCTGGGGTTATTGCTGGTGTTGCGTGAGCGTGGCTTCTTTAACCGCTTTGTGTTTAACCGCATTCTGTTTCTGGGCATGTTGGTGGCGTGGAGCGTGAGCTATGAAAAGAATGTCATCAACTTTAATTTTTTGGCAGTGAATGTGCCTTTGTTGCAGATATCGCTGTCGGCGTTGCTGTGCTGGTTGATGATTGCTTTGACCTCGCTGTTGAGCCTGATCACCTGGTGGCGCAAGGCGGATGGCTTCTCGACCGCAGTGTTGGTGAGCTTAGTGACCTTGTTGTTGGTCGAGTGTATGACCTTCAGTGCGCATCAGGAGTCGGCCGTGCGCAGCGCTCAGATCCTAGTGTGGGTATGGTTTGTGGTGGCGGAGAGTCATCGTATGGCCTACCGCGATGAGTTGACTCAGTTACCTAGCCGCCGAGCCTTGAATGAAGCCATGTTAGCCTTACCGCGTCACTATGCCATTGCCATGCTCGATGTGGATCATTTTAAAAAATTTAACGATAGCTATGGTCATGCCAAAGGCGATGATGTGTTAAAGCAAGTTGCACGTGTGATGCAGCGTTATGGCAATAGTGCGGCCATTTACCGTTACGGTGGTGAGGAGTTCACCTTACTGTTCAAAGGGCGTGGTGTCGAGCATGCGCAAGCCTTGTTAGATCAGATTCGTGAAGACGTGCAGGCCGAGCAATTGGATGTCTCCACCGAAACCAAAGAAAAAACCGTATCGGTCACCGTGAGTATTGGTTTGGCTCTGGGGCAAACCAGTGATGCTCCCAGTGAGGTGATCAAGCGGGCGGACCAAGCGCTTTATCAAGCCAAAAAGAAAGGCCGAAATCGAGTCGTGCTAGCGGCCTAATGTAGATATTGATCGATCGGTCAGTTTTCTCTTGTGCTGCCAAATAATAGGGTGTATTCTGACCGAATATTCAGATTTCTACAGGGCATCGTCCTAAGCACAGCGGTGTTTCGTTGTGATGAAACTGAGCCAACGTGGTACAACAGCACTCTAGGTGTCCGCCTAGCACCTAACTGTTGTGAGGGGAACGGGGAGCATTGCTCCCCATTTTTAATGTAACGCCTGCGTTTTCCCCTTATAATTCGTACGTCTTTAATTTTCTACTTTGCTATCGAGGCGATCGTGTCAGAAACCCCTAAACGCTCAAAAAATCAGTTGAAAAGTCATATCCGAGCGCAGAATCAGGCGTTGATTCTTTCTACAGCGGAACGTGTTTTTGCGCGACAAGGCTTAGCTAAGACCACTACCCAGATGATCGCAAATGAAGCAGGCTTGCCGAAAGCCAACATTCATTACTATTACCGCTCGAAAAAAGACTTACTCGAAGCCGTGCTTGAGAGCATCCTTCAGCTATGGCTGGACTCGGTCAGTCAATTTAATGTGGAGACGGGCCCGCGTCATAATTTAACCCGCTACATCAGTGAAAAGTTGGATCAGTCCCGTCTCAACCCTAATGCGTCAAAAGTCTTTGCTATGGCGTTGATTGGTGAAGAGCCTTTTGTGCTGGAGTTCCTGCGCCGTTACTTTGTCGATGAGTTGCAAAAAGAGAAGCAGACGATTGATACATGGGTCGCGCAAGGCTTGATGAAACCGGTGGCGGTGGAGCATTTGTTTATTACCATCTGGGCCATGACCCAGACCTACGCCGACTTCGATGCGCAGGTGAAAATTTTGCTGCAGAAAGATGAGCTGGACGAGTCAGATTTTGACGAAGCGAAACAGTTCGTCACCCGTATGGTGTTATTAAGCTGTGGTGTTGAGGAGGCATAATATGACCTTAGAAAGTGCAGTTACCTTCTTTATTGCCATCTTTATTTTTGGCATTACCCCAGGGCCTGGGGTGTTTGCCATCCTAGCCAAGAGTATTTCCCATGGGGTGATGAAAACCCTGCCGTTGTCGGCGGGCATGGCCTGTGGTGACATCGTCTATTTAGTCATGGCCTGTTTTGGCTTGGCGGCCATTGCCCAGCAATGGGAAGTTGTTTTTATCGCGATTCGCTACATTGGCGCGGCCTATTTGCTCTACCTAGGTTGGAAAATGTGGTGCGCACCAATCTCTTTGGATACAGATGAAACGGCGGAAAATAGCCGTAAACAGGGGTGGGGCGCTGCGCTGCAGGGCTTTTTAATTTCTTCTTCTAATCCCAAAGTGGTGTTGTTCTATATCGCCTTTTTACCAACTTTTATGGACGTGACCGCCTTACAAGGGAATGACATTGTATTGGCTGCAGGCCTAGCCTTTGTGGCATTAATGCTAGGTCTTACCTTGATCTCCTACAGTGCTTCACAAGCGCGTCGTTTAATGACATCAGCCCGCGCGGTGAAGCGTATGAATCGCGGCGCTGGTGGTTTGATGGCCGGTGCTGGAGCGTTTCTTGCCCTGCGCGGTTAAGCCCTAAGTCGCTCGCAAAAGTGATGCAAAGATCAAGGACAGAGACGTGCATCACATTTTGTGGATTGTAATTTTGCTAAACGCCACTACATAAGTTTTTATTGTTCCTTAACCGTTTTTTGAGCGGCTCCAAGAGAGATAGAGACTTATGAGTGACGACGAAAAGTATTTAGATCCATCTGAAGATAATGTTGTTGATACCGATGAAGTGTCCATTAGTGACCCGCGTGCACTCGCTTTACCTGATGATGTTTTACCCGACACCCTTTACATCCTGCCGGTGTCGAGCCGCCCGTTCTTTCCAGCACAAGTACAGCCGGTCATGGTGGACGCGGAGCCTTGGGAAGACACCTTAGAATACATCGCTGATCAACCCCAAGCCGTAGTCGGTTTGATTTATGCTGAACGTCTGGGCCCTGGGGCCCCGAAAGTAGAGACGTTCTCACAAATTGGTTGTGTCGCGAAAACCCATCGTGCCGAGAAAACCGATGACAAAATTACCTTTCTAGCCCAGGGGTTAAAGCGTATTGAGGTGGTGGAGTGGCTCAGTACGGAAGCGCCTTACCGCGCTCGTGTGCGCTATATTAGTGACTCAACGCTGCGAGACGATGAGTCCAAGGCCTACTCGATTGCGATCCTTGATGCGATCAAAGAACTGATCCGTTTAAATCCGCTCTTTAGCGAAGATCTACGCCAATATCTAGGACGTTTTTCGTTTAACGAACCTGGCTTGTTGGCAGACTTTGCTGCCTCAATCACCTCCGCAGAGCCCCACGAGCTATACGATGTATTGGCGACCCTGCCGATCCTGCCACGCTTGCATTCATCTTTGACGCTACTGCGTAAAGAGCTTGAAATTGCGCGCCTGCAAAATGAAATCAGCGAAGAAGTGAACGAGAAGATCAGCAAGCATCAGCGTGAGTTCTTTTTACGTGAGCAGCTGAAGGTGATCCAAAAAGAGCTGGGTATTTCTAAGGATGATCGCACCTCTGATGTGGAGATGTTTGAGGAGCGTCTGGCGAATAAAACCGTGCCAGAAGCGGCGCTGAAAAAAATCGAAGAAGAACTGCATAAGCTGAGCATCCTAGAGTCGGGCTCGCCTGAATACGGCGTTACGCGCAATTATCTGGATTGGGCAACTGCTATTCCTTGGGGCGTGCATTCCAAAGATAACCTAGACATCAATAAAGCCCGTGAAGTGTTAGAACAGCATCACGCAGGCCTTGGCGATGTCAAAGATCGCATTGTTGAGTTCCTCGCATTGGGCGCGCACCGTCAAGAAATGGGCGGCTCCATTATGTTGTTGGTGGGACCACCAGGGGTGGGTAAAACCTCCATCGGTAAGTCCATAGCCGAAGCCTTAGATCGTCAATTTTACCGCTTTAGTTTGGGTGGTATGCGTGATGAGTCCGAGATCAAGGGCCATCGTCGAACCTATATCGGTGCTTTGCCGGGTAAGTTTGTGCAAGCGTTGAAAGATGTGGAAGTGGAAAACCCTGTAATCATGCTCGATGAGATCGACAAGATTGGCTCCTCCTTCCATGGCGATCCTGCCTCTGCCTTGCTGGAGGCGCTGGACCCTGAGCAAAATGTGGAGTTCTTGGACCACTATCTCGATATGCGCGTGGATTTATCCAAGGCCTTGTTTGTCTGCACCGCGAACCAATTGGATACCATTCCGGCACCTTTGTTGGACCGTATGGATGTGATTCGCCTATCGGGCTACATCGGCGAAGAGAAATTGGCGATTGCGAAGCAGCATTTGTGGCCGAAACTGCTGAAGAAAAATAAGCTACTGAAGAAGCAGCTGAACATTACCGATGCAGCGCTCAAATACATTATCGAATCTTACGCCCGTGAAGCGGGGGTCCGTGGTCTTGATAAACTGTTGCAGAAAATTCTCCGTAAGTGCGTGGTTCAATTGATGACGGGTGATAAGGAGAGTATCAATGTCGGCGTCAAAGACGTTGAGACCTTCCTTGGCATGCCTTACTTCCGTAACGAGAAGACGCTGCGCGGTGTGGGTGTCGTCACAGGCCTTGCCTGGACTTCCATGGGTGGTGCAACCTTGCCCGTCGAAGCCAACAAGGTGCACGAGTTGAGTCGTGGATTGAAGCTGACCGGTAAACTTGGGGATGTGATGAAAGAGTCGGCTGAGATTGCTTACTCCTACGTGTTGTCACACACCAAGAGCTACCAGAAGAATGCTGAGTTCTTTGATAAATGCATGATTCACTTACATGTGCCGGAGGGGGCCACACCAAAAGACGGCCCTAGTGCGGGCATCACCATGGCGACGGCATTAATGTCGCTGGCCAAAGGAGAGCCGGTACAGCGCCCCTTGGCGATGACGGGGGAGTTAACGCTGACTGGCCAGGTGCTTCCAGTGGGCGGTATTCGCGAGAAGATCATTGCGGCAAAGCGCAGTAAGATCAACGAAGTGATCCTGCCTGAAGCCAACCGCCGTGACTTTGAGGAATTACCAGACTCTGTCAAAGCCGATATGACGGTGCATTTTGCTGAACGTTTTGCTGACGTAGAAAAAATTGTGTTTGCGAAATCTGACCGTGGCATTCACTAAAAACTCCACATTGCTGCGTTCTATCACCTGCGAAAAGGTGAGATAATAGCTAAGCCGAACCTGACAAGGTTCGGCTTTTTTCTATCAGCGCATTGCGCTTCGTTCTTTCTTCGAGGGTAGGCATGCCGAAGCAGGCAACATTGACTCAAGGTTCAACCTTTAAACACGTCTCCATTATGTCGTTTACCGGCGCACTAGGATTGATGGCGATGTTTCTGGTGGACTTGGTCGATATGCTGTTTCTCTCAATGCTTGGCGAACGTGAAATTGTCGCGGCGGTCGGCTTTGCCAGCACAGTGATGTTTTTCACGGTTTCCATCAGCATCGCGGTATCGATTGCGGCGACCGCGTTAGTGGCGCGAGCGATTGGCGAAGGTAACTTTGAACTCGCTAAGCGGCGTGCGACCAATGTGTTAGCCATCGGAGTGTTATTTTCCAGTGCCGTGGTGTGGTTCTTATGGCCACGTATTCCTGAAGTATTATTCTTTTTAGGCGCTAACTTTCGCACCTTAGACCTCGCCACTGGGTATCTACAGATTCTGCTATTGGGGATGCCAGCCGTGATGATCGGTATGATCGCCTCAGGCATTATGCGTGCCTTAGGGGATGCGCGCCGCGCCATGTACGCCACGCTGGTGTGCAGTGTGGTGAATGCGGTACTGGACCCCATTTTAATCTTTGTGTTTGGCTTAGGCATTCACGGTGCGGCCATTGCCTCGTTATTGGCGCGCTTTTCCATGGTGGCGGTGAGCTATTATGGGGTGGTGAAAATGCACCGTATGCTGGGGGCGTTTGATGGTGCGGAATGCTTCAAAGACTTGAAGCCGATCGCATTGATCGCGGTGCCAGCCATGCTGACCAATATGTCATCTCCGTTGGCGAATGCCATCGTGATGGCTTACGCAGCGGAATTTGGTGATCATGCCGTAGCGGGAGTGGCCATTGTCGGTCGTGTGATTCCGGTGGTGTTTGGTGGTCTGTTTGCCTTGTCCGGTGCAGTGGGGCCTGTCTTAGCGCAAAACTATGGTGCGCGTCAGTTTCAGCGCATGCACAATGCCATGACCAGTGCCGTGGTCTATGCTCTGATCTACAGTGTGCTGTTGTGTTCTGCCTTGTATCTGGCACAGGATTTTTTGGTCGCGATCTTTCACGCCACGGAAGAAACGGCCAGCTTGATTCATTTTTTCGCCACCTATGGCTCCTTTAGCTTCTTCTTTCAAAGCTTATTATTTATTGCCATCGCAGTGTTTAACAATCTTGGTAAGCCGCTCAACAGTACCTTGTTGAACTTTGGACGAGCGACCATTGGCACCTGGCCATTGATCGTATTGTTTGGTTGGCTGATGGGAGCGGACGGGATTATTTTTGGGCAGGCGGTTGGCTCGGTGATTTTCGGCTGTATTGGCTTTGTCATGGCTCGCCGTTATCTAAAGGAATTAGAAGTGAAAGAAGAGCAAGCGGTGAGCGACTCTTCTTTATCACAGCAAGCATGCCCCAATCGTTAATCAGTGGCGCTGGGCAAAGAGTACGAATTCTTGGTTACCATCGCCGCCTTTGATAGCACTTTTCTCATAGCTGATGACACTAAAGCCAAGCTGCTCGATCAGCTGCTTCATATCGAACTCGAGCTGTTTCACTTTCAGCTGATCCCGCACAATGCCACCTTTGCCAATCGCCTCTTTGCCTAACTCAAACTGAGGTTTGACGAGGGTGATCAAATAGCCTTGTGAGCGTATCAAACTTGGCAGCTGCGGTAAGATTTTGGTTTGCGAAATAAACGACACATCCATCACTGCGGCATCAAAGCCCCTCTCCGGTAAATGCTCACCAAGATCCTCTGCGCTTAAATGACGGGCATTCAAACCTTCCAAGCAGATCACATCATCCCGTTCGCGTAGTCGAACATCCAGCTGGTCATGACCGACTTCGACACCGACGACCTTACTGGCGCCATGTTGCAAAGCACAGTCAGTAAAACCGCCAGTCGATTGACCGACATCCAATACGGTAAAGCCTTGTAGGCTTAATCCGGACGAAGCCAATGCGCCAGCCAGCTTTAATGCCCCGCGTGATACATAGCGATCGTCTTCGTCCAACTCTAATTTGATCTCAATATCCTCGGCGACTTTTAGGCTAGGCTTGGCCACGACTTGCCATTGGCCTTTGTCGTGAATTGAAACCTTGCCTTGGCTAATAAAGGTTTGCGCCTGGGAACGAGATTTACACAGTTGTTGTTCGGTAAGAAGTTGATCGATACGTTTCATAATTGGGCTTTCTTAAGTCAATGCGCGGGCATCATAGCAAAAGCCAGCGATTCGCAGTAGGCTATTATCAATTGTTGACCATACCCGCTTGATTAAGGAGACCCTTCATGGCTTTGCCGACACTGATTTCTGTTGCACAGCTGCATGAGATGCTGGAGCAAAAAGATTTGCTCATTCTGGACAGTCGCTTCTACCTGACGGATTTAGAAAAAGGTCGTCAGGTATATGAGTTAGGCCACATCCCTGGGGCTGTGTTTGTGGATTTACACCATCAGTTAGCGGGCCATGAAACAGAGCAGACGGGACGCCATCCATTGCCAGAGCCTGAGCAGTTGGCGGACACCTTGATGGCTCTTGGCATTGATAACAACAGCCAAGTGGTGGTGTACGATGATATGGGCGGCGCCATGGCGGCCCGTGCTTGGTGGATGTTGGTGCAGCAAGGCATTGAAGTGTATGTGTTAGACGGCGGTTTCCCTGCGTGGCAACGGGCTGGATACCTGATTGAGGCGGGGGAAAATACTCCTACGCCGAGCACACAGCGCTTGAATATCAGTTACCCATGGTTGGTCTCTGAAGATGACGTGGTGGCAAATTTTGAAGCAGAGCGTTTCCAACTGTTAGATGCCCGCGCAGCGGATCGCTTTCAAGGGGAAAACGAAACCATGGATCCGGTGGCGGGGCACATTCCAGGCGCTATGAACCGTCCTTTTATGCACAACCTAAACGAGCAAGGCATGATGAAAGCGCCCGCGTTGCTGCTGGATGAGTGGAGTGGCTTGCTACAGGATCTTGAAAAGCCAATTGTCTATTACTGTGGCTCGGGGGTGACCGCTTGTCATAACGTATTAGCGATGAATTATGCCGGCCTAGAAGCCAAACATGTGTACGTGGGCTCTTGGAGTCAGTGGGCCAAACGCATGCTGCGTAAATTAGATGAGGCAAACGTTTAGACCGTCATAGAGTTGTTATCTTTGTGTCGCAGAATAAGAAAAAATGTGACGCAAGATAGGTTTGACTCATGAAGATCGCGGTGGTTGGTACAGGTTATGTTGGTATTTCCAATGCTTTATTGTTAGCAAAGCATAATGAGGTGGTCGCCCTAGATGTGGTCCCTGAAAAAGTGGCCATGTTGAATCAGGGCAAGTCCCCGATTCAGGATAATGAGGTTGAGCAATATTTGCTCAGCGAACAGTTGAATTTTCGTGCCACCTTAGACCCAAACGAAGCTTATGAAGGCGCAGAGTTCATCATTATCGCGACGCCGACAGACTATGATCCAGACACTAACTATTTCAACACGCGTCATGTTGAGTCAGTGATCCAAGATGTGCTGGCCTTCAATCCACGGGCCACCATGGTGATCAAGTCGACCATTCCGGTGGGCTTTACCAAACAGGCGTCCGAGCGCTATGGCACAGAAAACCTGATCTTTTCACCAGAGTTTTTACGCGAAGGCAAGGCGCTGTACGATAACTTGCACCCCTCGCGCATCATTGTTGGGGAGCAATCAGAGCGTGCCCAGGCATTTGCTAACCTGTTAGCCCAAGGTGCGCACAAGCAAGACATCGATATTCTGTTAACGGGATCGACCGAAGCCGAAGCGATTAAGCTATTCGCCAATACTTACCTTGCCATGCGAGTGGCGTACTTTAATGAGTTGGACTCTTATGCTTCAACGCATGGTTTGGATACGCGCCAGATTATTGATGGGGTGTGTTTGGATCCGCGTATCGGCAGTCATTACAACAATCCGTCGTTTGGTTATGGTGGCTACTGTCTACCAAAAGATACTAAGCAATTGCTCGCCAACTACGATCAGGTGCCGAACAATCTGATTCGTGCCATTGTTGATGCCAATGTCACACGCAAGGATTTTATTGCTGATGAAGTGATTAAACGCGCACCGAAAGTGGTGGGGATTTATCGTTTGGTGATGAAAGCAGGCTCGGATAATTTCCGCGCCTCGGCCATCCAAGGGGTAATGAAGCGCATCAAGGCGAAGGGCATTGAAGTGGTGGTGTATGAGCCGGTGATGCAGCAGGAAAGCTTCTTTAACTCTCGTGTGGAAACAGATTTGGCCCGTTTTAAACGCCAAGCCGACGTGATCATCGCCAACCGCGTCACCGAGGATCTTAGCGATGTACTGGAGAAGGTGTTCACCCGTGATTTATTTGGCGGTGACGCTTAAGTCATTCTTGCTTGGGCAGCGCTAATCGTGCCAGCTTTCTTTGCTAAACCTCTCTACTTAGGGGGCAATAAGCTTTAAAATAGGGCGCCATTACAGTGTGCCCATCAGGATATGGATCGCCTCTGGCGAGATCTATCATGCCCGTGTGGCACATTCACACTTATAGACGCTCGTGATGTGGTCCTGTTGATGAAAATATTAGTCGTACGAAACGACAAAATCGGCGATTTTGTCCTTGCTTTGCCTGCTTTTAAGGCCATTAAACAAGCTTTTCCTCAAGCGACTGTGGTGGCCCTCGTACCAGCTTACACGCAAGATATCGCCAACGCCTGCGAATGGATTGATGAAGTCATCATTGACCCTAAAAAAGCGGATCAAATCAAAAGCTTCGCCAAAGTTCTGCAAGCACAGCAGTTCGATGCGGCCATCTGCTTATTTTCCAATAGCTACAATGCCAAGCTAGTGCGTAAGGCGCGTATTCCGGTACGCGTTGCACCGGCGACCAAGTGGGTACAGCTTCTGTACACTCACACCCTACGTCAGCGCCGTTCTAAGTCTGAGAAACCTGAGTATCAGTACAACCTTGAGTTGGCGGAGTACTTGATTGAAGTGCTACAGGGACAGGTGCAAACCATGTCACCACATCAGCTATTGTCTTTTAGCAATCAGCAAAAAGCGGCTCAAAAAGAGAAATTGCGCCATGCACTGGGCGTGACCTTCGAGCAACGCACTTGCTTTATTCATCCAGTGACGGGCGGCTCCTCGAATACCTTAACGCAAGCGCAGTGGGGTAAGTTGATTACTTTTCTTGATCAGCAAGCGCCGACGCACTTTGTCATCACTGCAGGGCCTGGTGAAAGCGCCATCTCGAAAGCTTTAGTCGATGCCATGACGGGGAAAGTGGAACGTATTAGCTTGTACGATAACAACGATGGCGTAGAAGACTTTATGCGTTCTATCTCTGTGGCGGATCTATTTATGGCCGGTTCGACCGGACCGTTGCACATCGCTGGCGCATTGGACGTGCCGACCATAGGCTTCTATCCGAAGAAACGCTCATCAACTCCGCTTCGTTGGCAGACACTGAACAGTGCAGGGCGTTGGCTACCGTTTACGCCCAACGCGCAACAAGAAGATTTATCCCAGTTTGAGATAGAGCCGCATCTTGCGGACATTCAACGCTGGTGCGAAACACTAGGGAAAGAAGCGTAAATGAATATTCTGCACATGTGTTTGTCCTATGGCTTTGGTGGCTTAGAAATGTATCCCTTGCGCGTCGGCAAACAAATGCAAAGCCAAGGTCATCGCGTATTTGGTATCGCTTTTCAAGGCTCATCCATTGATGAAGTGATGGCCAAAGAGTTCGATGGCAGTCTGGCGATCAGTAGTCGTGGTTATGGTTATCGTCATCTGCTGAGTTTAGCGAAATGGATTAAGCAGCATCAGATTCAATACGTGCATTGTCACAAGTCGTCGGACTTAGCGTTAGCGGTACTGTTGAAAAAGCTGTGTGGCTTTAAGCTGATTTATACTGATCATATGGGCGTAAAAAAGCCGAAGAAAGATGTCTTTCACCGCTTTATCTACCGCAATGTGGACCAAGTACTGTCGATCAGTCAGTTCACTCTGGCGCATAACAAGCATGCTTTGCCGGTGGCTGATAATGGGATTCAAGCATTGTGGCTAGGCACCGATATTCCAGCACAATTGCCGGATAAGCTAGACCTTAAAGCAGAGTTAAAGCTTGCACCAGAGACCTCAGTCATCGGTATTGTCGGTCGATTATCGCCAGGCAAAGGTCACTTTGAGCTGTTACAAGCCATGCAACAGTTGGATGAACGTTTTCATTTGGTAATAGTCGGTGGCCTAAACGCCAAACAAGGCGGCGATGATCCTTATATTGCCAAGCTTCAGAGCTATGTTAGTGACAACAAATTGGCGCAAAAAGTGACTTTCTATGGTTTCTCCTCAACCCCAGAGAAGCAATTATCAGGCATGGATGTGGTGGCGATTCCATCGCACCTAGAAGCCTTTGGCTTGACGGTGATTGAGGCCATGGCGCAGGGCAAAGCCATTATTGGTGCTAACACGGGGGCGATTCCTGAAATCTTGGAGAAGACCGGTGTGTTGGTCGATCCAATGAATATTGAGGCACTGGCGGCGGCGATGCAGGATTTGTGTTTGGATCAAGCTAAACGCGAATCCTTAGAGCAAGCAGCCCGTCAGCGTGCGCAACAAGAGTTTGACCAAAAGGTGCATGTGCAGAAACTGTTAGGCGTTTATCAGGCGCTTTAATTTGTGTGCGGGATGAGCGGATTAAAAGGTCAGCTCGTCGCGCCAAGTGATTTCGCTTGCCACCACTTTGGCAGGTGATCCTACCGCAATTTCTTGCTCAGCAATGCTTTTGGTGAGGGTGGAGTTGATGCCCACTACGGAACCGTCGCCGATGTTCACGCCTTTTAATATGGTCACGTTATCCGCTAACCAAACGTGAGTGCCAATATGAATCGACTGGGCGGGATTGATACGCTGTTGACCGCGTAAAATATCATGGCCATCGCTGGTCATGATTTTGACATTACGGGAGAACATGCAGTCAGCGCCGATGGTGAGCTGCGTGTCTTTTTCTCGTGAAGACAAATAGCAGTCTTCACCAATGATGGTATCGCGCTCAATATTGATCAGGCAGTTGTCGCCATTGATTTCAATATGTACACCGCGCAGATTACAGCCCTGTGCGATTTCTAGGCGATTATTCGTGCCCTTAATGGCAATACGGCAGCCTTTAATTTTGCTATCAGGGTGGATGTCTACGACATTGTTGCTTTGTACCCTTAGGGTATTAAAGAGCTTGAGTTTGAGTTGCTGTAGCAATGACATAGACCCTCCCTTGTTAGCGTATTAATGAGCGTCTGGGCGATCCGCTTGCTGACGAACCCAGAGATCGGCGTATTTTACGAAGGTAGAGTGCGCCGATAAAACAGCCAATAAGAAACCTTGTTTGCCGTCTAGAAAACCGCGTTTGATCAAGTACATTTTCACAAAACAGGCAAACGCATGCAGGCTCGCCGAACTAAGTGATGTGGTCTTGCCGCGCTTTTGTTTCTGATCGGCCGACAGCTTAGCGTAGGACGCGGATTTGACCAAATAGTGGTGCAAATCATCGTAGGTGTAGTGGGTCATATCACCCGCGAGCGGCTGAGTTGCGACGCCTTCTTTCAGTAACACTTTTTCATGCACCAAGTCGTCAGAGTAGCCACCTTCGTTGACACGATACAAGCGCGTCACACGATCTGGGTACCAGCCCGAGTGGGTGATAAAGCGGCCAAATACCCAGCTTTTACGGTTGACGCTGTAAGCGGTATTGCTGGCTTGCGTGCTTAAGGCCGCTAAAATGCTGGCCTTAAGCTCTGCAGTCACCACTTCATCGGCATCGATCCAGAACACATAGTCGCTGTTGACGTAGGCTTGCGCTGCTTGGCGCTGCTTGCCAAAGCCTTCCCAGTTTTCCTTGGTGTAAAAGTGAGAGGTGTATTGGCGCGCAATGTCTTCGGTACGGTCCGTGCTGCCTGAGTCCAGCAGCACAATTTCATCGACCCAATCGGCGAGGCTGTCGAGACACGTCTTAAGGTTTTTCTCTTCATTCTTAACAATCAGTGCCGCGGTCACCGTGGCGCGTTTAGCAGGGCTGTTCATGGTGGGCGTCCTAGCGGTCCAATTGGATCGATTGAATAATTTGCTCAGGCTTAAGCTTGTTTAAGCAGTCCGTGTGCTCTAGTGGACAGGTACGCTTAAAGCAAGGGGAGCATTGAAGGTGCAGGTTGTGAATCACCTTGTTGTCGGTCAGTGGTGGCGTGAAGGCCTCACTGGTGGAGCCATAGATGCCGTGCACCTTGGTGCCGACTGCTGCGGCCACGTGCATTAGACCTGAGTCATTGCTGACGGCTAACTCGGCCGCGGCTAACAGATCAATGGCATCGACTAATTGTGTCTTACCACACAGGTTGTGCGCATGCGGGCCTAGATCTTTGATGATGATATTGCCATCGTCGATGTCCTTAGGGCCACCTAAAATCCACACTTGGTACCCTTGGGCGATCAAGCGCTCAGCCAACTCATGAAAGTGCGCTAAAGGCCATTGTTTCGCCGGGCCATATTCGGCGCCAGCCATCATCGCCACGGCTGGACGAGTACTGTCCAAACCATGGTTTTGGTATAAGGCGGCTTGGTTGCCTTTATCCACTGTCAGCGCTGGGTTGGGCAAATTCTGTGGTGGATAAGCCTCAGACTTATTCACACCTAATGAAACAAAACGTTTAACGGTCTGGTTCAGTATTGTTTTATCCAGCTTACGGCGCTCATTTAGCAGAAGATAGCGTTGCTCACCATGATAGCCAATACGTTTCGGCACCTTAGCAAAGAAGGGCACTAGAGCCGACTTCCAGGAACGTGGTAGCACAATGGCTTGATCGTATTGCTCGCTGCGCAGGGAATGCCCCAATTGACGGCGGGTGGCAATGCCCCACTCACCATGACCAGTTTTTAGGGTAATGGCGTTTCGTACTTCCGGCATACGCTCCAAAATGGGACTGGACCAAGCGGGTCCAATCACATCAATGATGGCGTTAGGGTCTTGCTGTTTAACAGACTTAAACAGACTTTGTGCCATTACCATGTCGCCCACCCAAGAGGGGCCAACGATCAAATACTTAGCCACGGTTATCTAGCCATGCCATGTAATCTTTTACGCCTTGTGCCAGACCACGGAATGCGCCTTGGTAGCCTACGTCACGCAGCTTACTGATGTCGGCTTGAGTGAAACTTTGGTAGGCGCCTTTTAGGTGCTCTGGGAATGGGATGAATTCGATTTCCCCCTTGCCGTAATGCTCGATTACAGTTTCGGCGATGGTTTTAAATGGCTCAGCATTACCAGTACCTAGGTTAAAGATGCCCGATTTTTCAGGGTTATCTAGGAACCAAAGCTTGGTGTTCACTAGGTCTTGTACGTAGATAAAGTCACGGCTCTGACCGCCGGCTTCGTAACCATCGTAAGCGCCGAACAGTTTTGGATTCTCGCCTGCTAATACTTGATTGCGTAGGTGGAACGCTACGCTGGCCATGCTGCCTTTATGGTTTTCACGTGGGCCGTAGACGTTGAAGTAACGGAAACCAACGATTTGTGAATCGGCTGTTGGTAGGATCTCGCGTACGTATTGGTCAAACTGGAACTTCGAAAACGCGTACATGTTCAGTGGGTTTTCGAATTCACGTGACTCTTGAAACACTGGACCTGGGCCGTAAACGGAGGCCGACGAGGCGTAAGAAAACGGTACGCGATGATCCAAACACCATTTTAAGACCGCTTTTGAGTACTGGTAGTTAACGTCCATGACGTATTTACCGTTCCATTCAGTGGTCGCTGAGCAAGCACCTTCGTGGAATACCGCCGTGGCTTGGATGTTTAGGGAGTCTGACTTGATACGATCAAGGAAATCGTACATGTCCATGTAATCGGCAATGTCTAGGTCAGAAAGGTTTAGACACTTTTTGCCGTCCGTTAAATCGTCGACAAGCAGAATGTTGCGAATACCGCGTTCGTTCAATGCTTTGATGATGTTGCTGCCGATAAAGCCGGCGCCGCCAGTTACGATATACATAGTCTAAGTCCTGTAATCTCTAAGAATCTTGCCATTTTAGCACTTCGGCTAAACCAAGAAAGATGTGATAGCCCGTGGTGCCCGGCAACGGAAAGCCTTTGCTTTGATTGTTGGCATCGAGGTACTCGATCCAGCGACCACGGTCGATAAAGTAATGATGTTCTAAAAAGTCGAGTGCGCTGGTGAGACGCTGTTGGCGCTCAACATCCGTCAGCTCAGCGACACAGCAGGCTTTTAAATATTCTGTGATGGGCCAGATACGCTTGTCGCCATCAACGATCTTGAGCGTATTGCCATCAATGCTGTTCACAATACCACCGTTATCGGCCATACCGTGCTCGCTAGCCACTTGCCAAAGCTGTTTGGCCAAGAGGAGATCTTGTTCACGGCCAGTAATGGCATAGGTTTGGTGCAGTAACCAGACCCATTCAAAGTGGTGCCCTGGTTCGACTAGGTGACCGGTTTCAGGGTCTAAAGACAAGTCCGACTGAAAGAATTCACGCAGAGTATGGCTGTTAGGTTCGACAAAATAATGATCGGCTAGTTGGCAAATCTCAGTGATGCGCGCGACATATTTGTCATCGTGTGTGGCCTGATAGGCAGCAACAAACCCCTCTAGTAAATGCATGTGCGGGTTTTGGCGACGCAGGGCATGCTCATTTAGCGGGTAAGCTTCATAATAGCCGCCTTGTGGATGACGCATCTGCTGATCTAAAAATTGATCGGTTAACTCGATGTACTCTAAGGCGCGCAGATCTTTGCTCAACAGGTAATAATGGCTAAAAGACAGTAGTACAAAGGCTAGGGCGTAAGCATCGCTTTGCGTGTCGAGAATCTCCATTTCGTCGTCGCGCGAGAAGATCCAACGGCCGTCGATGAAATAAAGTTCGACAATAGCATTGAACAACGCGTGAATTTGCGCATCATAACCAGACACATAACCAAGCTTGCTCGCATGGCTAAGTGTGTAAAGTTGACGACATTGGGTCAGCAGGCGTACTCGACCAACCGGATTGTGTTGCCAATCGAGTGTTAAGCTTTCACGGCTATAACCTTCAATTGTGAAACCGTGACTGATCCAGTTTGGAATCAGGCCTTGGAAGATGTGGTCTGCACAGGTTTCTATGCGTTTGTGCAAGGTTTTAGGCATTTCCATGTTGATCAATTTCACATGAGTCCAAATTGAAAGTTCGTTATGATAAAATGTTTGCCCTCAAAAATCGATGAAAAGCGCCATGATATCCTCACATTTAAACTTTAAGAACAAACACATTCTAGTTGTCGGTGACGTAATGCTGGATCGCTACTGGCACGGTGGCACCTCTCGTATTTCACCAGAAGCACCGGTTCAGGTGGTGAAAGTTTCCAATGTTGAAGACCGTCCAGGTGGCGCTGCCAACGTTGCCCTTGGGCTGGCTAAACTGGGCGTGGGCGTGTCTCTAGTCGGCGTTGTTGGCGCAGATGAAAACGCTGTCGCGTTGGAGAACGCGCTGACCCAATATGGCGTTGATTGTCATTTTGTTACCGCGGATAACTTGCCGACCATTACCAAGCTGCGTGTCATCAGTCGCCATCAGCAGCTGATTCGTTTGGATTTTGAAGAACGTGACGATTCGTTAAGCCAAAACCAAGCGGTTGCGGATAAAGTGGCTAGCCTATTACCAGAATCGAATGCAGTGATTTTCTCAGATTACGCGAAAGGCTGTTTGGCGGATGTGCAGAGCCTGATTCAATTAGCGAATCAGGCTAATGTGCCAAGCTTTGTCGATCCAAAAGGGGATGATTTCTCCATTTACCAAGGAGCAACCTTGGTAAAACCTAACTTGGTGGAGTTTGAGGCCATCGTTGGCAAATGTGCCAACCTAAAAGAGATAGAAGAAAAAGGCTTAGAGCTGCGTGAGCGCTTTGGCTGGAAAGCCTTGCTGGTAACCCGTGGTGAAGATGGACTGGTATTGTTAGAAGACGGTAAGCCGTCGTTCTCTTTGGCTACTGCAGCCAAAGAAGTATTCGATGTGACTGGCGCCGGCGATACCGTGGTTGCAGTGCTAACCGCAGTGTTTACCACCAGTAAACGTTTCGCGGATGCGGTGGATTACGCTAACCAAGCGGCGGGCTATGTGGTCGGTAAGCTGGGTACGGCATCGATCGATGCCGACACCTTAGAAGCCATTATGTTCGCACGCTCTCACTCCATGAACTTTGGTGTTTTGTCTCCTGAGGACCTGCAAGAGCAAATTAAAGTCGCTCAGCACAATGGTGAGAAAATTGTCTTTACCAATGGCTGTTTCGATATCCTGCACCCAGGCCATGTGACCTATATTAAACAAGCCAAAGCGTTGGGCGATCGTTTGGTGGTGGCAGTCAATACCGATGCCTCGGTCAAACGTCTGAAAGGTGATACTCGACCCATTAATGATTTGACTCACCGCATGGCGGTGCTGGAAGGCATTGGCGCCATCGATTGGGTTACTTGGTTTGATGAAGACACGCCGTTAGAGGTGATTCAACAACTTACCCCAGACGTATTGGTAAAGGGCGGCGATTACACCATTGAATCGATTGTTGGTGCGGACCACGTTCTCGACCATGGTGGTGAAGTGAAAGTGTTGACCTTTGTGGATGGCTATTCCACAACCAAAATTATTGAAAAGGCGAATAGCTAATGACAGCTCCTGATTCGCAAGCTCCAGCCAAAAAGTCTGGAGTGAAGATCTACCTACGCTTGTTGGGATACATAAAATCCCAGTGGGGGGTATTTCTGGTCAGTGTGTTGGGATACATGCTTTATGGCGCCATGGAACCGGCGTTGGCCGCGCAGTTAAAATACATTGTCGATGTGGTGTCGACCGGCGCGATTGAAGAAAATCGTTTATTGATTCCGACGACCATTCTCGGCATCTTTTTATTGCGTGGTATCGGTACTTTCTTTGGTAGCTACTTCATGGCCAAGATCGCCAACAAAGTAGTCTATGATCTGCGTACTACCATGTTCGATAAATTGGTGCTGTTGCCGACCAGCTATTACAGCGAAATGCCCTCAGGCCGACTGCTGTCCAAGCTGACCTATGATACTGAACAGGTGATTGGTGCGGTGACGTCGGCGGTGAAAACCTTGCTTCGTGAAGGTTTGACCGTGATCGGTTTGCTGGGTTACATGCTTTACACCAACTGGAAACTGTCGCTGCTGTTCTTGTTAATCATCCCTTTGATTGGCTATGTGGTGTCTTACGCCTCAAAGCGTTTTCGTAAACTGAGCCAGCGTATTCAAAATGCCATGGGTGGGGTGTCAGATGTGGCGTCTGAGTCCATCAAAGGTCATGAAGTAGTGAAAATCTTTGGTGGCTTTGAATATGAGCGTGACCGTTTCCGTCAAGCGGCGGGAGACAACAAACGCAGCCAGCTGAAAATGGAGCTGACCAAAGCTCTGAATATTCCCGTGGTGCAGTTTTTGGTGGCGATCTCGTTGGCGACTCTGATTTGGTTGGCACTGGATCCGACCCTAAGTGAGCATATGTCGGCGGGGGATTTTGTGGCCTTTATCGGTGCCGCGGGCATGCTGAGTAAGCCGGCACGTCAGTTAACCGATGTGAACAGTATTCTGCAAAAGGGCATCGCTGCGGCGCAAAGTATCTTTGAATTCCTGGACATGGCTGAAGAAGCAGACACAGGGAAAAAAGAGCTGACGCAGGCGAAAGGCGAAATCGAATGGCGCGAGCTAAGCTTTCAATATCCAAGTAGTGACCGTTTGACCCTAGACAATATCAATTTGCTGTTGCCTGCGGGGCAAACGTTAGCATTGGTGGGGCGCTCGGGCGGAGGTAAGTCCACCTTGGCGAATTTGGTGCCGCGTTTGTACGATGTCACTGATGGTGGTTTGCTGGTTGATGGTTTGGACAGTCGCGAATACAGTCTGAAAAGCTTGCGTAGCCAGATCGCACTGGTGAACCAAAATGTGGTGCTGTTTAATGGCTCGATCCGTGAAAACATCGCTTATGGCTATTTGCGTGGTGCCACGGAAGAAGAGGTGATCGCTGCGGCCAAAGCGGCCAATGCTTGGGAGTTTATCCAAAACTTAGAGCATGGTTTGGATACCATGGTCGGTGAAAACGGTGTCTTGTTATCCGGTGGTCAACGTCAGCGTATCGCCATCGCCCGTGCCATTCTTAAGAATGCCCCCGTGCTGATTTTGGATGAGGCCACGTCGGCGTTGGACAGTGAGTCAGAGCGCGCCATTCAGCAGGCACTTGATAGCTTGATGAAGAATCGCACCACGATTGCCATTGCGCACCGACTGTCGACCATTGAAAACGCCGATATCATTGCCGTGGTGGATCATGGCGTGATTGTTGAAGTGGGCTCACACAAAGAGTTGTTGGCGCACAATGGTGCCTACGCGAAACTTCATCAAAAACAATTCAACGAAGAGTAAAGCAATGTGGCTTTATCGAGTGTTGCTGGCCTTGGCGTCGCCGTTTATCGCGCGCCGTATTTGGCGCTTTCACAAGCGTTATGATAACTATCGTGTGCAAGAAGCCTTAGGTGACTGGGGCGTACTGCAGGCGGATTTGTGGTTGCATTGTGCCTCCGTAGGGGAGGTGTTGGCGGCTAAGAGCTTGGTGAATCAATGGCTCGAAGCGCATCCTGGTAAACAGCTGTTGATCACCACAGTGACGCCTACGGGTGAAGAGCAGGTGCAAAAGTGGTTTGCAGGGCGTGTGCAGCACCGTTATTTGCCGCTTGATCATAATGTTTGTGTACAGCGCGCGTTAAAGGGGCTGTCGTGCCCGCAGCTGGCTATCATTGAGACGGAACTTTGGCCAAACCTGCTGCAAGCGGCAAAAGCTCAAGGCATGACTATTCAAATTATCAACGCTCGTTTAAGTGAACGCTCCGCCAAGCGCTATGCTCAGTTCGATTTCTTCTCTCGGCCTTTGATGGCTTTGCCGGATCGCTTTTTAGCCCATGCTGAAGCGGACGCCGAGCGCTTCAAGGCGCTTGGTGCAAAAGAAGTTCCAGTAGCAGGCAATATTAAGTTTGATATTACCCCCGCAGAAGACTCGGACGTGCCGATATGGCGTAAAGCGTTAGCCCCGAATGGTGAATTTGTTTGGATTGCCGCCAGTACGCATGAAGGCGAGGATGCCCAACTGCTTGAAGCCCACGCTTCTTTTAAGCGTCAATTATCCAATGCCAAATTGATTCTGGTGCCGCGTCATCCGGAGCGTTTTGATTCAGTCTATGAACTTTGCCAACAACAGGGCTTTACAACCGTCCGTCGTTCGGATAATGCGTTAGATACTTGGTCTCAAGCAGATGTCTTGCTGGGGGACAGTATGGGCGAAATGATGCGTTATTTTGCGGTCTCCGATGTGGCGTTTGTGGCAGGCAGTTTGATTGAACGGGGTGGACACAATCCGATTGAGCCCGCTGTGCTGGCAAAGCCTGTGCTGGTGGGGGAACATACCTTTAACTTCGCCGACATCACCGAGTCTCTGATCCGAGATCAGGGGGCACAGCGTGTGCATTCGGTGACAGAGTTAGTGGATCAGTTGCTCTACTTACAAAATGTCTATGTGCGTCAAACCATGGGCCAGAAAGCCCTGGCCAATGCCCAAGCCAATCAAGGGGCGTTAGCGCGCGTCCTCGATTATTTAAAGTGTGACAACAGTTAGATATCTGTTAAGGCTCTGCTAGAATAGCGACGATTTATCTCATGGGGTGTGGCATCTAGCTGCTGAGAAACCATTATTGGTTAACCCACTGAACCTGAACCAGATCATGCTGGCGTAGGAATTGAGATAGCAAGCCCTTCACATCTTGCCAATCCAGTTATACGCCGCTCACTTAGGAGCGACTATGTCTTTCAAATCTTTTGCTTTGTCTGCCACAGCTTTATTGGCAACTTCGTTGGTGTCTGCGGATACTTTGACGGTCTACACCTATGATTCTTTTGCCTCTGATTGGGGCCCCGGTCCGAAAATCAAAACCAACTTTGAAGCTCAGTGCGATTGTGAGTTGAACTTCGTTGCGCTGGACTCTTCCGTGGGGATCTTATCGCGTGTGCAATTAGAAGGGGATGCCTCTGAAGCGGATGTCTTGCTCGGTCTTGATTTGAACGTGATGGAAGCGGCTAAGCAAACCGGCTTGCTGGCCCAGCACAGCGTGGATACGTCCAGTGTGACCACCCCAGGCGGTTGGCAAGATGATCATTTTGTACCGTTTGACCAGGGCTACTTTGCCTTTATCTATGACAGTGAAAAGCTGGCCAACGTACCGACCTCGTTGAAAGATGTGGTTGAGAACCAAGATCTAAAAGTCATTTACCAAGACCCGCGCACTTCAACCCCAGGGCTAGGTCTATTGTTGTGGATGAAGTCGGTCTACGGTGATCAAGTCGCCGATGCTTGGGAGAAACTGGCCAGTCACACGGTTACTGTGACCAAAGGCTGGTATGACGGCTACAGTTTGTTCCTAAAAGGCGAAGCGGATGTGGTATTAAGTTACACCACATCTCCTGCGTATCATATTGTTGCCGAAGGCGAGCATAAGTACAAAGCCGCGTCCGCAAGCGAAGGTTTCTATCCACAAATTGAAGTGGCGGCCATGCTGGAAAGTGCTCCGAACAAGGCTCTCGCAGAAGAGTTTATGCAATTCATCCTTGAACCTGGATTCCAAAATATGGTGGCAACCGGTAACTGGATGTACCCAGTAATGGATAATGTGGATCCATTGCCGGAAGCTTTTACCTCTCAACCTCAGCCAACCAAAGTGCTGACTCTTGATGCCGAGCAAGTGGCCCAGAATCGTCAGGCTTGGATTAATGAGTGGTTAGAAGCGACGACACGTTAAGCTTTGATATTTTCCTCCTATCTGCGCCCAGCTTGGCTGGGCGTTGCCATTTACCTTGTAATAGCGGCCGCCGCACTGAGCGCATTGCTGGGATACGCTTCTCCTAGTTCTTGGGGGCGCTTTTTGGCAGACCCTTATACTTGGCGAGTGGTGCGCTTTTCGTTCACCCAAGCCAGTCTTAGTGCGCTCCTGAGTATTTTGTTGGCCATTCCCATGGCCTCATGCTTATTTCATCGTCGCTTTATTGGTCGCCAAACGCTGCTGTCTTTGTTTGCCATTTCCATGGTGGTGCCGACCATAGTGGCCATTTTAGGCATTGTCGTGGTCTATGGTCGTAACGGTTGGTTTACCACGCTATTCGGCTCAGCTTTTCCGCTTTATGGCTTGGGTGGCATTTTGTTGGCGCACGTGTTTTTCAATATGCCGCTGGCGGTACGGGTGATTCTGCAGGCTTATCAATTGATACCTGATGCCCAGTGGCGCCTTGCCAGTCAGTTGGGCTTTTCCCGCTGGCATGTGTTCCGCTTGATTGAGTGGCATTATTTAAAGAAAAGTCTGCCAGGCTTGTTTTTGCTGATCTTTATGCTGTGTTTCTCAGGTTTTGCCGTGGTTTTAAGCCTCGGTGGAGGGCCTCGCTCGAGCACCTTAGAAGTGGCCATTTATCAGGCGCTGCGGTTTGAGTTTGATTTAAACAAAGCCAGTTACCTGTCGTTGCTACAGGTAAGCATTTGCTCGCTGGTGGCGCTGGCGGTGTATCGTTTAGCTCCGCCGCTGCGACAGGATATCAGTGTCTATCAGGGCGAACGTTTAGCGATGCGTTCTAGCCGTCTGGCCAATGGGGTGGATGCGCTGGTCTCGGCCGTGGTGCTGCTGTGGGTACTGCCGCCTTTTGTGGCCATTCTATCGCCTGCGCTAAGTGCCTTATTTTGGCAAAGTCTGTGGCAAACCGATTTATGGTGGTCAGTGTGGCACTCTGTGCGGATTGCTCTGCCGTCGGGGCTGTTGGCATTATTAATCGGTTTAAGTATTGCAGCGCTGGCGCGCACGCTACGCTGGCGTCAGCGTGGCGACTGGTGGGCGCAAAAGTTGGAGCAATCCGGTAACTTAGTGCTGATGGTGCCGAGTTTGGTATTAGCGACAGGGCTGTTTTTAATGTTCCGTTCTGTGGGAATTAGCATCAAGCATGCCTATTGGATTGTGGTCTGGGTCAATGCGGTGATGGCCCTGCCGTTTGTGTTGCGTGCCATCATGCCGACCATTTACCAGCAAGAAAAACGTTTCCGTCATCTGTACACGCAAATGAATGTGGTGGGCATGGCGCGACTGCGTTTGGAGTGGCCTCAAATCCGCAGTGCCGTCGCTCAAGGGTTAGCGTACGCGGTATTGTTAAGTTTGGGGGACTTAGGTGTGGTGGCCTTATTTGGCTCGAAGGGCTTGGAAACTCTACCGATGTATTTGTATCAATTGATTGGTTCCTATCGTGTTGAGCAAGGCGCCTGTGTGGCCGTGGTGTTGATTTTACTCTGTCTGACACTCTTTTATTCGATTAACCGCTTAGTAGGAGGTCGCCGTGCTGTCGTTTGATGTTAGTTATCATTGGCACAATTTTCATGCCCATTATCAAGCGCAACTGGCGCTTGGCGTGACCTCAATATTGGGGGCAAGTGGCGGTGGCAAAAGCACCTTGTTGTCCTTGTTGGGAGGCTATATCGAGGGGCAGGGGAGTTTGCAGTTTGCCGGTCAAGAGTTGCTGTCGCTTGCGCCCTATGAACGTCCCATCACTACCTTGTTTCAAAGTGATAATTTATTTCCACAACTGAGTGTCTGGGACAATATCGCGATTGGCTTATCGCCTTCACGGGCGTTGTCACAAGCCCAACAGGATAAAGTGAACTGGGCCTTGGCTCAGGTACAGTTGCAGCAGCACAGCGACAAGTTTCCTGATCAATTGTCAGGAGGGCAGGCTCAGCGCGTGGCGATTGCCCGTGTGTTGGTGCGGGAAAAGCCGATTTTGTTGTTGGATGAACCCTTCAGTGCCCTCGATCCTAAATTAAGGTCGGATATGTTGCATTTGATTAAGACGCTCACTGAGCAATATCAATGGACCACTATTATGGTGACGCACAGTCCCATGGATGCGATCTTGTTGGGGGGGCAGGTTCTCCTTGTAGAAGAAGGCAAAGTGGCCGCTCAAGTCCCAGCCAGCGTCTTGCGT
Source organism: Marinomonas aquimarina (assembly GCF_900089755.1). Classification (GTDB taxonomy): domain Bacteria; phylum Pseudomonadota; class Gammaproteobacteria; order Pseudomonadales; family Marinomonadaceae; genus Marinomonas; species Marinomonas aquimarina. The sequence continues at coordinate 155,062 of NZ_FLOC01000001.1, read as the reverse complement.
GATCCGCCGTCAGATTCTCCGTTTAATCGCTATTTGCATGTTTCCCCTGTCGCTAAATAAGGCGATCATAGCCATTTAGCCTGCTGTCTGTTTAATTCACAAGGAACTACCTGTGAGCGATATCTATCTGGTGAAAAAGGGCATCTACGCCACCATTGCCTACGCCTTTATCATGTCCATCACCGCGGTCGCTGCCAAACAAGTGCAAACCCAGATTGCGGTGCCGGTATTGGTGTTTTGGCAAAGCTTGTTTTGTATTGTGATTTTGTTTCCGCAGATGTGGGGCAAATGGCAGCGCCGACCTTTGCATGTCATTAAAGCACACTTCTTGCGCAGCCTTGGCGGCTTTGCAGGCTTTTTGTTTTATTACTGGGCGCTCAATCATATTCCTCTAGTAGAAGCTTCTCTACTGCGTTCTTGTGCGCCTTTATGCGTGCCCTTTGTGGTATTGATCATGCATCGCATGATGATACCGAAAGCCCGCTGGCTGCCATTGCTGATTGGTTTCATTGGTGTGGCCTTGGTCATCAAGCCAACGCCAGAGCATTTTGATCCATGGCATATTGTCGGTTTCTTATCGGCGGTGGGGCTGGCGTTTTCGATGGTGACCACCCGTATGCTCAGCTCTCATGTCTCGGGGCAAGAAACCATGTTGGTGTATTTTGCCTTCTCTGCGGTTATGTCTGTGCCGCTGGCCTTGGGACAAGGAGAGAGCTTGGCGCTGCCTTCAGAGACCTGGCTTTGGGTGCTGCTGGTGTCGATTACCCTGTATGTGGGGATGCATTTATATACCTTGGCGTATTCCTATGCGCCAGCCAGTGTGGTATCCCCGGTGAGTTATATCGGTATCGTTTTTGCTGGTTTCTGGGGATGGGTGATTTGGGGGCATGTCCCAGATTGGTTGGCCATCTCTGGGACGGTGCTCATTTTCCTCAGCATCCTTATTAGTGCGCGTTTAAATCGTAAGTAGGGCTAAGCTTGTGCTTTGTCTTGTTTGACTCGTTGATTCAAAATAGTGGCAGTGGCGATACCGGTAAAGATCAGTAGGATGCCGACGCCATGGAAGCTTTCGATCTGTTCCCCTAAAAACAGGACCGACAAGAAAATACTGAATACTGGCAGCAGGTGCACAAAGTGACCCGCTGTCGCCGCGCCCAATTTATGTACCCCGATATTCCAGCAAATAAAGGCACCAATCGAGGCAAAAATGCCCATGTAAATGATGGCGCCCCAGTTGGCGCCTGTAAGCGTTGTCACCTCAGTGCTTGAGAACAGTAAAAACAGAGGGAACTGAATGCAGGTGCCCAGCATAGCAGTGACGGCAAAGAAGCTTAAAATGTTCATCGTCGGGCGCTTGGTGAGCAATACTGAATAAATCGCCCAGCTGATTGCGGCGGTAATGATCCATAGGTCACCACTTGAAATAGTGAGATGCAAAAAGGTGTCGAGACTGCCGCGGCTAACGATCACAAAGGCGCCTAGGGTGGATATTAGGATGCCTGTGTTTTGCAAGGTACTGGTCTTAGTGCCCAATAACAGTCGTGCGGTGATGAGAATCATCACTGGCATGATGGAGTTGAGCAATACCGCATTAGTCACCGTGGTGGACGTTAGGCCAATGTACAGAAATAGGTTGTAATTACAGATGCCTAACAAGGCAAACAGCAGCAACATTGGCCAGTGTTTGCGCACCAGCGCCCAATCGGCGACGATTTTAGGGTAGGCAAATGGCAGAATCAGCAGGCAGGCAATGCTCCAGCGGAAAAAGGAAATGGTATATGGATCGATACCGTCTGAAACGGTGAGCCGACCTAATACATAGTTACCGGACCAAAACAGTATTGGCAGCAATAAGTACACAAAAGCTGGCATAGCATGTCCTTGCTAGGGTTATCAGTTAAGCGCTTCAACATAACCAGTAATAATGGACCTGTCTAGGGCTATGCGGATGAACTAATGGCTTCAGCATTGGTCTGAATCTGGGCGGAGCAGAGTTGAGCGAAAGAAAAGGTTAAAAAGTACTCGCTTAGGCTTTTTAATTTTTAAAGGTCGGTATATAATTCGCGTCCCCGTAAATCATACTCCTTGTCTCACAGCTTTTTAACGGGGAAAGCGTGGAGACTAAGAACCCATAAGGAGCAATCATGCGTCATTATGAAATCGTGTTTCTGGTACACCCAGATCAAAGCGAACAAGTTCCAGCAATGATCGAGCGTTACACTAACTTGATCACTGAAGATGGCGGTCAAGTACACCGTCTTGAAGACTGGGGCCGTCGTCAGCTAGCTTACCCAATCAACAAAATCCACAAAGCGCACTACGTTCTTATGAACATTGAAGCGTCTGAAGGTGTGATGGCTGAGCTAAACGACACTTTCCGTTACAACGATGCGATCATCCGTAACCTAGTTATCCGTCGTAAAGAAGCGGTAACTGAAGTGTCTCCAATCAAAGCTGCTGAAAGCCGTGAAGAGCGTCGTTCTGCTCCACAGCGCGAAGAGCAAAAACCAACAGAAGCTGCTGCGGACAACTCTGCAGACGACTCTGCTGAATAATTGATTAATTAGGAGATACATTATGGCTCGTTTTTTCCGTCGTCGTAAGTTCTGCCGTTTCAGCGCAGAAGGCGTTAAAGAGATCGATTACAAAGATCTAGACACTCTAAAAGGTTACATCACTGAAACTGGTAAAATTGTACCAAGCCGTATTACTGGCACACGTGCACGTTACCAGCGTCAGCTAGCGACTGCTATCAAACGCGCTCGCTACATTGCTTTGCTTCCTTACACTGACGGTCACTTTAATTAATAAGTGATGTAAGAAGTATTCCATGGGCGGCTTAGCTAACTGGGTAATGACAAAACGCATGAATGCTATCATTTTGGTAGCAGTCTGCAGCATCATACCTATGATGTTTTGGCTAGGCGCTGCAGCCTTAGGGCTGGTGGTGCTTCGTAAAGGTGTAAAAGACGGAATACACGTACTTGCTTGGGGTGGCCTACCAGCACTTGTGCTGTGGGTGATTCAAAGTGATGCGACAGCATTTATGGTGTTGATCGATACCTTTATCTTGGCTTATGTGCTGAGGGAAAAGGTGTCTTGGGCTTGGGTGATGCTCAGTGCAAGTGTACTTGCGGTGTTATCATCTGTGATCCAGCCGTTACTCATGGCGGATTTGTTGGACATGGTTGCTGACCTGATTCAACAGATTCTAAGCAACAGTGAGGAAGAAGGGGTCGTCATTCCTAGTAAGGAAGAGATTATCCAACAAGCGGTGATCGCCATGTCTGTGGTGCAAGCGTATATCGCTGTGGCGGCGCTATTTTTAGCACGCCGCTGGCAAGCACGCTTGTACAATCCAGGTGGTTTAAAGAAGGAGTTTCATGAATTTAGACTCCCTCTATCTGTTGCACTCATGCTTGGTGCAATGGTGTTGGCAGGTGAAAGCCTAGGCGGTGGTTTTGAGGTGTTGTCTCGCGCTGCTGTACCAGCACTGGTGATCCCTGGGCTCGCATTGGTTCACGGTATTCTGGCATTAAAGAAAATTGGGATGGTCGGTCTGGTCCTATTTTACCTGATTGGCATTTTGGTACTGAGTGTTTACTTTGCAAATATTCTGATCTTCCTTGCGGTGGTCGATAGCTTTGTGGACATTCGTGGACGAATGCAGTCAAAACCAACTGACATCAATTAAAAGCTAGTTAATTTATTTTAGAGGTGATCGAGATGAACGTGATTCTACTCGACAAAGTAGGCAAGCTAGGCGGTATCGGTGACGTTGTTACTGTTAAACCAGGTTTTGCTCGTAACTTTTTGATTCCAAACAAAAAAGCTGTAATGGCTAACAAAGCTAACTTGGCTTCTTTTGAAGAGCGTCGTGCTGAGCTTGAAGCTCAAGCAGCAGAGCGCGTTGCTGCAGCGCAAACTCGCGCAGCAACTCTAGAAGGCAAAACTTTCACAATCACTGCTAACGCTGGTGACGAAGGTAAGCTATTTGGCTCTATCGGTACTCGTGACATCGCTGATGCGATCGTTGCTGGTGGCGTTGAAGTTGCTAAATCTGAAGTACGTCTTCCAGAAGGTGCTCTACGTAACGTAGGCGCTTACGAAGTTGACGTTCAACTACACTCTGAAGTAACTGCAACAGTTACTCTAGAAGTTGTAGCTCAGTAATTTCTTCGGAAATTATTGCTTCAAAGAGAGGCATTCCGCTTAAGCGGAGTGCCTTTTTTTATGCCTAGATTTTTAGTCTGTCAGTCTGGCGTTTTTAAAGCAGAATGATAAGCTTTGTGGTCTTGTCTACCCCCGACTCACGAGAGAGTGTTACGTGCAATTAGAAGATTCTGAAGTCTCCTCCATTAAATTACCGCCTTACTCGATTGAGGCTGAGCGTTCGGTTATTGGTGGCTTAATGCTGGACCCACAGGCGTGGGAGAAGGTATCAGAAGTGGTCATGGCGGATGACTTTTATCGCCCAGAGCATCGTGCGATTTTTTCAGTGATTGCGCGTCTTGCCGATGACACCGAACCTGCCGACGTAGTCACCATCAGTGAGCGTTTAGATAAACGTGGTGAACTAGAAGAAATTGGCGGCATTGCCTACCTGATTGAAATGGTGGAGGCCACACCGAGTGCGGCCAATATTGCCTCGTACGCTGAAATTGTACGGGAGCGTTCGATACTACGCCGTTTGATCAGTACCACCAATGATATTAACAGCCGCGCTTTTCACCCTGAAGGGATGTCTGCCTCTGAAATTGTAGAAGACGCGGAGCGTCGTATTTTCCAATTGAGTGGTGATGGCGAGAAAAAAGGTGGTCCGCGTGTTGCGTCGGAAATCCTCAGTAAGACCGTCGATAAAATCGACGAGTTGTATCATCAAGAGGGCTCGATTACCGGCTTAAGCACTGGTTTTACCGATTTGGATGGCATGACCTCAGGCTTGCAGCCGTCAGACTTGATCATTGTCGCGGGGCGTCCGTCGATGGGTAAAACGACCTTTGCCATGAACTTAGTGGAAAACGCCACCATGATCAGTGAGCTGCCGGTGGTGGTGTTCAGTTTGGAGATGCCAGCTGAGCAGCTGATGATGCGTATGTTGTCGTCTTTGGGGCGAATCGACCAGACTCGTATGCGCTCCGGGCAATTGATCCAAGAAGATTGGGATAAACTCATGTCTGCGGTCAAAATGCTAAAAGACCGCAAGTTGTTTATTGATGATACCGCTGGTATCAGCCCGACAGAAATGCGTTCGCGTACTCGCCGTATTGCACGTGAGCATGGTGGCGTGGCGCTGATCATGGTCGACTATTTGCAGTTGATGCAGATTCCTGGTTACAGCGAGGGTCGAACTAATGAAATTTCTGAGATTTCGCGATCGCTTAAGGCGATCGCTAAGGAAATGAACTGTCCTGTTATCGCTTTGTCACAGCTAAACCGTAGTCTTGAGCAACGCCCTAACAAGCGTCCAGTTAACTCAGATTTGCGTGAATCGGGAGCGATTGAGCAGGATGCGGACGTCATCTCGTTCGTTTATCGAGATGAGGTATATCATGAAGATACCCCTCATAAAGGGATTGCGGAAATTATTATCGGTAAGCAGCGTAACGGTCCGATTGGTACCTGTCGTTTGGCGTTTATTGGTAAGTTTACTCGCTTTGAGGATTTGGCGCCCGACGCGTATCGAGATTTCGACGACGAGTAGTGCTATTTTTGTGCTTTTTTGTTGCTAAAAATGTACGTAAATCTTATGGTTAGGGCAGTGATTAGATAGATTTATCGAGAGAAGCTATGCGTAAAATGTCTGTTACAAACAGGGAAAATGATTTCCCTTCGCACTACACCCTCGTTTCCAGCACGGATGTAAAGGGTCGAATTACCTTTGTGAACGATGATTTTTGTAAGGTGGCGGGCTATGAGCGCGAAGAGCTGATTGGCCAACCACACAATTTGATTCGTCATCCTGACGTGCCGCCGGCAGTGTTCGCCGATATGTGGGAGAACCTGAAAGCGGGTCGTAGCTGGATGGGGATCGTGAAGAACCGTTGTAAAAGCGGTGATCATTACTGGGTCAGTGCACACGTTAGCCCTCTGATTGATAATGGCAAGGTCATCGGCTATGAGTCGGTGCGCCAGAAAGTCAACAATGATCAAAAAGCCCATGCACAGATGGTGTATGAGCGTGTTAATGCTGGTAAGCACCCAGTGCCGGCCATGCCGCGTTTTAAAGGCTGGATGTGGCGTCAAACCTGGCTGAATGCGATTTTCTTTGTGGTGTTCGGCATCATGGGGCTGTTTTCGCCGTGGCTATGGTGGCAAATTCTGTCGCCTATTTTAGCAATTGTGGGAGCGACCCTAAATCTAACGCAGCGCCAATCACTGCGTTCAACCATTGCCAAATTGCCGCCTGAAGCGCACAACATCATAGGTCAGTACCTTTACTACAAGGCGGTGGGACCGAATGTGGCGTTAAGCTTTTCGCAATTGCATAAGAGTGCCGCGGCCTTTACTTTCCGCTACCGCTTGATGGTCGGCTCTAAGCAGCTTCAGAATACCGCGCAACAAGCGAAAACCAGCGTGACGTCCAACTTAGCCAACTTCAATAAGCAGCGTGATAGCTTCCGTACCGTGGTGTCGGCCAGTACTCAGCTGCAGGCCAGTGTTAACCAGATCGCTGATAATGTGCGCATTGCCGCTGAAGATACTGCTTCAGTCGAGGATAAGGCGAAAGCCAGCCGTACCATGGCCAAGCACACGGGTGAAACCATGCAGAAGGTTTACCAAGAAGTAAACTCGGCGAAAGGTGTGGTGGAAGACTTGGCCAAGCAAAGTGACCGTATCAATGGCTTGGTGAATTCGATCAGCGATATTGCTGAGCAGACCAACTTGCTGGCCCTAAATGCGGCGATTGAGTCAGCGCGTGCTGGTGAAGCCGGTCGTGGTTTTGCCGTGGTGGCGGATGAAGTGCGTGCGCTAGCGATTCGCACCCAGGATGCCACGCAAAGTATTCATGAAACTACCGAAGAGTTGAAGCGCAATACGCAAGCGGTACTGGAAGCCATTGATAAGGGAGCTACCGTAGCCAACGAAGGTGTGGCGGGCGTGACCGAAGTGGCGGACAGTATGAATGCCATTGAGAAAGCCATTCACCACATTGTGGAAATGACCGCTCAGATTAACTCAGCGACAGCAGAGCAAGCGGAAGTGGCGACCTCACTGAGTCAGCAGATGATGGACGTGGATCAGCTCAGTATTGAAAGTATCGAGCGTGCCGAGCACATCGTGACCAATATTGCCCACATTGAAGAAGAAGCCTACGAACAGGGTAACCTTGCTGAGCGTATGAAACAATAGTTTCAGTAGTGACTAAAAAAACCGAGCCTAGCTCGGTTTTTTTATGTCTGCGGTCACGCTTGTTAATAGCGACTTAAGCGAAGTGCGCTTGAATCACTGCCTGAATGGCATGCCCTAGCTTGGTGATCTGCTCTTGCTCAATCACGTACGGCGGCATCAGGTAAATCAAACGACCGAAGGGGCGAATCCAGACGCCTTTTTCCACAAACAGCGGTTGGATCTTATGCAAATCCACTGGGTGAGAAAGTTCCACCACGCCAATAGCGCCTAAACAGCGCACATCACGCACCAGATCGAGATCCAAGCAGGGGCTTAGGGCACTCTCTAGCCAGACTTGGATTTGCGCTACTTTGGTTTCAATGTCATAGCTTTGTACTAAATCTAGGCTGGCATTCGCTGCAGTGCAGGCCAAGGCGTTGCCCATGAAAGTGGGGCCATGCATAAACACGCCGCCCTGATCACTGATGCCAAGGGCAACCCTGTCATTCGTAATGGTCGCCGCAAGGGTGATGTAGCCTCCCGTCAGCGCCTTGCCGACACACATGATATCGGGTTCGATGTTGCTGTGCTCGGTAGCAAACAGTTTGCCTGTACGACCAAACCCGGTGGCGATTTCATCAAAGATCAATAGGATGTTGAACTCATCACAGAGGGCGCGAATTTCATCGAGATAGGCGGGGTTGTAAAAACGCATCCCTCCCGCATTCTGCACTACAGGTTCGATGATAAAGCCCGCTAGATGCTCGTGATGCTCGGCAAAGGTTTCGCGAATCTCTTTTAAGTAATTTGGGTCAAGGGGAGTGTCGATCCCCGTTGGCGGTGGCGACACAAAGCACTGCGGTGTCAGTGCTTGGTTAAACATGCTGTGCATGCCATTAACGGGATCACATACGGACATAGCGGCAAAGGTATCGCCATGATAGCCGGAGCGCGGAGTGGCAAAATGCTGTTTGTTGGGCTGACCTTGAGAGTGCCAGTACTGTATGGCCATTTTTAACGCCACTTCCACAGACACCGAGCCTGAATCCGAGAAAAACACGCGGGTCAGACTTGGCGGCGTCATAGCGACCAGCTTTTCTCCCAGTTCGATGGCAGGCTTGTGAGTGAGACCGCCAAACATCACATGTGAGAAGTCGTCAATCTGCTGGTGCAGAGCTTGGTTAATCGCAGGATGGCTGTAGCCATGAATCACACTCCACCAAGAAGACATGCCGTCAATCAAGGTACGGCCATCGGCGAGGTGGAACTCACAACCTGCGGCGCGCTCGACCAGAAAGTGTGGCGTAGGGTGGCTCATGGATGTGTAAGGATGCCATAAAAGCTGCTTGTCTAACTCGGTTAGACGTTGTTGCTCTTGTTGGTTCATGCCGGGCTCTCGATCACTGTTGTAAAAAATGTAGCTGCGATACTAACGAAATTAACATGGCTGTGCCATGTTGCGCCGGCGTTATTCGGATGTGCGTGCTAGCGCCAGTACGGTGACGCGTTTTGCGCCAGCCAGCCGCAGTGCTTTGGCGCACGCTTCCGCGGTACTGCCAGTGGTGACCACATCATCAATCAGTAGTACCTGTTCCGGCACACGCTCCTCAGTATAAAACAAACGATGAGATAGGCTGTGTCGTTCTGCTTTGGAGCGCGTGTGCTGGGCGCTGACTTCTAAACGACGTTTTAAAACAATGCGTTGCATGGATGCTAGCGTTGGTGCCTTGCTCAGTAAGTCGGCAATTAAGGTGGTTTGGCAGTAACCACGCTCGGATAAGGATTGCTGGCTGGTGGGCACCACACACCAAGCGGTGGGGAGCGCGATGTCGTGCTCGATAAGGTGATCGATGATGAATGTGACGAGGGGGCGTAGCAGGTGAGGCTGATTTTCAAACTTAGCTTTGCGAATCAGGCCACGGCATAGGCCTTCATACCTAAGCGGGGCAATGATACGGTCAAAGCTAGGTAGGGTTTGCTGGCATTCACCACACAGGGTAACGGTCACGGCAGTAGGGCGTGAACACAATTGGCAGTGGCTGTGATTACGCTGTAACAGTTTTTGGCAGCTTGAGCAGAGAGTGCCTTCGCGGCGAATATCGCATACATAGCATTGATCTAATAATGATCGCTTGTAAACTATCGATATTAGACTGGTTGACAGTTTGAAGAAGGTCATTAGTATTGCGTTCCTTGCAACAATAAAATGATGGAGCCTCAGCGGTGAATATTGCTACTCAACCTCGATACGACTGGACTAGCCAAGAAGTCCAAGCCTTGTTCGACATGCCTTTTATGGATTTGCTATTCCATGCGCAAACCATTCACCGTGCTAATTTTGCACCCAACCAAGTTCAGGTAAGTACGTTATTGTCGATTAAAACCGGTGCTTGTCCAGAAGACTGTAAATACTGCCCACAAAGTGGTCATTACAACACAGAGTTGGAAAAAGAAAAGCTGATGGAAGTCCAAAAAGTGTTGCAGGAAGCGCAATTGGCCAAAGATAAAGGCGCAACGCGTTTTTGTATGGGCGCTGCTTGGAAACACCCATCGGAAAAAGATTTTCCTTATGTCTTGGAGATGATCAAGGGCGTGAAACAGCTTGGCCTTGAGTCATGCGTTACGCTGGGGACTCTGAACGATGCGCAAGCGAAGCAACTTGCCGAAGTAGGCCTTGATTACTACAACCACAATCTAGATACCTCGCCAGAGTTTTACGACAGCATCATTACTACGCGTTCTTACCAAGAGCGTTTAGATACGCTTTCACGTGTGCGCGATAACGGCGTGAAGCTGTGCTGTGGCGGCATCATGGGCTTGGGTGAAGAGCAGAAAGACCGTGTCGGCCTATTGCGTCAGTTGTCACAAATGACCCCCCATCCTGAAAGTGTGCCGATTAATATGCTGGTCAAAGTCGAAGGCACGCCAATGGAAAATGTGGAAGATTTGGATGAGTTCGAATTTATCCGTACCATCGCCGTTGCTCGTATTCTAATGCCAACCTCGCACGTGCGTTTGTCGGCAGGTCGTCAAGGCATGAGCGAACAAACTCAGGCGCTGTGCTTTATGGCGGGTGCCAACTCAATCTTCTACGGTGAGAAGCTGCTGACCACTGGCAACCCTGAAGCCGACAAAGACCGTATGTTGTTCAATAAGTTGGGTATCCAGCCTGAGCAACGTCATGACGTTTCAGATGAAGCAGTACAAGAATCCATCGTCGCTCAGGCTAAAGCACAAGAAGAAGCGAAATTTTTCTACGATGCCAGCGTTTAACACCCCAGACTGGATGCTGACGGCGCTTGATGAGCGTCGTCAGCAACATCTTTTTCGTTCGACCAAAGTAATGGCCAGTCCCCAAAGTACGCGCCTTACGCAAGATGACAAAGAGTATTTGGCGTTTTGTTCCAATGATTACTTAGGGTTGGCAAATCATCCTTTGCTGAAGCAGACCATGGCGGATGCGGCTCAGCAATTTGGCGTGGGCAGCGGTGCTTCCCATTTGGTCTGTGGTCACTTAGATGCGCATGCCGCGCTGGAACAAGAATTATGTGAGTGGCTAGGGTATGAGCGTGTGCTGTTGTTTAGCACGGGCTACATGGCTAACCTAGCGGTGATTTCTGCGCTTGCCAACAAGCAGCGTCCAGTGTTGATGGACAAGCTCAACCACGCCTCCTTGATTGATGGCGCCCGTTTAAGTGATGCGATTTTTAAGCGCTATTTGCATAACAATGTCGAAAGTGCTGCCAAGCACATGGCAAGCCTTGGCCAAGCCGGCGTGCTGGCCAGCGATGGCATCTTTAGTATGGATGGGGACCGGGCACCACTTGCTGCGTTAGCCAACCTTGCACAACAGCAAGATTGGCTATTAGTGGTGGACGACGCCCACGGTCTAGGTTGTATGGGGGAAGACGGCAAAGGCACTCTGGCGCTGGAGAATTTAAGTTCAGAGCAAGTGCCATTCCTGATGGGCACCTTTGGCAAAGCGTTTGGTGTCGCGGGCGCATTTGTCGCCTGTTCAAACGATATGGCGGATTACCTCACCCAATTTGCACGCCCCTACATTTACACCACGGCCATGCCGCCGGCGGTAGCGGCGACCGTACAAGCAAGCTTACAGCTGATTCGTGCGCCAGAGGGCGAGCAGCGTCGTCAAACATTGGCGCAACATGTGGCGCTATTACGGCAGCGTGCCGCAGCATGGCCCTATGACATGATGCCGTCAGACAGCGCGATTCAGCCATTATTGATTGGTTCGAGTGAGCAAGCCCTAGGCATCAGTGCAGCGTTGCAGCAACGCGGTATCTTGTGTAAGGCGATTCGTCCGCCCACCGTGCCACCGCATACCGCCAGACTGCGAATTACCCTCAGTGCTGAGCACAGCCGTGAGGATGTCGAGCATTTGTGTGATACCCTAGATGCTATCTTCCATGATGTCTCTGAGTGATCAATATGCGTACTCCTATTGAAACGGAAGCCTTTGGCGATCCAAAGCATCCGGCGATCTTTTTAGTGCCTGGTTGGGCGATGCCTAAAGAAGTGTTTCACCCAGTAGCGAAGCTGCTCAGTGAGTCCTTCTATGTGGTATTGGCTAACTTGCCGGGCGTGACGGTAGACCCCCATTGGCACAAAGCCAACCGTTTTGGTCCTAACTACGATATTGATGCCTTGTCTGAGCAATTGATTCGCGCAGCGCCAAAACCTTGCTGGTGGATCGGTTGGTCGTTAGGAGGCATGGTGACTAACTATATTGCATCGCGTCGCTCCAGCTGCGTCAACGGGGTCATCAGTGTGGCCAGTGCCCCTAAATTCGTCGCCTCTGAATCATGGCCGATGGGCATGTCACAGGAAACATATCAGCAATTTTTTGAGCTAGTGAAACAAGCCCCTGAGAAGGGGTTACGTCGCTTCCTGTCACTGCAAGCACAGGGGACTAAGGACCCTAAAGCCTTAACCAAAACCTTATCTGGCTTGCAGCCTAAAGAGTTAATAGACCCTGAGGCTTTGGTGCGCGGTTTAGCCTTGCTGGAAACATTAGATGTATGCCGCGAAGTGGCACTGTTGGATCGTCCCAATTTACATGTCTTTGGTGCGCAAGACAGTTTGCTTAGCACAGCGGAGGTAATGTCAGCTTTGCCAAGCAACCCGCTGCAGACAGTGTTGTCGTTAGCGGATCTGGGGCATCAGCCGTTCCTCGAAGACCCGTCACAGTTTGTGGCATTAATCACTCAGTATATTAATGACAACACCTTCCACTGAATCTGATCAGTCGTATAAGCAAAAAGTGGCCAGCAGCTTCTCCCGTGCGGCCCATAGTTACGATGAGTACGCCTTGTTCCAAGAGCAGGTCTTGGCGCAGCTGATGACTTGGTTTGCGGCCAGTCCAGAGGCGCTTTGGCTGGATCTTGGTACGGGAACAGGGAAGGCCTTACAGGCCATGCAAACCGCGCAGCCGGCACTACAGGGGGTGGCGCTGGATTTGTCGTTTTCAATGCTACAGCAGGCGCGCCAGCGAGCCAGTCAGGCCAGCTTTGTCTGCGCGGATGCTGAAGCATTACCTTTTCAAGACGCTTGCTTTGCCGGCGTCTGTTCCAGTCTGGCGATTCAATGGTGTCGCCATCCGGCAACGTTATTTCAAGAGCTAAATCGTATTTTACAGAACCGCGGCCAGGTATTGTTGTCGACTCTTTTGGCCGGCTCGATGCCAGAGCTGGGGCAGGCGTGGCAGCAAGTGGATGGACGCTCACATCATAATCATTATTCTGATTTAGACGCCGTATTGCGCCATTGTGAGGCAGTTGGCTTGAAAGTCGTGCAGGCCGAGCAGCGCTCGATGACGCTGCATTTCGACAGTGTGAAAGCCGCCGTGTATTCTCTCAAAAAAGTGGGGGCTTCCTTGATAACAGACGACTCTGGCGCTTCCTCTCCTTCCAAGTGGAAGGCTTTTGAAGCAGCTTATGCGCAACAGGCGACGAAACAGGGCATTCCACTCACTTATGAAGTAGCATTTATTCAATTAATGAAGGTAGATCATGGCTAAACAGCAATACTTTATCACCGGAACCGACACTGATGCCGGTAAAACTCATGTCTGTGTCGGCTTATTAAAAGCCGCGGCGCGACGTGGCTCGCGTTCGATGGGGGTGAAGCCGATTGCTGCCGGTGCAGAAGTGATCGACGGTAAGTTATGCAATGAAGATGCCTTGCAAATTCAAGCGGCAAGTTCCGTGGCGTTGCGTTACGAACAGGTCAACCCAGTGGTTTTTGCACCAGCTATTGCACCGCATATCGCCGCGGCGAAAGAAAATAAAATCGTGACCGTGTCGCGCTTAGAAGGCTTTGTGCGCGGCACCTTACTGTCGCCCCATGATTTTGCTTTGGTGGAAGGTGCTGGAGGCTGGCGTGTGCCAGTGAATGACCGTGAGTTGTTATCGGACCTGGCCAAGCGCTTAGGAATGCCGGTGATTGTGGTGGTGGATATGCGTTTAGGTTGTCTAAATCACGCCTTTTTAACTATGGAGGCGATCCGACGCGATGGTTTGCAGATTGCCGGTTGGGTGGCTAATGGTGGGCAACATGAAATGCCTTGCTACGAAGAAAACTTAGCGACGCTCAACGACATGCTGTCAGCCCCTTTGTTAGGCAGTTTATCTTGGCACCAAGACAGTCAAACCGCGGAGCAAGAATTTGATCAGTTACTGCAGAATTTGAGCAGTTAACCCTTTGCCTTATAACGAAATTATTGCCATTTTACTGAGCTGAGCCCATGTCTCTTGGGTGACTCTGTGCTAAAGTTTAGGGTCAGTTAAGGTCATTTATTGAGAATCATGAAAGCCTGTTTAGTTGGTGTCAGCCAAGAAGAGAGTCAAGCCGTTGCACCGATCCTGCATTTTCTCGGTATTGAGGTGGTGCTGGATCCACAGCAAGACGAGTTAGTGGACTTCTTTGTGGTCGGTAGCTTAGTCGATGTGACGCAGCTGTCGTTACCCTTACCCTCTATTTGGTTACAAGCGCACGATGAGAGTGATAGTGATAGCACGGTATGGTGCTGTCCCATTCCGTGGCGCCAAGAGCAAATCATGCCGATCTTAAACCGCTTGGCTGAGTCACCTAACATGCCGCGTGCGCAAGGGGTGAACCTGAATGTTTATGTGCGTCATTTAGAATCTTTGCTGATTCGCCACGCCCTGAGTAGTTCAAATGGCGTAGTCTCCCAAGCTGCGAATCTGTTACAGATCCAGCGCACCACCTTAATTGAAAAAATGCGTCGTTATCGTATTGATAAATCGGAGTTTTAAGTGGACAAGGATGAAGAAATTGCCCGCTTAAAAGAGGCATTTGAGCTGTTTGAAGAAACCTCTTATTCACTGCAAGAGTCCTATGCAGAGTTGCAAAATGAAGTGCGTTTGCTAACGCAAAAGTTAGAACACGCCGAGCAAGCGAAGCGCGCCGAAGAGTCGAAAAATAAAATCCTGTTGAAGCAATTTCAGCAGCTGTTTTGGTCAATGCCAGTAGGGGTGATGATGTTGAACCCCGAAGGCCGAGTGGTGATGACCAACCCCATTGTCGATCGCTTGTTTGGAGAATCTATCTTAGGTGGCGTATGGTCCGACATCGTGCCCAAGAGTTTTCGTCCGCAAAAAGACGATGGCCATGAAATTACCATGGTCACTGGGCGACGAGTGCGGGTGGAAACCTCTTCGCTTGGCGATGTGCCTGGGCAGCTGATTATCTTGGTGGACCTGACCGAAACCCATTCATTACAGCGCCAGTTGTCACACCATGAGCGTTTATCGACCATGGGTAAAATGGTGGCGGCGCTGGCCCATCAAATACGCACTCCACTGTCCTCGGCCATGCTGTATGCTGGGCACTTACAGAAAGAATCTTTGTCAGAAGACATGCGCATGCGCTTTTCTGGCAAACTGACGGATCGCTTAAATAATATCGAGCGTCAGATTCGCGACATGCTGATCTTTTCCAAATCGGATATCAAGTTGGATGAAAAACTCAAGCTGCTGGAGTTTAGCGACAAACTGATGGAGCGCGTGCAAGAGCAGGTTGAACTACACAATGCCATACTTGAGGAAAATATTGCCGAGTTGCCAAGCGGGTTACTGCAGTGTCATGCCGATGTGTTGATTGGGGCGATTTTAAATTTGGTTAATAATGCCATTGAGGCGTCTGAACGCGGTGCCAGCATTTATTTAGACCTGAGGGGCGATGCGCAGCAGCTCACGATCGTGGTGCAAGACCAAGGGCGTGGCATGAACGAAGAGCAGCTAAGCAAGGTTCAAGAAGGGTTTGTGACCACCAAACAGCACGGCACAGGACTTGGGTTGATGGTCGTGAAAGCCATTATTCGTGCCCACCATGGCACTTTTAATATTGAAAGCCAGCCAGGGGTTGGTACTAAGGCGACCATCACATTGCCAATTTTAGGGAGTTAAAATGTCTGAAGTGAGTTTATTAGTCGTAGAAGACGACCGAGGTCTAGCGGAAGCGTTGGAAGATACGCTGCTGTTGGCGGGCTATAAGTGTTTTATGGTGGAGAGCTCAGAAGATGCTATTTTGGCTTTGAAACGCCAGAAGTTTGATATGGTGGTGTCGGACGTCAACCTACCTGGCATGGATGGTTATGGCTTATTGCAGCATGTGGTGGAGCACTTTCCGGAATTGCCGATGATGCTGATGACCGCCTATGGCGACATCGCTCATGCCGTGGAAGCCATGCGCAGCGGGGCGGTGGATTACCTATTAAAGCCTTTTAAAGAAGAAGAGCTTTTGGAAGTGATCGCCAAACACACTTCTCGTGTGGCGCAAGTGAAGAGTCATACGCCGATTGCCAAAGACCCTAGCAGTGTCGCGCTATTAGAATTAGCGAAGCGTGTGGCCGTGACGGATTCAACGGTGCTGATTTGTGGTGAAAGTGGTACCGGTAAAGAAGTCTTAGCCCAGTACATTCACTCTGTTTCGGAGCGCAGCCAGCAGCCGTTTGTGGCGATAAACTGTGCGGCTATTCCAGAAAATATGCTCGAAGCGATCTTATTTGGTTACGAAAAAGGGGCTTACACAGGGGCAGTATCCTCGCAGGCGGGTAAATTTGAGCAGGCCAACGGCGGCACCTTGTTGTTAGATGAGGTCACGGAGATGGACGTCGGCTTACAGGCTAAGCTGTTGCGAGTCTTGCAAGAGCAAGAGGTCGAGCGTCTGGGTGGTAAAAAAGCCATTAAATTGGATGTACGTATTATTGCCACCACGAACCGTGATTTGGCGGAATATGTGCGCGAAGGTGGCTTCCGTGAAGACTTATACTATCGTTTAAATGTTTTTCCATTACGCTGGACACCTATTCGTGAGCGTAAAGGCGATATACAACCGCTGGCAGAAGCTTTATTGTTAAAGCATGCACAAAAGATGCGCATTGATCACGCTTCGCTAACACCTGCGGCCTTGAGTAAACTTGAAGCGCACGGTTGGCCTGGCAACGTACGGGAATTAGAAAACGTGATTCAGCGTGCACTGATCCTGAGTGATCAAGGGCGTGTCGCGGAAGACCACATCGTGTTTGACATGGTGACTGCTCCGAAAGTGCAACAGCCAGACAATGAAGATGCTGAAGAAGCCGCTTCGATTTTAGGTCGTGGTGTGCAGCAGCATGAATTTCGCATCATTGCTCAGGCCTTGATTGATGCCAAAGGCAAACGCAAAGAAGTGGCAGATAAACTGGGCATCAGCCCACGCACGTTACGCTATAAAATTGCCAAGATGCGAGAATGTGGCATAGAAGTTGATTGATTTTAAAGTCTAGTTTTTAATAACAGTGTGCTAAGCTACTACGAACTAATGTTTTTTTGGGTGCAAGTAAGATGGTGACCGATAGACCTGACATTAATCAGGTGCTTTCTCAGATGCGTGACTTGCGGAGTCAGATCCAAACGCCAAGTGCGAATGCCTCATCCGGCATTCAGGAGCTAGGCCCGCAGGCAACCCAACAGGTAGAGCGTCCTGACTTTACAGACATGCTGAAGACTGCTGTCGATAATGTAAACTCATTGCAAAAAGAGGCGTCTTCATTGGCGCAGGCATATGAGCGTGGTGACGAAGGTGTAGACCTACCACAAGTCATGATTGGCTTGGAAAAATCGAGTGTATCCTTCGAAGCGATGACGCAAGTGCGCAACAAGCTGGTAGATGCCTACGAGAAAATAATGAATATGCCCATTTAGTTTGGGTTGGACGCGGCAGTACTGAATGGATAATGTCCCAGCAGAACGATCAGAGCAAAAACTCTATCTAGAGTTATTGACTGGCTTCAACAAACTGACAGTGATTCGTCAGCTTGCGTTGATGGTCGGTCTTGCTGCGTCTATAGCCATCGCTTTGGCCGCAGTTCTCTGGACCTCTGGGCCTGACTACAAACCGGTGTTAAGCAGTATTACGGACTACAACGCCGATCAAATTGTTGAAATACTCAACGTCAATAATATTCCTTTTAAGCTGGATGAAAATACCGGTTCCTTACTGGTTGAGGCGGATCATTATCACCAGGCGCGACTTAAATTGGCCGGTTCCGGCATTGTTTCAGATAATATTGTCGGTCTTGAGATCATGGATCAAGACCAATCCTTAGGCACCTCCCAATTTGTCGAAACCACGCGTTATCGTCGTGGTTTAGAGGGCGAATTAAGCCGTACCATCACCAGTTTGCAGAGCGTCAAATCGGCGCGTGTGCATTTGGCCATTCCGAAAGAATCTGTCTTTGTTCGAGATAACCGTAAGCCCAGTGCCTCGGTGTTTTTGGAACTCTACCCTGGACGTCGCCTAGATCGTAGCCAAGTGGATGCGATTGTTAATTTGGTGGCTTCGAGTATTTCTCAGCTCAGCGATAAAGATGTCACCGTGGTCGATCAGCGTGGTACCTTACTGACGGAAAAGGACAGTAACTCCGAGTTGTCCATTGCTGGCAAGCAGTTTGAATATACCCGTCGTGTCGAAGATGTGATGTTGCAGCGGGTCAACAATATCCTCTCACCGGTGGTGGGGGGAGGCCGTTTTAAGGCAGAAGTGTCGGCGGATATCGATTTTACCGCCGTGGAGCAAACCGACGAACAATACAATCCGGATTTGCTTGCCCTGCGCAGTGAGCAAACCTTACGTGAGCGCCGCTCTGCCAGCGGCGCCAACAATGGCGTGCCAGGGTCTTTGACCAACCAGCCCCCAGGCGCCGTGACCATCCCTGAAGCAGCGGATGAAAACGGAGCCGCCATTGGTGGCGGCGCAAATGGCGCGAATGGTCAATCGCGAGAAGAAACCACCCGAAATTTTGAGTTGGATCGCAGCATCAGTTACACCAAACGCCAGCAGGGCACGGTGCGCCGCTTGTCGGTGGCGGTGGTTGTGGATGACATTGCGTCGCTTGATCCCGAATCAGCCAACATAGTGCGAACCCCTTGGAGCGATGAAGAGCTCAGCCGACTGACATTATTAGTGCGCGATGCGGTTGGTTATGACCCTTCTCGTGGTGACAGCGTCAGTGTCATTAATTCACCTTTTGCGATGCCAGAACCGCCGGAAGAACCGGAAGCCATTCCATTCTACAAGCAAGGCTGGTTCCTTGACCTATTACAGCCTGTGTTAGTGGGCATGTTTATTCTGATATTGTTAATGATGGTGGTGCGCCCGATTCTGAAAACCTTGGGCGAACAGAACAAAATTGCGGTGGCAGAAGATACGGAAGCAGCTATTTTTGCTGATGAAACCGATGAAATTTCCGATGATCAGGTTTCTTTGGTCAGTGCCGAAGACGTAATGGTGCCTGGTTCGCCTGAAAAGATTGAGCGCCAGCTGAATGCGATTCGTGGGCTGATTGCAGAAGAACCGGAGCGTGTTGCGCAAGTGGTGAAGCAATGGGTGATGGAAGGCTAATATGAGTGAAGCAGTTGCTGGAGATATAAGCTCCATCCAAAAAGCGGCGGTCTTGTTGATGTCGCTGGGGGAGTCAGACGCGGCTCAAATTCTTAAGCACATGGGGCCGAAAGAAGTTCAGCGTATCGGTCAAGCGATGGCACAGTTGGCCAATGTGCAGCGCCATCAGGTGGAAAAAGTACTGGATGAATTCCTGATCTTGGTCGGTGACCAAACAGGCCTTGGCCTAGGGGCCGATGGTTATATCCGTAACATGTTAAAAGAAGCGCTCGGAGAAGAAAAAGCGGGCAGCTTAATCGACCGTATTCTGTTGGGCGGTAACACCACGGGCTTGGATACTCTGAAGTGGATGGAGCCCCGTGCTGTGGCGGATGTGATTCGCTATGAGCACCCGCAGATTCAAGCCATCGTTATTTCCTACTTGGACCCTGACCAAGCGGCCGATATCTTGTCCAACTTTGATGAACGTGTGCGCTTGGATATCGTCTTGCGTGTGGCCGCGTTGGAAACGGTACAACCAGCGGCACTGCAGGAACTGAACAACATTCTCGAACGTCAATTCTCAGGTAATAACTCGACTAAGTCGACCACTATTGGTGGTGTCCGTACTGCGGCAAATATTATGAACTTTATCGACAGCTCGGTCGAAGCGGAGTTGATGGAGTCGATTCGTGATGTGGATGAAGATTTGGCTGGCAGCATCCAAGACTTGATGTTTGTCTTCGACAACTTACTGGACGTGGACGATCGTGGCATTCAGGCGATTTTGCGTGAAGTGGAGTCAGAAACGCTGATTCTGGCGCTTAAAGGTGCCGATCCAGACATGCAAGAAAAGGTTTACAAAAACATGTCTTCCCGTGCTGCCGATATGCTTAAAGACGATTTGGAAGCTAAGGGACCAGTGCGAGTCAGTGAAGTGGAAGTGGCGCAAAAAGAGATCCTTGCGATTGCACGTCGTTTGGCGGATAACGGTGAAATCGTCCTAGGTGGCGGTGGCGAGCAGATGGTTTAGTAAATGTCTGACAATGAAAAAAAGCTGACCGCCTACGAACGTTGGGAACTGCCCAACCTAGAAGGACAAAGTAGCAATGCCAAGAAGCCGTCCCATGCATTAGCGATCAAAGACAACGAAGCGGTTGAAGTGACCGATGAGATTGATGAAGACTCCGTCGTTTATGAGCCGCTGACAGCGCAACAGCTGGAAGAAATTCGTTTAGCCGCCTATGAAGAAGGTTTCGCCCAAGGTCATCAAGAAGGCCAAAAGGCTGGTTATGACGAAGGCTTTGCCCAAGGCCAAGAAGAAGGACAGCAACAGGGGCTGGAACAAGGCCATGAAGCGGGGAAAAACGAAGCCCATACCCAAGGCATCGAGCTGGCTCAAGCCCATCTAGGTGAGCTGGAAAACCTTCTCAATGCAACGCTAAAAGAGTTCGAACGTCCCCTCGAAAGCACTCGTGAACGTCTCGAAAGCTTACTGCAAATGGCCACCAAACGCATGGTAGAACATGTGGTGCGTCGTGAGCTCAGCGAAGAGGCCAGCGATCTAATCCATAACGAGTTAGAGAAGATACTCAACTCATTAGGTGACAGCGAGGGCCGGGCCGTATTGATGGTGCACCCAAAGACCATTGAGGCCATCGAGGCACTGGCGGCGGAGCAACGCCTGACCATCAAAATCAAACCCGATCCAAGCCTCCTTGAAGGGGGCTTTATCCTAGATGCCCACGACTTTTATGTGGACGGCACGGTAGAATCTCGTTTAAATGACGTTTTAAAGTCGCTGGATAAGCCACAGTAAACTGTTTCCATGCCAACTCTCTTAGATCGCCTTAACCGTTTAGCAGACCAAGATTTACCGCATTACTCGATTGATATTGAGGGTAAGGTCACGCGCATGGTGGGCCTCACCATGGAAGCCGTGGGCTGTGCGGCGGCCTTAGGCGATCGCTGCGCCGTACAAGTGGGGAAAAATCGTTGGGTGGAGTCCGAGGTAGTGGGCTTTACTGGGGATTTAACCTATCTAATGCCGACCGAAGCCATCGATGGTATTTCGCCTGGTGCACGTGTTCGGCCGTTGCGAGAAGACAGTCAAATGCCTGTGGGGCCTGGGCTTCTGGGACGAGTGGTGAACGGCTTAGGGCGGCCATTGGATGGCAAAGGGCCGATACAGGCGGAAGAAAGTATTAGCTTGCAAGGGGATATTATTAACCCGCTGCAACGTAAACCTATCAGTGACACGCTTGATGTGGGCATCAAGGCGATTAATGCCTTAATGACCGTTGGTAAGGGGCAGCGTTTGGGTCTGTTTGCCGGCAGTGGTGTGGGTAAGAGTATGTTGCTTGGGATGATGACGCGCTTTACCGAAGCGGACATTACCATCGTTGGCTTGATCGGCGAGCGTGGCCGTGAGGTAAAAGAGTTTATCGAGCAAATTCTCGGCGAAGAAGGCTTAGCACGTTCGGTGGTCGTGGCCTCTCCAGCGGACGATTCGGCGTTGATGCGCTTGCGTGCGGCGGTGCTGACATCGCGCATTGCAGAGTATTACCGGGATCAAGGTAAAAACGTCCTATTGCTGATGGACTCTTTAACACGTTATGCCCAAGCGCAGCGTGAAATAGCCCTGTCGGTCGGGGAGCCCCCGGCGACCAAAGGCTATCCACCTTCGGTGTTTTCTAAGCTACCTTGGTTAGTAGAGCGTGCTGGAAATGGCAAGGAAGGGGGGGGCTCGGTGACGGCGTTTTATACGGTGTTAACCGAGGGTGACGACCAGCAAGACCCAATTGCCGATGCCTCGCGGGCCATTCTAGATGGCCACATTGTACTCTCACGTCGTTTAGCGGAAGAAGGACACTATCCGGCCATCGATATCGAGGCGTCCATTTCCCGAGCCATGCCACACATTGTGTCTGATGCGCATATGCAAGGCGCTATGCGTGTGAAACAGCTGTACTCGCGTTACCAGCAGAACCGTGATTTGATCGCGGTCGGCGCTTATACCAAAGGCTCAGATCCAGAACTGGATCAGGCGATTACGTTAATGCCTGCCATCAATGATTTCCTGCGTCAGCCTCTGAACGATAGTTTTAACATCGACAAGAGTCTGGAAGCCTTGGTCACGGCAATGACCTCAGTTCCTGCAAAGTAGACGCCTTTTCCTTGAACCGCTAATATCAAGCTAGTTATGAGGGAGAATTATGAAAAAGTCGCAGCGTATGCAGGTGTTAGTTGATCTTTCTCAACGCAAGGAAGAGGAAGTCGCAAAAGCGCTCGCCAAAGATCAAGCTCGTCTGCAACATGATCAGCAGAAGTTACAGGAGCTGATCGACTATGCGGCGCAATACGATGAACAGCGCAACTTATTGGGCTTGTCACCGTATTTAACCACCAATTACCAGCATTTCGTCACACGCTTGCAGCAAGCGATTAAACAACAGGAGCAGCAGGTGAAGCGCTCTGAGCAGCAAGTGAATATGGCCTTGAAGCGTTGGCAGGACGCCCGCGCCAAAACCAAAGGTATGGACTGGCTAAAAGAGAAAAGCATTCATGAGGAAGTGGCTTTCGCCGATAAGCAGGAGCAAAAACAAATCGATGAATTCTCCAACCGTGCTTTCTTTCAACGGATGCGTTCCTAATGCCTGAGGTTCAAGTAGCCTCTTCTCAGTCGGTCGTGTCGGTTGTCTTTGATCTCGAAACCGCGCTACTGCAGTCTCATCTCTATCCTCTTAAATCCCATCTTACGATTCAGTCTCTTTGTTATGAACTGCAGGCCTGCCTGACTGCCGATGAGCCGTTACAACAGGCCTTAGCCGAGGTCATCAGTGCGCTTGAGCGTGTCATCGAAGCGGGTGGTTTTCTCAATGAACCGCAACGCTCTGATCTATTCGCTTGGGTCACTACCTTGCGTTCCGTTTGGGTGGCGCAGCAGAGCTTTGTTGAAACAGTCGATTATGAAGGATTACAAGCTCTGCAAAAGCGTTTTGTGGGGGCGTGTGCTGACCTTAATAAGGATGAAGTAAAGCGTTATACGGGTGAGTATTCGGGACCTGTGACAAAAGGGTTTGCAGGCTTTGCAAGCTTGTCAGACCTAGGCTATTGGGCGATTGATCATGCCCGCAATAGGGTACAGGGGGCGCATCAGCAGAGTGATGTGGTGGCCATGAGTGTGGTATTGGAGACCGGCTTATGCTTGGCTGAGCTAGCCGCTCGTTTACCTGATTGGCGTTGGCAGAGTGCGCTAGAATCTAATCAGCCATTGAGTTTGTCCCCCGACAGTGAGAATTATTGGGTGGATTGGTTGCATACCATGGCAGCAGAGCGGGAAGTATGGCGCCGCTCGGCCTCATTCTTACAGTTTTATAAGTCGTTACAGACTCAGGTGCGGGAACAATTCTCTGTTGCTCTCGATCAACTGTATGAGGGCACTTTTACCTCGAATATCTGGGTGATCCCCGCCCAGCATCACCCCCCCAATAGTTGCCAGTTTGACCTCTATGGTGGACGTGTGTACTTGTTGGACGAAGCCGATCGGGCACAACAAGTATTGGCATTATCTGAGTCTGTGATACCTGTGTATGTATTGTCTTTTGCTAAGCAAAGCTTTGTCGTGCCAGCGTTTCGTGCACAGTTATTGCAGCCGAGCGACACGGATGTGCAGCGTGTCTGGCAGTATGATGGCGGCTGGCATGAGCAAGTGCTCACGTCAACGCAGTCGCCATTGGTTCAAGTGCGCACCCTTGAGGGGCATGTATGCTTGCAACCGACAGCGGTGACGCGGGATTATGGCGTGGTGCTACGCAGTACCTGCTTGCCTTGTGGTACGCGAAATATCTGGCGAGTGCGAGACGAATTTCAGCAAGAGCCGATCTTTGCCAACGAACAAGAGGTGCTTGCCAAGCGCCAATGGCGTGCTGAATCCGTGACCATCGCCCGACCTAAAAACCATACTCCAGTGTATTTTCAATTGACCGATGAGCACGGTATTGAGCTGTTTGCGGACATGGTGGTTGGTTTACAGCCCTACGGGTCCTTGGAGTGGGTTATGCCAGGTTTGATCTACCATGCTGGGCAGGTGATGCCATTGATTGAGCCGCAGGCCGATGCTTGTCATAGGGACGATATGGTGATGATGGTGGCGGTGAGAGGTAGCCAGTTTGCCTTTCGTGGACGTTACAGCCTTGATAAACAGGCGTTACACAAATTAGTGGATGGGGACACGGTTGTGCTAACTTGGCAAAATGAGCGTATCAACATAAGCTTTCAGGATCGGGGGTGGTTGTTGCTTGATCAGCGCCATACCTACTTGTTTCATAAACAGTTGTTAGAGATTTTTAAATACGATGGATGTGAATAATTCAGCTCATGCAGCCTTTGATCAGCGTCGAACTCGCTTTAGTGACTGGATTATTCAGTATGGCTTGCTGTTCACCTTGCTGTTTTTAGGCTTATTAGGGGCGAGCTACTACACCTTTAATCAGCGTGTTGAGACATCGCTTAAGTCCTCTGCGGAACTGCACGATATCGCTTATGCAAGCCTAGAACTTGTACAGAGATGGCGTATGCTGCCTGCTGATGAAGGGCGCTCAGCCATTGCTGAATTGTTGCAACAAGAACGCATTCTAGTACAACGTTTACGTGAGCAGATTGCCCCTGAGATCGACTTGCCTAGTGCCCCTGTGACCATATCGCAATTTACGGTGCCAGAGCAGGTGCGTCTGGCGCAGAGTCGCCTAGGGCAAATAAAACAGGTGGCTACGGAGCGCAGTGCGCGTTTGGGACAATTGCCGCTACATGAACAGCCACAGTTGATAGCTGTGCTGATGGGGTGGTTGGTATTACTGGGGTATGTAATTTGGGGCTGGCGCCGAGTATTGCAGGATCGCCAAGTGGCGCTGAACTTTTTTCACGCCCAAGTCGCGCGAGCCCAACAAGGAGGGCATCTGTCACCACCGCTTCACCGTAATGATGAATTTGGTGATTTTGCCCGTTACTTGAACAGTGTTTTGAACGCCATATCTGGAGACCTTCAGCATCACAGCGGTTTTTCTCAGCTGTATCGCTCAGCCTTATCCGCATCATTGTCACTTAAGTTAGTGGTCAATCAGTCCCATGAAATCCTCAATGTTAGCGAGGGCTTATCGGAGTTGTGGGTGCTAGAGCCAACGGCTCTATCAGAAGTGCTTGGCGTCGATGCGCATTTGACCTCATTAGAAGGGGAAGTGGTGGCAGAGAGTCTTTTATCAGAATCCTTTTCCGGCCCACTTCGAATCGCCAATCGCCTTTATGAAGTGCGTGTCTCAAAGATCGGGCATGAACCTATTTCAGGCTATTTGGTGGAGTTGGCGGCGATTGATTCCCATGCTGAGTTGCGAGTCTTAGAAGCGACACTCAGTTTGATGGCGAGTGATGTTTGGGATGCTCCGATTCGAATTTTGGATGATGCGTCGCCTTACTATAGCTTTTCTCAAAAATTAGAAAGCACTCGTCAAAAAGTGTTCGAATTTCTGCAGCAAAGCAATGAATTAGTAAACAATGGTGACAAACAATATCCCAAGATTACTAAACTGCAACAGTTGTTGGAGTACCTGCTTGCTAAACTCAACAGCAATGAGTTGGCATCAGAAGTTTACCTTGAACACAATCACCTGATCCTCTCAGAAGTAGATGTTAGCAAGCAAGAGTTCTTGCGAGTAAGAGAGCAAATCGAATATCGCTTCGAGTTGTACGAGGCCTACTTACAACAGTTAGTTGAATGGCAAGCGGCACAAGCCACTTGGGTCGCTACTGTTAATGAAGGTCTGTTAGATACCAAATCTGCGATATTAAACCTTCTGACCATTGTTCATACGGAACCGACCCGAGCCAGTGTTATAGAGCATAGCGTGATTGATTTGACGCATGATATCGATACCGTGTTGAGCGATATTCTTGAGTCCAAGCCAATCCCTGGAGAGCTGCGATTAGAGCATGTGAAAAGCTCTGAGTCGGAGTTAATGCGGCGTTTGAACGATGTGCAAACTCAGCTAGACAACCTGTCTGAGTTGGCGCAGCTGGAGCACATGACCTCTCATCAATAGCTTACATCTGTGACGTGTTATTCGAGCATTGTGAGGCATGATCTATGATCATTAGTCAGTTTGATGAAGCAGCAGCAACGGCGACCTTGCTTGTAAAAGGGCGTTTTGATTATTCCTGCCAGCAAGATTTTCGTGAATGTTTTGGGCGATACCCAAAAGGTTCTGGCTATATTATTGATCTGCATGAGGTGAGCTACATTGACAGCTCTGCTTTAGGGATGCTGTTGTTGCTAAGAGATTATGCTGGCGGTGATGGCAGCAAGGTGGTGATTAAAGGCGCTTCTGATTTCGTCAGCAACGCCTTAAAAATGGCACGTTTTGAGCGCTTATTTGTATTAAGCCAATAAGGATGCGGAGCGAGATGAAGGAACAGAATCTCAAAATCTTAGTCGCCGATGATAATCCATCTGATCGCATGCTCTTAGAAACCATGCTTGATCAGCTAGGTCATGTGGTTGAGACGGCCGTGGATGGCCAAGACGCAGTCGAAAAATTTGATCCAGACACGATTCAACTGGTGTGTCTAGATATCAAAATGCCGCGCAAAGATGGTTGGGAGGCGGCCCTTGAAATTCAGCAAATCGCCAACGAAAAACTGATTCCGATTGTGTTTTTGTCGGGGGTATCTGACCCGGCTGTATTACAAAAATGCTTAGACGTGGGCGCAACGGATTTTATTTCCAAACCGTACAGCCCGACGTTGGTTTCCGCCAAGCTCAATGCCATCGCCCGCTTGTTAGTGTTACAAAATACCCTGTCTGAACAGCGCGATGAGCTGTCTGTGCTAAACCAGCAGATGGTGCATGATCAAGAAGTTGCCAAACTGGTCTATGAGCGGATCACCCATTCCAATTGCCTATCCGATCCTGCTCTAAGCACCTTGCATCACGGTAGCCATATTTTTAACGGCGATGTGATTCTGGCGGCCTACAAGCCTAATGGCGGCATTCATTTGTTATTAGGGGACTTTACCGGGCACGGATTATCGGCGGCCATTGGCGCCTTGCCGTTAGCGGATATTTTCTTTGATTGGACTGAGAAGGGATTTGTCATGCGCCAGATCTTGCCTGAGATCAATAAGCGCTTACACAATATCCTGCCACCTAATATGTTTTGCGCCGCCGCATTCGTTGATATCAATGCTCATAACCGTACTGTTGCAGTATGGAATGCGGGGCTGCCGGATTTGCTGTACTTTGCTGCCGATGAAAAAGTGCCGCGTATGATCGCCTCAGACTCTTTGCCATTGGGGATTCTCAATGAGTATGAGTTTGACGCCAATATAGAAATGTTTTCCTACGAATCGGGGGACTTTCTACTCGCCTTTACCGATGGCGTGTACGAAGCTCGCACAAGAGACAATAAGATTCATTATAACACGGCGTTAGACCCTCTTTATGCGGGCAGTGTGTCTGTCAACCCGTTTGTATGGCTTGAGAATATGCTGCAGAAAGAAGGCATTTTAGAGAACCCTCATGATGACATATCGGTGCTGGGCATCGACTTAGCTCAGGCTTTAGATCATAGTCCTCAAGCGAAAGCGACAGATGTCGCGAAGGGGGGCAATGTTCCTGCGGATTTTGCCTTTCGTTATGAGTTAAACGCCGAGACCCTAAAAAGCACTGACCCATTACCGTATTTGTTGCAAATCCTTACCACAGTGCCTGAACTGAGTAAGCGTTCTGGCGAAGTCTTTATGATCCTCTCTGAGATGTATTCCAATGCCTTAGAGCACGGCATTCTAAAACTGGATTCAAATTTAAAGCGCACCGTGGAAGGGTTTGCGCAGTACTATAGCTCCCGTGAGGCCAAGTTAGCGCAGCTCAGTGACGGGTGGATCACGATTGACATTAAGGTCAGCTCGGATAGCCACCAAGGGTGCTTGTCTCTGACCATGGCGGACAGTGGTGATGGTTATGATACAAGCCAGCTGGATTTGGCAAACTTTGATCATGATATGCCCTTCAATCGCGGCTTAAGCTTGATCAATCAGCTGTGTCAGCAGGTTAGCGTCAGCGATAATGGCTCTTGTATCTCTGTTCAATATCATTGGTAAACTTGGCCCTCTATTTGCAATCCCTTTGTGAATAGTGGAGGTCTCCCATGATTAATAGCCCAACTTTATCCGTATCATCTTCTGCTCCCAAAGCTACGAAAGCACCTGCGGCTTCTGCCGCAACGGGAACGCAGCAAAGCTTTGGCTCGGCGTTTGAAATTGCCAATCAGGCGGCTCAAAACAAACCGAAGGCATCAGAAAAAAACCATTCTAATCAATCGTCTAAAGATATAAATCAGGATGATCATGCGGTGAAGGGAGACTCCATTAAAGAGACTCCTAGAGAGCCTGACGCTAGCCATACGCAGGCGCGTGACACGGATGAGCCGACAGCATCGGATACAGATTCCAAAGCACAAAAGCATGAAGAGAATACTGAGATCTCTGCTAAGCGGTCTTCGTCGACAGATGAAAAGAGCTCTAAAGCGTTAGAAGACGGCAAAGAGCTGCAAGCGGATGGGCAAAACCTTGCAGTGGATCAGGCTGCTACTCCGCCTTCGCCTGAAGCAGAAAAGGGTGAGCAGGAATTGGTGTCTGAGCAGGAGTCAGTGTCTGAGCAGGCGCCATTGTCCGCTGAGGAAGAGCTACCGTCCTCTGCGCTCGTTGCTAAGAGCGGAAAACAGCCAGTAGAGACTGAATCTGATGTACAGGGCGTGGCGGCGACGGCTGACAGTGAACCGTCGGCGACCACTCCCTCTATGCCTGAGCAGCTAACATTGAATGGTTCTGATGAGCCTCTTAGTGATGAGACGGTAAAAGCAGAAGAGGCAGTACTTAATCCACCTGTTGATGGTGAGGTAGAGCAAGGGCACACACTGGCCGCGCAAGATCCGCAGGCCGAGGCAGTAAAGGCTTCAGAAGAGATTGAAAGTGTTACGGTTTCTGTTAATGGGGCGAATGTTCAGGGGAGCCGAACCCCGCCAGAGACAAGTGGGACTGCTCATGCGAGCCAACTAACCCCTGAAGGGGGAGTGCCTGGAGTTGGTGCGAGTACGGCAAAGAGTAACGAAGCCAATCCTGTCGTGGCGGGAGCAACACTTGAAAGCCAAGCGCTAAATCAGGTAGCGCAAACGGTTACCACTGAAGAAGGTGGCGCTGACCTTGATAATAAAGCTCATGATAATCTGCGTTGGGTGATGGAGCAGATGTCGAAAAAAACTGAGCAAGCAGGGACTGGCTCGCCGTTAAGTCTTGCCGCTCAAGGCAATGTTGAGTTGTCGGAAACTGAGGTGCTAAGTAATCTGGTCGATGGCGAGCTTGTGTTAGACAGTGACAAAATAGAATTGCCTAAAGACATCAGTGATATGCTGGGGGGAAAAAAGACCCTTGATCAGTTGATGGCGAATTTAGGGAGTCAGTTGCAATCCTCTCCTAATGCGGCACAGGCACAAACGCCGTCAGCTTTTAGTGCTGTCCCTACGGCGGCTGCAGCAGCCCGACCAGAGGGGGCTGCAGCCCAGTTGACGATGCAGTCATTACCTAATTCAGCGACCTTTGCGGCAGAAATGGCGACCAAGGTGTCATGGGCTTCTAAGGAAGGACTTAAAACCGCACATATACACTTGGATCCCCCCGAGCTTGGCAGCTTGACGGTGAAAATCAGTGTCGATCATGAGTCCAATGCCCATGTCAGCTTTGTGGCCAGTTCAGCCCAGGCGAGAGATGCGCTAGAAGGGCAAATGCAACGTTTGCGCGAGATGCTACAGCAGCAAGGAGTTGAGTTGGATTCCGTGGATGTGGAAGTGTCGCAGGGCAATGATCAGGCTTTTAGTTCAGGTCAATCTGCTGAAGATAATGGGGCGGATGGTCGCGGCACTGGAGTGGGTTCTGGGGATGAGCTACTGGACGGCGATGAGCTGGAAAATGTGGGCTATGTCTTACCTGAGGAGCAAGGGATTGACTATTACGCATAGAAAACCATGGTGATTCACTATAATCTTTGTAGAATAGTGGTCTTTAGCATTTCTAAAATGTAACTCGCTAATTTGCATGAACAAGGGTTGTATATGGCAGATGAATTAGATGTTGGCGCTGATGATGGAAAAAAAGGCGGCAAAAAGAAGCTGATCATCATTATTCTGATGGCGTTATTGGTATTAGGTGGCGGCGGTGCGGCAGCCTATTTCTTTCTGTTGAGTGGTGATGATTCAGAAACTACGGCAGAAGGCGAGGGAGCGGCGGCAACCGAGATGGTGCAAACCGAGGGGCCAGCCATTTATTTGGATTTAGACCAGCCGTTTGTGGTCGATTTCTTAGTGTCAGGTAAGCAACGTTACCTGCAACTAAATATGACCCTGAAATCACGAGATCAAGGCCAAGTGGATGCAGTGAAGTTGCACATGCCATTGATTCGAAACAGCTTAGTATTATTGTTCTCCAGTCAGTCATTTGATGAGCTACAGACGGTTGAGGGCAAGCAGAAGCTGAAAAGCGCCGCCGTGGAAACGATTAACAATATCCTGACTCAAGAAACGGGGTTGGGTGGTATTGAAGACGTATTGTTCACAAACTTTGTGATGCAATAGGACGGTTACATGGCTGCGCAAGACTTATTATCTCAAGACGAAATCGATGCGTTATTACATGGCGCCGATGACAAGCCTGATGCGGATGATAATGCCGACGCAGGCGGGATATCGTCTTATGATATTACCAGCCAAGAGCGTATTGTGCGTGGGCGAATGCCCACGCTGGAAATGATTAATGAGCGTTTTGCTCGTTATACTCGTATCAGTCTTTTCAACTTACTGCGCCGCACCGCCGATGTGTCATCGGGTGGTTTGCAGATTATGAAGTTTGGTGAATACGTGCATACCTTGTACGTGCCAACCAGTCTTAATTTGGTTAAATTTCGACCGCTGCGCAGTACCGCGTTGTTTATCCTCGACGCAAAATTAGTCTTTAAACTAGTCGATAACTTCTTTGGTGGTGACGGCCGTCACGCCAAAATTGAGGGGCGTGAATTCACGCCCACAGAGATTCGTATCGTACAGCTGATGTTGGAGCAGGTATTTGTCGATTTGACCGAAGCTTGGGCGCCAGTATTAAAGGTCGATCTTGAATACATCAGCTCCGAAGTGAACCCGGCCATGGCCAATATCGTGAGTCCAAGTGAAGTGGTGGTGGTGTCGACATTCCACATTGAATTGGATGGCGGTGGTGGCGAGTTGCACATTACTTTACCTTATTCGATGATTGAGCCTGTGCGTGAGCTGTTGGATGCAGGGGTGCAGAGTGACGTCGATGAGAAGGATGAGCGTTGGGGCAAATCGTTAGAGCAAGACGTGCGCGAGTTAGACGTTAAGCTACAGGTCAATGTCGTCAATAAAAAAGTAAAGCTTGGCGATGTCATGAAGTTCAAAGCTGGGGATATTATTCCGATTGAAATGCCTGAGCTGGTCACAGTTCGAGCGAATAATGTTCCCTCTTTTAAGGGTAAGCTTGGTGTCAGTAATGGGCACTATGCCGTCGAAATGATTGAAAGTTGTAAAACTACAAAAAGTTAGGTTTTAGGTATGGCAGAAGAAACAAACCCTGATGCAGAAGGAATGGACGCAGATTTAGCCGACGAGTGGGCGGCAGCAATGTCTGAAGCCGGCGACGCTGGCGGTGACAGTGGCGATCTGGATGACGAATGGGCGGCGGCCATGTCGGAACAGGAGGTTAAGCCGGTTCAGCTTGACCAACTCGGTGCGGCCCCAAGTGTGTCAGGATTAGGCTCTGATATGGAGCTGATCATGGACATTCCAGTGACGTTATCAATGGAACTGGGAAACACCGAAATTGCCATCCGTAACCTATTGCAACTGACTCAGGGGTCAGTAGTAGAGTTGGATCGTTTTGCAGGGGAACCGTTGGACGTATTGGTCAATGGAACCCTGATTGCGCATGGGGAAGTGGTCGTGGTCAACGATAAGTATGGTATTCGTCTGACCGATGTGGTCAGTCCAAGTGAACGTATCAAACGATTGAAGTAACTCTAATGGCCCGCTTAATCACCTTTGTTAGCTTGCTTTTCCTGCCGCTCTCTGTGCTCGCAGAGCCCTATTCTGGGGGCATCAAAATGGCCGATGCATCGTCCATTTGGCGGCTGTTTTTAGCATTGGCTTTCCTAATGATTTTGATTCCGCTGGTGATTTGGGGATTAAAACGCTTACAAGGGCTACAGCATAAACTGTCGAAGTCTGAAATTCAGATCATTGCCTCCCAGTCGATCGGCACCAAAGAAAAACTGATTTTGGTTGAGGTGCAGGGCAAGCGGCTGCTGTTAGGGTCAACGCCTCAAAGCATCACCTGCTTAAATGAGTTTGAGGCTAACGCCAATCAGTTTGCCGAATTGATGAATGAACAGTTGGCCAATGAAAAATAACCTCTTCCTAATACGACACCTGGTGCTGGCTGTGTTGGCGATGGCACCATTTTTGGCTTGGGCCGAGCCTGGTCTGCCAGCGGTGACTGTGACGACCAACCCTGATGGCAGTCAAGAATACACGGTAACCCTGCAAATTCTATTTATCATGACGGCGCTGACGCTTTTGCCTGCCGCCTTGATCATGATGACCTCCTTTACACGCATCATTATTGTCTTGTCCATTTTGCGTCAGGCGATTGGTCTACAGCAGTCACCATCGAATCAGATCATGCTGGGGATGGCGCTGTTCCTGACTCTGTTTATTATGACGCCGACTTTAGATTCCATCAATGAAGTCGCGTTACAGCCTTATTTGAATAACGAGATGACCTCCTTGCAGGCCGTGGAAGCAGCCTCTGTCCCAGTGCGTGAATTTATGTTGGCGCAAACGCGGGAAGACGATGTCGCCTTATATGTGAAGCTGGCGGGCAAAGAAGGGGAGATTGAATCGCTGGATACCTTGCCATTTACCATTTTGATGCCGGCGTTTGTCACCAGTGAGTTGAAAACCGCTTTTCAAATCGGTTTTATGTTGTTTATCCCGTTTTTGATTGTTGATATGGTGGTTGCCAGTGTCTTGATGGCCATGGGTATGATGATGCTGTCACCAGTGATTATCTCATTGCCGTTTAAGATTATGTTGTTTGTTATGGTCGATGGCTGGTCGATGATTATGGGCACCTTGGCTGCGAGCTTCGGGATATAGGTATGGATCCACAGGTTATACTTGATCTTTATGGGCAGGGCTTTTACTTAATCGTGGTCATGGTGTCGGCCGTGATGGTGCCGAGTTTGGTGGTCGGTTTGATGGTGAGTGTCTTCCAAGCGGCGACGCAAATCAACGAACAGACTTTAACCTTTTTACCGCGTTTTGTGGTGACCATCTTCGCTATTATGCACCTAGGCCCTTGGTTATTAATGAGCCTGACGGACTTTTTTCATCAACTATTCATTGATATTCCCATGTTGATTGGCTAATGCTGGCGCTTAATCCTGATCAATTGATGGCGCTTACAGTGGGCTTCTTATTGCCATTTTTTCGTATCGGGGCCTTTCTGATGGCATTGCCACTGTTCGGCAGTCAGCTGGTCAGTGTGCGAGTTCGTCTTATTTTTGCTTTTGTTATCTCAATTATTGTTACCCCTGTAGTGACAATTCCCGCTTACGACCCGATTTCTCCAGGTTTTATTCTGTTAATTGCTGAACAGCTTATCATTGGCATTGTGCTTGGGTTTGTGGTCACCGTGCTGTTTCAGATATTTGCTTTGGCTGGGCAGTTGGCGGCGATGAAAGCCGGCTTAGGTTTTGCCATGTCCAATGACCCTGCGAACGGCATCACGGTGGCGACGATTGGTCAGTACTATATGACCATGGCGGGGTTGGCGTTCTTAGGCACTAATGGTCATCTGGTGATGATTGAGTATTTGGTGGAAAGTTTTGACTATTGGCCGGTGGGCAGTGGTTTCGACAGTCAGCGCTATTGGGATATTTTGATGTTAGGTGGCTGGTTGTTTGAAAAAGCTTTGTTGGTAGTGATACCGCTTGCGGTGGCGACACTGATCATGAATATTTCGTTTGGTATCGTAGCTAAGGCGTCGCCGCAATTGAACATCTTTGCCATGGGTTTCCCTGTCATTATGCTGTTCTCACTGCTCTTTCTCTGGATCATGATGCAAGACTTTTTGGACATCTATCGGTTATTCTTCCAAGAGTTGACGACTTGGTTGCAAGATACTTGGGGGATCAGCAGCGATGGCTGAGAACGAAGACGGTACTGAAAAAACCGAAGACGCCAGTGCCAAGAAACTGCAAGACGCCCGTGAAAAAGGTAATGTGGCTCGGTCACGAGACCTGAGCAGTGCGGCGTTATTAGTGGTTTCGGCGGTGGCGATGTACATGGTAGGGATGCTGATTGTCGACGACTTAATGAGTCTCTACACCTTTAACTTCTCGCTCGCACGAGAAGATCTGTTTGATGTGGCGATGATGATTCACCATCTCTATGTCTCTATCATGACCGCAGTGGATTCCTTGACGGTGTTTATGTTGATCGTTGCTGCGGCGGGCATTATTGGCAGTGTGGCCTTAGGTGGCTTTAACTTCACCATGCAAGCCGTGCAGCCAAAATTGTCCAAGATGAATCCCATTACTGGCCTTAAACGCATGTTTTCGGTGCAGTCCTTGGTAGAGTTGCTGAAATCGACTTTGAAAATCCTGTTGGTAGGAACTGTGGCAGCGTTTGTGCTGATGCATTACCTGCCGACTTTAACAGGGCTCGCCTTTGAAACCATTGGTATGGCGTTATCTCATACCCTGGAAATACTGATTTGGGCATTTATTCTGGTGTCGTCCTCTTTGATCATTATTGCGGCCATTGATGTGCCGTTCCAAGCTTGGCAACACAAAGACAAGCTGAAAATGACCAAGCAGGAAGTAAAGGACGAACATAAGCAGTCGGAAGGTGATCCACAGGTAAAAGGGCGTATTCGCCAGTTACAACGCCAAGCCGCCATGCGTCGTATGATGTCTGATGTACCGAAAGCCGATGTCATCATCACCAACCCGACCCACTATTCGGTCGCCCTTCAATATGATCAGGAAAGTGGTAAAGCGCCAGTGCTGTTGGCCAAAGGCAACGATTTTATTGCCTTGAAGATTCGAGAGATTGGCAATTACTATGATATCCCTGTGATACAATCTCCCGCCTTGACCCGTGCGGTGTACAAGCATACCGAAATCGGCGATGAAATCCCTGAAGGTCTTTTTAAGGTGATTGCTCAGCTGCTGGCGTACGTTTACCAGCTGAAGCTGGCCAGAAGTGGTGAAAAGCCACCAGAACAAATGCCCAGCTTAGATGTACCGGAAGAGTTTCAATGGAATGGGGATATTTGATTTTTATGTACCGAGGTATAAGTGGAGTTTGATCGTCAGCGCATAACTGGACAGATGAGAGGTGTTCTAAGTGGTAACTTAGGGGTGCCTTTTATTCTATTAGCGTTGCTGGCCATGATGGTCCTGCCGCTGCCAGCCTTTCTTTTGGACGTGCTATTTACCTTTAACATTGCCCTCGCCATCGTTGTGCTGCTGGTGGCGGTCTATTCTATGCGTCCGCTGGACTTTGCCGTTTTTCCGACCATTTTGCTGGTCTCCACCCTAATGCGTTTGGCCCTGAATGTGGCCTCGACTCGTGTCGTATTGCTGAATGGTCATGAGGGGGGCGATGCTGCCGGTAAGGTGATCCAAGCCTTTGGTGAAGTCGTCATCGGCGGCGATTATGTGGTCGGTTTTGTGGTGTTTGCCATCTTGATGATCATTAACTTTGCGGTAGTGACCAAAGGTGCAGGACGTATTTCCGAGGTGAGCGCACGTTTTACCTTGGATGCCATGCCAGGTAAACAGATGGCCATCGATGCCGATTTGAACGCTGGTATGATCGATGCGGATCAGGCCAAACAGCGCCGAGATGAAGTCTCTGCTGAGGCGGAATTTTATGGCTCGATGGACGGTGCCTCGAAATTCGTAAAGGGTGACGCAGTTGCCGGTATGATGATCCTAGGCATCAATATTGTTGGTGGTTTGCTGATCGGTACCGTGCAGCATGGCCTGACGTTTGTGGAAGCGATTCAGGTGTACTCTTTGTTGACCATTGGTGATGGTCTGGTGGCGCAAATTCCATCCTTGATGCTGTCGACTGCAGCGGCGATTATGGTAACCCGAGTTAATGAATCGGGCGACATGGGCCAACAGATCTATGGTCAAATGTTTGGCTCGAGTAAGGCCTTGTACATTGCCGCAGCGATTTTGACCGTGATGGGTATCGTGCCTGGCATGCCGCACTTCTCGTTCCTATCATTGGCTGCCATTGTCGCCGGTGGTGCTTATTTTATTGAGTACCGCAAGAAACAAAAAGCCACGATTAAATCCGCTGCTAAGGGTGCCACTAAGGGCGAAGGCTCGGGTGCGGCACAGCCGCCAGCGGAAAGTAAGGACCTAAGTTGGGAAGACGTTGCGCCAGTGGATATGCTTGGCTTAGAGGTCGGCTATCGTCTGATTCCATTAGTGGATAAAAGCCAAGGTGGTGAGCTGCTGGCCCGTATCAAAGGGGTACGTCGTAAACTCTCTCAAGAGCTAGGGTTCTTGGTACCGAGTGTGCACATCCGCGATAACTTGGATTTAATGCCCAATGCTTACCGTATCACTCTGATGGGGGTGAGTCTTGCTGAGGCTGAGGTGCACCCTGATAAAGAGTTGGCCATCGATCCTGGACAGGTGTTCGGAAAAATCGATGGTATCCCAGGCAAAGACCCGTCATTTGGTTTGGATGCGGTATGGATTGACGTGAAAAAGCGCGACCAAGCGCAAACCTATGGCTATACCGTGGTGGATGTCAGCACGGTCGTTGCCACCCATATTAACCAAGTGATGCAGAAACATGCCTACGAGCTGATTGGCCATGATGAAGTGCAGCAACTGCTGGGCTTGCTAAAACAGCATAACCCTAAACTGGCCGAGGAGTTGGTGCCCAATACCGTACCATTAAGCGTCTTGCTCAAAGTCTTGCAAAACCTGCTGCAAGAAAACGTGCCATTGCGCGATATGCGTACCATTGCTGAAGCCATTATGGGGGTTCAGCCGAAGTCTCAAGATCCGATGATCTTGACTGCTGCGGTGCGTACTTCGTTGGCACGTATGATTATGCAGTCTTTGGCTGAAGGCGTAGAGGAAGTGCCTGTCATGACTCTGGATCCACAGCTAGAGAAAATGCTAATGCAAACCGTGCAGCAGAGTCAGCAGTCCGGTATTAAGAATGAAGAAGCCCTGATTCTTGAGCCGCAAATGGCTGAGCAGCTACAGAAATCCTTCCGCGAACATGCCGAACAACAAGAGGCGATGGGCAATGCGCCGATCTTAATTGTCTCCGCTCCGATCCGCCCGATGCTAGCCCGTTTTATGCGCTATGGTGGGGTTGGAATGTCGGTACTTTCTTATCAAGAGGTACCGGATAACAAGCGCGTGACTGTGGTGGCCGTGATTGGTGGGTGAAATAAGGAAAAGCATTGATTTTCGAGCTATATTTATCAAAACCTTTCGGGTAAGCTATGGATTTGTATGCATAAATAGACTTAAAGGACTGGTATTCAATGCAGTATAGGCGGTTTCGAGCTCCCGACATGCAAAAGGCGATACGTAAGATACGTGACGCTGTCGGGCCTGATGCTGTCATTATGTCCAATAAACGTCTTCCTACTGGTGAAGTAGAGATTCTTATTGCCATTGATTACGATGGCTCCATGACCCCAAAAAATGGGCCGCAGAATAAAGCCGAGCCCAGTGCTGTCAGTGCACCGATAGACAGTCCTAGCGCCGCTAAGCCCAGCGCTTCCTACCAAGAACGTATTGAACAAGCGCGCAATATGAGCGGCGCGTCTGCACCAAAAGCCAAAGGTGAGGCCTATGAGGTGTTTGAAGAAGCGCCAGCACCTGCGCCGAAGCGCTACGTCGAGCCAGAGCCTGCTATTCAAGAAGATCTGTCGATTAGACCACACGTGCAAGAGCGTCCATCGCCTGATGAAGAAAAGCTGCGTGCGATGGAGAAAGAACTTGAGCAAGTGCGTCGCTTGTTGGAGCAAACCCAAGAAGACAAGCAGCAGGCTGTCGCTCAATCCGCCGTGGCTAAGCGTCAAACACTTGATCAGCGCTTACAGCAACAGCTCAAAACATTGGGGCTGTCTGATCGAGTCATCGAAAAAATCGTTGCTGACTTGTCTTTAACTGGACGTGAAGAAGATTGGAAAAAAGCTTTGTCACATTTAGCTGATAGCATTCCGATTCGTTCTAGTTCAGAGGCGTTTAGTGGCTGCATCGCTTTTATGGGGCCGACCGGAGTCGGTAAGACCACCACGATTGGTAAAATTGCGGCTCAGTACGTCCTCAAATATGGCTCTAACAGTGTTGTCCTGATCACCACGGATACTTATCGTATCGCGGCCCATGAGCAGCTGAGAACCTTCGGTCGCATTTTAAATGTGCCTGTAGAAGTGGTAAACGAATACACAGATTTAAACGAAGTGTTGGATAAGTACTCGGAGTATTCCTTGATATTAGTGGATACGGCTGGGATGAATCCGCGCGATCGCAACCTTGAGCGCCAGCTGGCCATGATGAAGCGAGCTCGGGGTTACCTCAAGAAACTGCTGGTTTTACCTTGCACGAGTCAACGACAAGTTTTAAAAACAGTGGTGGATGTCTATTCACAAATCCAGTTGGATGGTTGTGTGTTAAGCAAGCTGGACGAGTCGGCTTCTTTAGGCGAGGCCATCAGTGTTGTGATAGAAGAAGGCCTGCCGGTTATGTATGTGGCGGACGGGCAAAGAATTCCAGATGATATAGAACCGGCTAGGGCACATAACTTGATCAGTCGAGCCGTATATACGGCCGAACAATTCGGTCAGCTATACGGTGTCCTCAAGTACGGTAGTTAGTAAAAATTCGTTATTTGGCAGAGCAATGCTAACGACGGTATAGTACATTTGTATCGAATATGCCTCCCGAATAACAATTTTAGAGTTTTGGCGTATGACAACGCAAAGATGGATGTAGCATGTACACAAAGAAGGCGACGTTATCGATAGATGCGATTGTACTGAAGTATGACTTCTTAGTTAAAAAAATCGCCTACCACTTGCTGGCTAGATTGCCGAGCAGTGTTGATATCGATGATTTAATACAAGCAGGGATGATGGGCTTGATTGAGGCTTACAAGCGCTTTGAATCTAGCAAAGGCGCCTCATTCGAAACCTACGCTGGCATTCGTATTCGCGGTGCGATGATGGATGAAGTGCGTAAGAGTGATTGGGCTCCCCGTTCCGTAAGGCGTAATAGTCGTGCTGTTAGTAGTGCGATCAGGGAAGTCGAGTCCATCAGCGGTCGCGAGGCCACTGACTTGGAAGTTGCCGCACATATGGGCATTAGTATTGACGAATATCATGAAATCCTGCATTCATCTATGTCGACTCAGTTGTTTAGCTACGAAGAAATGTTGGATAGTGAGAGCGGTAGTCACGAACTGGATATCAAGGTAGAGGGAGAAAGCAGTCAGCCTGACCAATTGGTGGCTGAAGCGGGCTTTCAAGTCCAGCTAGCGCAAGAGATCGAGCGTCTACCTGAGCGAGAAAAGCTGGTGCTGTCCCTGTACTACAATGACGAATTAAACTTAAAAGAAATTGGTGCCGTACTTGGCGTCAGCGAATCACGCGTCAGTCAAATACATAGCCAAGCGGCGATGCGATTGCGCTCAAGGCTTGGAGGCTGGCAAGATTAATGAATATGATAGAAATGACTTTACCTAAGGGTTGTGGAGGTTGCATTGGATAAAAATATGAAAATCCTGATTGTTGATGATTTCTCAACGATGAGACGTATCATCAAAAATCTACTTAGGGATTTGGGATTTACCAATACAGTCGAAGCGGATGATGGAACGACTGCGCTACCTATTCTGCAAACTGGCACAATTGATTTTCTTGTGACGGACTGGAACATGCCTGGTATGACAGGTATCGAGCTTCTTCGAGCTGTTCGTGCTGACGAAAAACTGAAAACTATTCCTGTTTTAATGGTGACTGCAGAAGCAAAACGTGACCAAATCATCGCCGCTGCTCAAGCGGGGGTAAACGGTTATGTTGTGAAGCCTTTTACTGCTGTGGCCTTGAAGGAAAAAATCGAAAAGATTTTCGAACGTATCGATTCCGCAAAATAGGGGCTGTCAATGTCTAGTGAACACGAGTCAAAACTTGGAGAGTTCGAGTCGGTCGTTAAAGATGGCGCGGTTGATTTGCTAAATAAAATTGAGGTCGGTGACTTCAGTGGCGCAATCAAGGTTATCCAAGAATTAAGCGAGGCTCGCCATAATAGCTTTTATAACGAAGTGGGTTGTTTAACTCGAAGCTTACATGATGCCATTCGAGACTTTCAGATCGACTCAGTAGATATGATGGTGAAAAGCGGCGTGTCCGATGCCGAAGCAGGCTCAAGAATCACAGACGCTTCAGATCGCTTGAATTATGTCATTGAGATGACAAGTTCTGCTGCCAACAAAACCATGGATATGGTGGACAGCAGTGTCCCCGTCGCCAGTGAGTTGCAGAATCAAGCTCGAGAACTACACAAAGATTGGAATCGCCTGATTCAGCGAGATTTAACACCACAAGAGTTTCGCGACCTCTATAAGCGAATTGATGCCTTTCTAAAATACACTGATGAAAGTGCGACCACCTTGCATAACAATTTGAACACCATTTTGTTGGAGCAAGGCTATCAAGACCTCACTGGACAAGTGATTACACGCGTTAATGAATTGATACGTGATGTAGAAGAACGTTTAGTTCACCTTGTATCCGTGGCGGGGCGAGTTGACAGTATCTCTGGTATCGAACACGAGTCAGAGAACAAGGAAAGTAATGACGACGATCGAGGCCATGGGCCCGCGATTAATAAGAATGATAACCCTGAAGTACTAAATAATCAGGACGAAGTTGACGATCTACTTTCGAGTCTTGGTTTTTAAAAGGAGCTGCTGCGGATGAGTTTCGAGGTCGATGAAGAAATTCTACAGGATTTTTTGGTAGAAGCTGGAGAAATCCTGGAACAGCTCTCAGAGCAATTGGTGGATCTGGAGCAAAATCCAGAAGATACAGCGTTATTGAATGCCATTTTCCGTGGTTTCCACACGGTAAAAGGTGGTGCGGGCTTTCTCCAACTGACTGCACTGGTTGATTGCTGTCACTATGCAGAGAACGTCTTCGATATCCTGCGTAACCATCAACGTAAAGTAGACTCTGAGTTGATGGATGTTGTGCTGCAGGCACTGGATGCGGTGAACGAGATGTTTGAAACCGTTCGCGCAGGTGGTGAGCCTGAGCCCGCAGATCCACAAATTATTGAATCATTAAGCTTTTATGCTAAACCGCCATCCGAAGATGAAATGGAAGATGAGTCTGAGGATGAAGGAGATGTCGAAGAAGATGTGGCTGAGACTGTCGAAGAGGCGGTTGAAGATGTCACTTCTGAAGCAGAACATGACGATATTTCTGATGATGAATTTGAGTCTTTACTGAGCGCTTTGGGTTCTGCCGATGACGCGCCAGCAGAGGCCGCGGCCGATAGCAGTGAGCCGGATTCTGATGATATTACCGAAGATGAGTTTGATGCCCTGTTAGACCAATTGCATGGCAACAGTGCACCCGGTATGGACGCATCCGCGGACAGTGCTGCGACGGAACAACCCGCCGCGTCTGACTCAGATGATATTACCGAAGATGAATTTGAAGCTTTGCTTGACCAGCTACATGGTGGCGGAGCGCCTGGTGTGACGGATAGCGCAGCGCCAGGCGAAGAAAGTGCCTCAGAAGAGCCTGAGTCGAACGCGGCCTCCTCGGAATCGGATCTGATTACCGAAGACGAGTTTGAGCAGCTGCTAGACAGCTTACATGGTAAAGGCCAAGGTCCAAACGTGACCAAAGACGAGCCAGCCGCCCAAGCGGAAAGTAAGCCTGAGCCAGCTGCAGCCAAGCCAGAGCCTGAGAAAAAAGCGGAAAAAGCGGAAAAACCGAAAGCCAAAGCCGCACCGAAGAAACCTGCTGCACCGGCTCCAAAACCTAAAGCAGAGCACGTTGAGCACGACAAAGAAAAATCTCAGCATGCGCCTGTGGTACAAGAGACTACGGTGCGAGTTGATACCAAGCGCCTCGATGACATTATGAACATGGTCGGTGAGTTGGTGCTGGTACGTAACCGCTTGGTTCGTCTAGGCCTACAAAGCGATGATGAATCAATGAGTAAGGCGGTTTCCAACTTAGACGTGGTAACCGGTGACTTGCAAAATGCCGTGATGAAAACACGGATGCAGCCGATTAAGAAGGTCTTTGGGCGCTTCCCACGTGTGGTACGTGACTTGGCCCGTAACCTGAAAAAAGAAGTGAACTTAGAGCTTCGTGGCGAAGAAACGGACCTTGATAAAAACTTGGTTGAAGCCCTTGCCGACCCATTGGTTCACTTGGTGCGTAACTCGGTCGACCATGGTGTGGAGGCTCCAGATGTACGTGAGGCTAAAGGTAAGCCTCGTGTCGGTCAGGTTATTCTTTCAGCAGAGCAAGAAGGCGATCATATCTTACTGTCTATCGACGATGATGGTGCGGGTATGGACGCAGATGTGTTGCGCAGAAAAGCCGTTGAAAAAGGCCTGATGGACGCGGACAGTGCCGAGCGCCTGTCGGACGATGAAGCCTTTAATTTGATTTTTGCACCGGGCTTCTCGACCAAAGTTGAGATTACCGACGTATCGGGTCGTGGTGTGGGGATGGACGTTGTTAAGACGAAAATCTCACAACTAAACGGTACTTTAGACATCAAGTCTGTGTTAGGGCAAGGCTCACGCTTCAGTATCAAGGTACCTTTGACACTGGCCATCATGCCGACCTTGATGGTGATGCTAAACGATCAGGCGTTTGCTTTCCCATTGGTTAGCGTGAATGAGATCTTCCACCTAAATCTGAAGAAGACCAATATTGTAGACGGTCAACAAGTGGTGGTGATTCGCGGTAAGACGTTGCCAATTTTCCATTTGAAAAACTGGTTAATCAAAGACGCAGCTTACGATGAAAAACCAACTGAAGCGCACGTAGTTGTGGTGCAAGTTGGAATGAACGAAGTTGGCTTCGTGGTCGATCAGTTAGTTGGCCAAGAAGAAGTAGTGATTAAGCCGCTTGGAAGAATGTTGCAGGGCACGCCAGGTATGGCGGGGGCAACCATTACAGGTGACGGTCGAATTGCCATCATCTTGGATGTACCGAGTATGCTGAAATCCTATGCGTCGCGTTAGA
This sequence comes from Marinomonas aquimarina, assembly GCF_900089755.1. Classification (GTDB taxonomy): domain Bacteria; phylum Pseudomonadota; class Gammaproteobacteria; order Pseudomonadales; family Marinomonadaceae; genus Marinomonas; species Marinomonas aquimarina. Next base: position 111,385 of record NZ_FLOC01000001.1, on the reverse strand, counting down.
CAAGTATTAGGAGCTGTATTATGCCAGTGAAGGTGCTGGTAGTTGATGATTCGGGATTCTTCCGTCGTCGACTCGTTGAAATATTCAGTGCAGACCCGCGCCTACAAGTGGTCGGGACTGCCAATAATGGCAGGGAAGCCGTTGATAAAGTTCAAGCTCTATCTCCTGATGTCGTGACCATGGACTATGAGATGCCAGTGTTAGATGGTATCTCTGCCGTGTCCGAGATCATGAAGCGTAAGCCCACTCCCGTGTTGATGTTTTCGTCGCTCACCCATGAAGGTGCGCGCGTTACATTAGATGCGTTAGAGGCCGGGGCGGTCGACTTCATGCCGAAGAATTTCGAGGATATCTCCCGCGACTCAGCGGTGGTTAAACGTGCCTTGGTTGATCGTGTGCTCACCGTGGCGCGCACCCGTGTTGGGGCAAGTTTTAAACCGACTGCCCGTACTGCTACGAAAGTAGAACCCCGCCCAATAGTGGTCAGTGGTGATCGGGGCGTGATTATTCCGCGGGCGCGCAAGAAAGTCAGCTTGGTGGCGATTGGTACCTCCACTGGTGGCCCGATGGCGTTGCAGGCGGTGTTAACTCGACTACCGAAAGATTTTCCGGTGCCATTGGTATTGGTGCAGCATATGCCAGCGGCCTTCACCCATGCGTTTGCCGACCGTTTGAATAATATCTGCCAAATCAAAGTCAAAGAAGCCGAAGACGGTGATAAGCTGACCCCTGGGGTGGCGTTACTGGCCCCCGGTGGCAAGCAAATGATGGTGGATTCCCGTAACGGTGGTTGTGTGCGTATTTTAGAAGGTGATGAACGTCTAAATTACAAACCCTCTGTGGACATCACGTTTGGCTCCGCTTCGAAATGTTACCCAGGCAAAGTCTTGTCTGTAGTGATGACGGGGATGGGGGCTGATGGCCGTGATGGCGCACGCATGCTGAAAAACTCCGGCTCACGGGTTTGGATTCAAAGTGAAGACTCTTGCGTGATCTATGGTATGCCGCAAGCAGTGGAAAAAGCAGGTTTAGCAGACGATGTGATCCATTTAGATCATATTGGTGAGCGTATTGTAAAAGAGGTTGGCTAGTGGACTTATTGACGCTAGGTGGGTTAGTCGTAGCCTTTGCTTCGGTATTCCTAGCGAACTGGCTAGGAGGAGGGGAAGTAGTCCTACTGCTTAACCTACCTTCGGCCATCATTGTTATCGTGGGCAGTCTTGGTGCCGCATTGGCCCAAAGTACCTTGTTTGAAGCGTTTTCCGCTCTACGGATGTTGGCTTGGTCTTTGTTCCCGCCTATTTTTGACCTTGAAGGTAATCGACGAACCATCATTCACCTGGCCCACAAAGCGCGCCGATTTTCTATCTTAGCCTTAGAAGGCGACGTCCAAGATCTGAATAATGACTTTGCCATGCGTGCCATGCAGATGGCGGTCGACGGTGCTGATCCGGAGCTTTTATCTGAGCGCTTACATGAAGAAGCTGAGCGTATTCGGGATCAACGCGGTGCGCATATTGGTTTCTTGGAATCCATTGGTGGTTATGCACCGACCTTGGGGATCATGGGCTCAGTATTAGGCCTTATTCAAGCCATGGCGAACCTTGATAGTCCAGAAGCTTTGGGTCATGGTATTGCTGTGGCGTTCGTTTCGACCTTATATGGTCAAGGCTTTGCCAATCTGGTGATATTCCCTATCTGTCGCAAACTGTATCGCTATGCCGACCGTGAATTGCTGAATAATCAGATGTTCATTGATGGCATCCATGGCATCGCCATTGGTAAGCACCCGCAGCGCTTGGATTTGGAATTAAGCGGCTATGAGTAGCCCACGACGCCGCCGTTCACGTAATCGAGGTGAGAATGTCCCTCATCATGATCGTTGGATATTGTCTTACGCTGACTTTATTACACTGTTATTTGCCTTCTTTGTGGCTTTGTACTCGATCTCATTAAGGGATGCAGGGGATGAGAGAGTCTTAAGTGAAACTTTGAATGGTGTGTTTGATGCGGTGCAAAAATCGATCAAGCCTATTAATGTAGGGGAGCCCGTTTCGGGACAGCCAGAAAGCGAACGTTTGCTTGAAGTTGCACCTCCCGAGGACGCTGATGCAGAGAATCCGCCAGGAGAGGTAGAAGGCCGTAGCCCTTTGTATGAGGCGTTAAATCAGTCGATCAATTCGCAGTTTCCGACGCTTCAGTCACAAGGTGACATCTCGATTACCGAAGATGCCAATTGGATTACTCTAGATATGAAAGCGGCATTGGTTTTTGACCAAGGCGATTTTGAGTTAACCAATGAAGCAGTGGCGTTAATGATCGTCATTTCGAATATTTTGCGAAGCTATCCTGCGCCCATTATGGTGCTTGGCAATACCGATGATAGCCCCACTAACTCAACCCGAATTCCTTCGAATTGGCACCTCTCAAGTATGCGTGCAGCGTCTGTGGCAGATGAACTGGTGTATCGTGGTATAAATCCTAAGTTATTGGCTCCAATAGGCTTTTCGAGCGAAAACCCACAGGTTCGAAACACCAATGACTTTGCGCGAGCGCAAAATCGACGGGTAACGCTAAAAATTAGTAAGCAGAGGTCGGATAACTTGCACGATTACTTGTTTAACTAGCAAGTTAATGTATATGATTGAGATGCAATAATTACGTAAATTTCTTGCATAGCATCTAAGGGGTCGGTGTGCACATTTGGGCGGTGGCAAATCAAAAAGGAGGCGTGGGCAAAACCACGACCGTTGTTAGTTTATCCGGTTTATTGGCGGATGCTGGCCATCGTGTATTGATGATTGACTTGGATCCGCATGGTTCCCTAACCAGCTATTTCCGTTTTGATCCTGACTCCATTGAGCACAGTGCCTACGACTTATTTCAGGTAAACGGTAAAATCCCCGAGTCACTGCCACGCTCAGTCATTCTGGAGACTGGTCACCCTAATCTGTCTTTGATTCCAGCCTCTACCGCGTTAGCGACGTTAGAACGTAATGCGCAGGCGCAGGGTGGAATGGGCTTAGTGATTTCAAAAACCTTAGCCATTCTTTGGGAAGATTACGACTACGTCTTGATTGATAGCCCACCAGTCTTAGGGGTGTTAATGATTAATGCCTTGGCGGCCTGTCAACAGTTGGTGATCCCAGTGCAAACTGAGTTCTTAGCGATTAAAGGATTGGAACGCATGATTCGAACTTTGACCATGATCAACCGTGCACGAAAAAGGCCTGTCCCCTATACCATTGTCCCGACACTATACGATCGACGCACCCAAGCTTCGAACAAGAGTTTACGTAGTTTAAAAGATTTATACGAAGATGCGGTTTGGCATTCGGTGGTTCCTGTCGATACCAAATTACGTGACGCCAGTACCGCAGGTGTTGCACCTTCAGCCCTGGATGCCAGTGCTCGAGGTGTGAAAGCCTACGCCAGTTTGATGGATACATTACTCAATCCATCTGGTTAGAAATGATGAAAGATACCAAAACCAAAGACCAAGCGCTTAATGGTCCGCAACAAGCTCTGCAGAGTTATCTGAATGAGCTACTGCAAGAAACAAACTTTGTGCCCGAAGAGCCAGAAGAGCCCACAGCGGACGCAGACGCAACGGCTGAACAAGCAATGGCTGATGTCAGCGCTGAATCTGTGCTGGAGCAGGACAGCTCCCTCGACAGCGCGCCACTTGAGCCAGCAGACACTCTAGAAGAAGAGGCCGCTGAAGCCGATTCCGAGATACTGCATGAGGCTGAATTTGATAGCGCGTTTGATGCGCAGATTGACGTCTCGGAAACACAAGCCAGTTCAGCGGCGGAAATGGATTATGCAGCGTTGGATGCCTCGTTTGCGGAGTTCGAGACGGCGATTCAAACGTTGCAGGCCGAGTACAGTCCAGCGACGCAAGCTGATGACATTCCCACTTGGGACATCGAAGCCAATTTAGCTGCAATCGCAAATGAGGCCGTTGAAGATTATGATGCGGACTTGGCCGCAGATGAGACGGCTGAGCCAGAACCAGAAGTCATAGCGGACAGTGCCAACGAGCAACCTGAAGACGATGATCCGACGCTGGATTTAGAGCAAGCTTTTGCCGAGGTGGCAGCTCAAGAAGCGGCCATGCTCGAAGCTGAAATGGCATCAGAACCTGAGCCTGTCGTTGACTCTGAAGTGTCGGCAGACAGTGATCCGGTTACTGAACTGGAGGCGGTCGAGCCAGAGCCTGAGAATGAGCCGGAAGCGGAGCAAACAGACATTGCTGAAATAGAATCTAGCAGTGTGCCTGAGCCGTCTAAATACGTTGCCAAAACCGAGCCGTTGCCGTGGGCAAAAAGTCGCTTTGAGTGTTTACTGTTTTACGTCGGTGGTTTGAAGATGGCTGTGCCCTTAGTGGAGCTAGGCGGTATTTACCAGTCTAATGATGATAAGCTCACAGAGATTTTTGGTCAGCCCAAGTGGTTTATGGGCATGGCCAATGTGGGGGAGCACAATATCCGTACGGTGGATACCGCACGTTGGGTGATGCCGAACCACTACGACGGTGACTTAAAAGATAACTTTAAATTTGTGATCCAGTTGGATCGAACTGACTGGGGACTGGCCTGTGAAAAGGTTGCGGAAGCGATTTCTCTCGAGCCATCACAAGTAAAATGGCGCTCAGACCGAAGCCGACGCCCTTGGTTGGCGGGTACGGTAATCGAGCATATGTGCGCTATATTAGATGTACAGGGATTCATCGAGTTGCTGGAAGATCCTGTAAACGGTTTTCGTAAACATTTAAAAGATTAAGCTTGTAGAGGTCGTGATGTCGACAAGTATCGCTTTAAAAAAAGAAGTCAAAGAAAACGATGATCCTATGCTGCAATGGGTAACTTTCCGCCTGGATCAAGAGATTTATGGCGTGAACGTTATGCAAGTCAAAGAAGTGCTACGTTATTCCGAGATTGCCCCAGTGCCAGGCGCGCCGGCTTTTGTGCTAGGCATTATCCATTTACGTGGTAACGTGGTCACAGTAATCGACACCTGCCAACGTTTTGGTTTGATGTCAGGTGAGATCACGGATGCCACGCGTATTATGATCCTCGAAGTGGAAGGTCATGTGATCGGTATCCTGGTCGATGCTGTCTCTGAAGTGGTGTACTTACGCCAATCTGAGATTGAGGTATCGCCAAGTGTGGGCAATGATGAATCGTCTAAATTTATTCAAGGTGTCTGTCATAAAAATGATACTTTGTTGATTTTGGTAGATTTAGATAAAATGCTTTCTGAAGATGAGTGGAGCGAAATCGCTTCCATGTAGACTAGACCCCCTTTTGGAAGGCGATTAATGGAATCTCAGTGGATTTTTAACTTATTGTTGGTGCTGCAATTTGTATTGTTGTTAGCACTGGCAGTGTGGGCGTTTCGTCTTTCAAGGAAACTGAAAAAATTTGAACGTTCCGTTCACGACGCCGGCCTAGCACAAAAAAAACAGGTGCAAGTGCTGGCGTCTGGTTCGATTGGCATGGGGCGCCGTCTAGTAGCCATTGAAAAGCGTTTGAATATGGCGGTGGAACGTCAGTCAGAACTGATCTCCAAAGAAGGCAGCAGTGTCTCTTATAACCGTGCCATGGAACTGCTGGAAATGGGCGCCTCTGTAGACGACCTAGTGTCCAAATGTGGCCTAATTCGTGCGGAAGCCGAACTGATCAGTTTGTTGAAAAAAGAATCTCGCCGTAACTCTAACCAATCCCATTGATAAAGGGCTGGGTTAGCCTTTATTGTAGAAATCCGATGTGCCTTTGAGCGAGTGTGAGAAGGCGATGATTTCTGCTACCGCCAGATACAAGGTTTCGGGGATTTCATCTCCCAGCTCCAGTGTCGAAAGGACCTCCACCAGCTCAGGGCTTTTGTGTAATAACACATCGTTCTCTTCTGCAACGCGCATGATTTGCTCGGCTAAATAGCCGGTGCCTTTTGCCGTCACGGTTGGCGCGCTTTGAAAATCGTACTTTAAGGCAACGGCCTTTTTAGGATGAGGCGTTTGATTCATTTAGGTTCTCACATCAATTAAGCGGCGCTGACTGGGTTCTTGGTACGCCTTAGGTTGCTCGTCCAGTTTGGCGCGAAAGCAGTCTAGGGTTTCGATCTCAACCTGCTTGTTTCTTAGACTAGTGCGGAGCTCATCAAGGCGCTGGCGAATCATCTGCTCTGTGTTGGGATCTTCCACTGCAAACAGAACCCCTACCTTTTTATCTTGCACACTGGCGCGGGCTTCAAAGCGTCCCGTCTCTTCGAAGTCAAATTTGAGCTGCACCAACCAACGTCGCTTATGAGGCTCTACATCCGCCTCCTTATCAGAGGCGTCTTTATCAATTTTCAAATTGACCACGGACGTGCTTTGGCCATCTTTAATCGGGATCTCTATGCTCAATGGCAAGATGGAGCCATCCTGTTGTGCATTTTCAATTAAGTGGCGTACTTGGTTGGTGGTGATACGTTCGATGGCGCCAGCCACTAAATTCATGGCTTGTTGTGAATTTGTGGCCTGCACACCTGTTACACTAGCCTGCTTACTTGACTCGAGGTTAGCGCCCTCTAAACGGGATAAATTGAGTTTCAAGTCAGACACCAGATTGGTTTTATTGGCCAGATTGTGTTCGCTAAATAGGCCAGAGTTTTGAATGGCTTGTTTGATGCTGTCACTGGATTGGGTCAAGTTCTGGAGACTTGGCAGCTGTTTAACCAATTGCTCCAGTGCTGTAGCGACCTTTTCCGGCAGTGTAGCTCCCTGTTGGACCAGGGTGTTTAACTGGCGGATCATTCCTACAAACTCTTGTGGAGTAATTTGTTTAGGCAAGGTCTGCTTTAAACCTTCTGTCAATGTCGTGGCTGTGGTGGAGTTGCGCTCAACAGGGTACAGCTGCATTTGTCCTTGTTTATCCACTATGACTGTAAGCTTCTCACCGGCCTGTAAAGGGTGTTGCGTGTTCAGCGTAAATTGCTCGTTACCATCGCTTACTACCGCGCTAAAGGTTGCTGCTGGCTGTGGGCTAGGACGAGTGTTAGCTTGCGCCACGTTTTGCGCTGTTACTTGATTCGTGTGTGTCTGGGTAGCAGTGGAAGTCACATGGGCGGTGTTGCTAGGGTTGGCTGACGCAGTGCTTGTCGTCCCTGATGCGGCTTGAGTATTCGGAGTTGCTGAATGAGGCGCGCTTATCGGGGCAGCATTGGTTGTTGCTTTTGCTGGTGCCTGTGAGACAGTGTTGTATGCTGCTTGGCTCGTTGCGGCTTGACTGCTGATCACAGTCAGCACAATCGGGCGGCTGGCAATAGCCACTTGAGCAATGGTTTGTGCCTGTTGTGTGGTCACTTGGGAGGGCGTATAGCTGGCGCCAGTGGTGCGGTTTTGTATGACATTGGTCAAATTATTGGTTGTGTTGCCGGTACTGACGGAACTCGAGGGCTGTGCTGTGTTCGAATTGGCCGTTGTCCCAGGACTTGTGGCTGTCGCTGGCGAAGACGTTTGCATGGAGCTGGTCGGCGCCTGTGTTGGGCGCTGATTGGCAACGGTGAGAGTCACTTGATTGCCAGCCACATTTAAGGTGCCTTTGTCACCTGCTTGCAAGTGACTGCTGGGCTTGTGGTTTACTAAGGTGTATTGCTGTTGATCGCTGCGGGTCACGCCAATCAGCTGTTGCTGGCCGTTGCTGGACTGTGTGTTTTTCACCGAGGTAATTTGAATAGGGTGTAAACCATCGATCAACTTTAATTCGCTGCTCAGTTTGGCCAGGGCGCCAAGGTTCGCGGTCGACGACGTTGACGAAGTCGAGGTTCTTTCTTGCCCAGAAACAAGCGAATTTATGTCCGTGATCATGCTTTCACCACCCTTTCTTTCTGAAAAGCTAGAAATATATTTTATAATAGGCGCCAATTTAGAGTCGTGCTCTATCTCTATTAACGGCCAATATGGGTAATTCTTTTGCAAAAAACAGTCAACTTACAGCTTAAAGATCTTTGCATCGAACGCGGTGAGCGAGATTTATGTTGCAACCTTACGTTTTCGGTCACTAGTGGTGAGCTGGTGCGCATCGCTGGAGAGAACGGTGCTGGGAAGAGCTCATTAATGAAGGCGATCCTAGGATGGGTGCGTTTAGAAGACGGCTCCCTCGAATTTAACGGTGAAGACGTGACGCAACATCGCGATATGCTGTTGCAAAGTCAGCTCTATCTAGGCCATACGCCGGGCATCAAAAGCGTGTTTAGCGCATTAGAAAACTTACAGCTTTATTGCCCTGATGCCAGTGAAGAGGCGTTAGAGCATGCCCTGTCACAAGTGCAGTTAGGTGCGTTTGCCGATACGCCTGCGGCACAGTTGTCGGCAGGGCAGAAACGTCGCATTGCCTTAGCGCGTTTGTGGTTAACGGATAAAGCCTTGTGGTTTTTGGACGAACCCTTTACGGCTTTAGATGTGAAAGGGGTCGCGGCATTGGAGCAACGCATGTCAGAGCACCTAGCGTTGGGTGGGGCGATTGTGATCACGACCCATCAGCCGTTGTTGCACTTATCTCCCAAGGTGATTGAGCTCGCGGCATGAATTATCGATCCTATTTTAAAGCCGAGTGGCTTTCCCTGTTACGGCGTAAACAAGACACGCTCAATGCGCTGCTGTTTTTTGTCATGGTCATTACGCTGTTTCCATTAGGGGTCGATCCCAGTGCGGAGTTTTTAGCCCCAGCAGCGGGCGGTATTATTTGGTGTGCCACGGCTCTATCTGTGTTGATGGCAGTCGAAGGTATGTACAAAGAAGACTACAACGATGGCTCCCTAGAGCAATGGTTAACCAGTGGTTTGTCGGTCACCCTGCTGGTGTTTTTAAAAGTGCTGGCACAGTGGTTGGTGGTGGTGGCGCCCTTGTTGATCGTGCTGCCGGTTCTGGCACAAATGTTGTTCTTGCCTATGTCCGTCTTAGGGGTGGTGATGTTATCCATCTTATTGGGGACGCCAGCGTTATTTTTTATTGGTTCGATCGGCGCGGCCTTGACTGTCTCTTTGCGCCGTGGAGCGGTGTTAATGTTGTTGTTAATATTGCCGCTGTATATTCCTGTGATTATTTTTGCCACCGGAGCGGTGCGCGCTGCGCAGCTAGACATGGCCTATTCTGGCCAGCTAGCCATTCTGACGGCCATCTCTCTGGTGGCGCTAGCGCTGTCTCCGGTGATGGCAGCGGTTTCAATTAAAGCGAGTGTAAATTAATGAATTGGACATGGTTTCATAAGCTTGGCTCCCCTAAATGGTTCTACCAATGGGCGGCAAACTGGGGCGGGCGTTGTGTTTACCTTGGTTTAGCTCTATTGCTATTAGGTGTGGCTTGGGGGCTTGGCTTCGCTCCGGCTGATTATCAGCAGGGCAACAGCTTTCGCATTATTTATATCCATGTGCCAGTTGCTGTGTTGGCGCAAAGCTGTTACCTAGGCATGGGCATCGCGGGTTTTGTTGCGCTAGTCTGGCAGATGAAACTGGCGCCTGTGTTTATTAAGTCTGTGGCCCCGGTGGGCGCGGTGATGGCACTGATCGCATTATTGTCCGGTGCGATTTGGGGCAAGCCAACCTGGGGCACTTGGTGGGTTTGGGATGCGCGCTTAACGTCTGTGTTGGTGCTGTTTTTACTGTATATGGGCGTGATTGCGATTCAAAATGCCCTAGATGATCAGGTGTTTGCTGATAAAGCTGTGGCGGTGGTGAGCTTGGTGGGGGTGATCAACTTGCCAATCATTAAGTACTCGGTGGAATGGTGGAACACACTGCATCAGCCGGCCACCTTCAAATTGACTGAAAAACCGTCCATGCCCATGGAAATGTGGCTACCACTGCTGTTTTCCGCAGTCGGTCTGTATTTGTTCGCGGCCGGCATTGCCATGTGGCGCATGCAAAATGAAGTATTAAAACGTGAGCGTAAGGCGAATTGGGTTAAAAAAGAGGTGTTAGAGCATGGCGTTTGAATCGCTGTCTGAATTCTTTCGCATGGGCACCCACGGTGTTTATGTTTGGTCGACCTATGGCATCAGTGTGCTGGCCTTGGTTGGACTGTTTTTTTCCACCTGTCGTAGTAACGCACAACTGCGCAAGCAATTGAAGAAACGCTATCAAAGGGAGCAGAGCCGTTAAATGCATCCAGTTCGTAAAAAACGCATGATCACGATTGCAGTGATCTTAGTAGTCTTGGCGGCTGCCATTGGCCTAGTCATGTATGCCTTGTCGCAAAACATCAACTTGTTTTACTCACCGACACAAATTGCTCAAGGGGAAGCCCCTCAGAATGTCACCATTCGCGCTGGTGGCATGGTCGTTGATAACAGTGTCGAACGAGCTTCCGATAGTTTGGATGTGGCATTTAGTGTGACCGATTACCAGCACTCAGTGCGTATCGAATACACAGGCATCCTGCCAGACCTGTTCCGTGAAGGGCAAGGCATTGTGGCACAAGGCAAATTGGACGAGCGTGGCGTGTTGATTGCCAGCGAAGTGTTGGCCAAGCACGATGAAGAGTACATGCCTCCCGAAGTCACTGATGCCCTAGAAAAAGCGCAAGCTCAGTAAGGATTTGACATGATTATGCTTCCCGAGATCGGGCACTATGTTTTGATCTTAGCGATGATGTTCGCTTTGGCGTTGGCGGTGTTGCCTATGATGGGCTACTTACAGCGCAATGCGATTTTGTTGTCGACGGCCAAGCCGTTGACCTATTTGATGAGTGGGTTAACCTGCGCGAGTTTTATTATCTTGGCCATTGCCTTTGCCCAAGATGATTTCTCGGTATTGTACGTGAGTCAACATTCCAACAGCTTGTTGCCGATTTGGTACAAGATCAGTGCGGTATGGGGCGGCCATGAAGGCTCCTTGTTACTGTGGATCACGATTTTAACCCTATGGGCCGCGTTACTGGCGTTTAAGAGCGAAACTTTACCTAATAGTACCGGGCCGGTGGTGCTCAGTGTGTTAGGCATTGTCGCCACTGGGTTCTTGGCATTTATTTTATTCACGTCGTCGCCGTTCCTACGTATCCTGCCAGATCAACCGGTTGATGGGGTGGATTTAAACCCATTGCTACAGGACATTGGTTTGATCATTCACCCGCCGATGCTGTACATGGGCTATGTGGGGTTCTCGGTGGCTTTTGCCTTTGCCATTGCTGCGTTGATTACCGGCAACTTAAATGCCTCTTGGGCACGCTGGGCGCGTCCTTGGACCAATGTTTCTTGGGCGTTTTTAACGCTGGGCATTGCCTTAGGCAGCTGGTGGGCGTACTACGAGTTAGGCTGGGGCGGCTGGTGGTTCTGGGATCCGGTGGAGAACGCCTCACTGATGCCATGGCTGGCCGGTACCGCTTTGATCCACTCTCTAGCGGTCACGGAAAAGCGTGGGGTGTTTAAAAGCTGGACGGTACTATTGGCGATTTTCACCTTCAGTTTATCCCTCTTGGGGACTTTCCTCGTGCGTTCAGGAGTGTTGACCTCGGTGCATGCGTTTGCCTCTGATCCAACCCGTGGTGTGTTTATCCTCGCCTTGTTGGTGATCATCATCGGCAGCAGCTTATTCCTGTATGCCCTGCGCGCGTCGCAGGTGAAATCGCAGGTAAGCTTTGGCCTAACGGGGCGTGAATCTTGGCTCTTGATTAACAATATTTTGCTGACCATTCTGACCCTGACGGTCCTACTAGGCACGCTTTATCCACTGATTTTTGATGCCTTCAATCTCGGCAAAATCTCTGTTGGCGCACCGTACTTTAATGCGGTGTTCAGTCCGATTGCGTTATTGTTGATCGTGTTTATGGGCATTGGCCCACTGGCTAAGTGGCACAACACCAAAGGGGCTATGCTGTGGCGCCTGTCTTGGTTGCCTGCCGTGTTAGCCATTGTCTTAGCATCCTTGGTGTTTACCTTCCATGAATTTGACGTGTACATGTGGGTTAGCTTTGCCATTGCGCTTTGGTTAGTGTTGATGTGCTTACGTGATTGGTTGGACAAAGTGCTCGCGGCGCGCCAATCCCTGTGGCAGCGTGCACGTAAGTTACCACGCCATTATTATGGTATGCAGTTGGCGCATATCGGTGTCGCGGTCAGTCTGATCGGTGTGATTTTTGTGAGCATGAACAGTACCGAGACCATTGTCCGTATGGCGCCTGGGGATCGCGTAGACGTTGGTGGCTATGAGTTTGAATTTTTAGGCACGCGTCATGTCGAAGGTCCTAACTACACAGCGGATACCGGTGTGATCAATGTCTATCAAGATGGTCAGGTGATCACCCAGATGCTGCCGCAAAAACGTCTGTATCAAGCGCGTCAGCAAATGATGACGGAAGCGGCTTTGGATCCCGGTTTTACCCGTGACTTATACATTTCCCTCGGTGAGCCATTGGCTGATGGTGCTTGGGGAGTTCGAATTTACATCAAATCCTTTGTACGTTGGATTTGGTTGGGCGGTCTTTTAATGATGGCCGGTGGCTTATTGGCTGCTTGGGACAAGCGTTACCGCCGCAAGACAGGAGCTTAACGTGAAAAAATTACTCTTCTTTATCCCTTTTGTGGTTTTTATTGCCTTGGGTGTGGTGTTTTATCAGCAGCTGGGCAAAGACGCCGAATACATGCCGTCGGCCTTGGTGGGTAAACAAATGCCCGAGTTCAAGCTGGTGGATATGGCAAGCGATACCGTGGTCAGCAACAGTGCCATGCCAAACGAGCCTTACTTACTGAACTTCTGGGCCACTTGGTGTCCTTCTTGCAGCGTGGAGCATGCTTACCTTGGTGAGCTGGCGGAGCAGGGAGTAAAAATCGTTGGCGTCGATTACAAAGACGAGACGCCAGCTGCGAAAAAGTGGTTGGAAGAACGTGGCAACCCATACTCTTTGGTGCTATTGGATGAAATGGGGCGCTTTGGCGTGGACATGGGTATTACCGGTGCGCCAGAGACCTTCGTCGTCAGTGCTGAAGGAAAGGTGTTGTACCGCCATCAAGGGGTGGTGGACGCTGAGGTGTGGCAGACATTGAAGGAATACATGCAATGATCGGACGCTGGGTCATAGCTGCGCTGTGTATGCTGAGTGTGTGGGGCGGTGCCGTCTTCGCCACAGAAGTATTGGAGTTTAACTCTCCTGATGAGCAACAACGCTACCGTGTGTTAATTGAGGAGCTGCGTTGCCCTAAATGTCAGAATCAAAACTTAGAGGACTCCAATGCGGGCATTGCCATTGATCTTCGTAACCAAGTTTACAGCATGATCAATGAGGGTAAGTCTAACGATGAAATCGTTGATTACATGGTCGCCCGCTACGGTGAGTTCGTGTTGTATCGTCCAGTGCATGACCAAAGCACTGCGGTGTTATGGTATGGCCCGTTTGCATTATTGCTGATCGGTGCGCTGATTTTCATCCTCGTTGTTGTTAAAAACAAACGTCAAGCCAACAAGGACGCTTAAGTATGATGCTCGCTTGGATCGTCATGATCGCTGTGACCGTGATCTGTTTGCTGTATTTAATTCGCTCGGTACTGCGTCAACGTGGCTATCAGCAGCGCGAAGATGCGGGGCAAAACTTTCTCACCATTCGCCAGCAAGAAGTGGAAGAGGAGCGTGCAGCTGGGCGTTTAACAGACAGCGAAGCGCAACAACTTCATGAAGACATTGTCAGTGAAGCGCACTATATCAATCAGCATGGCGCGCTGACCTTAAACAAGGAAATACGCTGGGCGCGCATCGCCTTGGCTGCGGCCGTCGCTTTGGTATTAGTGGGTTCGGTGGCGCTTTATCATCGCTTGGGGTTTGCGCCAGACGTCATGTTCACCCAGCAAATGATGGAGCGCAGTGCTGATGAAGAAGATATTTCAGAATTCCTAAATTATCGTGTGGCACGTTACGACCGTGCTGAAGATTGGTACTACTTGGCCAGTGAGCAAGTACTGGCTGGCGATTACCCGTCCGCGATTGCGTCTTACCGCCAGGTGCTGCAAAAACTGGACTCTGACTCAGCGGATCGCGTCAACGTGCAAGTGGAATTGGCGCAAGCCATGTTCTATGCCAACAACAATACGGTTTCACAAAGCATGCGTGAGACCGTAGCGGACGTTTTGCGTGCCGCTCCGAATAATGTCAAAGCACTCGGTTTGCAGGGGATCATTGATTTTGATGCCGCGGATTACCAAGCTGCCATTGTCACTTGGCAAAAAGCCATCCGTTTGGGCCGTGATCGTCAAGAACGCCTGGATTTATTGTCAGGAATCGCGGCAGCGCGTAAGCAAGGTGGAATTAGTGAGGAGCAAGTTCCGGCGCTGATCACCCATAGGTTACAGTTGCAATTGGTGTTGGAAAAAGGCGCCATGGCAAATGATGATGTCTTTTTGGTGTATGCTAGAGCGGCAGGGCAACCAATGCCGGTGGCGATTCAGCAAGTATCAGCAGCAGAATTTGCTGTGCCAATCGTATTAACCAATATTGATAACTTGATGCCAGGTAAGACATTGTCTGAGGTGGATGAAGTGGAAGTCATCGTAAAACGCTCCCACAATGGTGCCCAAGATCTGACTCAGGGTGAAACAGTTGGTTATTTATCGTCCGTACCGAGCCATAGCAGTAAGATTTTTAAGGTCAATGTATCCTTATAATTGAAACCAGCTTCGCTTCGACTGATAATACGGGCAAATGTATTGATCTAAAGCGGATTTTGTATAATGGATTTTAGCTTGCGTGAGTGGCTAATTTTAATTGGTGTCATCATTATCATCGGCATTCTTGTCGATGGTGTCCGTCGTTACCGAAAATCACAGACGTTAGCCAGCGTCGATGAGGACGACAGTTATGAAGACCCAGAAGAGCGTCAGAAAGAAGCGATGCTGCGTCGTGAACTTCCTAATGGTGGCGCACGTCCGGTGGGGCATTCTGAGGAATCAGCCGATCCGGTAATGAATGCCTTTGAGAACGCGCGTAAGACGGCCCGTAGCCCGTTAACGGAAATGCCTCACAAAGTGGATGCAGGACCAGAATTGGATCGTAATGATCAATTCGAACTCGAGGAGTTAGCCTCTTTAGTGCCAGAGCGTTTTGACGAGCCTTCGCAAACGAGCGCGCAGGCTGATCAAGACTATGGGGATGTGCTGTATGACGGTTACGACGAGCTAGATGTGGGGCACGATGAGTCCGACATTGAGGAAATGGATTTAGAACGCAGCTATTCCAGCGTTGACCTTGACCAGTCCTCGCACCTTACCCTCGTGGCAGAAACGCCTGAGGTGGCCGAGGACGAGGAAGCGGAAATCGAAGAAGTCATTGTTATCAACGTGTTCGCTCCGAAAGACGAGCCTTTTGCTGGTATGGAATTGCTGCAATTGGTGCTGAACTGCGGCATGCGTTATGGCGATATGGACATCTTCCATCGTCATGAAGAAGGCTTCGACAAAGGTAAGATCCAATTTTCCGTGGCCAATGCGATTGAGCCGGGGACCTTTGATCTGGATACTATGGGCGAAACCGAATGCCCTGGGGTGAGCTTCTTTATGGGCTTGCCAGGGCCTAAGAACAGCATGAAAGCGTTTGATTTCATGCTGGAAACTGCCCAAGCCCTAGTACGAAATCTAGGCGGTGAATTGCGTGACGAACGCCGTGAACCGATGAGCGAGCAAACCATCGCCCATTGTCGTCAGCGCATTAAAGACTTTGAACGCCGCCAACTGACCAAAAAACTGCGTCAGTAACCTCTCCAATATAAGGCCCCTGATGGGGCCTTTATTCTTTATATCGGTACTTGTTTGAGAACACTATGAGCGACAATCCAGCCTTTACCTTGGCCGACCTTCAAGCGTTAACGAAAACATTAAACGACTACAGTTACGCCTATCATGTGCAAGACGCCCCCATGGTGCCGGATGCGGAGTACGACCGCTGCTATCGTGAGCTACAACAGATGGAAGCGCAGCACCCAGAATGGGTTCAGCCAGATTCACCCACTCAGCGGGTGGGCGAAAAGCCGGACAATGGCTTTGCTTCGGTAGAACATACCATTCCCATGTTGTCGCTGGACAACGCCTTTGACAACGACAGCATGGTCGATTTTGATGAGCGCGTGCGTAAGCTGGCTAAGGTTGCCAAGATTACATACTGCTGTGAACCAAAGCTGGATGGTCTGGCGATCAGCATTCGCTACGAAGACGGCCTATTAGTGCGTGGCGTAACCCGTGGCGATGGTCTAACGGGGGAAGACATTACCTCCAACATCAAAACCATTTACTCGGTACCGCTCAAACTGCGCACAGATACCCCGCCGCCAGTGTTAGAAGTGCGCGGTGAGATCTACATGCCAAAGCAGGGGTTTGACAAGCTGAATCAGCAAGCGGCGGAGAAAGGCGACAAGACCTTCGTTAATCCACGTAATGCCGCGGCAGGCAGTCTGCGTCAGCTAGATCCTAAGGTTACCGCGTCGCGACCACTGGTATTGTGTGCCTACAGTATTGGTTATGCCGAAGGCTGGGAGCAGCCTGAGAGCCATTACGAAGGCCTACTGCAATTAGCCGAGTGGGGCTTTAAAACCAATAACCTGATGGCTCGTGTTGAAGGGGTACAAGGTTGCTTGGAGTACTACGACAAGCTGGCCGCTGAGCGTGATGGCCTGAGTTATGACATCGACGGCATTGTCTATAAAGTCGATAGTATTGCCCAGCAAAAGCAGCTGGGCTTTGTTGCCCGAGCGCCCCGTTGGGCGATTGCCCGTAAATTCCCGGCGCAAGAAGAAGTGACACAAATCCTAGGGGTGGACTTTCAAGTCGGTCGAACTGGCGCCATTACGCCGGTGGCCCGTTTACAGCCGACCTTTGTCGGTGGTGTGACGGTGTCCAATGCCACCTTGCATAACCAAGATGAAATAGAGCGTCTAGGTGTCAAGGTTAACGACTGGGTGGTCATCCGCCGTGCTGGGGATGTCATCCCCCAAGTGGTTCAGGTGTTAGCAGAACGCCGACCAGACGATGCCCAAGAGGTGGTGTTCCCCACTCAGTGTCCTGTGTGTGACTCGGATATTGAGCGCGTAGAAGGGGAAGCGGTACAGCGTTGTACCGGTGGCTTGGTGTGTGGCGCGCAACTAAAAGAGCGTTTGAAGCACTTTGTCTCCCGTAAAGCGATGGACATTGATGGCCTTGGGGAAAAGTTGATTGAGCAATTGGTGGATGCCAAATTGGTGACCACGCCAGTGGATATTTACCTTTTGAAAGACAAGCCTGCTCGCTTGCTGGCGATGGAGCGTATGGGCGATAAGTCCGTTGAGAAGCTGCTAAACGCCATTGAGCAGTCCAAACAAACCTTATTCAACCGTTTCTTGTATGCCTTGGGTATTCGTGAGGTGGGTGAGGCGACGGCGCGTACCCTGACGCAATATTTCGGCACGTTAGAGAAATTGATCTCGGCCAGCGAAGCAGACTTGATTGAAGTGGAAGATGTGGGGCCGATTGTGGCGCAGCATATCCGTATGTTCTTCGATCAAGATGACAATGTAGCCACCGTAGAAGGCTTATTGGCGCAAGGGATTACTTGGCAAGCGGCCTTCAAAGCGGATGTCAGTGAGCAACCACTCGCTGGTAAAACTTATGTGGTCACAGGCACCTTAAGTCGTTATTCACGGGATGAAGTAAAAGACTTACTGATCAAGCTAGGGGCTAAGGTCAGCGGCTCGGTATCGGCGAAAACCGATTGCTTGGTCGCAGGCGAGAAAGCCGGTTCAAAACTGACTAAAGCACAATCCCTCGACGTCCCTGTGATGGATGAAGAGGCGTTGCATAATATGTTGCTTGAGCTGGGAGCGGTGTGATGGATACAGTGATTCCGTTTGACTCACTTGAACGAGAAACCCTTGAGAACGTTTTAAACGACATTGTTTCTAGGGATGGCACAGATTATGGGGAATACGATTTATCCCTTGAGCAGAAGCGAGAACAGGCTCTGCGTGCATTAAAATCAGGGGAAGCCGTATTATTGTTCGATACGGAAAGCGAAACCATTCAATTGGTCGCTAAAAAGACTCTGCGGCAAGGCTACTACTAGAAACCTTGTTTGAATATGAGAAGGGGCTCTTAATAAGAGCCCCTTTTACTTTATTTGATGGCTATTTATAGCAACCTTTAATGGTGTGATCCATCTCTCTTGATGGCTCTTTCTCTTTGTTGCGACCGACTACCTTAGCAGGCACGCCAGCCACGGTTGTATGCGGTTCAACAGGGTCTAGCACAACGCTGTTGGCACCGACTTTAGCGCCTTCGCCAACTTCGATATTACCGAGGATTTTGGCCCCGGCACCGATCAACACACCAGAGCGGATTTTCGGGTGACGGTCGCCAGTTTCTTTACCGGTACCACCTAGGGTGACGGATTGTAGAATCGACACGTTGTCTTCGATGACACAGGTTTCACCGACGACCAGTCCCGATGCATGGTCTAGCATTACGCCACAGCCAATGCGTGCCGCAGGGTGGATATCGACACCGAACACCATCGACATTTGACCTTGCAGATATAGGGCCAAACTTTCACGGCCCTGATGCCATAGCCAGTTTGCGACGCGGTAGGTTTGTAGAGCATGGAAGCCTTTGAAGAATAACAACGGTGTTGTCAGGCAATCACAGGCCGCATCGCGTTCCTTGATTGACAGGATATCTTGTGAGACGCACTCAACGATTCCTGAGCCTGGAGCAGACATTGCCTCTTCAAAAACTTCACGTAATACCATCGCTGGAATGGAAATGCTGTCCAGTTTGCTGGCCAACAAAAAGCTCAACGCGGAGCTGATGGAATCATGGCGCAGGATGGTGGTGTTAAAATAACTTGCCAAAATGGGTTCATCTTGTGCTAGCTTTTCAGCTTCAGCTTGTAATGATGGCCACAGATTGTCAGATGTCACGTCAGATTGGATTGTTTTACTCAAAATCAATTTACCTACATGTTTTCGTGGCTAGAGTGTGGTTATGGGGGTAGCATCTACCAATACAAGGGTGAATGTAAACAGAATGCTCGCTTTATGGAGACACTATGAGTCAAAAAACCGTATCTGATGCGTTACATATATTTTACGAACTAAATAGCGCTTTGTCTGATGCATATTGGGAAACAAATGATATTAACTGCAAGGATTTATTTTTCGCGATGAAATCCATGCTTCAGGATGAGCTTGACGAACTGCACAAGCTGAGTATTCAAGATCATATTTATCCCTATGAACCGATTAACCCAGGTGTGGTTCAGCTGAGTGATAAGCTGCGTGATCTGCATCCAGAAATGAGTGATATTGTTTATCGTCCAAAGACTTACCGTCGTTTGGACGATCTGATTCCAAATGCCTGCGATCTGTTTGAACGCTAAGTATTTAACAGGAGAAGCCTAGGCTTCTCCTCGTTTTAGCTGGCGAATGGTAAAGCGATTAGGGTGTAAGGCTTCAATCACGCCTTGCTCCAGTGCGGCCAGTTCATCCAAGATCAGATTACTGAGATAAAAGCCACTTAACGGTGCGCTGACCAGCCCGCGTGAGCCATGTCCTAGGTTCACAAACAGTCCAGATATCAGTTCACAGGCCTCGTCCGACTGCCATTTGGCATTTTGACGTAGTGGCGCATACTTCGTAACCAGCTCGCTATGTTGGCTTAATGGCCCAACAATAGGCGTGTAATCTGCCACAGTGCAGCGCATGGCTACGCGACCTTGGCAGGCTGCTAGATCCACTTGGTCGGTGTCGACCGGCAACAGCGCGGCAAGCTTTGCTAAATTATCGCGATGGCTTTGTTCTGACACCTTAAGGCTGTCATTCCCCAAGTCGTAAGTCGCACCAAAGTTAATCTGGCCATCCAGCTCCGGAGATAAGTAGCCTTCACCACACAACACTTTATTGACTTGATGGATCAGATTTTGATCGTCCTCGGCTAAGTGATTAACCGCTAACTGTGTCACCTGCCCCCGAATCGGTTTCGTCGGCCACTGTTGCCAAGCTGCCAATGCATCTTGTTCATTCGCCGTACAAATTACCACGTGGGAGTATTCGGCACGCCCATGTTGATTGCTCGCTAGCCAACCTGTTTGTGTTTGCTCTAAGCTTTGCAGCTGAGTATTCAAAGACAGCTGAATGCGCGGATGTTGAAGTAATCGCTCACATACGGCTTGCGGGCGAATCCAGCCAGATAAGGGCAGTTCTAAGCCTTGCTTATGGGCTTTGATGATGCTGTCTGGATAGAGCTGGCTGTTAAGCATCTTGGTAAACTTAGCGTGTTCCGCATCGCTCTTCGGCAATTGTAATAACCCTGACTGCTGCCACAATATCGCCTCTTGGTCGAGGGCGTTATAAAACCGATTAGCGTACAAGTAAGCGCTGAGATAGAAACGATTGACGGGGGTATCGGAAGCTCCCAGCTTAGGATACAACATGCCCTGGGCGTTACCTGACGCGCCACATGCGACTTGTTCGCCTTGTTCCCATACATCGACTGCGATGCCTTTGTCGGCCAGCGCTGCCGCTGTGGTTGCCCCTGCAATACCACTGCCGATCACCAACACTTTGCTGACATTGCTTGGCTGTTTGATCGCAAACCAAGGCGCGGCTTGCGCCACGGCCGGTGTGTCTTGCGACGGCGCAAAAGTGCCTAGCATCATTTCCCGTTTGTGGCCAAAGCCTTTGACCTTTTGCACCTCAAAACCATGGGCTTTGAGCCCGCGACGGACAATGCCGGCGGCGGTAAAGGTAGCGAAAGTGGTGCCTGGCTGACTTAAGCGGAGAATGTTTTGAAACAGTTCATCGCTCCACATCTCTGGGTTTTTACTGGGTGCGAAACCATCTAAGAACCAAGCGTCCACCGTGCCATTCAAGGCAGCAAACCCTTCACTGGCTTCACCAAACCATAAGGTGAGCGTGGTGCGCTGTTCTGGGAAAAACAGCGTATGCAGTCCATGACACAGAGTGGGGTAATGCTCAATCAAAGGCTTAGCAAGCTCTGCTAAGCTTGGCCACATAGCGAGCGACTGTTGCAGCTTCTCTTTACTCAGCGGAAACTTCTCCACTGAAGCAAAATGTAGCCAAGTATCTTGTGGCGCTGTCTCAAGAAACAGCTGCCAAGCACAAAGAAAGTTCAAGCCGGTGCCGAAGCCCGTTTCGGCGATGGTGAAGCCTTGCTTAGCTGGTAATTGACGAAAGCGTTCGCTCAGTTGATTGTGTTCTAGGAACACGTAACGGGTTTCATCGAGACCAGCGTCTTTGTCGAAGTAGACATCATCAAACGCACTGGAGCGAGGCACACCGTCCTCGCCAAAATTCAGTGCGGGTAATTCAAGCTGGTAACTAGTTAACACGTGTGATTTTCTCGATCGTCACCGGAGTGCTGGGCACGTTTTGGTAAGAGCCAACGGTACGGGTTGGAACATTGGCAATTTGGTCGACCACTTCCATGCCTGAGATGACTTCGGCAAATACAGTGTAGCCTGCGCCACCACGTGCGCCGTGGTTTAAGAAAGCATTATCAACATGGTTAATAAAAAATTGTGAGGTAGCGCTGTTTGGGTCATTGGTACGTGCCATCGCTAGGGTGCCGCGTTGGTTGTAAAGACCGTTGTTGCCTTCGTAGGCGATCGCACGGTGGGTGGTTTTACGCTCTAGGTCAGGTGTGAAGCCACCGCCTTGCACCATAAAGCCTTTGATGACGCGATGGAAAATAACGCCTTCGTAAAAGCCTTCGTCGACGTAGCGTAAGAAGTTTTTAACCGTATTGGGCGCCGCTTGTTCATTCAGGTCGACACGGATATTGCCAAGGTTGGTGTGAATATCCACTTCGGTGGCGAAACTAGGTAGGCTCAGTGCAGACAGCACTAGGCCAGTGAGTAAACTTTTTTTCATGAGAGTCTTCCTTATTGGCAATGCGCCCATAATATTAGGGGGTTCGTAATCGAACGCCAAGATGAAATTGATTTGAGAGGTCGAAACATGAGAACCGCAGTGGTTGAAATCGAATATTGCACCCTATGTCGCTGGATGTTGCGAGCGGCGTGGTTGTCTCAAGAGTTGCTAACGACCTTTGATGATGACATCAAAAGCGTGACCTTGATCCCAAGTCAAGGCGGAATCTTTAAGGTACGCGTCAACGGTGAAGAGATTTGGTGTCGTAAAACCGAAGACGGCTTCCCTGAAGCGAAAGTGTTAAAGCAGCGTATGCGCGATGTGATTGACCCAGAGCGTGACTTGGGGCACTCCGATATAAAGAAGCCAGAAGCGAGTGAAGCAGACAAAAAATAAGCGGCCTAAGCCGCTTATTTTTTAAAGAGTCTGGCGCAGCAAAATCTTAGAAAACCTGTTTGAAAGGTTTGATTTCAACGCTTGCGTAAACACCTGCGGCGACGTATGGGTCGGCATCCGCCCAGGCCTTGGCTTCTTCTAGAGAGGCGAACTCAGCGACCACGACGCTACCGCTAAAACCGGCTTCGCCCGGATCGTTTGAATCGATCGCAGGGTTTGGACCTGCTAGTACTAGGCGGCCTTGATCGCGCAGCGCTTGTAGACGCTCAAGGTGAGCAGGGCGAGCTGCTAGACGGTTTTCAAGACTGTTTGCCACATCTTGTCCAACAATTGAGTAAAGCATGTACTAATCCTTATTTTGCATTTGGGAGGTAAGGTAAACCCCCTGAAGAATAATAAATACGATGGTCATACCCAGTAGGCCAAACAGTTTAAAGTCGACCCAGATGTCTTCACTGAAGTTAAACGCAACGTATAAGTTTACCGCGCCGGATAGGATGAAAAAGCCTACCCAAGCCAAATTCAGTGTGCGCCAAGTTTTGTGTGGCAACTCAATTTTGTCGCCCATCATGCGCTCAATAAAGTTTTTATGGCCGATAAATTGGCTGCCAAAGAAGGCCAGGGCAAACAGCCAGTTGACAATGGTTGGCTTCCATTTAATAAAGTCCCCATCGCCAAGTAGCACGGTCGCGCCGCCAAGTAACACCACCAAGGCCAAAGAGATGACGTGCATCTTTTCCACGGTGCGGTGCTTGAGCCAGGTGTAGCCCACTTGCACTAAGGTCGCCGGAATCAGTACCGCCGTTGCAATAATGATGTCGCCGGTGGATTTGTATACCAAGAAAAATACAAGAATTGGTAAAAAGTCGAATAGTAATTTCATAGTCAAGCCAGTTTATGTATGCTCGAATGATAATACCTAGCAACTGCCAGAAAGAATACCCCTTTAATGTCAGATAAGACCTACCAACACATCGATCTACACACGCACTCAACGGCCTCAGACGGCAAGCTATCGCCAACTGAGTTGGTCACTTTAGCCCATCAAGAGGGTGTAGAAATGTTGGCATTGACCGATCATGACACCATTGCTGGGCTTCCTGAAGCACGCCAAGTCGCCGCGTCATTAGGCGTCAATCTGGTCAGTGGCTGTGAGCTATCAGTGGCGTGGAAGAAGATACCACTGCACATGGTGGCGTTAGGTTTTGATGAAAACTGTCCGCGTATGGCGGCATGGACCCAACGTAACCAAAGCGTGCGTTTGGAACGTGGGCGACAAATCGCTGACTTATTGCGCAAGAAGGGCTTACCTGACTTGTTTGATAAAGCCGTAGCGGAAGCGGGCCAGAGTCAATTAGGGCGCCCGCATTTTGCCAAAGTGATGGTCCAAGAGGGCATTGTAAAAGACGCAAACAAAGCCTTTGATCACTATTTAGGTAACAAAAAACTTGGGCAAATTCGTGATGTTTGGCCGCAGTTAGAAGAGATCGTGCCAGACCTAGTGACGACGGGATGTGAGCTTGTCATGGCGCATCCTAAGCGTTATCCGCTAACAGTGACTAAACTTAAGTCGGTATTACAGGATTTTAAAGCCTACGGTGGCAGCGCCATCGAGGTGGCGTCTGGCAATGAGAGACCGGACTATGTGCGTTTTTTAGAGCGCTTGTCCCGCGAGTTCGAGTTTAAAGCGTCGGCCGGTAGCGATTACCACGGCCCTTTTGGCCCTTGGACCCAGGTTGGACGTTATACGCAAATACATGAGCAAGAAATTTCACCCATTTGGTATCAATGGTAAGGCGTCACCCGTCGCACCATGAATTTGATCAGGTTGCCTCTATCCGAGGTGCTATGGAGAGAGTAGTTTGAGCCAGTTTTTTCAGATCCACCCAGAAAACCCACAAGTTCGCTTAATTAAACAAGCCGCGCAAATGATTCGCGAAGGGGCCGTGATTGCCTATCCAACCGACTGTGGTTACTCCCTAGGCTGTCACATCGGTGACAAAGCCGCGTTGGAGAAAATACGCACCATTCGTCGTCTCGATGACAAACACAATTTTACCTTGGTGTGTCGAGATTTGTCGGAAATCTCGACTTATGCACGCTATGACAACGCCATCTATCGGTTGTTGAAGCACAATACTCCAGGGCCTTACACCTTTATTTTTAATGGCACCTCCGAAGTGCCACGTCGTTTGATGCATCCGAAACGTAAAACCATTGGCATTCGTATTCCGGACAATAAAATCGTGCAGGCACTGCTGGAAGAATTGGGGGAGCCCATCATGAGCTCGTCGCTGATCTTACCGGGGGAAACAGACCCGATGACGGACCCTTATGATATCCGCGATACCCTGCAGCATCAGCTTGATTTAGTCATTGATGGTGGCTTCTGTGGTATGCAACCAACTACCGTGATTGGCATGGATTCAGATGACATTAAGGTATTGCGAGTGGGGGCGGGGGATCCGTCACCATTTGAGTAAAAACACTGCTTTGCACGCTATCAACTGTCACTTGATATGACTATAATTGCGCACAGAGTTTTGCTAAGCGTATTAAGGCTTAGCGCATTTAAGAATTTAACCAAATGGGTTGCTGCGAAGCATTCCCGAAAGAGGTCGTAATGGACGAAAAATTACAGAAAGTGTTGGCGAGGGCAGGTGCAGGATCTCGTCGTGAAATGGAAAACCGTATTCGTGAAGGTCGTGTTACCGTTAATGGTGAAGTGGCGACTTTGGGTGATCGTGTGCGCCCAGACGATGCGATTGAATTAGACGGTGTTGAGGTGAAAACCAGCGCTTCCAACGAAGTTGAGCGCCGCGTCATCATTTATAACAAGCCAGAAGGCGAAGTCTGTACCCGTAAAGACCCAGAAGGTCGTCCAACCGTTTTTGACCGTCTGCCAAAATTGCGTGGTAGCCGCTGGATCGCCGTAGGCCGTCTAGACATCAATACATCTGGTTTATTGCTGTTTACAACGGATGGTGAATTGGCGAACCGCCTAATGCACCCATCTACGGAAATTGACCGTGAGTATCTAGTACGTGTGATGGGTAATGTTACTGAAGAGAACATTACTAATCTGAAAAAAGGTGTACTACTAGAAGATGGCATGGCGCAGTTCACCGACATCGTAGACGGTGGTGGTGAAGGTATTAACCATTGGTTTTACGTGTGTCTGATGGAAGGCCGTAATCGTGAGGTACGTCGTCTTTGGGAATCACAAGGTCTAAAAGTTAACCGTCTGAAGCGTGTACGCTTCGGTCCAGTATTCCTGCCATCCAAAGCCAAAGTTGGCCGTTGGGTTGAAATGGAAGAAACCGATGTGAGTGCTTTGTGTGAAGTGGTCGGTCTGGACCATAAAATCACGGGTCTTAAGAGCCAACAGGAAAAGCATGATCGCCGCCGCAGCAGTGGTTCACGTGTATCCGGCAGTGTCGCGAAAACCAAGCGTCGCGAAAAAGGCTTTGATTGGCAAGCTTCTGAAAAACAACAGGAGTTTAAGCCGCGTCGACCAGGACGCCGCTCGTTTCGCTAGACAGCGACCGTATAGTTAAAAGGGGATGAGATGTTATGAGCATGGTGCGATGGATATTAGTTGTTGTCATTGCAATGCTAATCGGTTTTTTTGTTTATGTAGACATGAACAATGATGTACCTGAGAATTTGGGCGTCAATGAGGGATTATTAGCACCGTGCCCAGACATGCCTAATTGCGTGTCGTCACAAGCCCCTGTTGATGACACGGAGCACTTCGTAGAGCCTATTTTCTACCGTTCCAGCGTGAAAGACGCACAACTCACTATTGAGCAGCACATGCTCGATAGTGGTATGGCGCGCATTGTTAGCAGTGAGCTGGGTTACACGCATTTCGAAATTACCAGCGACTTCTTTGGTTTCAAAGACGATTTGGAAGTGTATTTCCCTGAAGCTGACAGTGTCTTACACATTCGCTCCGCTTCACGGGTTGGCTACGATGATCTTGACGTCAATCGTGAACGTGTTAGACAAATTCGAGATCTTCTAGTAGATTGATCTTGAAGGCTTTATTCATATTACAAAAGGACGAGGACAGACTATGAGTGCGAGTGAACCCCAATCAATCTTGATTGTTGAAGACGATGAGCGCCTCGCTACGCTAACTCAGGAATACCTACAAAAAAACGGTTTTACGGTGGCTGTAGAGCCCGATGGACGTAATGCCATCTCTCGTATTGTTGAAGAACAGCCGTCGTTGGTAATCCTAGATTTAATGCTGCCGGGGGCAGATGGCTTCACAGTCTGTCGAAGTGTGCGTAATGATTACCGTGGTCCTATCTTAATGCTGACGGCTCGTAGTGACGATGTCGACCAGATTTTAGGCCTAGAAATCGGCGCCGATGACTACGTCTCAAAACCTGCAAAACCGCGCGTATTGTTGGCACGAGTTCAGTCTCTGCTACGTCGCAGCACTCAAGATGTGGATTTGACCGCTGTGGCACCAGAGACCGAGCAAACGCTAGAGTTTGCTACCCTAGTGATCGACAACTCTCGTCGTGAAGCGTGGCGTGATGGCGAAGAAATTGAACTGACCAGTGCGGAATTCGACTTGTTGTGGCTGTTAGCCAGCAACTCTGGCCGTATTTTGAGTCGCGAAGAAATTTTCAGCGAATTGCGTGGTATTGAATACGACGGTCAAGATCGTTCAGTCGATGTCCGGATTTCGCGCATTCGATCTAAGATAGGCGATGATCCGATTCATCCTCGTCGAATCAAAACGATTCGCAGCAAAGGCTATCTGTTTGTGAAAGAGGTCTAATCCTTATGCGTAGTGATATGTGGCGCCTCTATCGGCACATTTTGACGGGAGGCATCATCATATCACTGGCGTGTTATGGCGTGATTGAATGGATTCAGAAGCGCTATCATGAAAGCTATGCTCAGCAGCAGTGGCTGGTGGATGCAGAGTTAAGTGCTGTCCTTTTAACGCAGAGCGATGCGTTTCCTCCTTTAAGCCCCCACTCAGCTTTTGCCTGGCAGGTACCAACAAGCGATATCCCTGACGCAGACATCCAAGTGTCATGGTCTGAGGACGCTGGCGTTGTCTCGGCCTCGGTATCTGCCGGTGGTACGCTTTTCTTGACCGGCTCACTGATGCCGCAGCGTAGCGCCAATACGCTACCTTTGCTGCAAAGCTTACTCCATTTCGATGGCTTGTCCGTCGCCGATAAAGTAACCCTGCTGAATGGTCTTAGCAGCCTTTCTGTGCGCGCTGTTCCGCTGCAAGATTGGCTTTTGACGCCTCTGCATCTGCAGCACTCGTCCCATGGTGATATGGCTTTAGTGTGGCAGCCAGAAGGGCTAGGCAAGGCTTGGGAGATCCGTGTAGCAGAAGGGGTATCGTTACCCATTACCCTCACGGTGCTGCTGATTATTGTGCTGGCAATTTCGGCGTTGTTGGTGCTGGTGTGGATCGAATTGATTGGTTTGGACCGTAAGCGTGCCCATTTTGAAACCGTCACCCGTCAAATTGCCCGGGGGCGTGGCACCTTACCACAAGGTGTAGTGGACAGCTCAGGCACTTTGAAAGAGCTGGCTTATTCGTTTGACTCCATGTCGACCCATATTCAACGTTTGCTTAAAGTTCAGCGTGAAATGATCAATGCGATATCTCATGAACTGAGAACGCCGATCGCCCGTTTACGTTTCGGTCTGGAAGTCTTAAAAGACGATGTGGATGACACGCTTGAGTCCTCGATTACGGCGCTTGAGTTTGATGTCGAAGAGCTCAATACGCTGGTGGATGAAGTGCTAACCTATGGCAAGTTAGAGGAAGGCACCTTGGCGTTAAACTTTGAGAAAACCAGTATCAAGCAGATACTGGATGGCATTGTCGAGCATAACCATGCGTTACTGCAGAAGTTTGATGTCAAAGTCGTGATTGAAGAGGACGATCTGGTCAATGCCGATGCTCACCATTTACATCGTGCCTTGCAAAACCTAATCCTCAATGCCTCCAAGTACGCCAGCTCGACCATTGCCATTACCTTTAGCGCGGATAAAGAGCGTTGGCAGGTCGACATCGAAGACGATGGGCCGGGCATTCCTATTGAGGATCGGGATAAGGTCTTTATTCCATTTCAGCGCCTAGATAACTCACGCACCCGTGCATCGGGGGGCTACGGCCTAGGGCTAGCGATCGTGCAGCGTATTGCCTTTTGGCATGGCGGTGCTGTCTTGATTGACTCGAGTGAGTTAGGGGGCGCGAAGTTTAGCTTTATTTGGTCGCGAAGCCAGCACCAAAATAGCCTGAGTTAGTGCTGGCGAATCGTGTCGTCGTATTAAAGATCTGGTGCCAAGATGCCACGCAGATTTTTAAAACACGTCTTAGAAGCGGTGCTAATTAGATCATCCATGTAAGCGTTATCTCTCTGATCTTTACGGATTGCAAGATACAGCTTACACCATACCCCTTCCTCTCCTAACGATTTCGTGATGGCGTACTGGCGATTGGTGTATTCCGTTAGCGCCCAGTTTGGCAAGCAACAGACACCACGACCACTGGCCACGAGTTGCATCATCATCAAGGTTAATTCGCTATGACGAATCTTTGCCGGCGTCACTCCTGCAGGCGTTAAGAAATGTTTGAATATGTCCAAACGCTCAGATTCTACTGGGTAGGTAATCAGTGTCTCGTTTTTGAGGTCCTCTGGCACTAGGTAGTCTTTTTTAGCTAACGGGTGATGGCGTGATAGGGCTACCTGGGATTCGTATTGAAACAGAGGAATGTATTCAATGTTGGGCAGGTCTTGTGGGTCAGAAGTGACCACCAAATCTAAATCACCACGGGCCAAGGCTGGCAGTGGCATAAAACTAAACGCCGTCGACAGGTCCAGCTCCACGTCTGGCCAATGCTCACGAAAATGATCGATGGTTGGCATTAGCCATTCGTAACAGCTGTGACACTCAATGGCGATGTGTAGGCGACCGCTTTCACCTTCGGCAAAGCGTTGTATGTCACGCTGGGCCGAGCGAAAGGCCATTAACACGTCATCAGCTAATTGCAATAATCGTAACCCAGCGCTGGTAAAGCGAACGGGTTTAGTCTTACGGATAAACAAAGGGCAACCTAGTTTTTCTTCTAGGTCTTTTAATTGGTGGGAAAGTGCGGACTGGGTCAGGTGTACTCGTTCAGCCGCTTCAACTAGGCTGCCAGTTTCTCTTAACGCGGTCAGAGTCTTTAGATGCCTAACTTCAATAATGCTCATAATAATCTCGAGTTTTTGAGTTTTATTCAGCTCATAACGTATAAAAAAGGCCCGTGCTAGATCACTCTAACTACGAGCCTTACGAGATTGTCTTAGTTACAGATCAAAAATTCAAGTAATGCTTTTTGTGCGTGTAGGCGGTTTTCTGCTTCATCCCATACCACAGAGTCTGGGTGATCAATGACTTCAGTGGTCACCTCTTCACCACGGTGCGCTGGTAGGCAGTGCATGAACAAGGCGTCGGCTTTCGCCAGTGCCATCAACTCTTGATTGACTTGGAAGCCATCAAAGTCACGCATACGCTGTTCTTGTTCGTCTTCTTGACCCATAGAAGCAAACACATCCGTTACGACAAGGTCGGCATCTTGAACGGCTTCTTGGACATTGTTTGTCACAGTCACGCAGTGTTGGTTTTCCGCCAAAATTTGCTCGTTCGGTTCATAGCCTCGAGGGCAAGCCACCACTAGATGGAAACCTAGCAGATCAGCAGCATTCATGTAGGAGTGGCACATGTTGTTGCCATCACCCACCCATACAACGCGTTTACCTTCAATCGAACCGCGGTGTTCAAGGTAGGTTTGCATGTCGGCTAGTAGCTGACATGGATGGTAGTCGTCCGTCAAAGCATTGATGACAGGGACACGAGAGTTGGCGGCAAACGTCTCAACCATGGCATGGTCAAAGGTACGGATCATCACTGCATCCACCATGCTGGAAATCACACGTGCACTGTCTTCAACAGGTTCACCACGGCCTAGTTGTGTATCACGCGGCGAAAGGAATAAAGCGTGTCCACCAAATTGTGCCATACCGGCTTCAAAAGAGACTCGGGTTCGAGTGGATGATTTTTCAAAAATCATCGCCAGAACTTTGTTCTTCATCGGTTCGTATAGCGTACCTTCACGGAGCATTTTTTTAAGCTCAATGGCACGTGAAAGTAGTTGCTTTAGCTCGTCAGACGAAAGGTCTTTCAGAGTCAAAAAATGTCTCGGCGACACGGTGTTGCTCCTGTCAAAAATCAACCAATAATTAGGGAATCCGCCAATTTAATACACTGGTCGCATGGAGTAAAGAGTAGGTCGCCTTTATTAAAGAGGCAAATGTTGAAAAAACGGCTTTTGTCAAAGCTTTTGCATCGCGCAAGGGGTTGTAAAAAATTTAAACATCCCCATACTTCACTGACAATAAATCCCTACACGTCGCAGTTCGTAGCGACCGAATAACGAGGTTTACCGATCGTGAGTAACACAATTGAGACAATCCAAGAGCAAATCAACAACAACCCAATTTTGCTGTACATGAAAGGCACACCACGTATGCCTCAGTGTGGCTTCTCTGCGCAAACCGTGCAGGCGTTGATGGCTTGCGGCGAGCGTTTTGCGTTCGTTAACATTCTTGAGAACCCAGATATCCGCGCTGAGCTACCTAAATTTGCTAACTGGCCAACTTTCCCACAACTATGGGTAAATGGTGAGCTAGTAGGTGGCTGTGACATCGTGGTTGAAATGGCACAAAACGGTGAGCTACAAACCTTGATCACTGAGGCGGCGGCAGCGACTAAAGACGCTGAATAATACGCGGCTCGATAGGCAAATAAAAAACGCGCTACGGCGCGTTTTTTTATTGCTTAGCTAGTATTAGGCTTGGTAAAGCTCCAAGGGTAAGCCATCTGGGTCAGTAAAGAAGGTAAAGCGTTTACCGGTCAACTCATCCGTTCTTATCGTTTCCACAGCAATCTGCTGATGCTTTAAATACGCCACCGCTTGTTCAAGATCGTCAGTCGCAAACGCTAAATGGCGTAAGCCTTGCGCTTCAGGGTAAGAGGGGCGCTGCGGGGCGTTGGGAAAGGAAAATAATTCCAGTTGTGTTTGATCGTTAACCTTTAGATCCAGTTTGTAGGAATCCCGCTCGGCACGATAAGTCTCTTGTATCACGGCAAAGCCAAGTAGCTCGCAATAGAAGGCTTTGGAGCGTGGGTAATCCGAGCAGATAATGGCCACATGATGCACACTTTGAATCTGCAGTGGACTGACTTGATCCTGTTTAACGCACATAATTTTGCGATTTTAATTCGTTGGCCAATTCAATCACCTGCTTCCTAAACCAGATATGGCTGGCATCGTGATGCAGTAGGGGGCTCCAGATCATTTTCAATTCGATCGGTGGGATGGCAAACGGGGGTTCTAAAATGACAAAGTCGGGATTGTTGCGATTGATCAAGGCTACTTTTCTCGGCAGCGTGGCAATCAGATCTTGTTCCAACGCCAAGTGCATGGCGGTATGGTAGCTGCGAGTAAAGACACGAATGCTGCGCTTGCGGCCTTGGCGTTGAAGAGCTTCATCGACCCAGCCAAGCTTTTGTACATCCGTCGGGTCCATCCCTACGCCGACGCCAAACCCTGTTTTACTGACCCAAATATGTTGTGCTTCTAGATAGGTTTCTAAAGTGAAATTCTGAGCAATAGGGTTATCCGCGGCCATCATGCAGACAAAGGTATCGAGCCAAACGCTTTTTTCGTGGAATGACTGTGGCAGCTCTTCAAAACGGTTGATGGCCATATCAATCTTGCCTGCTTCCACATCGTGAAAGGTCACATCACTCGGGGTCATAATATCAATGGTAATCCCCGGCGCGTTTTCTCGTAGACGATTCAAAAGGCGCGGGATCACAGTGGAGGCGGCGTAGTCGCTGGCCATCACCCGAAATACTCGGGTTGAGGTTTTCTCATTAAAGTCCGCCTCGGGTTGAAGCGCTTCTTCTAATTCTAATAGCACTTTGCGTACGATAGGTTGCAAACGCAGGGCTTTCTCGGTTGGCTTCATCCCTTCACTGGTGCGCACTAATAGTGGGTCGTTTAAGAGATCGCGTAACCGTTTTAGGCCGTTACTCATGGCAGGCTGGGTGATGTTGAGCTTATTGGCTGAGCGAGTCACATTACACTCTCTCAGTAGCACATCGAGGTAAATAAGTAGGTTTAGATCAATCTTATTTATATTCATGTTTTTTATGTAGGCCAGAGATTTGATAACCAATAATGAATGATTGTATTACGGTGTGGTAAAAGTACAAGCCTTTCTCTAGCGTCCCATGAAGATTGCTCGCTTAGCAAGAGCAGCGCGCCCCGTAGGGCACGTTACTCATGCTAGACGTCAGCATCAGCAGATCGCAGTGAGCTCTCGTTGGAAAGCATCTGGGGAATGCTGCAGTTGTTCTAGGTTGGCCAAGGTAGTATCGGCGATGTGATGTAGGGCAATGTCGGTAAAGTAGCCTTGATGACCCGTCACCACCACATTTGGGAAGGTGAGTAGCAGTTGAAACACCGTATCGTGAATAATATGGGAGGACATGTCTTCAAAGAAAATCTTGCCCTCTTGCTCGTACACATCCAGCCCCAAGTAGCCAATTTTGCCACTGTATAAACCATCGATGGCTTCTTGGGCGTTGACCAAGGCCCCGCGGCTGGTGTTGATGATCATCACGCCGTCCTTCATTTTCTCAATCGAGGAGCGATTGATCAGATGATGTGTCGAGGCATTGAGAGGGCAGTGTAAGCTGATGATATCGCTTTTGGCATAGAGGGATTCCAAGTCGACATACTCTACCCCTAGAGCTAATAAACGCTCGTTTTCAAATAAATCATGACAAAGCACCTGACAGCCAAAGCCATTCATAATACGGCAAAAGGCTTCGCCAATGCGTCCGGTGCCGATGCAACCAACGGTTTTGCCTTCTAAGTTGAAGCCCATTAAGCCCTCGAGGGCAAAGTTGCCTTCTTTGACGCGGTGATAAGCCCGATGGGTTTTACGGTTAAGTGTCATAATCAAAGCCACAGCATGTTCAGCAACGGAAGTTGGGCTGTAATCAGGCACATGGAAAACAGGGATAGAGAAGGCTTTGGCGCAGTATAGGTCAACATTGTTGTAACCTGCGCAACGCATGGCAATGGCGCCAATGCCATACTCGGCTAATTGTTCGATCACAGGACGGCTTAAATCATCGTTAACGAAACAGGAAACGGCGTCATAGCTTTTTGCTAGGGCGACGGTTTCAAGGCTCAAGCGGCTCTCGAAGTAAACTAGCTCAATATCGCTAGCGGCTTCACTGGCGACATCTAGTGTGCGCTTGTCGTAGGGTTTGCAAGAGAAAACGGCGACTTTCATAAGCCCTCCTAGGAGCGTTGGAAGAAACTAATTCTAGGTAGATTTTTGCAAATTGTTACAAACAACTCCTAGCCTGTTGATTTGACTCAAATTCTGCTCACATCTAGTGAAATGTCCTAGTTTTATAAAGTTGCAAAAAATATGTGGATTTCGTTGACCCCATTCATAAAACAATCTTACAATCGAGATGTTTAAATAATTGGCGCTATTTATGTACAGTGTCGCTTGCGACCAAATACGGTTCTGTCCTGTTTTGTCATAAGTAATACCGAGTTTTTTAAGCACTACCGGTTACAGCAATGTGACCACATTAAAACTTATTTCAAACAGGAATATCATCATGTCAGACGTAGTTACTGGTACAGTTAAATTCTTCAACGAAACTAAAGGTTTCGGTTTCATCACTCAAGAGTCTGGTCCAGACGTGTTCGTACACTTCTCTGCAATCGACGTACCAGGCTTCAAAACTCTAGCTGAAGGCCAAAAAGTTGAGTTCCAAGTAGCTCAAGGCAAAAAAGGCCCAGAAGCTCAAAACGTTAAGCCTCTATAATTTTAGAGCAAACCGTTTTAAGTAAAGAAGGCAGCCGAATGGCTGCCTTTTTTGTTGTTGGCATAAAAGGCCTAACTCATCAATGCGGCGATACTGCCCACCAGTGTCATGACAAACAAAAACCATTTTAGGTGCTGAGGCTTGGCTTTGATGGCAAACTTCACGGCAACCATTGAGCCCACCATGGTGCCACAAGCTAGGGTTAAGCCAGGGATCCACCACACTTGATCGTTCCAGATAAACACCAGTAAAGCGAGTAAAGTGAAGCCAATGGTACAAACCATTTTCAGTGCGTTAGTTCTCACCAAGTCATAACGTAGCGTGCCCGCCAACGCTGCAATCAATACAAAGCCAACCCCTGCTTGTACAAAGCCCCCGTATATTCCCGCGGCAAATAGTGCTAACCATGCACTGGGGCGTTCTGAGATTTTAAAAGGGATAGTGCCTTCTGGTGGTGCCACGATACTTGGTTTAACGAGCATGATAAGCGTCATACTGATCATAGCGGTCAGAAGCAGAGGCTTGAGTAAGGTCTCTGGGGCGAAGGAAGCGAACAAGCCGCCGACTAATCCACCCAGTAAGGTGGGTATCAGGATCGGCATAAAGTCTGTTTGATCAACTTTTCCTGCTTTATGAAACCCTTTTACGCCAACCAGTCCTTGTAATAGAACCCCCACGCGATTGGTTGCGTTGGCAACATCTGCCGGCATGCCCATCACCATTAAAGCCGGTAAGGTTAGATTTGATCCTCCGCCAGCGAGAGTATTGATGATGCCTGCCAGAAACCCTGTTGCGATCAATAGTGCACTGTAAGCTAAGTCTAGTTCCAAAATTTGTCCTCCATTTTGAGCGGCAAGCGTACCAAAGTAGAAAAAAGCCGTCTCATTTTTTAACAAGCAAAGTGCAAATAATAAGTTTGCATGTTTTTTGAGCAATTTGAGAGTGAGCGGGTTTTGTGCGCAATAAATATACGAAAATAGAGGCTGTGATTATCCAAGATATGGTCTTAGGTAATAGATGCTGTTTATTTTTCGTTATTTTTTCTCAAACAGGCGGTTAAAAAGTGGTAATGCATAATAAATCTGTAATATTTTATTTTAAGTTGTTGATTTTTATAGGTTTTTGTTTTTTTGTTGATTAATTTAATATGCATTATTTGAAAATATGAACGGAAAAAGAACTTAGCATGAATTGAGCGTGCAAATATATTGCGTTGTATTGATTAAATGTGGACGAATATTAGAGTGTCGATAAGTGGCTTGCACAGTTCGAGCGCTGTACATAATAAGTGAATCAACAGAAAGGAAACCGATTTATGAAAAAGACTCTTGTTGCTATCGCAGTTTCAAGTGCCGCATTGACTTCAGCTTCTGCATTCGCAGCAGATGAAACGATTAACTTCGATGTATACGGTAACATTCAACTAGTTTACGCTGATTCAGATGCTAACGACTCTGAAATCACTGACAACGGCTCTACTTTTGGCTTCCAAGGCAGCACAGCGATCAGCGATGATCTAACTGGCTTCTTCAAGTACGAACTTGAAGCAGACGCTGATGAGAAAACAAGTGGAGTTGATGTAAACCTTGACCAAGCATACGTAGGTCTACAGGGTTCTTTCGGTAAAGTGCAGGTTGGTTCTTTCGACAGCATTTACAACAATGCTATCCAAGACGATTACGACCAGTTCGAATACCTAGGTGTTCACCAAGCTGATCTAACGGACGAAGGCGACACTATCGCTTACTTCTCTCCATCTATGGGTGGTTTTGAAGTTCAACTTTCTGCTCAATTCAAAGGCAAAGCAGAATCTGAAGTTGGTAACGGCACTGAAGACGGTACAGCTCTAACTGCAGTGGTTAAATACTCTGTTGATGCACTAACAATTGCTGCTGGTTACGACAGCCTAGAAAACAACACGGCTCGTTCTAACGCTGATTCAGCAACTTACGGTCTAAACGTTGCTTACCAAGTAACGCCAGCACTTTCTGTTGCGGCGCAGTACGAAGAAGAGGAAGATTACTCTGAAGCGTTTGGTCTAGCGGCTCGTTTCAACTACGGCGCGGGTGATGTTTACACCACTATCCAAACTGTTGATCTAGAAAACGGCGACGACTACGACGGTTACGGTGTAGGTGCAACTTACAACCTAGCGTCTAACATGTACGTTTACGCTGAATTCGGCCAAACTGGCGCAAGCGAAGATGACGTAACTGCACTAGGTGCTACTTACCTATTCTAATCCCTGTTTAGCGGATTACCTTTACTCTAAGGCTCCTTACGGGGAGCCTTATGTTAAATGTGATCATTCAAGGTTCCATACGTCCTTTTTCGTTCGGAGATAGACTGACTGGAACATTTAGGCATTAGGTCTTTGACCTAGTGCCTTTTTTTTGGGAAAAATTTGCCTAGTCGCTTAGTCACTGGATAGACTTAGTAGATTATTATTTAAACAGGTAGGTGGCCCATGTTGAATATGGATTTTAGCATCCCAGTGATGCGCAACGTCGATGATCTAGAATGGCTACCGAGTCCCATGCCGGGCGTAGAGCGAAAGCCTTTAGCGCGTGAGGATGCGGAGCGTGGCCATGCGACCAGTATTGTGCGTTATGCGCCAGGATCGGTGTTTAGAGCCCACCCACACCCACTAGGGGAAGAAATTCTGGTATTGGAAGGTGAGTTCTGTGATGAAACTGGCCGCTATCCAGCCGGTACCTATTTTCGTAACCCACCTGGCTCCAGTCATGCTCCTTACAGCCCAGAGGGCTGTGTGCTATTCGTGAAGCTGCATCAGTTTGCGCCTTTAGACAGTGAGCAAGTGGTGGTGACGTCAGATATTGTCAAAGGTCTACCGTTCGATCAGCCCTACTTACTGCATGAGTATCACGCCGAGCATGTGTATCTGGTGCGTTTAAACAGTGCCTCGGATTTCTCGGCATTATTTGGCGCTGTGGCTCGGCCATTTGAATTGTTAGTCGCCGAAGGCCGAGTAATCTATGAGGGTGTGGATTTGCCAGCATTGAGTTGGTTACGTACCCCAGACATACAGTCGAGTCAGCTGAACGTGACACAAGATAGCCTGCTTTGGCTTAAATTTGGGCACTTTTAAGGGGCGGATATGACAGAGTACCTCATCACACCTGAGCCAGAGGTGGTTTTGCCAATAGTGGGTATGGAACAGGTGTTTCCAGTGCGTCGTGTCTTTTGTGTTGGGCGCAATTATGCCGCCCATGCTCGAGAAATGGGCGATGACCCGAGCCGAGATCTACCGTTTTTCTTTTGTAAAGATCGCACCTGTGTTCAATGGCTTAAACCAAATCAAGATAATAGCTTGGCCTACCCTGATGCCACAGAGCGGTTTGAATACGAAGTCGAGTTGGTGGTGGCGCTGACCCGTGGTGGGCGTCACTTAAGCTTGTTAGAGGCGGATGATTCTGTGTTTGGCTACAGCCTTGGCTTAGACATGACGCGCCGTGATTTACAAAGCCAAGCGAAGCAGAAAGGTCGCCCATGGGAGGCGGGTAAGGCGTTTGAGGGCAGTGCGCCGATGACCTCGATTGTACCGCGTCATGGCGCGGCCTTGCTCAATCAAGGCAGTATTGAGTTATCGGTCAATGGCGTCGTCAAGCAGAGCAGTGATTTATCTCATTTAACCTGGGATATTGCTGAAGTCGTGATGAAATTATCAGAGCAGTTTGAACTGCACCCTGGCGATTTGATTATGACCGGCACACCAGAAAATGTTGGGCCTGTAGTGGTCGGTGATCGCATACAGGCTCGGCTAGAGGGCGTTGCGGAACTCGAGCTTGTGGTGGTTTAGTGTTGCTGATTAAAGGCTAAGAAAGCCTCTTCTAATTGTTGTGCTTCACGCTTTAGGCCCTGTTGTCGAAGTAAATAAATAGCGGATTCTGCGGTGCAGAGTCCGCTTTTTTGTTGATTGCGGCGGCGCAAGTATTGCGAGCTTTGTCCACGGATTTCATAGGTCTGAAATGGATGTAAATAAGGGCTGCGGTTATACATTTTGCGGGCCTGCTGCCAAGTGCCATCGAGAATAATAAAATGCTCTGCACTCTCTACATCAAGCGTGGGGCTGACAGACTCTGTGCCCGTGTCTTCAATAGAAGGGTAGATGACCAAGGTTTTATCGACAGGAAGGTTGAGCAAGTCTGTTGCAGGTTCCGTTCGTTGCCAAATAATCACGCTACATAATTGCGCTAACTGGCTGCTAATCAGTTGCCCAGTGCCGTTGGCTTTTTTTAATTCTTCTGAATGGGTGAGTAACCAAATATGCATAAGTCTAAAGCTAACACGCTAAAAGGCCCATTCTAGCAAAAAATAATAAGGGGTGCTGTTTGCACCCCTTATTGATCGCGGATGGATTAACAACTCTACTCTTTGCCAACAGAGCCAATTTTGTGGATGCTTAAATCTGCTCCGTTAAATTCGTCTTCTTCTGTTAGGCGTAGTCCCGAAATCGCTTTGACGGCACCGTAAACGATAAAGCCTCCGAGCAGCGCCACAGCGATGCCAGCTAGT
This sequence comes from Marinomonas aquimarina, assembly GCF_900089755.1. Lineage (GTDB taxonomy): Bacteria > Pseudomonadota > Gammaproteobacteria > Pseudomonadales > Marinomonadaceae > Marinomonas > Marinomonas aquimarina. Next base: position 72,621 of record NZ_FLOC01000001.1, on the reverse strand, counting down.
GTGCCCAGTAGCTGAGACATAAAGCTGACCCCGCCTAACCCGCCGAATGAACTGCTGCCAAAGATACCCGCAGCAATGCCACCCCAAGCACCACAGATGCCATGCAGTGGCCATACCCCTAAGACATCATCAACCGAGTGCAGTTTTTGCTGGATCCAAGTGAATAGCAGGGTAAACAAGGCACCAGCAACGGCACCGGTGACTAGGGCGCCGATCGGGTGCATGATGTCTGAGCCTGCACACACCGCGACCAAACCGGCTAGCGGCCCGTTATGGATAAAGCCAGGGTCATTCTTACCGATGAGCATAGAAGTGATGACACCGCCAACCATCGCCATTAGCGAGTTCACTGCCACAAGGCCACTGATACCATCTAGGGTCTGTGCTGACATGACGTTGAAGCCAAACCAACCAATACAAAGAATCCATGCGCCCAGAGCAAGGAAGGGAATGTTAGAAGGAGCGAAGGCCACTAGTCGGCCTTGGCGGAAGCGACCATTACGAGTACCCAATAGGATAATGGCCGCTAGAGCGACCCAGCCACCGACGCCATGAACCACTACTGAGCCAGCGAAGTCATGGAAGCCTGCGCCAAAGCTGCTCTCTAGCCAGGCTTGGAAGCCGTAATTGCCGTTCCAGATCATGCCTTCAAAAAGCGGATATACCACCCCAACAATGATGGCTGCTGAGATCAGCATGGGGTAGAACTTGGCGCGTTCCGCCACCCCGCCAGAAATGATCGCAGGAATCGCCGCGGCGAAGGTCATTAGGAAGAAAAACTTCACTAGGGCGTAGCCATTATCTTGCGACAGGACTTCAGCGCTGTCGAAGAAGGTCACGCCGTAAGCGATTTGATAGCCCACAAAGAAGTACACCAAGGCTGAGACCGCAAAGTCGGTCATGATTTTTACCAAGGCGTTGACTTGGTTTTTATGGCGTACAGTGCCGACTTCAAGAAAGGCAAACCCTGCATGCATGGCAAACACCATGATGGCGCCGAGTAAAATAAATAAGGTATTTGAGCTGGAGACTAACGTCTCGACTGCACTATTAATGTGATCCACATGCACTCCTAAATAGGTGTCTATGCACCAGTTTGGTGAATTTTGTTGTATTGGTGCCATTTTTCGGGTCGTAAATGGCGTTTTTGAGGTGTCCTTTCCTCGGCGTGAACCATCTATAGCAATTAATGTGCCTTATTTGCTTAGATTTGGTGCTTGTGTTGCTGCTTCTGCTCTTTGCTGGGGCTGAGATAGGGGAAATAAGTCAATCTTGTCAAACAACTGTCATGGAAAAACCCTAAACTGAGACTCTGATATTGTCACTGAAGTCATAAAAATGGATCTAGTGTGCATGTTTTGTGTATTTATGGGTTTATATTTTTTTCTTCACGACATATTATCGAAGGGTCGCTGTTTAAAAATAACTCAAACTTAAAGGGATTTAGGCAGCACAAAGGAACTATGTCTTGCATAAAGTGAGATAGAAGATTGAACAAGCTACCGTACAGGGTAGTCAGCGTAAAAGAGGTTGTTATGTCAGATCAATTGGTATCCGGTATCGTTAAATGGTTTAACGACGAGAAAGGTTTCGGTTTCATTGAGCGCGATAGTGGTTCAGACGTGTTTGTACACTACCGTGCAATCAACGGTACTGGTCGCCGTACTTTGCAAGAAGGTCAAAAAGTTACCTTTGAAGTAACTCAAGGCCAAAAAGGTCCTCAAGCAGAGAATGTCACGATTGTTTGATCTGGCATAAACGAAAAAAAGCCAAGCTATATGCTTGGCTTTTTTATGTCTGTCAACCGGCCTCGACCAGGCCTTATCAGTTGATAAGACCTAGGCTCACCCAGTACAGCAGGTCTGGATCCGCTTCACGTGGCAGTTCAAACGGGATGAACTTCTTGTCTTTGTCCAAGAATTCACTGTTAGGGAAACTGTTTGCCAATACAGATAGATTCAACTTCGCCTCATCATACAAGCCTAAGTCCATGTACGCTTGAATCGTGATGGCTAGAGCTTCCTCTACTGCTGGCGTTGAAGGGTAGCTCTGTACCACTTCTTGACCGCGACGTAGCGCAGACAAAGGGGCTTTACGTTTAAAGTAATAATGGGCGATGCTGATTTCATGTTCGGCAATCAAGTTACGCAAGTAGACCATGCGCGCTTTCGCATCGGGAGCAAAGTTACTGTCTGGGAAACGGCGTAAGAAGTCGGCAAACTCAGCAAAAGCTTTGTCGAATTCAGCGGTATCTCGCTCAGCAGCATTGAGGTCTAAATAACGACCTAAGAAAGTTTCTGCACCACGGTAAGTCGACAGGCCACGCATGTAGTAGGCGTAGTCAATTGACACATGATCAGGATAGTTTTTGATAAAACGGTCCGCTGTGGCGTGGGCGGCAGCGTAGTTGCCGGCCTCAAATTGCGCGTAGATTAAGTCCAGTCGCGCTGGGATGGTGTACTCACCAAATGGGTAGCGTGTTTCAAGCTCTTTCAACTGCTCGGCTGCGGTCGTTGGAAGGTTATTCTCCAGAGCTTCTTGAGCTATGCGAAAATATTCTTTTTCCGGAAGGTCCGGCTCTACGGTTGGTTGGTTGCTTGAACAGGCCGTCAAAGCGGTGTAAAAGCCTGCAATTGTCAGAAATCGTGACAATGTCTTATTAAATCCCATGTATAATACAACCCTAGTAAACGAGGCATAGCATTTTTAACAGATTGCTATGCGGTTGGCATATTTCGCGTCGCGATGACGCAGCATCGAGCATAGAAAGTTTATTGTATGGCAGAGCGCATAGTAAAAGAAGCCCAAGTTTCATTGGATTTCTCAGGTCAGCGATTTGATCAAATTGCTACCGAATTATTTTCAGATTACTCACGTTCTCGAATCCAGAGTTGGATCAAAGAGGGCGTGCTACTGGTGGATGGTAAACAGACCAAGCCTAAAGAAAAACTCTTTGGTGGTGAGACAATCACATTAGACGTGGAATTGGAAGAGCAAGCCGCCCATGATGCTCAGGAAATCCCGTTGGACATTGTCTACGAAGACGAAGATATCCTTATCATTAATAAGCCTGCAGGTTTGGTTGTGCACCCAGCAGCGGGTCACCATGATGGCACTCTATTGAATGCTATTTTGCACCATGCCCCAGAAACGGCTTTGGTGCCGCGCGCGGGGATTGTGCACCGACTAGACAAGGAGACCACTGGCTTAATGGTGGTGGCCAAGACACTGCAAGCCCAGACCGACCTAGTCGCTCAGCTACAGGACCGTAGTATGGGACGTGAATACGAGGCCATTGCCATTGGTGCGATGACTGGCGGTGGTGTGGTGGATGAGCCGATCGGTCGTCACCCACATAATCGTCAGAAGATGGCTGTTGAGCCAGTGCATGGTAAAGAGGCGATCACTCACTACCGTTTGATCAAGCGCTACAACAACCATACCCACATTCGTTTGAAGCTAGAAACAGGTCGTACCCACCAGATCCGTGTGCACATGGCACATATTCAGTATCCGTTGGTGGGGGATCCCCAATACGCTGGTCGTTTGAAAATGCCAAAGGGTTGTTCGCCTGAGCTACAAGATGCGCTGCGTGATTTCCGTCGCCAAGCGCTGCATGCCAAGAAGCTGGAGTTGTCTCACCCAGCGACAGGTGAGTGGATGGAGTGGGAAGTGGAGCTTCCTGACGATATGTTGGCACTGATAGAAGTGTTAGAAGCCGATTTGAAAAACGGCGGCCAGAACCAATATATGTAATGTGATTGAATAAAAAGGCAGCGCTAAGCTGCCTTTTTCTTAGCTGAACTTTTTAGATGGACGTATGCAGTATGGCAACAGCAGAGCAACTGATCATTCCCGATTGGCCAGCACCAAAGCAGATCAGGGCGTGTGTTAGTACACGCTTCGGCGGTGTTAGTGAGGCGCCTTACCAAGGCCTAAATTTAGGTGCCCACGTGGGGGACTTACCTGAGAGTGTGCAGGCAAACCGCGCAGAATTGCAGCGCTTAGCGGGTTTTTCTGGTGAGGTTCAGTGGCTTAATCAAGTGCACTCGAATATTGCCCTTGAGCTGCCTAGCTGCGCGCAAGATCGTACAGCAGATGCGTCTTACACCACGCAGCCCAATACGGTGTGTGCGGTATTAACGGCAGACTGCTTGCCAGCGATTTTCACCGACGCTAAGGGGACTCAAGTCGCAGCGGCTCATGCTGGCTGGCGTGGCCTATGTGATGGGGTTTTAGAGGCTACCCTAGAAACCTTTCCTAACCCTGCTGAAGTCTTGGTGTGGTTGGGGCCTGCGATCGGACCTGAGGCTTTTGAGGTGGGCGCGGAAGTGTGTGAAGCCTTTATGGTGGCCGATACTCAAGCGGAGCAAGCATTTAAGCCTTCTTCCAATGCTGATAAATGGCTAGGTAACCTGTACTTGCTAGCGCAACAGCGCTTGGCGGCGCTTGGCTGTACACAGGTCTACGGTGGTGATTTTTGTACTTTTAGCGATCAAGAGCGTTTTTACTCCTATCGCCGTGATGGCGTGACAGGACGCATGGCGACGTTGATATGGATGGAAAAGTGATGGGTGTCAAAAAAATGACAGTCAACCATTGAAAAGCAGAAGAGTGCTCCTATAAAGCATGTAGAAGCTCAATTTTGTTATCGATTCATCGGAGGTCAGTATGCGAATTGATCGATTAACCAGTAAATTACAAATTGCTCTGTCAGACGCCCAATCTGTGGCGCTAGGGCAAGATCACAACTATATCGAAGCGGTGCACGTATTAATGGCTTTGCTGGATCAGCAAGGTGGCGGTGTGCGTCCGATTCTACAGCAGGCTGGCGTTCAGATGGCGAAGTTCCGTGAGGAGCTGGGGAGTATCTTAGACCGTATGCCGAAAGTGACCAATCACGATGGCAATGTGCAAATGTCACCGGAGTTAGGTCGCTTGCTAAACCTTGCCGATAAAGAAGCGCAAAAGCGTAAAGACCAGTACATTTCCTCTGAGTTGCTGCTGTTGGCCATGTTCGATGGTAAGGACGATGTCGCCAAAGCCTTGAAAGCCACGGGGGTGACCAAAGCCGACATTGCTGCTGTGATTGATTCTGTGCGTGGTGGCGAGACGGTGAACGATCCTAATGCCGAAGAGAGTCGTCAGTCGTTAGATAAGTTTACCGTGGACTTAACAGCGCGTGCGGCCGAAGGGCGCTTGGACCCAGTGATTGGCCGTGACGATGAAATCCGTCGTACTATTCAAGTGTTGCAGCGTCGCCGCAAGAACAACCCTGTGCTAATTGGTGAGCCCGGTGTCGGTAAGACCGCCATTGTTGAGGGCCTAGCGCAACGTATTATCAATGGTGAAGTGCCTGAAGGTCTGAAGAACAAGCGTGTGCTGTCTTTGGATATGGGGGCCTTGATTGCCGGTGCCAAATACCGTGGTGAGTTTGAGGAGCGTTTAAAAAGTGTCTTGAATGAGCTGGCCAAGCAAGAGGGCCAGATCATTCTCTTTATTGATGAGATCCACACCATGGTCGGTGCTGGTAAGTCGGAAGGCTCCATGGACGCCGGTAATATGCTAAAGCCTGCTCTGGCCCGTGGTGAGCTGCACTGTGTCGGCGCGACGACCTTGGATGAATACCGTCAGTACATCGAGAAAGACGCAGCGTTGGAGCGTCGTTTCCAAAAAGTCTTGGTCGAAGAGCCGAGCGTATTGGATTCGATCGCCATCTTACGTGGTTTGAAAGAGCGCTATGAGGTGCACCACGGTGTCGATATCACCGACTCGGCGATCATCGCCGCAGCGAAACTGTCTCAGCGTTACATTACCGATCGTCAGTTGCCGGATAAAGCCATCGACTTAATCGATGAGGCGGCCAGCCGTATCCGTATGGAGATGGACTCTAAGCCTGAGGAGATGGACCGCTTAGAGCGCCGCCTGATCCAGCTTAAGATTGAGCAAGAAGCGCTGAAGAAAGAGAAAGACAAAGCTTCCAAACAGCGCTTGACTGAGCTTGAAGATGACATTGAGGCGCTAGAGAAACAGTTTTCTGATCTTGAAGAAATCTGGAATGCCGAGAAGGCAGCCCTACAGGGGGCCCAGAAGCTCAAAGAAGAGCTTGAAGGGGTGCGTCATGAAATGGAAGAGGCCCGTCGTCAAGGCAACTTAGCGAAGATGTCTGAGCTTCAGTATGGTGTCATTCCAATGCTGGAAGCGGAGATTGAGAAAGCCGCTCAAGCGGAGGAAAGCGAGGCGCAAACGCAGCTGCTTAAGAACCGTGTCACCGAAGAAGAGATCGCTACGGTCGTGTCTCGTTGGACCGGTATTCCGGTAGACAAAATGCTTGAAGGTGAGCGCGATAAATTACTGCGTATGGAAGATGCGTTGCATGAATCGGTGATTGGTCAAGATGAAGCGGTGACTGCAGTGTCCAATGCGGTACGTCGATCGCGCTCTGGTTTGGCAGATCCGAATCGTCCGAATGGTTCCTTCCTATTTTTAGGCCCAACCGGGGTGGGTAAAACCGAGCTTTGTAAATCCTTGGCCAAGTTCTTATTTGATACCGAGCAAGCCATGGTGCGAGTGGATATGTCCGAGTTTATGGAGAAACACTCTGTGGCGCGTTTGATTGGTGCGCCTCCAGGCTATGTGGGCTACGAAGAGGGCGGTTATCTAACCGAAGCCGTACGTCGTCGACCTTATTCGGTATTGCTGCTAGACGAGGTAGAGAAAGCCCATCCAGATGTGTTTAACATCTTGTTGCAGGTGTTGGACGATGGCCGTTTAACGGATGGTCAGGGCCGTACCGTCGATTTTCGTAATACAGTAGTGGTGATGACCTCGAACCTTGGTTCGGACATGATCCAAGAGTATCGCAGTAACGACGAATACGAAGCGATTAAGAACAAGGTCATGGAGGTTGTGGGCACACACTTCCGTCCTGAGTTTATCAACCGTATCGATGAGACCGTGGTGTTCCACCCATTAATGCAGTCTCAGATCAAAGGCATTGCTAAGATCCAGTTAGCACATCTAAATGATCGCTTAACGGAAATGGGCATGTCGATTAATCTGAGTGAAGCAGCGATGGAGCGCTTGGCTGAGGTGGGTTACGACCCTGTTTACGGTGCCCGTCCATTGAAGCGAGCGATCCAGCAGTGGATTGAGAACCCATTGGCGAATGAGTTGCTCGGTGGCAAGTTTGTCGCAGGCGATCTGATTCAGGTCGATGTTAACGAGCAAGGTATGACGTTCGCAGCCTTACCTGAAGCGCAGCAAGCCTCCTAAGACGCGAGGCCGCTCAAACGCAAAAAAGCCAGCTAATCAGCTGGCTTTTTTTATGGTGCTTGCTATCACTCTAGAGTGTGGCTGATTAGAAGTCAGCAAACACACCGACAAAGAAACCGTCAAACTCTAGCTCAGAGTCGATGCTGCCTTCGTCAATATCAAAGTTAGCATTGCGGTAACCGCCCTCTACGCCTAGGATAAATGGCGATTGGTATTTGATCTTAAAGGTCGTGTCCGTGATGCTTGAGTCGCCTGCGGAGATGGTTTTAACTTCGCCGCCAAATTGGATTGGCAGGGTAGGGATAGTGAAGTAAGCCGATAGGTAGCCTGTTGGTAGCACAACGCTTTCAGAGTCTGAAGACGTGCCAACACGTGCATCCAAATCAAGATCGCGAATCGAGATGCCTACATCTAGGTCCAGCCAAGCTAAGCCGTCTAAAATTTCGTAGTAAAGCGTGTAATCGGTGCTGTCGATCTTCATGTCCACATCGTTGCTGTAGCCCTCTAGTGTCGAGTTCTGCAGACGAACGTTTGGAATCAGTGGTACTGGGTGTTCAAAAGCGATGCCGTAGTAAGTGTTGTCTTCACCGTTGAAGTCTACGTTCGCTGTCTGGCTATCGATGCGACCATCGAATGAAGCATCAGGCGAGAATTGGCCTACTTCAGCGGTTACGCCAAGTACGTCGGCTTGTGCCACGCCAGCAAGTAGTAGAGTTGAGGCAATCAAAGCTTTCTTCATGAAAGGAATCCCTATATTGATTTTGATTTTCACGGATTATAACGAAGCGTGGGGTAAAATCTAAGGGGAGAACAAAGAAAGTAGAGAGTTTTTGATGGCTGGGGTAGCTGGATTCGAACCAACGCATGACGGGATCAAAACCCGTTGCCTTACCGCTTGGCTATACCCCAACGTATCAAAAAAGGGTGGTGGCTATGACTAGATTCGAACTAGTGACCCCATCATTATGAGTGATGTGCTCTAACCAACTGAGCTACATAGCCTTAAGCTTAAATTGTGTTTTGATGGCTGGGGTAGCTGGATTCGAACCAACGCATGACGGGATCAAAACCCGTTGCCTTACCGCTTGGCTATACCCCAATTCATCAAAATTGGTGGCTATGACTAGATTCGAACTAGTGACCCCATCATTATGAGTGATGTGCTCTAACCAACTGAGCTACATAGCCTTAAGCTTGATTGTATTTTAATGGCTGGGGTAGCTGGATTCGAACCAACGCATGACGGGATCAAAACCCGTTGCCTTACCGCTTGGCTATACCCCAATTCATTAAAATTGGTGGCTATGACTAGATTCGAACTAGTGACCCCATCATTATGAGTGATGTGCTCTAACCAACTGAGCTACATAGCCTTTTGCAAGAGAGTGGCTGGGGTAGCTGGATTCGAACCAACGCATGACGGGATCAAAACCCGTTGCCTTACCGCTTGGCTATACCCCAACAATCTCGCAACACAGACAATTTTGAAACAATGCTTCGCTGTGTCTGTGGCGCGATATTATTCATATAACCCATTCATGGGTCAAGGATTTTTATAAAAAAATTAAACATTAAAGCGGAAGTGCATCACATCGCCGTCTTTGACGATGTAGTCTTTGCCTTCTAAACGCCATTTACCGGCTTCTTTGGCACCGTTTTCGCCTTTGTACTGGATGAAGTCGTTGTATGCGACCACTTCCGCACGGATAAAGCCTTTTTCGAAGTCTGTGTGGATCACACCAGCGGCTTGTGGGCCGGTTGCGCCTTGCTTAACGGTCCATGCGCGAACTTCTTTAACGCCAGCTGTGAAGTAGGTCTGAAGGCCTAGTAGCTCGTAGCCTGCGCGGATAACGCGATCAAGGCCCGGCTCTTCCATACCCATTTCGTCTAGGAAGTCTTGCATTTCTTCGGCATCAAGCTCAGAAATTTCGGCTTCTAGTTGGTTGCAGATAGGTACTACCATGGCACCTTCCGCTTCAGCGATTTCGCGTACTACGTCTAGGTGAGGGTTGTTCTCGAAACCGTCTTCTGAAACGTTAGCGATGTACATGGTTGGCTTAGTGGTTAGCAGGTGTAGCTGCTTCACTGCTTTCTTCTGATCGTCTGTTAGGTCCATAGAGCGAACTGGTAAGCCGTCTTCTAGGTGCGCTTTGATGCGCTCTAGGAACTCTTTGTGCGCGATGGCTTCTTTGTTGCCGCTCTTAGCGTTTTTCGCAGTACGCAGAATTTGCTTATCAATCGACTCAATGTCTGCAAAGATCAGCTCAAGGTTGATCACCTCAATGTCGGCCTTTGGGTTCACCTGGTTAGCAACGTGAATCACGTTGTCGTCTTCGAAACAACGTACTACGTGCGCAATGGCATCGGTTTCACGAATGTTGGCTAGGAATTTGTTACCTAGACCTTCACCTTTTGACGCCCCTTCAACAAGACCGGCAATATCAACGAATTCCATCGTTGTTGCTAGGACGCGTTCAGGTTTTACGATTTCTGCCAGAGCGTCTAGACGTGGGTCAGGCATGGGCACCACACCAGCGTTTGGCTCAATGGTACAGAAAGGGAAGTTTTCAGCGCCGATGCCGGCTTTGGTAAGCGCGTTGAACAGAGTTGATTTGCCGACGTTTGGTAAGCCGACGATACCGCAATTAAAGCCCATAAAGATTTCCTAAAGCTGGTAGTTTTATGCTTTGAAACTATGAAGATGGTTCATGACACTATTCCAATTGTCCGCGACAATGTCTTGGTGATAACGTAACGACTCATCAATGGTTTGTTCGATTTTTTGGTATTCATCGCTAGGGGCTTTTTTCAAAACATAGCTGGCCACTTGGCTAGCATGCCCTGGATGTCCAATACCGATGCGTACACGACCAAAATCACGGTTATTACCGAGTTTGCTGATGATGTCTTTGAGGCCATTATGACCGCCATGACCACCGCCTTTCTTCAGCTTAATGGTACCTGGGGCGATATCTAGCTCGTCGTGCACGACAAGAACTTCTTGGGGAGAGATTTTGTAGAACTGGCAAACGGCTTGAACGGCCTTGCCACTTAAATTCATATAGGTCGTAGGAATCAGTAAATAGCATTCCTGCCCACCTATAAAAACTTTTCCGAATTGTCCGAAAAATTTCTTTTCAGAGCGAAGAGAACACTGGCTCATACGAGCCAGTGCTTCTATCCATTGTGCGCCAGCATTGTGGCGGGTATCTTCATATTCAGCACCTGGGTTGCCCAAGCCAACGAGTAATCTAAAACCTGCCACAGACTTGCCTCAATGATTAACGCTTAGCTTTACCGATACGAGCGATAGGTTGGTTGTGATCTTCGCCTTTAAGCAAAGCAACCAATTCAACGCCTGCTGGTACTTGAGCATCAGAAAGGTGGAAGATATCGCCTAGTTGACCTTTGATGATGTCAACTTCTAGTGCAGCTGGTAGGTCTTGTGGAAGACAACGAACTTCAGCAAGTTTCGCTTCAACTTGTAGACGACCACCTTGAGATTTAACACCTTCAGACTTCGCAGCGTTTACGAAGCTTAGAGGAACGCGAGTTACTAGCTTCACAGAAGAATCAACGCGCTGGAAATCGATGTGCATTACATCGCCAGACGCTGGGTGACGTTGTAGAGACTTAACGATTACTTCTTGCTCTGCGCCATCAACAGATACTTTAACTACACCAGTAAGGAAAGCAGTATCTTGAACCGCTTTCGCAACTTCGTTGCCTTTGAACGTTACAGAAACCGCGTCAGTGTTACCACCGTATACTACAGCTGGAACAAGACCCGCGTGACGAAGGCGGCGGCTCGCACCTTTACCTTCTTCGTTACGTACAGAAGCGTTTAGTACTAGAGACATTTTGAATATCCTAAATTAAGTTAAGTTTGCCCAGAACTGCGACCCGTTCCGAGCGTAAATGTTTGGCTTAGGCCCCAAACATGGCACTGATTGACTCTTCGTTGCAGACGCGACGAACAGCCTCAGCCATAATGTCAGACATTGACAGTTGGCGGATTTGTGGGCAGTTCTGTGCCGCTTGAGACAACGGAATCGTATCCGTTACCACAAGTTCATCTAGCACAGAATTGCTGATGTTCTCGATTGCTTTGCCGGACAGCACTGGGTGAGTACAGTAAGCCAAAACTTTGGAAGCACCGTGTTCTTTTAGTGCTTTGGCAGCGGCACATAGAGTACCACCTGTGTCACACATGTCATCGACTAGCACACAAGTTTTGCCTTCAACATCACCGATTAGGTGCATGATTTGTGCTTCGTTGGCGCGTGGACGGCGCTTGTCGATGATGGCTAGGTCAGCATCATCCATTAATTTTGCAAAGGCACGAGCTCGAACCACGCCACCCACGTCTGGAGAAACGATGGTGATGTTCTCATGGCCTTGGCGTTGTAGATCGTCTAGCAACAATGGCGTCGCGTAAACGTTGTCTACCGGAATATCAAAGAAACCTTGGATTTGGTCAGCGTGCAGGTCTACCGTCAATACACGGTTAATGCCTACTGCAGAAATCATGTCAGCGACCACTTTAGCAGTGATTGGCACACGCGCTGAGCGTACACGACGATCCTGACGAGCATAACCAAAGTAAGGGATTACCGCAGTCACACGGGTAGCCGACGCACGACGCAGCGCATCAGCCATTACAATCAGTTCCATTAAGTTGTCGTTGCTTGGAGCACAGGTTGATTGGATGATGAAAACGTCTTTACCACGAACGTTCTCGTTGATCTCAACTGTGATCTCACCGTCACTGAATTTTCCAACCGTTGCGTTGCCGATAGGTAGGCCTAGGCGACGAACAACTCGACGAGCAAGTTCCGGGTTGGCATTACCGGTAAAAACCATCAACTTGGACACTGTGTATACCCTTTGTATTTATAGCGATGAAAAATAGACTGGCGTTAGTTCAGCATGATTAAGTATGCTGAGATGCAATCCACTGGTTCAATGCGTCATGAGTGGGAGAAGTGTTACAGCCACGGCAAATCCAAGTTTGCCACTTTGCTGGTGCAGACGCTCTCACTCGCTCAGCGTCATCAATCGACTCAAATGCTAGAAACAAACACGCACCGGTGCCAGTTAACTTAGCGTCGCCAAATTGTGTTAGCCACAGAAACGCTTCATCCACCTCAGGATAAAGTCTTCTTACGACTTCAAGGCAATCGTTATGCCCCTCCAGTTTCAAGGCGTGCGATATTCTGATCGCAGGGGTGTCTCTTGTCAAATATTTATCGGTAAAAATTTGACCAGTTGGCACTTCGCAATTTGGCTTTAAAAGCAGGTAATACGGGGTTTCTGGGTCGGTTTGTGTGAGTTTTTCACCGATCCCTTCAGCATAGGCTGAATGGCCGAAGACAAAGATTGGTACATCCGCCCCCAGTTGTTTGCCCAATTGCGCTAACTGTTCTAGTGGTAGATGGCATTGCCATAACTGATTTAACGCTAACAGTGTGGTGGCTGCGTTACTGCTGCCGCCACCAATACCACCGCCCATGGGCAGGACTTTGGTTAACGAAATTGCGACACCTTGATGAGCCTGTTTGTAGGGTTCAAGGATGCGAGCGGCTTTGACAATTAGGTTGTCTTCGTGGGCCACTCCTTCGATTTCAGGGATCAGGCTAATGTCAGGGTTATCGGTCAGGGTAAAGCTCAGTTCATCGCACACATCAATAAACTGAAACAGGGTTTGCAGTTCATGATAGCCGTCGTCACGACGGCCGGTAATGTGGAGAAATAGATTCAACTTAGCCGGAGAAGGCAAGGTTAATAGGGTCATTGCACGGTCCAATCGGTAATGATCAAGTTAACGCGATAGGGGGGATGGGTTACCTGCATACGTTGCGGTAACTTTAAACCGTCCAGCTCGGTGAACTCACGATAGGTCACAGTCCAGCCGTCCTGCTCGATCTGTTCTGGCGTCAGACCATCTTGCTGATAGGAAATGGCCGCAGAGCTATTGGGCGACGCCATACCACGAATCCAGTATTGCACATTGGTAACGGGGAAGTGCCAGCCCAGTTCATGGTACAGCAATGCTTCGGCGCTGTGGCCAGTGAGGTCTTTATCCTCGTACGTCAGGCGTGCATCTTTACCAGGGGTGCCCTCAAGACGCGTTGCCCCTTGACCGAATGGGCCATAAATATTCAGTTCGTAATGCTCTGGCGAATGCTGCCAATTAAAGTTACCTGAAATGGCGTCTTGCTCGGTGCGAATGCCAACACGCCCCTCAGTTTGCCAAGCGCTGATGTCTTCTACGCGCTCGGGGGTAGGAAGTTTCGGTGTGCTAGGCGAAAGGCTACAGCCCGCCAGTAAGGTGGCGGCGAGGGCGCCTAGCAATAGCTGTTTAGCGTTCATTCATTGTCCTTACGCCTGTTCGAGTAATTGCGGCGCGTATGTCTCGATGGTTTTAATGAGTACTGGCAACAGGCGATTGTCTTTTAGCGCTTGTTGCCACACGGCCAAGGCTTGCTCTTGTTTACCGAGCTGCCACAGTACTTCGCCAAAATGGGCACCAATCTCGGCGTCTTGCAGTTCGTGCCAAGCCTGGGCCAATAAATCTCGGGCACTGTCTATGTCGCCGTTGAGGTAGTAGCCCCAGCCCATGCTATCAAGAATGGCGGGATCTTCATCGTCCAATGCGTAGGCTCGTTGAATGAGTGCAAACGCTTGCTCGAAGTCCTCTGGTGAGCGCACCATCATGGTGTAGCCCAGCGCATTCAAATAGGCTGGGTCATTCGGGTGTTTTTCCAGTAGCAATTTAAGGTCTGCCAGCGCACTTGGCCACTGCTCTAAGGTATCGTAGGTAATGGCGCGTTTGTAACGTAAACCATCAGCTTCAGGAAATACCGCTAAGGAACGTGTCAGTAAATCAATGGCTAGGGCTGGATTCTGTTGACGTAAGTGCAAATCAGCCACTCCTGTCACATGACCCGGCTCTGCATCGAGCGCGGCGCGCTTCAAAATAATGCTGTTGATGAGCTCCGCTTGATGCGCATCGTAGAGCCATTTTACGATTAACTCAGAGGCCGTCCAACTAAACTGACCGAAAACACTGGCAAGATTGGCTAAGGCTGCATTGTACTCTCCTGCCTCTTGTTGAGCGGTGGCCAGCATAAACAACAGTTGGTCGCGTAGCACGCCGTGCCGTGGAAGCTCTGAGAGTAGAGCAATGCTTTGCTCTAGGTGGCCTTGTTGGATCAGTAACTGCCCCATCGCCAGCCCAATCTGTTGTGCCAGATAGGGAGGAAAGTCTGCGTTGTAGAAGGCCTCAAGTGCCTGTTGCGACTTATTATTTTTAATCAAGACTTCAAGCAGGTTGGCCTGAATGCGCTGACTATTGGGGTGTCGTCGTAAGCCTTGTTGTAAGGTGCGCTCAGCTTTGTTTTTGAAGCCTAGTTGCTCTTCGCTAAAGGCTTTAATGATGAACAAGCCCTCGAGCTCAGATTTCGGGCTGCGTGCCATGAGCTGGTCGATGTTTTCAACGATATAGGGGTAGCCACCGTTAATAAACAGTAGGTGGTAGCGGGCGATTTCGACAAACACGTCTTGGGCCAATTCAGGGCTAGTTAAAATCGCCTCCAGCTGCGAGGTGATGCCTTCATTACGCACATTCTGATCAATAAAGTTCGGCAGGAAATCCAACGCTAGTTGCTGCTGCGCGGCTTGTTTAAGCAGTTGCGCCGCTTGCTCCGTTTGTTCGTCTGTGAGCAGGGCCTGCAGGCGCACAGGGTAAATCTCAGTGGCGTCTGGTGATAGCGCCAGCCAACGTTCACTCGCGTCTAGAATGGCTTGTGTGTCATCGCTCATGACGGCTGTCGACGTGGCGCGCTTGGCGATCTCGGCGTCGTTGCTTTGTTTGGCGACTTCAAGGTACATGGCACTGGCTTGTTGGCTGCCTTGGCGTTGTAGGGCAAATTCTGCAGCCAGCAGTTGTTCTAACTGCCGAGCCTGCTGTGATTGCGCCACCGGAGCCCATTGCGGATCAGGCTGTAATGGGGCGACATGATTAGAAACAGATGAACAGGCACAGAGTGACAGACCCAGTGTCATCGGTAAAAAAACGCGTTTGAGCGAGAACGGGAATTGCAGTCGTTGCATAAGTACCTGCCTTAAAGGGCCAAAATCATGTCCTAGTTACTATGGTAGCCTCGCATGAACCGTGTTGTCAGCCTAATAAAGGGATGTTGATTGTAAGGAATCGACACATTTATTGATTTGATGGGGTGCGAAGAGCTAAAAATTCCTCTTATAATAGGGGCATTTATTTATGAGTCAGAAAATTTGGCCCATTTCTGAAAACACTTGTTCGATCTCTAGTCGTGAGAAGAGTTCCTGAATGCCGCTAATTGCTGTGGGCGTAAACCACAAAACTGCACCAGTATCTATCCGAGAGAAAATTTCGTTTGCGCCTGAAAAAATGGTTGAGGCACTCAATTCCCTGGTGTCTAACGCGCAGGCAAAAGAAGCCGTGATCGTGTCGACTTGTAACCGTACCGAACTGTATTGCGCAGTGGAGGACGGTGCCGGTGAAGAACAAATTATCCGTTGGCTCGGTCAATACCATAAAGTGGCCCCTGAAGAACTGGGGCGCTTTTGTTATGCCCATCGTGGCGACGAGGGGGTGCGTCATGTGATGCGTGTCGCAGCCGGGCTGGACTCGCTGATTTTGGGTGAGCCGCAGATTCTTGGTCAAGTGAAATCTGCTTACGCCGTCTCCCAAGAAGGGTGCTGCATCGGTTCAGAGTTGCAATCCCTGTTTCAGCAAACCTTCTCCGTTGCCAAACGTGTCCGTACCGACACCGCCATTGGCGAAAACCCAGTATCCATCGCGTTCGCAGCGGTCAGCTTAGCGCAGCGTATTTTTGCTGATGTAAAACGCAGTACGGCGCTGTTAATCGGTGCAGGACAAACCATTGAACTGGTTGCTAGGCATTTAAAAGAGGCAGGCATTAAGCGCATTATCGTGGCCAACCGTACCCTCGAACGTGCCCAGATATTAGCCGATGAACTGGGCTCGGAAGCCATCTTGCTAGGCGATATTACCGATTATTTGCATCAAGCAGACATTGTCATTTCTTCAACTGCCAGCCAATTACCGATCATTGGTAAGGGGATGGTGGAACGCGCCACCAGTAAGCGTCGTCATAAGCCGATGTTGCTGGTGGACATTGCCGTGCCACGCGACATTGAGCCGGAAGTGCAAGAAGTGGAAGACGCGTACTTGTATACCGTGGACGATTTGCATTCGGTGATCGAAGAAAATGTGCGTGCCCGCCAAGAAGCGGCGGAAGCCGCAGAAAAGATCATTGAACAGGGCATCGCAGAGTTCAAGCGTAAACAAGAGTCTCGCAAAGTTGCCGATCTAATTGTAAGCTACCGCGCCCAAGCAGAATTAATCAAGCAGTCCGAGCTAGAGCGAGCGCTCAAAGGTCTCGAATCTGGTCAGACACCTGAACAGGTAATGGCCAAATTAGCACATGGATTGATGAACAAACTGATCCATTCCCCAACCCAGTTTTTGCGCCAAGCCGGAGCAGAAGCTGATCAAACAGCCCTACAACAAGCGGCTGAGGTGTTGGGCATAACCGATACGAAAGAATCCCAGAATGAAAGAATCGATTAAATTTAAGTTAGAGAGTCTAGCTGAGCGTTACGAAGAACTAGCGGCGCTGCTAAGTGATGCCGATGTCATCATGGACCAAGACCTGTTCCGTAATTACAGCAAAGAGTACGCAGAGCTTGAGCCGGTGGTGAAATGTTTTGAAGAGTACCAACAGGTACTGGAAAACATTGAAGAAGCAGAGCTGATGCTGAGTGATTCCGATCCAGATATCAAAGAAATGGGTCAAGAAGAGCTGAAATCGGGCAATGAGCAGAAAGAAGAGCTGCTTCTTGATCTGCAAAAGCTATTGCTACCAAAAGATCCGAACGACTCGAAAAACGTTTTCTTGGAAATTCGTGCCGGAACCGGTGGTGATGAAGCCTCTATCTTCTCTGGTGACCTGTTCCGTATGTACTCGCGTTATGCCGAGACACAGCGTTGGAAGGTAGAAGTGGTCAGCGCCAGCGAAGGCGAGCACGGTGGCTACAAAGAAGTCATCGCACGAATCGTAGGGGATGGCGCTTACTCGAAACTGAAATTCGAATCTGGTGCGCACCGCGTGCAACGCGTACCAGCGACCGAATCACAGGGCCGTATTCATACTTCGGCTTGTACAGTAGCGATCCTGCCAGAAATGGACGAAGTGGAAGCGGTTAATATCAACAAAGCCGATCTGCGTATTGATACCTTCCGTGCTTCGGGTGCCGGTGGTCAGCACGTCAACAAAACTGACTCGGCGATCCGTATCCTACACATCCCAACGGGTGTCGTTGTAGAGTGTCAGGACGAGCGTTCGCAGCATAAAAACCGTGCCAAAGCGATGGCACTGTTAGCGTCTCGTCTGCAAGCGGCGGAAGAAGAAAAGGCCGCTTCTGAGCAATCGGAAGCGCGTCGCTCTTTGGTCGGTAGTGGTGATCGTTCGGAGCGTATCCGTACCTACAACTACCCACAGGGTCGTGTGACGGATCACCGTATCAACCTAACCTTGTACAAGTTGGATGAAATTGTACAAGGCGACCTAGATGTGCTGGTGAACCCTCTGGTAAACGAATACCAGGCTGAGCAATTAGCAGCCTTGAGCGGCGATAACTAAGCGCCACTTCCTATCATTAAGCGTGACCGTCCATGACCATTGAATCGTTATTAAAACAGGCCTATGGGCGGCTCTCCGCGCTGTCCGATACCGCGCAGCTGGATGCCCAGCTGCTGCTGGCACATGTACTTGATGTTTCTACCACCTATTTCTTTACTTGGCCCGATAAAGACGTCTCTGAAGTACACCAAGCTCGCTTTGAAGCCTTCCTTAAACGCCGTGAAAACGGTGAACCGATCGCCTATATCTTAGGTGAGCAGGATTTTTGGAGTCTGTCCCTGGAAACATCTCCGACGACACTGATTCCACGGGCTGACACCGAGCGCTTGGTGGAGGTGGCACTGGAGTTGATGCCCCATGGCGCCCGTAAGCTGGTGGATTTGGGGACAGGTACGGGAGCGATTGCCTTGGCGCTGGCGAAAGAGTGGCCTGCCGCTATGGTAATCGGCGTGGATTATCAAAGTGAAGCCGTTGCCTTGGCTGAGCGTAATGCGGTACGCAACGGGGTTGCGAATGCTTCGTTTTGCCAAAGTAACTGGTTTTCAGCTTTAAAAGACGACGCGCCCTTTGATCTGATTATCTCCAATCCGCCTTATATCGACCCTGAAGACGAACACTTGTCGCAAGGCGATGTGCGCTTTGAACCTTTGACTGCCTTGATTGCTGAGGAGCAGGGCTTAGCTGATATTCGTCATATCACCGAGCAAGCCAAGCAGTACCTGACGGAGCAAGGCTGGTTGATGTTCGAGCATGGCTACGATCAAGGGCAAGCAGTGCGAACGCTGCTACAAGAAAGAGGCTTTGGCGACGTTGCCACCTATCAAGATCTAGGTGGCAACGACCGCGTGACGGTGGGGCGCTTAGCGAGTTATTGAGCCGATTCAGGGCGGATAAACACTGGCTCCAATGGTTTGGAACGCTCCGCATCGTAGCGGTAACCCGCTAGGTTAAAGCCTTTGATGTCGTCAATGGATTCTGCGCCGCTCTCAATGAGGTAGCGTACCATCAAGCCACGTGCTTTTTTGGCGTAAAAACTGATGACCTTGTACTGACCGTTTTTCTCATCCAAGAAATTTGGGGTGACAATGGTGTTGTTAATGGCTTTTTTGTCGACCGCCTTGAAATACTCTGTCGATGCTAGGTTCACCAGTAGCTCATCTTCTGCCAATTCTTCATTCAACGCCGGAGCAATGGTGTCAGCCCAAAAGTGGTAGAGATTATCCCCTTTGGGGTTTCCAAGCTTAGTGCCCATTTCCAAGCGGTAAGGCTGCATTAAGTCCAACGGCTTTAGCAAACCATACAAGCCACTTAGAATACGCAGATGGGATTGTGCGTATTGAATTTGTGCCTCGCTCAGTGAGTAAGCATCCAGCCCAGTGTAAACATCCCCCATAAAAGTAAACATGGCAGGGCGACTGTTTTGAGCGGTATGATTTTTCTGCCACGCTTGGTAGCGCTCAACATTCAATGTGGCCAACTTATCACTCAGTTTCATCAGCGAAGCAATATCGGCCGGTGAGTACGGCTTAATGGTGTCAATAAGGGTTTGTGCCTGATCGAGAAAGCTTGGCTCTGAAGCATCGGCAACAGGAAGCTGGCTGTCTAAATCCAGAGTTTTCGCGGGTGAAATCAAATATTTCATTATCTTACCTTGGCATATCGTTGCGTTTTCATAGGATTATCCATAGAGTGTTCATAGATATCTACTCATTGTCTTAATAGAGAAACTGTATGAAAGACAACATTATTCCATTTCCAGTAGCATCCAAAGCACGCGGTGATGATACGGCTGTGGAACAAACAGTGGATACCACTTCAGTAAAACGCCTGCATGAATTGCGTCACGCATTTGATGAAGCGCGTAAACTTTGGCCGCTCGAATTGTCAGAGCTGCCAGAGCAAAATCGTAAACAGGTTGCCTCTCGCAAGAGATAGTAAAACTCAAGGAAGACCATTCTGTGCTAGCGTTTCTGGTCAAGCATTCTCTTATTGGTATGTTTGTTTGTGCTCTGCTTGGCTTTGCCTTTCCAGTGGCATCGAACACCTTATTTCCGTTTTTACCTTACGTGCTGTTCACGCTAATGTTGCTGACTTTGGTCGGTATGCCCATGGAGCAACTGGTGAAGCGTTTATGTCATGGGGCGCTATGGTTGTATGCCTTGTGGCACAGTGCGGTTTACATGCTTGTTTTCAGTGTCGCTGGCTGGCTGCTGGGGGTGTCCGACGCGCTATTGTTGGCCATTTTAGGCGTTGCCGCGACGGGCTCTTTGTTTGCCACCCCAGCCATTGTTCGGGCCCTTGGATTTGATGCCCTAGAAGCCATGGCAATGACCATTGCCA
This sequence comes from Marinomonas aquimarina, assembly GCF_900089755.1. Lineage (GTDB taxonomy): Bacteria > Pseudomonadota > Gammaproteobacteria > Pseudomonadales > Marinomonadaceae > Marinomonas > Marinomonas aquimarina. The sequence goes on along the minus strand of NZ_FLOC01000001.1, from coordinate 52,294 downwards.
CGACCCTATTACTGCCGCTGGCCTTATATATTCCGATTCACTTCTTACCCATGAGCCAAGGTAGCTTGGATTTCGTGACCTATGGCTTGCGTTTGTTGATCTTTATTGTCGGGCCGATTTTGATCTCCTTTAGCTTGCATAAGCTAGTGCCGAAAGAGCGGTTACAAAGAGCCTTACTGAAGATTTCACCGTACACGATTTTGTTGGTGTTTGCCTTTCCCTTCGGCTTGATTGGCAGCTATCGTAACCTATTTGATCAAAGCGTCACACAGGCCCTAGTGTACTTGCTGATTGCTGTCCTGTTGGTGGCCCTGTTTTTCTGCGGTACTTTTTTATGTTATCGCAAACAAGGGGTTCAAGAAGCCTTAACGGCTGCCATTACTTCGGGAAATCGTAATGTATTGTTGACCTATTCTATTGCTGGGGCCTTGCTCGGTCCCGCCTTCCTGCCGCTTGCTGGGGCCATGCAAGTGCCGACTTACATTCTCCCTGTGGTCACGCGCCGGCTCGCTCATTATCTTAGTAAGACGCCATAAAAACCTCTGCTATATGCAAACTGTCTAACCTTTGACTAAGCTTCATTCGAGTGTTTCCAAAAAAACGGTCTTGATTAGGCTGTTCAAACCGTAGGTTATTGATGACTTTTAACGGATGAACATGAGGGAGCTATGAGAAAAAATCTGCCTGTAACGACAGTGGAAAGAGTGGTCCCTAAAGATGTTCGTTTGGTTACCACTACGGATTTAAAAGGGAAAATTTCCTATTGTAACCAAGCGTTTATTGATATCAGTGGCTTCGCTTATGAGGAGTTGCTGGGGGCGCCGCATAACTTGGTGCGCCACCCTGATATGCCATCAGAAGCTTTTGATATCATGTGGTCCCATTTGAAGGCGGGGAAGCCTTGGATGGGGCTGGTTAAAAACCGTAGTAAAAATGGGGATTACTATTGGGTGGATGCCTACGTCACTCCGATCACAGAGAACGGTCAAGTAGTGGGCTACGAGTCGGTTCGTTCTACACCGAATCGCAAAGCGGTAGAGCGTGCTGAAAAGCTGTACCGGAATATTCGTGAACAACGAAAGTCATTCACCATCCCCATGCATGTGGCGGTGCCTGCCATCGTGATGTTAGCTTGGTTGGCCTCGCTATTGATGTACTTATTGGGGGTCGATTACGCCGCCACACCAGCCTTATTATCTTCTTTGTTACTGGCGGGATATTGCAGTACCCAGCAGCGTAATATGCGTCTCGCGCTGGAAAAATCCTTAGGCAATGCTTTTACCCACCCTTTGGCAGCGAAAACCTACTCCGATCACAGTCTTGCCTTGGCCAAGCTGGAAGTGGCCGTCAAAAGTCAAAATATGCACATTGATACCATTTTGACTCGCATTGAGGCCGAGTCAAAAGAGGTCTCCAATAAATCCGCCTATGGCCTAAAGCAGACCCAGAATGCGGCGGATAAAATTCAGCAACAGCTGTACGAAACTCAAGAGGTCGCTGCCGCCATGCAGCAGATGACGACCACCGTCTCAGACGTTTCCAAGCATGTACAGCAAACCGCATTGAGTGCCGAAGAATCTAAGGACCTTGCTGGGCAAGGTAAGCAGACGATTGAGCAGACCATGCAGGCCATTACCGAGCTGGCGGACTTGGTTGAGCAGATCACTCAATCGGTCACTAACCTATCGGCCCAATCAGAAAGCATTGCTGAGGTCGCAGTGATGATAGACCAGATTGCCGAGCAGACTAACTTGCTGGCGTTGAATGCGGCGATTGAGGCGGCACGGGCGGGTGAGCATGGTCGAGGGTTTGCGGTGGTGGCCGACGAGGTGCGCCAGTTAGCACAGCGCACTCAAGGCTCGACCCAAGAAATCCACAGTATCATTGAGCGGTTACGCAATGGGGCACAGGAAGCGGTTCATGTGGCAAGCGATGGTCGTGAGAGTGCTAAGGTGGGGTTGAATAAGATGTCAGATGCGCAGCAGTCACTGGATACGATCGTTTCATCGGTCAGTGATATTTCGCAGATGTCGATGCAAATGGCTACGGCAGTAGAACAACAGGCTCATGTTTCAGAAGACATTAATCAGCAATTGGTACGGATTTCGAATTTGGCCAATGCCAGCAAAGATGGTGCGGAGGAAGCGATGCAAAGTTTGGTTACCTTGCGTGGTGTTGCATCGGATATGCATGAATTGGTGGTGCGCTTTAAAACATAAGCAAAGCGTTTGTCAGAATGAAAAATGCCGAGCAATTGCTCGGCATTTTGGTTTTCTCTAGCTGTTAGCGTGGCAGCGGTAGCGCTTTGACCGCTTGGCTTTCATGGCGCAAGCGTTTGACGATAAGCTGCTGTGCTTCCTCTAGGTCGCCCATGGATTCAAGTAATAAGCTGAGTTCCACGATGGCTTCCGAAGATGAGTCAATGCGTAGGGCTTTTTCGTAGTAATCACGAGCCTTACCCCATAGTTGCAAGCGCTGACAGATACGTCCGGCGGTTAGGTAAAGTGGAGCGCTGTCTGGGTGGCGACGGATCCAAGTTTCAGCATTGCCTAACGACTTCTGCATCGATACATTGGTTAATTGGCCATAGACGCCGGCAAGCGCATCCGACCACTGGTCGTTAAGAGACGTGCGCATAAAGGCTTCTGCTTTATCTTCACTGCCGAATTCCATCAGCGTGGTCGCGTAAAGTACCTGCATCTGCTCGTCTTTCGCCAAGCCATCTAGCTTTTTCCAGATGCCTTGTAGCTCGTCTAGCAGTACTTCTTTGCTAAGGCCGGTTTTCTCACGGAAACGCAGCTTTTCCAATAGCGCTAAGAAGGAATTCTTTTCCAGTTCAAGCAAGTTGCTCTCGTCGAAGATACCTTGCTTTTTCAGAACCGGCGTCAGCTCTTGTAGGGCTTCCCAGTCTTTTAGTTGCGTGTAAGCATTGACCAGCATCTTCAAGGTTTGGCGGTGCTTTGGCTTCATATCGTGCAGACGCTTCAATGTCGCTAGGGCACCTTCGTAATGGCCTTGCTTAAGTTGCAGTTGGCTCTGTACAAAGCTAATCGCGAACTCAGCATCAGGTGAGGTTTGATGCGCTTTGCGTAGCAGCTCTTTAGAGCGCTCATGCTCTTCTTGCTCGCTCGCAGCATAAGCCGCACCGATGTAATTAAGCAAAGGGTAAGAGACTTTGTTGGCCGAAGTGGTCAGTAGCTTTTCAGCTTTGCCCCAGTTGCCGCCCGCCAGTTCCAGCATACCTCTAATGGTCGATTTCAAGGCACGTTTATGTGACATGGTGCCTGTCAGTCTGGATAGGGACGAGTTTGGATGCATTAAAATCCAAACCAGTCTTAAAGCGATCATAATGGCGGCATAGCCAAGTGCCATAAATAGCAACATCACCCAAAGGCTCATTTCAATGGTGACTTCTTTAAAAGAAATCATCACATAGCCTGGGTCTTGTTTCATGATCAAACCAATGGCGCCGCCGATGAGCAGCACAATGATGATGGAGAGGAGAACTTTTCTCATAGAGCTTGTTCTCCTTGGTTGTTGCTAGGTGCTGTTGGGGCGCCGCTTTTCCAGTTTTGCATCAAATTGCGCATGGCTTGTAAAGACGCACGCGGCATCGGCACATCTGGATTTGGGTTCACTTGCTGCAATGACGTGAGTGTGGTCATAAACGCAATGGTTGACTGAGCGGTGGTGTCAAAGTGTTGATTAACTGCTGTCGCTACACGGCTTAAAGATTTTTCGTAGATTGCTGGCTCAGCTTTCAGTAGAGCCACTTGTGCTACGTCGAGCTGAAGCTGGATGCCGGTCACCAATTCTTGATATTCGGCTGGCGGCAGCAACGGTTTGATTGGCTTTTGGTTGTAGTTGATGACCACCAAAGATTTCAGACCTTGCCATGCTTCATTAAATAGTTGTTTAAGAGCTGATCGGCTAGTTTGTGGTACTTCAGGCTCAGCGTCTTGTTGCTCTTGCCATTGTTTAGATGGCTCACGCTGCGGCAGTTCCGCTACTTGGTTGTAGAGTGCAGACAGTTGCAGGTAACGACCTTCTAGGTCAAAGCTTGCCACCGATTTAAGAGCTTGCATGTCTTGCGCAATGGCTTTACGGGTGTCGAACATCAGTGGGTCTTCAAGGCCCGCTAGGATGTTGTCTGCGCTGGCCAGCAATGACAGACTGCTCTTAGTGTCTTTCTCAAGTAGTAGACGCTGGTTGGCTAGGCGAATCAGGTACTCGGCTTCCGCCAACAGCCAATCGTCTTTGTCAGCATTGTTGAGTTTGTTAAGTTTGCTAGACAAGTCGACCAAGGCTTGTTCAGTGTTTGCTTTGAGCTCGTCGGATTGGCTCTTGGCGGCAGCCAGAATGCTGTCCATTTCGCTCAGTTGGTTGGCGGCAGCAGCATTGCTTTCCACGGTGCCAGACAATTGGCTCACTTGCTGTTCCAAGGCGATGACTTTGTTTTGCGCCTCAGTCAATGCTTGGTTATCAGGGCTAGCGTATTGATTTTGGTAGAATTGCCAACCACTTAAGCCTAAGGCTGCCACACCAAATAGGATAGCGACGGCAGGTAAGGTTTTGTTGCCTGAAGAAGAGTCTTTGCTCTCTGGGGCTACCTTGGCGGTGTTTACTGCTTCACCTGTTGGCGCGGAAGCGCTTTCTTTAGCGGACTCTAAGGACGTAGTGTCTACGCTGTTTTCCGTGTTGTCGGTTAAAGCCTTGTCGTTTTTGTCAGTCATGTTGTCGTCCTAAATGCTGCTGTGTGGCTGCGATTAAACGTTGGTCGTCAGCACCTTGTGCACAGATTACCTGATTCCAGCGAAGGGACTTTGCTAGTTGCGCCACTCTTTCGCTTGGAACAAATAAGGCAGTGTTTTTTAGATCTGGGTCAAACTGATCAACATAGGTTGTCAGATTTGTCACGCTTTCACCACTTGTCGCCCATATTACGTCAGGACGCTCTAAGAATAAAAAAGTTTGTGCCGTATATTCTGGAGTATGTCGCTTATAGAGTTCTAAATAGTCGACAATCGCACCACGTTGCTGCAATCCTTTGGCCAAATCTGGCCGGCCCCCAGCGCCCCGCACAATCAAGACTTTTTGATCGCGCATTTTCACGGGTTTAAGCCAGTCTAGCATGGCCTCGGTATTGTTGCCGGGGTTGCTGATCGCTGGGATATGCAATTCATTTAGAGTTTGTGTGGTGCCTTGGCCGATACCGAGCCAATGCATACCCACCGGCAGCATAGGCCAACACTCATCGATTAACTCGACCGCCAGCCGTGCGGCATTTTTACTGACGAAGATAACAAACTGGTACAGATCAAGGTTGTACAGCTGTGAGCGCAGTGCAGCTAGCTCCGCGTCACTAGAAAGTGGGCGAATGTCTAGCATTGGTAATGAGATGGGCGTTGCCCCAAGCGCAGACAGCGCTTGGCAGGTCAACGTATTTTCGGGTTCTGGTCGAGTGACCAAGACTTTTACACCTTGCATGGTGAGAGCATTCCCCATCAGGTCGTCAGATTAGTGTTGGTAGACTTCATCTAGCAGCGCTTGCGCACCATCGGCCAGTAATTGATCCGCCAATTGGATGCCTAGCGCTTCGGCGTTGGCTTTATCGCCACGGATCTCACCACGTACCATGCGTTTGCCGTCGGTGCTGCCGACTAAACCGCGCACAAACAGCTCATCACCTTCGAGCAGAGCAAAACAGGCAATAGGGGCCTGGCAGCCACCGTTTAGGCGCTTGTTCACTGCACGCTCGGCAACCACGCGGTAAGCGGTTTCTTGGTGCTGCAGGGGTGCAAGCAGCTCAATCAACTCAGCATCGTCGCTGCGACACTCAATGCCCATGGCCCCTTGACCGCCTGCTGGCAATGAGAAAGTATCGCTGATGCGTGCTTTGATGCGATCAGCCATCTCAAGACGCACAAGGCCTGCTGTCGCAAGGATGATGGCATCGTATTCGCCATCGTCTAGCTTGCGTAGGCGAGTATTAACGTTGCCACGCAGGTTTTTAATGACCAGATCAGGGCGGTGCATTTGCAACTGGCACGAGCGGCGTAAGCTTGATGTGCCGACTACTGCGCCTTGAGGTAATTCGTCGATGCTGTTGTAGGTGTTGGAAACAAAGGCATCGCTTGGGTCTTCACGTTCACAAATGACGCTCAAGCCTAGGCCTTCAGGAAACTCCATTGGTACATCTTTCATCGAGTGCACAGCAATATCGGCGACGCCATCAAGTAGAGCTTTTTCGAGCTCTTTTACAAACAGACCTTTACCGCCAATTTTCGACAGGGGCGAATCTAAGATTTGATCGCCTTTGGTGGTCATGCCCATCAGTTCAACATTGATCTCTGGGTAGAGCGCTTCCAGTGAGGCTTTGACATTGTTAGCTTGCCAAAGGGCAAGTTGGCTTTCACGGGTTGCAATGACGATTTTATTTCTCACATTCTCTCCTAGAGTGACATCAAGCACGAAAATAACGATAAAATTTCGCTATATCATACTCCCTTGCCTAGTAAGCGTCATCCCAGAGCCCTTTATAAAGGGCGCGTCATCAGGTAATCTTGCCGCAACATTGATCTCACACTGGGAAATGAAGAAATGACTGATACCAACAAAACCACTAACCAGCAATGGGGTGGCCGTTTTTCTGAGCCTGTTGATGCGTTTGTCGCACGTTTTACGGCGTCTGTTGAATTTGACCAGCGTATGGCGAAGCAGGACATTCAAGGTTCGATCGCACATGCCACCATGCTTGCAAAAGTGGGCGTTTTGACAGAAGACGAGCGTGACCAAATCATCCTAGGTCTAACGGAAATCGAGCAAGAGATCGCTCGTGGTGAGTTTGAGTGGTCAGTTGAACTTGAAGACGTGCACATGAACATCGAAGCGCGCCTGACGCAAAAGATCGGTATCACGGGTAAGAAACTGCACACGGGCCGTTCACGTAACGACCAGGTGGCAACGGATATCCGTCTGTACATGCGTGACGAAATCGACTTCCTACTAGAAGAAGTAACACGCCTACAACAAGGCATCTTGTCTCTTGCTGAGCGTAATACTGATACCATCATGCCAGGCTTCACACACTTACAAACGGCGCAGCCAGTGACCTTTGGACACCACCTAATGGCGTGGTACGAAATGGCACAACGTGATTACGAGCGTCTTGCTGACTGCCGTAAGCGTGTCAACATCCTACCGTTGGGTGCGGCGGCGCTTGCCGGTACCACTTACCCAATCGACCGTAACATGACCGCTGATCTACTGGGTTTTGAGCGTCCTACTTATAACTCGCTAGATTCTGTGAGTGATCGTGACTTTGCGATTGAATTCACAGCAGCAGCATCGATCACCATGATGCACTTGTCACGTTGGGCTGAAGAACTGGTAATGTGGACGTCGGCACAATTTAACTTCATCTTCCTTCCTGATCGTTTCTGTACTGGCTCTTCGATCATGCCACAGAAGAAAAACCCAGACGTACCTGAGTTAGTGCGTGGTAAGACCGGCCGAGTGTATGGCCATCTAATAGGTTTGCTAACGCTGATGAAGTCTCAGTGTTTGGCGTACAACAAGGACAACCAAGAAGACAAAGAGCCTCTGTTTGATACCGTGGATACGCTACGCGGTTCTTTGCGTGCCTTCGCCGATATGATCCCTGCCATCGAAGCACGTGGTGAGTACATGTACGAAGCAGCACGTCGTGGTTTCAGTACCGCCACTGACCTTGCGGATTACCTAGTGCGTAAAGGTGTTGCCTTCCGTGATGCCCACGAAATCGTTGGTAAAGCAGTAGGCTTTGGTGTGCAAGAAGGTCGTGACCTTTCTGAAATGTCACTAGAAGAGCTACAAGGCTTTGGTGATATGATCGAACAAGACGTGTTTGAAGTGCTGACACTGGAAGGTTCGGTTGCGGCTCGTGATCACATTGGTGGTACTGCGCCGGCACAAGTGAAAGCGGCCATTGAACGCGCTAAAACAGAGTTAGCTGCTCGCTAATCGCGCTGGCATAGTGTTTTTTAAAGGCCCGCTTTTAAAGCGGGCCTTTTTTATTCGTGTGAACCAAAGTGTAAATCTTCGAACAGGTCACTCTGCAAAATATCGGTGGTGATATTCAACTCAAAACGAAACGTCTGTTTTTGCCCCGAGCAACCCGATAGCACCACTTGCCATTCCTCGCGTGAGCCAGGCTTCGGCAGCTTCCAGCAAATTCCCTTGATGTTGACATAGCGAGTGCCGTCCGCGTCTTCGGTGATGGGGTATTCGGTTGCTTCGATAATACCCTTGGCGTATTCATCTTGGACGCGCTTGGCTTGGCGGATCGCTTGGCGAAATTTGGGCGAAAACGGGTCCTTGCTCGGGTCGAGTTTAGGGCGTTCAGTGGTTACCTGCCCGATGTCCAGTAAGCCGTTGTTTTTCCATTGATTGGAGTCCTCTGTGGTGCTGATCACCTCTGTGATTTCAGATAGTGAGAAAGCCTGAGTCACAGGCGGACTTGAAGTCGTCGCCGTAGCTGTCGGAACTGCCTCTTCGGTTGTTGCTGGTTGAGCCTTGCTAGGGGCGATCGCCGCTGGCTGTGTGGATGGCTCAGCAATAGTGGCGGGTGCTGGCGTCTGCGCTGTTTGCGGCTCGGGCTTAGAAGGCGTGGTGCTTAACTTCTCAGGCAGTAACGACACTTCAAAATTGGGGGCTTGGGCAGGCGGCGTGATCGTTGACCAGTGACGATCCTTAAACCATAGAAAGACGCCAGCGTGAAGGCAAAACGCTGCAATCAAAGCAAATATCCATGGTTTGAGCAGGCGTCTCATTGTTTCGATTACAACCTTTTTTGCACAACAGTAGCCGAGCGACACTTCGCATTCTTATGGCTTCACTATAGCAAAATCAGAAATTTTAAATACAGCTCGAAAGTAAAGATTTTTGGTCAAAGTGGGTAGTGGGGGTGGGAATAAAATAGGGGATCAGTATACTGTCAACAAATTGTATTAATGGATGGTCGTCACTGTGTCTAAGCTTGTTTTAATGTTGCTTGCCACTCTTACATTGGTGGGGTGTGGCAACAAAGGTCCACTTTATTTACCTGATCAAGCACTACCGAGCGACACGGTGACATCTTCCGCGGAATATTGAGGAATACCCCTTGGATTTTTTTAACTACTCTGGCCACCAGCTACATGCCGAAAACGTCTCTTTAACAGACATTGCTGAGCAATATGGCACGCCAACTTACGTATACTCTCGTGCGACATTTGAGCGTCACTACAAGGCCTATGCGGATGCCTTCGCAGCGCACCCAACATTGATTTGTTACGCTGTAAAAGCGTGTTCAAATATTGCCATTTTGAACGTCTTAGCACGTCTTGGTTCAGGCTTCGATATTGTCTCTGTGGGCGAACTTGAGCGTGTGCTACGTGCCGGTGGTGATCCAAGCAAAGTCATGTTCTCAGGTGTTGCAAAACAAGAACACGAAATGCGTCGTGCGCTGGAAGTGGGCATTCACTGCTTCAACGTTGAGTCTGAGTCTGAGCTGTACCGTCTAAACAAGGTGGCGGGTGAAATGGGCAAAGTCGCGCCTGTATCTTTGCGTGTGAACCCAGACGTGGATGCGAAAACGCATCCATACATTTCAACGGGTCTGAAAGACAATAAATTCGGTATCGACATTCAAGATGCAGTGCGCATTTACGGTGTGGCTCACTCACTGGAAAACCTAAACGTGATGGGGGTTGACTGTCACATTGGTTCGCAGCTGACAGAACTGCAGCCGTTCTTGGATACCTTTGATCGTCTAACCGCTTTGATCGATCAGCTGGCCGAGCAAGGCATCGAAATCAAACACCTAGATTTAGGTGGTGGTTTGGGTGTGCGCTACCGTGACGAAGTGCCACCAGAGCCAAAAGATTATGCAGAATTGATTTTGGAAAAAGTCAAAGGCCGCAACTTGTCGTTGGCTTTTGAGCCAGGTCGATCGATCGCTGCCAATGCCGGCATTTTGATGACTAAAGTTGAGTTCCTAAAGTGCACGCCGCATAAAAACTTCGCCATCATCGACGGTGCTATGAACGATATGATTCGTCCATCTTTGTACGGTGCTTGGATGGATATCGTACCGGTGAGCTTAGAGCCGACGTCTGAAGGCAAGCGAGTGTACGATCTAGTTGGTCCAATTTGTGAAACAGGTGACTTCCTAGGCAAAGAGCGTGAGCTGGACATTCAGCCAGGTGATTTGTTGGCGCTGCGCTCAGCTGGGGCTTACGGCTTCACGATGGCGTCAAACTACAACAGCCGCGGTCGTGCCGCAGAAATCATGGTCGATGGCGATAAAACATACTTGATCCGTGAGCGTGAAGACATTGATCACCAGTTAGCTGGTGAGCAATTGTTACCTGCTTAAGGAGCGCTGGGTATGTTGTTAAAATTTACTAAGATGCATGGCCTAGGCAATGACTTTGTAGTGGTCGACGCCGTGTCTCGTAAGGTCTATTTCAACAAGGCGCAAATTGAGCGCCTTGGTGACCGTAACCGTGGTATTGGTTTTGATCAGCTGCTAATCGTTGAGCCACCGTCCAACCCAGATATGGATTTCCGTTACCGTATTTATAACTGTGACGGTTCGGAAGTTGAGCACTGTGGTAACGGTGCGCGCTGCTTTGCCAAGTTTGTACTGGATCGTGAGTTAACGCATAAGCGTGTGATCGATGTGGAAACTAAGCGTGGCCAGATTCAATTGAAAGTGCAAGACGATGGCCAAGTGTGTGTCGACATGGGTGAGCCAAGCTTTGTGCCTGAGGACTTGCCATTCGTTGCCCCGGGGTTAGCAGATCTGTACCCGATCGATGTGGCCGGTGAAACGTATGAGTTGACGCCAGTGTCGGTGGGGAATCCACATGCGGTGATTCGTGTTGATGACTTAAACGATGACATCGTAGAAGGTGTGGGACCCATCGTTGAAGGTCATGAGCGTTTCCCGAACAACGTCAATGTTGGTTTTCTGCAGGTGCTGTCTGCGGATGAAGTCAACCTACGTGTATACGAGCGTGGTGTGGGAGAAACTCAAGCGTGCGGTACGGGTGCCTGCGCCGCAGTGGTCGCGGGTATTAAGCAAGGTTGGTTAGCCGAAGAGGTATTAGTGCATCTACCGGGAGGCGATCTACGTATTGCATGGCAAGGCCCTGGTCACTCCATCCAAATGACTGGCCCTGCAGAAAAAGTCTTTGAAGGCCAAATCTACCTATAAGAGAGGTACCATGACGGAAGAGGAAGTAGTCCAATACCTGAAATCGACGCCTGATTTCTTCGAGCGAAATCCTGCGTTACTGGAAGAGTTGAGGATTCCTCATCCTGTTCATGGTGGCGCGATTTCGTTGCTTGAGCGGCAGGTATTACAGTTGCGCAAATCAAGCGCCGATTACCGTGGTGAGTTTGACCGTCTCGTGGCCGTTGCCCGAGAAAACGAAGCCATCATGAAAAAAAGCCGTCGCCTGGTGCTCAAGTGCCTCAGCTGTGAATCGTTAGACGATTTTGCTGGGGTGGTCGAGGAAGTCATGCGTGAAGACTTTGCCGTTAACTATCTGTCGATGGTGCTGTTTACTGAGCAGGACCTTGATACCTCGATCCGTACGGCCAGCTGGGAACAGGCTGAGCCTATCTTAAAAGAAATGCTGGCGCAGTCTGGTTGTTATTGTGGCGTGTTGTCGGTCGCTGAGTCGGAATTCTTATTCCAATCCCAAAGCGATTCGGTGATGTCCTCTGCGATCATGCCGTTGGTATCACGTGAAGGCGGTCAGGTGGTGTATCACGGTGTGTTGGCATTAGGTTCCAGCCGTTTAAGCCATTTTGATAAAGAAAAAGGCCTGTTGTTTTTAGACTTCTTGTCAGACCTGCTGAGCACGTTACTACTTAGGTTATTACCATGAAAACCCTTATTTCGTTCGATCTCGATAACACCCTTTGGGATGTGGATCCGACTCTCACGCGTGCTGAGCATGCTATGGAAAAGTGGTTCGAGGACAACTTCCCAGGATTTGCTGAGCGTTTTTACACGCCGACCATGGATCCGATCAAATACGAGATCTACGAGCTGTACCCAGACATCAAACACGATGTGACGAAAGTACGTTTGGCGCAATACAAATTGGCGTTACAGCGTTATGGCTTGCCCGCGGAAGAAGCGGCAGAGCGCGCTGAACAAGCGTTTAATGTGTTTTACGATTGGCGCCAACGTATTGACCTATACCCAGATGTGCACCCAACGCTGACTAAGCTGGCTGAGCGCTATGAGTTGGCGGCGCTGACCAATGGCAATGCCGATGTCTATCACCCTTATATTGCCCTAGAGCACTACTTTGGTACTGTGATTCGTGCCGATAAAGAAGGCATCGCCAAGCCAGATCCAGAGATTTTTACGCGTTTATCTGAGCGTACCAAGACGCCTATGGATCGTATTATCCATGTGGGTGATCACCCCATCGATGATGTGCAAGGGGCCGTCAATGCTGGCGCGCGTGCGGTGTGGTTTAACCGTCATGGTGCCCGTCGTTGGCGCTCAGAGTGGGCCACGACACCAGACGCTGAAGTGCATTCGTTACCTGAGCTGATTACATTAATTGAGAACATGAACTTATAGCGTTTTGCTATCGTTCTAGTTAAGTATTCTGATTTTGCCGTTACGAGATTAGTGTTACACTAGCTCTATTAACTGAATAACCGAATTTAAGGAAATTGCGATGAGCGAAAATATTATCAACGTAACAGATGCTCAGTTTGAAGAAGAAGTTCTAAAATCTGATCTTCCAGTGATCGTAGACTTTTGGGCGCCATGGTGTGGTCCTTGTAAAATGATCGCCCCAGTGCTTGAAGACGTAGCGGAAGAGTTCGCTGGCCGTGTAAAAGTGGTTAAGATCAACGTTGATGAAAACACTGAAACAGCACCAAAATACAACGTTCGTGGTATCCCAACACTGCTTGTTATTAAAGGCGGTGAAGTGGCAGCAACGAAAGTAGGCGCGGTATCTAAGTCTCAGCTAGTAGAATTCGTTGTTAGCGCGCTTTAATTAGCTGCGAACAACATTAAAAAGGCCGCTATGCGGCCTTTTTTTGTTTTTGTACTTGTCCAAGTTCAGCGATCTAAACGAGCTAAGTACTCAGAGAAGCCGCGTGAGTGCGAGCCTCTTAGTCGCTTTGACAGGATTTGTGCGTAGGGCAAAAAGGCCATTAGCTCCTCTTTACTCATGGGGCTATCGTAAGGGATGTCCACCGTCTCGGGGTTCTTGTAAGCGCCGTTAATGCGAAACTCATAATGCAGGTGAGGTCCAGTGGCCCAGCCGGTTTGTCCAACATAGGCGATGGTTTCCCCTTGGGATACGTTGCGGCCTGCGATCAGGTTGTCCGTAAAGCCGTTAAGGTGGGCGTAAAGCGTGGTGTAGCCTTGGCCATGATCGATGATCACCGTATTGCCATAGCCTTTCATTTCGCCAACGAAAGAAACCTTACCGTCCCCAGCACTTTGGACAGGTGTATTGGTCGGCGCGGCGTAATCGACACCTTGGTGCGGGCGTGTGGTTTTAAAGATCGGATGCAATCGGTTCGGGTTAAACTGCGACGAGACCCGAGTGAAATCGACGGGGGAACGAATAAAAGCACGGCGCAGTGATAAACCATCGCGGGTAAAGTAGTCGGTGCGCTCTCCAGCTTGGTAGCGGATGGCTTCAAACACACGGCCATTGTTGACGAATTGCGCCGCGATGATGTTGCCCGTAGCGACTTTTTCACCATCAATGTATTTCTCTTCGAATAACAAAGCAAAGCGGTCGCCTTTACGTACATCTAGGGCAAAGTCGATATCCCAACGAAAAATGTCCGTTACCTGTGCCAGCAACTTATCGCTTAGGCCAGCATTCACTCCGTCGACAAATAATGAATTTTGAATGACAACTTCTTTATAAGCCAACAGGGTTTCCATGGGCGTAATCTGGAGTTGGTAGCGAAAGCCTTGATCCGTTTGGGTGAACACATGGGACTGTTCGCGAGTTTCCGATAGCGTTAGGCGTTGCAGATCGTTGGCTGGCGTCAGAATTTCTGCAGTCAGTCGTTGCCCGGGTTTTAGGCTGCTCAGTACCTGTTCCTCATCCACCTGTAGTAACTCGGCAATCTGGCGATTGTTCACCCCTAAGCGATTTAAGGTACGCGACAGAGAATCCCCTGCCTGTAACAGAGCCGTAGTGGATTGCAGTGTTTGCGGCTGATTTCTTTCTTGTAAATGCTCAGGGGATGGCACATCGGCTTTGTCGGCAATGGGGCCAGCAGATTGGCGCGTAGGGCTGCTCTGCGCGACTGGGGCGTTGCTCTGCCATGAGGTTGGCCAAAGCAGGAGACCAGCGCCAACGACTAATAATGTGAATGAAGCCCCAAGCAGGCTTTTAGAAAGCAACGATTTGTCCAATATACAGGTCCAATTTTCAACAGAAAGCCGTGTAATCCTATCAACTAAGTGGCTATAATTGAACGCCAATTTATTTTCACTCAATTAGGATTTGGATCGTAAAAATGACACAACAAAACATCGACCTATTAGCTGACTTACAGGCTCGTGGGCTTATCGCTCAAATGACAGCAGAAGAGGAGCTTCGCGCTCACTTGTCATCCGGTCGTCGTACTTTGTATTGTGGCTTCGATCCAACCGCCGACAGCTTACACCTTGGTCACCTTGTACCACTATTGGTGCTAAAGCGTTGCCAAGACGCAGGCCATAACCCAATTGCCCTAGTGGGTGGTGCAACGGGCATGATCGGTGACCCAAGCTTTAAAGCCGCGGAGCGTTCACTGAACACTTCTGATGTGGTGGCTGGCTGGGCCGACAAAATCAAAGGCCAAGTAAGCCAGTTCGTAGCATTCGAAGGGGTTGATAACCCTGCGCGTGTGGTCAACAACCTAGACTGGACCGGCAACATGAACGTGATCGATTTCCTACGTGAAATCGGTAAGCACTTCTCTGTTAATGCCATGATCAACAAAGAGTCGGTACAGCAGCGTTTGAACCGTGAAGGCGCAGGTATCTCTTTCACTGAGTTCTCTTACGCCTTGCTACAAGGTATGGACTTCGCTGAGCTGAACCGTCAGTACGACTGTACGCTGCAAGTGGGCGGTAGTGACCAATGGGGCAACATTGTTGGTGGTATCGACCTTTCTCGTCGTCAAAACCAAGCACAGGTATTCGGTCTAACGGTACCGCTAGTAACGAAGTCGGACGGTACGAAATTTGGTAAGACAGAATCCGGTGCGGTATGGCTTGATCCTAAAAAGACCAGTCAGTACTCGTTCTACCAGTTCTGGTTGGGTACCGCGGATGCGGACGTGTACAAGTTCCTTAAGTACTTTACTTTCTTGTCTGTGGAAGAAATCGAAGCGATTGAAAAAGCCGACCAAGAAAACGGTGGTAAGCCACAAGCACAAGCGATCCTTGCCCGTGAAGCAACGCGTCTAGTGCACAGTGAAGAAGGTCTAGCGGCAGCTGAACGTATCACTCAAGCATTATTCAGTGGCGAAACTGACCAGCTAAGCGAGCAAGACTTAGAGCAAATCCAACTAGACGGCCTGCCAAGCAGTTCTCTAGCAGGTATTGATCTGGCAGAAACACCACTGACTTCTTTACTAGCAGATGCAGGTCTTGCGGCCAGCGGTAAGCAAGTAAAAGACGCGCTACAGCGTAACTCTGTATTCGTAAACGGTGTTGCCAAAGGCATGGAAGATAACATGGCTGCGGCGGATATCTTCACAGCGGAGAACGGCTACTACGGTAAATACTTCCTAGTGAAACTGGGTAAGAAAAAACACCACTTGTTTGCACTGTAAGCCATCCGGTTTATTCTTCTAAAGGCGCTTCGGCGCCTTTTCTGTTTTCTAAAATGGCAAATATTTCAGAGAATCGTGCATGATTGGCATTGATTGGCAACGACTAGAAAGCTTGCTCGGTGAGCAGGGGAAAGTGTGGCTAGCGCTCAGTGGCGGCATGGATTCTATCGTGCTGCTGCATTTGCTCAGATATCAGGCACCAGCGTCAATTTATCAACGGCTGGCAGCACTGCATGTCCATCATGGGTTAAGCGTTAATGCAGATCAGTGGCTGAGGCATTGCCAAGCGGTTTGCCAAGAATGGGATGTGCCGTTTTATTGTGAACGGGTACAGATTGATCAAACGGCTTCCATTGAGGACCAGGCACGGCAAAAACGCTATCAAGTGTTTGCGTCTTATCTTGCAGCTGGGGATGTTTTGCTGCAAGGGCATCATGCGAATGATCAAGCAGAGACCTTGTTGTTTCGCTTAGAACGTGGCTGTGGTTGGCGCGGTATACAGGGGATTCCTGAAGCTCGAGCATTGGGCCTAGCCAATATTTATCGACCGTTGCTTAAAACCTCACGAGCTGAGATTGAGGCCTATGCGCAGCGGCATCAACTGAACTGGCTAGAAGATGAGTCCAATCAAGATGTGCATTTTCGACGTAACTTTTTACGCCATCAAGTGATCGCTCCTTGGCAGAAAAATACGGCTAATATCGCTAAGCAAATTGCCCAAAGTGCAGAGCGCATCCAGGCGGAAAGTCGTGTCTTGGGGCGGTTAGTAGAAGAGGCGCTGGCGAGCTATATTCATGCAGATGGTGGTCTATTGTTAAGCGGGCTACCTGAGTCCGAACGGGGCTTTTGGTTGTCGGCTTTTCTAAATCAGCAAGGGATTTCATTGACTCAGCAGCAGCAAACGGCGCTGGTTGAGATGTTCTTTAGTGCACAAGATAAGCAGCCAGAATACCGCAGCCAAGGCTATCGTTTGGTGCGCTTTAAAGAGGTGCTGTATCGCTTGCCCCAGGTGCCACCCGTGATGGAACAGTGCGTGTCTGCTGGTGTTTGGCTAGAGCGGGCGTTTGATCGTATTTGGTGTGACCAAGAGGTGGTTGTGAAGTCTCGCCCAGAAAATACGCAACTGCGCTTGAGTAACGGGAAGCATCGCTGGTTGAAAAAATGGCTGCAAGGTCAGCAAGTGCCTAGTTGGTGGCGTGAGCAATTGCCGTATTTGTATGCAGAGGGGGAGTTGGTGGCGATTGGCGACCTTTGGCAACACCCAGATTGGCCTGGTCAAATCAGATGGCAACGTAACACCCAGTTACCTTGGCCCAGTAGCCAAACCGTCAAATAAAAATGCCCAGCGCCAGCTGGGCATGTGTATCCTACTCAGTGCTTAGAATGAACGGCTGTACTGCAGTCCCAGTAACAGTGCATCCGCATGGGTTGTGCCGCTGATACTGGAAGCGCTGTTGCTCTCCATCACCGCCACGTCTTCCCCAATTAAGTAGGTGGCACCAAAATCGATGCTGCTCTGGTCATCAGGTTTATAGGTCACCCCTGCCGACAACCATTGACGGTCGGAATCCGGAACCGAGATGGAGCGTCGTTGTGCTTGAGCACTGGTGTCGTACAGGTAGCCAGCGCGCAGCTCCCATTGATTGTCCATATAGTAGGTGCCGCCGATAGAGTAGTGCCAGGCATCTTGCCAGTTATAAGTGTTGATGGTGCCGGCATTGTTGGCGCTGAGTGTTTTGAACTCAGACCAGCGAATAAACTGAATGCTGTAATGTAAGGCATATTCTGGTGCCAAGCGATGATAGCCCGAAAACTCTGCAATGTCCGGTAAGGGCATGATCACTGTGTCTGACTGTTTTGTGGCGGTGGCCCCAAAGCGATAGACTTCACCGTCGGCATCAATGTCTGGGCTAAAGTGATAATCTAGACCAAAGCGATGCTGCTGATCCAGTTCAAACAATAGCCCTAAATTGTAACCAAAGCCCCAGCCATCGGCTTCGATTTCGAGTACATTGTCAATGCCATACACGCCAGCAATGGCCGGATTCGCAGGACGGGTAAAGGTGCCTTCGCCATAGACGGCATCAATACCAGCGCCCAATGTTAACTGCTCACTGACTTTATAGGAGCCTACCACGCCAAAATTAGCGCTGGTGACATCGGTTTTACCACCATATTCGTAGCCCGCATAACCGTTATCAAACTTTGTTTTAGTGCCGAAGTTTGAGTAAGCGTTCACCCCCCAAGCAAATTTATCGTTAACGGGGTGAATGTAATAAAAGCTTGGTACGACGGAGGTGTCGCCAATATTGTCAGTGTTTGCTGAGGCACTGCTGGCGCTCAGATTATTAACATAGGTGGCGTCTTTCACTTCTATGTCGGTAGTGATGGTTTCTACGCCAACCGATAGGGCTGGGCGATCGAACAGTGACATGCCGGCAGGGTTACGGGCAATGATCGAAGCGTTGTCGCCAATGGCGGCATCCCCCGCAAAGGCACGTCCTAGCCCTGTGGCAGACTGTGCATTGAGCTGGAAGCCAGCGGCATGAAGTTGAATAGCAGATAAGGCGATGGTTGAGGCAATGAGGGTTCTCTTGTATAGAAAAGACACGATCATAAATTGCTGTTCCTTCTTGTTATAATTGGGTGGATAGGCCTTGGCATGCAGTGCCACAGAATGAATGTTACTAGACCATAGTCCGATCCCAAATGAGATTCCATGTAATATTGTCGCGATTTCGCTGGCAAAAACGCTCACCCAACACGAATGATATGGTCAGCAAAGACTCGGCTTTGATCGGCAATTTGGGCGTTCAGCGCATCATTTTGTGCAATGCGTTGCCGTGCCTCGGTTTCGCTTATCCCCCATGCTTGCTGGTGGCGTTTTGCTAATTGTAGCATGGCCGTGTCAATGTCTAGGTCGATATACCAGCTCTCATCGATCCATGCTTGTGCCTTTTCAAAGCCATGCTTCTGATGCAGTACATATAGCCCCTCAACAATTAAAACCTTGGTATCGCTGGTAATGCGAATATCATTTTCAATAGGGTCCCCATGGCTATGATCAAAGCTTGGCCAATACAGCGTTTGCTGTGGCTGTTGTTTGAACTGGGCTAGGCGCAGACAGAATTGTGCGCTGTCGAAGGTCCAGGGAGCACCACGGCGAGCAAACGCCGCTTCAGGGTCGGCAAAGCGTTTTAACTGAGCTTTACTATAATGAAAGCCGTCTAGGCTTACACTGATCACCTGCTCGCAATGCTGTTGCTTAAGGCGTTGGCTGATGTAATCTGCCATAGTCGATTTGCCGGAGCCTGGAAGACCTGCAATAGCAATGATTAAACGGTCGCTGTGTTGCTCAATGAGTTGCTCTACCTTCTTCAGCAGTGTCTGATAAGAAGGAGATTGGTCGAGTTGATTCAGTAATTTTTCTGGGATCATCTTAAAAGTCCACATCCGGCCAGCGAATTGTTGCGTATTAACAATGGGCTAATGATAGGAGGTTAGCGAAATGACTTTGTCCGAGCTAGCAAAAATATCGACCATTGAGAAAGTCTGTATTCATTCTCTTGAGTCAAATCTATACCAGTTATCGATCATATCTAATGGCGAGGAACACTACATTACCGATCAAAAGGGTAAGTTCGTTACCAGTCACAATAAGCTCGATTTGCAGCACATGTTCGATGATAAACACGTCGATGAAATGGTGTTATGTCATCAAAGTGCTTACGACGAAATGGTGGGGCAACCGATCGGGGAAACCAATGTCTTGGAAGTACCGTTAGGAGAGCCCTTTAATTAGTCGCTAAACGAGGGGGTGAATGCCTTCCACCAGCAAGGGGCTTTATATTAAGCTCGATGGTAAAGATTTAGGGAAGGAGATCGTGTGAAGGCTGTTACCTTGGATTTGATAGTAAATCGCATCATTCAAGAAACCGATGATGTGATTCGTTTAGAGTTGGTCAAGGAGGATGGTTCTCCTTTACCAATTTATCAGGCGGGGGCGCACATTGAGTTGCAGCTACCTAGTGGTAAGTTACGCCATTACTCATTGTGCCGACTGGCAAAGAGTTTGAGATTGCGGTCCTGCTCGAAAGGGAGTCACGCGGAGGGTCGACTGAATTGCATGGTCTTAAGGTAGGTGACCGGCTGCAGTCCAAGCTTCCTCAGAACCATTTTTTATTAAAAAATCCCCGTGCCTCAGCCCTATTGATGGCGGCAGGGATTGGCGTCACGCCGTTGATTCCGATGGCGCAAATGCTGGCCAAAAGCGGCGCGGATTTCGAGTTACATTATTCGGCCAAAAATCCCTCACAGGCACCCTTCTATAACACGTTAAAACAGGCGCCATTTGCCGATAAGGTAACCTTTCATTTTAGTCAAGAGCAGGGCACCCGCGCAGACATCAAAGCCATACTGGAGTCATTACCGGATAAACGTGAACTGTATGTCTGTGGCCCCAGCGATTACATCAACCATGTACTCGACACAGCCCGCAGCCTAGGTTGGCCTGAGGTCAAACTGCATCGTGAGTTCTTTGCTGCGCCGCGCTCACCGGAAATGGACAGTGCGCCGCGCGAAGCTTTTCAAGTGAAATTGGCCAGCACCGGTGAGGTGTTTGACGTGCCAGCGGGACTCAGCATTACCGAAGCGTTAGAGATGAACGGCATCGATATTCCGATTTCATGTGAGGAAGGCTGGTGTGGCACCTGTTTAACACGGCTGTTGGAAGGGGTGCCAGATCATCGCGACACCTTTTTGTCCAATGATGAACGCGCGGCCAACAATTTGATCATGCCCTGTTGCTCCCGTGCCCGCAGTGAATGCTTGGTGTTGGATATTTAAACGGCTCATTTATCGGGCTATTTCGCGCCGTTCACAGTCCTTGCTTGCAAAAGGCACAAATCTTGTCCCCTTTTACGTTGAGTGAAGGGGGGTCTGATGCTATTATTTGCTCCCGTCCTAAGGTGCTTTTTTAAGTGCCTTTTCTCATTTCGATCATACACATTTAAGGCGGGCTTAACACTCATGGCGACACGATATATTTTCGTCACAGGCGGCGTGGTTTCATCACTTGGTAAAGGATTGGCATCAGCTTCATTAGCGGCGATCCTAGAATCCCGTGGTCTGAAAGTCACCATGCTTAAACTGGATCCATACATCAACGTTGACCCAGGCACAATGAGCCCATTCCAGCACGGTGAAGTTTTCGTAACTGAAGACGGTGCTGAGACTGACCTAGACTTAGGTCACTACGAGCGTTTCATCGATACTAAGATGAATAAGCTTAACAACTTCACTTCTGGCCGCGTTTATCAGCACGTGCTACAAAAAGAGCGTCGTGGTGACTACCTAGGTGGTACGGTTCAGGTGATCCCGCACATCACTGATGAAATCAAACGCCGTGTCTTGAAAGGCGCAGAAGGTGCAGACGTAGCCCTTGTTGAAATCGGTGGTACGGTAGGTGATATCGAATCACAACCATTCCTAGAAGCGGTACGTCAGCTGAAAGTTGAACTGGGCTCACACCGCGCCTTGTTTATGCACCTAACGCTTGTGCCTTACATCCGTACTGCGGGTGAAACCAAAACCAAACCGACGCAACACTCTGTGAAAGAGCTGCGTTCAATCGGTATCCAACCTGACATCCTAGTATGTCGTTCTGAAGTGTCTATCGAAGCACCTGAGCGTAAGAAAATTGCCCTATTCACGAACGTGGACGAGCGCGCGGTTATTTCTCTTCCGGATGCAGACACTATCTACAAAATCCCACAAATGTTGGCAGACCAAGGTCTAGACAGCCTGATCGTGCAGCGCTTCAACCTAGACTGCAACATTGCTGACTTGGAAATCTGGAACAAGGTAGCGCAAGCGAAACTGAACCCAGAGAAGCAAGTAAACATCGCCATGGTAGGTAAATACATGGAGTTGTTGGACGCCTACAAGTCTTTGATTGAAGCAATGGATCATGCCGGCATTCACGCACGTACCAAAGTGAAATTGCACTACATTGACTCTGAAAAAGTCGAAGAAGAAGGCACTGAAGTGCTAGAAGGTATGGATGCAATCCTAGTACCTGGCGGCTTTGGTGAGCGTGGAGTAGAAGGTAAGATCCGTACGGCGCAATTTGCCCGTGAAAACAAAATCCCTTACTTGGGTATCTGTCTAGGTATGCAGGTAGCGGTTATCGAATTTGCTCGTAACGTAGCAAATCTAACCGGTGCGCACAGCACTGAGTTTAACTTAAAAACAGAGAACCCTGTGGTTGGCCTAATTACTGAATGGGTTAACACTGAAGGTTCCAAAGAGATTCGGTCAGAGGAATCCGATCTAGGTGGTACGATGCGCCTAGGCGCGCAAAACTGTAACTTGATCGCTGGTACAAAAGCACACGCTGCGTACGGCGAAGATGTGATCAGTGAGCGTCACCGTCATCGTTACGAAGTAAACAACTACTACGTGCCAGCGCTAAAAGAAGCCGGTCTAACCATTTCTGGTTTGTCAGCGGATAACTCACTAGTAGAAATGGTGGAAATTGCCGACCATCCTTGGTTCGTTGCGTGTCAGTTCCACCCAGAATTTACTTCGACGCCTCGATATGGTCACGGCCTGTTCAGCGCGTTTGTACACGCTGCGCTGAAATATGCAGGAAAAGAAAAATAGATTTAACAAACAGATGTTTGTGAATTTTTCATCTACGAAAAGGGGTTTGTTATGAGTCAAATCGTTGATATCAAAGCCAGAGAAGTTCTGGATTCACGTGGTAACCCAACTGTGGAAGCTGACGTAATCCTAGCGGATGGCTCGTTTGGATCAGCGTGTGCACCTTCTGGTGCCTCTACCGGTTCTCGTGAAGCTTTAGAACTACGTGATGGTGACAAGAGTCGTTACCTAGGCAAAGGTGTATTAAAAGCCGTTGCAGCGGTAAACGGTCCAATCCGTGAAGCGCTACTAGGCAAAGATGCAACAGCGCAAGCTGAGCTAGATAAGATCATGATCGATCTTGATGGCACAGAGAACAAATCTCAATTTGGTGCGAACGCGATCCTAGCGGTTTCTTTGGCAGCAGCGAAAGCGGCGGCAGTATCTAAGAAAGTTCCTCTGTACGCACACATTGCCGACATCAATGGCACATCTGGCGAGTACTCTATGCCAGTGCCAATGATGAACATCATCAACGGTGGTGAGCACGCGGATAACAACGTTGATATCCAAGAGTTCATGATTCAGCCAGTTGGCGCGCCTAACTTCCGTGAAGCGCTACGTTACGGTGCTGAAATCTTCCACGCTCTTAAGAAAGTACTCAGTGCACGTGGTTTGAACACTGCGGTAGGTGACGAAGGTGGTTTCGCACCGAACCTAGCATCAAACGCTGAAGCACTAGCGGTAATCAAAGAAGCGGTTGCTGCTGCAGGCTACGAGCTAGGTAAAGACATCACCCTAGCGATGGACTGTGCATCGTCTGAGTTCTACGAAGACGGCAAGTACAACATGAAAGGCGAAGGCAAAGTATTCACGTCAGAAGAATTCTCTGACTACCTTGCTGAGCTTTGCAACGAGTACCCAATCGTTTCGATCGAAGACGGTCAAGACGAGTCTGACTGGGACGGTTTTGCATACCAAACTAAGATCCTTGGCGACAAGATCCAGCTTGTAGGTGACGACCTGTTCGTAACCAACACTAAGATCCTTAAGCGTGGTATCGATGAAGGCATTGCTAACTCTATCCTGATCAAATTCAACCAAATCGGTTCTCTAACTGAAACGCTTGAAGCGATCAAGATGGCTAAAGCGGCGGGTTACACTGCAGTCATCTCGCACCGTTCAGGTGAAACAGAAGATGCGACGATTGCTGACCTTGCAGTGGGTACAGCAGCGGGCCAAATCAAGACTGGCTCTCTATGTCGTTCTGACCGCGTGTCTAAGTACAACCAGTTGCTACGTATCGAAGAGCAATTGGGCGGCAAAGCACCCTACAAAGGTCGCTCTGAGATCAAAGGCCAAGCATAATTTTCGGCCTCTTTATCAAAGGGAGAACATTCGTTCTCCCTTTTCTATTTTTTTTTCCGTCATTTCGCGAAATAATGGACGTTCATTTGTCCAGAGTCTGAATCGTCCAACATGATGTTGCGTATTTTCCTAGCCGTCTTCGTGAGCGTGTCTGCCTATTTCTTTTACCAAACCTATTGGGGAGAACAGGGGGTTAAGCGTGAAGAAGAGCTTGCCAAGCAGATTGAATACCAAGAGCAAATCAATAAGCGCCTCAAAGTGCGTAATGATGCCCTGCGCGCGCAAATCAGTGACCTGCGTCGTGGTGAAGATGCCATCGAAGAACACGTTCGGACCGAACTCCAATACATTAAAGACGGCGAAGTCTTTTATCGAATAGTAGAAAAGTAATGACACAGTTTTGGGTGATTATTCCAGCCGCTGGCGTTGGCAAACGCATGGCCAGTGCACAGCCTAAGCAATACCTAATGCTTGATGGCAAAACCATTCTTGATAGCACCATTGAGAAATTTATCGAGCACCCGCAAATCGCTGGGATTGCTGTGGGGGTAAGTCCGGAAGACGAATATTGGCAACACTCAGAGTGGGCTGGTAATACGAAAGTAGTGCGTTTTGATGGTGGCGATGAGCGCTCGGAGACCGTGCTGAACGGCCTACAGGTATTGATGGCGATTGGTGTGGCGGATGAAGATTCAGTCTTGGTACACGATGCGGCACGACCATTGGTATCCGTCGAGGCGTTAACTCGCATTATGGCGCACACGGGAGACCAAGGCGCTTTGCTGGCCATACCTTGTAAAGACACACTGAAACTGGCAGAACAGCAACGTTCAACCGCTACCGTGGATCGCAGTGTTATCTGGCAGGCACAAACGCCACAGAAATTCCCCTTGATGGCGCTCTACCAAGGCATCGCGAGTGCGCTGGAAGAAGGCATTGCCATTACCGATGAAAGCTCAGCGATGGAATTGATCGGCTGGCAGCCAGATTTGATTGAAGGTGAGCCAAGCAATCTTAAAATTACCGTGCCGCAAGATCTGGTCATTGCGCAGGCGCTTTTAAGTCTTCAGCAAACAGTTAATTCATAGGAGAGCTTCATGTTTCCATTTCGAGTCGGTCATGGCTTTGATGTCCATAAGTTTGGTGAAGGGGATCACATCGTTATAGGGGGGGTGACCATTCCCTATGAACAAGGCCTAGTGGCGCATTCTGACGGTGATGTTGCCCTGCATGCGTTAACGGATGCTTTACTGGGAGCGGCAGCGTTAGGTGATATTGGTAAGCACTTTCCCGATACGGATGCGGAGTTTGCTGGGGCAGACAGCCGTGGTTTATTACGTCAAGCCTTTGCGGAAGTGAAAAAACTCGGTTGGCTTGTTGGTAATGTGGATGTGACCATTATTGCTCAAGCGCCGAAAATGCGACCACATATCGATGCCATGCGCGCTAACATCGCCGCTGATCTAGAGATCGAAGTGGACGCCACCAATGTCAAAGCCACCACCACCGAGAAGCTGGGCTTTACCGGCCGTAAAGAAGGCATCGCCGTTGAAGCGGTGGCACTACTGTATCGAGATAATGCATGAATACCCAGTGGCAATACGCTTGGACGGCACCCCAGGCGAGTGCGGATTTGAAGACCTTTACCAGTGACTTTCTGGTAGAAGAAGTACTTGGTTATGAGCCGGAGGGTAGGGGCGAGTTTGTCTATCTTTGGGTAGAAAAGCAGGGGGTAAACACCGATTACCTGGCCAAGCGTTTAGCGCAAGCGGCGGATATTTCGCCCAGTCGAGTGACCTACGCTGGCGTCAAAGACCGCCATGCCTGTACCCGTCAATGGTTTTGCCTGCATATCATTGGCCAAGCACCGGATCTGGCGCAGATTGAACAGGTGTTTCGTGAGCCGGAAGTGGTTCGAGTATTGCGCCAAACGCGCCATTCGAAAAAACTGCGTACCGGTGGTCTGCAAGGAAACCGCTTTGTTTTACGGCTGCGCAACCTGCAAGGTGAGCGAGACGAAATCGAGCAGCGTTTAAGCCTGATCGAGCGCTTTGGTGTGCCGAATTATTACGGCGAACAGCGTTTTGGCATTCAAGGCAATAACCTTGTCAATGGCTACAAGTTTGTTATGCCTGGGCGCAAGGGCACTCACAAGTTAAATAAAACTCAGTCGTTTTGGCTGTCGGCGATTCGCTCATGGTTTTTCAATGAGGCACTATCGCAATTTGTCGAGCAGGGCAGTTGGGATACCCTAAGTGTGGGTGACATTGCGCAACCACGAAATGGCGCTCAGTCCTTTCGTATTAAAGAACATTCTTTAGCGAATCTTGTGCGCCATCGCAATGGTGATATTTCTCCGGTCCTGCCTCTCATTAGCGACGGCTGGCCGATGGGCACGAACCTTGAGCGGGCCCAAGCCATGCAGCTGCTGTATGCGGATCAGGCAGATCTGCTGGATGGACTGATTAGCTTCGGCTTTGCTCGGGATAGTCGAGCCACCCGTATTGTGCCTGAAAACATGGCGTGGGAATTGCTATCCAATGGGGACAGTGCGGATCAGTTGGTGTTGCAGTTTGAGTTACCTAAAGGTGCCTTTGCCACCAGTGTCCTGCGTGAGCTTTTCAATATTAATGACCGATCACAAGAAAAACACAATGAGATTACTTCTATCGAATGATGATGGTTTGGATGCATTAGGCATACAAACCTTGGTGCAACAGTTACAGCAAACCTTTGATTGTACGCTGGTGGCACCGGACCGTGATCGCAGTGGCGCCAGTAATTCTCTGACGTTGACGCGCCCGCTGCGTCCGACGTTAGTACGTGAACAACAGTACAAAGTCGATGGCACGCCAACCGATTGTGTCAACCTTGCTTTATCTGAAGTCATCGATGGTAAGTTTGATGCGGTGATTTCTGGGATTAATCATGGTCCTAACTTGGGCGATGATGTGCTCTATTCCGGTACCGTGGCGGCGGCGATGGAAGCCCGTCATTTAGGGCGGCCAGCCCTTGCCGTTTCTTTGGTTGGCAAGCGCCACTTTGAGACCGCTGCGCAGGTCATCGCTCAGCTGTTGTGCGACTCGCACACACTGGCTTTACCACCCAAAGTGCTACTGAATATCAACGTGCCGGATGTCCCCTACGGTGAGCTGAAGGGCATCAAGGTGACCCGATTAGGCTATCGCCATCAGGCGCACCCTGCGATTCCTGCGAACCACCCTAAGGGCATTGACTGTTACTGGATTGGTGCTTTAGCGGAGCCGAATGATGCGGCGGAGGATACCGATTTTCACGCCGTGGCCAATGGTTATGTGTCGATTACGCCAATTCATACCGACATGACCTGCCATTCGGCGTTACATCAACTTAATCAATGGGTGAACGATCTAGCACCATGAGCATTGTATTGGATGACCTTGTAAAACGCTCATCACCTCGTTCTAGCCAGATGTTAGAGCATTTGGTCAGTGAAGGGGTTAGCCATAAAGAGTTATTGCAGCTCATGGCCTGTTTGCCACGCCATGAGTTTGTCGAACCGGCTTTTTCGCACCTTGCCTACAGTCCCACGCCGCTGCCGATAGGGCGCAATCAAACCATTAGTCAGCCTTTGACAGTGGCCAAGATGACCTCTTGGTTGTTGCAGTATGCCCGTTTAGGAAGAGTGCTGGAAATAGGCACAGGCTCGGGTTATCAAACCTGCTTGCTGGCGCACTTTTTTAATAAGGTGCACACCATTGAACGCCAGCAGAGCTTGTATGTCCAAGCACAGCAGCGTCTGCGGGAAATGCAGGTTAATAATGTCGAATTTCTCCATGGCGATGGCCATTTAGGCTGGCCGCAGAAAGTACAAATGGACGCCATTATCGTGACGGCAATGGCCAGTAAGGTACCGTCTGCTTTGACGGACATGCTAAAAGAAGACGGTATTCTCATTATGCCGATTGCCGACGAGGTCCCAAGCATTGGTTGTTGGCGTCGTGTGGGCGATAAATGGAAACGCTTGGAGTCTTCTCCGGCGCAGTTTGTGCCGTTACTAGAAGGAAAAGTTGATGCCTAAATGGCTGAAAATTTATTTGAGTGGCGTACTAATGGGCGCTGCAGATGTGGTGCCAGGGGTCTCTGGTGGCACCATGGCATTTATCGTCGGCATCTATGACCGTTTGATTCATGCCTTGAGTGGCGTGAATGGCACCAGTTTGAAGATGCTTTGCAAAGGAGATGTAAAAGGTCTCTGGCAGCATTTTGATGGCGCCTTTCTTTTGACATTATTACTCGGCATTGCCACCAGTATTTTTGGTATCGCGAGCATTGTGACCACTTTATTGCTGGAATACCCAGTTTGGCTGTGGAGTTTCTTTTTTGGTTTGATTTTGTCCTCCGCCTATATTCTGATTCATGAAATGAAACGCTTTAAATGGCAGCATGGCGTGGTGATGTTGCTCGGCATTGCTGTTGGTGCGGTGCTGTCGATGCTGGTGCCGACACAAGTGGATACCGGCCTTGGGATGGTGTTTGTCTCCGGTATGATCGCCATCTGCGCGATGATTCTTCCGGGGATTTCAGGCAGTTTCATTTTGCTAATGATGGGCATGTATGGCTTTATTATTACAGCGGTGAAAGATTTAAATGGTGTGGTCATGGCGATCTTCGCTTTGGGGGCATTGCTTGGGCTGTTGAGCTTTTCTAAGCTGTTAAACTGGCTATTACAGCATGCCAAATCAATCACGCTTGCCTTGCTAACAGGGGTTATGTTGGGAGCCTTAGTCAAAGTCTGGCCCTGGAAACAGGCCATTTCTTATATCGAAATTGGCCACAAGCGCGTGCCAAGCGAAGAGCAATTATTGCTACCTTGGCAAATGCTGAATTACGATTTGGTGGATGGGCTGTTGATTCCTTGCGCTTTAATTTTTTTAGGAGCGGCACTGGTTTACAGTGCTCATTACATCTCCTTACAAAAAGCATACGCTCGAATGATTGAGTAATAGAAATGTAAATGGGGCGCCGCTGGATGTTGAATGTAGGTCAGTTGAGAACATTTACCAACATAATGGCATCACTGACAAGGAATATCAGTGGTGCTCTGCTGTTATGTCTATTTGTCACTGGCTGTGCGCATGACAGTTTTCATTACTCAGATGTCGGTAGTTATAGCAGTAGTCCTAAAACAAGGTCGATTCCCAGCTCTGGGCTTCATCGAGTGAAATCTGGTGACACTTTGTTTTCTATAGCTTTTTCATATGGACTCGATTATCGCAAGGTGGCGGGCATCAATGGTATTGATGCGCCGTACACCATCTATCCTAATCAAAAAATTCGTTTAACTGGTACGCCAAAGCGAACCGCAAAAACAACGACAAGCGTTGCTCCAAAACGACCTGCTGCAGCAGTAACAAAAAGCGCCACAGCAAAAGTGAACTCTTCCTCGAAGTCTGTGTCGACTGTAAAAATACCTGATAGAAAAGTGTCTTCTTGGCATTGGCCTGTGATAGGTTCTGTTACAAAGGGCTTTTCAAATGCCGGCGTTAGTAGTAAAGGTATAGATATACGAGGAAAGGATGCCGAACATGTTAAGGCGGCTGCGGATGGTGTGGTTGTGTATGCCGGTAATGGTTTGATTGGTTACGGCAATTTAGTCATAGTGAAACATAACGACGTATATCTTAGTGCTTATGCTTACAATGAGCGTATCTTAGTCAAGGAAAAACAAAGTGTTCGGGCGGGTGACTCGTTAGCCATCATCGGCGGTAAAGGTACAGAGCGACCCTTGCTGCACTTTGAGGTCAGGCGTGATGGTCAGCCAATTGATCCGCTAAAAGTGCTACCCAAAAAATAATAATCATAATTTGGGAATTGAGGAGGGCTATATGAAATCGGTAGAAATAAATAAGTCTGGACAAGAGATTGTTCAAAATACTGATGATTTTGATTTCGATGATATAGAGGAAATGACGGAGGGTGAGACTTCAAATGAAGATTTTGAGTCCGCAGTCAATGCTCGCTATGCGGATAGTGATGCAAAATCCCTTGATGTGACTCAGCTGTACCTAAGTGAGATTGGTTATTCTCCATTGCTGACCGCAGAAGAAGAGGTTTACTTTGCGCGCTTGGCTTTAAAAGGTGATGAGGCCGCTCGTAAACGCATGATAGAGAGTAACTTACGTTTGGTCGTTAAAATCTCTCGCCGCTATCTCAACCGCGGATTAACCCTGTTAGACCTGATCGAAGAAGGTAATCTAGGCCTGATTCGTGCAGTGGAAAAATTCGACCCCGAAAGAGGCTTTCGCTTCTCTACTTACGCGACTTGGTGGATTCGTCAGACCATTGAACGGGCCATTATGAATCAAACGCGTACCATCCGCTTACCGATTCATGTGGTGAAAGAGCTCAATGTGTATTTACGAGCGGCCCGTGAATTGACGCAAAAATTGGATCATGAACCAAGCCCTGAAGAAATCGCTCAGATGCTGGATCGTCCGGTGGAAGATGTACAGCGTATGCTGAGCCTAAACGAGCGTGTCAGTTCGATCGATTCTCCGGTAGGGGGATTGGACAATGACAAGAGCTTAGTGGAGGTGCTGGCGGATACGCAACATGCCGGTCCAGAGAGTGAGCGTCAAGAAGGGGATGTGCACCACAATATCGAGCAGTTGCTAGATGAGCTGAACGATAAGCAACGTGAGGTGATTGCGCGTCGCTTTGGTTTACGCGGCTATGAACCCAGTACCCTAGAAGATGTCGGGTTTGAGATTGGCTTGACTCGCGAACGTGTGCGTCAAATCCAAGTGGAAGCTTTACGTAAGCTGCGAGTACTGCTGCAGAATCGAGGCTTATCACTGGCGGATGTGGTCGATTTAGATCACTGAGTGATATCCACATAAATGAAAAAGCCCTAGCAATGCTAGGGCTTTTTTGTTGTCTGTCTCATACTTGTGCAGTGTTCTAGGCTTCGGAATCTGCGGCTTGTTCTATGTTTAACTCGTCCATGTGCTCTTGGATTCGTGCTCGGTATTTGTCCGACAGTCCCTTAACGGCGTAAGCCAGTACTTCACCTTGTTCAAGTTCAATGATCTCAGGCAGGCTGAGAATAATGCGGTTTTGAATCTCAGGGACCGTAATCACGTCTTCCGTTAACACCAGCTGGTTATGGGACTCTGACATGGCTAACGCGTCAGCGGCTTCGATTAAGCCGGTAATGCCCTCGGCATCAATATGATTTGCCTCATACATTTTTGCTAGGGATTCATCGCCCTTATGTAGGCCCATATGATAAGCGATCGCGGGTACATCTTCGTATAAATGGGTGTCCATTAGCTGTTTCAACAGTTCTTGAATGAGCTGGGCGCAGCTGGCCGCGTTCATATACAGGTTGTCGTCACAGTTCTTAGCTTGGAACAGCATTAACACGCAGTCTTTATCATATTGATGCACTTGGCCGTTGTAATATTCACTGGCCAAGAAAATCGTGCGGTAGATGGGTGTTAATAAGTTGGCCACCTGCAGTGGTGGCAGTTCGTCACGCCATGCATTCAGGTGTTTAAGTTGGATAAACAAAGCACAAGATTCGCGCTCAGTATCCTGAATGATTTGCTCAAAGTTGATTTCAAACTGACCTTCTTCGTCCACAGGTGGGGCATCGCTTTCAATCGCTTCAACAGCTCGAGGAAGCGGCGCGGTCAATTCAAGTGTTTGTAATGTGCGGACATGGCCAATCAGTTCGTTGGCTTCTAGGTAGCCTTGCTCCGGCAAAGGCGCGTTGTTGGTGCCATTGGTATAGGCTTCCAGTGCATCCGTGGCGCGAGCGATAGGCTGGTACAGGCGCTTCACCGTCAACAATAAGACTAAGCTGGTGACGGCGGCCAAGAAAATGCCTAAACCGACCACTAGATTACTGATGTGGCTAAGAGTCGATTGTACGGAAGTTCTATCTAAAGTAATGAGTACATGCCCGACCACATCATCCCGAAAGCGGATTGGCGAGCTAAAAATACGGTGGGTATCGCTGGGGCGTACTTCGGTATCTGTAGCTGTTTGGGTGCCGTTGCGGTTGGCCTCAGCAAGCAATTCGTCTTTGCGGTTATAGACTCGGGCGCTCAAAATGTTATCACTGACGACAAGGCGATTAAGCAAGACATTCAGGCTTAACAAATCATTGGTAAGAATCGACTGGGTCGCATTGAATGCCGCTTGTGTGGCAAGGCTACTGCCTAAAACGTCGGTTTGCTGATTGAGATGTTTATTAACCGCTGAGTTAACAGAGAACCACACAACGGCCAGCGTGATAAAAATCAGGGCTAAATAGGTGCCCATCAGGATGCTCGCTGCCGAGCATTTTCTGAGTAGCTGGTAGTAACCGGATGAGAGTTTTTTTAAGGTGTCCATCGACGTCCTGGTGTGTTCTGTATTTTGGTATCTCGTTGATATACCGGAATTAGTACAAGTTCTAATCTGTTGTCGGTTCGAATGCTTATTTCTTTAGAGGGTTGTAGTGGTTAGCGTCAGCATGGGGATTTGGTATAGTAAATGTTCCCATTATCAGGAGTTTGTATGACAGCTTCGATCACCCTTATTGGCGAGCATCTCGCCCAATATGAGCCAAGCTTTCAGGCTTGGCTAACAACACAACAATTAGAGACTTCCCGAAAAATTCTCACGAATCCGCAAGATGCCTTTTCCGTTCTGCGCTATGACCTTAGCACTCCGCTTGCAGATGGTAAATATGAAGCACTGCGGGCAGAGTTATTAGCGCTTGCAGATCAGACCAGTATTGATCATGTTCTGCAGTGTGCCACCCCAGAGATTCGACAAGTCGGCCTGGCGGTATTCGACATGGATTCTACCTTAATCAAGGCGGAAGTGATGGATGAATTGGCCGTCGAAATGGGCATTGGTGAACAAATTGCTGCGGTGACGACGAGTGCCATGCGCGGCGAAATTGACTTTGTCGAAAGCTTTACACAACGTTTATCTTTGTTGGATGGATTAAGCAGTGGTGTTATGGATACGGTCTACCAGCGCATTGAGCATATGGATGGTATTTCCAAGCTGATGAAGGTGTTGCATCATTTTGGTTGGAAAACGGCGATTCTATCGGGCGGCTTTACCTATTTTGCAGACCGTGTACAAAGCGACCACGGTATGACCGAAGTGCATGCCAATGTGTTAGAGATCTTTGACGACAAGTTAACTGGTAACTATGTCGGCCCCATCGTTGACGCTAAACGTAAGCAAGTGCTGCTAGCCGAGTTGGCACAAAAGTACGCTGTTCCAAGCAGTCAAACCATTGCCTGTGGTGACGGTGCCAACGACCTGCTGATGCTGAAGGATGCGGCCCTAGGCGTAGCGCTGCATGCCAAGCCTATTGTGCGTCAGCAAGCTCCGTGTCCGATGAGTCAATTAGGTTTGGATGGAGTCCTGTACCTGCTCGGTATGAGTAGTGATGAGATTGCTGAGATCGTTAACGCTTAAAACAAAAAAAAGGCCTAGCATTGGGTGATGACTAGGCCTTATTTTGATCGGTAAACTTGTTGTTCACCAGTGGCTAAAAGCTATTGAATGGGTAGAAGTCGAACTGGCTATCTAAGGTCACATCTTGTTGTGCAGGGATGTGTAAGTAGCCATCGGTTTGACTGGCCGCCAACAGTGCTCCTGAGCTTTGCTGAGCATGGGGGGTTGCTACGCCATGGTTGACATGCACACGCACAAACTCATCACGAGACTTATTACTTTTTCGTTCAAAAGCACAGGTCACTGGAATGGGATCAGGCAGATCCAATTGTTCGCCCGCGGCTTTGGCCAGTGCAAGGCGCGCAAATAAGTGGAAGGTCACCAATGTCGAGCTTGGGTTGCCTGGCAGGCCAATAAAAGGCGTGTCAAACACGTTTGCAAACACCAATGGCTTGCCTGGTTTAATGGCGATTTTCCACAAATGCAGCTGGCCATTTTGTTCAATGGTGCTTTTAACATGATCTTCTTCGCCTACTGACACACCGCCAGAGGAAATGATCACATCTGAGCATTCACTGAGGTTTTTTAACGCGCTTTCAGTGGCTTCAACGGA
Source organism: Marinomonas aquimarina (assembly GCF_900089755.1). Lineage (GTDB taxonomy): Bacteria > Pseudomonadota > Gammaproteobacteria > Pseudomonadales > Marinomonadaceae > Marinomonas > Marinomonas aquimarina. The sequence goes on along the minus strand of NZ_FLOC01000001.1, from coordinate 18,372 downwards.
ATCCATCGCATGGGTGCGCAGACTCACCTGGTGGCCAGCGCTGATCACGAGGGATTCGATTAATGGACCATTCGAGTTATAGATTTGACCGGCTGCCAGCGGCTGACCTGGGACTTGCAATTCATCACCAGTGGTTAACACCCCCACACGCAATGGTGTAAAGCTTTGCGCCTCGGTAATGCCAATGCTTGCTAGCACGCCAATATCAATCGCACTTAAACGTTTACCTTTGGCTAACACAGTGGCGCCAAGAGCGATATCTTGTCCGGCTGGGCGGATATTGTCGTTCAGTTTCACCGGATTGATAAAGCGAACCTGTTCAGCAATCTGTTCGGTGTTTTCCTGCATTACTACGGCATCAGCCCCTGCAGGAATTTCTGCGCCGGTAAAAATACGCGCACAGGAACCTGCGGCTAATGGTGTCGGGGCACAGCCTGCGGCAATGCGTTGTGATACGAACAGGGTATCGGTATTTTCCAAGTCTCTGAGGCGCACTGCGTAGCCATCCATCGCACTGTTATCGGCTGGCGGTACTTGGATGTTGGAGATCACATCTTGTGCTAGCACTCGACCAAGCGCTTGGCCGAGTGGAGTCGTCTCTACTTGCGTGGTGCACTCAAGCGCGCTTTTGATGTGCGCAATGGCTTCTTTAAAAGACAGTAAAGACGCCATATCACACCTCGTGAATGGGTGGCTGGTAAGGGCCTAGTAGCATGGTAACGAAGTTACATGGGCGATGGCGCGCATCTAGCTGCTCTTTGATAATGCCGTTCCAAGCCGTGCGACAGGCGCCCGTTGAGCCAGGTAGGCAGAAAATCAGTGTCTTATTCGCTAGGCCTGCCAAAGCGCGCGACTGAATCGTCGAAGTACCGATTTCTTGGTGTGAGATTTGGCGGAACAATTCACCAAAGCCGTCTACTTGCTTATCTAGTAGCGGAATAATGGCTTCTGGGGTGCTGTCACGTGAGTAAAAGCCAGTACCGCCGGTGATCAACACGACGTGAGCATTTTCATCGGCGATCCAGTTTGATACCACAGCACGCATGGCGTAAACGTCGTCTTTGACAAGAGCGCGATCGTTTAGAGTATGGCCTGCTTCTTTTAGTATTTCGATCAATGCCTCGCCCGAGGTGTCTTCTGCCAAACCACGGGTATCAGAAACGGTCAGGACATTGATGTTCAATGGACGAAAAGGCGAAGGGGTTTTAGCCATAATGAAATCCTTTATTAACCACCGGTTGCGCTCATAAAGCGCAAGATTTGAGGTTCTTCTTCTAGATTGAAATGGTGTTTCTCTGGTTTTAATACCAAAGAATCAATAATGGTCTGTTTAAGTAACTCAACATTCTCAGGATGAGCGCGCATCACAGCCTTCAAATCTTTCGAATGCTCGTTGCCCAAACACATGAGCAATCGGCCTTCCGCGGTTAAACGCACGCGGTTGCAGGTGCTACAAAAGTTGTGGCTGTGTGGCGAAATAAAGCCAATCTGCTGTGTTTCACCAGCGATATTGAAGTAGCGTGACGGGCCACCGGTAGAACGTTCACTGGCGCTAAGTTGCCAACGTTGGCTTAAACGCTCACGGAGTTCGTCGCTGGAAATATACACTTTGGCGCGGTCATGATGGGAAATTTGACCCAGCGGCATCTCCTCGATGAAGCTAATGTCCATCTTGTGAGCTAGGGCGTATTCCACCAGATCTTCGATCTCATCGTCATTGTGACCACCTAGGATCACTGCGTTGAGTTTAAGTTGTTTAAACGGCAGGGCGCTGACGGTTTCGATGCCACGAAGCACTTGTTCAAGTTTATCGCGACGGGTCAGTTCTTCAAAACGCTCGCGCTTTAGGGTATCTAAGCTGATGTTAATGCGTGACACACCGGCATCGAACAGCTGTTGTCCCATCTTTTCCAGTTGCGAGCCATTGGTTGTGATGGTCAGTTCGTCCAAACCAGGCAATGCGGCAATTTGTTCTAGGGCCCAAAGAATGTCTTTGCGTACCAGCGGTTCACCACCGGTAATGCGAATCTTGCGCGTCCCCAGTTCTACAAAAGAGGTAGCGACCTGTACGATTTCTTCTAACGAAAGAATATCACGACGTGGCAAAAAGTTGGCATCTTCGTCCATGCAGTAGGTGCAACGGAAATCGCAGCGGTCCGTCACTGAAATCCTAAGATAGTCTATGGTTCGACCGAACGGATCGATTAGCATGGAATTGGACACTTGAATTGGCCTCTCTACAATTTTCTAATAGAAGCAAAATTACCTTACAGAGGCAAAACTCTGTACTGACTACGGATTGCGTTACGCTCAAATAACGCAATATTGGCGTGCAGTTTAAGCCACTATCGAGATAGGGGGAATGCAGTGCATAGTGTTATACATAATTTGATAGATTTACTCACTTTGAATCGGCTATCTGACACTAAATTTGTCGGTAAGAGTCAAGATTTAGGGTTTCCTAAGGTCTTTGGCGGTCAAGTGGTCGGACAAGCCTTGAGTGCCGCCGCGCAAACGGTCCCTGATGAGCGCATGCCCCATTCACTACACAGCTACTTTATCCGTCCTGGGGATGCGACGCAAACCATCGACTACGATGTGGAAGTGATTCGTGATGGAGGAAGCTTCAGTGTGCGTCGTGTGATTGCTTCGCAAAAGGATGGCCCGATTCTATTAATGACCGCCTCGTTTCAAAAATTTGAAGATGGCTTGTCCCATCAAGAAGCGATGCCCAATGTGCCAGGGCCTGAGAATTTCAAATCGGAGCTAAGTCTGTTTCAAAAGCATGCGCAAGAAATCCCCGCCAAGATTCGCAGTTTATTGACCGCTGAGCGCCCGATTGAATATCGCATCGTCGAGAATCAAAATCCGTTCCGACCGCGTCCTGGTTTACCCACTCGCCATATGTGGATCAAGAGCGTCGCACCCTTACCAGACAATGAGTTAGTGCATCAATCGATGTTGGCGTATACCACCGATTATGGTTTTCTGGAAACCGCGCTTCAGCCCCACGGTATTTCCATTGGTAATCCGAACTTGAATATTGCCAGTCTGGATCACTCGATCTGGTTTCATCGTCCTTTTCGCTTAGATGAATGGTTGCTGTACGTAGCAGACAGTCCTTCCGCATCGGGGGCGCGTGGCTTTGTGCGTGGTAAAATATTTGATCGCAGTGGCCAATTGGTGGCGTCTACCGCACAGGAAGGTTTGATTCGGATGGTGGCTCGCTAGCTTTGTAACTTTGTGTAAGTTTAAGAGGTGGTTATGCCTATTTTAATACCAAAGCAGCGGGATTTTAGGCGGTAGGGAGTGTCTTTGTAATAAAATGTAATGGGGTAATTTATTTCGTTATGTTTGTGTTAATTTCGGGTGTCTTTTGACAAACATTAATGCTTTCACATTTAGGTAATTCTTATTAACGCTGGGTCTATCGGCTCTGGCAAGGATTTATAAGGGTCTAGCGTGATGCCTCGTAGAAGTGCGGTTCAGTTTATCCTAACTAAGGTTGTGGCTTGTTATATTGCTATGGCCGTAGTCCTGTTAGGAGGACTGATCATTTGGTCTTATCAGCAGGTTGTGGCCCATAGAGCAGACATGACTGCTCAACTGCAAACATCCGTTGTAGAAGCTATAACGCAGGCGCCCGGTAACGAACAGCAAGCATTGCAATGGTTGACCCTAGGCATTCAGCTCAGTGAAAGCGATAGTGTGGCATTTCAGAGCATTGCTCTGTTAGGAGAAGACGGCCATGTTGTGTTTGCTTGGCCAAGCTCAGTAGAGTTGGCCGCGACAGCATCGAGCGCTTTTAATCTGCTCGACCTCCAAAATTCTTCGTTTACGCTTGCCGTTACCTACTCAGACACACTGCTAGAGCATGTTTTTAAGCATGACCTACTGCCAGTGATCGCCTTGCTAGTGGGGCAGCTAATGGTGCTGATGTTGTTGCTGAATTATCTGGTAAAGCGCGGCATTTATCGCACCTTCAGTAGCTTTATGCGTGAGTTAAGCATGGTCAACTTGCGCCAGCCTGCCGCGCTGCAAGCGGACTCATTTCTCGGGCAGTTCAAAGAATATCGGCAGGTGTTGGTTGGTGTGAACCGCGTCATTTTGTCTTTGGCCAAGTCCCGTGAGCAGTTAGCTGAAAGCAACCAAGGGCTGGAGCGCCATATTCACGCTAAAACAGCGGCTCTAGAAGAGCGTAATGAAGAGTTGTTGATTCTTAATAAGCAGCTTTCGATCATTGCCAATACCGATTCGTTAACTCAAGTCTATAACCGTACCCGCTTTGATGTGCTGTTTAAGGAGCATGTTACGCTGTCTAAGCGTCGCGCAACGCCCCTGGCAATTTTGCTGGTGGACTTGGATGACTTTAAAAAGGTGAATGACCGCTTTGGGCATCAAACAGGGGATCATGTGCTGAAGCATGCTGCCCATGTGATCCAGCGTGAGATTGGCGCAGAGGGTGTGGTGGCGCGCTGGGGAGGAGAAGAGTTTGCTGTGCTATTGCCTTACTTTGATCTGGCAAAGGCCGAAGAACAAGCTGAAACGCTGCGAGCGGCCATTGCCAAGGCGCGTTTCGAAGAACAGGCCATTAAGATCACCACCAGCATTGGAGTGGCGCAACTGGGAGAGCAAGAAACCGCAGGGCAGCTACTGAAGCGTGCGGATGATGCCTTGTACGACGCCAAAGGGTTAGGGCGTAACCGAGTGATCATTGCTTCTCTAGAACAAAGTCATACTCAGCTCGAGTTGGCGGATGGTGAATTTATTGAGGTGCTTGATGTTGCTTCAGAGCCCACTCAAGGTGAACCAGAAGTTTCGGAGAAGCTTCCAACCTAGCTTGTTCTAACACCTCAATGAGGTCGACCCGCGTTGGTGCGTTCCCCAATGCAACGGCGATGTTGCGCCGCCAATTTTCATAGCCGGTACGACGGATAGGCGAGCCTTCGGTATTTTTCAAAAACGTCGCCTCATCCCAGCTAAAGAGTGTTAATAGGTCTTCACTGTCTAAGTTGTGGCGCGGTTGAAAATCTGGCTCTTGAGTGTATTTTGCAAACTTGGTCCAAGGGCATACCAGCTGACAATCGTCACAGCCAAAAATTCGGTTGCCCATTTTGGCGCGTAATTCTTCTGGGATGATGCCATCGTATTCGATGGTTAGGTACGAAATGCACTTACTGGCGTCTAATACCCAAGGCTCAACAAAGGCATCGGTTGGGCATTTATCCAGGCACGCACTGCAGCTGCCACAATGGCGCTTTTGCGTGGCTTGATCGACGGGTAAAGGTAGGTTGGTGAAAATTTCTCCGAGCAGAAACCAGCTGCCCGCTTTGGGTGAAAGTAAGAGGGTGTTTTTACCTATCCAGCCCATACCCGCTTGCTCTGCTATTTGCCGCTCTAAAATCGGCGCACTGTCGACAAAAGCACGGTAGCCATGCTCGCCAATGGCTTGCTCAATACGTTTTGCGAGCTGAGTTAGGCGTTTGCGAATCAGTTTGTGGTAGTCGCGGCCAAGGGCGTAACGGGCAATGTAGCCTTGGTCCTTGGTCTGTAGCCGTTTAATGGTTTCAACTGACTCTGGCAAATAGGCCATGCTCAGGCTCAGTACGCGCTGCGTGCCTTCATGTAAATTGGCCGGGGCAAAGCGTAAATCGCTGTGATTGGCCAAATAGTCCATTTCACCGTGATAGCCTTGCTCTAGCCAAGCTTGAAATTCTTCTCGATATTGTTCTAACGACGGGTCGACAATACGGCATTCGCTAAAGCCAAACTCATGGGCCCATTGCTTAATATCTTGGGCAAGTTGGTGTAATTCAGAATCAGAAAGGGAAGACACAATAAAATCGTTGCTTAGCAAGTGCAGGGCAATGCGCCCCTTTAGAAAGGTAAAGTAGGAGTGCGACACCCCTACTTTGAAGAAAGAGCTTAGTAAAGGTTGCTGTCGCTCTTCACCGTGTCCATCAGTAACTTGATGAAAAGACGGTCGGCGTCAGAGTGCTCTTCAGGAATTTTTAAAGTGGTTTGGCTAGAAACTGCTTCGGCAATCACTTGGTAAGCATTCGGCTCGTTAATGTGTTCCTTGGCAATGCGTACCAGTTCACCTGATAGTTCAGGCTCCATCAGCATCTTGCGGAAGCAACGCAAAAATTCATCGATAATACGTTGTTGATTTAATTCTGAAGCCATAGTGGTAACTCCTTATTTCGTAATATAAGTATGACACCATGAAAGCCCTATCAGAGCAAGAAGAATGGCGATAATTCGGGCTTTTTAATTGACACATTATAGTGCGCCTGACAAAATGGTCGCTTACGTCGGCAATACCCCGCTGACTAACTCTTCTGATGGTGGCCAACAGCCCCTTTCAATACGACTCAGTATAGTCGTTACACTAAGTGTTGTAGGTAGAATTTTGACCGGCAATGCTTCCCCTCGCGAAAAGACGCGGGCAGTGTCAAAACTGCGATTTCTTGCGTTTGAGTGTTCCTTGGTAACAGGCATCTCATTTGTTTTGCAAACATCGTTTTATCAACTTTTATCTGACCTTGGTATGCGGTTACAATAGGCGCACCAAAATAGCAGATTGATGAACACTATAGAGGTTTACAAGGTGGAGTTACTATCCGGTGGTGAAATGATCGCCCGCTTCCTCAAAGATGAGGGAGTAGAATACATTTATGGTTATCCAGGTGGTGCAGCATTGCACATTTACGATGCACTGCATCGCCAATCTGATGTCAAACACGTTCTTGTCCGTCATGAACAAGCGGCAACGCACATGGCTGACGGTTACGCGCGTGCGACAGGCAAACCTGGGGCCGTCTTGGTCACCTCTGGTCCTGGCGCGACCAATACTGTAACTGGTATTGCGACAGCATTCATGGATTCCATCCCTATGGTAGTCATCTGTGGTCAGGTAATGAGTTACTTGATCGGTGAAGATGCCTTCCAAGAAACTGACATGATTGGTGTGTCTCGTCCAATCGTGAAGCACAGCTTTACGGTTAAACACCCTTCAGAGATTCCTGCAATACTGAAGAAAGCCTTCTACATTGCAAGCTCAGGTCGTCCTGGTCCAGTGGTTGTCGATATTCCAAAAGACATGACCATGCCGAACGAAAAGTATGAATACAGCTACCCAGAATCGGTATCGCTGCGTTCTTACACGCCACCAGCGAAAGGTCACAGCGGTCAAATCAAGAAAGCCGTGGATCTGTTGTTGGCTGCTAAGCGTCCAATGATCTATGCCGGTGGTGGTGTCATCATGGGCGGTGGCGCTGAGCTACTAACGAAATTGGCGCAACAACTTGAATACCCAGTAACGAATACCCTAATGGGCCTAGGTGGTTACCCTGGTACCGATAAGCAGTTCGTTGGTATGTTGGGTATGCACGGTTCATACGAAGCCAACCAAGCGATGCACCACAGTGATTTGATCCTTGCGATCGGTGCGCGTTTTGACGACCGTGTGACTAACGATCCAGACAAATTCTGTCCAAGTGCAAAAATCATTCACGTGGACATCGATCCTGCGTCAATTTCTAAAACGATTCGTGCCGATGTGCCAATCGTAGGTCCAGTGATTCAAGTACTGGAAGAAATGATGGCCTTGATTGACGATGCTCCTGCGCGTTCTAACCAGGATGCGATTGGCAACTGGTGGAAGCAAATCAACGAATGGCGTCAAGTTCACGGCGGTCGTTACGACACCAGCAGTGATAAGATCAAGCCACAAGCAGCGGTTGAAGCTTGTTGGCGTGCTACCAACGGTGATGCATTTGTGGCATCAGACGTTGGTCAACACCAGATGTTCACGGCGCAGTACTACAAGTTCGCTAAACCGTACCGTTGGATTAACTCCGGTGGTCTTGGCACAATGGGCTTTGGTCTGCCTGCGGCAATGGGCGTTAAGATGAACTTCCCTGAAGAAACCGTAGTGTGTGTAACAGGTGAAGGTAGTATCCAGATGAACATTCAGGAGCTATCGACTTGTCTACAGTACGGCTTGCCAGTGAAGATTCTATGTTTGAACAACGGTTACCTAGGCATGGTTCGCCAATGGCAAGACATGAACTACGAAGGCCGTCACTCAAACTCTTACCTAGATTCATTGCCTGAATTTAAGACACTGATGGACGCCTACCGTCACCAGTACGTTGAAATCCGTACTAAAGACGAGCTAGATGCGAAGATGGAAGAAGCGTTCGCGATGAAAGATCAGCTTGTATTCATCAACTGTTATGTAGACCCAGAGGAACACGTATACCCAATGCAAGTACCACGCGGTTCGATGCGTGATATGTTCCTAAGCAAAACGGAGCGAACTTAATATGCGACACATTATCTCAGTTTTAATGGAAAACGAACCGGGTGCATTGTCGCGTGTTGTAGGCTTGTTTTCACAGCGTAACTTCAACATCGAAACGCTAAACGTTGCCCCAACAGATGACCCAACTTTGTCGCGTTTAACGCTGACCACGTTTGGTTCGGATCAAGTGGTTGAGCAAATCACTAAGCAACTGAACAAGCTAATCGATGTGGTGAAGCTGGTGGATCTGACAGAAGGTCAGCACATCGAGCGTGAATTGATGCTGGTGAAAGTGCGTGCTTCTGGTGCCCAACGTGCCGAAGTAAAGCGTACCGTGGATATTTTCCGTGGCAACATCATCGACATGACGCCTTCGATCTACACTGTGCAGATCGTGGGTGAGTCAGACAAGCTAGATGGCTTCCTACAAGCGCTAGGTGGTATGCACATTCTTGAAGTGGTTCGTACCGGTGTATCTGGTATCGCCCGCGGTGAGAAAACGCTGTCACTGTAAGGTCTACCTTGCATAAGACGTTAAAAACGCGCCTCATGGCGCGTTTTTTTATGCCTGCGATTTTTACCTGTAAGCGTTTATTTCCCGGATGTCTCTTGGCATTTTATTGACAACTGTTGAGTGAATTGTCATCTCGGACAACATTTAGTACATACTGGGAGTAAAAGCGTAAGCGACTGATTCTAGGTTTATTTTTTCTCATCAGTGGCCACAATGAAAGGACACATTCATTGGAACAGGACGGAACTATGAACACTTCAACAGCACTTAAGAATACCGCGACCATGGTCAAGAATGGCGCTCTAGTATCTGCTTTAGCAGCCGCAAGCTTGGTGGGGACTTCCGCTTATGCCGACGATCTGGCCTGTGCACGAGTCGCTGGTAACGAAGCAGCAGTAGAAATCGCTAAAGCGCAGGAAGACTGGAGTGAGATATTTAAAGCTCAAGCGGCCTTAGCCTCAGCAAAAACGGAATGTTTCATTGATGAGCACATCACCGCGAACGATGCCGAAGAAAACTGGGAGCAGGTCAAAGCAGACTTCCAAGAGGGTATAGCAGACTTGCACGACGAGTTTGAGCATCAAGTAGACAATGCGCAAGAGGCCTTAGAGGACGCTAAGGAGGAGGCCAATAGCGATGCCGCGCTTGCCGAAGCACAAGATACCTACGATGACACCATGGAAAAAATCACAGATTCGTACCAGCGTTCCGTCGCGGCACTGAAAGATAAACTGGGCATCAACGAATCGTAATTTAATTTCATAAATCGGTTTAATTCGTAAGAGAGCGGCCACTTTTAAGTGGCCGTTTTTTTGTGTGCTAGATAACCTCATGCTATCGTGCTGAGGTTTTTTAAACGCTAGGTGGAACATGGATAAGATTAATTGGAAGTTGCTGAAGGCATTAGAAGAAAATGGTCGTCTCAGCTATTCCGAGCTCGCTAAGTTGGTGCATCTGTCGGCGCCTGCCGTGGCTGAGCGCATTAAAAAGCTCGAAGAGCAGGGCGTCATCACCGGCTACCAAGCCAAGATTAATCTTGAGAAAGCGGGCATTCCGATTACCGCATTGGTGGAATGTGAGGTCTATCGCACCAAGGAACGCGCCTTCAAAGATTTGGTGTTAAGCCTTGATGAAGTGGTGGACTGCTACAATGTGACTGGTCCATCGGCGTTTATTTTGCGAGTGGCTGTGTCCTCTATGTCTCGCCTAGATGTGTTGTTAGAGCGCTTAATTGATTTGAGTGACACCAAGACCATGATGATTCTATCGCAACCAGTCGAACGTGAGATGCCACTCAATATCGAGGAAACGACTAGCTCGTTTCCTTAGTGGTTGCCGTGGTTAACGCCACTTCCTTGCGTGGCCATTGGCTGACAATCATCCCTGTGAAAATCAAGGCACAGCCAAATAAAGCACGATCACTCAATATTTCTCCCATAAAGAGCCAGCCACCGATCACCGCAAACACCGCTTCCATCGACAGAATTAATGCCGTGGTGCTCGGCGTCACTTGGCGTTGCCCTAGAGTTTGCAAAGTAAAGGCGATACCTGAAGAGGCGACACCGGCATAAACCAATGGCCACCAAGCGAGCTCAATGCCGGACAAGGTTGGCGTTTCAAGAGCAAAGGCGGCCAAGCTGGCCCATACGGTGGCCACCGCAAACTGCATGATGGAAAGTGGTAACGCAGGCAGAGAGCGTGATAAGAAGCCAATCAATAAGACGTGCAGCGTCCAAAATAAGGTGCCGGCAAACTCTAATGCGTCACCTTTATTAATCGTGAGGTTGGGGCCGATAGTTAAGACATAAAAGCCCGCTAAAGCCACAGCTATCCCTAGCCAAGTGAGTCGATCCACGGCGTGTTTAAATAACAGTCCGACCAGTGGCACCAGCACAATATACATACTGGTAATAAAGCCTGCATTGCCGGCGGTGGTATATAAGAGTCCGGTTTGCTGAAAGGTAAAGCCACAAAACAGCAAGGTCCCCGCCGCTAAGCTGCCTTTGATGAGCCCTTTCATGTCATAGGCTTGTTTGCTCTTAAAAATAAACAACAGCGGAATCAGTGACAGCGTCGCCAGTAGGAAGCGAACCGCATTAAAGGTATGCGGACCAATGACGTCCATAGCCGTGCTTTGCGCGACAAACGCAAATCCCCAAATGATGGCGGTCAACCATAAGAATAAATGTGCAATAGACATGACAGGCTCTCAATTTGTCGTTACAGTTGCCGCTTATTTTACGGTCAATAACAGAATTTCGAACAGCGTTATACCTTTGAAAACAAGGTTGGAATCCTTAATTTATAAGGTAATTATTGATTTATGCTTTGGAATCTAAAGTCATTCATTTTTGTTGCGGCCAGCGCGTTTTTGGCCACTGCAACTCGATAGTTGAGCACCGGTGAGAGATAAAAAAAGAGAGCCATTTGGCTCTCTTTTTATTTCTAATCAATCAGCACGAAGTGATTAAGAATGTTCCGCTAGAAACTCTTCGCTTAGGTATAGTTCAGAGTTGCTGTTAATTTGCACGTCACGGTCGATCACCATTTCAGCAATTTCTTTCGCGTCTTCTAGTGAGTGCATCGTGTAAGTACCGCACTGGTACTCATTTAACTCTGGAATGTCTTCTTTTGCTTGTACGCTGATGACATCATGCATCGCGGCTTTCCATGCATCGGCAACTTGTCGTTCACTAGGTGTGCCGATCAGGCTCATGTAGAAGCCAGTGCGGCAACCCATTGGCGACAAGTCAATGATCTCAACTCCGTCACCGTTTAGGTGATCACGCATGAAGCCGGCAAAAAGGTGCTCTAGCGTGTGAATGCCTTTTTCAGACAAGATCTCTGAGTTAGGAATGCAGAAGCGTAGGTCAAAAACCGTAATGGTATCGCCTTTTGGTGTTTCCATCGCCTTGGCAATACGAACTGCTGGGGCGTGCATGCGTGTATGGTCTACTCGAAAGCTGTCTAGTAGTGGCATGAGTGTTCTCTCCTATTATCTCGCGTTGAATGTTAAGCGAGGTGAATGTTCATGTGCTTATTGTACATGAATTTTTTCTTCCGCAATGGGCTGTTTAAGAGATTTTAAATGTTCCCAAACCAGTGCCAAAGCGAAAGCAACACTCGCAAACAGCATGTTTTGACCAATGAATAGTGCCATGATGAGACAACTGATCGAGGCCAATAGGGCTATCCAACGCAGTGAGTCATTCAAAGATTTGATAGCGGTGAGGCAAGTCAGTAAATAAATCAGCAAAAACGCACCGTTGGTCATTTCAATTAGCCACTCCATTTGCGTGCCGAAGAGCTCAATGCAAAGCAGCGACAGCAAACAAACGCCACCTACAAAACTCACCGCACGAATAGGTGTGCCATGTTTAGAAAGCATAGCAAAATACTGCGGTATTGCCTGTTGTTGCGCCATGGATTGCACCATGCGCGCGAAGCCTAAAATATAAGCACCAACGTTGGAGAAGGCGATGATGTAAGCACCGACAGCAAACCAGCGCTGGGTCTGTTCACCTAGCAATGAGCCCACTAATAAAGCGAGCGATTGACTGTTGGTAAACTCATCACCAAATACTTTATGTTCTGCAATCATGAGCACGGTCGCCAAATAGAGCAGCACCACAATGACAATGCCGCCCAGTAGAGCCATCGGAAAGTCTCGCTTCGGGTTCTTAAACTCCGCCCCCATATGGGCCATGACTTCGATGCCTAAGAAACACCAAAAAATCGTGCCGGTGGCCAATAGTGTGGTCTCAAGTTCCGGCCAACTGTTGGGCTGATCAATGATTTGACTCGACATTGGCGTACCACTGAGTAGGAACAGTGCTACCACAGTAGCGATTAGGCACAGCACGACCATGGTTTGGAAGTTCGCAGAGTTTTTCATGCCAGCAATGGAGAACAGCAGCATACCCATTAGGGTGACAAGGCTGAGTAGAAAAATCGACTGCTCCGATAAGTTCAGCAAGACCGCTAAGTAGGCAGCAGCGACCTTGATGGCCACCGCAGGCCCAACCAGCAAAATACTCAGAAATAGCCAGCCAATGGCGCGTTCCACTTTTTTGCCCAGCACTTTGCCTATGTAATGAGAAGCGCCACCCGCAGAAGGAAAACGCCCTCCTAAAAAGGCAAACACAAAGGCGATCGGTACAATCGCGAGTGCAGTGATCAGCCAGGCATAGAAAGCGAAGCTGCCAGCTTGAGCGACCGACATGGCGGGCAGAATCATTAAGCCTGTGCCGACAAAGGTTGTCACTGTCATGGCCATGCCCTGCAATGGGCCTAAGGTGCGTTGATATTGCATGGTTTTATCCTAGAGAAGATGCTGTGATTTCATGACTTAAAGGATAAAATGGACGGCCTACTTTATCTGCTCACAAAGTGCGTGCATTGAGGCGCAAAGTGCGGGTTTCACCCGACAAAATGTCGGTACATAAGAAGAAAAGGTTCGAAAATGACTTTAGACCGTTATGACGAGAAAATTTTGGCCATGTTGGTGCAGGATGCACGCTCGTCGGTTTCTGATATCAGTCGTCAAGTAAACTTGTCGCGCTCAGCGGTGTCAGAGCGTATTAAACGTATGGAAGAGCATGGCAAAATTACGGGGTATCATGCCCACGTTGCGATCTTAGAAGAGGACCTTATCTCGGCTTATTTAGCGCTGACGTTTCGCCCTTTATCTTGTGAATTGGTGCAGCCTTACCTAGAGAAAATCCCTGAAATTAAAATGGCGCACTCGATCAGTGGCGACATTGATCTTATGTTACTGGTACAGGTTACCTCAATGAAGCGTCTGCATGAGATTCGCTTGGAAATGGACAGTTGGCCCAACATTGATAAGGTGATGACTCATATGTGCTTGGCGACTAGGGTGGACCGACTTTAGTCATCCCTTGCGGTTGTTATACGCAATGTCATTGTATTGCTGTGCACTAGGTGCTTCAATTAATAGACGAATATCATCTGCCTAAATAAGGAGGCGAGTCTGAAGGGATTGGATTTCATCGCACGTTGGCGTAATCGAGAATTAGCCGCGGATGATTTGTTGTTACTTTCGGGCCTGGCATTAGTCTGCGGGGTGTTGAGCAGTCTGACCATGACCGGCATGATTGAGTTGCTGTATTGGTTTTCCTCCTCCTTGTTACCTTCCCATAGTGAAAACTATGAAGAACTCTCTCCAATGGTGCGTTTTAGTTTGCCGGTGGCCGCGTGTGCGGTGCTGACTCTGATTTGGATGTTTACCCCAGCGCGCTATCTCAAGGTTGGCATTCCTTACGTGGTGGAACGGTTAAATTACCATCAGGGCAATTTACCTGTGCTTAATGCTGTGCTGCAGTTTTTGGGGGCTTTAATTGGTTTGTTAGGCGGCCTTTCAATTGGTAAAGAGGGGCCTGCGGTGCATATTGGTGCGACCTTTGGTAGCCAATTGGCGCAGCGCTTTCGACTTTCTTATCTAGGTGTGGATACGCTGATCGCTTGTGGGGTGGCGGGGGCCATCGCCGCCGCCTTCCAAACACCACTGGCTGGTGTGTTATTTGCCTACGAAGTGATTTTTCATGAATACCGTTTGCGCTTAGTGCTACCAGTGTTGTTGTCTGCCATTGTCGCAACCGCGATCAGTCAGCTGATCCTCGGACGTATCGAAATTTTTGAGCTGGAAACCGTTTTTCTACCGCTTTATCAGCTTGATGTTTTAGCCGCCTACGCTGTGTTGGCGCTTTCTATTATTGTGTCATCAGGGCTGTTTTACCAAGTGCAGCGATTGCTATGGCGCCTAGGCTATTTGCCTTTAACGTTGCGTTTTATGTTTGTCGGTGTGCTGACAGGGTGTGCTGGATTGTATTTACCGCAGGTCATGGGCAGCGGCTATGACACGCTCAATGGTTTGTTATCAGGGGAAGTGATTTTAACGTCTCTGATCGTCTTAGTGCTGGCAAAAGTATTGCTCACCTCCATTTCCATTGGCCTTGGTATTCCCGGGGGAATGATTGGCCCGACCTTTGTCATTGGTGGCATGTTGGGTGCGCAGGTGGCGTTTTGGTTTGATACCGAAATTCCCGCGACCGCGGAACTGGCATTGTTTGTGTTGCTGGGCATGGCGGGCATGATGGCCACCGCATTTCAGGCACCCTTAACAGCGATTGTGGCGATGGTGGAAATGACTCACACCTCGGTGACCATAGCCCCTGCCATTTTAGTGATTGTTATCTCCTGCACCGTAGTGCGTTTGCTGTTTAATCAGGATTCGATCTTTGTGGAGCGTATGAATGACCTCGGCTTGGTGTCCGAGTGGAGCCCCGTCCAGCGTTTGTTGCGCCAACATGATGTGCGTAGCGTGGCTAATAAAGTAGAGCTCTTTCCTGAATTACTCCAACTTGAGCGAGTCCGTGATTTGGCTTCAAGTATGATAGACTACGTGGTGATCCAAAAAGATGGAGAGCACTTCATTGTTTCAGTATCTGAAATGGTTGAGAAGCTAAAGGGGCTCGACTTAGGGCCACAGCCTTGGTTGATGGAGGACCAAGGTCGGCAAGCGATGGATGTATTATGTGCTGTTTCCAGTACACAGGTGAGCGCCGTGGATGCGTCACTGTCTTTGGCGGAGTTGTTAAGTTGGCTGCATCGTCATGAGCAGCACCAAGTTTTAGTCAGCTTTGCTCAGCAACAAGAGTTGTGGCTGGTTACATCACGACAACTCGATCAAATGTTAATGAAGGGGTAGTTATGCTTTGGGTTAAGGCATTTCACATTGTGGCGGTAGTGTGTTGGTTTGCGGCCTTATTTTACTTGCCGCGTTTATTTGTCTATCACGCGGATGCTAAAGACCGTGAGAGCATTGAGCGCTTCAAAATTATGGAGCGTAAACTGTATCGCGGTATCATGACGCCATCGGCGATCGCGACAGTCGTGCTGGGCTTTTGGCTTGTCTCGTATGGAACCGATTACTATTTTAGCTCTGGCTGGTTCCATGCCAAAATGTTACTAGTGGCGATGTTGCTTGGTTATCATCATGCTTGTGGCAGATTATTAAAGAAATTTGCCAACGACGAGAATACTCGCAGTCATGTGTTTTATCGTTGGTTTAATGAATTTCCTGTATTAGTACTCATCGGCGTTTGTATACTCGTCGTTGTGCGTCCTTTTTAATTTTTATCGTATTTATGGATCCTATTATGAGTCGTTCTGAAGAATTGTATTCCCGTGCCCAGAAACACATTCCTGGTGGTGTTAACTCACCAGTTCGAGCTTTTAACGGCGTGGGTGGGTCGCCAGTTTTCTTCCAGAAAGCAGAAGGCGCGTATGTGTACGATGAAGATGGCAAGCGTTATGTCGATTATGTAGGGTCTTGGGGGCCGATGATTCTAGGTCACTCACATCCTGATGTGATCGACGCAGTGCGCAAGCAGTTGGATTTTGGTTTAAGTTTTGGTGCGCCAACCGAAGTTGAAATCACCATGGCGGATAAAGTGTGTGAGCTTGTACCTTCTATGGACATGGTACGCATGGTGAACTCGGGTACCGAAGCGACCATGAGTGCCATTCGTTTGGCGCGTGGCTACACTGGTCGAGATAAAATCGTCAAGTTTGAAGGCTGCTACCACGGCCACTCTGATTCACTACTAGTGAAAGCCGGTTCGGGTGCCTTGACTCTGGGAGTGCCTAACTCTCCTGGCGTTCCAGCCGATCTTGCTCAACACACCATTACTTTGCAGTTTAACGATATTGAAGAAGTAAAATCTTGCTTCGCAGAAATCGGCGACCAAATCGCGTGTATTATTGTTGAGCCTGTGGCGGGTAACATGAACTGTATTCCGCCAGTAGCAGGTTTCCTCGAAACGTTGCGTGAAGTGTGTGACCAGTCTGGTGCGGTACTGATTTTTGATGAGGTGATGACTGGCTTCCGTGTGGCGCTAGGTGGCGCACAAGAGAAATACAACATCAAGCCTGATCTAACGACGCTTGGTAAAGTCATCGGTGCCGGTATGCCGGTAGGGGCTTTTGGTGGTAAGCGTGAGATCATGGAATACATTGCGCCGCTTGGTCCTGTTTACCAAGCTGGTACCTTGTCTGGTAACCCTGTTGCCATGGTTGCGGGCTTGGCGGTGCTGGATAAAATCAGCGAACCAGAATTTCATAAAACATTAGAGGCAAAAACCGTTGCACTGCTGGATGGGATTCAAGCTGCTGCGGATGAACTTAATATCCCTCTAGTTACGGTATGCGCTGGTGGTGGTATGTTTGGTATGTTCTTTACCGATCAGGAAAAAGTAACGACGTTTGCCGATGTACAGAAATGTGATACAGAGAAGTTCAAGTTGTTCTTCCACTACATGCTAGAAGAGGGCGTCTACCTAGCTCCCTCTGCGTTTGAAGCTGGCTTTACTTCGCAAGCGCTTAGTGAGGAAGACATTGCCTCTACTGTAGCGGCAGCTAAACGCGCGTTAGCCAAACTTGTATAGGTTGAGATCTTCAATGAAGGAAGAAAATATGCCTGTCGAAGAGACCGAGAAAGAAATGTTGAAAGAAGACGTAGACGGTGGCGACGATACCGCTACGACTCAGAAGCAACCCCATCGTGGTGTTTACTTGTTGCCAAACTTGTTTACCACTGCGGCCTTGTTTTCGGGTTTCTACTCCATCATTGCTGCAATGAATGGCAACTTTACCCAAGCGGCTGTGGCGATCTTTATCTCCATGGTACTTGATGGGTTGGATGGACGTGTGGCGCGTCTAACCAGAACACAAAGTGCGTTTGGCGCAGAATACGATTCCCTTGCGGATATGGTGTCCTTTGGTATTGCGCCAGCGTTGGTGGCCTTTACTTGGGCCTTGGCACCTCTAGGTAAGGTAGGCTGGATTGCAGCCTTTATCTATGCAGTGGGGGCAGCCCTTCGTTTGGCTCGCTTTAATACCATGATTGGCAGTCAGGATAAGCGTTACTTTACCGGTCTACCAAGCCCATCCGCTGCCGCCATTGTCGCGGGTGTGATTTGGGCCTCAGAAAGTGCGGGTGTGTCAGGCGAGCAAATCGCCAGTGTGATGGCATTACTCGTGCCGATCACAGGTTTGCTAATGGTGAGCAATGTTAAATACCGTAGCTTTAAAGATTTAAACATCAAAGGTCGTGTGCCATTTGTTGTGCTTTTAATAGCGGTATTGGTATTGGTATTGATTGCCCTTGAGCCAGCTTTGGTTCTAGCCGGCATTTTCTGTGCCTACGGTTTATGGGGGGTGTTGGGTATCTTTATTAAGCAGCTACGTTAATAAAGACCTTGCATCGCTTTCTAAAAGCCCGCTACTGATATCAGTAGCGGGCTTTTTGGTTTTTAGGCTTAGTTCCCAACCCTAGGATCAGGGGTCAGATCCCTTCTAAGTAGCAGCTTCCAATGCCTTCTATCTGTTAAGGGATCTGACCCTGAGGTATCCCCACAAATTTACTCATGATCAGACTCTTTTCTCCAGCTGTTGGAGCAACTGCCTGATGCCGTCCCGCCATTCATTTTTTGATATCTCGAAACGAGTCATAACGGCTCGTTTTCCA